>CAYYJR010000005.1:0-216144 GCA_964472305.1 uncultured bacterium
CAGTTAGTCATCTCCACCTACCTTAGAGCAGAATATTTGAAGTATAAAGTCGTGTGCTCTAGAATGCAAGCTCTCAACAAGGCTCCAATCTACGGAGTCCGGTAGGATAGATGGGGCAAGTCTGTTGACACGAGCTAAGACGTGGTATACCATGAGGATACGCGACGGCACAAATCGTGTAACCATTCGAAACGGCCAACTTGGTGACACGATTCGTCGGCGCAGGGTTGATGAAGACGGAGACACGGGGAGTTGTCGTGTACCCCTTTTCACGCTCAAATCTGTTGCGCGCGGAGAGGTGTCCGAGTCTGGTCGAAGGAGCACGACTGGAAATCGTGTAACGGTCTAAAGCCGTTCAAGGGTTCGAATCCCTTCCTCTCCGCCATTTTTTTTGTCTGGATCGCATTCGCGGGTGCCGGGATACCCCGGCGCCCGTGTTTTTGTATCGAGTCGCGTGTGAAACAACAGGGTGTGGAAGCTCGATAACCGTGCCGCCTTGCGCCGGAAAACCGGGTTGCTTCCTGCGTGCAACCGGCGGAACCCGAACGAAATGTCTACACGGCGCGGCTTGGGGAAAACTTACTTCTTCAAACAGGCGGGCATGCCGCCGTTTTCGCGGTGGTAGCGAATGCACTCGCAGCAGAGGCTGTGACGGGCGCAGTTCGTGGAGGCGCAGTTGCAGTGCTGTTTATTCTTCTCTTTATTCGGGCATTCAGCCATTGGGATACCTCCTGTGGGGTGATGAGTGATACGTCACCGGTGGTGTCGTCAGTGTATGATCACCGACGGGCGGCTGGTTTGTCAAGCGGTTACAAGCCGCCGAGGGGATTGGCGAAGGCGGCGACGGCGGCGGGGATGTCGGGCACGTTGAGCAGGGCGCTGATGGCGGCGACGCCGTGGGCGCCGGCGTCAATGCAGGCGGGTACGTGCTCCGGGGTGATGCCGCCCAGCGCGAAGACAGGGAGGCGCACCGCGGCGCAGACTTCGCGCAACGCCTCCAAACCGCACGGCGCGCCATACGCGGCTTTCGATAGGGTGAAGAAGACGGGGCCGAAGGTGATGAAATCGGCGCCGGAGGCTTCAGCGAAGCGCGCTTCGACCAGCGTGTGCGTGGAGACGCCGATGAGCGATCCCGCGCGCAGGCAACCGCGCGCGGCGGCGGGGGTCAGGCTGGTGGAGGTCAGGTGCACGCCCGCCAGTTCCGCCGCGCAGGCGATGTCGGCGCGATCGTTGAGCAGCACGCGCGTGCCCAGCGGCGCCAGCGTCGTGCGCACCTCGCCTGCCAGCGCATACAACTCACGCGGGGTTAAATCCTTTTCGCGCAACTGCACCGTCCGCACCCCTGCATGCGCCGCCGCCTGCAGCGCCGCCACCAGTGGTCGCCCAGCGGTTTGCGTGCGGTCGCTGATGAGGTAGAGGCGGAAATCGACGAGAGACTGCGCTTCCATCAATCGTGAGCGTTCCTTTACGTGCGTTACAGGATCCCCGCCTGCAAAAGATCTTTCAGATACAGCACGCCCAACACGCGGCCTTCGGCGTCGAGTACGGGCAGCTCGCTGATCTGCGGCGGACCTTGCATGGTAGCCAGCGTCTCCGCGGCCAGGCGATCGGGCACCACCGTGCGCGGCGAACCGTTCATGCGCGGTCCGCACGGTTTGCCCAGCGCCTCCTCGTCTTCCAATAAAATGCGGCGGATGTCGCCGTCGGCGATGAAACCAAGCAGGCGGTTGTCCGCATCGGTGACCAGGGCGGCGCCGGCGTGGGCGCGGGTGATGGTGAAGAGCACGTCTCGCAACGGGCTGTCCGGTGTGACGCAGGCCACGTTGGCGCCGGTGCGCATGATGTCGCCCACGGTGAGCAACAGTCGCCGGCCCAGTGCGCCGCGCGGGTGCAGGCGGGCGTAATCTTTCGAGGTGAATTTGCGGCGGCGCATGACCGCGATGGCCAGCGCGTCGCCCATGGCGATCTGTGCGGTGGTGCTGGTGGTCGGCGCCAGGTTGAATGGACACACTTCGCGCTCGACGGCGGTGTTCAGCACCACGGTGGCGGCGCGGCCCAGTGCAGAGTCCGGTCGTCCGGTGAAGGCGATGATTGGGACGGCAATGCGGGCGATGGCGGGCAGGATGGCGTTCAATTCCTCGGTGTCGCCGCTGTTGGAGAGCGCCAGCAGCACGTCGCCCGTGCTCACCATGCCCAGGTCGCCATGCACACCCTCGGCGGGATGCAGAAAGAGCGCCGGTGAGCCGGTGCTGGCCAGCGTGCCGGCGATCTTGCGCGCCACCGCGCCGGACTTGCCCATTCCAGTCGTCACGACCCGCCCCTGGCACGCCAGCACCAGGTCGACCGCCTGCGCGAACTCGTCGCCCAGCCGCTCCGCCATGGCCTGTATCGCCTGCGCTTCCTGCGCGAGAATTTCACGCGCCAGCGTCGTCAACTCGGATCGTTCAATTGTCTGTACAGTCACATCGATACTGATTCGCCATGCACGGACAGATTCCTGCGTGGATTTTTCGACGTGTCGATTGCTTTCGCCGGGCAAGGCTCTCGCGGTCTTTCGGCATGTTTCCGGGGAAGGAGTGTTCTCCTCGCTGTGTGCGCTGCCGCAACATTTTCTGGTGCAGATGGTCCACTCACCCAGCGGAGCGGCAATCATTTCGCCTGGCATCGCGAGACGACTGCCGCAATGCGCCTGATATAGCATCCGGCGACGCCGGCATCAATCGGCATTCCCATCGACTGCACCGGCGTCGCCTCCACCGCCGCGACCACCGCGATTGCCACGGCCAGCGCCGGCGTCAGGGCCGCCACCGTTGCCGCGACCGCCCGGGAAGCCGCCGCCCTGGATGGCGGGAGTCATTTCCTTCGGCAGCGTGGCGCGATTGAGGATGTTCCCCGTATTGGCGTTGATCGTCAACAGATTAGCACCAACGACTACGTATAAGGTATCGGCATCGAGCCGCAGGAAAGGTACGCCCGCGCGCAGGAAAGCCGCGGGCCCTGCGGCGGGGGGATTTCCCGCGGCGTCGGCGTTCAAATCGGCTTTCGCTTCCAGGATCATCGTTTTGGCGTTCACGCGGAAGAAGTTGCTTCCGATCACGATGAACAGCGTGTCATGATTCGCGAGCATCGCCGCCGTACCGGTGCGGTTGGCAACCTGGCTGAACCAGGCGCGCATGGCGTCGCGGTCCTGTTGGGTCGGGTTCTGCGGCATTACAGGCTGCACCGGCAATGCTCCGAAAAGCTCAAGGGTGCCGGTGGGCTTCAGGGTCTGGTCGAATTTCGCCAGAACGCCATTGCGCAACACCATCACGCCCGCGGGCAGCACGTCCAATGCGGTGTTGTTCAGGCCTGCGCCCAGTATGCCATCCAGCATGTTGCCACCGCGATTGCCGCCGGGTTGCGGCTGGGCCGGGTTGGGAGCGCCATTCGGTCCCGGTTGCGCGAAAGCGCATGTCGCCAGTACGCAGAACAAAGCAACCAGAGGGAAGAAACGGAACATTGTACAGTCCTCCTGCGATGTGTTTCTGTGCGGATATACGCATAACACGGTTATTGAGTTGCACGGTAAACTGGCCTCTGACCGTTCGTTCCGGATGCAATCGGGAAATCAGTTTGCACGGAGTATCGTTGAGGCGGCAGTGTGCTGGAATGGACGAATCCGCAGGCGCTGGCGGCAGAAGTGACGTGGTATTCGCCGAAGTGGTGCGAGAAGGTGATGCCCCCAGCTTTTCGGTATCGCCATCAGGCGCGCCAGGTCCCGGCACGCTTCGTCACCGTAGTGACGCCGTACCAGGGGCAGGTTGTTCCCCAGTTTCACGACCTGTCCGTGCGCATGCGGGTTGACGATACGCGGTATCACGTGAAACGCAGCCTCACCCATACAGCATAACGATGGCATGCTGATAGGGATACCGGGGACCGTCGCATTGTCGTGCAACGAAAAGTCGGCGTTGACGACACGGCCGGTTTGTTCCTGACTGGGGTGTATGCCAGGCTATTTCAGACGGCGAACCTGCTTCTCGATGCGGTCGCGTATCTTTCGATAACTTAATGGCGGTCCGACATTGAGCGATTTGTGGTTGAGGAACACGGTGTCTGATGTTCCCCATTCGAGAAAGGTCTGCCGGTTCCGCGTGTCGATTTCCCGAAAGAGTACGCGATCGCCAAACTCGCCAGCCGCGCGTTTCGCCCGTTCAAAGGTAATATTCAACGCCGGGCACCAACCGTCGATGAGTGCGGTCATGGTAACTTTACCGGACACCAGTTCCGGTTGTTTCCGCTGCCGGATCCATGTCGGCGGTGTCGCATCGTGGGTGAAGGGCTTCCACAGCAGTTGCATGATCCCGTTCCTATCGACCGGCAGATACCCATGCCGGCGAAACCAGGCCGCTTTCATCCAGAACGGTAGCACGATGCCCCAGGCTGCCATTCCCTTTGCGCCCAGGTCTCGGGCATCCGCTTCTGCCGCCGCCAGCAACGCGGCACCCATGCCTTTCCGCTGCCGATTCCCGATGCCCTGTCGATGCCCATGCACCCAGATGCACTTGATAAAGTACAAGCCGTTCCCCTGCGCCTCGCAGTGCTCGATGGGGAGATACTGGATCATCCCACACGGTTGTCCCTCTTCAACGGCGATCTTTACGCGCAACCCGTTTATCTTCATCCGCTCGTACCATCGCGCCTTATGATCGCCGGCATCTTTCATGTCGTCCGACCACTCTTCAAGACAGCAAAGATATGCGGGGAGCAGTTGCTCGTTGAGATCAATTATCTCTGCCATATACCCTCCCGATATTGTCCCGCCAGCATGGAGTCGATGCATGAATTATACCATGTTAACCACGCCGGTCGTTCGACGGTGAGCGAAACGGCGCTGCCTCCATATTCATTGTCTGCTCACACCATCTCCTGCGCTCAATAATACTGCCGGTCAGCATTGACAGCGTAATTATCTGGTAGTACGCTTATATTGCATTCTTTTGCGAGGGGGACACGTGATGAGAACACGATGGAACACTTTCGGGTGGGTCAGTACACTCGTATTCGCACTGGTCATGCTGGCCGGTTGCCAGTCGAATGAGCAGGGACTGCTGGCCGGCGCGGGTGACGGCACACAGGCGCGTGTGGCAAGCGGCGCAGCGCGGAAAATCGTCGTCTTCCAGCAAGGCGTGGTCAATCAGGCCGCGCAGGATGAAATTCTGCAACGCACCGGCGCGGTGAAGCTCAAGGCGCTGCCGATGATCAATGCCGTGGTGGTGCTGGCCAGCCCGGCCAACGACCATGCGTTGAAGAGCGACACGAATGTGCTGCGCGTTGAGAATGATGCCATCGCCAGCATCAGTGGCAAACCCGCCCCGCCGCCCCCGCCGGCCGAATCGCTGCCGTGGGGCATCGGCCGCATCGACGCCGACCTGGTCTGGGATGTCAATCACGACATGAGCCTCGACGCGGGTGCGAATGCGGGCGCGGGGGTGACGGTGGCGGTGGTGGATACCGGCATTGATCTCACCCATCCCGATCTCAAAGCCAACATCGTCGGCAGTTACAACGCCATCAGTCCGACATCCAGCGCCAACGATGACAATGGCCACGGTACCCACGTAGCGGGCACCATCGCAGGCATCGATAATAGCGTGGGAGTGATCGGTGTGGCGCCGAACGCCTCATTGCTGGCTGTGAAGGTATTGAATAAGCGTGGCACCGGATACATTTCCGATATCATCGAAGGTATTCAATGGAGCGTGGCCCATGGCGCGAAGGTGATCAATATGAGCCTGGGCAGTTCGTATGATGTGCAGAGCTTCCATGACGCCTGCGCCGTGGCCTACAGCCAGGGTGTCGTCATCGTGGCGGCGGCCGGCAACAGTGGACCGGGCAGCGGTACGGTGGAATACCCGGCGAAATATGCCGAAGTGATTGCCGTATCCGCCACCGACGCCAGCAACATCATTGCCAGCTTCAGCAGCCGCGGGCCGGAAGTGGAGATCGCCGCGCCGGGCGTCAGCATTCCGTCGTGCTACAAAGGCGGCGGGTATGCGACGATGTCGGGCACTTCGATGGCCTCGCCCCATGTGGCGGGGGTGGCCGCGCTGATCATCGCCTCCGGCGTCAACGGACCAGACGCCGTGCGCGCCTGCCTGGCACAGACCGCCGACGATCTCGGCGCCGCCGGTAGCGATGTCCTCTACGGCAATGGCCTGGTCGATGCCGAACAGGCGGCGACGGGCGTACAGACGAACTGATGCCCTTTTCGACACCGGAACATGACGGGGCGGGCACACGGTGCCCGCCCCGCGGCGTTTGGTCGGTAATGGCTCATGTCGGCTCATCGGCCAAGGGCAGGCTGATGGTAAACGTACTCCCCTGGCCGCTGCCCGGACTCTCGGCACGGATCGTGCCGCCATGCAGTTCAACAATGCCGCGCGTGATGGCCAGCCCCAGGCCCAATCCGCCGACGTGTTCGTCGCGATCCACCTGGCGAAATGTCAGCACAGGCAAGCATCCCTGATCGATGGGTGAGCCCGAAGTGGTGCCGATACACTCGCGCTGGTCGCACAAATGACATAATAACACCAGTGGTTGCTATCATAACACCACGAGTCGGTCCTGACAAGGTTTCCGCCTGGCGAGGAAAGGAGACGGCACATGGCATAGCGAATGCTAGAAATACCATCTTCCACCGGAAAAGGGATTGGCGATGACACAGCAGATCGATGAACGCGCCTGGGTGCGCGCGCTGGCACAGCAGGTGGCGGAGATTGCCGCCGGGGAGGAGAACGCCGCCATTATCCGGCGTTGGCGCGATGTGAACGCTTTGCGCACCCCCGACCGTCCCCCGGTCTATTGCCGGCCGGTCGGCGCGTGGGCGGAGTTGCTGCCAGACGAGGCACTGTGTTGTCACGATCCCTGGCTGCGTTCCATCGAACGCGGATTGCGCGCCATCCTCATCAAGCATGACATCGGTGATGACGATCCGGTGGAGCCGTGCTACCCGGTCGGCGCCGTCTGGCAGTGCGATCCACCCAATTTATGGGGCATGGAGACGGGGAAGCACACGTCGAGCATGGCGGGCGGCGCGTGGTCCTACGATCCGCCGTTGAAAACGGCCGCTGATTTCGAACGCCTGCGCATGCCGCACTTCACCTATAACGCGGAGGCGACGCAACGCGCGTTGGATCGAGCGGACGCGCTGCTCGGAGACCTGCTGCCGGTGCGACTCGCGTGCGACGCGCCGCTGGGCGCCACGCTGGGCACCACAGCCGCCGACCTGCGCGGATTGAGCGAGATGATGCTGGACATGGCGGACGAGCCGGAACTGCTGCACCGGCTGATGGCACATCTGCGCGATGCGACACTGGCATCGATGCGCGCGGCGGAGGCGACTGGCTTGCTGTCACCCAACAACACCGGGCCAATGACGTGCAGCGATCCGCTCGCGCCGCCGCACGACGGACCACTCACCTTCCGTGACCAGTGGATGATGGCCAACAGCCAGGAGTTCGACCAGGTGTCGCCGGCGATGTGGGAAGAATACTGCTTGCAATATCAGTTGCCCATCCTGGCGCAATACGGGCTGACGGCTTACGGATGCTGCGAAAACCTGACGCAGAAAATCGACGGCGTGCTCAGCATCCCCAACCTGCGCATCTTCGTCTGCAGCGCGTGGACCGACCTGGACCGGGTGATCGACCGCGTGGGTGACCGCTACACCATCATGTGGCGACAGAAAGCAAGCGACGTGGTTTTCGCCGAAGACGAAGCGACGTTGCGTCGCGGACTGGAAGACGGTTTGTGTCGCCTGCGCGGCTGTCACGTGCAGATCGTGCTGCGTGAACTGCAAACCCTCGCCGGCCATCCCGACCGCCTGCATGTCTGGACGCGGCTGGCGAAGACGGCGGCGGAAACGTTTGGGAGCTGAATGACCGCGCCATGAACACAGCGGAAATGATGGCTATTGATCTACTCGACGCCGGTTTGAGAAGCGCATCCCGGCGGAACGATTGAACGCCGTGAGTAAACCGTCTGGCGTCTGTCACCACTGTTTGCGACGAGCATCGATGTAACTGACGAATGCTTTCGGTGATCATGCCATTGCCTTCATGGGTGTTCTTCCCACCAGTTGTCTTGCCGCGAGGTGGGGGTGGGGGTGGGTGCAGGGGGTGACGCCGCTGGCAGATCTTCGGATTGCTCACCCCCCAGCGGCGGCAGCACCAGGCGTTTCGCGCCGTGTTCCGATTCGCTGGCGAGCGCCTCCGGCAGCGGGGTGGTGGGCTGTGGTCCACCCTTGCGCCGGCGTCGGACGCGCAGTGCACTGACGTGCTGGAGTTTGCGGCGCTCGGCCTGCGCGTGCTCCGGATCGAGCGCAATCGCCTTCTCGTAGGCGGCAATGGCTTCCTCCAGGCGTCCGTTTTCCACGAGCAAATCGGCCATGGCGGCTTGCGCGGCTGCGTTTTTCGGGTCGGCAGCCAGCAGGTGCTGGTAGCGGAGCATATCTTCGGCGCGCAGTCGTTGCATGCCGGCATCGTCACCCAACTGATTCAGCAGCGGCATCAACAGCCAGGCCAGCGTGACGAGGAACAGATAGATCAGCAGCGGCACCAGGCGGTCGGTATGCCATAGCGTGGCCATAATGGCGAGATGTGCCCCGATGGCGGCCAGCACCAGGCGGCCATCCATCGTTTTATCTTCCATCCACGCGCTAAGCAACCGCAACAGCGGAAATCCCCCGAGTAACGCCAGTACGGCGATGCCGATGATTACCAGGTCTTGTTGCTGCATCGTCGTTCCCGCCGCTCCATGTTGCCCTGATAGGCGTTATAACTCCGGAATCGATGGGGCATCTTCACCCGACATGACTTCCATGGAAATCCGTTCATCCAGGTTGATCAATCCCTTCTCTTTCACGGTATCGCGCAGGCCGGAGTTTGCCAGGTCGCGGCGCGTGCGGTTTTCCATCACCGTGCGTAACTTATGGCTGGCGATGCCGGTATGCTGCGGATCGAGTGCCACCGCGCGCTCATATTCGGCAATGGCATCTTCTCGGCGCCCGCACTCCAGGTAGGCGTTAGCCAGGTTGATACGGGCATTCGCATCGCTCGGGCTCACTTTGAGATGATATTTGTAGCGCGCAATGTCGTCCTGGTTAAACCGCTTGATCACCAGGTGCTCGCGCACCAACTCCAGCAACGGAGCCAGCACCCAGACCACTGTGAGCGCCAGCAGATAGAGCAAAATGGCGCCCAGGTAGTGCAACTGCCACAGGGTGAACAATATCAGGCAATGGGCCGACAGGGCGGCGACAGCCAGTCGCGAATCGAGCACCTTTTCTACTAACCAGCCGTTGAGGATACGCAGTATCTGCGCGGCGGCAAAGGCGCCGACGACCACGAGGAAGGGGAGCAGCATCTCCGGTGAACTGAAAAACTCATCTCCCAAAAAGGCTTTCCATTGCATCGCTGACCTCCTTCTCCATTGAATATACGGACGGCCAGTGAGATTGTCAATCGTATTGAAAAAAATGGCAAACGACAGAGACTTCTCGCCGATATTTACCATCCCCGAAAAGGAAAAATGCCGTTCGGCCTCGTATAAAAAGGGCTGGCGCACGACGCCGCAGTTTGACGGGGAAGAGGTGACCAGTATGGCGATGACCAGCATTGAACGCATGCGCAATACGCTGGAGCGCAAACCAGTAGATCAGGTACCGGTAGCGATCAGCCCGTGGGGCGCCACGGTGGAAAAATGGGTGCGGGAAGGACACCTGGCAGCCGGCGAGGACGTCGCTGAGCATTTCGGACAGGATATCTGCTCCGGCGGCTGGTTGAACAGCGTCGCCCACCTCGACTTCGAAGAGGTGCTCATTGAAGAGACCGAAGAGACGATCATGCACCTGGACGGCAACGGCGCGAAGCTGCGCCGGCACAAGCTGCATGACAGCACGCCCGAACACGTGGATTTCACCGTGAAAGACCGCGCGACCTGGGAAGAACACGCGCGGTCATTCCTCCTCGACGTCGACCGACGGCGCATTCCCTTCGAAGGCTATCGCAGCGCGAAGGCCTATGCCGCCGCGAAGCAGCGGTTTTACTGCTGGGCGGGGGTAGCGCCGTTCGAGCAGATGCATCCGGTGTGCGGGCATGAAGGCATGCTGATGGGCATGGCCGACGACCCGGAGTGGGTGCAGGATATGGTGAACGTCTACACCGAGCTGACCATCAACCATCTGGAGGTGTTGTTCGCGGAGGAGGGCAAGCCGGACGGCATGTTCTTCTATGAAGACATGGGCTTCAAAAACAAGCCGTTCATGTCGCCGGCGATGTATCGCGAGATTGTGATGCCGGGGCACGCGCGGCTGTTTGATTTCGCCCATGCGCAGGGGTGCCGGGTGATCGTGCATTCCTGCGGCTACGTCGAGCCGCTGGTGCCGGGACTGATCGAGGCGGGCATGGATTGCCTGCAAGCCATGGAGGTCAAGGCGGGCATGGATCTGCCCACCCTGTTCAAGCAGTTCGGCGATCGCATCGCCTTTTACGGCGGGGTGGACGTGCGCGCCTTGATCAGCAACGACCGCGCGCGCATCGACGCGGAGATGGACGCGAAAATCCTGCCGGTCATCAGCAACGGCGGCAGCTACGTGCTGCATTCCGACCATTCCGAACCGCCGGAGGTGGAATACGACACCATGCGCTACTTCGTCGACCGCGGGCGCGAGATGAGCCGGCGGGTGTTTGCGTAGCGCTACGAATAATCGACCCGCAGCTTGGGACGGCCGCGCAGCGCTTTTTCCAGCGCGAGCGCGGCCACACAGGCTTCTCCCGCGGCGACGACCGCCTGTTTGACATGATTGGCGGTCACGTCGCCGACCGCGTAAACGCCGGGGATGCTGGTGGCGCCGTCGGGGGTGGTGAGAATGGCGCCGTCGTCACTCAACGGGAGTTGCCCCTGCAGGAATCCGGTGGTGGGCCGGGCGCCGCCCAGCAGCACGAACACGCCGTCCACGGCCAGCGTTTCCTCCCCGGCGGTGGTCTGCACGCGCACCGCGCGCACGCGATCGTCGCCGATAATTTCGCGCAGCCGCCACCCCGCGCGCACTGCGATGCGCGGGTGCTTCGTCACCTCGGTCAGCAGCGGAGACGTGATGCGCGGGTGCGTGGTGGGCGTGGCCAGGTACACCTGCGCGGCGAAGCGCGCCACTGCCAGGCACTCCTCCGCCGCGAAATCATCGTTGCCGGCCACCATCACCGTTTTTTCGCGATAAAACGGCGCGTCGCACGCGGCACAGGTGCTGACGCCGCGGCCTAGAAATTCCTCCTCGCCGGGCAGCTTCGTTTTTCGTTCCAACGCGCCGGTGGCGATGATGAGGCCGCGGGTGTGATACAAGCCGCCTTCGTTGGTATACACCGTGCGGGGCGTGTCGAATTGCAGGCTGATCACCGTCTCGGCGCGGTATTCGGCACCGAACGACTCCGCCTGCTGGCGCATGCGAGCCAATAACTCACGCCCCGGAATCGGCCCAGGCACGCCGGGAAAGTTGGCGATATGTTCGGTGGAAGCCAGCATGCCGCCCGCACCCGGCCTGTCCAGCACCAGCGTGCGCAGATTCGCGCGCGCGGTGTAGAGCGCGGCCGTATTGCCGGCCGGACCGGCGCCGATCACGATCACGTCATATAATTCGTCCACTGGTGGCTCCATGCGCCGCCGCGTGTTACTCCGCGCGGGTGTCCGGCACCGTGACACCGCACCGGACACAGGTGCCCTCCACTTCGATACTCGCGGTCTGCGGCGTAAAATCGTCGGGCAGCGGCAGAATCTTCAGGACTTCATCCAGAGTATACGGCGGAAGATTCGTCAACTTGCCGCAGCGGATACACCGTGTATGTGCGTGTGGAACACACACCGCGTCGTAGCGGGCGGAACGATCACCGGAAATTTTTATCGCCAATCCGTTCTCAACCAGCATTTCCAGGGTGTTATACACCGTGGCGAGGCTGATGCCGGAAATCTGCTCGCGGATAGACAGGAATAATTCCTCCGCCGTAGGGTGGCTTGCACTGGCGCACAACGCGTCATACACCGCCGCCCGTTGTGCGGTCATGCGTTGACCGGAGTTTTTGAGATGTGCTCGTAGATCGCGCATGAAATCCTCCATTCAGCGATAAGTATACCCACCGGAGCGACGTTGTGTGACTTTTTAGTCAAAAACCGGTTAAATTTAATCTTTACGGTCATTAACCTTGTATCTACGAATAGTTAATTATCATGCGGTTATTTATTACCAGCAGTTGTAATCGGCGAGTTGAATGCACAGTGGCGCATTCCGTTGCTCGGAATGCGCCACTATTTCTTTAGCGATGATCAGCCGACGGGTGATACCCGCCCGATTCGCGTGTCAGGCGGTTGCCGCCGTCGCATCCAGCAGCACCTCGCCCTGCAGGCCGAGAATCACGCGGCGAACGGGAATCGCCTGCCCGGCGATCTGCACCGCGAGATCGACCAGGCGCTCCAGGCCGCGGCAGCACGGCACCTGCATCATCACGACCGTGATGCTGCGAATGCCCCCCTCGGTGATCATCGCCGCCAGCTTATCGACGTATCCGTCCGGATCGTCCAGCTTGGGACAGGCGATGGCCAGCGCGTGACCGGCCAGGAAGCGGGCATGAAAGTCGCCGCAGGCGAACGCCGCGCAATCCGCCGCCAGCAGCAAGTCGGCGTCGCGGAAATACGGCGCGGTGGGCGACACCAGGTGCAGTTGCACCGGCCACTGGCGCAGTGCGCTGGGGGCGTCCGTCGCGGCCGCCGTCGCCGCGGGACGCGCGTCGAACTGCCGCATCATCGACCCCGGACACCCGCCGGCGTGGGCCGCGTAGCTCGCCGGAGCCGGCGCGTGCCCCGTCGCCGGGCGACCAAGCCGCGCCAGGTGGTGTTCCACCGCCTGCTCGTCGAACCGCGCCGCGTCGCGCTCGATGATGGTAATGGCACCCTGTGGGCACTCGCCCAGGCAGGCACCCAGCCCATCGCAATAATCGTCCTTCACCAGCCGCGCCTTACCGTCGATCAACTGAATCGCCCCCTCGGCACACGCGCTCACGCACAACCCGCACCCGTCGCAGCGATCCCCGTCGATCTCCACGATTTTTCGCACCGCCATCATCATCCCTCCCGTCACCGTGATGCACCAATCATAAACAACACGATGCGCGGGCGCTATGATAATCATCATAACGCCCGCGGAAGATTGCGTATTCGTGGCCGGGGTCGCTCTGCCCACGGCAAAGACCGCCATATCAAACTCTCTGTACTGACAATACGGCCTGCTGCCGCCCTCCAAGCCATCCCGCGCCCCGCTAGCGGAACTCCTGCGGACGCGGAATTACCAAAAAGTAACCGTTTGAAACCTCACAGACGAGGATGAAAGCCTCGCAAACGAGCACGAACCCCCTCGTCGACCGGGATCAAACAACATCCGTCACTTATGATACGGTTCGCCCCAACCAGGCCGTCAGAGTTCCCTGTCCCGCAAAAGGCCTGCTACCCAGTCGCAACTGATAAAACAGGGGGTGAACGAGGTGTAGAGCATACAAGGCGCGGTTGCCTCTTTTAGACAAGGATATCCATACCCCTCCCCTCCACAGCCTCACGACAGAAGCAGCCGTAAATAAAACGCCTTCTATCGGCGTATAAAATGTGTTTTTCTGATAAAGTATAAACACGGAGACAGGCATGAGTCTTTTTCAACGCGTGCAAAAGTTGATACAACGCATCTGCACTGCCGATATGCCAGACCAACACAGTTATTCATCCCATGATATCTACGAGGCAGCTAAAGCCGGTGACACTGCCGGCGTGGCAGCGCTGCTCAAGGGTAATCCGACGCTTGTACATTCGCGCGATCAACATGACGACACCCTACTGCATCATGCGGCGACAGCAGACATCGCACGTCTTCTTCTCAAATCTGGGGCTGACGTGATGGCATGCGGCTGGATGGGTGCGACGCCGTTGCATGATGCAGCTTGGGAAGGACACGCCGATGTAGCCGTAGTTCTGATTGCACATGGAGCCGATGTGAATGCCCGCCGCTCGTATGATGGCATAACCCCGCTGCACTTTGCGCAAACAGCAGCTGTGGCGATCCTGCTGCTCAAGCATGGCGCGGTTGTTGACGTCGAATACTCACCCGGGGGCACACCGTTGAACTGCGCTTCAGCCCGGGGGAATGCCGATGTGGTACGTGTCCTGTTGAATGCTGGCGCGCAGGTGCGGGTGATCAGCCCACTCGGCGATACCCCCCTTCATGGCGCAGCGAAAGATGGGCATGCCGACGTTGTACAGCAACTCCTGACTGCAGGTGCTGTTATAAATGCAACGGACTCGTACGATGAGACACCGATCTTTGAAGCGGTGCGGTTGGGCCATACAGCGGTTGTTGAATTGCTGATTCAGCACGGCGCAAATCTGCTGCAACGCAATCGTGCCGGACAAATGCCGATCCACCGTGCCAGCGGACGGGAACACCTTGCCGCATTGATCGCAAGGCACATGCCCCCACAGGTGCTCACGGATCAGCCCATTACGATATCGCCCGCCGGTCTCCCCTTGGTACTGATGTGCTGCCACCCATCACGCATGGAGGCATTGGCTGTCGTGGGACCACGCACACTGACTCGCTGGTCGCTGGAGGACAACACTGCACGGTTCCATGCTGGCCTGGGATTGCCCATTCCTGGCATCCGCAATATTGTCCTCCTTCCCGATGCCGAGACCATTGCCGTGGTCAATACCGACGACTTGACTGAATTCCGTCGCTGGCATGACCTGCAACCCGTCGATGCCACAGCGTGCCCCCAACAGATCGCCGCGCTGGCGTATTCGCCCGATGGACATTGGCTGGGATATCGCGAAGGAAATTCTGGGCCGGTGTACCTGCAGGACCGCCTTACAGGAGAAAATATCGGTGCTGCCCACAATAATGTCTATGTGAGCATGATGCGTTTCGACCATTGGTCCCGCTTTCTTGCATGGGAGAGTACAGATCAAAACGAGGGGTTCATCCGACTATTCCGAGTAAACCCTTTTGAGGATGCTGAGGCTGAGGAGGCCGAAGAGTGGGCGACGGACGATGTGGCTGAACTCACCTACTTTACCATCAGCCCGGATGGCCGCACCCTGGCCTTGCTCGGTGAAATCGGAGAAAAGCGAAAATCCCCGGATTGGCAGGGTGATATCGGTCTGTATACGCTGGAACCTTTCATGCGGCAATGGATGGTGACCATTGACAATCGCCTGATTGCAGATTTATTGGTCTCACGCCATAAAGAGGCGACCGCCTTTTCCGTTCGTCGCCCCCGGTTGCTCTTTGTCGGTCCCGAGTTGCTTCTCTATGCTGCACAGGGGCGGGTGCTGGGTTTCGAAACCGCATCAGGGGTGCTGGTTCACAATATTACACTGCATGACACCGCTGATGTCACTGCCCTCGCCCTCGCCCCAGATGGCACGATTTGGGCCTCCTTGGATACCGGTGAAATGACAACCGTATTTCTTGGTGGCTGATCCCTCTTCACCAGCACACTTCGTCTCCAGGCGCTCTGCGTGTCTCCTGCAGCGCCCCACTAAAACGGGGAGTGTTGTGAACCGGGAAGCCTCGCAAACGAGCACGAAATCCCTCGCCGACCGGAATCAACCGATATCCGTCTCTTATGATACGGTTCGCCCCAACCGCATCGGCGGATGTCGTTTCGAGTCCAGCAAAAAGGCGGAACTGCTGGAAAATGATATTGAAACGCTCGGTAAAAAGTTGGCTTGAATATTTTCTTATGGTAGAATCGCTTGTATGAGGATGCAGCCTTTACATGTTGTGTATCTGGTTATTCTAGCTTTACTCGCTCTCCCTTCGGCGGTGCTTGCCAATCAAGTAGACGGCGTCTCTTTTCCTTCGACACCCTTTATGCCTCCGCGTGGATTCGAATGGAAGGTATTGGGGACAGACGGTATTTATTTTTCGTCATTATTCGACCTTCCATGGGCGCCTACGCGGACGTGATCGGTCCTGCGTCGAAGAAGATAGTGCTGACCTGTTTTATCGCCAAATGGCCTACTTATGGCTAGCATACCAAACCACTTCACCTATGTCCAGGGCACTTTGTTTCCCCCATGCCGTTCTTGATGCCAGTGTATGCGCGTACATTGTAAACGTCCTCTTCCCCGGCTGTCGGAAATGCCGTACAATGACATTGTGATGAGTGGACACACTTCCCGAGTTGGCGCGGTGGTGCTGGCGGGCGGGCGCGTGCCGCCGACATTGGCGCACCTGTGCACGCACCGGGCGCTGTTGCGCGGCAACGATCGCTATTTGCTTGAATATCTGTTCGACACGCTGCGGGCCGCCCCGTCGGTGGTTGCCACCGCGCTCGTTGCCCCGCCCGCGGCGCTGGTCGAGCTGGCGCACCTGCCCGCCCAGCAAGCCGCCGCGGGCGATACGCTGGTGGGCAACATGCGCGTGGGTGCGCGGATTTTGGCTGACGAACGTCTCACGCACCTGGTCTTCATCACCGGCGACATCCCGCTATTGACGGTGGAGGGGGTGGAAGGCTACCTGCGCACCAGCCTGGAAAGCGGCGCCGCGCTGACCTATCCCATCATCCCGCGCGAAGTGAGCGAATGGCGCTTTCCCGGCGCGCGCCGCACCTACGTGCGCATCAAGGAAGGCGTCTTCACCGGCGGCAACGCCATCTTCACCACCGCCGACCTGCTGGACAACAAACAGGCACTGATCCAGCGTCTCTACACCGCGCGCAAGCAACCGTTCCAGCTCGCGCGGATTCTCGGCCTTTCCACCGTGCTGCGCATGCTCACCGGCAGCCTCACGCTGCCCTACCTGGAAACCGTCGCCACCCGCATCCTCGGCGCACCCGCGAAAGCGGTCATCACCCCGTACCCCGAAATCGGCTTCGACGTGGATAAGCTGGACGACCTGGTGGTGGTCGAACGCGCGCTGGCGGAGGCGGGGCGGGGCTGAATGGCCCACCGATGTGCAGCATGACGAGTCATGGGCGCGAGTGCCGGTAACACGCATGCGGTGCGCCGGCATGCGATGGACAACGGGATATTCTTCTCTCCACGCACGCCAACCCACTGATCATCGCCGTAATGCGGTTCCTGCGGCTCCCGGAAGCCCCCGGCGCAGACGACGACGGTGCATACCGGGGAGATCGGCGCTACCGGCGCCTACCGCTGCACGCACTGCGGGAACGAGATCACGCTGCACCATCCCGGACATGTACCGCCGTGTTCGGTGTGCGCGCATACCGAGTGGAAACGCATCAGCGGGAAGTGACGGGCGACGGCGCGGGTGTACGGCGCGGCGCGCGCGGGGTGGGGGTGCGTTCCGCCTGGATGAGCAGTGTCTGTAACTGGCGCACCAGGTTCTCCTCGGCTCCCAGCGCCTTGGCATGCGCGAGCATGCCACGCGCGCCCGCCAGGTCGCGCTGCTCGATGGCGGTTTTGGCGTCGTCCAACAGGCGCGACACCGTCTGCTTGGCCAGCTCCTGCAGGAAGGCGCGTCCGGTATCTTCGTTTTCGACCGCAATACCCTGATGAATGTCGCCGTATTTGTCCAGGTGCGGCTGCACTTCGTGCAGCATCAACACCGGGTCCGCGGTATCGGGCAGGCGTTCCGGTTGGATCATCGGCAAGCCGACCCAATTGCGATACAGTCCGAGGCGGCTGTGCGCATCCACCGAGATGAAGTAGTGCGGATGATGGTAGCTCCAGCCGGCCAGCCCCAGCGCGATGACCAGGAGACACACCACGGTCAGGGTGATCGTCTGCAGCAGGGAAAGGTGCGGATGCTGGTGCGGATGGCCTGCCGGTTGTTCGATCAGTGGGCGCGGGCGGTGATAGGCGACCACGACCGCGGTGACGTTGTCCGGTCCACCCGCTTCCAGCGCCGCCTGCACCAGCGCGTCCGCCTTTTCCTGCGCGGTGTGCGGTGATTCGAGAATGGCGCGGAGTGTTTCGGGCGCGGCGGCGCCGCTCAGCCCGTCGGTGCAAAGCAGGATGAGGTCGCCCGGCTCCAGCGCCTGGCTGGCAATCTCCGGGGAGATGTAATCGTCGCCGCCCACCACGCGGGTGATCTGGTGGCGCAACGGGTGAATGGCGGCCTCTTCCGGGGTGATGTCGCCGCGGTCCACCATCGTCTGCACCAGCGAGTGATCGCGAGTCAACTGGGTGAATACCTCGCCGCGCAACAGGTAGAGCCGGCTGTCGCCGATGTGTGCGAAGTACAGTCGGTCGCCGTTAATGGTCGCCACCACCACCGTGGTGCCCATGCGATTGCGCGCATCCTGGGTGAGTGCCTGCGAGAGGATGGCGGTATTGGCATGCTGAATCGCCTGGTGCAGGATGCCGGGAAGCTCGGTGGGGGCGGCGTGTGCGATGGCCTCCGCGTTTTGCACCACGGTGTCCAGCGCGAGGTGACAGGCGATTTCACCATGTTCGTGCCCGCCCATGCCGTCGGCCACGGCAAACACGGCAAACTCGCCTGAGGCGTAGAAGCCGTCTTCGTTGCCGGACCGCACGTAGCCGGGATGGGTGGCAGCACCCAGGTCCATATTACTCGTGTCCTCCGTCGCACCCGGCGGCGTCAGCCAGCGCACGGCCGCGCAACCACGGTTGGGCGCGCCACGCGGCAATGATGCGCAGCAGGCAATCGACCACCTGCGCAAGGGTCAGGCCATCGGTATTGACATGCACCGCGTCCGGCGCGGCGCGCAACGGCGAAGCGGCGCGCTCTTCATCGCGCCGGTCGCGGGCGCGCACATCTTCCAGCACCTCAGCGAAGCCGCCGCCGGCGCCCGTCACCTTCAGTTCTTTCCAGCGCCGCCGCGCGCGCTCTTCGGCGGAAGCGGTGAGAAAGATTTTGATCTCCGCGTCAGGAAAGACCACGGTCTGAATATCGCGACCTTCCATGAGAATTCCACCCCGGCGGCCAAGTTCCTGCTGCTTGCGCACCAGGTGGGCGCGCAGTTCCGGGATGGTGGCAATCACCGAGGCGATTTGCGCCACGTCGGGACGGCGCAACGCCTCCGTGACATCCTCATTGCCGAGGAGGGTATGCACCTCGCCCGCGGCGTCGGTGAAGAAGCGCACGTCCAGCGATGCCGCGATGGCGATGAGGCGGTCGCGATCGAGGGCGGAGACGCCATCGCGCAGCGCACACAACGCCACCGCGCGGTACATTGCGCCGCTGCTGATGAATTGCAGCCCCGCCTGCCGCGCGACCTGCATCGCCACCGTGCTCTTCCCCGAACCGGCGGGTCCGTCGATGGCAATAATCGGTTGCCGGGTCTCTGTCATAGCGGGATGCCGCCGACCAGCAACTCGGTCATCCGGTATACGGCATTGATCGCCGGCATAAGAATTTGACCGAGAATTTTCGTATTGAAAACCAGGAAGAGGAACGCAATGCCCCACAGCGGGCTGTCGATGACCGGGCGCCAGGACGGCGGCGCCAGGTAGCTCAATACGTGGTGGCCATCCAACGGGTAGACGGGCAACAGGTTGAACACGGCCAGGGAGGCATTGATGATCATGCCGGTGTAACAGATCTTCACGAACGTCTGCAGGACAGGCAAATTCGAGGCGAACAGCACGAAGCCAATGTTCAGCAATGATGCCCACGCCAACATCTGCAGCAGATTGGAAATGGGGCCGACGATGGCCGTAATCATGCGGTCGCGCGCCGGGTGGCGGAAATTATACGGATTGAACGGCGACGCTTTGCCCCAGCCGAATCCGAGGCCGAACAACGCCGTGACGACGATCAGGATGGTGCCCATCGGATCGAGGTGCGCGAGCGGATTCAAGGTCACGCGCCCGTTCAAGCGCGGCGTATCGTCACCCAGCCGATCGGTGGTCCAGCAGTGGGCGAATTCGTGGATCGCCACCGAGAGCAAGACTATTGGGATGAAGATGAAGATGACATCGGGTTTGATATTGTGCAAAAAGTCCACGGGCAACTCCAGCAGCGGCTCCACGGATGAGACTTGGTCATCTCCAGGATAACCCCGCGTCGCGCCTTATTATACCAGACCGCGCTGCCCGCGTCAGCCAGGGCGAACATGCCCCGCTTTTCGCCGCGCCGGCGGCGACGATTTCGCACGACCTGCCGGAATTTCGAATCGCGACACGGCAATTCCTGGTATACTGGGGAACGGCTGTATTCTGCGCGATGGAGGCTTCAATATGGCATTACAACGCATTGCGGAACTCGGACTGGAATTGCCGGCGGCACCCAGGCCGCTCGGGGTATATGTGCCGGCCGTGCAAAGCGGCAACCTGCTCTTCCTTAGCGGGCAGCTTCCGCTGGTAGACGGGAAGCTGCCGGGAGCGTATACCGGCAAGCTGGGGGACAGCGTCACCATCGAGGCGGGGCAGGCGGCGGCGCGGCAGGCGCTGTTGAATGCGTTGGCCATCATTCACGACGCGGTCGGCCTCGATCACGTGGCCCGGGTGGTGCGGTTGGCGGGGCACGTCAATTCGGCGCCGGACTTCCTGCAACAGCCGCAGGTGCTCAACGCCGCTTCCGAATTGTTGGGAATTGTCTTCGGTACGGTCGGCGCCCATGCGCGATTGGCGCTGGGCGCGGCGGCGCTGCCGTTGGACGCCTGTCTCGAAATCGAGTTGATCGTGGAAGTCACGGCGGCAGGGTGAACTGATGGAGATCGTGCTGGCCGAAGTGTATGGTTTTTGTTTCGGCGTGCGCCGGGCGATTGAACAGGCTGAAGCGGCACTGCGCAACGGGCGCGCGGTGAACACGCTGGGCCCGCTGGTGCATAATTCGCAGGAGACGCGCCGTCTCGACGCCGCGGGCATTCATCCGGTGGAGCAGTTGGACGAGGTGCACGGCGATACCGTGGTGGTGCGCGCGCATGGCGCGCGGCCGGAAACCTTCGCCACGCTGGCGGAGCGCGGCCTGCACATCGTCGATGCCACCTGTCCCTTTGTGAAAAAGTCGCAGCGCATTGCGCGTGAATTCACCCGGCAGGGCTTGACCCTGGTGATCGTCGGACATCCCAATCATCCGGAAGTGCAAAGCATCCTCGGCTACGTCTCGACGCCGGCATACATTATCACCCATCCGCATGAGGTCAATATGCTGCCCGACGACATCACCCCGGGCGTGATTGCGCAGACCACCGTCAACGAACACACTTTTCGCGAGGTGGTGGAACTGCTGCGCGCGCGGTATGCCGGCTGCACGGTGGAGAACACCGTGTGCCTGGCCACGCGTGAACGCCAGGAGGCCGCGCGGCGGTTGGCGGAGCAGGTCGATGCCATTTATGTCATCGGCGGTCGCCACAGCTCCAACACGAACCGCCTGATGGAGATCTGCCAGCACGTGTGCCCGCGCACCGAATTGATCGAAACAGCGGACGAGATCAATCCACGCGACCTGCACGGCCTGACGCGCGTCGGCGTGACCGCGGGGGCATCCACCCCGGCCTGGTTGATCGAGCAAGTGGTGGCGCGGTTGCGGGCGCTGGGCGACCAGTAAATCCGGTGTCCGCTCTTGTGTCGATCCAGGAAGCAGTGCAATCCATCATCCGCTCCCGCTCGCCCGTCCCGTATCTACTCACGGTTGAATCCCTGCTGTTCAGGACAGACATCCCCCAATTTTTTTAATTTTTTTTGCAAGCCAACGTTAAATAGAGGAGGAATATAAGCGTTTACAGCGAAAAAGACTTGTATATGACTCCCATGCTCACTGGAAATTCCGCGCTCGCGGAGGGAGGTTTCGTATGCGGCGTGCAACAGGACTGTTCGCAATTCTACTCCTGATACTCTTAACCATCTTCGTTGCCGGATGCAGTAGCCGCGCACCACAATCACCGTCGCGCGGCGCCAGCCTGACAATGCGCATTCACTGGCCGACGGCGACGCGCCTGATCCCCGCCACCGCTCGCAGCATCACCGTCACGATTTCAGTCGGCACGTTCTACACCAGTGCGCGTACCGTGAATCGCGTCCCCGGGAATCCGGTTTCGACCGTCACGTTCGTTGGAGTTCCCGAAGGCAGCGTCACCATTACCATCACCGCTTTCCCGGAATATGATGGCGCCGGCATTCCGCAATCCACCGGCACACGGAAACTCTCCGTGCTTCCCGGCGAACAGATAGAGTTCGCTGTTACCCTGGATAGCACCATAACCCAGGTGGTCCCCTCGTTGGAAGCGCAAGCACTGGCGCTCAACCGCACGTTGACATTAACCGTGACGACGATGAACGATCAAGGCGAGATTGTGCTGGTCGATCAGAACGCTGTCGTCTGGACATCATCGAACCCCGCGATTGCGGCGGTCGATGCCAATACCGGTCAGGTGACCGCGCTGAACATCGGCACCGCTACGATCACCGGCAGGGAAACCGGCTCGCGTTTGACCTGCACCGTTACCATTACTGTGGTGGATGTCGCCGTGCCCGGCGTCGCGGTTGGAGAAATAAAGACCAACCCGGTCGACGTAAATGCGATGGTCTGGGTACCCGCCAGTTCATTCCTCATGGGCAGCCCGGATGCCGAGGGTAACGCGGATGAGCATCCCCAGCACACAGTAACGCTGGATGGATTCTGGATTTATAAATATGAAGTGACGGTGGGGCAGTATCGCGCATTTTGCCTGGCCACCGGCACGCCGTTCCCGGCGACGGCGCCCCCGTGGGGGTGGCATGACGATCAGCCGATGGTCAACGTGAGTTGGACTGACGCCGCCGCCTTCGCCTATTGGGTCGGCGGACGGTTACCCTCCGAGGCGGAATGGCAATTGGCGGCGCGCGGTACCGGCAGCTTACGCTATCCCTGGGGTGACGTCTGGGATGTGGAAAAGTGCAACAACTATAACGATACCAATGTGGCCGGCGGCGGCGCAGGTGCATTGCGCCCGGCGCCTGACGGCAGCTATACCGGAGATGCCAGTCCCTACGGCGTGATGGATATGGCGGGGAACGTGCGCGAGTGGTGCATGGATTGGTATAGTGCGAATTATTATACCTCTTCGCCCACCTCCAACCCGTCTGGCGCCGTGACCGGAACCGAGCGAGTCATCACGGGCGGCAGTTTCAGCGGGAGCGCGAGCGAGTTGTTCCGCGGCGCTTCTCGGGGGAGTGCGCTCCCCACTTCGACTTCTGTAGAGTGCGGTTTCCGTTGTGTGATCGCACCGCCGGGCAATCCCACGAATGATTACTGGGAAAGCACGGTTACCATTGAATAAAATGATAAATGGAGAATAAGTCATGCGCCGATTCACTCTTATGATGCTGGCCGTGTTGGCCATCACCGCAATGCTGACCGGTTGCGGCGGCGGCGGGGAAAACAAGCTTCAACCCCAGCGCAATGTCAGCGCCACCATCACCATCAAGTGGCCGGCACGCAGCCGTCTGATTCCCGCGGCGGCGAACAGCGTGAAAGTGGTCGCGTATAACCTGAGTGGGTTCACCGCGCCGCGTGTATTGAACCGTCCCACCGAGGGCGGGCTGTCCACCGCCACCTTCGACCGCTTGCCCGCGGGCTGGATCTATTTTAACGCTGATGCCTTCCCGCAGACGGATGCCGGCGGAGTGGCACAGGCGACCGCGACAGGCAGTTATAACGGCGCGGCCGGCAGTCATATCAATATCACGCTCACCATGGCCAGCACCATCACCCAGGTGGTGGTGGCGCCGAACAACGCGATTGTCGATATCGACGGTACGCTGCCGATTACCGCCACCCCGAAAAACGCGTCAGATGAAATCGTGCTGGTCGCGCCCGGCAATATCACCTTCAGTTCGGGGAGTTCTTCGGTGGTGACGGTCGATCCCAGCACCGGCGTGGCGACGGGCGTGCGTTCCGCCGGCACGACGATCACCGCCACGGAGAGCGATTCCGGCATTTCCGGCAGTGCGAATATCACCGGCGCCTTCCCGCCCGGCACCTTCGCCGGCGAACAGCGTACCAATCCGGTCGATGGCGCGACCATGGTCTGGGTGCCGGCCGGCGATTTCCTCATGGGTGAATACACCGGGAATGCCGACATCTATCCGCTGCACACGGTGGCACTCGATGGCTTCTGGATGTACAAGCACGAAGTGACCTATGACCGGTATCTGGCATTCTGCACTGACACCGCGCGCGCGATGCCGGCGGCGCCGGCATGGGGCTGGCTGTCGAATCACCCCATCGTCAATGTCAGTTGGGATGATGCTAAAGCGTATGCCGATTGGTCGGCATTGACGTTGCCGACGGAAGCACAGTGGGAAAAAGCGGCGCGCGGCACCAGCGGACAACAATATCCCTGGGCCGGCGTGTGGAACGCGGCGAACTGTAACAACAACAATACGCAAACCACCACCGTCGGCTTCTACCCGACCGGCGTCAGTCCCTATGGCGCGCTGGACATCGCGGGCAACGTCGAGGAATGGTGCGCGGACTGGTACAGCGCCACCTATTATTACCTGTCACCGACCACCAATCCCACCGGCCCAACCACGGGCACGGCGCGCGTGGTGCGCGGCGGCGATTGGGGTGGGGTTGATCCGACCCTGTTCCTCACTACGACTCGGGCTTTCGCAACTCCGACCACCAGCGCGGACACCCTCGGCTTCCGCTGTGCGGTAGCCGCGCGTGACGCGTTGCTGGATAACAGCAACGTGCTGGACGGCACCATCACCATTAATTAAGGAAGGGAGATGCCGATGACATCCCGATGTTATTGGCTCATGCTACTGGCAACCGTCGCCGCCGCCTTGCTCGCAGGCTGCGGCGGCGGAGGTCGGGCACCGCAGGGACGCACGGCCGCGGCGACAATCACCGTCAAATGGCCAGCGCGGGGCCGACTCATCCCCGTTGCCGCCAACAGCGTGAAGGTGGTCGCCTACAATTTGAGCGGCTTTTCCGCGCCGCGTGTGCTGAACCGTCCCACCGAGGGCGGACTCTCCACCGCGACTTTCGACCGCTTGCCCGCCGGCATGCTGTATTTCGCTGCTGATGCTTATCCGCAGACGGATGCCGGCGGAGTGGCACAGGCGACCGCCACCGCGAGCACGAATGCCGTCGCCGGCAGTCATCTCGATATTACCATGACCTTGGCCAGCACCATCACCCAGGTGGTGGTGGCGCCGAACAACGCGACGGTCGATATCGACGGCGCGCTGCCCATCACCGCCACCCCGAAGAACGCGGCGGACGAGGTCGTGCTGGTGGCACCCGGCAACATCACCTTCAGTTCGGCCAGTCCCTCGGTCGTGATAGTCGATCCCAGCACCGGCGTGGCGACGGGCGTGCGTTCCGCTTCCACGACCATCACCGCGACGGAAAGCGAATCCGGCCTCTCCGGCAGCGTCAATGTCACCGGCGCCTTCCCGCCCGGCACCTTCGCCGGCGAGGAACGCACCAACCCGGCTGATGGCGCCACCATGGTCTGGGTGCCGGCGGGAAATTTCCTGATGGGTGGCGCTGATGGCAATTTTGCGACGAAACCGTTGCATACCGTTGCACTTGATGGATACTGGATTTATAAATATGAGGTGACATACGAGCAGTACCAGGCATTCTGCACAGCGGCATCGCGCGTCATGCCAGCAGCGCCATCCTGGGGTTGGCTGGCGAATCATCCAATTGTCAACGTTACCTGGAATGATGCCACCGCTTATGCGGATTGGATGGGAGTCAAATTACCGACGGAAGCGCAGTGGGAAAAGGCAGCACGTGGCGCCGATGGTCGTCGATTCCCCTGGGGTGATACCTGGGATAGTGAAAAATGCAATAATATAGATGATACTAGTACTATTGAAACAAGGATGGAGACTTCGCAAGTTGGAAGCTATCCCGCCGGTGCAAGCCCGTACGGTGCGATGGATATGCTTGGGAATGTTTATGAGTTCTGTTCGGATTGGTATCAGGCAAATTATTATTTGTCCCCGTCTTCAAATCCGACCGGACCAACCACCGGCACGAGTAAAGTTATGCGCAGTACTGCTTATTATGATAATCCAACCTTCTTGCAATATTTCTATTGTTATTCACGTCGTGATGTCACCACCGATAATTACGGGGATAGTCTTGGCTTCCGCTGTGCGGTGGCCGCGCGCGATGCGGTGTTGGATAACAGCAGCGTGACGGATGGCACCATTACCATTCAATAGGAGAGCGAGTATGCCGATGGCACCGCGACATCTTCTCATAATCCTGCTGGCGCTGAACGCCATCCTGCTGGCGGGTTGCGGCGACCGCCGACCGGCAACACCGCAACAGCGCATGACCACCGGGAAGATTACCCTCAAGTGGCCGCCGCGGGGGCGGCTGATTCCGGTCGCCGCCAACAGCGTTAAGGTCGAAATCCGGGAGATGGTCGGTGAATCCTACACGGATTTCCTGGCCGTACGCGTGTTGAATCGCCCCACGGAAGGTGGATTGTCCACGGCAACCTTCGACCGGCTGCCGGTAGGCAGTCTGCTGGTGACCGCCACCGCATATCCCGATACTGATGCCGGAGGAGTGGCGCAGGCCACCGCAAACATCCTCGATACTGCCATCTACGGCTCAACCTTCGTCGCCGTGCTGACCATGGCCAGCACCATCACCCAGGTCGAGGTGACGCCAGGCACGAAAAAAATCGCCGTGGGAGATACCGTCCAGTTGACTGCCACCCCGAAGAATGATGGCGGCGAGGTGGTGTTGACCGCGCCAGGGAATATTACCTGGTCCACGCTGGACATGGAGACCGCCTCAGTTGATGGAAATGGGCTTGTGACGGGAAATATGAACGGCAGCACCACCATCACCGCGCTGGAGACGGAATCCGGCATCAGCGGCACCGCCGGCGTGCAAGCTATCGGACCCATCCCCGCCGGCACGGTCGCCGGTGAGGTCAGCATCAATCCCTGGGACGGCGCGGAAATGGTGTGGGTGCCGGCGGGTCTCTTCACCATGGGCACGTCGGATGCGGACGTGCAGTCGTTGATCACCACGAATGGCACGAACTGGTTCAATAATGAAAAACCGCAGCACAGCGTTTATCTGGACGGCTATTGGATTTATAAATATGAGGTGACCTACGCGCAGTACAATGCGTATTGCCAGGATGCCGGACAGTCGTTGCCTGCCGCACCTTTTTGGGGATGGCAAGACACCCATCCGATCGTGAATGTCGATTGGAACGCCGCCGTGGCGTATGCCAACTGGGCGCATGCCACGCTGCCGACGGAAGCACAGTGGGAAAAGGCGGCGCGCGGTGATGCGGATGATCGGCCGTACCCCTGGGGCTGGGAATACGCTTCCACGTATCTGGCAACCTGGGCGAATTCGAATACGACCGGCGTCGGCACGGGCACCCACTCGGTGGGCAGCTTCATCGACGGCGCCAGTCCTTACGGCGCGATGGACATGCTGGGCAATGCGTGGGAATGGTGCGCGGACTGGTATCAAAGCGATTATTACCTTATCACGCCGACGGCCAATCCGACCGGACCGACCACGGGCACGGATAAAGTGTTGCGCGGTGATTCATGGTATAGCTATGGCGGCGTGATCGACTATGCGCATCGCTGCCCATACCGCGTCTATGCCGCTCCGTCTTTCACGTACAACGATTATGGGTTCCGTTGCGCCATTGCGATTTACGGTGGCGGCGCTCCCACCGGCGGAACCGGGGACATCACGGTTCAGTAAGGGGTTTGGTATGCATCGACAGCGATATCTCGGGATATGTTTCATGCTCCTGTGCGCCTTCATCCTGGCCGGCTGCGGCGGTTCGCGCTCGTTGCTGCCCGTGAAACGCACGGGCGGCACCGCGCGCATCACGATAAAATGGCCGGCGCGGGGCCGCGTCATTCCGCTGGCCTGCAACAGCATTAAAATCACCGTGGACAACATCGTGCGGAGCCGCAATGCCTTCGAAACATATCGCATATTGAACCGGCCGGCGGAAGGCGGTACCACCACCACCACCTTCGATTGGTTGCCGTTGGGAAATCTGACCTTTACCGCGGAAGCCTATCCCAACGCCGATGCCACGGGCACAATGCAGGCCCAAGGTTATATGTCAGGGTTTATCACCAATCCGGGTGAGAATATTGCGCTTACGTTGACGATGAACAGTACGGTTGCGTCGATTGAATTGGTGAATTGGGTCGATCGAGAAGGCAGTAAAGACACGACGATCGATATGGTTGTTGGGGGAACCCGTCAATTAGGGTATGAAACTTACGACTCTTCCCTGTACTATGTACTCGTTGATCCCAATGCGATCTCCTGGACGACAACTGATCCCGCCATTGCCAGTGTTGACAGCACCGGAAAAGTGACCGCAAATCAGGCTGGCCAGACAACGCTGACGGCGACAGATACCGAATCAGGGGTATCACAGACAATCACTTTTAATGTCTACCCGGTCAATGGTGTCGCCGTTCCCTGGGGGAGCCAAACCGCATATGGCATCTGGATTAATGCCTGGGATAATGAAAAGATGCGCTGGGTCAGTTATCAGTCAACATACCTGATGGGAACCAGTTCAGCGACCGCAGATGCCCTCGTTCAACAATACTCTTACCCGTTGGCATGGTTCACTGATCAAATGCCGCAACTTGGACTCTCTGGAGGCGATTACTGGATTTCAGAGAGTGAAGTGACGGTCAAACGATACCAGGAGTTCTGCACCCAAACTTCACGCACCATGCCGACGCAACCGGCTGGCTCAAATGATCAGTTTCCTGTTGTTAATGTGAGCTGGGATGACGCAAACGCTTACGCGCAATGGGCGGGTGGTAAGCTTCCTGGGGAAGATGAGTGGGAGTTGGCCGCGCGCGGTAACGATGGGCGCCTTTTCCCCTGGGGCAACACCTGGGATAACAACAACTCGAACAACTGGGAAGACACCAGCATGAATGGCGGCGGTTACCACGCCAGTAATGCCACCGTGACAGAAAATTATCTGGCGGATAAAAGCCCCGCCATCTGCTACGATATGGCGGGCAACGTGCGCGAATGGTGCGATACCTGGTATCAGAGCGATTTGTATAACAGTTTACAGTTATCGTTCATCGCTCCGGCCACCGGCACGGAACGCGTGATCCGCGGCGGCGGCTTTTTGGATACCACGCTGGAGCAAAGCTGCGCCAAACGCGGGCATGCCGTGCCGCTCTTTTCCGCCGAAGACCTGGGCTTCCGCATTGTGGTCTATTCCAATCAGGGGTAACACGGTTCGCTGAAGTGAAACACCGGACGGCATGCGCCACGAATCGACCGCGCATGCCGTCTGCTTGTCTCCCTGTCGGCTTGCCCGTTATTGGCCGCCTCTGTTATACTCGTGGTGCGCGGCGAAGTCGTTGCGCAATAAGCACTTTCCGTTACAGCATAACCCAGGCGGTTGAGTAGGACAGGATGTCCGTATCGAAACCACCGGGCGATAGTCGTGAGGTTTCGATACGGACATCCTGTCCTACTCAACCAACGACCATCGGCTAGGCGTGTAACGGGATGAAGGTCGACTTTTCGGGGAAGATGTATGCCGATTGATTGCCAGTCCCGCATCGCCGCACGCGTGCGCGAATTACCGCCATCGCCGATCCGCCGCTTTTTCGGATTGGTGGAGACGATGCCCGACGCCATCTCGTTGAGCATCGGGGAGCCCGATTTCGTCACCCCCTGGCGTGTGCGCGAAGCCGGCATCTTCTCCGTGGAAAAAGGCAAAACCTATTACACCGCCAACCTGGGGCTCATCGAGTTGCGGCGCGAAATCGCGCGCTACCTGTCCCGCCGCTTCGGGGTGGATTATGATCCCACGACCGAAATTATGGTGACGGTGGGGGTCAGCGAGGCGCTGGATCTGGCATTGCGCACGGTGATTTCCGACGGTACGCGCGTGTTGGTGCCGCAACCGTCCTACGTCGCATATCCCCCGGTGATCACGCTGGCCGGCGGCGAGCCGATTCCCATTGCCACCCATGTTGAAGACCAGTTCCAATTAACCGCGGAGACGCTTGACCAGGCGGTGCTCACGAGCGGCGCGCGCACGGTGCTGCTCGGGTATCCCAACAATCCCACCGGCGCCATTCTGCCGCCGGAACGCATGGCGGCGCTGGCCGCGGTGGCCGAGCAGCGCGACTTGCTGGTAATCTCCGACGAAGTCTATATTGAGCTGACGTATGGACGCGAGCCGGTATCCTTCGCCGCGCAACCCGGCATGCGCGAGCGCACCATCCTGTTGAGCGGTTTCTCCAAGGCGTTCGCCATGACCGGCTGGCGGCTGGGTTACGTGGCCGCCCCTGCCGAGCTGATCGAGGCGATGAACAAAATTCATGCGTATACCTGCATGTGCGCATCGCATCCAGCGCAGAACGCCGCCATCGAAGCGCTGCGCCATGGCGGCGATGAAGTGGCGTTGATGCGCGAGGATTACGATCACCGCCGTCGGGTGATCGTGAATCGCCTGCGCGACATGGGCCTGCCGTGCTTCGAGCCGGAAGGGGCGTTCTACGCCTTCCCTTCCATCGCGCATACGGGATTGAGTTCGGAAACATTCGCCGAGCGGTTGCTGATGGAGCACCAGGTGGCGGTGGTGCCCGGCAGCGGCTTCGGCGCCAGTGGTGAAGGCTATATCCGCTGTTGTTACGCCGCCGCGCTGCCGAAGATCGAAGAGGCGATGGGGCGCATGCGACAGTTCCTGGCGCGGCTGCGGTAGGCGGTCGCCGGGGAAAGCAAGGGCATGATGGATCTGCTGTCGCGTTTTGAGCGCGCATTGGAAGATATGGTGGAAGGGGTGTTCTCACGCGCCTTCCGCACTACACTGCAACCCATCGAAATCGCCAAGCGCCTGACGCGCGAATTGGAAAGTCATCGTGCCGTCAGCGTGAGCGCCACCTATGTGCCCAACAGTTACACCGTGCAACTGGCTCCGGAGACGCATCAATCCTTCACCCCCATCAGCACGCGCCTGCTCGCGGAACTCGAACAATACCTGCGCGAATTCATCACCGAGCGCAAATACCAGGTGGTCGGGCCGGTGACGGTACGCCTGGTCGACGATCCCACGGTGAAAGTCGGCGACATGCAGGTGGCATTGTCCAGCGATCCGCAGGCGGTGCCCAGCGTCGCCGTAACCCCGCCCACACTACGCTCGGTATCGTCCGTCGCCACGGCACGCCCCTCGACCGGCGCGGAAAAGGAGATGGAGGGTACCATCGTGCTGCCCGAGCCTGCCGCCGCGCTGGAGATCGTCAGCGGCGAAGGCACCGGACGTATCATTCCACTCACCGACAACCTGACCATCGGGCGCGGCAACGTCAACACCCTGGCGCTCACCGATCCCGGCGCTTCGCGCCGCCACGCGGAAATCGTGCTGGAAGACGAAGGCTGGGTGCTGCGCGACCTGGGCAGCACCAACGGCACCTTCGTCAATGGCCGGCGCATCACCACCCATACACTGCGGACGGGAGAAATCGTGAAGATCGGCGGGTTGACGCTGAAGGTGAAATGACGGTTTCACACGGGTGCGCCAATCCCCGGCCCCGTGCGCGGCGGTATTCATACGGCTACGGCACCGGGAGGAAAGGCGGTCTGCTTATTTTGACGGCTCAACTATGCGGTGCACTGCGGCGGCTGTTACGAGGCTGCCGACGCCGTCATCGACAACGCGCGCAAATACCCCAACTTCATGGCAGAGATTACCGTCACCCCCGCCTGCCTGGCCATTATCGCATATTGGCGCACGGCATGAGCGTTGGATCACAATCCCTTTACCTGCTGCCGTTCCTGATACCCTTTACACTGCTGTAAAAAGGCTTCCAGTCGAAGGGGGAGGTTGCCGGTCTCCTGGCCGTCGAATGCGAGGTTGAGGATGGGGATATGGTCGTAGTCCTGCTGGAAGCGTTTGAACAGGCCGCTGGTGATGGTGCCGGGCATGCAGGTAAAGGGTATGACGTTAACCACGCCGGAGAGGCCCAGGCGGTGGAACTGCGCGGCTTTGCCGATGCCGAGGATGGCTTCGCCGCGAAAGGCGGAAGCGACGTAGGGCTCACCGTCCGCCATGATAGCCTCGGGAGTCGCCTCGTGCAGGTTGGGGAGAAAACCCTCCCATGGACGCGACAGGCGGTGTTCGTCGCTCTTCATCACGCGGTCGGTCAGCCGCAGGCGGAACAGGTTCCACCACTGACCGTTCCACTGCGCGTCCTCGATCTGGTTGTGGTTGATGTAGTAAATCCACTCGGTGAAGGGTGACAGCCACACCTTGCCGCCCAACTCCTCGATGCGACGGATCAGGTCCTGGTTGCTGTAGCGGTGCATGCGCACGAATACTTCGCCGACAATGCCGATCCACGGCTGTCCATTCAGGCTGAACGACAGCGCGGCAAAGGCGTCGCGCGCTGCCTCCATTACCGGTTCCAGCCGCTCGCCACGCTCGATGGCATGCTCTACCGCCCGCAGGCCTTGTTGGTAGACGCGGTCGGCGGCGGCGGGGTCGGCGGCACACGGGCGCACGTGGCGCAGCGCCTTTTCCAACAGCTCGATAGCGACGATGCTGTGCCACGCGCGGCGGACGAAAAGGTCGCCCCCGTGTCGGCCCAGCGTGTCGTAAATGCCGCGGTCCTGGTTGGGCGCGAAGATGGGCACCGCGTTGTGGCCCAATTCGTCCAGGATCAAGCGCTGCAATACATTGTAATAGCCGAAGCGGCAGCCGCCCGCCACGCTGGGCATGAAGAACGCGCTCTTTTCCGGGTCGATGTCGGGGCGGGTGAGGTGGCGCACGATATCGCCGGTGGTGGCGATGCAGGGGAAGCATTCCTTGCCGGTGCAATACCGCTTGCCGATGGCCACCGACTCCGCGTCGGTTTCCGGCAGCGCCTCGGCGGGTTGGCCTACCGAGCGGAACGCCGCTGCCAGTCCGTAGGCAAGGTCGCACATGTTCGGCAGATAGATGATGCGCTTGTCACGCAGGCGCGGCGCGTTCACCACGAACTGGCGCGGTTCGCTCACCGCACGCTCGCTCTTGGGCAGGCTGTCGAGGAACGCCTCGCAGCGCGTGATGGCGCCCACGTCACTGGAGTGCTCGTCGATTTCAAGTTGCAGGAACGGCTTGTCGCCGCTGCGCGCGCCGAAGAAATTGGTGAGGAACGAGTCGGGACCGCAGCCGAAGTTGGTCAGGTAGACGGCGTAAAGACGCGGGTCCTGGCGCACCAGATCGGCGGTGGCGAGAATCTTCTGACCGTAGCGCCAGGTCAGGTCGGGGAACTCGCTGGAGAGATCGAATTCGTCCAGCGTGAGCATGTCCAGCGGAATCGGCAGCATGCCAAACTCGCGGAAACGGGTTGGCAACTCCAGGTTGATGCCGTTGTCGCAACCGTTGTAGGGGCGGCTGACGATCACGATCGCCTTTTCGTCCTCTCGCAGTTGCGCCAGCACCTCGCGTCCGCGCTGCATCAGCGCCTCGCTGAAGGCGTGCTGCGCAGCGCGCCCCGCCGCCATCGCCCGCGCGACCGCCTTGTGCGTCGCGCCCAGCGGCTTGAGCTGCCGGTAGAGGTTCTCCTCCGTGCGGGCGTGAGGGCCGTGCAGGTTGACCGGCGCGTTGATGAGCGTCACCTTGCGCTCGTCTGGCGCCAGCGCAGCGTTGATGGTGTAGGAAAGACTCTGCACGTAGGGGCAGGGAACGCTCTCCTGATAGCCTTCATGCAGCTTGGGCAGTTGCAGCACGTTGGGCAGGAACAGGTGTGTCACCCCTGCTTCCAGCAGTTCGGCCACATGGCCGTGTGCCACCTTCACCGGGAAGCAGAACTCCGCCTGCACGGCCTCCAACCCGCGGTCGATGATGGCCTTGCTGGTGGGACCGGAGAGCAGCACCGGCAATCCCAGCGCGGCGAAAAAGGCAGTCCAGTAGGGAAGATATTCGGTGAAGTGCAGCGTGCGCGGAATGCCGATCAGCGGCTGGCCGGGCGCCGGCGCGGGAGCGCGGTACCCCGCCAGCAAGAGGCGCTCGCGCTCGGCGAACAGGTCAGGAATGTCCGGACTGATCGCGCGCCGCTTCTCGTATTTCTCACAGCGCCCGCCGTAGAAGAGGGTTGCTTCGCCTTCCATGTGCACGCGGTTGATCTCACAGCGATTCGCGCACGCCTTGCACTCGAAGGAATCCTGACGATATTCGCGCTTGCTGACGTCCCATCCCTTGAAGCGGCTGGGCATAGCGGGGTGCGCGGCTTCCCGCGCCATCAGCGCGCAGCCGATGGCGCCGGTCACTTCATGGTGTTCCGGCACGGTAACGGGTTTGCCGGTCACCTTGCGGAAGGCAGCCACCACCGCGCGGTTGAACGCGGTGCCGCCCTGAAAGAAGATGCGCTCGCCGATTTTGCGTTCGCCCACCACGCGGTTCAGGTAATTGTGCACAATGGAATGCGCCAGCCCGGCAGCCAGGTCGGCGGTGGTCGCGCCGCGCGTTTGCTGGCCTACCAGGTCGGATTCCATGAACACCGTACAGCGCTCCCCCAGGCGCACCGGCGCGGCCGCCTGCAGCGCCAGGTCGGAGAACTCGCCTTTGATGCTGATACCCAATCGCTCGGCCTGCTCCTCCAGGAAGCTGCCGGTGCCGGCGGCGCAGACTTTATTCATCTCGAAATCGACAATGGAGCCGTTCTCCAGGCTGATGTATTTGGAATCCTGTCCGCCGATCTCGAAGATGGTATCGACGCGTGGATCGATCTCCGCCGCGGCGCGCGCCTGTGCGGTAATTTCGTTTTTTACCAGGTCGGCGCCAATGAAATCGCCAGTCAGATAGCGCCCCGAGCCGGTGGTGCAGACGCCGCGCACCACCACGCGGTCGGCGAATTCCTCGCCCACCTCGCGCAATCCCTGTCGTACCGCCTCGATCGGTCGGCCCGCGGTCATCAGGTAGCGCTTGGCCAGCACGCGCTTTTCGCCGTCAATGAGTACCACGTTGGTGCTGATGGAACCCACGTCCACGCCCAGGTAAGCGTCAATGGGCGGTCCGGGCGGCACCACGGCCAGGTGGCTACCCGGCGGGGGGCCGGGGTCGGGCAGCGGGGTATGCGACGCGCCCAACTGCGGCACGCGGGCGATATGCTCGACCAGCGGGGTCAGGTCGCGGGTGAAAGCGCCGGCGTCGCGGCGCGCCAGCAGGGCCGCGCCCACCGCGCCGGCGACGTGCGCGTGCGGCGACACCACGAACTGTTCCGGCGTCAGCCCGAGCACCTCGCGAAATGCGCGCACCATGCCCGCGTTCAGCGCCACGCCGCCATGGAATCCCACGGCGGGGATGATCTCTTTCCCCTGCACCAGCACGGAAAAGAAGTTCTGCGCAAAGGCGAAGCAAAGGCCGGCTACGATGTCGCCCACCGGCGTCGCCTGCTGTTGCAGGTGAATCATGTCGGTTTTGGCGAAGACGCTGCAACGTCCGGCTACGCGCGCGGGTTTAAGCGACGTCACCGCCAGGCGGCCGAACTCATCCTCGATCTTCACGCCCAACCGGCTGGCTTGCTGGTCCAGAAAGCTGCCGCAGCCGGCGGCGCACAGCCCGTTCATGGCGAAATCGCGAATGCGCACCGCGTCGCCAACGCCGGCTTCATCGAGCACCACCAGAAAGGAATCCTCGCCGCCCACCACGATCAGGCTGCGTACCTCCGGCGTTAGGAACGCCGCCGCGCGCGCCTGGCACACCATCTCATTTTCAAACGGAGCGTGCAGCAATTCGGCGACCGCTTTGCCGCTGGAACCGGTAAACCCGAGGCGCACCGTGCCGGCATGCGCGGACAGGGCTTCCTCGATCAATTGGCGCGCCACCTCCAACGGTCGCGCAAAATGGCGGCGATAGGTGTAATCCTCCAACGCGCCCGCGTCGGACAGCCATGCCGTCTTTACGCTCACCGAACCGATATCCACGCCAAGGTATGCCATGCATCACTCCATTGCTGATTGCGAAGTAGGGAATCGTATTTGCTGTATTACCGGACGAGTGATAACACCTCCTGCCCGGCGCTAAGTTCCCCAGGGGTAGATTGTACCAAAAATGAGGAGAGAAGGGGAAGGCAACGAAGGCGAAGGCCGATCCGCATGTATCCGCTTCGTCGAAATTATACTTGATGGTGAAAAGCCAGTGCCATACGGGATGTTCGACGAATGCGCAATACAGGTTGTACATGCACCCGCGGCTGTGTGTACATCGACTCTGCAGGCGGCAGTGCATGACGTGTGCAACACATGGAAAGGCATTTTCATATGTTGCACTGGACGACTCAACCAGCGTGGAAGCGTACGGGAGGCATGACGTAGCGAGACGTCACGCGCATGACGCATTTGCCCCAGGATTCTCATCCGACTTGCTGCACGTCTTGCTGTAAGGCGTCTTCCAATTCGTGCAGACGGGTTTCCAGTGCTTCCAGGCGGGTGCGCAGTGCGGTCATGCTTTCATGGATCGGATCGGGCATTTTATCGTGTGCCAGCAGGCCGATTTTCTTGCCAGCCAGGCGTACGACTTCCGCCGGCACGCCGACCGCGGTGGCGTGGGCAGGCAGTGGACGCAGCACCACGGCGTTGGCGCCGATGAGAGAATTATCCTCGACTTTGAAGGAGCCGAGAATTTTCGCGCCGGCGCCGACCAGCACGTTGTCACCGAGCGTGGGATGGCGCTTGCCCTTCTCTTTGCCGGTGCCGCCCAGCGTGACACCCTGGAACAGGGTGACGTTGCGTCCGATCTCCACCGTTTCGCCGATGACGACGCCCATGCCATGGTCGATGAACAGCCCGTCGCAGATGCGCGCCGCCGGGTGAATCTCGATGCCGGTCAGCCAGCGCGCCAGTTGCGAAATACAGCGCGCCGTCAGCGGTAGCCCCATCTTCCATAACCGGTGAGAGAGCCGATGCCACCAGATCGCATGCAGGCCGCTGTAGCACAACAGTACTTCGGTGATGCTGTGTGCCGCCGGATCGCGCTCGAAGACGGCCTGAATATCCCGCTTGATATGGGCAAATATCCCCATAAGAACCTCGACCGAGTTGAACTCAACTAACGCAGTACACAATATACTAAACCAGTATAAGTGCCCGATATACCGGTGTCAACGGAGTTGAATCGACGTTTGTCCGAGTGAGCCGTCTTTTGCGGTATAATGAGTGAGAACACTGTTGCGGAGGTGGGGATCCATGTCGCGTAATGTTATTACCTGCATGGTGGTCATGTCCGGCCTGGTGCTGCTGTTTTGCTTTCTCATCGGCAAGTCGCTGACCGCCGTGCGCGGGGGACAGACGCCGCGGGCGGCCTGCCTCAATCACCAGCGGCAACTGGCAATCGCGGTGGCCGCCTATTTGCAGGACAACGCCGCCCAGTTTCCCGCGCAATGGATCGGCTTGCACGCAGCCTTCCCCGGTGTGCCGGTCGCCGTGCTGGCGTGCCCGGCGAAGCGGCAGGCCGAAGCGGCCGCTCCGGCGATTGGGTACGGCTTCAATGGTCTGCTGGTGGGCGCGAAGGCGGAGATCGCCGCCGGCAAGGAGCGCGAGACCATCGTGACGGCGGATGCCGTCACCCCGGACGCTTTGCTGCGGACGCGCCGCGACGTGGATGTGACGCGGCATGGGTTGGGCGGGGGCTTTGTCGCCGCCTATCTGGATGGGCATGCGGCGTTCATCAAAGCGGAAGAGATCTTCGAACTCAATCCGGCGAAGCTCACGCCTCATGCTGCGCGGTGACCACGGTGTGCAGCCCGCCGCGCACGTTGAACTCGCCCGTCACGGTCATGCGCCGTGGTTGAAGCACGGTCACCAGGTCGTCCAGGATGCGGTTGATCACCGCCTCATGGAAGGCACCCTCATCGCGGAACGACCAGAAGTAGAGCTTGAGCGCCTTCAACTCCACGCATAACGCATCGGGCACGTAATTCAGGCGGATCACGGCGAAGTCCGGCTGTCCGGTGCGCGGGCACAGGCAGGTGAACTCCGGACAGGTAATCTCGATAGTGTAATCGCGCTCCGGATTCGGATTTGCGAAGGTTTCTAGTGCTTTGTTTGGTTGGGTGGACATGGGTTACCTCGTATCGTGCAGGGGAGCAGTGCCCGGGTGTTATGCTTCCGCCGTGAAATCTAGTGAAATATCCAGCGCCATCACGGAATGAGTGAGCGCGCCGATGGAGATAAGATCAACGCCGCACTCGGCGATGGCGCGCACGCGGTCGAGGGTGACATTGCCGGACGCCTCGGTGCGCGCGCGGCCTGCGATCATCGCAACGCAGGCGCGCATCTGTTCCAGCGTCATGTTGTCGAGCAGGACGATGTCGGCACCGGCGTCCACCGCCTCGCGCGCCATCTCCAGCGTATCCGCCTCCACCTCGATTTTCAACGTGTGTGGCGCGCCGGCGCGGGCGGCGCGTATGGCCGGCGCCACCCCGCCAACCGCGGCGATGTGGTTGTCCTTGATCAGTACTCCGTCGGAGAGGTTGAAACGGTGATTGTCGCCACCGCCGGCGCGCACGGCGTATTTGTCCAGCACGCGGTGTCCTGGGGCGGTCTTGCGGGTATCCACGATGCGCGCTCCGGTGCCGGCCACCGCTGCCACGTAACGAGCGGTGGCGGTGGCGATGCCGGACATGCGCTGCAGGAAGTTCAGCGCGGTGCGCTCGGACGACAACAGGCTGCGCGTCGGACCGGACACCAGCGCCAGCCGCGTGCCCGGCGTCACCGGCTGGCCGTCTTCCACCAGCACGCGCAGGGTGATACGCGGATCCACCGTATGCATCACCTGTGCGGCGATAGGCAATCCCGCCAGCACGCCCGGTCCCTTGGCCAGGAAGATGCCGTGGGACACCGCCGTCGCGGGGATGGTGGATGACGCGGTGACGTCGCCGGTGCCCAGGTCTTCCGCCAGTGCCAGCTCGATCAGCGGTTGCGCCGTACGCAACCAGACGGGGTCGGATACTGCTGAAAACATCACTCGCTCCCTTCCGTCGCGGTGAAGCCGTCGAGGGCGGGCGCCGCCTGCTCGACGAAAGTGGCAAGGTCAGGCAGCGCGTTCAGGTTGGGCAGGCCGAATAGCTTGAGGAAGCGGTCGGTCGTGCCGTATTGCATCGGCTTGCCCGGCGCGTTTTTGTGTCCGCGTTCGCAGATCAAGCCGTGTTCCAGCAGCGTTGAGACCACGCTGTCGGAATTCACCCCGCGCAGCGCCTCGATTTCCGGGCGCGTCACCGGCTGACGATAAGCGACGATGGCCAGCGTCTCCAGCGCGGCGGGCGAGATGCGAAACTTGGGCGGCTGGTGCAGGCGCGCGATGAATTCCGCGAATTCCGGTCTGGTCACTAATTCGTAGCCGTTGGCCACCTCCACGATGCGCAGTCCGAGGTAGCGATCCTCCAGCGTCTCCAGCAATTGGCGCACGGCAGGCATGGAGATCTCCAGCAACTCGGCCAACTCGCCAAGCGCCAGCGGACGATCGGCCATCAGCAGCAAGCATTCCAGTGCGCCGGCCAGATTCGATGTGGGTACTATCATGTCAGTTGTCATGGGTGCATATAATAGTACCAGGGAGGGTGAAGCGATGGCAAGTGCGCGGACTGATGAGACGTAATGTATGATACCTCGTCGCCCATGCGGTGCAAAAAATGCGACGGTTATACGCGGATGAACGTGACAGGCAGGCCTGCCTGTCACGTCCTGCTGTCCGTAACAGAGCACGATTCTCAGTCTGGAAGTGCGGTCGCTCCCGTGGTGAACTTTGTCGATCCAGCGGGGAGGGGAGGGGCGACAAGGGTAGTGCAATACCGCTGCCTTTGCATCACGGCAGGTCACATCGACTTGTTGGCAACGGATCACAACATTTACGTATCATCAATGGTATAGCTTGGAAAGGTCGAATACGCTCGGTGACGAATTGGAGGGTGGGGGAAGCGAACCACATGGCACGACAACGCGATGAATTGATCCGCGCCATTGCCGCGGATGGACAGGTGCGCGCGTTCGCGGTGAACACCACGCGCCTGTGCGAAAAAGCGCGAAGCATGCAACAATCGCTGCCCGCCGCCACCGCGGCACTGGGGCGGGTGTTGAGCGCGGCGGTGATGCTGGCGGCGACCATCAAGGAAGGCGAGCGCATCTCCATTCGCGTGCAGGGTGACGGGCCGGTGGGGGGCGTATTCGCGCAGGCCACGCCGGACGGGCGCGTGCGCGGGTACCTGCATAACCCGCAGGTGAACCCGCCGTCGCGAGCGGGTAAGCTTGACGTCGGCACCGCGGTGGGCCGGCATGGCGAACTGCTGGTCATTCGCGACCTGGGATTGCGCGAGCCTTATGTGGGGCGCGTGAACCTGCAAAGCGGTGAGATCGGCGACGACCTGGCATTTTACTTCGCCACTTCCGAGCAACAGCCATCCGTGGTGGGGCTGGGCGTGCTGGTGAATCCGGATAATTCGGTGGCGGCGGCAGGCGGGTATATCATCCAGCCACTGCCGGGAGTCACTCCCGAAGTGATCGACCACCTGGAAGCGAATGTGCTGAAATCGCCCGCGCCCAGTGAGTTGATTACCACGCTGCGCGACCCGGAGCAAATTCTCGGCGTGCTGCTGGCGGGATTCGACTGGCAAGTGCTGGATCGCCTGACGCCGCATTTTCACTGCGGCTGTACGCGCGCCAAATCGCGCCGGGCGCTGAAGGCGCTCGGTATCCGCGATTTACAGGAGCTGCTCGATCGGCATGAGCCGGTAGAGGTGACTTGCGACTTCTGCGCGCGCATTTATACGTTCGGTGATGCCGATCTGCAAGCGGTGCTGGCAGACAAGCAAGGCGGAAAGACGGCGTGAGCACATGGATAGTGGCGCCCGAGATCGGGAGCAGTTCCGATGTGTCACGGAACTGTGATGGCCGTCCCCGGCTATAACGTCACACGGGCGGGACGCCCGTGCCACGCTGGTGCTGATGATGAGCATTGCACGGTATTGGGTACTGTCCCGCTTCACGGGCGACAGTGCCGGAAATGTCTATACCGTTGGCATCTGGTGAAGTCGGGAGTATTTCCACATATCAGCGCATGCACAGGAAGAACAACACGCCATGACCAGCATTCACGTCCAGAGTTTCATTCTCGGGTCATATCCCATCCGCGGCCATCTCGCCTGGGCGGAAGGCGACCGGCAAGCGCTGTTCGTCGATCCGGGCGGGTGGGACGACGCCATCGTGCAGACGCTTGATGCGTTCGGGTTGTCGCTGGCGGCGATTGCGCTCACACACGGGCATTGGGACCATACCGAGGGATTGGCGGAGATGACCGCGCGGCTGAGAACACCGGTGTATGCCGGTGTCGATGACGTGCGCCTGTTGGATCAACCGCCCGATTATCCGCTGGAAGGCGGGGAAACCATCGTTTGTGGCACACTGGCCTGGCGCGTGCTGCATGTGCCGGGCCATACCGCCGGCTCGCTGGCCTTCACCGCCGGCGATGTGGCGTTCACCGGTGACACCTTGTTCGCCGGCGCCATCGGCGGCACGCCCAACCAGGCTGAGTATGAGCGCGAGCGGCGCGCCATTCGCACGCACCTGCTGCCGCTGGGCGATGCCGTGCGCGTCTATCCGGCCCACGGCCCCGCCACCACCATCGGCATCGAACGGCGCAGCAATCCGTTTTTACGTTGAACGCGCATACCGGAACTGTCATTCGCGGTGCGACGCAGGGCACTTCCCTCACTGCGTGCCGCCGAGGAAGTCGTAACTGATGCGCTTCTGCACGGCAGCGATCTGCGCGAACGACTGGTGGAGCAGCGTTTGCTCGATCTGGCCCAAACGGCGCGTGTGAATGATGTTGTCCGGGGGGTGTTCGGCGGTAAGCGCCGCCGCCTGTTGCCGCAGCCGCAGCCGCAAGAGGAAGTCGTAGGCGTCGGCGATTTCCCGGCAGCTCGATTCAGGAAGGATATCCGCCATGGTCAGTTCGTGCAGGCGGTCGAGAGTGTTGGTCGCGTCTACCTGCTGGCGCAGTGCATACAGACGGGCGAAACTGATGAGGGGTATCAGCGCGTCCTTGAGATCGAGTTGGCCGGTCTGCTCGATGGCGCCACCGCCGAGGAAGCGGCCAAACACCCGCGCGGGCGGCTTGAAGCGGAGCGAATCTTGCGCGAAATAGGGATAGAATGCGGGATGAGCGCGCGCCTGGGCAAAAACATGGCGATGCAATTCCCGCGCAATCTCCAGGTCGCCATAGAGTGGATGAAAGTCGAAAAAGATGGTGAACTCCAGCAGTTGCTGCGCCTCAGCGCGATCCATCCAATCCGTAAAATATTGCTTCCACACCGACAGCGGCTGGCACCAGCGCGGGTTTTGCGCCATCACCTCGCCCCGGCACAGCGGATACCCCGCTTGATCGAGCCAGGTGCATACGAAGCGTCCCAGCGCAGGAAGGTAGACCTCCGCTCGTGCCCGTGCATCGTCGTCGGGTGCGTTAAAGACGATGGCGTTGTCCTGGTCGCTGGACAGCGTCATCTCCTGCCGACCCTGGCTACCCAGGGCGAGAAAGACGAAAGGCACCGGGGCAGGACCCAGCTCCTGTTCCGCAAGGGCGATTAAGCGCACGGTGGCGGCGTTGCACACTGCGGAGATCATTCGCGTGATCAAGTGCGGGTGCGCGCCGCAGTCGAGCAACGCCCGCGCCAATCCTGGCACCCGGTGACAATTCTGTACCACCGCGTCCGGCGTAGCCGCCTCCTCCACCTCGCGGGTGAGCACGATCGGCCCGTAGCTGCGAAACTGCAGCAGTTCCTGGTTGCGAATCACCCCGACGATGCGGCCGGCGTCATCCGTCACCGCCAGGTGCTGGATATTTCGCTGCTCCATCAGCGACAGCGCCTCATAGATGACTGCATGCTCGGTGACGGTGACCAGCGGCGCGCTCATGATGTGATAGACCGGCTGGCGAGCATCGGCGTCCGCGGCTACCACGCGCTGCCTGATATCCCCGTCTGTCACGATGCCGACAATATTGCCAGATTCAGCCTGAATCAACGCGGCGCTGGCGTGTTGCTCCGACATCAGGGTGGCGACGGCGACGGTCGGCGTGTCCAGCGCGCAACAGACAACATGGCGTTTGATGCGGCTGACCGGCTCATGTAAAAAAAGTAACGAGGTTTGCAGGTGCTCGATGACCGCCGCCAGCTCGGTTTCACGGCGATCCTGTGCCGTCACATCCTCGATGACGCCGTCGATGAAGCGCGGAGCGCCGTGTTCGTCGCGGATTAGGCGGACGGCAATGGCCACCGTCCGCCGGCTCAGATCGCGCGACGCCAGGTGCAGCCGGCGCACGGCGGTATCCTCGCGCTGCAATTCCTGCTGGAACTCCTCATATTGCGCGATGTCGTGGAAGAGATCGGCCAGGGTCGGCGGCATATGCTCCGGCGTCTCCCCCGTCGCCAGCAATCGCGCGGCGCTGCGATTGTAGGCAAGCAGCATGCCGCGGGCGGTGGGGCGGGCGCGGAAGATGCCGATCGGACTGTCGTCAATTACCTGGCGCAACTGCTGGTGGCGCTGATCGTTTGCGCCATCGTCGTCCGGTGACGCGCTAATGCTGCGGGAAAGTAAGATGAAACCCTTACGTTCCACCACGGCAATACGGCTCGGGGTCAGTACGCAGGCAACGCGTGTGCCATCGCGGCGCCGCAACACGGCGTCAAATCCGCCTATCGCTTCCTCGCCATCCAGCAGGCGGTGCAATTGCGTCCACGCCGCGTCATTCTCCGCGATTTCCGGGAACAGGTCCGACAGGTCGAGCAACTCCAACTCGCGCGGCGTGGCGCCCAGCATCTCCAAAAAGATGGGATTGGCATAACGGCACCGCCCTTCCAGCACCAGCAGCGTGCCTTCCGTCGTAGCCTCCACCAGGGAGCGGTAGCGTTCCGTGGAGTCGCGCAGGCTCTCTTCCACCTCTGCACGTTCCCGCTCCAGCCGCAAACTCTCGAACATGACATACAACAACAACAGCACGACAATGATTGAAATCACCAGGGTGGTCTGGACCACGCTGCGTTCGATGCGCTTGATCTCCAGCGTGACGTCCTCGATGTAGATGCCGGTGCCGATGATCCATCCCCAGGGCTGAAAGCCTTTGACGTAAGATTCCTTCGGAACCAACCGGCGGGGATCGTCATTCCACTGCCAGACGTAATGCGCATACCCCTCGTGGTGGCGCCGCACCACGTCGGCGAACTCGACAAAAATCGCCACGCCGCGCGGATCGCGGAAGGTCGAGACGTCCTTTCCGTTCAGATCCTTGCGATATGGGTGCATAATGATACGCGGCGCCATATCTTGCAGCCAGAAATAGTCCTTGCTCGCATGGCCATAGCGCAAAGAGGCAATGCGTGAGATGGCTAGTGTCTGCGCCTGCGCGCGTGTCAGCCGGCCGGCACGTTCATCGCGTTCGAATCCAGCGAGAATGCTCCATGCGGAGTTGGTCAGTTCGCGGATCATCTCGCGCTTGCGTTCCAACAGCGACCGCTCGAAGGTCGGTAGGATGATGGCATAGACGGCGGTGATGAACAGTGCAATCGCCAGCAGGGTGGGGAAGAGGAAGTGAAAGAGGAATGCGCGCCATTTGAAGCGCGTCCGATGCCGCCCAACCGGCGGGATAACGGGCATTGGCGCGAGGGCATTGTTCGCGCAGACGGCATCGCGAAATGCCTTCCATAACGGGGTGGGCATCTCGATGCCTGCGCGGTGGTTCAACGCTTTGCGGTCGTGTATGTCAGTGCCGGCGCTCACCAGCAGGCTATGGCGTTGCGCCAGTTCGCATAATCGGCGGCGGTCGTCTGTACTGAACGGCTCATATAACGCTTCAAGGCCGTCAAGGCCGCACGCCTGCAGCCGCGTCACCAGCGCCTCCAGCTTCACGGGATCGGGTTCCAGCATCAGCGGATGCGCGAGGAATGCGCGCCCGCCGGCGCGGTGCACCAGTGCGATCGCCTCTGCGATGTCCAGCCGTCCGTCGGGCACCGCGCTGTCCGCGTTATGCGGCGTCGGCGATCCCTTGGTGCGCAGTGATTCGGCGACGCTTTGCGCGGTGTGGGCGTTTGCCTGGCGCAGCGACACCAGCGTGGCCTGCAACTCGGGGTGGGTGGGATCGATGCCATAGGCGAGCAGGTGGGCTTCCTGTCCGTCGCATTGCGTGGTAATTTCGACGGCGGTGATGCAGCCGACTTCGCGCCGCGCCAGCGCCAGGCGAAACGCTTCCAGGCCGTCCAGACTGTTGTGATCGGTGAGGGCAGCCGCGACCACGCCCTCGGCGGAGAGATACTCGGCCAGTTCGCGCGGGGTTAGCGCACCGTCGCTGTGCACCGAATGACAGTGGAAATCAACGCGGGTCGTGGCGTGCATGGCTCCTTCCCGTGTAGACAGTTCGGTGTGAGCCGGCGTTCCGCCGGCTCACACCAGAGGTTACTTTATTATACTACGCCGCGAGCGATCAATGTACAGCTTCGACCTGGACGGCATCGACCGCTTGTGTCACTGTTTTTTGCGTGCACAGCGACACGATGACCAACGTCAGGAAACTCAACGGAATGGAAACGATGCCGGGATTGCTGAAAGGCACCGGCGCCAGCGAGGGATCGATTCCGTAGAGCTTATACAAATCAGGCGAGAGCGCGATCAGCACCAGCGCCGATACGGTGCCGACGAGGACTGATACGGTGATGCCCGCCGCCGTGGTTTTTTTCCAGAACAATAGCATCAACACCGCGGGCAAGTTGGCGGAAGCCGCCACCGCGAAGGCCAGGCCGACCAGGAACGTCACATTGATGCCTTTGAAGAGAATGCCGAGGATAATCGCCAATCCGCCGACCACAAAGGCGGATATCTTACCGGCGCGTACTTTCTGGTGGTCATCCATGCGGATGCGCATGAAGCGATCCATCAGATCGTGAGCGATTGCGCCCGACGCCGCCACAATCAGGCCGCTGACGGTGCCCAGCACGGTGGCGAACGCGATCGCTGAGATGAACGCGAACAGCAGATTGCCGAAGGAGCGCGCCAGCAGCGGAGCAGCCATGTTACTGTCCGCCGGGTTCAGCACACCGTTCATCATGGCACCCAATCCCATGAACAGGGTAAGGATGTAGAAGAAGCCGATGGAGGCGATGGCTACAATGGTGGACTTGCGCGCACTGGCCGCGTTGGGCACGGTGTAATACCGAATCAGGATATGCGGCAGCGCGGCGGTGCCCAGGAAAAGCGCCAGCATCAGCGAGACGAAGTCTACTTTTTCCAGCGGTGTGCCTTGCACTTTGAATTTCAGGCCGGGACGCATCAACTGGTTGCCGGGAGTGAGGGTGGAGAAGAAGACGCTCACCTTGCCGCCGTCTTTATCGACGAACTTCGCGTCTTTCCAACGCCGTACAATGGTGTTTTTGTCAGACATGGCAGCCAGCAGGTCGACGGGAGTGATACTGCCTTTCGGCGCTTCCTTCTTCCCGCGCAGCAACTCGATATTGCTCACCGGCCGCAATACATTGGCCTTCGATGCCGGCGCGCCGTTGACGAATTTTTTCCCGTCGCGGGTCTCCACCTTGCACTGCGCCTCGTGCAGCACCACCTGGTCGTCCTTGCGGTCAACCAGCCACCAGGTTTCCTGCCCATTGCGCGATAACCGCGCTAATTGCGCGTGTGAGGCCTTGTCGTCGTGTAACTCGATCACCTGATAGGCGGGGTCTGTCACGTTCAGGGTGCCGGCCGTTTCCATCGCGCTCAGCGTCTGGTAAACATATGCAGGCTTGCCGTCCGGGGTCGGCTTGGTGGTGAAGCCGCGTACGCACACCGCAATCACCAGCGCTAAGGAAAAGATAATGAGTAGGCCGCCTTTGAGAAACTGCACGTAGGTGGTGGAGGCCATGCCGGCGGTGGCGACGATGGTGATGACCACCGCGCCGACGATAATCACGCCCCAGTGTTGTGCGATGCCCAGCAACGGCTCGACCAGCACACCCGCACCAACCATTTGCGGAATCAGGTAGCAAATGGAAACCACCAGCGTGCTGATCGCCGCTGCCAGTTTGATGCCGCGTGAGTTGAATTTAGAATCCAGCGCGTCGGTAAAGGTATATTTGCCCAGACGCTTCATGGCTTCGGCGACGACGAACAGTGCGACGATCCAGCCGGCCAGGTAGCCGATGGAATACAGGAAACCATCGTACCCGACAGTGGCGATCATGCCACAGATGCCCAGGAACGAGGCGGCTGACAGGTAGTCACCGGCGAAAGCGATGCCGTTGACGCCCCAGTGAATTTGTCCGCCAGCGGCATAATAGCCGGAGGAGGTTTTCGTCTTGCGGCCCAGGTAGAACGACAGGCCGATTACGAAGACGACGAATAATAAAAAGATCGCAATGACCACGTCAGTTCCCCTCTTCTTTCTTCATCTGTGCTTCCAGCAGGCGCTCCTGCTTGCCGCACATTGCGTTGTAGACCATGGCCTGCGCCAGTGCGACAATGATTAAGGCGAATCCATAGACGGTAGCCAGGTTCAATCCCGCCAGTACGATCTTTTCCATCAGTTGCGGGGCATACAGGTTGATGGCGACAAAACCGGCATAAAACACGCAGTAACAGAGGAACATCCAGACACCAAGCTGGGTTTTATAGGCGATGGCATAATCTTTGCTCGCCGGCGCCGCGGGTTCGTGAAGCACGATGAACTCCTTTTTGTTGAAGATGAATGACAGCGCTGGCTTTTCGTCGAGGATTCAACGCTGGCCATGATTATTTCGATAAATATATTAAGCATCCTTCCGGTTTGTTAACATAATCACAATCATTTTTAGCCGTGTTTGACCAGGGGTAGTGTTGACCAGGGGTAGTGAAGGATCAACGAAGTTGGATATCATCGACGCCCTTCCGGTTCGCGACGGATGTCGCGAACCGGAAGGGTGTACCAGACATTCGGTATTAGTTCCGACATTCACGATGTCGACGACCGCGACTGGTATCGATGGATTATAAAGGAAACAGACACAGTACCGGGATACGGCCTCAATCTCCCGTCGGTGCTGCAGATGACTCCCAGCCCCATGTCATGCGGTGGGCATATTCGTCCGCCACTTCGCGCATGGCACGGTAGAACGCGGGGGGATCCTGTGCCGGGGTGACGGTGAGCGCGGGGATAACGATAACGTCCGGAGCCATCTGTTCCATGAGTTCCCGGTAGGTGGCCACCGCCGTCGTCTGATCGGAGGGGAAGGCGCCGAGGATGACGAAGGCGCGATGTGGGCACAGGCGCTTGATGATCGGCAGGTCGGCGCGGCTGTAGTCGTAGGCGAGATCGAGGCAGCGCAGCGGGGGCGTATGCGACAGGTAGCCGTCCAGGCAGGGATTCGGTCCGCAGTTGTGCAAGCCGCCCCCGCCGTAACGTGCGAAAATCTGGTTATGATACGGCAGACTGAAGCGGCGGTAGCAATCGGGTGAGATGTTGGCGCTAATGTCATCCGATACGTGCCCTTTGCAGCCTTCGGGGAACCAGTAATCGGGGAAGTCGGTGGTGGTGATGTGCGCTTCTCCACCGGCGGCGTCGATTTGTCGCGCGATGGTCGCAAGGTACAACGCTTGAATCTTTTCCAGCAGCAGACCCAGCGCGTCGGGTTCGTCATACATGGCGGTATACAGGGTGTCGCTGCCGAGCAGATCGCTCGCGACGTTCAAGCCGCCGGCCATGTCGAGCAGCGACACGCTGATCAATCCTTCACCGGCGTCGGCGAATCGGCGTACACGCTGGATGCCCTCCGCCAACTGGCCAGCGTCGGGAGGCGGGATGCGCAGGTCCGCGATGCGCGACAGGTCGGTCAGCGGTGGTGTCTGCACGCCGCAGGTTTGATTGGCATCGTCGCCCCAATACAACTCAGCGCCGAAGGCGGTCGCCAGGCAGGAGCATCCCACGTCCGGGCGCATGGCCGGTACGGTGTCGCCTTCGGGAATCGCCTGCCAGGTCAATCCCGCGGTGCGCAGCGCTTCCTCCAATTGCTTGTCGCCGTCCAGAAATTGTTCGCGCACGCTGTAGCGCGAGTCCGGTGGCGCCACCGTCATCAACACCGGCAGATGGTCCAGCGGCCGCCCTGCCCATAGGTCGCGGAACAACTGCTTTCGCCGCTCGATCTCATCGGCGGCAAACCGGTATGCGTGAATGTTGAATGCCATGCCTATCCCTTTCCGCGCTGGTGAAGCGTGCGGTAACAGCTCCAGGGAAGAATGTCAGGGAACGGAAATATGATGCAGCAGGCGTCTACCGGGAGCCTGCCGGTTAATCAGGAGAATGGGCTACCCGTCGCACGACAACCAGACTACACCCATCCTCGGGTTATCATACGCTCCCGCGCTGATCCCGGTCAACGGGGTTTGCCGGTGGCACGTCTCGGGTGATACCGGTGTGCGCTCATTGTGAGAGATGGTGCATGAAAAATACCAAGACGTACGGAAGTCGGAATGGTTTCATTTTGTAGCACAGGGAAAAGGCGTATATTTGTGCGCCGCCCAGGCACATCGCAGCAGGCATCGCCTACGCAACAGCGAATGACAGGCGAAATCGGCAAGTGATCTTCCTGGGGGCACAATCTGTTGAAAAACACGCGGAAATATTTGTTGCGATAATGTTCCGTGACAGCGGTTGTCATGTTGCTGCGTTATACTGGTGACATGCCTGGATGGCATGGATGCCGTGAACAGGATACGATGCCGGTGGCAGTGGAACAGGTTATGAAGAGCATCTCCTGGAGTGAATTGATAATCATTTGATATTTTCGCACATTGATCGAGCAGTCACAGACAACAGATTGAGAAACATTGAGACAACAGACCTTCCTGTCACTGCCGCCGGCATTAACGAGCGTCCAAGCGCGTGAACAGTTCCGCGGATCTCAAGGAAGACGTGCCCAGCTGTGGCTAGTTTCGGAGCATTGCTGACGCAGCAGGACGTGCCGGACAGGGGTTGTCCGGCACGTCCTGCTCTCCATTCACGACTATCATGCTCGGTCTGGTTGTGCCTGATCGCGGCCATGCTGTATTTCGACCCGCCTTGCGAAGTGCGAATGGCGTTGATCGCTACCCATACACGGACAGCCGGCGCAGCACCGGGCAGGCGCGGGAGTGCAGAATACGCACGCGGAGCTTGCCGGTGGTCATTGGCGGCAGGGTGAGTAGTTTGCGGGCGCCGATGGTGGTGCCGCGGGCCAATTCCAGCCATTGCGACTCACAGGCGCCGTCAACGGCGAAGGCTTCGATACGCTGCCCGAGTTCGATGAATTCATCGATGCGCAGGTGGTGGATGCGCCGTTTCTCGCCGAGATCGACGATCAGCATGGCCGCACGCACATCATCATCCGCCGCCCAGTAGGTAGCCGGATCGCCATCCGTCAGGTGGGAGGCCGCGAATGCCGAATCATTGCCGCGGGTGTTGTCGGCTTCCACTGCTTTGCCGCTGGCGACATCGTCGGCAAACAGTGCGTTCAGCACGGCACGAAATTCCCGCAGGCGACTGACATCACGCGCGGGAATCAATCCTTCGCGGTCGGGCGGCAGGTTTAGATTCAGGCAGGCGCCGTTGCCCACGCTGGAGAGATAGATCGCCAGCAACTCATCCAGCGCATGGGGAGACTCGGCGTCATGATAGAACCAGCCGCGACGCAGCGACACATCCACTTCCGCCGGCCGCCAGCAGGAGCCATCCGGCTCACCCCAACCCAGCCGGTTCGGATCGTCCACCTCCCCGGCAGACATCCCTTCGGGATTGATCGTATGCCAGCAGGTGGCGGAGGCGCGACCGGACTCATTGCCCACCCAGCGCACGTCGGGCCCGGCATCGCTGAACATCACCGCATCGGGTTGCAGGCGGCGCACCGTGTCAAACAGGCGAGGGAACTGGTAGTAGGTTTTTCGATCGATGCCGCGCGTCTCACGCGCGCCGCCGTAATACCCGTCTCCTCCGTTGGCGCCGTCGAACCACACCTCGAACAGTTCACCGGGATAACGTGACAGCAATTCTTCAAGTTGATAGTGGAAATACTGCACATACTCCGGCTGACCATACGCCGCATGGTTGCGATCCCACGGCGAAAGGTAGATGCCCATTTTCAAACCGTAAGCGCGGCAGGCGTCATAAAGCTCTTGCACCACGTCGCCGTTGCCGTTTCTCCAGGGTGAGTTCTTTACGCTGTGTTCGGTATAACGGCTGGGCCACAGGCAAAAGCCGTCGTGGTGCTTGGCGGTGAGAATCAATCCGGTCAGTCCCGTCTCCTTGGCGACGCGCGCCCATTGGCGCGTGTCCAGTGCGGTCGGATTGAAAACTTGCGGGCTTTCGTCGCCATACCCCCACTCGCGGTCAGTGAAGGTGTTGACAGTGAAATGAACAAACCCATACATCTCCATGGCATGCCAGGCTAATTGGCGGGATGCGGGCAGTGCGCCGTGCGGTGCCGGTGCATTCATCGTAATACTCCTCTGTGGAAAGACTATGTCAGGGTATGCGCTTGTTCGCTGATTCTCCGAACGTGGGTTGATTCCTCGCACTGACGGCATATTTCTCACCCGAGAACACCCATTGCGCCATCAGATGATCTACGGTACTCTGGTATCGGGTATTAGATCGCCGGGGACAGTTCCCATGTGCATGCTGTATGCGATGGAACCTGCGGAGGACCTTTACGATGAGTGAATTGGCGGTGTTTGGCGGACCGAAAGCGATTACCCGCGACACGGGCGATGTGTTTGCCTGGCCGATTGTGACGAAAGAAGATGAAGATGCCGTGCTCGAGGTACTGCGGCGGGGCGCGATGAGCGGCTCGGACGTGACAAGGCAGTTCGAACGTGAATTCGCCGACTGGATGGGCTGCGACTACGCCATCGGATATTGCAACGGCACCGCCAGCCTGCTTGGCGCCATGTGGGCGTGCGGACTGGGCGCGGGTGACGAATTGATCTGTCCGAGCATGACCTACTGGGCCAGTTGCACCGCCGCCCTCACGCTGGGCGCCGCCGTCAACTTCGCCGACATTGCGTGCGACTCGCTGTGCATCGATCCGCACGACATCGAGCATCGTATCGGACCGCGCACCAAAGCCATTGTCGTGGTGCACTACGCCGGCCATCCCTGTGATATGGACCCGATCATGGCCATCGCGCGCAGACATGGCGTGAAGGTGATCGAGGACGTGTCCCACGCGCATGGTTCGCTCTATAAAGGCCGCAAAGTCGGCACTTTCGGCGATGTAGCCGCCATGAGCATGATGGCCGGCAAGAGCTTCGCCATCGGAGAAGCCGGCATGTTGGTGACCAACGACAAGACGATTTTGGAACGCTGCATTGCCTACGGATTCTACGAGCGCACCGGCGTCAGCTCCCGGTATAATGACTCCGATGTGCAGGTGAGCGACCCTGACTTGCTGGCATACGCCGGCGTCCCGCTGGGCGGAGCCAAACACCGCCTGAACCAGACCTGCGCGGCGATGGGCCGCGTGCAGCTCAAATATTACGATCAGCGTGCCGCGGAGATTCAACGCGGCATGAATCGTTTCTGGGACCTGCTGGAAGGCGTGCCGGGCATTCGCGCGCATCGTCCGGCGAAGGATTCCGGCTCGACCATGGGTGGCTGGTATACCGCGCGCGGTCTGTACCGCGCGGAAGAATTGGGTGGGTTGTCCTGCGCGAAGTTCTGTGATGCGGTCAGCGCGGAAGGCGTCAATTGCGTCCCGGGCGCCAACGCCTGCCTGCACCTGCACCCGATGTTCCACACCGCGGACATCTTCCGCATGGGGCAGGCCACGATGGTCGCCTTCGGTCAGCGCGACGTGCGTCAGGGCCCGGGCACGCTGCCGGTAGCAGAGAGCATCACCAACATCGCCTTCACCGTGCCCTGGTTCAAGCATGATTACCCCGAGATCATCGAGGAATATGCCAACGCCTACCGCAAAGTGGTCGAGCATGCGGACGAGTTGTTGCACCACGAGAAGGCGTGTGTCGCTTGAACTGACGCTGCCAGTCTCTGCCGTACCACACAACCACGGGAACTCCCGCCTGAGAAAAACGATGCACAACGGCGTGGGGGACGGAAACAATTTCGCCCCCACGCCGGTAGCGCTTACGTTCTGGTCTGCGTTCAGTATTTGCCGTCTTGCGTTTCGAAGTGAGTGGGCTTGCCCAGGTTCTCACCGCCTTGCATCACCCAACTGGCGATCCACTTGATCATGGTGTCGACGGAAACCTGCGGCTGGCCAAACAACTCGACCATCTTCGCGGCGTTGTTCAGGTAGGCGATGCCGTTGGGCTGGCCTTTGAGTTGCACCGGCTTGCCCATCAACTTGCCGAACTGCCGTGCGGTTTCGTCGATGCGGATGATCTCCGAACCGGTCACGTTCAGGATCGCCGCCGGGCTGGCGGCCAGGTTGAAGCACTGCAGCACGATATTGCTGCAATCACCCTGCCAGATGACGTTGGCATAGTTGGTCGTGATGTCCACCGGTTCGCCCGACCAGACTTTGCTGGCGACATCCCACAGCACGCCATAACGCAAGTCAATGGCGTAGTTCAGGCGGAAATGCACCACCTTCTCGCCCTTCTCTTCCGAGTAGTAATCGAACATGCGCTCGCGCCCGAGGCAGGACTGCGCGTATTCGCCTACCGGCTCGGGCGGCACGGCTTCAGTGGCGCCACCGGTGCTCTCGTGCAGCAGCGGGTAAACGCAGCCGGTGGAAAACGCGACGATGCGTGAATTGAGAAACGCGCGCGCCGCGTGGTAAGGCACGATCACGTTGGTGGACCAGGTCAAGTATTCCTGCCCGGTGGAACCGAATTTTCGACCGATCATGTAGACGATATTCTTGACTTGCGGCAGGGCGGCAACCGCATCCAGGTTCATCATGTCGCACGTAAAAGTTTTAATGCCGAGGGCTTCCAGTTTGGGCATGGGGAACAGATCGACGGCGTAGATGTCTTTCTTCACCCCGGCAGCGGCGATGGCGCGCTGCGCCATCATGGCGATGGTCGGTCCGACCTTGCCGCCGGCGCCCAGAATCATAATATCGCCGTCGAGGGTTTTCATCGACTCGATCAGCGCGGGGTAAGGACGGCTCAACAGCTCGTCGAGTTCCTCAACGGTCTTTACGACCTCCGGCAGCATTGTGGTTGTCATGGTCAGTTCTCCTTCGTAATGATCGTGATGGCTGTGAAGAAACAGCGGCGCACGGCGGGCGCTCTTACGAAACGCCGGCGTTGTCGGTCTCCCAGATTTCGTCCTCGTTCAGCACCGGCAACGTGACGGCGGCGTCGAGTTTCGCGGATTTATACATCGCCAGCGCCCACTCCAGCGTCGGGCGCACGCTCATCAACGGAATTACCGGCTCGCGATTCTCCTGGATGGCGTCCACCATGTCTTCGATCACTATCTTGTGGTCGAGGAAGCCGAAGTCGGCGGGTCCGCCGGCGCCGGTGGCCTGCGCCGCGTTGCCAAGGTTGCGAATCGCTTCGTCTTCCGGGTGCTCGTCCTTAAACTTCCAGGTGGTCATTCGCTCGCCGGTCATGATTGCGGTGCCGTTTTCGCCGTTCACCTCGATGCGCACGTCGGTGCCGGGCCAGAGACCGGTGGAGGCTTCCACCACGCCATGTGCGCCGTTGGCATAGTTCACCAGCGCGACCAGCGTGTCTTCCAACTCGACTTTCGGGTGCGTCAGGTTGTGCATGCGCGCGTATACGTCCTGCACCGGACCCATCAAGTATTGCAGCAGATCGATGTAATGGAAGGCGTGCTGGATGGTAACTCCGGCGCCGGAGCGGCGCGAACTGCGCCAGGCGTCCATGAAGTAATATTCTTCCGAGCGATACCACTTCATGTAAGCGTCGGCATGCAGCACACGTCCGAAACGCCCCTCGGCCAAGGCCGTTTTCATTGCCTGAATGGGCTTGCGGATACGGCACTGCACGCACACGCCGATCTTCACCCCGGCGGCGCGACAGGCGGCGTCCATCGCATCCACTTCGCCCAGCGACATCGCCGGCGGCTTCTCCACCAGGATGTGCTTGCCCGCGCGGGCGGCCTTCACCACCGCGTCGTAATGCAGGTGGTTCGGCGTGAGCACGTTTATGACCTGAATCTCCGGGTTCGCCAGCATGTCTTCCAGGCTGGTGTAACCCAGGCAGCCGTATTCGCCGGTGAATTTTGCCAGCCGTTCGGCGTTCACGTCAACGACCGCGACCAGCTTGCCTTTGGCGGATGCCTGCAAGGCTTTGGCATGGAAAGGGCCGATGAGGCCCGCACCCAGCAGGCCGAATCCGATACGCGTATCCGTCATAGTCGTTCACCTCACGATGGAATGAGCAATACTTTCAGAGCGCGTTGCGCCTCGATCTCCGCGAATGCCTGCTGCCAATCGGCCAGCGGCATGGTGTGGGAGATCACTTCGCCAGCCGGAATTTTCCCGGTCGCGATCAGGTCGATGGTCCGGTTCCAGCTCGTGTAGCTGGTAGACATGCAGAACGTGAGATCGACCACCTTCGTCGCGGCCTTGTCCCACGGGAAGCTGATCGATTCTTTCCCGGTGAGGCCGATGGCGCAGATGCGGCCTTTTTTTCGCACCAGGTCAACGGTGGAGGCGATTGCCGGCGCGGCGCCGCTGCATTCGATCACCAGGTCGGCGCCGATGCCGCCGGTGAGCCCGCGCACCACCTCCGCCGGATTGGAATTTGCCACGTTCAGTACTGTCTCAAAGCCCAGTTCGCGCGCCTTTTGCAGTCGGATTGCCTCATCGGCCGGGGCGCCGATAATCACGATGTGGCGCGCGCCGCCCGCACGGGCCGTGAGGGCCGCCAGCAAGCCGATGGGGCCGGGACCAAGCACGACCACGAAGTCGCCGGCGTCGATTTTCGCCCGCTCGATGACGTCGTGCACGGTGTTGGCGGTTGGCTCGCACACCGCCGCCACTTCGTAGCTCATGCTGTCGGGAATACGGTGCAGCAGTTTCTCCGGCATCTTCAGGTATTTGGTGAACGCGCCGTGGATGCCCCAGCCCGGCGAGCGTTTCGTCGGACAAATCTGGATATTGCCGGTGCGGCACAGGTAGCAATGACCGCAGGCCTGGGTGTGCGGTTCGCCGACCACGCGCTCGCCCAGCGCGAAGTGCTGCACTTCCGGTCCGAGTTCCACGATTTGACCGGAGAATTCGTGGCCGAGCACGACCGGAGGCCAGTAGGGGAATTCATCGTGCAATACGTGCACGTCGGTGCCGCAAATCCCGCACGCCTTCACTTCGATCAGCACTTCACCGGGGCCGGGTCGCGGCACCTCGACGTCTTGCAGTTCGAGAAAGCCGACGCCTTTTTGCGTCTTGACCAGGGCTTGCATCGTTGTGACGGTTGTCATCGGTTCACCCTGCCGGACGCCTGTCCGGCCATCAGTCCTTCCACCTCGGCGCGGGTGGCGTAGTTCATGTCACCCAGGATGGAATGTTTGAGACAGGAAGCCGCCACCGCATAGCGGATAGCAGAAGCCGCGTCGCTCAGGCCATCGGTGATGAGGGCGAAAATCAGCCCAGCGGCAAAAGAATCGCCGCCGCCGACGCGGTCCACGATGGCGCGAATCTCATACGGTGCATACTCGCCGTCGGCATCCAGCGGTGCGAAATACGCGATCTTCGTCGCGGCGTCATACAGCATGCCGCCCCAATTGTTGTGGGTGGCGGAGTAGCTCTCCCGCAGGGTGATGGCCACCTTGCGCACGTTGGGGAACTGGGCAGCCACCTGCGCGGCTACGTCCTGATAGGCGAGAATATTCAACTGACCCGACTCCACATCGGTGCCTTCCGCCTTGATACTCAATACCTGTTCGGCGTCCTCTTCGTTGGCGATCACCACGTCCACGAAGGGCATCACGGCGCGCATCGTCTCTTCCGCCAGCGCGCGCGGTTTGGTGCCGGGGCGCCAGTTCCACAGCTTTTTACGAAAGTTGAGGTCGCAAGAAACCTGCAAGCCCGCCGCCTTTGCCGCCTGCGCGGCAACCAGGGTTGCCTGCGCAGTGTTCTCGCTCAATGCGGGAGTGATGCCGGTGACGTGGAACCACCCGGCGCCGCCGAAGATGGCCGACCAGTCGTAGGCGTCGGGTGGGGTGAGCATCACCGAGGAATGATCACGGTCGTACACCACGTTGCTGGCCCGCTGGTTGGCGCCTGACTCCAGATAATAGAGTCCCAGTCGCCCGGCGGAGGTGCGTACGATTTTCGTGGTGTTCACGCCCAATCCGCGCAACGCCATCACGCAGGCGTCGCCGATGGGATTCTTCGGCAGCGCGGTGACGAACGAGGCCTCCGCGCCAAAAAGCGCCAGCGACGCGGCGACGTTGGCCTCGCCCCCACCGAAGGTGAAGTCCATCGTGCCGGGCAGCGCCTGGGTGAAACGTAAAAATCCCGGCGGCGCAATACGCCCCATAATCTCGCCGAAAGTAACAACCGCTACGCTCATCGTATTTCCTCCCGGATATGCGGTCACAGGCAGCGATCAGCCGATCTGCCGCGTCCCGGCGATCAACCGCCGGGTTACAGGTGAACACCGGATGCATCCGGCTTATCCAGCAATGATAATCCCTGGGAACGCACTCGCCGCTGCGACGCCGGTCACGCGCACCATCGTCCCATGAACCGCACCAGGATGGCGGCGGCGGCGGCGATGTCATCCATGTGAATCTGCTCTTCGTTGGAATGCGCGAAACGCAGGCTGCCGGGTCCGAAAACCACGGTGGGAATCCCGAGCTGGTTATTGTAAAACCAGGAATCGCACGACGCGGTCATGCCCGCCACCTCGCCGGCGGCGCCGGCTTCGCGGCAGCAATCCTGCAACCCGGTGACCAGCGGATGCGCGATATCGAGTACGTGGGCATCATGGCGATACATAAACTCGAGCGCGAAATGCTCGCGCAGCCAGTCGTCGCCGCTGTCGATGATCGCCTGCCGCATCTCCGCCATCACTTCGTAGCGCGTTTTATTCGGCAACAATCCGAGCACGCCTTCGATAACCGCGCGGCTGGGCGCGGTGGCCGGCCAATCGCCGGCGGTCAGCTTGCCGAAGGTGATGGGCATCGGATTGGGATACGGATCGAACAGCGGGAAACCGCGCGAGACAGCGAGCAGGTTATCATGATACTGTTCCAGCAGTTGCGTCACCGTGATCGCCATTTTCAACGCGCTCACCGTGTCGCCGGCACGGCCGCTATGGCCGGGCTTGCCGGTGCAGGTGACGCGAAACCACACCGCGCCGCGTACCGAAGAGAAAATGCGCAGGTCAGTCGGCTCCATCACGATGCAGGCATCCGCCGTTTCGCCATGGCGGGTCATTGCCAGCGTACCGTTGCCGCCCACCTCTTCTTCGACCACGAAATGCGCGATCACGTCACCCGGCAGCGTGCTTCCCAGCCGCTTCAGTGCCGCGAGCGCCATAAACAGCGCGGCGACCTGTCCCTTGGCGTCGCACGCTCCGCGCCCACGGACCAGGCCATCTTCCATGCTCGGATCCCACGGCGCCTGCTGTCCCTGCGAAGGCGGCACCACGTCGAGATGGGTGTTGAACAGCAGCGAGCGCCCGCTGCTCGCGCCCGGCACGCGCACGCGGACGTTGCAGCGCCCTTCGTAATCGATGTCGGGCACCGGGTCGGCGTAATCCTCGTCCTCGCGCAACGCATCGGAGAGCGGCACGCGCGATACCTCGCCCAGCGCGGCAAAGCGCGCGGCTACGCACGCCATCGCCTCCGCCTCCTTCCCCGGCGTCGAGGGGAAGCGGATAAGATCGCAGAGGAAACCCTCCGTCTCGCCGCGCACGGCGTCGACGGCGGAACGGATATCGCCGAGAGAGCGTGTAAATGCCATAATCCTGACCTAACACCGGATCGGTGCGCCCGTCACCGGGCGCACGCTGGATCGTATTACAACTGTTTCAGCGCGGCGGCAAAGAGATCCAGGCTTTCGTGCGCTTCCGCTTCGGTGATCACCAGCGGTGGGGCGACGCGGATGACGTTGCCGAACACGCCGACCGAGCCGACGAGAAGACCGTACTCGGCGGCGAGGTCGATCATTTTGTGCGTCAGGTCCGGCGCCGGCTCTTTTGTCTTTTTATCCTTCACCAGTTCGACGCCCATCACCAGCCCCATGCCGCGCACGTCGCCGATGTAGGAACTCGTCGCCATCATCTCCTGCAGGCGGGCTTTCATCAGCGCGCCCATGCGCAGGGCATTGTCCGCCAGTTTTTCACGTCGCATGATCTCGACGACCGCCGTCACGGCGGCGCTCGCTACCGGATTGCCACCCAGCGTGCTGCTCATCTCGCCGCGGTTCAGGCAGCCGATGGTCTCACCGCGCGCGGCGATGGCCGACACCGGCGCGCCGCTGCCGATGCCCTTGCCGATGCTGACCAGATCGGGCGTCAGGTTTTCCCACTCCATGGCGAAGAACTTGCCGGTGCGCCCGTAAGACGACTGTACTTCGTCGAGGGTGAAAACCATATCATGTTCGCGCGCCCAGCGCTCCACCGCGGGCAACCAGCCAGTGGGCGGGAAGAGGAATCCGGCGGCGCCCTGGTACGGCTCGACAATCAGGCCGGCCAGGCTGCCGGTGCTGTTGGCGCGCACCGCATCGTCCAGAAATTCAAGGCACATCATGCCGCACGTTTCCTGGTTGGCGTGGAGCGGGCAGCGATAGCAATTGGGAAACGGCACGCGGATGGCACCGGGCAGCGTCGGCCCATACCCTTTTTTGGGCCCGGTCATGCCGCCGGCCGCCGCCGACGCGTAGGTGCGTCCGTGGAAACCGCCGTGGAAGCTGACGATTTCGAACTTGCCGGTTTTCCGCTTCATGATGCGGATGCAGCCTTCCACCGCCTCGCTGCCGGTGCTCAGAAAGAAGCATTTATCCAGATGCGGCGGAGTGACGGAAACCAGTTTTTCCGCGGCGAGCACGCGCGGTTCGTTGAGGCACTCATAATTGTTCAGCAGCTTCGCCGACGCGTCCTGCATGGCTTTCACCAGATCGGGATGGCAATGCCCGACGTTCGTCACCAGTACGCCGGAGGTCCAGTCGATGAAGGTGTTGCCGTCCACGTCGGTGACCACCACGCCGCGTGCCTTGTCCCACACCAGCTTCGCCTGATAGCCGGTGCACTGCGCTTCCACCTTGGCCCAGCGGTCGAACAGTGCCTGGGACTTCGGACCGGGAATCTCGGTCTTCACGTTCGCTATCTTCGCGGTGGTATTCATGGCATGCTCCTTCAGGACTTCGACGCTCGCAATCAGACGGTCGCCTTCAACACTTCTTTGTTCACGCAATAGCGCGGCCCCTGGCCGGCGGCAAAGCGGTCAACTTCTTCAACGACGATCTCGCGGATGCGCCAGCCGGCGTCCTCGGAATACCAGGCCAGGTGCGGGGTGAGTACCGCGTTGGGCAGATCGAGCAGCGGATAGGTCGTTTCGGGTGGCTCTTTATCGAAGACGTCGATACCGGCACCGGCGATGACGCCGTTGCGCAGCGCGTCGCCCAGCGCGTTGGCGTCCACGATGGGACCGCGCGCGGTGTTCACCAGGTACGCGGTAGGCTTCATGTAGGCCAGCGTTTTCGCGTTGATCAGCCCGCGCGTTTCGTCATTGAGCGGGGTGTGAATGGTCACGTAGTCGGCGTTGCGCAACAGCGTTTCCAGGTCCACCAACTCGATGCCCAATTCAGCGCGGCGTCGCTCGCTCAGGTACGGATCGCAGACGAGGAAGTTGAAGCCGAACGTCTTGAGCTTGCGGTAGACGATGCTGCCGATGCGTCCACAGCCGATCAAGCCCAGCGTTTTGCCTTCCATGCGGAAGATGGGCAGCACGTCGGTGAAATCCCATTGGGCGCGGGCGATGGAATGATCCAGCGTCTGGCGGCTGCGCACCACCTTGCGCCCGCAGGCGAAGAGCAGCGCGATGGCTTGCTCGGCCACCTCTTCGGAACAGTAGTCGGGGATGTATGCCAGCGGAATGCCCGCCGCGGTGAGCGCGGGGACGTTCACATTGTCGTAGCCGGCGCCGTGGCGCACCACCAGCTTGCACTGTTTCCACCCGGCAATAACCTCCGGAGTGATGGGCGCCATATTGACCACCACAACGTCCGCGTCTTCGGTAGCGGCAATCAACTCCGCGACGGGGGCGAACTTCAACTGGTGATAATGGAAATCGACGCCGCGCTTGGCGAATTCGGCGGTCTCCCACTCCATATCCGGCTCAATATAATCAGTGATGACGACTTTAAGGCTCATGACGACTCCTCGTTAACGGATGGCCGGAGCCGGCAGGCGCACGACCTGGCCGGTTTCGGCGGATTGATAAATGGCTTCGACGACTTCCAGGGCGCGCAGACCGTCAACCCCGGTGATAAGGGCGGGGGTATGCTCACGAATGGCCTGCACCAGTTCCTGCATAAACTGCAGGCCCATGATGCCGCAATAGCCGGGGGCGGCGGTCAATTCGAAATCGATATGCCGGCGCGGCGACGCGGCATACTCGCCGCCGTCGCTGCACAGGAACAGCGTCTCGCGCACACCCTCAAACGACGGACTCCATGACAGCACGCCGTCGGTGCCGCGCAGCGACAGGTACAGGTCTCGACCGTAAGGGTAGGAATCGGGCACGGTGTAGCTGATGTCGAGAGCCACCACCGTGCCGCGTGAGAAGGTGATGAGGGCGAACGAGTTGTCTTCAATGTCGTATTCTTCGTTGATCTTCACGTTCTTGCCAACCACTTCGACCACTTCGTCGTCGAGCAGCCAGCGATAAAGATCGATCCAGTGCACGCCCAGGTTATACATTGGACCGCCGCCGCTTAACGCCCGGGTGAGCATCCAGCGCGCGTTGCCCTGTATATAGCGGTCGAGGCGTCCGGCGGCACAGCGGCCTTCACAGCCCACCACGCGCCCGAGCACGCCTTCGCCGATTAGCTTTTTCATGTGGCGCGCGACCGCATGATAACGCCACAAGTACGGAGTAGCCAGCAATGCGCCGGTCTGCTGTGTCGCCGCCAGCATACGACGCACGCCTTCGGCGCTGGCAGCCATCGGCTTTTCGACGATCAAATGTATTCCCCGCTCAGCGCACGCCACCGCCGCGTCCGGGCACTCCACGTGCGGCAGAAAGAGCACGGCCAGGTCGAGTTGCTCGTTCTCGAGCAGTTGGCGCCAGTCCGCGTAGCCGCGCACGGGGAAGTCACGCGTGAAGCCTTCCAGCACCGTGGGATTGGCATCGGACACCGCCACCACCTCAACGCCGTCCACCGCGGCGAAGTGGGGCATATAACTGCGCGGATGCAGGTGCGAAAGACCGAGAATACCGACAGCTAGTTGCTTCATGGTCATCGTTTCCTTACTCTACCGGGTCAGAACCGGGAACGTATGCCGTCGCTTGTCTGTCAGAATAGTCCAAAAGGCTGTGGATGGCAAGAGACGGTACAGAAGATCGCGCAGACGCACGGTGGGGCAGCAGGGGAATGCTCCCCGTTGCCGACGCTGATTTTGTCGAAGAACCTGCGCTGTTCGGGTGAGAAGATCATCTATTCATTATTATGGCGCATTCCATCAATTTGTCACTAGACTATTCTGCCTAATAATTGTAAAATCCTGCCAAACCAGCATATGGAGTACGATATGCCGCTTGAACCAGCCCTCGCGTCCTATACCCCCAACCGTCTGCGCCGGTTGTGCCGTCGATTGATGCAGACCACGCCGGCATACCTGTTGCCTGACGAGCGGCTGACGATTCAGGATGTCCATTCCAACCTGCTGCCGGCCGGACGCAGTATCGCGGGGCACACGCACTCATTTTATGAAGCGCATATCGTTTTCTCTGGCGAGGCGGTGGTCTCGGCGCCGCGTCCGCTGCAGGTAAACACCGGGAGCGCTTTGCTGCTGTCGCCGCAAACATCGCACAGTTGGGAGACGCGCGAGCAACCGATGCAGAGCTTTGTAATCTGGTTTCATCGTGAGGTGACGCCGGCGGAGGCACCGCTGCGCTGGGCGTACTTGCCAGGATTGCTGTGGGTGCTGCAATTGATTCTGCTGGAGGTGCAAGGTGGCGAGGCGGGTTGGCATGATCGCGGTTCCGCGCTGCTCTCCTCCGCGCTGTCACGCATCCTTGCCTTCTCCGCCAATACCCGCCCGGTGATTGCCGTCACTGAAGACGACATGCAACTCGTGCCGCTCATCGACCACTTCCTGTGGGATAATCTCGGGCGCTCGCTGACGGTGGCGGCGGTGGCGGCGCACGTGGGGATGAGCGAGCGCAACCTGTATCGCCGCTTTCACGCGCTCACCGGGCAGACCATCATGCAGCGCCTGCTCGCGCTACGCATCCAGCGCGCGCAGACGCTGCTGGAGGAAAGCGATGCCTCGCTGGCGGACATCGGGCTGCGGGTCGGCATCTCCGACCCCGCCTACTTTTGCCGTTGCTTCAAACAACGCACCGGCACCACACCGCACCAGTATCGGCTGTATATGCGGCCGTGACGAGAGGGTTCAGTTATCGTTTACACCCACCACGATGTCGCCGCGATGATTCGTTGCCACGCCACTGATGTCCGATATGGGGGGAACGATCCCATTGATGGGATCATCGACAGGCTTGCCTGTATTATCGATCCCATTCGGTTCGAGGCTAGACAGCAGGTATCGGTCATTCGGCAGCGTCTGATATCGGAAACGGTCCTTCGTCGCGAAAGGATCATCGGGTATGGAGGGAAGATAGTCCGGCGCCAGTTGTGCCAATGTTTGCGGATAGGCGCCGTGCTCTAGCCGATACGCGCGTAAGGCAAACGCCAGCGCGAGCAGGTTGTTGTCCGTGGCATTTTCCAGGTGTTTGATGCGTCCGTTCAGAAAGAGCGGCAGCAGCGATGTATAGAGCTTCGATGCAATCGCGCCTTCGATTTTCGGGAGTTGATTGTCCTGCGGACGATACGGCTTGCGCGCTCGGGCGATCAGGATATCGGTTTCGCTAACGCTGCACCTCCGCCGGTAACGTCTCATTCATGAGATGGTCGTTTTTGAATGCCGCATATTTACGGATCGCATACAGCGTACACAAGCACAGCAGAATCGTGATCATATTGAAGCCGACCAGCACGAACCAACTACAGATGAAATTTACCGTCAGCCAGAAAAAGTGCGTACCGTGATACATCAAAGGCGGGCGCAGGACGATGACGACCGCCAGCGCCACCCAGTGGCTCAAGCAGTAGGGACAGCAGAGCAGCGCCCCGAGCTTGCCGTGTATGCGGTGGCAAACCTGGCGCACGCCGGAAAACATATCGGTCACGCCAATGGTCGTGGAAACAACCCCGACGGCGATAGAGACGATCAGCAGCAGCAGGACGGTGCTCAGGTCGAGTATCACGCTTCACCTCATTCTCGCGGTGACGGCGGTAGATGCCGGCGTCGATCTAACGCTATTATTATCACCGACACGTCCAGCGCTGTATCCTTCAAGTTGCCAACATACGGGTGTTGTGTATGCAGAAGTAACCAAATCCGCGTAAAAATTCGGAACGAACCACTGGCGTGATGCGTTGTCGACAGCCGTATGCCGGAGGAGTTATCCGATTCGTTTACCGTATGCAAAGGATATCGCCCTTTGCGACAGAATAGTGTGGCTATGTATTCGATGGGGGTAATCTGATGCGTGACATTGCCGTTCGGTGGGTGATATGGAGTCTGTTGGCCGCGTTGCTGTGCGCTGCAGGGTGGGCGGCTACGGCGGAAGGGATTGCCCGGCAGATCGAGCAACTGCAGAAGGGTGATGCGGTGACGCGCATAGCGGCAGTACAGGCGCTGGCGAAGGATGACGACGCGCGCGCCATCACGCCATTGCTGCGGGCGTTGCGGAGCGAGAAAGACCCGGCGATGGCAGCGAAGATCAATCAGGCGTTGCTGCAACTCACCGGACGCACCTTCTCCGCCGCGCCGGCCGATCCCGCCGCGAAGCCGCCGCTGTCGCCGGTGCTGCTTGGCATCCGTCCCGCACAGGGGGGCGCCTTCCGCTTCGGTCAGGTTGCGGAAACCATCTTTACGCTGGTAAACGATTCCCCGCGCGCGTTGGTGGTCACTACGCTGCATCCGGTCGATAATCCGGGCGAGGACGACATTTCGCTCTCCGGACGCGTCTTCGGCGAGATTGAAAACAGCCTGGAAGAGGATGCGTACATCCATGAACTCCTCGTTCAGCAGGCCGCACGCCGTATCCTCTACGCAGGCTTGCTGCTGCCCGGGCAGGCGCTACAGGTGAGATCGCCGTACCGCGCCATTTCGCCGGACGACCGGTTTCTCGTCAAATATTTGCCGGCGGCGAAGCCGTACAACGGCACCGCGGCCTCGCTGCGTCCGCTGGTGGTTTACGTGTATGACCGCACCGGCGTCGAGAAGGACGCCACTTCACACATCTATCGCCCATTCACTCCCAGACTATGGCAGACCGCCAGCAATGGCTTCGAGCGCACGCGCGAGATTGGACCGGATGCCGGCGAGCGCGCGGTGTTGCTTACCGCCGGTACCAAAGATCCGCGGGAATGTATTATCGCCGCCCGACTCACGCCGGCGGCACCGGCATTTTTCGTCGAAGAGGCGCGCACGGTGGCGCAGAAAATCACCGGCATACCCGCCGCGAAACTGGAACTGGCATACAGCGTCGCGCTGGGTGGTTACGTGGTCGCGGAGGGGAAGATGCGCTGGGTGTTGAAAGATCGCACGCAGACCGCGCGCGGCTTGCGCCTGCCGCTATTGCCGTTATTGCTCTGTAAAGAGGTCGACTGCGGCGATATCCACGTGAAGGTGAGCGATAAGCAGGATGGCCCGAACGGAAAAGATGCCGGCTGGAAGTTCTGGGATAGCTACCCGGTGACTTTCGGCGACGGGATGTACCTGAAGGGCGAGTTTATCATCATCTCGGCGAAACAACTCGTCGATTTTCTTTCCGCCGTCGGCGCGAAAGGCGGCGTAATCGAACGGGTGCCGAGTTATTTCCGCAATTACTACTACACACTGACGCTGCCGGAAGAACACCCGTCAGCCGTGCCGGATCTCACCATGCCCCTCGCACGCGACACCACCGCTATTGCATTGAGGATGCATACGAATTAAGCCTGGGGCAGTCACCCCAGGCTAATTCGCCTATCCGTGCAGGACGAGTGGAATCGTGTTCGCGGCAGTGCGCTATGCTGTGATGACGCTTGCCTTTGCGACCGCCTTTTCGTAGACGGCGACGTATTTTTTCGCGGACGATTCCCAGGAAAAGTCGCTCTGGAAGGCGTTCTGCGTGATCGCGGCCCAGCACGCCGGATCGCTGTAGCACTTCAGCGCGCGGTGAATAGCCATGCGCAAGGCGTGCGGTGAGTAGCTCTGGAACGAGAAGCCGTTGCCGTTGCCGGTTTCTTGCTTGAATTCGTGCACGGTATCGGCCAGACCGCCGGTGGCGCGTACCACCGGTACGGTTCCGTAGGCCAGGCTGATCATCTGTCCCAATCCGCAGGGCTCGTAGTGCGAGGGCATCAGGAAGGCATCGCTGCCGGCGTAGATGAGATGGGCGAGCGTGTTGTCGAATTTCAGAGATACCGCGAGCCGATTCGGATGAAGGCTGGCGAGTTTCGTCAGCATGTCGTGGTAATACTGATCGCCGGTACCGAGTACCACGACCTGCATCTGTTGATCGGTCAGCAGCCGCGGCAACACTTTGTCGAGTAGATCGAGACCTTTCTGCGAACTCAATCGTGAAATGAGACCAAATACTGGCACATGCGGTTCGGCCGGCAATCCCATTGCATTTTGCAGTTCGCGCTTGCAGCGCTGCTTGCCCGCCGGATCGTCCGCGGAGAAGCGCGCAGGGACCAGCGCGTCGGTCTGCGGGTTCCACACCTCGTAATCGATGCCGTTAATGATGCCATACAGGTCATTGCGGCGATACTGCATCACCCCGTCCAGGCGCTCGCCGTATTCCGGCGTCTGAATCTCCGCCGCATATGTTTCGCTGACCGTGCTCAGGGTGTCGGCGTAGATCAATCCGCTTTTCATGAAGTTGAACTGGTGCCAGAATTCCAGCTTGTCCCAGGTAAACAGCTCCCACGGCAGGCCGGCCAACTCCATCACCGCGGGCGGGAAGGCACCCTGGTAGGCCAGATTGTGAATAGTATACAGCGTGCCGATGGTGCGCAGGTCCGGATGGTCGGCATACATGGTCTTCAAGTACACCGGAACGATTCCCGTATGCCAGTCGTTACAGTGGATGACATCGGGTACCCAGTTCAGGTGTGTGATGGATTCCACAATGCCGCGGCTATATGCGACGAAACGGTGGTCGTCATCCGCCTGCCCATACAGGCTGTTGCGGTTGTAGAGGTAGTCGTTGCGGATAAAATACGTCGGCACGCCTTCGATGGCGTCACTTTGCTCGATCCCGATCTGAATCCAGTCATGATCGTGCGGAATACTGAACGGTTCGACGACGGTGTGCAAACCGAATTTCGCACCGTCGATGCTGCCGTAGCGCGGCATGATAATGCGTACGTCATGCCCTTGCGCGGCCAGCACCTTCGGCAGCGCGCCGGCTACGTCAGCCAGCCCGCCGGTTTTGGCGAACGGCACTACCTCCGCCGAAGCGAACAGAATTTTCAATCGTGCTCCCATGGCTACCCCTTCCTCACAAACCACTCTACCGTATGAGCATTCGTATAACGCGCGTGTACTCATTGGTGTTGCATCACCCGCGCATGTCCCGTAGCGTACCCGCTGTTATTGAGCGGCAACCGGCGCCGCGGCGGGAGCAAAGATCAGCATGAGCGATTTTTGTGCCGCCTGCTTCCCACGCGAGTCGGTAACCGTCACCGTCAAAACGTGTTTGCCCGGCGGATAGTGCGCCGTATTCAACTCCACCGCATATGTGCCCGGTGCGCACAGCACGGCTAGCGTTTGCTTGTCCAGGCTATAGGTCACGCGCGGTGTATGCGTGTAACTTTTTACCCAGGCGCTCACGCGGCACGTCCCTGTCAGCGTCGTGCCGGAGATCAACGGTTCCGGACGCGCCGACGCGGCGGCGGAATGCTCGCGCTCGATGTGCGACAGATAATAAGCGGGAGCGATGGCCTGCCGGAAGGCGGTCAACACCGTCTCGTTGTCCGTCACGCAGTAATTATTCAATTGTCGCGCGGGCAAGGCATGTATCATTGTATTACAATTGAAGGCGTTGATCATTTTTATGCGCGGAAACCGGCGTGGCAAAGCCGCCAGCATCTGTGCCCATTTCGTTGCCGCGAAGTCCTGGCGTTCCACGCGATCGAGGGCTGCCATGTGGGTCACGCCATATTCGCAGATGGCAATCGGCTTGCGCGCGCTGTATTGCTGATAGACGTAGGTCAGATAGCTGGAGGGATTCTCGAATTCCGCCGGACGGTTGCGGTTGTTGTCATGAAAAAAGACGGAATAGCAGTTGACGCCCACCCAGTCCACATAGTCATCGCCCGGATAATACTGGGTGATGTTGTACTCGGGAATCTGGTTGACGCACCAGATCATTGCTACGTTGGGTGCCAACTTGGCCATCACGTCATGCACCAGGCGGAATTTCTGCTTATACAGCTCCGGATTATCGTGATATCGCGTCCATTTGCCGTTCATTTCGCCAGCGAAGCGGATGAAGACCGGCCCACCCACCGCGGCCGCATCGGCGGCAAAGCGACGCAGGTAGTCATCGTTCTTCACCATTCCCAGTCCGTGGTTCGGCTCCCAGGCGATGTGCGGCGCAATGCCGTGCTTCGTCAACGCGAGTGCCCAATCGAGAGGGAAGTCCACGCCATACACGCGATAGGTGAAGCAGAGGGCCAGCGGTTTGGCGACCAGCTTGCCGAAGGCGACGGCAGGGGACAGCAGCGAGCGATCGTTCTCGACCATGCGCTTTAACATGTCATCCCGCTCGACAAAGGCGCCGAGGTAGCACCCGTAGCGCGGTTCGTATTTCGCCAGTCGGTACGGCGGTGCGTCCGCCGGGCTGACGGGAACATCGCGAAACAGCGCCAGTTCGGTGGTCCAGCGCTCGGCTTTCATTTCCTCCGCCTTGGCGGCATTGACGTCACCGATTTTCCGATAGATAGCGGCTTCCTTGCGATACAGCACGGCGGCGCTCTGGTAATCGCCGGCTTTGACGCAACGTTCGGCCTGTGCGCGGTAGGCGACGGCGGTTTGGGCAGATGCCGGCCACAGCGGCAGCATCGGCAACAGGCAGCAAAGGAGCAGCAGTCGGAACCATGGTGGTATCATGCACATCGCGGCCTCCTGGCGGGGCGCGGCGATGCCTCACCCCGAGATCAGTTGTGCGCCTGCGCGGCGCGCACGAAAGCCGCGAATAATCGAGCCTGAGCGGGATGCGCGGCGACCATCTCTTCCGGATGCCATTGTACGCCCAGGATAAACGTCGCATCGGGAATCGTGAGAGCTTCAATCACTCCATCGGGACTCCAGGCAACCGGTTGACATAGTGTACCACATTTTCGCGGGGCTTGATGATGGAAAGAATTCACGGGGAATACCAGCGGTCGATCAGTCGTAGCGACGGGATTGAGAATACGTGCCGGCAGCGACGCCTCCGCCACCGTCACGGTGTGGCCGGATTGGTCGCAAGGTACGATCTGCCGGTGTTGCAATGCGTCGGGGCATTGGGTGGGCAGATCCTGCCACAGGTCGCCGCCGTCAGCGACGGTCATCACCTGCACGCCGCGACAAATCGCGAATATGGGCAGATCGCGGCGGTGCGCCGCGCGGAACAGCGCCATCTCGAATCGGTCGCGCACCTGGTCAATCACGCCAATCGCGGGGTGGGGCGGCTCGTGCCAATAGGCGGGATCAATGTCGCCGCCGCCGCTGAGCAGCAGGCCGTCCAGGAGCCGCAGGCAATCCTCCGCATCGGCACTATCGGGCAGATTCGGCAACAGGCAGGGTAGCCCGCCCGCCTGATACACCGCGTTGACATACGCCAGGTGGACGGCGGATGAGATTTGCACGGTACCCTCGGGGTTACGGGGCAGGGTGCTGGTACTGATGCCGATACGCGGTCGCATGACGACTCCTTACGGCACGCATTATACGAGGAGTCGGATCGCGTGGCAAGAATAAGGTCATGGTGGATGGTGCGTGGACAGCGTACGGTTTGGCTGTACGACGGCAATCGCACCGGCGACACGCGGCGTGATGGTCCAGCCCGCGTTATCCCGCTTCATCTGCCATGGCGCGGGGATTGATGATTTCCACCCGGCGTCCGGTCAGGCGAATTAAGCCATCCGCTTGCAATCCGCTGAGGGTGCGTGAGATCACGTCGCGCACCGAGCCCAGCCGCGCGGCTAACTCTTCATTCGTGAAGTCCAGTTGAAAGGCCGGCTTGCCCTGTGCTTCTTCCAGCAGCAAACGCACCAGCCGCTGGCGGACTTGCCGCAACGACAGGTTTTCCACCAGCGCCACCAGGCTGCGCAGGCGCTTGGCCAGGGCGGCGATAATGGTCTGGCCAAGTTGCGGGTGCCGTGCAAGCAGATCGTGGAATGTTGATTTCGGGATGAAAAGCACGACCGCGTCATCCATCGCCGCGGCGGAAGCGGGATAAGGACCGTTATCGAACAGCGGCAATTCGGCCACCGCGTCGCCCGGACGCTGGATGTGGATGATTTGCTCGCGTCCGCTGTCATTCAGCTTGAAAATTTTCACCGTCCCGGACTGCACCAGGAAGAGACCCTTGCACGGTTCGCCATCGAAGAACAGCACTTCGTCTTTCGCGTAATGCCGTGATTGACTTCCGGCGACCAACTCCGCGAAGGTCGGTTCGTCCACACCCGCGAAAAAGGGGAATGCATGGAGCACTTGCTCGGGGGTCTTGCATGTACCAGTCATAAACGAAGTATAATATGGACGTCCCAAATCGTCAAAACCGGAGAAGGGAACGCTGAATACGCCTGACTTTCTTCGGGCGCACGGGAGGGATGCGCCGATGCATGCTGAAACATGATATCAAGCATTCGCACGTATTGAAAGGAGTTCGTGATGGCACGCATTTATAACTTCAACGCCGGGCCGGCAGTGCTCCCGCTGCCCGTGTTGGAGCGCGCCCAGGCCGACTTTATCGAATTTTCCACCGCCGGCATGTCGGTCATGGAAATGTCGCACCGCTCGAAGGGGTTCGAGGCGATCAACAACGGCGCGGAAGCCGCCCTGCGACGGTTGCTGGGCATCTCCGACGAATACGCCGTGCTGTTCCTGCAGGGTGGCGCAAGCCTGCAGTTCGCCATGATTCCGTTGAATTTGCGCGGCGCAGGCCAGACGGCGGATTACATCAATACCGGCAGTTGGGCGTCGAAAGCCATCAAAGAGGCGAAGATCATCGGAACGACGAACGTGATCTGGGACGGCAAGGCGGAGAATTACAATCGCGCGCCGCATCCGAACGAGTTGACATTTACGCCGGATGCCGCCTACGTGCACCTCTGCTCCAATGAAACCATCGGCGGTATCCGTTACCCCGTCTTTCCGCGTACGGACGCCCCGCTGATCGCGGACATGTCGAGTGAAGTGATGTCGCGGGTGATCGATGTCAACCAGTTCGGGATGATCTATGCCGGGGCACAGAAGAACCTGGGGCCCGCCGGCGTGACGCTGGTGGTCATGCGCAAGGAACTGCTGGCGCGCAGTTCGGAGAGCATCAACGTCATTCTGCGCTACACCACGCACGCGGAGGAACACAGTCTTTACAACACGCCGAATACCTGGGGCATTTACATCCTCAAGCTGGTGGCGGAGTGGGTGGAGTCGCTTGGCGGCCTGGCGGCGATGGAACAGCTCAACGAAGCCAAGGCGGCAAAACTCTATGCACTGCTGGATGCCAGCGACTTCTGGCGCCCATGCGCACAGCGCGACAGCCGTTCGATCATGAACATCACCTGGCGATTGCCCAGCGAAGAGTTGGAGAATCAGTTCGTCAGTGAAGCGAAGGCGCAAGGCTTTGAAGGATTGAAAGGTCATCGTTCGGTGGGCGGCATCCGCGCGAGCATCTACAATGCCTGCCCGCCGGAAGCCGTCGATGCGCTGGTCGCCTTCATGCGTGATTTCGAGTCCAAGCACGGGTAATCGCATTTCACGCAGGGGCATCTCTCATCCGCCTCCCTCGTCCCGCGCCGCGGGGTGGGGGAGGCGGTGTTTGGTGTCCGCCGGACAGGCGTATGTGCCGACTATATGGTTACCGGTCATGATCCTCCGGCAATCTATCCTCGGTATATATGCGGATTGTCATTGAGAGTATTCATTCACTTGGATATCGTCAGAGGTGTGTGTAAAATAGACCATCGTCTACCGATAGGCAACGTTACAATGGCTCCGGCGCTCGATGAGGGTATGCCAAGAGAAGGAGTCACCCCGTGATAGCCAGTTTGTTTCAATTGTGCCAGGAACGGCAGGCGTCCGATATGCATCTGGTGCGCGATGAGCCGCCGGTCATGCGCGTGCATGGCACGCTGTACCGCATGGACCTACCGGCGTTGCGCGCGCCTGAATTGGAAGGCATGCTGCTGGCGATGCTGACCGAATCGCAGCGTGAGCAATTCAGTCGCTATTCGGATGTCGATTTTGCGTTTTCGCTGCCCGGCAGTGATCGGTATCGCGTCAACGTGCATCGCGAGCGCGGCGCGGTGGAAGCGGCATTCCGCCGCCTGCCGCGCGAGATTCCGTCACTGGAGGAATTGGGGTTGCCGCCGGTCGCCGCCGGTTTGACGCGGATGGCGCGCGGACTGGTGCTGGTGACCGGGCCGGTGGGAACGGGCAAGAGTACCACGATGGCGGCCATGGTGAACCAGATCAACAACGAGCGTGATGGCCTGGTTGTCTCCATCGAGGACCCGATCGAATACGTGCATGAGAATAAGCGAAGCATTATCAAACAGCGCGAGGTGACGGTGGATACCCCGTCGTTCGAACTGGCGTTGAAACACGCGCTGCGACAGGACCCGAACGTGATCGTCATCGGCGAGATGCGCGATCTGGAAACGATCGCCATCGCGCTCACCGCCGCGGAAACCGGCCACCTGGTACTGGCGACGCTGCACACCCCGGACGCCACCCAAAGCGTGCAGCGCATCATCGACGTCTTCCCGGCGCATAAGCAAAATCAGGCGCGCACCCAGTTGGCGGAGTGCCTGCAAGGCATTATCGCGCAACTGCTGCTGCCGAGTGCCAACGGCCTTGGTCGTGTGCTGGCGTGCGAGACGCTGGTCGTCACCCCGGCAGTGCGCAATATGATCCGTGAAGAGCAGCTCCAACAGATTCCAACCGTCATCCAGACCGGCGGCAAGCTTGGCATGCGCACGATGGACAAGGCGCTGAAACAACTTGTCGATAAGCAGGCCATCACTCGCGATGCGGCGCTGAGTAAAGCGAAGTTCCCGGAAGATTTCGACCAGTTGTAAAATACGGCAGTCGCGTGGCTCATTCCACATGACGGACAAACGTGATGAGGCTGTCCGCCACCACCGGAATAGCGCGCCGGCGGTTTCGCCGCCCGCGTGCTACGGCGCAAAGGTGAGGCGCACGGTATAGCTGGTATCGCTACTCTTTTGCCAAACATAGTTACTGGTATGATGAGTGTAGAAAGACAGATTGAACGCTGGCTGAAGAGTCAGCAGACTGCGGGGAATGGCTATTTCCACGGTCTGATTGCCAAAGCTATGCGAAAGGTTGCTTGACAATCGGATATAGGCGTTATAGTTGCCGGGGTCATTGGAGATATTCCACAAGCGTACCTCACGCTGTGTCGGGCTGTTATGGAAACATTCGACGGCATAACCTTTCGCGCCATGGGACGCGGGCTTCAAGTAGATCCAGAAATTACTGTATTCATCATTCGGGAGAACATCCCCAACGCGGTCAAAGCGCAGGTAGACGTTTTGCACATCGTAGGCGAGGTAGACGTTGGTGAGATCGAGCCCGCTGAAGGCGCCACCATCACCTGAAATATCGGTGAGCACCGGATCGATGCCCGTCCAATCGGCAGTGTTTCCGTCGATGGTGATCGTCGCCTGTGGCGCCGCGCGGGTGATGGCGGGGATATCCAGGCTGTCTGTGCAACCGCAGAACACGAGCAGGATGAGTAAACCAAGCGCGCTTAATCTTTTCATGATATGCCTCCGTGAAGATGAGTTACGTAACTGCGCGTAGAATAAGCGATAACTCAATGTATAAAAAGAAGGTAATATTTGTCAAGTCATCCCGTGAAAACAAAACGCGTTACACCTGCGCCGTTGCGATCGCCTCGCGGAAGGCGTTCAGCAGGTTGGTGTTGTATTGAGCCAGGCCGATGACGTCAGCGCCGATGCTGAGGAAGCGATATCCCATCGCGAGCAATTCGGGCCACATGGCCGGACCGCCGACCGTGCCGGCGAATTTGCCGTGCTTCGCGCAGAGCTCAGCGATGCGCCGGCGTGTCTGGTGTACCAGCGGGTGATCGAATTGTCCGGGCGCGCCGATGCTATGGGTGAAATCACCGGGACCGAAGAAGATGATGTCGATCCCTTCCAGCGCGACAATCTCCTCCAGCTCATCCAGCGGCTCCGGATCCTCGATCTGAATGCAGACGAAGCGTTGTGTATTGGCCTGCTCGATGTATTCGAGGAAATCGATGCCGCAATACGCTCCGTCGGCGTTGCCGCCGTCCGCCGGGCGGCGGCCAATGGGGTGGAAGCGCGTCAGGCGGACAATCTGTTTCGCGTCCTCCAGGCTCATGATGTGCGGCACCATGATGCCGCTGGCGTCCAGTTCTAATGGCTTGATGTAGTTGTGGTAGCCGCCGCGGGCGGTGCGCACCAGCATGTCCGCGCCGTAGGCTTTCGCCGCCAATACCTGCCGTTCGATCAATCCCCAGTCGTTGGGCACGTGTTCCATGTCGGTCCACATGCAATCATATCCGGCCATCGCCGCAATCTCGATCACGCGCGAGTCGCCGATGTTGAGCTTCATGACGTGCACTACTTCGCCGGCGCGCAGTTTCTGCAGCACGCGGCTGGGTCGCATGTGCAATTTGGGCGTATCAGTCATACGAAGAACCTCCGTGAAAACTACCAGATAGGCCAGTCGCCGTTAATGGCGGCGGTTGCCCCGGTGATGTATAACCAAAGTAGCGGACACCGGATGCGTTCCGGCGATCTGTCTGTCGGCCGATGCCATTTCTGGTCGTCCGAGCCATCCGCTTTCCGTGCCGTGTGCTCAATCACTCAGCACAGGGTGTGCTCCTGCTCTCGACGTGGAAAATCGTGCCGGCAATGCCGGCGTGAATGCGGCAAATGCTTCATTGCACGTTCCCGTTACCGGCCACCGGTTGGCGTCACAGCGATTTCGTCCAGCCGCACCTCGCGCCCACCTTCCTCACGGCTGCGTATGCCGGCGATGACCATCCGCATCAACTCTTCAGTTTCCGCGTGCGGAAAGGGACGAATGCCGGTGCGCAGGAAGTCGATGAACGCCATGAGCTGCGTTTTGAAGGCAAAGAAAGTATCGGAAAATGCCGTCTGCACGAAGCCGGCCGTGCCGCACAACTGCAGCACGCCGAAGGCGCCATACATATCGCTCACCGCTGCTGCCACCACGTCGGCGCCGGAAGAGTGCGTGAAGTGCACGATATTGCGGTCAAGGACGCCGGTGTTCCGCGCGGCGAGGAAGCCGGGACCGAGAATGGGGTAGATCGCTTCCAGCGCGTGGATGCCGTAGCGTTCCCACGTCTTCGGAGTGGTGATGCTGGCAAAGCGCAGTTGACCCAACTCGTGGGTGGAGACACGATAGGGCATGAACTCCTTGGCATAGCGCATGCAACTCGACGACATGATCGGCGCGCCATCGGCAATCCAACCGTGAAAGGTCTGTAGATCCGCTTCATTGTCCACCAGCGGCTTGTCGACGAAGATCGGCAGCCCGGCTTCCACGAATGGGCGGCAGCGTGCGACGTGTTCATGGCCTTTGTCGGTGGCAATGATGACCGCATCCACCTGGCCGATGACATCTTCCGCGCGCGCGACCACGGTGGGTACCCGCGAAGCGCGGGACACCCGTTGCGCATCGTCCGGGTTGTCGGTCCATACGTGGGTCACCCATGCATTGGGAATGCGCAGCGTATCCTTTGGCTCTTTGTTCAGATAGACGGGAATGCCGGTATACGGGCATGTCGCCATTTCCGTCTTGTCATAGCCGTTGAACATCGCGCTCCACGAATACGGATGCCCGTTGCCGTCCACCATGCCCAGCATTGCCAGACGTATTGCATTGTCGCCCATTGGCGAGAACATCGGACCGGCCTTTCGAAACGAACCATGCTTTCCGCTATGTTCTTCAGTGCTGGACGGCAAATCTCCTTTTCAATAGCGACCGTATTCCTCCACCAGATCGCGCATAATGGCGATACGGTGTTCATACGCGCCGGGGGGTACCCGGTCGCCGGCATTGGCGATCAGGCGCGGACTGATGTGCTTCAGCTCCAGCCAGTCGCACACCGCGCGTTTGAAGTCGTCGAGGCTGGCGGAAGCATGCCACAAGTCGGGTGAGACGCCGCCGGAGAGGATAAAATTCGGGCCGGCTTCCATGCGGCATTCGCGCGGCGTCAGATCGCCCAGCGGCTTCGGCGTTACCGCATCGGCGCAGTTGGCGCCGATTTCACGGAACATTCGCAGCGAACCAAGCAGCTTGCCGTCGATATGGATGGCGACATGCTTGTTGGTCATATGCAGGCGGCGAATGGCCTCCCGGTAATAGGGACGTGACCATTCGGCAAAAAACTGTGGCGGTTGCAGATCGCTGGAGAAGTTGTCGCCCAGGATCACGACTTCCGCGGGTGATTCCGACAGCAGATCGATCAACTGTAAATTGTTTTCATTGATGCGATTTACCACGTCGTGCAGCGTTTCCGGCCAGTCTTGCGCTGCCTGGAGCACGCGCTCGGCGCCCATCCAGTAGTGCATAAGCTGCCCGATGGCACTATAGCCGGCGTTCAGATAGACGACGCCGTCTTCGGCGACGTAGTCTTTCCAGGCCGTATAGTGATCCCAGCGTGGATGAAATGTACGGCTGCCCAGGGCGTAGCTCAACACGCGCAGGTCACGCTCCATCTTGATGCCCCAGGTGTTGACCGGCCAGGAATACGATTGCTCATCCCAGATGCGCCGGCGCGATGCTGCCCAGCGGCGTGGTGTAGCGCCAGGTGATTTGCGGGCCATTAGGCAGGTAATCTTTCACGACTTCCGCGATGACATCATAACCATAACGTACGTCATAAAACGAGCCGAGATTCGGCATGTAGTATCCGACACCATGTTGCTTATGGTAATCGATCAACGCGGTATCCGGTTTATTGTGTGTCTTGCTCAGATCCCAGGGTAAATGATGGCGATGGTAAAACCAGTGCGATAGATCCAGCATGAACGGCACGACATCCGGCGTATCTCGCCGAAATACCGACAGGATGCGCTGGCGTTGAGTCATCTCATCCACCTCCGTTATTGGGGGCATGCGGCGATCATGACCGTAGGATCCCTCTTCATGCTACATATTTTCGCTCTTTTCCTGCCGAATTCCCCCTGGAGATGAAAATAATGGCAGGGAAAAAGGTGCATGCGGCGTCCAAGGTGATGCGGTTGGCCCGTGAATGAACAGCGATTCGCTGTCCCGAGCAGCCCTGCACTTCAGCCGCGGTAGCGGTGGTCATTTCGTCCCGGTGGAAACCGAAACAGCCAGGGTAGGCTCCTTGCGCAGAGGACTGCAAGGCTTATTGCGTTCGGTGTCTCGGTGCCGGCGATGGGCTGAGCGGGACAGCCGTGACTGACCCTTACATCGCCATACGAAAATCGATGTGCGCCGGGGGTGGACATTCGCGACGGATGCGCTCGCGCAAAGCATCATCCACCGGCACACCCTCGTCGATGGCGCGTTGTTGTTCGTGCAGGCGGAACCACAGGTCGGTGAGCGAGACTTCGCCTTCGCGCATGTCGGCGACCAGCGGGTCGATCAGGTATGATTTCACTGCCGTCAACTCGCCGACCGCCAGTTGCGCCATCGCCGTCAGGTAGCGCGCGCGGTCATGCTCCCGAATCGCCGGTGGCAGGATGGCGAACAGGTCCAGCCATGCGCGTGCATGATTCGCGGTCAGCAGCGCCTGCCCGCATTCCAGGGCGAGGGACAGTTCATCGGGCGCCAGCCGGTGCGCCGCGAGCCAGTATTCCGCCGCCTCCGCTGTTCTACCCGCCTGTTGCTCCAACACCGCCAGGTTGCGTAGTGCCCACGCAGACGGCGACAGCGCCAGCGACTGTGTCCATGCCTGTCGCGCCCCCGCGATATCGCCGGCGTTGCAGCGCATCACGCCCAGGTGCAACCATGCCAGCCAGTGCGATCCATGACCTGTCTGCACCGATGCTTCCAGCAGCACGCGCCACTCCGGCTGCACCATCCAAGCGCCCGGCGGCTGTGACGGCGGCGTTTCCGGCAACACGCCGTGCTCCAGCAACGCCAGCCACGGTGCCTGTTCGTCAGTCAGTGCGGCGTCGTCGAAGACCAGCGCATCGGAGCACATCGCCGTGTCACCCCGGTGCATGCGCCGCCGTTGCTCCAGCGTACCCCAGCCGCTGCCGTGCTGCACGATGTCATCCGGCGGACGGTTCGCCATCGACGCGCCTCGCGCAAATTCCGCTTCCAGTTCCGGCGTGCTGATCTGCTGCTCTAATTGCTGCTCCACCGCCGTGATCGCCTGCGGCCATTCCGTGCCGTGCACCGCTTTGGGATCGGCTTGCACCAGGCCATACGCCTCCAACCAGGTCCACTCCGCGCGAGCCGGCATGGGCAAATACTCTATTTGCGTGCGCGCCAGACCTGCCTGAATCTCCAGGTACGGTCGTTCAGGCACGGAGAGAAATTCCTGCCAGTGCCGCCCGCCCGATCCCATGCCCCACAGGAAGAGCTTGCGCCCGCGCAGCCTCGCGGTAGAGGTTTGCGCCAGTCCACTGCCCATCTCATCCAGCGCGGCGATCCACGGACGGCGTCCCGCGGGCAGGCGAAAGAAGAAATCCATCGACTGTCCGATATTCGTCGGATAGCTGATGTCGGTATCCAGCGTGTTGGGAATCGGACGGATGTCAATGCGACCGGAGTAGGAATTGTGATACGCTGAATCGGCAGGGACAATCACACGGGTGCGCAGCGTTTCGTCTACCGCGATGTTCGACCACCAATACATGGGTATCGCGTGATCGTGCGGATTCACGATGCGCACGCGCACCAAGAGCATTGTCGAACCGTCGGGCAGATAAGCGTCGAGTTGGAAGGGTGTCCGGCGCACGCGTTCCCATTCATACATGCGCAGCACCGGCGTGCCGTCATCCAGGCTGGCGCGCGCGGTGAAGAGTGGCGAGCAGGTGAACGGTGTATGGCCGATGAGGCCGATGTTCCACTCCACTCCGCCGCTGAACCAGGCATTACGAATCGCCAGGTTCGCGGGCTGAAACACCGGATTGACATACAGCAACTCGCGTCCGGTCGGCTTATGCCGCAACGACCACAGCCGTCCGCCGAGTTCGGGCAGGAAGGTGGCGCGCAACGTCTCATTTTCCAGTACGGCGGCGTGGAACGCCCGTGGTTCACACGTGCGATTATACCCATCCTGCAGTCGATAGGGGAGGCAGGTGCGCACGCTGCCGTAGACAGTGTCGAATTGCTCCCCAGCCGCGGGGTTGCAGGTTGGTTCCGCCGGGGGACGCGATTCCAGCACCGGCAGCGGATTTTCCGACCCCAGTGTCGCCGCCGGCATGGTATATGATTCAAACTGCAGCGTACTCATATCGTTTGACGGTGAAAAGTATTGATTGTCCAGTGAGTGGTAGTGTAGCGGCTTTGCGCTGCCGCTGTCCAGTCATTACACCGTCACCAGCGGCAGTTCCGCGGTTGCCAACGGCAGCTCGATGGTGAAGGTGGCGCCGTAGCCGATGCCCGCGCTGTCGGCGAAAACGCATCCGCCGTGCAATTCGACGATCCCGCGCACCAATGCCAATCCCAATCCCAATCCGCCCGCCTTTTCATTGCGATCCACCTGGTGGAACGGGGTAAAGATGTTCGCTAACGCTTCGGGTGCCATGCCGCGACCGGTGTCGTGCACCGTGACGATGGCCCGGTCGTATTCCTGCCGAGCGCATAGCGTGATGGCGCCGCCGGGAGGGGTAAACTTCAGACTGTTCTGCAACAGGTTGGCGATGCATTGGTGTAAACGGGTGGAATCGCCTATGATGGGCAACGGCGTCGTGCTGATTTCGGCTGTCAGGTGCAGTTGATACTGCTCGGCCAGAGGTAGCAGGTTTTCCACCGCCTGTCGCGCTTGTGCGGTCAAATCGAGCAATACAGGTTTGATGCTCAGCTTGCGATGAATCAACCGCGACACATCGAGCAATTCATCCACCAGCAGACGCTGGCGGCGGGCATTGCGATACACCACTTCCATCGCCTGTGCGTGAAAGTCACCGGTGTTGGTGGCCAGCGCCAATTCCGACCACCCGAGGATGATGGTGAGCGGCGTGTGCAGTTCGTGCGAGAGCACCGCTAAAAACTCGTCCTTGGCACGATCCGCTTCCTTCAACACCGTGATGTCTTCCGCCACGCCGACCGCTGCCGTGATGGCGCCATCAATAATGATGGGCGCCGCATGCACAATGAGGGGAATTTCTTCGCCGTTGGGTGTTTCGACGATCAGTTCCCGTCCGGTGATGATCTCCCCGCCCAACGCCTGTGCGATCGGGTATTGTTCCGGCAGTAAAGGCATATGCGTATTGGCATCGTGAAACTCCACGCGACAAAATGACGGAACACCGATCCGTTCGCACAGAGTGATGAGCGCGTCGTTGGCGCGGAAGCACTGGCTTTGCGCATCGACGAAAAACATAGGCAACGGCAGCACGTCGATGGCGGCGGCAAGGTAGGCGCGCTCGCGTTCCAACGCTTCTTCTGCCAGCTTGCGTTCGGTGATATCTTCGACCATCACCATGATGCCTTCGCGACCGTCCAGTAATGCAACCGGATATTTACGCACGTGCCGGCAGCGTCGTTCATCGCCGATGTTCAGCCACTCGACACAGTCGAACGGTTCGCGGGTGGCATGCAGTGATGAATCCTGCGCTATCCAGTGCTCGTATTGCGTCCACCCGGTCGCGATCCCCGCATAGACTTCCCGATCAATACGCCCCACAACGTGGTCGAGCGGACGCTGGCAGAAGTCGGCCAACGCCTGGTTGGCGAGAATGATGCGTCCCGTGTTATCTTTGACCAGCATGAGATTCGGACTGGTGTCCAGTAACAGGCGCAGCAGATAGTCGCTCTCGCGCAACTCGGCTTCCGCGCGCAGGCGAGACGTTTCCAGGTCGTCGAGCATTCCGTTTACCGTCACGGCCAGACGTTCCAACTCGTCGCCATCCGCTCGTGCCTGCGCATTCGGCAAGCGCGCACTCAGATCACCACTGACGCCCACCTGTTGCACCGCGGCTTCCAGGTGCAGCACCCGTCGCAGCACGACATACTCGACCAGCCACAGCATCGCCAGGCTGAAACACACCCCGATACCCAGCAAGACGCCGATCATGAAACGGATATGACGCATGCCGTTGCGAAAAATGGTGCGCGGCATAATTAACTGTAATGCGGCTGCTGTTTTGCCGTCAATATCGCGATACAGCGTATAAGTGGCTAACGTGCTGTCATCCAGCGTGCGGGTGACGATGGGTTGGGTGATTTTCGCCAGGCGCGGATGACGGGCATCACCGGCATTCGTTTCCCGGTAGACGGATAACCGGGAATCGGCACGGGAAGTGAGTGCGTTGATGACCCGGGGATCCAGCCAGCGGCCCATGATGACGGCGCCTTGGACGGGACCGGTGCAATCGCTGCGTAAAATCGGCTGCACCGTAATGAGCATCGGCCGCTGTGAAAGCTGTATGAAACCGTTAAGATGCTGGTGTGCGTCGGGCAACCGCATGGAAGAGAGATATGCACGGAATTGCGCTGTCAGCGCGGACGGCATCGGCGTGATGTTCTCCTGCCGCGCGTCGATCAACCGTGCGAAATGTACTTGGTTGGCAGGAGTAATATAGGCGATGAAATCGATGCCCAGATTCAACAATGAGGGATTAGCGATATTCCGTTGCAGATAGCCGGGTTCGTTCCCCTGAATGAAACGATAAGTCTCATCCCACGACGCCCAATCTTGCGTAAGCCGCGTCAGTTCGGTGAACTGATGGGCCATTAACGCGCGGACGCGCAACATTTCCTCGCCGGCAGAGGTGTGTTCCTGTCGTGACAGGTCTTGTAACAACAGGCGATATGTCGTCAAGGCGATGACGAGCAACAACGCGATGCTAAGTACGCCGATAAGGCTCAGCGTCTTGGTGCGAATCGACATGGGTGTACCTGCAATATATACGTGCGGAAGTGTAGAGACGGAGGCAGTGGTAAGCTTCCATACCCGAGTATCCCGCGGTGTGTATGGTCATCAATGTATGCTGAACGAAGGGATGCCGGGTGAAATGCTGATGGAGAGTGCGATTACCCGAACGTGGCATTCGATCCGCAGACTTTCTACCAGTATAGCAGTTCAATATAAATACAGATGATGCGTATGTATGAAAAATCGTACAAACGCCGCGAGTAGATGCATGCGATCCAGCCATCTCGCCGCAACAACAAGACGACTCCCGGTCACACAACAGGTCGGGGATCGTATCTGACATCATCCGGGGAATCGGCGACTCAGTCCATATGAAAGACTTCGCGCAATGGGATGGCGACCGGCGAATTGTCCGGATTCACCTCCATGATATCCGCCATGTAATCCCACCAGCGGCGCATGATCGGGTGCTGGGCCATGCGGGCATTGTCGAAATCATCGCGTACTTCCATATAGGCATACAATACCAGCGTGTGTTCATCGAGGAAAATGGAGTAGTTGGTGATGCCTGATTCGGTCAACAAAGCAGAGAGTTCGGGCCAGATATCGTCATGGCGCTTGAGGTATTCCGCTTCAAAACCGGGTTTGAGTTGCATGGTAAATGATGAACGCTTCATTGTGAATGCTCCTTCAGGTTCCGTGCCGAATCGCCTGGCATGTCCCGATGGGCATCGGGACATAGAAATGCTACCCTACCCGCCGGATGGCGGGTAACGTAGCATTGTGTGCGTATGCCTGGGCGGGGAACTACCAGTCGCGTCCGCCGCCGCCGCGTCCGCCGCCACCGCCACCGAATCGGCGTTCTTCACGCGGTCGCGCCTCGTTCACCGTGAGAGGGCGTCCGCCATAATCTTTCCCCTGTAGCGCATTGATTGCCGCTTGTGCCTCTTCGTCGGAGTTCATCTCGACGAATCCGAATCCCTTACTGCGGTTGGTCGCGCGATCCATAATCACTTCCGCGCTCTGCACCGTGCCAAATTGAGAAAAGAGCTTCTCCAGATCCGAACTGGCGATATTGTAGCCCAGATTCCCGACGTACAACTTCTTGGCCATTCAATCCTCTCCTTTGCGGAACATCGCGTGCCCGGCACTCCTCGGCCGGATGTCCCGACGCGGTCTCCTCGATACGACGACGTTTCACGGTGGAGTCGCGTGATACCATGCGGGTGTCTCCGTGGCACGACCGACGAATCAACTCTCCACACTATACCATCACCATTCCCCGATTACAAGCGGGCATACCGACGTGGTGCATACATTCCCCACATCCGGTGTTATGGCGGATGACGAAATGCGTGGAATTTCCTACAAGTTCAGCAGCATGACTGTCCCGGGCAGGTGTGTTGAACGTATTCACGGGCGCGACGCCCATGCCACCCGTGGTATGACGGGCGCGAGACTCTTTTACGGCCGGATACGACGGTCATTCAACCCTATATTCGGGGGCAGTGTGCAGTAGGGTTGCAATCGCATGAAGCAATTCGTACAGATCGGTCTTGCAGAAACACGCATCGGCCTGGCTGGCGCGCGCGATGAGCCGGGCATCGATGTGATTGCTCATGAGGATGGTTTTCAGCGGGTAGCGCCGCTGGTGGATGAGACGAATCAATTCATCGCCGAACATCCGCGGCAGCATGTAATCGGTGAGCACCAGGGCAAACGACTCGCGCTCGATCAGTTGCAGCGCGGTTTCCGCGTCGTGAACCGCGACGACTGCATAGCCGGCGCGCTCCAGGGCGAGGATGAATAACTCACGCTGGTCTGCGTCATCGGCGACGATCAGAATGCGTCCGGTTGTTGGCATTGCGCTAATCATTCCACGTGAAGCCAGCATATTCAATACCGTCTGGCACGCAATTGCAGGCGGGCGGCGAGATCAGCGGGGGCGCAACCCAGCAGGTGAACGGCGTGATCGCGGTAGTCTTCTTTCGTCACCTCACCGCGTGCGTGCAACTCGGCTACCAGGTCACCAGCGGACAGCGGCAGTGTGATGTCCACTTCCTGCCACTGCTCGCGCAGCACGGTGACGATCATTGCTTCCAGCGTATCAAGCCCCCGGCCGGTGCGAGCTTCCAGATATACAACATGCGGATAGCGTTCGGCCAGATGGCGCAGCACTACCGGGTCCTCCACCTGGTCCATCTTGTTGAAGGCCATGATGGTGGGCTTGTTGCCCGCGTCCAGGTCGAGCAGCACGCTGCTCACCACCTCTTCCTGTTCCACCCAGCCCGGATTGCCGGCGTCCACCACGTGAATGAGTATCTCCGCGCTGCGCACTTCTTCCAGGGTGGCGCGGAACGCCGCCACCAGTTGCGTGGGCAGATTGCGGATAAAGCCGACGGTGTCGCTCACCAGCGCGCGGGTGCCGCCGGGAAAGACGACATCGCGGGTGGTGGGATCCAGGGTGGCAAAGAGCTTATCCTCCACGAAGACATCCGACTTCGCGATGGCGTTCAGCAGCGTGGACTTGCCCGCATTGGTGTAGCCCACCAGGCTGACCAGCGGGATCTGCGACTGTGCGCGCTGGCTACGCTGCACCTCGCGACGGTGACGAATCTCCTCCACCTTGCGGTGTAGCAGAGCGATGCGCGTGCGCACCAGGCGGCGGTCTGTTTCGATTTGCGTCTCGCCCGGGCCGCGCAGGCCGATGCCGCCGCGGACGCGCCCCAGGTGCGACCAGAGATTCGTCAGTCGCGGCAGCAGGTATTCCAACTGCGCCAGCTCGACTTGCAACTTGCCTTCCGCGGTGTGGGCGCGGCGGGCGAAGATGTCGAGAATAAGCCCGGTGCGGTCGATCACCTGCACGTCGAGGATTTTTTCCAGATTGCGCTGCTGCGACGGCGACACATCGCCGTCGATAATGAGCAGCGAGGCGTCGCCGCGCTCGATGATGGCGCGCAGTTCCTCGACCTTGCCTTTGCCCAGGTAGGTGCGGGGATCCGGCGTCGCGCGTCGCTGGGTCAGCGTTGCGATCACCTGGCCGTTGGCGGTTTCCGCCAGTTGCTCCAGCTCGATCAGCGACTCGTCCCAGTCGGTATTCGGCAGTTCCAGGGCCGCCAGCACCACCAATTGGGGTGGCGCCGGATTGGACTCGATCTCATGTAACGTGGTTGGTGACATCACGGCACATCATACCATATCGGAGTCCAAAGGCCAAAGGCAAAAGTCCTGTGTCTGCCATACGGAGCGAGTGGCGGGTATGCCGCCGTTTTTCCGCCGACAAGCATTTCCCTCCCAGCGTGAATCTGCTAGAATGGGAAGTGAGAGATATGTCCCGATATTTGCGTGGACTTTGGATCGGAGCATTGCGTGAGCCGAATCGCTGATCGTTTCGCTGACTGTGCCGCCCGTGGGGAGGGAACGCTGGTCACCTACCTGATGGGGGGGGATCCCGATGCCGCTCGCGGACTGACGGCGCTGCGCGCGGTGGCGGCGGGCGGAGCGGACGTGATCGAGTTGGGCGTGCCGTTTTCCGATCCGATGGCGGATGGACGGGTGATCGAGCTTGCGGCGGCGCGCGCGCTGGGAGCAGGCATCCACCTGCCGGAACTGTTCGCGCTGGTGACCGCCTTCCGGCGGGAATACGCCACGCCGCTGTTGCTGATGACTTACTGGAATCCGATCCTCCAATACGGCCCGGCGCGTGTTTGCACCGAGGCGGCGGCGGCGGGTGTTGACGGTTTTCTCATCTCTGATTTACCCCCGGAAGAAGCGGGCGACTGGCTGGCGGTGGCGCGGCCCGCGGGCATCGATACCATCTTTTTACTCGCGCCGACCAGCCCGGAGAGCCGCATTCGCCTGGTGGCGGAGGAAGGCGGCGGATTCGTCTACTGCGTCTCTCGCTTGGGCGTCACCGGCGCGCGCGCGGAACTGCCGGATGACCTGTTTGCGTTGATTGCTCGCATCAAATCTTTCACCGATCACCCGGTGGCGGTCGGCTTCGGCATCTCGACGCCGGAGCAAGTCGCCCAGGTGTGCGCGCGGGCAGATGGCGCCATCGTCGGCAGCGCGCTGGTGCAGCGCATCACCGATGCCGCGAATGGCGACCTGTTCATGGCCGTTCGCGACTTCGTCACCACCTTGAAGGCCGCAACGCATCGACCCCGGATATAATGGTGCCTGTTGCCTTGACAACACGCTGTCCCCTCCCGTGAATGGATGGGGGTTAACTCGGGCGATCGCCCCAGGATGGAGGATTGATACATGCTCGTCGTTGACCAACTCAGGAAAGAGTATAAAACGCTGGTCGCGGTGCACAGTCTGTCGTTGCAGTTGGAGCCGGGCGACATCTTCGGCTTCATCGGCCCTAACGGCGCGGGGAAAACTACCACGATCCGCATGCTCGCCACGCTGCTCACGCCGACCTCGGGTTCCGCCTATGTGGACGGCATCGAGGTGACGCGCTATCCCGAGGAAGTGCGTTCGCTCATCGGCTACATGCCCGACTTTTTCGGCGTCTACGACGACGTCAAGGTGTGGGAATATCTCGACTTTTTCGCCGCGGCTTATCGCATTCCGCGCACGCAACGGACGACGGTGATCAACGACGTGCTGGAGCTCACCGACCTCACCGTGAAACGTGATTCGTATGTGGAAGAACTGTCGCGGGGGATGAAGCAGCGCCTGTGCCTGGCGAAGACGCTGGTGCATGATCCGAAACTGCTGCTGCTTGACGAACCCGCCTCCGGCCTCGATCCCCGCGCGCGCAAAGAGTTGAAAGAGTTGCTGAAGGCGCTGGGATCGATGGGCAAAACCATCCTCATCTCTTCGCACATTCTGCCGGAACTGGCTGACTTTTGCAACAAAATCGGTATTGTCGAAAAGGGCAGTCTGAAGCTGTTCGGCGGGGTGGAGGAGATTCTGGCGCAGATGAACGGCGGGCGCGGCGTCTGCGTGCGGCTGGCGGCGGAGGACGAGTACCCGCGCGCCGTCGAGTTATTGCAGACGGTCGCCGGCATACAGGAAGTCAACCTCGACGGGGCAGAGATGCAGGTGGTGTTCAACCACGCGCTGTTGCAGCAACACCAGATCCTCGCCGCGCTCATCGGCGGCGGCTTCCGCGTGGAATCCTGCACGGAAGCCCAGTTCAACCTGGAAGACCTGTTCATGCACGTCACCGAGGGCGAAGTGCAGTAGGGATGCGTCTTACGCTGTCAGAAAGAACGGCTGCGTCCACGCCATGGCGGAGCCGGCGCCGAAGACGGTAAAGCGCACGTAGCTGTCGGTGATGTTGGCGACGTCGAAGGTCAGGCATCCTTCGCGCACACGGTGCAGCAGGCGGCCGCCGTGGCCGATGACCTGTATCTCCTGCCCGTCCGCGGTTTCCACGGTGATGAGGTTCTCCTCGCGACGGATGTCGGTGATGGTCGTCCCGCTGGAGCAATAGAAATTGCCGGTGCGCAGGGCGGTGAAGACGGCACGCGGGGTGCGTGCCGCGGCGCGCACGGCCAGCCAGGCGGCGCCGATGTCCGATTCGATGTGCGAGTCGTCACTGGCGAAACCCAGCACGCGGCGCCCGTCCGCCAGCAGGTAATCCCACTTGTCGGTGGAGATTTCATAGCCTTCCAGCCGCTGAATCACCCCGTTGAAGATTTCAATGCCGTCGTAGTGTTCCGCCGCCGCCAACTCCTCGCGCCGATAATGCGGCCGCCCGCACCAGTTGGGGTGGTTGAGGATGGTCAGCGCGTCCGCATCCGCCAGCGAGGCAAGCAGCGCGGCTTTGTCGGTGACCGCGCACTGCGCCGCCACCAACGCCGGGTCGAGCGCGTAAATTCCGGTATGCTCCATCCCCGACGGCGCGTTCCACTCGATGCCCGGCAGGAAGATCAAGCGCGGATCGTCCGGCGTGGTCAGCGTCATGTGATCGGAAATCGCCAGAAAATCATACCCCGCCAGCGCATACAGGTCGAGTACGCGCGCCAGCGGCACCGACCCGCACGCGCTGGCCGGGCTGGTATGCGTGTGCAGATTCCCGCGCAGCCAGGAGCCGTCGCGGTCGGCATAGGGGTTGGTCCAGTTGATGTCGGTGCTCATCGCGTCTCCGGATGAACCGCAGGCAAAATGGCCGCGGTCCCAATGCGCCATTCGTTATTCTTCCGCGTCCTCCGCCGCTTCGCCTTTTTCCGGCTTCAACTGCGGGAAGAGAATGACGTCGCGGATGCTGGCAGCATCAGCGAGCAACATTACCAGGCGGTCGATGCCGATGCCCAAGCCGCCCGTGGGGGGCATGCCGTATTCCAGCGCGCGCACGTAATCCTCATCCATCGGATGGGCTTCGTCGTCGCCGGCTTCCTTGATGCGTACCTGCTCCTCGAAGCGGCCGCGCTGGTCAATAGGGTCGTTCAACTCGGAGAAGGCGTTGGCCAACTCGCGCCCGGTCATGAACACCTCGAAACGCTCGGTCATCTCCGGATTGTCGCGGCGGCGCTTCGCCAGCGGCGAAATGGCGGTGGGGAAGTCGGTGATGAAGGTCGGTTGCACCAGATTCGGCTCGACGAACTCTTCGAACAGGTTGTTGATGAGGGTTGAAAGCGTGGCGCGCGCGTCCACGTGCACGCCCAGCGCGCGGCAGAGTTCCTTCGCGGAGTCGAAATCCAGCAGCTTGCTGGTATCGACGCTGCCGTATTCACGCAACGCGTCAAACAGGCTGATGCGCCGCCATGGCGGCGTCAGGTCGATCTCCGTACCCTGGTAGCTAAGCTGCAGCGTGCCGCGCGTGGCCAGCGCGGCGGTGGCGAAAATCTCTTCCGTCAGTCGCATCATGTCTTCGAAATTCGCGTAGGCCTCGTAGACCTCGATCATGGTGAATTCCGGGTTGTGCCGGGTGTCGATGCCTTCGTTGCGGAAGTTGCGGTTAATCTCGTAGACCTTCTCCAACCCGCCCACGATAAGCCGTTTCAGGTACAGCTCCGGGGCGATGCGCAGGTAAAGGTCGATGTCCAGCGCGTTGTGGTGGGTAATGAACGGGCGCGCGGCGGCGCCGCCGGGAATGGCCTGCATCATCGGCGTTTCGACTTCCAGGAAGCCTTTGCCGTCGAGCAGCGCGCGAATGGCCTTCACCACCGTACTGCGCAGCAGGAAGGTCTCGCGCACATCGGGATTGACGATCAGATCGACATAGCGCTGGCGATAACGCGTTTCAACGTCCTTCAATCCATGCCATTTTTCTGGCAACGGACGCAGCGCCTTGGACAGAATATCGAATTGCGTCACATGGATGGAAATTTCTTCGGTGCGGGTTTTGAAGACGTAGCCCTCGATGCCGAGGATATCGCCCACATCCACCAGTTTCAATCGCTCGTACAGTTCCGCGCCCAGGTCGTCGAAGCGGAGGAATCCCTGAATCCGGCCGGAGGCGTCCTGCAGGTGCATGAAGGTCACCTTGCCTTGCCCGCGGCGCGACATCACGCGTCCGGCCACCTTCACCGTCTGCCCTTCCAGCGTTTCGTAGTGATCGAGAATCTCCCGCGCGGTGTGCGTGCGGCGGTATTCGGTATGGTGAAAGGGATTCAGTCCCTGGGCATCCAGCGCCTCCAGCTTCTCGCGACGCTGCTCCATGATGCTGTGTAAAATTTCATCAGCCACGGCTCTCTCCCATCCAAGCCACGGCGCTCCAGGCGCCGCGCGGGCTATACATTACCACAACCGGGTGGGAATTGTCATCGCGCGGAATAACCGTGGGTCAGGAGGATACACGCCGTTCCCGGCGAAAGTCAGGCAGGCGGTCGCTGCCGCCGCGGATCATTATGCGCAAGTCATTCCAGGATCCTCCCATAATCGCACGTGGGCGTGGGCATCACGTGGTACGCCGTATACTGCCCCTGTTTGCTCCATATCGGTGGCAGTTGGTGATCGCCGGGGTGTTTGTCGCCTTCAGCTCGTTCACCATCGCGATGATGCCGCTCTTCACCCGCTACGTTATCGACCAGGCCATCCCGCGGCGCGACCTGCACCTGGTGGCACTGGTGATGAGCGGCTTCATGGGATTGATGGTGCTGCGCATGGCCTCGTGGTATGCCGGGCAGAGCTATCTGCTCCTTATTCGCGAAAAAGTGATCTTCCTGTTGCGCAGCAAGGTTTTCGCGCGCCTGCAGATGCTGTGCCTGCGCTTTCACCAGCGGTATAGTCCTGGTTACCTGTACGATCGCGCGTTGGGCGGGGCGTCGGTCTCCATCGGCACTTTCCTCAGTATGCTCTTCAACACGCTGGTGGTCTCCTGCTTCTCGCTGCTGGTGTCGGTAGTAATCTGCCTGCAGATGAATTCCCGGCTGGCGTTGTTGATGCTGGTGATGAGTTCCGGCTATGTCTTCATCGCGCGTTACTTTCACCGCCGCATTCACGACCTGACGATGGAATTCAACCGGGAGACGAACAAGTTCGCCGGCGTGGTGCTCGATATGCTGCGCGGCATCAAGACTATCAAGGCGTTCGCCATGGAACAGCGCATTATCAACGATTTCGACGAACGCCTGTGGCCGCTGCAGTTGCGTTCGCTCGAATTGAATAAGGAAACGATGCGGCTGGGCTTTTTCAGTGAGGGATTGGGCTATTGCATATCCGCGCTGATCATCGTCTTCGGCGCGGCGATGGTGCTGCGGGAGAACTTGACGCTGGGATCGCTTGTCGCCTTCATCGCCTATCAGAGTTCGGTGATCGGCATGATCAGTTCGCTCTCCACCATCGCCGGCACTTACGGCGCGGCGGTGGCGGGACTGGAGCAGATGTATGAGGTGCTGGACGAACGGTCTACGGTGTTGGACAAGCCCGGCGCGGTGATGCCGGCGGAGTGTGACGGCGCGGTGGAGTTCGAGCATGTCGACTTCACCTATGACGACAGACCTGTCTTCCATGATGTCTCTTTCCACGTGCCGGCAGGACAGTCGGTGGCGCTGGTGGGCCCGAGCGGCAGCGGCAAGACCACGCTGGTCAACCTGCTGCTGCGTTTTTACGATCCCGAACAAGGCGTGGTGCGGGTGGACGGTTACGATATCCGCGAGCTGCCGGTGCCGGCGTATCGCGGTCGATTCGGGGTGGTGCTGCAGGATCCGTTTCTGTTCAACGATTCGATTTATCACAACTTGCTCTCGGTGAAACCCGATGCCGACGAGGTGCAACTGCGCGATGCACTGGAGCGCGCGCAGGCGTGGGAATTTATTTCGACGTTGAAGAATGGCTGGCATTTCAAGGTTGGCGAGAACGGTTCGCACCTTTCCGGCGGACAACGCCAGCGCATCGCCATTGCGCGCTGCTTCCTCACCAACCCACGGCTGATGGTGCTCGACGAGGCTACTTCGGCGCTGGACAATTACTCCGAACGGCTGGTGCAACAGGCATTGCAGGCGATCATGCAGGGGCGCACGGTGTTCGTCATCGCCCACCGGCTGAGCACGGTGCGTCACGTGGACCGCATTCTGGTGCTGCGGGACGGCCGTATCGCGCAGGATGGCACCTATGCGGAATTGAGTGAGACACCGGGACTGTTTCACGACCTGCTGCAAGCGTCACTCGACCCGCTGGCGACGGAAGTGGACGGGGCGAACTGATCCTGTCATGCTTGTCATGATGTCGGGGGTGGGGTACACTGAGCCATCACATGACAGACAACGGACCTACGAGCGAAATATTGCAGGGACTGGCCGGCGCGCCGGGGCGCGCGATGGGTCCGGCGTTCCACTGGCGCGGCGCGGCGGTCACGACGCACATCGCGGCGGACGCGCCCGCGAGCGAGCGACTGCGGCAGGCATTCGCCGCGGCTGACGCGCTGCTGGCGGCACGACAGACGGAGGCTGATGACACGCTGGCGCCGTTGCTGGAAGCCCAGCGCCTGATGCTGGACGATCCCGAACTGCATGACGGCGCCTTTGCGCGCCTTGCCGCGGGCGCGACGCCGGAGGCAGCGGTAACCGCTATCGCCAACGAACTGGCGGCGGTGCTGGAAGGCGCCGATACTGCCTATTTTCGCGAGCGCGCCATCGACGTGCGCGCGGTAGGCACGCTGGTAGCGCGCCTGCTCACCGGTGATGATGCCATCGCTATTCCGTCTGGCGCGGTAGCGCTGGCGGACGCACTGTCACCGCTCGATACCGCGCAATTGGCCGATGCCGGCGTCGCGGCGCTGGTCACCGTGCGTGGCGGGCCTACCTGCCACGCGGCGATCATTGCGCGCGCGTGGGGTATTCCGGCCGTGGTGGGTGTTTCGGCGGCCGCGCTGGACATCGCCGACGGCACGCCGTTGCTGGTGGATGGCACCGGCGGCCAGGTGATCGTGCATCCCACTCCGGCGGCGCTGGCGGAAGAAGCGCCCGCCGCACCCAGGGTACACATTCCCCGCCGCATCCCGCTCTACGCCAACGTGGGCAGCCTGGCGGAGGTTGAGCGCGCGCTGGTGGTGGGGGCGGAGGGCATCGGTCTGTTGCGCACGGAGTTCCTTTTTCACGCGCGCGCCGACGCCCCCGGTGAAGATGAGCAAACCGCGATTTACACCGCGGTGTTGCGCCGCATGGCTGGGCGCCCGGTGATCATCCGCACGCTGGATCTCGGCGCGGACAAGCCTGCACCGTTCCTACCGCTGGATTCCGAACCGAATCCGCAACTCGGATTGCGCGGCATCCGCTTGTGCCTGCGCGAGCGTGAGTTATTCCGCACCCAGTTGCGCGCTCTGCTGCGTTCCGCTGGCGCGGGGACGCTGAAAATCATGCTGCCGATGGTGACGACCGCCGATGAGGTGGCCGAGGTGCGCACGCTGCTTGCGGTCGACGCCGCGACGCTGGACGTGGCGCTGCCTCCCCTGGGCGCGATGATCGAGGTGCCGATGGCGGCGCTGGCCGCGCCGGAACTGGCGGCCGTGTGCGATTTTTTTAGCCTGGGCACCAATGATCTCCTGCAATTTCTCCTTGCCGCCGACCGCCAGCACGCCGGTGTCGGCTATCTGCACGCCACCGACCACCCCGCCGTGTGGCGCCTGCTGGAGCCGGTGATCGCCGTCGCTCACGCCGCCGGCATTCCGGTGGGCGTATGCGGGGAGTGGGGTGCCGATCCCGAGAAACTCGCACGCCTGGTTGATCTCGGCATCGACAGCGCCAGCGTCGCCGTCGGCGCCCTCCCGCGCGTGCGTGCGCTGTTCGAATAACCTTACGCCGCCGGTCACTGCTGACCGGCCGCCGCCTGGCGCTTCTGCTCGATGCTCTGCAGCATGTCGTTGTAGGCGCGGGCGAAAAGGCGGACACCGTCCTCCATCAGTTGATAATTGATCAACTCACAATCGATGTCTAGTTCGTCCAGACGTGCCGGTGCGCGCCCACACGGGGTGTTGCACGCGCGCTCCATGTCGACGCCGTCGCCATTGCGGCCGGCAATCCCCATGTCCCGCCCATGACACAGAAATACACCTCGTGCGTGTCCTGTCACATCAGCCGTTCCCCAGGCTTGCCGCCGTCTACCCGGCTATCGATTACATGGGCACGGCGGTGAATTCCGGGCGACCGACCGCCGTCGCGCGCACCTGGCACTCCAGGAACAAGGCGCCGATGCGCGAGGCGCCGGCGTGGTCGATGCAACGCACTTCGCGGTGAAAGTCGAAATCCTGTACCGCCGCTTCAGCAATGCGCACGTCCAGTAATGCCAGTACCTGTTCACTCGCCCACGCTTTCGCGGCATCGAGATTGCCGAAGACGCGCCGTTCGGTGGGCGCGTGCACCACATACATTTCATCCGCCGGGGTGATGGTTGCCTCGGTGATCAGCGTGAGCGTGCCCGTGATGGCGCCCACCGCATTGGCGACTTCGGCGTGTCGTGGAATCACCACCTGCGCCCCGAGCTTCCGCGCCGCCTCCGGCGCCAGTGCCTCCGCCGGCGCGCCGATGGCGACCAGCGGGTTGTCGAAATGTGCGTTCAAGGTAAGGCCGTGCATGGTGGTGCCATCGGCCAGCATGTCCAGCAGGGCGCCGTCGGCAGGCCCGTGCGGAAAATCCGGCACCGGGCGCTGATGGCGAATCACGCGGTGCAGCAGGTGCAGCGTCATCCAATAGGAGAAGGTATCCTGGATGAACGTCGCGAGACAATCGACGGTCACTTCCGCGCGGTGGGCGAAGATGGCGAGACCCAGCGCGGCGGCTTCGCTATTCCAGGCGGTGAAGATGCCCAGGTGGTGAAGCACGTCGGTTGGGGTGAGGGTTGCGCGCAGCAGATAGCCCAGGGTTTCCAGTCGCGCGACCGGCACCAGCGAAGGCGCCAGCGCGCCGATGCGCACGGCCAGTTGATCGCGTGACAGCGGACCATCCTCCAGCGCCGCCAGCGTCAGGCGTTCACGCGCGGTCAGGTCAGCGCCACCGGCGTTCCGCACGCGGATGAAGCACTCGACCGGCTGAATCAGCAGTGATTGCGTCTCGCGTTCGTCCCAGATGCGGTGTAACTCCTCCAGCAACGCGGGATGCTCGTGCGCCAGGAAGGCGAGGGGTATGGCGCGGCGCGGCCCGATAGTCAGTCGTCCGTCGCGACCGAAAGCGATGGCGCTGTCGCCACCCAATCCTACGGTTTCGATGTCGACGGCGCGTACGTTGGTGAACCAGTCGCCCACGCGCGCGCCGCGCGCCGCCACCACCGGATTGCCGTCGATAAGCAGCGCGATGTCGCTGGTCGTGCCGCCGATGTCCACCACCAGACCGTCGCGCAGACCGGAGAGAAACTGCGCGCCGCACACGCTGGCGGCAGGGCCGGAGAGAATCGTTTCCACCGGGGTGTGACGGGCCAGTTCTTCGCTCATGAGCGTGCCATCGCCGCGCACTACCATCAGCGGGGCGTGGATGCTCGCTGCGGCCATTACCGATTTGACGTGAGCGATCAGGTCGGCAATGATGGGCAGCAGGCGGGCGTTCAACGCCGCGGTGGTGGTGCGCTTGATGGTGTCGAGCTGCATGCTCAGCTCGTGACCGCAGACCACCGGCTTGTCGGTGATCTCGCGTAGCACCTCGCGGGCGCGGATTTCGTGCGCCGGATTCATCACGCTCACCATGCCGCTCACCGCGAAGGCGTCCACCTGCTCGCGCTCCAGCAATTCGAGCGCGGCGACGCGTAACGCTGTTTCGTCCAGCGGCTCGATCTCGCGCCCGGTGATGTCGGTGCGCCCGGCTACCGCCCGGCGTGGATGGTGCGCGACCAGCGCCAGGTCGTAGTCATCGAAGCCCAGCAGCAGCGCACCGACTTTTCCGCCTTTCCCCTCCACGATGGCGTTGGTCGCCAGGGTGGTGCTAAGCGAGACTAACTGCACCCGCGCAAGCAGTTCCGCCGGCAATTTACCGATGGCGAATGCGACCCCGCGACTGAGGTCGTCCTTCGTTGTCAACGCTTTGGCCTTGGCCAAGACCTGCTGCGTGCTGAATTCCACGATAACGGCATCGGTATACGTGCCGCCCGCATCGATTCCCAATCCCAAACCCACAATAGCGCTCCCCGTGAAAAATGTAATCGCTGCCCATGATAGCACAGACACGCAGCGGGTGTAAGCACGGCAGCCATGGCGTTTCGCGTTGTATTACGGTATATTCTCCATGACGGACGTGCTCAAGCAAACGACTTGATGTTGCACTGCGACGTCGGTCGTTTGAGGAATGCGGGAGGGAACGGTGGGTGCGACTGTTGACCGGAAATGGCAGAGCGAATGCGCGGATGCGAACGATCAGTTGCATCGCCGTCCGTGTCATCCTTTTCTTCGGCCATTCGATCAATGGTGGTCTTTCGTCTTGCGAGGAAAACTGTTACAATACCTGTGTCATTGACAGATGGCGCATGTCGTATATGCAAGGAGATTCACGGGTGGCTGATCGCACATATCTTTTTACCTCTGAATCGGTGACAGAGGGGCACCCCGACAAGGTGGCCGATCAAATTTCCGACGCCGTGCTCGATACGTTGCTCGCGCAGGATCCCTATTCGCGGGTGGCTTGCGAGACACTGGTAACGACAAATTTGGTCGTTGTGGCGGGGGAAACGACCAGCAAAGGTGTGGTGGACGTCGAGCGCGTGGCGCGCCGGACGATGGCCGACATCGGCTATGACGCTGCCACGGGATTCGATGCCGCCACCGTGCCCATCAATAACATCATGCAGCCACAGTCGCCGGACATCGCCATGGGCGTGGATGTCGGCGGGGCGGGCGACCAGGGCATGATGTTCGGATTTGCCTGCGTGGAGACACCGGAATTAATGCCGGCGCCAATTCAGTGGGCGCATATGCTGGCCAAACGGTTGGCGGCGGTGCGCAAGGATGGCACACTGTCCTATTTGCGTCCCGACGGCAAGACTCAGGTCACGATTGCTTACGACGGCTTTCGTCCGGTGCGCATCGATAAAGTGTTGATTTCCAGCCACCACGCCGAAAGCGTCTCGCTCGAACAGATGCGCCGCGACCTGATGGAGTACGTGGTGCAGCCGATCCTCGCGCCGACCGGCTTGCTGGATGCCCAGACCATATTGCTGGTGAACCCTACCGGCGCCTTCACCGTGGGTGGCCCGTGTGCCGATACCGGTCTGACAGGCCGGAAAATCATCGTGGATACCTACGGCGGCATGGCGCGGCATGGCGGCGGGGCGTTTTCCGGTAAAGATCCCACGAAGGTGGATCGCAGCGCAGCCTACATGATGCGCTATATCGCCAAGAATCTGGTGGCCGCCGGCGTGGCCGACCGCCTGGAACTGCAGATTGCCTATGCCATCGGCGAGGCCTGTCCGTTAGGCGTGTCGGTGCAGACATACGGCACCGGGCACCTGGATGACATCGATATCACGCATCTGGTCTGTAACTGCTTCGATCTCACCCCCAAGGGCATCATCGAGCAACTCGACCTGCGCCGTCCGCAATATCTGGGCACCGCGGCGTACGGCCATTTCGGCCGTACCGATCTGGACGTGCGTTGGGAGAAGCTGGACCGGGCGGAAGCGATTGCCAGCAAGGCTGGCACGCGCCCGCTGGCGCTGGCGCTGGCGTAAGCACGCCGCCACAGACACACATGTTACGAGGCGGCGCAGCGTGCGCCGCCTCGTGGCGTTTGGTGGGATTACATGGCCAGCACGCCTTGCCGTTCCGCCGACGGCGCATGCGTACAGAGTTGCTCCAGTCGCACTGCGGCGGCGTGTATTTCGATGGTTTCCGCGCCGTATTTCGTCAGTGCATGACAGCCCGACTGCCATCGCGATTCAGGCCATGGGGTGGTGAGCACCGGAATGCCCAGTCGCCGCGCGTGGGCAGCCGCGGCCAATGCGCCCCCGGGCGTGCCGGTTTGCACCACCCACACCGCGGCGGCCAACTCGGCAATCCAGCGATTGCGCGCCAGCAGCGTCGCGCGGGTGAGCAGTGTTTCCGGCGGGAAGGAAGAAACAAGGGCGCCGCGCTGGGCGATCACCTCGGCCAGTGCCGCATGTTGCGCCGGGTAGATCGCTGCGTCTAATCCATGCCCCAGTACCGCCACCGTGCGCCCACCGCCGGCCAGGCACCCGCGATGCGCGGCAGCGTCGATGCCCAGCGCCAACCCGCTAACCACACCGATGCCCGTCTCCGCCAGCAACCGTGCCACGGCGAACGCGGCAGCGGCGGCATCCGGCGATGGCGTGCGCGTACCGACAATCGCCACTAACGGTGTCGGGATGGCACCGCGTACCGTCAAGCCGGTGGAAGAGGCTGCCGCTGTCGTGAAAGCTGTACCCATGCGCATATATGTTCGCAATCACGTGTTCTCTTCCTCTTGCCTGGATGTTTTTTAATCTGGTGTTTGCCGGGGAGGCAGGAACCCATGGCGCGATGGCTGGGGGAGGGTGTTATTTTGTTGCACGAGCCATAATATCTCGTACACGTTGGAGCACTTCGTGCATATCGTCCGCCTCCAGTGTGGGATGTACAAGAAACATCAGTGAGGAATTTCCAAGTTCGGCGGCCATTGGCAGGCGCTGTGTCGGTTGCATGTTGACATTCGCAAATGCATCTTCCCGATAGATTTCGCTACAACTGCCAGTTCCCGCGAAGCAGTTCACGCGTTGTGTCCTGAGTTCGGTGCTGATGCGGTCGCGGTTCCAGCCATAGCGCAGACGTTCTGGTCGAACGTATGTGTAATACTTGTAGTAGGCGTGTTGCAGATGCGTCGGCGGGATAGTGACGCGCAGGCCAGGCATCTCGGAAAATCCCTCGGTCAGGATGCCGGCTAACTGGCGGCGTTTTTCGCTCCACATCGGCAACTTCCAGAGTTGTACTCGTCCAATAGCCGCTTGCATTTCGGTTAACCGCCAATTTGAGCCAAACGTGCGGTGCAGCCAGCGAAATTCTCGAGAGGGATTGGGTTGCATCGCCAATTCATAATCTTTGCCATGGTCTTTGTAAGACCAGGCTTTCGCCCAGACGGTCTCATCGTTGGTTGTCAGCATTCCGCCTTCACCGCCGGTCGTCATGATTTTATCCTGACAGAATGACCAGGCGGCAGCATGGCCCAGAGAACCTACTGGGCGTCCCCGATAGGTTGCCCCATGGCTTTGCGCGCAATCCTCAATCACGTACAGGTTCTTCTGCGCGGCCAGTTCCGCCACAGCATCCATTTCACATGGCCAACCAGCCAGGTGTACGGTGATAATCGCGCGAGTCCGTGGAGTCAACGCGGCAGCGACGGTGTCGGCTGTTATATTCCCGCTGTCCCGATCGACGTCAGCAAATATGGGAATGAGGCCGCGGGTGACGACAGCGCTGGCGGAGGCGATGAAAGTGCGGGGAGTGACGATGACGTGGTCGCCGGGTTCGAGATCGAGCGCATGCAGCGCGAGTTCCAGTGCCACGGTACCGTTAGCCAATGCGACCGCATGGTCGCATGCCATCATCCGGGCGAATTCCTGCTCGAAGAGTCGGCCTTCCTGACCGGTCCAGTAGTTGATATTTCCGGAACGCAATACGGTTGTCGCCGCATCGATTTCATCCTGAGCAATCACCGGCCAGGTTCTGGTGGATGTCTGTGTATTGCTGATCATCGGGCATCTCCAACGGTGTCTGGGCTATCAGTATGCCGGTATTCATCAGTCGAGTGTCATGTCAGCATAGCATAGGAATGCCGTTGGCGCAACCGAATGTCGGCTGGCGACAGGTAGGATTCCTCGGGGTATCCGCGGCAAGTGCGCAGATACACCGTGATGAATATGCTGTTCCATAAACGGGTTACGCGTTTGCTGTGGGATCCATGCCGTGGATGCGGGCAGGATTGCCATAGGCGACGACAGCATCGGGAAAATCGTGGATCACTACGGATCCGGCGCCGATGATTGCATTCGCGCCGATCGAAATCCCCGGACGAGCGCAACTGCCGACACCCATTAACGTGCCCGCGCCAATGGTGATGCCACCGGCGAGATGGACACCGGGGGCGATGTGAGCAAAGGAGCCCAGCGTACAATCATGATCGACCGAGCAGGCAGTATTCAGGATACATCCGGCGCCGATCCTCGTCCGCGCGTTAACTGCTGTCTGGGCCAGGATGATGACACCCGCGCCGATTATGACGCTTGGGGAGATGACGGCGCTCGGATGAATCAGGGTAAGAAGACGCCACTGCCGTGCTGACGCTAGCGTGGCAATGGCTTCGCGCGCGTGATTATCTCCTATTCCGAGTGACGCGACGGCCCCGGCGGGCAGGGCGTCATACCCGCCGAGCACTGGCCAGTGGAGCACTTGCGTACCGTGTCGCGCGTGATCGGCATCGATAAAGCCGGCAATATGATACCCGAGCAATGCAGCCAATTCGGCGACCACGACGCCATGTCCTCCCGCGCCGATGATATAGAGTTCAGACATATACTTTACCCCATCCTGCTGGATGATTCGTCAGGCGCGAGCTCTGCTGTCGCTTGACCCATGAATACCGGCATTGTGGCTTCCCCCGCCGCGGAGATGCCTTCGCGTTTTATAACCTTCACCACAGTCAACCAGAGAATGGTGAGATCCAATAGGAGTGACTGATGATCGACGTACCACACATCCAATTCGAATCGTTTCTCCCAGGAAATGGCATTCCGACCGTTTACCTGCGCCCATCCGGTGATGCCAGGTCGCACCTCATGTCGGCGCGCCTGTTCCGGTGAATAGCGTTCCAGATACTCGACCAATAATGGGCGGGGGCCCACCAGACTCATCTCTCCCCGCAACACGTTCCAGAGTTGCGGTAATTCATCCAGGCTGGTCGCACGCACAAAGCGCCCTACCGGAGTTAAACGTTGGGCATCGGGCAACAGTTGACCATCCCGCCCGACGGCTTGCCGCATGGTGCGAAATTTGTTGAGGGTAAAGATGCGTCCGCGGTATCCGGGCCGGCGCTGGCGAAACAGCACGGGGCATCCCATTGAACAGACAATCAACAATGCGATGAGCAACAATACCGGCGCGGTGACCAGCAAGAGGATGGCAGATACCAATATGTCCATAACGCGTTTCATTCGGTGTTCACTCGTCACAACTGTATTGAGCGGATCGGCTGCATAAGCGAATAAGGCCGTACTCTTCGCGAATGTATGCCGATGCATGTGTTTCAATCCGGTAGATCTCCAGTAATCGATGACCAGCCGGGCACATGCGATCACAAGTGTTCGATATCACGGATCAGCATAAATGCTTCCGCGGCATGCAGGTTGACGGTGGCGCCACGCATGCATGCCAATGCTTCGATGATCGATAGCGACCGCGGATTTGGCGCTGTTTTGAGTTGTGTCTGGTAGCAGGCCATCGCAGCCAGTTTGTCAGTCAGGTAGCGTGAGATATCGATAAACACCGTCGGGATGAAGGCTTGATCGGCTTCGGGTGATGCCCATTCCGTTTCTGACAGCGTTTCGTAACAGAGAATGCGGCGAACAGGAGACTGTTCCAGTGGGCGCGCCGCCACCAGCGAAGCCATGTAAACGGCGCGGTGATCTGAATGCAGATCGCCGCGATGCGGGATGAAAATCGTATCCGCACCCAATTCCTGAATAACCTGCTTGAGTCGATCAGCGAGTTGATAGCCAGGTATGGTATCCAGCATTGGTGCGGGGAAATCGAGAAAACGCACGGATGAGACACCGAGGCGTTGATGCGCCAGCGCTAACTCGCGGCGCGTCTGTTCAATCACCGCTGGGGAAAACAACTCTGGCACACCACGCGTGACCACCACGACGAAAACGTCATCGCCATGATCGGCATAACGGGCAATTGTTCCCCCGCATCCCAGCACTTCATCATCCGGGTGGGTTGCAATGATCAGTATACGGTGTTGCATAATCTGTTATCTCCATTCACGCCCCGGAATCACTCCCAGGCGGTCGTGTTGTTTGAGTATTTTTTGCGGTGCACACGGTGCGCCGTCGAGGTATTGTATTTCGCGGAGCAGCAGGTGGCGCCCATCACCGCAAGTGATAACGGCATCGGACTCCCAAAAATCTTGTATCTGCCCGGACGACCCCCAGTAGGGTGCATGCGACAGCAGTTCGGCCTTCCAAAGCAGAAGCGGCTTACCGTGGTACACCGTGAATGCGCCTGGGTATGGCCGCGTCGTGGCGCGGATCATTGTCCAGATGGATTCCGCGGAATTCTCCCAGGTGATATATCCGTCCGCCGGGGTGCGCTTCGCGCAATATGTTGCCCGAGTGTGATCCTGCGGCATGTGCGGGGCATTGTCGTCACGCAGATGATGCAATGCTTCCGGCACCATCGCACGCAGACACAGAAGATGTTTATCATACAGAGTCCGCGCGGTTTCATCGGGATCAAGCGTGAAATGATGCTGCACGAGTATATCTCCACTGTCAACTCCTGCGTCCATCCAGAAGAGCGAGGCTCCCGTTTCCGTTTGGCGTTGCAGGATGGTCCAGGGAATAACCGCTCGCCCCCGGTTTAGCGGCAAGGGGGCAGGATGATACCCAATCACCCCACGGGAAGGCAGCGCCAACACCTCAGGGGTGCAGATTTGTGACCAGCCGATGACCAGCAAGTAATCCGGCGCATATACGCGGAGGCGCTCAAGTGTCTCAGGTGCGTTAATCTGCGTCGTTTCGATCACCGGGATGCCTGTCCTCACAGCCAGTGGGTATAAATCGATGTAGTCCGAATGTCGTGATGCTTTTGATTCCGGCAACGTCACTATCGCAAGCGGCGGCATCGCACAGGAGATCATGGTGTCCAGGGCGATGGCGGAGCTCTCGACAGCCCCAATGAAAATGGTTCGGATATTCATGCGCTGTTTCCTTGCCATCAGGTGTCACCTGACATCGTATTTCGATGGTGGGCTATCCCGCGCGCTGTCAGCAATTGGGAATATAGTTGGACAAACTGCTGTGCGCCGGCAGACAGCGATAAATGACGGGTATAGTAGTCACGCCCCTGTTGCCCCATTACCTCTCGCTCGCGTGCCGAACAAGCCGCCAAACGCAGTGCCGCATCAGCCAGCGCCCGCGGGTCTTCCGGCGCGCAACAGACGCCAGCGCCTGCCTGGGTAATCAGGTCGGCGGCATCGCCGCGCACCGCCGCCAGAATAGGACGTCCGGCCGCCAGATACGCCTGGATTTTTGAGGGAATGGTAATATTGAAGAGCGGCTGATCTTTCAATTGCACCAGCAACGCATCAGCGACGGCGAATAATTGGTTTATCGTGGCGCGGGGCTGGCGCGGAACAAACCGCACATTCGTCAAGCCCATGTCCACCGCGCGTTCTTCTAATTGCGGCTTCTCCACTCCGGCGCCTATCAGGATAAATTGAATGCGAGCTGGATGGGATAGCAACAATGCGGCGGCCTCCAATACCGTATGAAGCGCTTGCAGTGTCCCGATGTTGCCAGCGAAGAGAATCGTAAACTGTCCGGTGAATCCCCAGGCGCGCGCGCATTCAGGATCCGGCTCCAACGGCTCGCTCTCCTCGGTCCAATTATAGATCACAGAGATTTTGTGCGCATCCACACCCCGCTGCAGCAGCGTGGTTTTCATGCCGGGTGATAGCACGACGATATGGTCGGCTACTCGATAGGTATGCCGGCACCAGCGATCGAGCAGCGCCAGTGCGGCGCGATTGGAAAACATTCCGCTCGATACGAGGGTGTCCGGCCATAAATCTTGGATATCGTATACAAAGGGTAGGCCGCGAAAGCATTTGAGCCACTTTGCCGGCCAGGCGACGGTCGCGGGTGGATGGTAGATATGCATGACGTCGGCGGGACGGGTGATCCATGGACCCAGGGTGCCAGCCGACACCGCGAAACTGAGATAATTCAGAATGCGGCCACGCGCCGAGGTATCGTGACTCGGGTAGAGTGGCACCCGAATAACCGGCACGCCTGCCATCGTCTCGCGTTGCACCAGGCGCATGCGATACCCGGGATAGAGCGTACCCTCAGGATAATTGGGAAATCCCGTCAACACCTCGACATCGTGACCGAGTGCCTGTATGGCGTGGATAAACGGCAGGCCTTTATAAAACGGTTCAGGATCGAACCACTGCGAGACAAAAAGAATCCGCATAGTTTGAGGGTGCTCGCTGGTATTCGTTGGCGCCATGGCGCCGTCACCGGATTACTCGACCTGCTTGTGCCAGACAAATCGATTGATGTAATCCGTATAGCTGTGGATCAGCCGAACCACTTTGGCGGAGACATTGTCCACCGCATAGTCGGCGACCAGGTGCAGCGTGCGTTCCTCGCCGCGTCCCTGTGTGGTCAGTATCGCCAGGCCGCGCAGCACGTTCTCCAGTTCCATGCCCGACATGATCACAGCACCTTCCTCCATGCCTTCCGGCCGTTCATGGGCATTACGGATGTTCAGCGCGGGGAAATTCAGAATAGACGATTCCTCGGTAATGGTACCGCTATCCGATAATGCGGCATAGGCGTCCTGCTGCAGTTTGACGTAATCGCTGAAGCGCAGTGGCTTCATTAATTCCACCAGCGGATGCAGCGTGATGCCTTCCGCCTCAATGCGCTTGCGCGTGCGCGGGTGGGTGGAAACGATTACCCGCCAGCCATATGTATCAGCGAGCCCGTTCAGGGTGGCAACGAGCTTGGTAAATTGCCGCGGGTCGTCGATATTCTCTTCGCGGTGTGCGCTGACGACGAAATATTCGTGCGGTGCCAATTTCAAGCGCGCTAGGACATCGGACGCGACGATTTTCGGCAGGTAATAGTGTAGCACCTCGAACATCGGGCTGCCGGTTTTGATGATGCGGTCGGGTGGCAAGCCTTCTCGCAGCAGATAGTCGCGCGAGAGTGTGCTGTACGGCAGGTTGATATCACTGATATGGTCGACGATTTTTCGATTGATCTCCTCCGGCACGCGTTGGTCAAAACAGCGATTGCCTGCTTCCATATGGAAGATCGGGATGCGCCGTCGTTTGCCCGCGATGGCGGATAAGCAACTGTTCGTATCGCCAAGGATGAGCATCGCGTCGGGATTGAGTTCCGCGAGAAGAGGATCGATGCGTGCGATGGTGTTTCCGATAGTTTCCGCCGCGTTGGATCCGGCCGCATTCAGAAAGTAGTCAGGTTTGCGCAGTTCGAGATCCTCAAAAAAGATTTCGTTGAGCTCATAATCGTAATTCTGCCCGGTATGCACTAGAATATGGTGCGTATCGCGCTCGAGCGCAGCGATGACGCGCGACAGGCGGATAATTTCCGGCCGCGTACCGACAACGGTCACGACAGTGAGTTTACGCATGTGTCACCTCAGTAGTATATGTGTCGGGTGCCTCGGGATCAAATATTTCACTCGCCCAAAATAACACAACCAGTTCGGTATTCCCGATGTTCTCAATCATGTGTGTGTAACCGGTCGGTATGTCGACAACGCGGAAATCGGTGCCCGACACAGTGTATTCAAGCACGTCGTCATGCAGGATATGCCGGAAGCGAATGATGGCATCCCCTTCGACGACCAGGAATTTTTCGGTCTTAGTGTGATGGTAATGATTGCCGCGCGTGATGCCCGGCTTGGTGCGCGAAACGAACAGTTGACCGCAATGGGGCGACTTTAGAAATTCCGCCAGGCACCCGCGCTGGTCGCAGCGTTTCTCCAGCGCATACGCGAAATCGTTTTCGTCGAGGTAGGAAAGATAGGTCGCGTAGAGCCGTTTGATAAAGGGATCGCTGAAGGCGGGCACGGTGAGGCGGGTGCGCGCATCGCGGAATTCCTGCAATCGAGCCGCTAACTCGCCCAGTGTGATGTGAAAGGTAACCGGCACCTCGGCGTAACGACACCCACCACTACTCGATGGGGTGAGTTCGCGGCGGAATGCTGCCACGACGTCATCGATATAGACCAGCGTCAGTTCCCGCTCCGGGTCGGAGATGGTGATAGGCAGGTCGCGTGCAATGTGATAGCAGAACGTCGCGACGACCGAGTTGTAGTTCGGACGGCACCATTTGCCGAACACGTTCGGCAGGCGATAGATTACCACCTCAGCCCCGGTCACCTCGGCATAGACGGTCAGCGCTTCCTCCGCATGGCGTTTGCTCACCCCATATGGGTTATCCAATGCCGCCTGGATCGAGGACGAGAGGATGATTTTCGGGGCACGGCCAAGTGCTCGCAGCTTCGTGCAAATCGCCTGGGTCAGATCGGCATTTCCCGTCTCGAATTCCTCCGGGTGCTGGGGACGATTGATGCCGGCAAGGTGGAGGATGATATCAGCGGACGCCAGGGCGGCATCAAGCGTTTCCGCGGTATCCTGCACATCGTATCCGGTAACGACCAGTTCCGATTGCGCTTGCAGCGCGACCAGTATATTTTTCCCGATAAATCCCGCAGAACCTGTTACGAGCACGTGGCGCATGGCACCCATCCTTCCAACTCTTGCTGGACATAGTCCAGGTTCAACAGCATCGCCTTCATCGCTTCCACGGAAAGCTGCATTGTATTGTGTGAATGATAATCCTCGACACGCGAGATGGTCTCTTCACCCTGGGTAAAGAAGAGGTCGTAGTTCAAGTCGCGATTATCGGCGGGAATGCGGTAATAATCGCCAAGATCGACTGCGCGTCCCATTTCCTCGCGAGTGAGCAGCGTCTCGTAGAGCTTCTCACCGTGCCGCGTGCCGATCACCTGCAATGGGTTATCGGCGGTGAAGATATCTTTCAGCGCCAGCGCCAGTGTTTCTATGGTTGCCGCATATGCCTTCTGCACAAAGACATCACCGGGATGAGCGTGGGCAAAGGCGTAGATCACCAGTTCGACCGCATCATCGACGGACATCATGAAGCGTGTCATCAAGGGATCGGTCAGGGTTAGCGCTGCCCCGTCTTTGATCTGCTGAATGAAGAGTGGGATCACCGATCCCCGCGACGCCATGACATTCCCATAGCGCGTTCCGCAGAAAATCAAGCCTTTTCCCGTAGCCACGCGAGCCTTCGCGATCATGATCTTTTCCATCATCGCTTTCGAAATGCCCATGGCGTTGATCGGGTAGACGGCTTTGTCCGTACTGAGGACTACGACCTTCTTTACCCCATTGGCGATGGCGGCGTTCAGCACATTTTCGGTGCCGATGGCATTGGTCAGCAACGCTTCCATGGGATAAAATTCACAGGAAGGCACTTGTTTCAGGGCTGCGGCATGAAAGACGTAATCAACGCCTACCATCGCGTCTTGCAAGCTATCCGGATTGCGTACATCCCCAATATAGAACGACAATATGCGGCTGGTATATTTCTTGCGCATATCATCCTGTTTCTTCTCGTCGCGGCTGAAAATGCGGATTTCCCCGATCTCCGTATGCAGGAAACGCCGCAACACCGCATTCCCGAAAGTTCCGGTACCTCCGGTGATGAGTAATGTTTTATTCGCGAACATAGAATACTCCCTGATAGTCGAGAACCAAGTGTGGGTCACGATGACCGCTAAGGGAAACCATCCGGCTCGATGACTCGGTGGAGAGTCAACCGGTTATTCTTAATTTTCTCGATGGATAGTCAACATTCCTTCTCATTCCACCCTGGAGGCCTTGGGAAAATTCATGGCAAATCGTGCGAACCAAGGATTCGCACGGTGATGTCTTCCCGGCTTTAGTAAATATTCCCGATGCTGTATCGGTCGCTCATCGCGTGGGGACGAACGAACGAGCCGCATGCTGCTTGATTTCCGCAGGCCCGGTTCGGCCGCTGGCGTGTATTTGAAGATATATATGAAGATATATAAGGATTACACGTTGAGTACGCTGTCGCAGGCAGCAGGTAATACCCGACCGGCGTGCCCTGCGGATGGTGAGTCATCGTGGAATTGTACAGATATGATGGCGATAGGATGATTGATCGGCACAGAGGCGATTTTACGATGGAATCCGATGCCAAAGCCGTAACTCGTCTGATCGGTATACCGGCTTTTTCAGCTCGCCGCACGCCACCCTTGTCCTTGACAAACACAGTCTCATCTCCTATAGTAAAAAACGAAGGCGCATATTCAGCTCTCACGCACGCCAGACTCACTACATCAAAGCAAGCCAAAAAGAAGGCCGCCATGACGCATCGTTCCATCGTTGCTTGTATCATCGTCTTGCTGCTGTTGAGCGCATCCCCTGTTCTGCATGCCCTGCCTGCGGACGCGGGAGACGAAACAAATACGGTCGAGAAGAACGCTCCTGTGCCAACTCCGCCAACGGTAGCCAAGGTCGTCACACTCCCGGAGAACGATTCGACGTCATCGCCGGTACCCGTACCACCCCCGTCGGCGGAACCACAGACGGCACTGCAGATATTCGGACGCCAGTTTTTTCAGTTGCCAGCCGTCACCTTCGAACCAAGCAACGACACCCCCGTTCCCAGTGATTATGTGCTGGGTCCTGGTGACAAGCTCTCGGTGGTCTGCTGGCAGGGCGCGGAGGAGTATGAGCATACACAAGTCATGGTTTCCCCCGCGGGTGAAATCTACCTCAAGCGCATCGGCACCGTGGCGGTCGGACAGAAAACACTTGCCGGCGTGACTGACGAGTTACGCCAGCGCTACGCGAAACAATTCACCCGGTATAATCTCGATGTGCAGCTTGTGGGGAAACGCACGATCTCCATCTGGGTGATTGGCGAGGTGGAGAAGCCCGGTAAATATCAATTGTCGAGCCTGGGAACGGTATTCACCGCGTTGTATGCGGCCGGCGGTCCCACGGTACATGGTTCGCTCCGTGCGATCCGGGTTTTGCGCGACGGCAAGCTGGTGGGCAAGGAGATCGATCTGTACCGGTATCTGATTTACGGTGAGGAAGTTGCCGTCCCATTGAAACCGGGCGATACCATCTTCATCCCGTTTGCAGAGATACTGGTCACGCTGAGCGGCGAGGTGCGCCGTCCCGCGATTTACGAACTGCGCAAGGACGATGTGACCCTGGGCGCCGCGTTAAAGCTCGCCGGCGGCGTAACAGCCAACAGTCTGAACCAGATCAGTGTCACCCATGTGGTCAATACCGTCCGGCAGGCTATCAATCTGACCCTGCCCAACGACAACGGCTTTACCCTGGATAATGAAGCAGTGGTGACGGTCAAACGCGTGCCCCCCTTGGTGCGTAATGCCGTCGCGGTGGAAGGAGCGATCTATCACCCCGGCTTTTTTTCGCTGGAACGCGGCAAGACCGTGGGAACGCTGCTGCCGCTCGCTGATGAGGTGATGCCGGAATCATACCTGGAACAGGCGATATTAACCCGCTTGTATCAGGACGGCACGCGTGCACAAATTCCGGTGAACCTTCGCCGTATCATCGCCGGTGAGAAGGAATCGGATATTCCTGTGCAAGCCGGCGACGTCTTACGGGTGTTTCGGCGCGATGAATTAACGGAAGTGCAGGACGTGCTATCGGTACAAGGTGCGGTCGTCAATCCCGGGACCTATACGTTCCACGACGGCATGCGAGTGGCCGACCTGGTCGCGCTTGCGTTCGGACCAACGACCGATGCGTATCTCGTGCAGGCACTGTTATTCCGCTACCCGCCCAATGCGCAACCGCAGGTGCTGACGATCAACATCGAGCAGGCGCTGGCCAAAGACGCGACGGCTAACATCCTGCTGCAACGCCGCGATCAACTCCTGCTCAAATCCCGACGTGACATGCTCAATTATTCCGTCACCGTTGATGGTGAAGTGAATCATCCCGGCGTCTTACCGTATTATGACAATATGCGCATGTCCGATGCGATCTTCCTGGCGGGAGGATTGAAAGCGGAAGTCTTGCTGGAGAAAGCGCTGCTTATTCGTAAAAATACCACCACGCAGAAAGAAGAATTGCACGATATTTCTTTAGCGGATATTCAGGCAAAGCGCGAAAATGCCGACCTGCGTCTGCAAGTCGGCGATCGTCTGGTGATATATCCCCCGGCTCAAAAAGGTGAGGCGCTCAATGTGTCGGTGGCAGGCGCAGTCGTGGCACCCGGATCCTACCAGTATATCGACACCATGCGCGTAAGTCATCTGCTGTTTCTCGGCAAAGGTGTGAAGGAGGATGCCTTCCTGCACCGCGCGGATCTGTATCGCACCCGCCCGGACAACACCATCGAAACGATTCCGGTCAACCTGGACGACATCATCGCCGGCGTGCCCACCGCGGATATCCCCCTGCAACCGCGCGATCGATTGCAGGTGAAACTACGTGGCGAAGCCATTGATATTCCGATGGTGAAAATCGATGGGTACATTCGCAAATCAGGCTATTATCCCTTTACCGGGGCGATGCGGCTCTCCGATCTCGTCTTTGCGGCTGGCGGTTTGAAAGAAGATGCGGCGCTGACGTTGGAACTCGTGCGTAACGAAGATGGTCGACTGCTCTCGACTTCTTACACCGCGAGGCGCAATGGCACCGTGATCGCCTTCGATCCTGATCCCCTGCTCAAGGCCAATGATCTGGTCAACGTGCGACATGATAAAGCATATCTGCATATGGGCGATGTCATCTTCATTGATGGGCAGTTGAACAAACCCGGCAGCTATTCCGTTTACTCCAAGTTGACGAAAAAAGAAAAGACGCTGTATGAAGCTTTGAGTGAGGTCGAGTTGACCGATGATGCGTATGTGCCCGGTATCATCTTATATCGTTCATACCTGTCAATGCAGCATACCACCGAGCAACAGACGGAACTCAATCGCATCTTACGCAATCTGGATGTCCGCTCCGGTGTGGCCGGTCGTGCGCCTCAGGACACGGATACCGCGGTCAAAGTGGCCAAAGAGCAATCCGTGACAAATCTCGCCACTTCGATGGCACAGGTGATGATGACGGAGAAGGCCGATGCCTTGATGATGGTCATCCCACCGCGCACCATGCAATCAGAGCAGTTCAGCCTTTCGATACCCATTAACGTCAAGAAAATTTTGGAGTCAAAGGGTAAAAATGGAAATCTTTCCCTGAAGCCGGGGGATCGCATCTTTATTCCTAAACGACCGGAAAACGTCACGCTGGTCGGTGGGGTGATGAATAACGGCTCGCTGCTGTATCGGGAAGGATATTCGCTGACGCAATATATCCGCGACGCGGGCGGTATCTCACCGGATAGCGATACTAAAGGCATCATCGTCTTGCATGTCAATGGGCAGATGGAACTCGGTCGCAGCGTGAAAGCGATCCAACCCGGTGATATCATCATCGTACCGACCAAATACGTGATGCATGTGCTCCGTACCCGTGGCGTGGTGCAACAGTCGCTGGAGATGCTATCGCAACTCGCGTTGACGGTCTTGCCGTTTGTGAAGTAATACATGAGTCGGCAACTGCATTCGTGATGAAGGAGGCATGGGCTGTGACGAGAGATGAAACTGTGATCGCCACAATACGTCAACACCCCCCGACGTTAGGGATGACGATATGGGCAAGGCGCCTCTGGCTCCTCCTCTTTGCCGTGTTGGGAGTGCTGATCGCATTGCCCTCCGTTCTACAGCGCAAGAGTACCTATACCGCCACGGCGACATTGTTATTTCCAGCGTCCCCGCTCTCGGGCCTCTCGGCGTTCACCGGGGGAGGTGGAGGCAATGACTTGCCAAGCATCCCGCTGTTAAACGGCCTGTTTATGATTCCGCAACCCGGCACCAGTCCGAATACCGCCATTATGCTGTTGCGCAGTTGGTCAGTGGATGATGAGATTATTGCCAAAGAGAACCTTGCCGCGGTGTGGAAGATGGACCCGAGCGATCCCGATGCGATTCACGCAGAATTTAATCGTCGATTGCTTCTTCGCCCCGGAAAGACCGGCGATCTGGAAATCAAGTTCTCCGATGTATCGAAGGCACGCGCTTTGCGCGTGGTGCAGTTGTTGATTAATGCGCTGCAAGAACGCACGACGTCGTTAGGCCTCGATCCCGCTCAGCGCAGCTTCCATTTTTTAAATAAGCAAGTCACAGCGTCCGAAGCGAGTCTGAAGGCCGCGATGGCGAAACTGGCAACGTATCAGGTAGAACATAAACTGATTGCGGCCGACAAGCAAGCCGAAGGAATGGCTGAACAGTATATCGCGGTGCAACGCGACTTTCAGCAAGTAAAATTGGCCGCCGGATTGGCACTCCAGCGCGCGGAGATGTTCTCACAACAATCGAAAGCGCTGATCCACGCATGCATCGATCCCGGCGCTTTAGGGGTGGGAGGAGCGAAAGGCGACCAATTGAACGCGTTATACCAGCAGGTGACCAAGCAGGAATCGGACTTGCTGTTACTGAAGGATAAATATGCTCCCGAAAGCCAGGAGATTACCGATGCAGAACATACGCTGGCGCAGAGCAAACAGTTGTTAATGCGTGAGGTGAATCGCCAGTTACGGCTGGTGGACGCAGGTGATGCTCCGATGCTAGGCCAGGTGGTGAGTGAAGCGGCATTAAAGCACTCCGAGGCTGACGCACTTCAGCGTATGCTGGATCGATTGACGCCCCAGATGAAGAAGCTGCCCAGCAAGATGATAGGGTATAACACGCTGCTGTTTGAGGTGACCGCACAGACGAATAAAGTCAAACTGCTGCGCGAGGAACTGGAAAAGGCGCGTATCGTGGCGCAGAATCGCGGTTCCTCCTTCGTCGTGCTGGAAAAACCGCGTGCTCTCGCCAAGCAGAACGCCCGACACCGTTTGCGTATCCTGCTCATCGGATTGTTCGCCGGAGCCGCCTTGGTGCTTGGCTACAGCTATTTGAAATGGGAGCATGCGCTGGCCGAATATCACGACTGGTTAGACGAGCAGCGGATGAGTGCTGTCCAGGGGGCATCCACGATATGACGGAACAGACTGCGACGGTGTCGCCGCGCTCCGCAACTGGTTTTTGTCTGATATATACCTCAGACGCTCTCTCGAATTCGCGCATGGAGTACGCACTCGCACAGTGCCTGCAGCATTTTCCCTGGTTGGCGCGTATCACCCTGGATTGTGGCGCCTCCAGGCTGTATCTCTGGGGGCACGACGACCCACACCTAGCCTATCACACTGCACCTGATGGTACGCGCTCTATCCTTATCGGCTCCCCTCTCACTTCCATCACCTGGAATAAGGCTTTCGAAATGCTCACTGGTATACACGGGCAACCCTCGTTACCTTGGGATGGCCGGTGTATACTGCTGCGTATCGCGCCTGACGGGGAGACGTGGACGATCTGGAACGACTGGGCTGGCGCCTATCCGGTTTGGTACGCACCCGGTATTGCTGCCTCGCTGGAACCGCTCGTGGTGCAGGCGTGCGGATTTACACCCAACGACTTCAACCCACGCGGATTGGTGGAATTGTTGGTACATGGGCATTTCCTCGGCGACGATACTCTTTACACACGGATGGCCGTTATCCCGCAGGACTCCTGCACCACCTGGCGTCAGGGCGTATATTCTAGCTCTATTCCACTTCACTCCGTCGAGGAAGTGCCCAGCCCAGAGCGTGGGTGGGACGAACTGCTGGAGGAGATGCATGCGCATACAATGCGTGCGGTTGGCGGCGCATTGCGCGAGGCTGGTAAAATATTGCTACCGCTCTCCAGTGGTATGGATTCCCGCCTTATTGCCTGCCTAGCTGCCGAGTTGGGGATCGAGACGCGCGCGTACTCTTACACCACCTATTACGAGGCCGATTATGCAGGCTATATTGCGCGAGTGCTGCGTATCCCTTGGCGACGCATCCCGCTCGGGCAAGGCTATCTCACCGCCAATACCGGACGCTGGCTCGACTGGTTCGGCAGTGCCTTGCACACGCATGGGATGTACCAGTTGCCGATGCTGGATACGATCAGCGGGGAGACGGGCGTCATCCCTGACGGTTTTTACGGTAACAATATGGCCGGCGGTAACCATCCTTCAGAAGGTCTCCTTACACGCGGGGTGTCCTACTCGGAAAGCTTTCAGCGCGGATACCCCGTGTACTGGTCACCGGCCGACTTGTCGCGAGTCCTGACAATTGATGTTTCTGCAACTTTTGCCGAAATCGAGGATTTACTGGCGACGCAAGTCGATTCAGTGCGCGAGCGGTCATTCTACCAACAGCGGAATGTGCTGGATATGTGGAACCGCCAACGACGCTTCGTCTTCTACCAGCCAATGATGTATGACTATTTCAAGCGCGGCATCTGCCCATTCATGGACCGCGCTTATGCCCGTTTCTGCTTATCGTTGCCGCGCACAGTGCTGGAAAAGCGCCGCTTGCAACGTGATATGCTGGCGCGCTACTGGCCATGGGCGGCGACGATCTGCTGTTCGTTCGACCAGGTGCCAATGGTGCCATCACGACGCGGGATGCTCTTTGAGATCGTGCAGGGGTTCCTGCGCCAGACCGGTATTAAGCGCTTCCCGCCATACCCCGATCATCCCTGTGTGGTCCGCGATGGCTGGCAAGCTTTTCCGGCCATGCGACAGATGTTTACCCGCGACGGGCTTTTCCGTGTCCAGCCCCTCACCGATGCCCTCCAAGGCGCGCTTCAGGGGTCGTCCAACGATTATTATAAACTTGCTGCACTGCAAGCGGTGGCGCATCGGATGATATGACCGTCCTCGACTCCTGAACTTGTGGCACGGAACGGAAAAATCGACCTTACCGGATATAATTCTCTGTTCTCTGATGCCAACCTTCCCTCTTTAGGGGTTAGGTGGCTAGGCACCGGCAACAGTGTCTCCATACCGGTACTTGAACATGGACCGGCTCTGGGACGCACTACCCCCGCGGATGGCGTGCTCGACGGGGACCCGGAACTTGGCGAAGGCGGTATTTGCGGCCCACTCGTCGGGGGTGAGTTTCCCCACCTGGGCTTTTCCAGCGGCGTCGTGATCGTCAAATTCGGGGAATGATAGTCCTGGTAGCCGCTTTCGGCGCCCCCGTGACTGTCGGACGGAAACGGCGGGGCATCCGTTTCCGCCGGGATTTATCGTGGATGCTGCCCCGCGCAGTGGCACCCAGATAGACGATGCGCCGGCCCGGCGATTGGTGACAAGGGTGTTTTTGACCGTGTGGCGTTTCGTCTTGCCGCTGTATTGTTCGCGCTGCTGCGGATGGGTCCAGATTCGACGATAACGCATACCACACCCTACCGCAGCACTGGGGGGGAGTCTCACGTGAGAAGGCGTGGCTTTTGCGAAAGTTGCCTATATCCGGTAAGGTTTAGTGATATGGAGTGCACTGATCATGAATCAAACCGAGCCTCGATTGCCCCTTTGGGGACCGTATGTTATAATGGTCGCGTCAATTGTGCCGAAATTACATCGGATAAGTATTGTATTAGCACGGCATCAAGCAAGGATTCGCTGTGAGTAAGCAATTCGATTATACAATACAGCCTCCCTCACGTTGGCCGACGCTCAACGCTCACGAACTCTGGCGGTTTCGCGACCTATTCCTGGTGCTGACATATCGCGACATCGCTGTCCGGTACAAACAGACGGTGCTGGGTGGCCTATGGGCTATGCTGCAGCCGTTTGTGCAGATGGTCGTCTTCACGTTTGTTTTCAATCGGCTGGGGAACATCAGCAGTGGAAGCTTGGTACCATATCCCATCTTTCTCTATGTTGGCTTGCTTTTCTGGCAATTTTATGCCACAACACTGACGAATGCCAGCAATTCGCTGATTGCCAATGCATCCATTGTGCAGAAAGTCTATTTCCCACGGTTGATCCTTCCGAGCACCACGGCTATCACAAGCCTCGTTGATCTAAGCTTCAGCACACTCATTTTCATCGGCGTGTTATGGTATTACCATTATATACCCAGCCTGATTGGGTTGGTGCTGCTGCCGGTCATCCTGGGCATCGCGTTGTTGTCCTCGTTGGGATTGGGTCTCTTCTTCGCTGCGGTGAACGTGAAATACCGCGACGTGCGCTACGTGGTGCCTTTCCTCACCCAGACACTGATGTACCTGACGCCGGTGATTTATCCGGTGCAGTTGCTGGATGGCATGCCTATGATCAAAACGATCATGCTCTGGGCGAATCCGATTTCCGGGGCCATCTCCGTGGCACGTACCGGACTACTCGGTACCGGGCCGATTGAGTGGTCTGTGCTAGGTATCTCATTTCTGATGAGCTTGGTGCTCTTCCTGGTCGGTCTGGCGTATTTTCGTCATACCGAATACTATTTTGCTGATGTCGCCTGATCGATGACCAAACCAATTCTCTCTATCCAACACATCGGAAAACGCTACCAACTCGGTGGTTCACGTGCTTCCCAGACGTTGCGTGACGAATTGACGCGTGTGTTTACCCAGGCTGGGCGGCGCGCGGCAGCCCAGTACCGGGAATTCTGGGCGCTCCGCGACGTCTTCTTCGACGTCATGCCGGGCGAGGCGGTGGCCATCATCGGTCGTAACGGCGCCGGAAAGAGCACGCTGCTGAAGATTCTTTCGCAGATCACTCCGCCGACCGAGGGGCAGATCTTCGTGCGCGGCCGCACCGCCAGCCTGTTGGAAGTCGGCACCGGATTTCACCCGGAACTGACTGGGCGGGAGAACATTTTCCTCAACGGGGCTATCCTGGGCATGACGCGACGCGAAATCGCTGCTCATTTTGACGAGATCGTCGCCTTCGCCGAGATTGAGCGCTTCCTGGATACACCGGTGAAGCGCTACTCCTCTGGCATGTATGTGCGGTTGGCCTTTGCCGTGGCTGCCCACCTGGAACCGGAGATACTCATCATCGATGAAGTACTCGCGGTCGGGGATGCCATGTTTCAGCAGAAATGTTTGAGCAAGATGGAGGAAGTTTCGCACGGCGGACGCACCGTGTTGTTCGTCAGTCACAACATGACGGCAGTGCAAAGCTTATGCACACGAGGCGTGCTGCTCAATGGAGGACGCGTGCATATGGTCGGCGATACGAATGCGGTGATCGAAGAGTATGTGCAAGGCTTCTTTATGCGCGGCGCGGATGACACGGTGCACAACCGGCAGGACCGTAGCGGCACTGGCAAGGTGAGAATGGTAGGCATTCGACTGCTCGATGCGCAAGACCGCGAGGCACCCTCCATTGGCTCAGGTGAGCCGTGCACATTGGAATTTTCCTATGAAGCCGCGTCTCCCCTGCAGAATATCAGTGTGGCATGGAATCTGCGTGATGAACGGGCGCAGTTCCTTATGCGCATTTCGATGCAGGACAGCGGCAAGGATTACGGCAATTTCCCCCCTCATGGCACGCTGCGCTGTGCAATTCCACGCTTGCCGTTGGTACCAGGACATTACCGCCTGTCCAGTGAGATCCAAGTAGGCGGCGAGGTGGCCGACGCTGTTGAAGGTGCCTTTGTGTTGACGGTGGAAGGTGGCGACTTTTACGGGACGGGACGCGTCAATCGACACAGTCCGGTGCTGCTTGATCATGACTGGCAACTCGATGAGCGCTGAAGATGTACGGCGCGGTTTACGCTGCTACCGGCATACGCTAGGGCCGGTCGCGCGCGTGCTGCTGCTTGGGATGGGCGTTGTCGCCGCCCTCGCCAGCGCGGCGCTATGCTATGTCACACAAATTTCAACCCAGTCGCTGCTGGTTCTGGTGCTCACGTTCGTACTGTTGCTGACGTTGGCTCGCCACCTGAATGCTTTCTGGTTGCTGGCAGTGGCGATGGCCTTCTATACCTTTGTCCCGTCCTTCTCCTCCTTCGGCCTTCCCTGCATGACGATCTGGCTCTTGATCACCCTGGTTGTTTTCGCACTGAAGGCACCGACCACGTTTCTACGCGCGTTAAAAATCACTCCCTGGTGGATCTTCATATTCTTCGCCGTCGGATTCTTCTTCGCAATGCAGGATGCCTATGTATTGGCGCCCCAGGACCATCATACTCAAAATACACTTACGCTCGATGTAACCTTTTTTATCTGTTATGTCGTTTCCATCTTCTTGCTGCCGACCTTTTATTCTCTCACGATTCCCGATCTGGCTCAGCGGCCTTTCTTTCAAACGCTGTTTGCCATCCTTCCCCTAGGTTATCTGATGTTGATTGCATCCTTTGGTACACCCAGTACAATGATTTCCGAAACCGGGTGGGTCTATAAATATCGTTTCTTCGACTATGAGATTACCAACAACCGGACGCAAATCAGCTTTATGCTATCCATATGCGTTACCACCTTCATCGCTATGGCATTGACGATGCTCTCACGGCGTACCGCCATGTTGCTGTTGCTACTGGCACTTCTGGCCTTGGCCGTGCAATATATCAGCGGGGGGCGCGCCGGCTTGCTCTTCCTCCTCCTCACCTGGATTATTGTCGGCGTTATTCGTTTCCAGACGCACATTCGGCTGCGCAATACCGCTATCCTTGTGTGTATGCTGGTCGTGTTCGTCGTATTGGCATTGGTGAAATATGGCGATACCATCGGAACAGTCTTCACGACGCGTTGGTCAGGGCTAGGCGAATCCACTTTCCGCGATACCTCACGCGAGGAACGTTGGATGTCTGCGCTACAGCAGGTCGCGCACCGTCCATTTGGTGTGGGCTGGACTACGCATGCGGTAGATATCGATGATAACATCGCGCATAATGATTATCTGGCCTACAGCATATCCTACGGCGTGCTTGGAGGCCTTGGGTACCTGCTGCTGGTAATGATGATCATCCTGCGCTCCTATGCCATTATCCGCCGTACCGGTCCAAACGTGCAACGGCGTCTGGGCACCATCACCTTCGCGGTCTCTGTGTGTTTGCTCCTTAATTCAATGACTGACCACCTGATCGGCGATCTGTCACGCTTTATCATTGTCTGGAGCATCATCGCTCTCGGACTCTTCGATCCCCATTCCGCTGCTCACAACGTCGTCTTGTCGAGGCACGGTAGTTTTATGGAGAACAGTGCTTTCGAAATCCCTAATACTCCTGGGAGTTCCCTCGGCTCTGCCGGGGAGAAGGGCACATAATCCGCACAACAACCAGGCGCCCAGCCTCTACACAAGCGTGCGAAAGAATTTTGACACTACCAAGGCTGGAAACGAATTTCGTGCGCGAGCATAGGTATTATAAAGGCGATGATCGGTAAAAAATGAGACGGTCGTACGCGCGAATATTGAGTGTCAGTAACAGAAAGAAAAGCGATTAATTCGTTAAGCTTTGAGCATGGATAGCCTCCGTGAGAGGTTTCTGACAACGAACCAACAAGCCGCTTTACGCGACTTACATTATCAAGCCATCGGCCTTGCCGGTGGGCTCTGAGTTGTGAGGAATCCCTGCTTTATGGTATAGTGCTTCCAGGTAACACGGCATGGCATTTGCACCCATTATCGTTTTTGTTTATCGACGGCTCGATCATACGCAACAGACCATCTCGGCATTGCAGCAAAACCGCCATGCCGCTGATACGGATCTATATATCTTTTCCGATGCCCCGAAAACCGAGGATCTACGGGAGTCCGTGCAGGCGATTCGCACCTTCGCGAAAAGCATCACCGGCTTTCGCACGGTAACGTTAGTCGAGCGCGAAGTGCATTGCGGCCTCGCCAAATCCGTGATTGCCGGTGTCACCGAGGTATGCCGGCAGCACGAACGGGTGATCGTACTGGAAGATGACCTTGTCACCTCGCAGCACTTCCTCGCATATATGAATAGCGCCCTGACGTTCTACCAGGACTATCACCGCGTCTTTTCTATTAGCGGTTACAACCTGCCGCTCACACGTATGGCTGTGCCAGCGGGGTATCCGTATGATACCTTTTTTAATTATCGACCCATGTCGTGGGGCTGGGCGACATGGTGGGATCGCTGGCGCACTGCAGACTGGTCGGTGCCCGGTTATGAAGCCTTTCGGCAGGATCCCGTCGAACAACAGCGCTTCAACCGTGGTGGCGACGATCTAACGCTGATGTTGCAGCATCAGATGGAAGCTCGCATCGACTCCTGGTACATCCGCTGGTGCTACACGCATTACCGGCAAGGTGCCGTCAGTCTATACCCGCTCAACTCGTATATCAATAATATCGGACTCGACGGTTCCGGTACGCACTCGCCCATCCCGCTCATCCGCTTTGCCAACGATTTAAGCCGGAGCAAGCCGGAGGTTATCTTCCCACTGCCGGTGGAGGTTGATCCTGACGTGATGGCCTGTTTCGTACGCGCCTGGGCACCAGACTCCGCGCCGCCCCTTCCTCCCTGGCGCCGCGTGGCGCAACGGCTCAAACGGTTGTTGATGCCGGTGATGGGGAAAAGGTAATCGCACGATGCAGATGCTGAAACGTCATATCAAGCAATATCTGAATCGCCGACGTTTCCCGCATGCGCAGGTCGATGTTGAGGCGCAGGTCGTGCGTAGCACCTTTGGCGCTGGCACTGTGCTGGAGCCACAGGTGTATCTGCAGGATGTGACTGCTGGCGATGCGCTGACAGTACGCTGCCAGACGACAATCCACCGCATGCTCTGCGAGGACCATATACTTATAGGGGGAGGAAGCTTTCTTGCCGACGTGCGCATCGGACGGATGAGCTACCTGTCGCTGGGGACGATGGTGTCCTTGACGAGTATCGGACGATTCTGCTCTATTGGCGCGCAGTTGCTCTGCGGGTCAGGACATCATCCACTGACTTTCGTAAGCACCAGTCCGGTGTTCTATTCCGCGTACCGCCAGTGCGGCATGTCGTATGCGGCGGAATCGCTGGTGACCGAACGGCAGCCAATTACCATCGGCCACGATGTATGGATTGGTGCGCGTGTCTTTATTCGCGACGGGGTGACTGTCGGCAACGGCGCCGTCATCGGCGCGGGTGCGGTGGTGGTGAAAGATGTGCCGTCGTATGCCGTCGTCGCGGGCGTACCTGCCCATGTGCTCCGCTATCGTTTCGATGAGGAGACGATAGCCATGCTGCAGCAGAGCGCCTGGTGGGAATGGGACGATGCCGTGCTGCAGTGTGCACAACCGTTGATGGCGGTTGACGACCCCACGGCGTTTCTTACTTTTTCCGCCGAGCAAGCGTCGCGCATAGAAACGAGATGACAATGACCGATGTTACTTCGGCTGCCTATCCACGCGTACTCGTCGTCAATCACGAGCCGTTTAATAATAAATCAGCAACCGGCCTGACGATGCAAAATCTCTTCCACGGTTGGCCGCATGACCGCATCGCGCAGCTCTACCTTGAAGCAATAGATGTTGACACAGCGTATTGCACGAAAAATTACCTGATGGATCATACCGAGGTATGGACGGAATGGCCGCGGGTGCATTACAACGCCGCGCGGCAGCGCCAGCGCGAGCGTATGCACATCACCCTCGGCCGGCAGGCGGTGATGGGCAAGCAGCAACCGCTGCAGACATTTCTCCTGCAGGCGAAGATGCGAGTGTCCCTCGACATCGTTAATGTCGTCAATCTTTTTCCTTATCATATTCCGCCAGCAGTCCTAGACTGGATCGATGCTTATCAGCCTGATGTACTCTATACCATGCTCGGTTCGACGCAACTGACGAAGATCGTGCTGCTGCTGAACGAGCGCTTCCGACTGCCGCTGGTGACGCATTTCATGGACGACTGGCCCGGCACGTTGCACGCGGATTCGTTGATCGCGCCAATAATGCGTCCAGTGACTGCGGCGTGGCTGAAGCGCATTTTAGTGCAGACCAACCACCGTCTGGCGATTTCAGATGCGATGGCGACTGAATTCACACGACGCTATGGCAGCACATGGGATGTCTTCATGAACTGTGTGGACCCGGCACTATATTCGTCGGTGTCGCCAACTCCACGCGCGATACCCCGTTTCGTTTTTGTCGGTGGGCTCCATCTCAATCGCTGGTGCGTGTTGCAAGAGATCGGGAAGGCGGCGAAAACGCTGGCCGCGGAAGGCATCCCGTTGGAGATTCTTATCTACGCTCATCCCAGCCTGTTAGCCATCTACCACAAGGAACTTGAGATACCGCCAGTGATGCGCGTCGGCGGTTCATTGGCGAATCACGAAGTGCCAGCCGTATTGACGGATGCCGATGTCTTGATTCACGTTGAAAGCTTTGATGCGAGTATCCGGAAATATACGCGGTATTCTGTTTCGACGAAGATTCCCGAATACATGGTGACCGGGCGTCCGATCTTCGGGTATGGCCCCGGCGAAGTTGCCTCATTGCGCTATATCACGGCGACGGAAAGCGGATTGGTTGTGGGTGATCGCAATCCGGCGCTATTGGTGGACGCGCTACGCCGCTTAGCCACCGACCCTGCATTACGGGCGGAGTTGGGCGCACACGGGCGGCAGACGGCACTTAGCCGGCATGAAGCCGCGGGACAACGTGAAGCCTTTCGTCAGACGCTGGCTCGCGCGGCATCATCCGCAGGCGCTGTTGCCGTATCGGCAAGATATTGAAAGGAAGCAACGAAGTTGTGATGTCCGGCTTCACCATCATGAACGGAATACCGCAGGTTGCTGTAATCGAGGCATCAGCATTGCCCCGGGTGCTGGTGATCAGTCATAATCCCTTCAGCGCAACCACGAATAATGGAAAAACAATGGCCAGTTTGTTCGCCGATTGGCCTACCGATCGGTTGGCGCAATTGTATTTTGCCCCGATGGTGCCAGATTCCAGTGTCTGCACGCGTTATTGGCGCGTGACGGAAGTGGATCTACTGCGCGCACGATGGATGGGCCATCGCTATCAACCGGGAATGCCGCTTGCTGGGATATCGGGTAATAGATTGTCGTCACCGTCAGACTCACGCACTTCTCGGCTGTTCACTCTGTTGCGCCGTTTAAATTTACCTGTGCTGGAATGTGGACGCGAGTATGTCTGGCGAGGGCGACGCTGGAAGACGGCAGCACTGCGGCAGTGGATTGATAATTTCCATCCGGAACTGGTGTATTTCTTCACGGGCGCATCGGTTTTTTCCTTCGACATCGCAACCAGTGTCGCGCAATCACAACAGTGTCCGCTGGTGCTGCATGTCAGCGACGACTGGTTAGGCAGATCCCCTGGGATTGATCCGTTCGCACGCAGGCATTCGCACGCGCTGGAGCAGCGAATGCGCATTGCGCTTGATCACTCACCGGTGCATATTACTATCGGTGATGCCATGGCTAAGGCCTACCAACAACGGTATGGTACTACTTTTGTTGGCTTTATGAATTGTGTTGATCAGGCACAATATCCATATCGTGCTCCACAGGTGCGTCCGGGTGAACCCCTTCGCCTGGTATTTGTGGGCGGTTTACACTTAGGCCGCTGGCAATCCTTGCGGGATATCGGCTTGGTGTTGGCCTCGCTTGCAGATGATGGATACCTTTGCGAATGTCTGATATACACCAATAAAGCCAATATGCAAGCATATCGCACGAAGTTGACCATCCCACCTGTAATGCGGATTGCAGGATGGGCTTCCGCAGACCAACTCCCACAGATACTGGCGGATGCCGACATTCTGGTGCATGTCGAGAGTTTCGAGCGGATGAATCGTGAAGTGACGCGGTATTCGCTCTCGACGAAAATTCCGGAATATCTCATGGTCGGACGCCCGGTGCTTGCCTACGGTCCGGAAGACATCGCGTCGATACGTTATATCGACGAGGAGCAACTGGGTATTGCCATCGGACAACGACAACCTGACAGACTGAAGGTAGAATTGCAACGTCTGATGACGGATGCCGAGTGGCGCCGCGCGCTCGGGGAGCGCGTACGCATGGTCGGAGTGTCACGACATGACGCGGCGGGAGTGCGGATACGTTTCCGCTCATTGCTTTCCCAAATTGCTGCACAAGCGGAATAATATATCCGGGTAACTCTTCGGATATGTCGGGAGACTGGTATAAAACCTTGTGAGTTTATCGCATACCCATGGGAGTATAAAATACCACATCGTGTTCATTCCCCAATACCACCGAAAGGTGCAGTGCAGCCAAATTCGGAAAGCGTTGAGGCGAGTGTTTGCCGACTGAACGCGGCAGAAGGTGTACCAGATTATCACGGGGAGTCTGAAGGCGGACCATCTGCCATGGAAAATAGCATTCCTCCCAAACATGTGGTAGTCCAGGTAGTCGGCTTCATCACGGAAAATAGCGCCATCTGGATTGTGCATCGGTACGGTGGGCGCAAACGGAACTGCGTGAGCGAGCATTTCTGGGTGCGGGAGTACTATGTTTCGATGATGGGCAATGGTGAAGCCGCTGTGCGGGAATAGTGCTAACGCCGGGAAGCCGAAGACCGGCGCGCATCAACTGATGGATACGCGCGGGAGCGGCCGCCAAGCGCCGCGAGTAGTTTTCATTCCGTAACACCTTCTCCACCCCTTGCCGCACTCCTGGCAAACGAGTCACAGGAGTCTGCAATCGCTGTCACCAATTGCCTGCTGATACAACGCACTCAACTCCGGGTCCGACTGTCGCCTATTCACTTTGACGTTCACCTGTTATCCTTGATGAATACAGATGCTCGTATCGTAAGTGGTTCATCGTTGATCAGGATGCCAATCCCTATCACAAGCTGAAGTATGTGATCGCTGCGGGGAGTTTGTGGCGATCGAGTGCGGATTTGATATCCACCAGCACGCCTGTTGTGGCGAGGCAGGCGAGTAGTTTCTCCTGCGGCGTTTCCCGATACTGTTGATGCGGCACCGCGAGGATGAGAACATCCAGGTCGCGCAGGTCTTCCCAGGCGCATAGGGTAATGCCGTATTCTTCCATTGCTTCGTGGGGGTCGGCCAACGGGTCGTGCACCAGCGGCGTAATGCCGAACTCCGCTAACCCGTGAATAATATCAGGGACGCGACTGTTTCGCAAATCCGGCACATTTTCCTTGAATGTCAATCCGAGGATGCCGATGCGCGCGGTACGGAGAGGATAGTCGAAGCGCTGCAACAGGAGCTTTACCGTCTTTTCGGCGACGAATGTGCCCATGCTGTCGTTGATGCGACGGCCTGCCAGGATCACCTCCGGCAGGTATCCCAGTTCTTCGGCTTTGGCGGTCAGATAATACGGATCGACACCGATGCAATGCCCCCCCACCAGGCCGGGAGTGAATTTCAGGAAGTTCCACTTGGTGCCGGCGGCCGCCAGCACATCGACGGTGGCGATGCCCATCAGGTCGAAGATTTTCGCCAACTCGTTCATCAGTGCGATGTTGATGTCGCGCTGGGTATTTTCAATCACTTTCGCCGCTTCAGCGACTCTGATGGAGGCTGCGCGGAAAATGCCGGCGGGCGCCAGCGCGCCATACACTGCCGCCACCCGTTCCAGCGTGGCCGTGTCTTCGCCGGAAACCACCTTCACGATGGTGGCCAGCGTGTGCTCCTTATCGCCGGGATTGATGCGCTCGGGCGAATAGCCGAGTGTGAAGTCCACCCCGCGGCGCAATCCGGAAATGCGGGCGATGATGGGGCCGCAGATGTCTTCGGTCACACCGGGATAGACGGTGGATTCGTAGACGACTACCGTGCCGGGACGTATGGCACGTCCCACGGTCTCCGAGGCGCGGATCACCGGTAGCAGATCGGGGCGCTTGGTCGCATCGATGGGAGTGGGCACGGCAATAATGATAAAAGAAGCCGTCGCGAGCACGTCCGGATCGGCGGTGAAGGTAATGGACGAGTCGCGCAGTTCGTCGGCGGTGCATTCGCCGGTGCGGTCGATCCCTTCCCGCAGGGCAGCGATGCGTTTGGCGTTGATATCGAAGCCGATGGTGCCGGGAAAGTGGCGTGCGGCGGCGAGTGCCACCGGCAAGCCGACATATCCCAGTCCAATGACGGCAATGCGTTCATTCATGAATGCTCCTTCCGCGTGGCGCCGCCGTTCCGGTGGACGCCACTTCGGTGGGATTCCTGTGCATGCGTCTGTTCAGCTCACCGAATATGTTTGACGATACCACTCCGCAGTGCGCCGCAGTCCTTCGTGGAACGAAACGTCAACGGAATAGTTGAGCAACTCGCGTGCCAGCGAAATATCGGCCAGTGAGTGCTTGACATCACCTTGGCGCTGACGGTCGAAATGGGGGAGTATCTGGGTGCCGAGAATGTCGTTCAGTCCAGCGAGCAGTTCCAACAGAGAGAACGACGTGCCGCAGGCCACATTGATCACGCGTCCGGCGACCGGCGCAGTCGTTTCAGCGGCGAGAATATTCGCCTTCACCACGTTGGCGACGAAGGTGAAGTCGCGCGATTGGGAACCGTCGCCGTAAATGGTGGGGCGCTCGCCGCGCAATAACGCCATGATGAACCTGGGAATGACGGCGCTGTACTGGCTGGTGGGATCCTGGCGCGGCCCGAACACGTTGAAGTAGCGGATGGCCACGGTTTCCAGACCCATGGTGGCGCTGTAGGCAGCGCAAAAATATTCACCTGCCAGCTTAGCCGCCGCGTAAGGTGAGCGGGGGCGCGGAACCAGCGTCTCGACTTTTTCCGCGACCGGCTGATCGCCATAGGCGGAGGAGGATGCCGCGTAGACCATGCGCCGCACTTTTGCGCGCGCGGCCGCGGTAAGCAGTTGCACGGTGCCGATCACGTTATTCACCGTGGTGTTCACCGGATCGGCGACCGAGCGCGGAACGGAGGGGATGGCGGCCTGGTGCAGGATGTAGTCGATGTCGTTGCACGCCGTGGCGCAGACCGACTCCTCGTGCAAATCACCTTCGATCAATTCAATGTGCGGCAACAGCGACTGCAGGTTCTGGCGCTTGCCGGTTGAAAAGTTGTCAACCACGCGTACCGCGTGCCCGAGCGCAACCAGGCGTTCCACGATGTTCGAGCCGATGAATCCCGCGCCACCGGTGACGAGAAAATTTGCCACGAATGCTCCTTCCCCAATAGTGACCGCACGTGTGTATAGTATATAAAAAACATGGCGTTAGGGCAACCGGTCATCAGGATACGTGCCGTCAACAGCGGCGATCCAGGACGCCCGCCGGGCATACATACGCTGATAATACTCCTGGTAATCGCCGGAGCGCACGCATGCTACCCAGTCCTGATGTGTTTGATACCACGCCACCGTGTCGGCCAGTCCCTGTTCGAATGTCCGGCGCGGCGCCCAGCCCAACTCGCGTGCCGCCTTGCCGGTATCCATGGCGTAGCGCCGGTCGTGGCCGGGACGATCGGCGACGAAAGTGATCAGGCGTTCCGGTTTGTTCAGCAACCGCACCAGCGTGCGTACCACATCCAGGTTGGCGCGTTCGGCATGACCGCCCAGGTTGTAGACTTCGCCGGGATGTCCCTGTACCAGCGCGGCGAGGATGCCGCTGACGTGATCATCCACGTGAATCCAATCACGCACGTTCTGCCCGTCTCCGTAGACCGGCAGGGGCCGGTCTTCCAGCGCGTTGGCGATCATCAGCGGAATCAGCTTCTCGGGAAACTGGCAAGGGCCGTAATTATTGGAACAGCGGGTGACGAGGACGGGGAAGCGATATGTCTCCCAGTAGGCACGCGCCATCAGGTCCGCAGCGGCTTTGCTGGCGGCATAGGGGCTGTTGGGCGCCAACGGGCTGGTTTCGGTAAACGCCGGGTCCGACGCGCCGAGCGAGCCGTAGACTTCGTCGGTGGAGACATGGATGAAGTGCTGCACTCCCCGTCGCCGCGCCGCGCGCAGCAGTACCTCGGTGCCCAGCACATTGGTGCGCAAGAAGGCGGACGGATCTTCGATGCTGCGGTCTACGTGCGATTCCGCGGCGAAATGGACCACCGTATCGACCGCGTCGCCGAAGACGGCTTCCGCGCGGTCGAAGGCTGCCGCCGTCACGGCGTCGTCGGTGATGTCGCCGCGGAAAAACGCGTAGTGCGGCGACGTTTCGACGGCGGTGAGATTTTCCAGATTGCCGGCATAGGTCAGCGCGTCCAGGTTGAGTACCCGGTAATCCGTGGTCGCGATGACGCGGCGGATGAAGGCGCTGCCGATAAAGCCCGCGCCGCCGGTCACCAGCATGCGGCACGGGTCAGCCACGCTCCACCTCCCACCGTTCGGCGCCAAAGAAATCCCACGGCAGCCGTCCTTCGTTGGGGTCGTTCGCGTTGAACTGGGCATTCATCGCGTAGAGCAACGTCGCACCTTCCGCACCCGCCTGGTAGCCGTGGGCGACGCCGGCGGGGATGTGCAGCAATGCCGGGGCTTCGCCGGTAAGCAGATATGGGCACTGCACGCCATGGGAGGGCGAATCGCGGCGCACGTCGATCAGCCACACGCGCAGCGCGCCGCCGATCACGCACCACAACTCGTCCTGGATCTCCTTCGGGTGCAGGTGAAAGGCATTGATGCGGCCCGGCACCGCGTGGGAGCAGGAGATTTGTCGCACGGCGAAGTCGAACGGCAAGCCATCGATAACGCCGTCGGTGAGGCGCAGAAACTCCATGAAGCTGCCGTCCAGCGCGCGATGTTTCGCGAGCGGGAGGTGGCGTACTCCGTCAATCTCGGGTTGCGGTCCATACTGCTGAAAGATTAGCGCTTGCAACGCCGCCGCATCGAGAGCTATACGCATCATTCACCCCATTGTTGCTTGAGTTGTTGCCACCGCGTGGTGTCCAGCGAGGTGTCGTTCGGCAGGATCACGCCGGCGTCGCGCTTACTGCCTGGCTGCACATCCGGACGCCGTCGTTTCGCCAGATCATACACGGATTTACGCTCCGTCGCAATATGAAGAATTTCGTCGGGAATATTGGCGAGGTGCCGGATGGCGCGCGCGATCTCCGGGGCGATGATATCGACGTAATCTTGACTGGTATAGACATCGGTGAACGCCACCGGATAGGGCCAGATGTTGGGACGGAAGCTGGTGCGGATGATGAGATGCCGCGGCGCCAGCCGTGCCAGCGATTCGGCCACCAGCTTGGTCAGCGCGTAGTAATTGCATACCGGGCCGGGAGTATCGTCTTCCCGATACTGCCCGCGCGTGCCATCGAAGACGTAGTCGGTCGAGATATGCACCAGCGGGATGCCGTGCGCTGTCACCGCGCGCACGATGTTGGCGGTGCCTTCCACGTTCACTTGCCAGCACCGCCCCCGCTGCTGTTCGGCGCTGGCGACGTCGGTAAAGGCGGCGGCATGCACCAGCAGGTGCGGGCGATGCCGTGCCAGCGCGTCGGTGATATCCGCCGGGCGCGTAATGTCGAACTCTGGCAGATCGGGCGTAATCAATCCCGGCAGCAGCGCGCGCAACGCGCTGCCCAGCCGCCCGCCTCCGCCGGTGAGAAGTATGCGGTAATCCTGCTCCATCATTGTGTTACCTTGCCTCTATAATGCGTCCTGGACCGGCGGCTGTCAACTCGCGAATTGATCGATGCCGTCGGTCATCGTATGTCACGCGAAAGGCGAGGATGCCGATGCCAACGGGAATGAGTGGTAAGGCGAGGGACGAAAATACACGCATGCAACGTTTGCATGATGAATTGACGACATATTATGACGCATATCGCCTGGCGGCACAGGCGGAGTGGCCGGTGGAGAATGTGGCGCGGCGCGCGGAGATACTGGCGGCAATGGATGATTATGCCGCGGTGCACCCGGACGCGCATCCGTCGCTGTTGAAAGCGCGGCTGCACGAGGAGATGGCGGAGCGCGGCACAATCCCAGCGGGGTGGCGCTGGTGGGATTGGGCACGGTGATCGACGCGCTCACCGCGCTGCGCGTCGCGGTATTCGAGGGGCGCTGGCTGACGCTAGACGCGTTGCGCGACTGCCTGACGCGCAACTGGGAAGGTGATGACGCCTTGCGCGCGCGCCTGCGCCGCCTGCCGCGCTTCGGTCACGGTCATCCCGCGGCGGATGAGCTGGCGGCACGCTTTGCGCGCGAATTAGCGGCACGCATCAACCGCGTACCCGCCGAACGCGGCGGCGTCTTCCAAAGCAGCTTTTTCGTTTATTACTTCTTTAGCATCATGGCCAGCCACGTGCGCGCCACCCCTGATGGCCGTCGCGACGGCGAATTGCTCACCCAGGGCATCGCCCCGACCGCGCCACCGCGCCTGCCAGCCTGACCGACGTCTTTCACTCGCTGTCGACCATCGACTTTCGCGATTTCCCCGGCAACGCTGTACTCGACGCTCAACTCCCTGCCGGCGCCGATATACCCCCCGCCGTCCTTACTGCCACCATGCGCACCTTCGCCACCCTGGGCGGGCCCACGCTGCAACTCAATGTGGTTTCGCCGGATGAACTGCTGGATGCCCGCCGCCATCCCGAGCGCCACCGCGACCTGGTGGTGCGCATCAGCGGCCTGTCCGCCCACTTTGTCTGCCTCACTCCGCAGGTACAGGATGAAATCATCACGCGCGCGCTGCTGATAGTGTGAGAAGCAGACGGGAATCGGGAGTAAACAGACGATACCGTGGGTTGAGTTATTTCAGGTCTTTCACTGCCACGAGACACCCTCACCCTCCTCCAAATCCTGAACGAGGAAGGTGAAGCAGAAAGTCCTGATATTTGATGCGAGCGTGACGGTACCGAGACACCCATGTCCCGGTGTGTGCGACCGTATGATTTACCGACTGCCGCTTTTTTTCCACAGCGTGTTGATCATCTGTACCGTGCGCTCGGCGAGCAGGCTTCCCCCTTCGGGACCGACTTCCGAACTGGCGGGAACAGAACCATACCCGCCGCCCGAAACCGAGCGCAGGGAGGGTACGTAGGTGCCGTTGCCGGCCAATTGCACTAAAAACGTCTGCACGGCGCGGCTGCGTGCCTTGATGTAGATGCCGTAGTCCAGGTAATACTCGAAGGGGTTGCTGGCAAAGGCCAGCTCTCCCAGCCGGATGATGTGTATTTCCGCGGGGAACAGCGGCTGAGTCTGCTGCAACGTGAAGCGGCTGATTACCTGCTGCTGCCATGTCATCACACAATATGACCGTGAAATGGGGACATACCAGCGCGGCGCAGTGCGCAATGCGGGTCGGGTGGCCAACTCCGCTTGCTGTGTGGCATACTGTACCTGCAGTTTCGCGATCTCCTTTTGCGATGCCATGACATCCGCGGCGGTAATAAGGCGGCGTGGCAATTCCACCGTCACAGCCTGATGCGTCAGCGTTGGCGACCACTCGATGGCTTTGGCGAGATACGGCACGATCGTGCCTACCGCGTCGGCCAATCGTACGGCGATTTCCTGCCGCCAGGTGCGACCCGTCAGCGCCAGCATGCGATCTTCCGCCGCTTTGCCGACCATGGTGCGGGGGGCCTGGTCGCCCGCGGCACTCAATTGCGGGAGGATATACAGCGTCTCGCCCAGCCGTTTGCGCAATTCCAGCCGGGTCTCATGCCAGTAGTCGGCGCTGATCTGGAAGATGTTTTCGTCTACCTGCGAGGGAATATCGACGTTCACCACCATGCCCGTCAGCTTGCCGTCGCGGTTATACGTGCACAGCAGGTTCACGCTGTGATCCTCGTAGCCTTCGATGTGGCTGAACGTGGGGGTGTTGGTTTTTCCATACATGAAGGCTTCCCCCTCTACGTTGCGCCAGCGACGATTATGTCCGATGACGGCATGACTGAGCCCGTAGCTGATGCCACCTGGCGCGCGACTGTGCCACGCCAGGTGTATCGCGTCGGCAATGCGCTCCGCCGCGAAATCGATATAGGCCTGCGCGCTCATGACTTCGACGTCGACGCCCCACCCGCGGTCGGGTCGAACGTTGGGCGCCTCATGCGTGTGGGTGGCGTTGAGGATGATCTTCATCGGATCCAATTGCGGCACCAACGCGCGCGCCCGACGGCGCACCGTGTCGCGCACGGCATCCGAGATGCAGGCTAGATCACAACTGACGAATACCACCTGCTCGCCTTGCGCGGATTCCAGCGCCAGTGCCGTCGCGGTGATGGGATCTTTCACCCCTTCCGACACCCGCGCGTAGAGCTGGCCGCCGATGAAGACCGGTTGCGGTGGAGTGATTTCCACCTGCGCCCAGCCAATGGATAATCCCGCTGCGTCGGGTGCGGTCTGTGGCGCGTTCGCGGTTTGCGCCGAAAGCATCTGTTGGCACATCAGCACGCCCAGGCAGAATGCAAGGTAAGCCGATAAACCTGTCATACCGGTATGACCTTTCTTACGGAATGTGAGGATACGGAGATACACATATTCAATCCTCCCCTCCGTCGGTGAGACGTAGATCACATAACCGCATATGTATAATGTCGCCTGTTACGGCGCTTGTCAAATTGATCAGCGAGTGAACGTGGTAGGCGATGGAATGGTATCGCTCGCACGGCTCAATGCGTTGTGTACCTTGACGCAGTTCGAGCAGGTGGGTATGCTGTCTCCGGCATCGTTTGTCGTGAGGAGGCACTGGTGGCTGTTCAGGAGAGTTCGGTCAAAGAGGCGGCGCAGTATGTGGCCAACCTGTCGAAGCGCATCGTGCAGAACGTAGAGACCGTCCTGATCGGAAAGCGGCAGGTGATCGTTAACGTGCTGGTGTCGCTGTTGTGCGAGGGGCACGTATTGATCGAGGACGTGCCGGGGGTGGCGAAAACGGTACTGGCGAAGTCGCTGGCGAAATCCATCGGCTGCGCTTTTCAGCGCGTGCAATGCACGCCCGACCTGTTGCCCTCCGACATTACCGGCATCTCCATTTTCAACCAGCAGTGCGGCCAGTTCGAGTTCCGCCCGGGACCGGCGTTCGCCAACGTGCTGCTGGCCGACGAGTTGAACCGCGCCACCCCGCGCACGCAATCCGCGCTGCTGGAATGCATGGCGGAAGGCCAGGTGACGGTTGACGGCGTCACGCGCACGCTGGCGCGGCCGTTTATCGTCTTCGCCACGCAGAACCCCATTGAATACGAGGGTACCTTCCCGCTGCCGGAAGCGCAACTCGACCGTTTCTACATTCGCACGCGCATCGGGTATCCCGACGAGGATGCGGAGTTTTCTATGCTGGAACGCCTGCGTACCGGGCATCCCGTCGATCGCATCGGCGCCATTGTCACTGCCGATGAGGTGGTCCAGGCACAGGCGGCCGTGAAGCAGATTTTCGTCCACGAGCAGGTGCGAAAATATCTCGTGCGCGTAGTGCGTGCTACGCGCGCCCACGCCGACGTCGCCATCGGCGCCAGCCCCCGTGCGTCCATCGCGCTGTTCCGCACGGCGCAAGCGATGGCCGCCATTCGCGGGTGGGATTATGTCACGCCCGACGTGGTGAAGCAGATGGCCGCCTCCGTGTTGGAACACCGCATGGTCATGAAGCCGGAAGCGCGCCTGCACAAGCGCACCGCCGCGCAGGTGCTCTGGGAAATTCTGGAAAAGACGCCCGCACCCGCGCCAAAGGAGAATGGATGAGCTACGGAGGCTGGCTGCTGTTGCTGGCCGTCATTATGCTCGTGGCCGGCGCCGGCAAGTCGTGGCTGGCGGCCTGGTTTTTCTACGGATTAGCCGGCATCCTGGTGCTGGCGGTAGGCGTCGCCTGGCGCCCGGCGCGCCTGCTGTCCGCCCGGCGGCGCATGAATCTGACCCATGCCGACATCGACCAGGAAGTTTACATCGAAGTGTCCTTGACCTGGGAACGGCCTGTGGGCGCGGGATGGGTGCTGGCGCGCGATGCCTGCGATGACGGCTTGCAGATGCTCACCCCGCCGGGACGCCTGTTCATCGCCGGTGGCACCAACCAGGCCAGCTTCTCCTACCGCGTAGCCGGCACGCGGCGCGGCGTGTTTTCGGTGGGCCCGCTGTCGGTCAGTTGCGGCGACCTGTTCGGCATCGCCAAAGCGGAATCGGCGGAAGACGAGCAGGATGTGCTCACCGTCTATCCCCGCGTGCTCTCCGTGCCGCCGCTGCGTCTGCCATCTAACCGCCCACTGGGTGATGTGCGCATTTCACAGCGAGCGATCGACGATCCCACCCGCATGGTCGGGGTACGCGATTACCTGCCCGGCGACAACCTGTCGCGTATCCATTGGAAGGCCACCGCCCGGTGCGGCACGCTAACCTCGAAAATATTCGAACCTTCCAGCGACATTGAGGTGATGCTGGTGCTGAATATGAGCCGCGAAGATTACCCGGACAATCCGGAGGCAGTGGAACTGGCATGCATGACGACGGCGTCCATCGCGGCCGGCATCCTGGGCGACCGGCACGTGATCGGCGTGGAGAGCAACGGCGCGGACGCGCTCCTGCGCTATCAGACAGCGCGGCGCAACGGTTGGGAGACGCTGGCGGTACGGCCTGGACGCGACGCGGCGCAGTTGCCCGCCATTCTGACGTTGCTCGCGCGGGTGGAGCCCTCCATTGACCGCCCACTGCCGAGTTATCTTACGCAAATTCATTCGCGGTTGCCATGGACATCGACGCTATTGCTGGTGACGCATCGCCTTAGCGAGGAGGCGGCAACGGCGGTGGAAGAGTTGGAACGGTCGGGATTCACGCTGGCGTTGATCATCGTCGGCGACGATGACACGGCGCGGCAGTCGATTGATCGCGCAGCCTCGCTCGATCTACTCACTGCCTGGGTTAAAACGGAGGACCAGCTTGATCAACTCGAATTTTGGCGACCAGGACGAGAGTAGCGAGATCACCACACGTCACATCCCGGTGCTCGCGGTTGCCGCGGTCGGGTTGATGTTGCTGTATGCCGTGGTGGCGCTGGCGGGTATCGGCAGCGGCGCCTTCCTCATCGAATTCGGCGCGGCAATGCTGATGACCGGGGTGGGGGCGCGCGCGGTGGTCGCCGACTACAGCCATGCGACACGCACTATGATCCTGCTGTTCGGCATAGGCGGCACGTCGGGGCTGCTGATGCTCGCTGGGGCGCGTCTCGGCAACTCGACCCTTGCGCTGCACGGATTGGTGCTCTTCGCCTTGTGCGCGGTGGGGTGGTTGCTGGTGATCCCGCTGGTGGAGCAATGCTCGGGCCGGGCGCAAAGCGGCGTTGGGCAAATGCTGGCCAAGCACAACGACGCGGTTGTCGCGCTGGTCATCATCGGCACCCTGGAGTTCTGCGTGGGCGAGTCGCTGCGTCGCGGGTATGGAAATATGCTGCTCAGTCCCACCCCCTATGCGCTGGCGTTCTTCATCGCCGCCGGCGCGCTGGTGTCGTTAGGCAAACTGGTGCAGCGCGTGCGCGAAACGCCGGGATCGGTGCGTGTGGCGGACGGTTTCACCCGCATGTGGTTGGGAGCCATGCTGGCGGTGCTGGCAGCTTGTGGCTTCGCAGCCATGATACTGCCCAAAATGCCGGTGCAGGCGATGGGGCGCTGGACATATGATCGGGTGATCGGCACGCCAACCGCGCGCCAGCCGGGTAGTAACACTACTCACGAGTCACCCACGCCGTCGCATGGAACCTCCCCCTTCGGGGGGTGGGGGAAGAACGGTGCGCCGGCGTCGCGCGGCGTCACACCGAGCGCCGGCGGTACCGATCCGTTGAGTAACGCGCTGGATGCCGCGGACCGTGTAGCCAGATCCTTCGAAACGTCGAAACAGACCGGCAATTCGTCGCTGGGCACCGGCGGGGCTACGATGCCATCCCCGTCATCCTCGCGCAACGATGGGCAACGCAACAATGCCTCCACCGCGCAATCACCGGATCATACCGGCACGTCATCAAACGGCAACGCCGGCAAGTCATCCGCCCAAGGCACCGGCACCGCCGCAGGCGGCAACACCGGCAAATCGACCGGCCAGGGCTCCGGCAGTGCTGCGCCGAATGCCACGGATCGCGCGCACCCCGGGCCATTCGGCAAATCCGCGACTGCCAGACCGGGCGCGTCGGCACAATCCGGCAACGACAAAAGCACCGTCTCTCCACTGACGCCGCAACAACAGCAAAAGCTCGATAAGCTGAAGAAGACGCTGAAGGATAACCCGCTGCGCTTGCTCAAGCTGGTGTTGCTTGTGCTGCTGGCGACCGCGCTGTTTGTGGCGGCGTCGCTGTTGCTGGTTGGTGCGGTACGCCGCTACCTTTGGGCGTTGCTGGTCAGTCTGGCGCGGCAACTGGGTGCCTGGGGGCGATTCGCGCTCATGCGCTGGCTGGGACCCTATCGCGCGCGCAGGGCCGCCCGCCGGCGCGAACAGCGCATCCAGCAGCACCTGACCGGCATGCACCCTTTCGAGAATCCGTTTTGCACCACCCCCGAGTTGCCGCCGGTAGAGATGGCGCGTGCGGCATACGGCGTCTTTCTGGCGTATTTGTGGTTGCTGGGATTCGAGCGGAGGGAGTCCGAAACGGGTTTCTTGTTTGCCACGCGCGTCTGCGATACCTCGCGCCTGGAGGCGAAAGCGGTGGGTACCATCGCCGTGGAGTGCGTGCGCGCGGAGTTTTCCGGCTCTCCGCTCACCGGCGCGGAGTTGGCACAGTTGCGCACCGCGCTGGAGACGATCATCGCCGCGATCACGGAGCGCATGCCGGACGAGGAGCGCGAGACGAAAATGCAGGAGTACCGGCGCCTGCTGGCCGAACGCCAGGTCGATGCGGAAATGACGCCGGTCACTCTTCCTGTCACCGAGCCGGCGCCATCAGCGGCATAAGCATCGCTTTTGACGCTTGCCCCGGTTTTCGGCTACAATGCGTACTCAACTTGACAGATATCCCATGCCAGCCATGGGAGCGGAGAATGCGGCTATGTCGATGACCATCACCGAAAAGATTCTCGCTGCGCATGCCGGCAAAACCGAAGTGCACGCGGGTGAGTTCGTACGTTGCAAGCTGGACTTCGTCCTCGGCAACGATATCACCGCCCCCATTGCCATCAATGAGTTTAACAAGATGGGCGCGCGCGCGGTATTTGATCGCGAGCGGGTGGGTTTGATTCCAGATCACTCGACGCCGAACAAGGATATCAAGTCGGCGCAGTTGACCATGCAGATGCGCGAATTCGCGAAAACGCATGGCGTTGTGAACCACTTCGAGGTGGGGCGCATGGGTGTCGAGCACGCACTGCTACCCGAGCAGGGACTGGTGCTGCCCGGCGATTGTATCATCGGCGCGGACAGCCACACCTGCACCTACGGCGCGCTGGGCGCCTTCTCAACCGGCGTCGGCAGCACCGATCTAGCCGCGGCGATGGCACTGGGCGAGACGTGGTTTCGCGTGCCCGAGTGCATGAAGTTCGTCTTTTACGGCGCGCGGCAACCCTGGGTGAGCGGCAAAGACTTGATTCTTTACACTATCGGCAAGATCGGCGTGGATGGCGCACGGTATCGCGCCATGGAGTTCTGCGGCGAGTCCATCGAAAGACTGTCGATGGACGACCGGCTGGCGATGTGCAACATGGCGATTGAGGCGGGCGGTAAAAACGGTATCATCGCGCCGGATGACACCACCCGCGCTTACGTCGAAACGCGCGCGAAGCGGCCTTACGTCTTCTATGCCAGCGATCCTGATGCGGCGTATCTGGATACGTTCGAGTGGGATTGCCGCCAGATCGAGCCGCAGGTGAGTTTCCCCTTCCTGCCGTCCAACGCGAAACCGATCAGCGAGGCGGCTGCGCTGAACGTGGAGATTCAACAAGTGGTGATCGGCTCGTGCACGAACGGCCGTCTGGAGGACCTGCGGGTGGCCGCGCAGGTGCTGAAGGGGCGCAAGACGCATCCCCGCGTGCGGCTGATCATCATTCCCGCCACTCAGCATATCTGGCAGCAGGCGATGAAGGAAGGCTTGATGGAGATCTTCATCGACGCGGAAGCCGCCGTCAGCACCCCCACCTGCGGACCCTGTCTGGGCGGGCACATGGGCATTCTGGCCGAAGGCGAACGCGCGGTCGCGACCACAAATCGCAATTTCGTCGGACGCATGGGACACACCAAGAGCGAAGTCTACCTGGCCAATCCAGCTATCGCGGCGGCTTCTGCCGTGCTGGGCCGCATTGCCAATCCGGTCGAACTGGGTATCACGTCCGACATGGTGGGCGCAGCCCGCTGATCGCGATGCCATAGTAGAACACCAAATACCGACGGGGCAGGCGCCATGCCTGCCCCGTCGCGCGTTGGTCCCGTGGGACGTTATAGTTTGTATTTGCGCATCAGATATTTCTCGATGCGCTGGCGCTCTTCGTCGGTGAGCACTTTGCGATAAATGATGATTTCCGCGACATACCCATCAAAGCTGCGCTGATTGGCGTTGCTGCCATGCTGACTGCCGCCGATGGTAAAGCGCGTGGGCTTTTGCCAATCCGGTCCACCCGGATATGCGCCGAACGAGGCGCCTTTGTCATAAATTGTATATGCGGTGGACGATGACACCACCGTCCACAACGTCGGCGTATTGTAGGGCACCACCGGCGGGTAGTTCACCGTGGCGGTTTTGCGGAACCAGGAGACCTTGCCGGTATAGCTCAAATCGCCCACCGTCACCGTGACGCTTTTTGTCGTCTCGCCACCCGGACCGGAAACGGTAATCGTGTACGTGGTGGTGACTGTGGGTTTCAGATTGCTTTTCGAACCACTTACGCTTGTTGCGCCGAAGTTAGAGGAGACCAGCGTGGTGGCGTTGGCGGTGCTCCAGGTCAGATCGGTGCTGCCGCCTTTCGGAATCACCATCGGGTCTGCCGTCAGTGTGATGGTGGGCGGTTGCGGGATCACCGTGATCGTCACGCTGTCGCTGGCCGAATTGTTTCCCGTTTTCACTTTAATAGTATAGGTGGTGGTCGCTGAGGGTGAGACCGTCGTGCTGCTGTTTACGCCGGAGGCGGTAAAGTTGGTGCCGTTGTTATCCACCTGATTGGCGCCACTCGACGTCCAGGTCAACGTGGTGCTCTGTCCCTGGTCGATGGTGGTCCGGCTGGCGCTGAGATTCACGCTGATGCTGGCGGCGGTGACGGTCACAATTTGTGTGGCGGTGGCGGTGCCGCCCGACCCTGTCACGGTTATCGTATAGGTGGTGGTGACGGTCGGGCTCACGGTGATCGTCCCATCCGCCACCGAGCCGGGAGTGAAGTTGATCCCCGACGCGTTTGTCGCGTTCGTCGAGTGCCAGCTCAGTGTCGTGCTTTCGCCGCTTACAATGCTGGTCGGACTGGCAGACAGCGTGACGGTGGGCACCGGGTCCGTGACGGTAACGGTTACAGAGACTGTCGGCGTTTTCGACCCGTTACCATTCACAATCGAGATGCTATACGTGGTGGTATTGCTGGGAGTGACGATGCGCGACGCCGTGAGCTCGGTGCTGCCGACCGCGGGAGTGAAGTTCGTTGAGCCGGTGACGGCTTGGGTATTGCTATTGCAGGACCAACTGATTTCCACGCTGTCGCCCCGCACGATGGAAGGTGCCGACGGCGTGAACGAGAGCGACGGATTGCCGTTACCGGCGAAGGCCACGCCGCGGTTGAGGCTGCCGGCCAGCGCCGGAGCAGGCGAACCGCCACCGGCGGTCTTGACGCGTGTGCCTTGCGGGTCGGCGCCGTTTTCCTGGTCGAAGACGCTGAATTCGTAGTTATCGTTATTGCCTTCCGGATGGAAGACTATGAACATTGTTGCCTCGTTGCCTTCCCAGAAACTGCTGATATCATCGGTGAGCAACAGACTGGGATGGCTGACCGGCGGCTGGAAATGCAGCGCGGGATTGCCGCCCAGGCTGGCGACGCTCTCATGGTAGATCGGCGGTTGCGCGGGATCGATCGGCAGAGCGTTGAAGCGATTGTTCGACATTTCGGTCCAGATGCTCATGCCTTTCGTCAGGCCGTTATACTTTGTTCCGAAATCACTGCTGAACCAGAAGGTCATATCGCCAGGTTGCGGAACATTCACCAGCACCGGTATCTCATCGGTCAGCCCCACATGGCCATCAAGGTAGCTCATGATGTATTTACCATGATGTACCTTCAGCAGGTCGCGCGGTGCATACGCCATGCCGTCGAAGGTGTCGGGGGTGGCACTGTGCTCACCATCGGCGGTGAGCATCACCTGCTGCGGCGTCTCGTATGACCCGATGGCGGAGGCGGGTACCACGTTGTTGCAGACGTAGGCATTGACTACCTTGTTGCTGCGTGAGAGGCAGCGCAACAGTTTCGGGTCAAGGTTCAACTCGCTCCAGAATGTTTGTTGGGCAGGGAACATTCCATCGTGATCCTGCGCAAACATGATCGCCGTCAGCGCAATCTGGCGTTGATTATTGATGCAAGTGGCCTGGCGCCCTTTTTCCCGCACATGGCCATAGATCGGGAAGAGAATGGCTGCCAGTACAGAGATAACGGCGACGACGACGAGTAATTCAATCAGAGAGAACCCACGTTTTGCAAACATAATTTTGTACCTCCTGGACGCAGAAAATAGCCCCGAAACCAGTCGCCAGCGAAAACGCTGATCAACCTTGATGGCGACCTGGTTACAGGGAAATCGTATATATTCTGCTAGTATTAGCTTTCCATGTGAAAGTGGAAGCGCTTGAGCACTAATGATTAACGTTAGATTAAGATAAATGTGCTTGTATGGTAGACATGCCAGGCATCCATTCCCCATTCGATGTGTAAAAGATGGAAGTCAGCGAAGTATCGTGGATAGTATATCTACTTGACAGGCTCATTGTGGTCACAAGATGCGACAACACTGACCGTACCTCACGGTGAGTTATTTTCGAACCACTCGCGGCGACAGCGCGTATGCACCAGAACGCGGGGTGACGCAACTTTCTACTCGCGCGCGGGTCTAACGATACACACGCATGGGAATTGGTGCGCTTCGCATCTGGGATTGCTGACGATGAAGCTGTTTACACTACGTATCGCTCTGGGGCTGCTGTTGGCGCTGACACTCGGTGCCGCCGTTGCCGGCGGCGGTCCGCAGAACGTGTTGATCGTGGTCAATAGTCAGAGCAAGGAATCGCTGGAGATCGGCAATGCGTATCGGCGCGCGCGGGATATCCCGTATCGTCAACTGCTCGCTATCCAGGCGCCCACCACATTTTCTATCACCAATGCCACCTATGTGAACGCGATCGAGACGCCTATCCGCGCGTATCTCAAAAACCAGCAGCTTGGCGAGGAAATCACCACCATTGTGCTCACGCGCGGGTTGCCGCAACTGGTCACCGTGCAGAATGGCCGTTCGGTCGCGAGCCTGCTGGCGGCGATGGATTTACCGCGCGACGGAAAAAATCCTTTCGCGCGCCTGCTCAATCCCTATTGCGGCGCCCCGGTTGCTTTTTCACGGCGCCAGGATTCCCTGCGAGGCATGTATCTGGTGTCGGTGTTACATGGGTATCACACGGGAGATATCCGCCGCGACATCGCACAGGGGGTGGATGCGGACGGCACGGCGCCCGCGGGACGCTTCGTGTTGCAGGCCAGCCCACAGATTCCGCGCGCCACCCATGCCGGCGCCGCGGACCTGCTCACGTTGCGCGGCCTGCAAGTTGATGTGACGGATGCTCTGCCGCAGGACCACACCGGCTTGATGGGGTATTTCTCCGGCGGCTTTTTCAGCGGGCTCACCCGTGAGGGAATCGCCTCGTGCACCTTCCGTCCCGGTGCCATCGCCGACCTGGCACAAAACTACAGCGCGGCGGAGAACAATTTTGACGATAGTCAGCCACCCGTATTGTTTCCAGTGAGCTGGCTGGTGCAGGCGGGCGTCACCGGCGTGCACGGCGTGGTCGGCGACGCGGGCATGAACAGCATTCCCATGGTAGCCAACCAGCAACTGCTGCTCGACCGTTACACCAACGGTTTCTCGCTGGCGGAAAGCTTTTACGCGGCGCTCCCTTACCTGTGCTGGCAGAATGTGATTATCGGCGATCCGCTGTGCACGCCGTATGCACAGCGCCCCGCCGTGGAGATCACGCTGGGCGAGGAAACGCAGGGGGTGCTGCCGGTGCAGGTTACCGCCGTCGCGCAAACCCGCGGCACGGCCATCGGCCGCATTGACCTCTACCTTGATGATCGCTTCCTGAAAACCATCTATGAGCCGGCGAAAGCCGTGGTGACCGTGCGCGTGGGTGACGCGGCAGTGCAATACCGGTTGCCGCGCGGCGCAACGCTGCGCACGCTGCTGGAAGAATTGGCGAAGGCGATCAATGCCAACCCGGATTTCGCGACCGCGGACGACGGCGTGCGCGCGGTGGCCATGCCGCAGACGAGTTCGCTGCAACTCATCGCGCGCTCGCCTGGCACGGAAGCCAACAATCTCCGCGTCGCCGTCATGGTGGACGGCGATCAACACGCGCCCTCTCCCATCAGCGCGCGCCTGGAGCATGCGACGTTGTCCGGCGGTGGTGTTGGTCCCACCTCGGCCCGCGGCACGTTGTCCTTCGTCGGACGTCGAGTGAAACCGGGTGACGAAGTGATCGTGCAGATTCAACAGGAGCGCATCCGCTATGTGGTGCCGGAGGGGAAAGCCACGTTGCCGGCGCTGCTGGATGCGCTGGTCGGATTGATTGAAGCGACGCCTTCACTACAGCAGTGGAGCGGCGTGCATGCGGTGCGCGATCGGAATGGCATGCCGTTTATCAGTCTGGAAGCACGCACCGCGGGTGAACAAGGCAACCTCATTCCGTATCAGTTAACCGTGAAGCCGGTTGAGGGATCGCAGTTGAAGGGGTATCCGGACATGCCGATGCATCTTAGCGGCGGGCATGACGGCAGCGCGGCTAACGCCGATATTCATTTTGTGTTCGGCGAAGCCACCGCCCACGGCGAGTATCAACTCGACACCACCGCGCTGGACGACGGATATCACCGGCTCCGCGCGGTGGCATATGATAGCTCACCGGCGCAGGTGCAGGTAAGCGCGCACGCCGCCTGCATAGTAAAGCACAGCGAGGCGCCGCCGGTGGTTACCCTGCCGGAGATCATCGGACCGGCTTGCGAGGAAGTGACGGTGCCGATAACGGTCAATGAGCGCGTCAGCCGGGTGGAAATTTTCGTCGATGGCCTGATGTTGCGCGCCGTCGCCGCGGCGCCGTTTACCATTCGCCTGCCGTTGAATTCGCTGGGCGCCGGCAGCCATGATATCTGGGCGGTCGGCTATGACGCAGACGGCAAAGCGTGCATCTCGCCCCCCGCGACGCTGGAGGTGATTACGCCGCCGGAAGTGCGCCGGGTGACGCCGGGTTTCGCCGTGCTGGGAGGGGGCATCGTACATCGCATCGCCGGCACCGGTTTTCAACCCAACTGTACGGTGTCGCTGTCCGGTGTGCCGGCGCGGGCAGTCACTGTGCTCAGTCCGAATCTGCTGGAGGTGGTGAGCGATGCCGGACCGGCCGGCAAGGGAGCGGTTGAGGTGACAAATCCCGATGGGCTGGCCAACAGCCTGCCCAACGCATTCGAATATTACCAGCCGCGCGTCGCCTCGGTACAGATCTCACCGACCAGCGATATCCTGGACGCCGGACGCTCTACCCGTTTCACCACGCGTAGCTTCGACCAGTTTGGCTGCCTTATCAAGGCGCCGTATACCTGGGAACTGATCGGGGCCGGCAAGCTGACGCCGGATGGCGTCTTCACGGCGCCAAATACGGAAGGCACCTCGCTGGTGCGCGTCAATTATCCTGACGGCAAGCTCTCCGCTCGCGCGCAGGTGACAGTGGGCACGGCGCCGTTGCGCGATGGCCGTCTGCGGCAGTGGCTGGTGCTGGGACCGTTCCCTGATCCGGACAACACCGTGCTGACGAAACCACTCTTCGACGAGGTGGGCTGCGCGCCCGCGCATGGTGATCCGATGGCCGGGGTGAACTGGCAGAGTCTGTCCGTCGCGACGGATTTCGTCGATTTCGCCTCCACCCTGTCTCCCAACACCAACGCCGTCGCCTATGCGCACGTCTACTTGCGCACACCCGCCGACAGCGATGCCGCGCTGGTCTTCGGCGCCAACGACGGCATCGCCATCTGGCTCAACGGCGAACAGTGCTTCTTCCAGCAGATCCGTCGCACCGCGGCCGATCCCGATCAAACCACCCTTCCCATCACCCTGCGCGCGGGTTGGAACCGTCTGCTGGTGAAGGTGGATCAGGAATCCGGCGGTTGGGGCTTTTACCTACGCCTGGTCAGCCGCACCAACACTCCGTTGAAAGATATCGTATTCGCCCTCGACCGCCCGCAACTCCCGGCGGAGGAGAAATAACGGGAAGGAACGAACCGCGGAATACATCGAGAACGCAGTGTTTCGCCGTCGCAATTCGCAATGACCGCGTTATTCGGAGTTTGTTCTTCTTCTCGTTCAGGGCAGCCACCTACGGCACCCGCATCAGGAAAATTCCGTACTCATTATTCATTATGCACCCTGAATTATTCCTCCCGCCTGCTGTTTACTTCGCCGCAGGGCCTGCCTGGTAGTGGCGTATAACCTCGGTTGGGGTGAAAGCGCGGTCGTGCACGGCGACAAGGTAGTAGGTGCCGAGGAACGGACGCATACCGTCGTACTGATTGCCGAGTAACAGCGGGGTGTTGGACGTCCACAGTTCCTGGCGCCAGTTAAACGGCTTCACGGCGCTCTTTTGCCCATTGAAGTAGCAACTGGTAAGGGTGCCGTCCCAGGTGATGACGACGTGCAGCAGTCCGATGCGGAAGCCGGGGAAGGGGATGGTATGCGGGTTGATGAGTTGCAGCGCGGAGCCGGGGCCGGCGGTGACGGCGAAGGTGCCTGAGTGGCAACCCAGTGCGAAGTTGCGCTCGGTATTGTTGTTTTCCCACGCGAACAGGCTGCTTTCCCACCCGGGCGACACGTAGAGCGTGCTGGGTGACACCCAGAACTCAAAGGTGCACGCCTTGTTTTTCGCAATGGCGTTGAGTTTTTCGGCGCGCGCGATGGACGTCAGCGTAGTCGAGGTGAACAGTTCCAGCCCTTGCTGGGGCAGCCAGCGCACTTTCTCCGGTGCGAGAATCGTCAAATCGAGCGCTGGCGCGGTTTTACTGACATCATGCACCACCTTGCCCGGTGCTTCGTTGAAGCGATAGAGCAGGATGGCGTGCGAGTCGTCGCGGCCAACCTTTGCGTTGAAGACCGGCAGTAGCAGGTGCGCGCTGGGCGAGACCGCATCACCATCGCGCGCGGTGAATTGATACCAGTGCGTGCCGGGTTTCGTCGGCGTGCAGGAAGCGCGCAGGCCGTTGATCGTCACCGCGCGTTCTCCCGACGGCGCGGCGTGCGACGCCACCTGCAGCCGCGGTGTGTTGCCGGTGGTGGAGCATGCAGTGGCGAAAGATAGCGGCAGCGCTTGACCGACGTTCAGCCATTCCGGGTAATCGGGTTGGTCCAGCGTGATCCGCGTCTCACGTCGCGGTTTCGGCGGGTTGGCGAAGCGCAAGCGCGCGCGGGCCAGCATGATGCCATTGTCGTCGGTCCAGATCGCCGGCACGCCGCCGACCAGCGGTTGCGGGTCTTCGAAGGTAATCGCTTGCTTCCCTTCCACCCACAGTTCAACGGTATTCCCATGCTTGCGCAACTCCAGGTGGAACCAATCGCGATGACCGCGATCCTTGTCCGGCAGAGCAATACCTACCGTGCCCACTTCCACGCCATTACGCAATAGCACAGTACGCTTGTTCGGAGTGCCCAGCGGGTCGGGGGCGCCGAGAATGGCGGCGTAACCTGAGCGCGGGTTATGCCCGTCTCCACAGATGGTGATGGCCAGATTGCGATACCGGTAATCATACGTTTGTCGTGAGCGCGGGTATTCCATTTTCACGCCCAGGTATGCCTCGAAGCTATGATCGCCGCTGAATTGCTGCTTGTGCCAGAGCACGACGTCACCGTGGCTCCACCCGCCCAGGAATGACCATTTCGGCTCACACGACCAGCGTACTGAAGGCATCCACGTGCCTTCGCCGATCCAATCCACCGGTGCATCGGCGAAGAGATAATCGAGCACGTTGTGTCCCATTGCCACCGCATCGCGTGTCTGCGTGAAGGCGCCGTCGGCACGGAAAAATGGTCGCCACCCCGTCGGCGCCTGCGGATCTATCGCTTCGACTACTTTCTCACCATCCACCTCCAGCCATAACCGCGGGCCGGCGCGATGGAGGCGCAGGCTGTATTCTTCATTGGCCTGCAGTGCATCGCCGGAGCGCGAGGCCAACAGCGTGCTGTCGCGATAAATGCTGTAAGCGGTTTTGCCGTCCTCCTCACGCTGTATCACCGCCCGATTGCCGAGGGCGGGATTTTTGCCATCGTTGTTCAGTCCCAGCCAGAGCTCGCCGCCGCTGGCCTGGGTGGGTGTCAACACCAGTGCCAGCCGATGGTCGCCATAGAATTCATGCTGATACTGGTACACCGCCTGTTGTCCGGGATACGGCACCCAATCCTTTGCCCATTCCTGCATCATCGGATCGTCGAGAATCCTGCGGCTCAGACGTTTCTGCTGCGATTCGACGATCATATCGGTGTTTAACGCGTGTCCATACGCGGTCACGTCATCGAAAACGGCGCCCCGTGCGCCTTCGGCATACAGGCCGATGCCGCCGCGCCAGGGCGTAAGGTTGGTGACCGTCAGCCGCACCTGGCCGTCGATCGACACGCGCAGCCCGTCCAGGCGAGAATCAACTTCGAACTTATACCATTGTCCCGGCAGATAACCGCCGCGGCTCTGGGTAATCAGTGTGCGTTGACCCGCGACTAATCGAAACAGGGTGAGTTGCCCGCCCAGCGCGCTGTGGTCATTGGCCGGGCTCCAGCGCAAGAGCAAACCATTCTTTGCGTCGCGCATATTGACCGCCACCCCGATCGCGCCGTTCACGGGCGGGCAGAGGGATGCCGTCAACATATAATCTTCCCAGAACGGTTTTCCGGTGGTGCAAAGCGCCGGGCCATTCGGATTGCCACCGACCCAGGCGAATGGATTTTGGGCGAACTGGGTGAAGGTAAAGCGATTGGCGTTGCCCAGCGCATCTTTATCCCATGCCGATTGCAGTTGCCAGGTGCCGCTTTGCGGGGTCCACGCGCCGAGTTCATTCTTCTGCGCGTCCTTGCTGTTCTTGCTGTTGGGGCTGCGCATGAAGTTATCGGCAAAGACTACGGGCTCCAGCGGTTGCACGCGCGACTCGATAACCGTCCACCCCGCACCCGCGAGAATACCGGCCTCGCTGCCGGGCGCCCGCGGCACCTGCGCGCGAAAGATCAGCGTCTCGCCGCGCTGCAATCCCAACACGTCGCCGCGGCGTATCACCGTCAGCGCATAGGGTGTGCCGGGCGTTACGTCTGCGTTGACCTTCCACTGTTGACCGGGCTTCCCGTTGACGACTGTCTCGATGGTGATAAATTTTGGGGTGAGAGTGATGCCGGTCCAGGTGTTACCGTTCCATTCGAGTTGCAGCACCAATGCGCTGCCAGGTGCGATCGTTTTTGCCGGCAGTAAATTGAGTAGGCAATCGTATTGCTCGGCGCCCACTTCCATGCTGAATTGTTCGGGTACGGCGCTGCCGGCCAGCACTGTCCCAGCGATCCCCAGCAAGCAGCACAGCAGGATCGCGCGCATCCACAGTCCCATCGAGAACTCCTTCAATTCTTCGCCGGCGGCAAAACAAGGCAGCGTCAGGCGCAGTTATACACTTCACGGTGATCGTAGGGGCACAGGTGGTAGACCACGGCACGCATCCATGCGACCCCTCGCCAGTTCTGACGCCAAGTGGCGTAAAGAACGGCTCATTTCATTAGACAATCACAATAATAAGTTGTTGTACCCGCGAACGCAATCCCCATGCCATTCTTGCGATGAATTTGCCACGGACGGCAGGCAAATGGTGAGAGCCGGCGAAATACAGCATACTGAATTTCAGACGAGAGGAGTCGGCATGAGCGGCACGCTGTCATTGAACGGAACCTGGGGGTTGACCTGGGCGGAAGGATCGCCCCTGGTGCCGCCCCATCATTACACCGGCACCACATTGCACGGACGTCGGCTGCTGCCCGCTGCCGTGCCGGCGCCTATCCACCGCGTACTGCTCGATGCCGGATTGCTTGACGATCCGAATGCCGGATTAGGCTCGCTGAAGGCACGCTGGGTGGAGGAGCAATTCTGGATTTATCGCCAGCAAATCACCGTGCCGGATGAGGCAGCGGAGCAGGCGGCTTGGTTGACATTCGAACGGCTGGAATACGAGGCGGTGATCTGGCTGAATGGCGAGGAGATCGCCCACCACGCCAACGCGCATCGTCCGGCCTGTGTGAATGTGACAGGCAAACTGCGCGCGGGCGAAAACCTGCTGGTGGTGCGCCTGTCGACGGGTATGCACTCCGCCGCGGATAAACCGGCAAATGCCTTCCAGGTCGCCGAAATCGGTTTGCTCACCAAGCGCCATTGGCACCGTCACCCGCAATACCAGAGCGGGTGGGATTGGAACGCGCGTCTGGTGAATGTGGGCATTCTGGGTGATGTGCGGTTGGATTGGCACGCGGGGCCGCGCCTCGCACAGGCGGCGGTGTTCGCCGTACCGAGCGCCGATTTAAGCGCGGCTGTCGTACATGTCCGCGCCTGCGCCGAGCATGCCGGCACGGCGCCGGTGTCGGCGGTGTTACGCGCGCGCGTGCTGGAAACCGGGCAGGAGACCACCTGCGCCGTCAGCGTGCCGCCCGGCGCAAGCACGCACGACGCCGTGATCAAACTCGCTAACCCGCGCTTGTGGTGGCCCATCGGCCATGGCGAACCGTTCCGCTATACCGTCGAGGTGATGCTGGAGGCGGCTGGCGAGCGACAGGTGATCACGCGAAAAACCGGCATCCGCCGCGTGGAGATCGACCAATCGCCGCACCCGGTGGAAGGTCGTCACTTTATCCTGACCATTAACAATCGACCTATTTTTTGCAAAGGGGGCAACTGGGTGCCGGCGGATTTGCTGTATAGCACGGTGACGCCGGAGCGTACGCGTGCGCTGGTGGCGTTGGCGCGCGATGCCAACTTCAACTTGTTGCGCGTGTGGGGTGGGGGCGCCTTCGCCGATCACGCGCTCTGTGATGCTTGTGACGAAGCGGGATTGCTCATCTGGCACGACTTCCTCTTCGCCTGCGCGAAATTCCCGGCGGACGACCCTGACTTTGCCACTGAGGTGCAGACCGAGATCACCTGGGCGGTGCGCGAACTGGCGCATCATCCGTCATTGGTTGTCTGGTGCGGCAACAACGAGATCGAGTGGGGCGACTGGGGCTGGGGCTACGACAGGGACGCGCCGATGTTTCCGCATCACGCGCTGTTTCACCGCGCCATCCCGCGCATCGTGGACGCGGAAGACCGCTCAACTCCGTATTGGCCCAGTTCACCATATTCGCCGGATTTCAAAACTCCCAACGACTCCACCGTGGGCGATCAGCACCCATGGACCGTTTCCATGGAGGCGGGTGGTGCGAACTGGTGGAAATATCGCACGCTTGCGGATCGTTTCCCCAATGAAGGCGGCGTGCTCGGAGCGTCATCGCCCGCCACGCTGCGGCAATTCCTGCCCGCCGGCGAGCAGTACCTGGGATCGCCGAGTTGGGATCACCACGATAACCCATTCGCCTGCATCGATGTGGTGCAGGGTGCACAGGGACACGCCTACCAGACGGTGGAATTGTGGCTCGCGCGCAATCCGCAGGAAATGGCGTGGGAGGATTACGCCTTCGCCAGCGCGTTGCTGCAGGCGGAAGGCTTGAGCGAATACATCGTCAACTATCGACGTCGCATGTTCAGCAGCGCGTCGGCGATTTTCTGGATGTATAATGATTCGTGGCCCGTCACCCACGGCTGGACCATCGTCGATTACTACCTGCGCAAAAAACTCGCGTATCATCCCGTGCGCCGCGCATTCCAGCCGGTCACCGTGGTGGTGGCCATGGAAAACGAGGCAGTCACGGTGTTCGGAGTGAACGATACCCCGCACCCCTGGCAGGGTGAAGTGCGTTACGGCCTCTTCACGCTGGCCGGCGCGCTGCCGCGCGAGGAGACGCTGCCGGTCACACTGGCCGCCAACACCGCTACTCCGCTGGCGCACTTCCCTCGCGCGGAATGGGACGCGCTGGGGCTTGCCCAAACCGGCGCCTTCGCCGTGCTGTACCAGCAGGGAACGTGTATCGCCCAGCACCGTCTGTTCCTTGCCCGCTTCCACGAACTGGAATTCGCCATCCCGACCATCGAGATAACGGTTGAGCACAGCACGCTCATCCTGCGAGCCGACGCCTTTGCCTGGGGTGTCTGCCTGGACGTAGACGGCGAACTCCCGCTGGCCGACAACTGTTTCGACTTGCTGCCTGGCATACCGTATACGTTGCCGTGGGCGACGGAACTCGGCGAACCGCGGATCGTGCATATCGGCAGCAGAGATGCGGTAAATGAGCGCACACCGCAGTAGACGCCTCTCACCAGGGTAAGGTAATACGGCACGGTATGGAAGCTCGATGGCCGTCGAACTTCCATACCGTGCTATATCTGTACAGGTACCCGCCATTTACGCATAACGACACAGCGAAATGTCTGGCCACTGTATACAGGCTTGGGAAAACTATTGCAGCCTGATAGCGTCTGATTTTCTGGTATAGTTTACTCTTTACCCCTTGATCACTCCCAACGGTACGGTGCGGGCGACTTTGCGGGCGATGCCGGCGGTGTGCATCACGTTCACGACACGCGTGACGTCTTTGTAGGCTTCCGGGGCTTCCTCCGCCAGGCCTTCCCAACTGCCGCCGTGTACGATGATCCCTTCGCTGCGCAGGCGTGCTTGCAGGTCTTTGCCTTTGAGCAGCTTCGTGGCGGCGGAGCGGCTCATGGCACGGCCCGCGCCGTGGCAGGCACTGCCGAACGACTGCTCCATTGCCGCCTGCGTCCCCACCAGGATATACGATTCCGTGCCCATATCACCGGGCACCAGCACCGGCTGGCCGACTGAGCGATATTCCGCCGGTACGGACGGTTGTCCCGGTCCGAAGGCGCGGGTGGCGCCTTTTCGATGCACGATCACCGCGGTTTCTTTACCATCGATCCTGTAGTGTTCGCGCTTGACGATGTTATGCGCCACGTCATACAGCATGCTGAGCGCCAGGCGTTTGTTGTGTCCCGCCAGCACACGGCTGAGCGCCTGGCGCGTGCGGTTTGCGAGCACCTGGCGGTTGGCCCAGGCGAAATTGGCCGCGCAGGCCATCGCGCCGAAATACGCCTGCCCCTCCCGCGAACGGAACGGCGCGCACACCAACTCGCGATCGGGCACGGTTATGCCATAATCGCGCATCGGCTGTTGAAAACTCTTTACGTAATCGGTGCACACCTGGTGACCGAGTCCGCGTGATCCGGTATGAATCCACACCACGAGTTGTCCGGCAAACAAGCCGAACGTCTCCGCGACTTGCGCGTCGAAAATTTCCGCCACTTGGCCAACCTCGACAAAGTGGTTGCCGGAGCCCAGCGTGCCTAACTGGTCGTGCCCACGCGACTTTGCCGCCGCGCTCACCATCGCGGAATCGGCGCCGGCCATGCTGCCGCCTTCCTCGGTATGCTCGACATCCCCCGCTTCGCCATAGCCTCGCTCAATGGCCCAGGCGGCGCCGCGCGTCAGCACGGCATCCATGTCCGCGTCCGACAGGCGAATGTCCCCCGCGCGCCCGGTGCCGCTCGGTATGGCATGAAAGAGCGCCTCCACCATCTCCGGCATATATGCGCGCACCTCGCCGGCGGTCAAGTCACCGCGCAGCAGGCGCACGCCGCAGTTGATATCGTAGCCGGTCGCCCCCGGTGAGATTATGCCGGTAACCTCGTCCACTGGTACCACACCGCCAATGGGTGGGCCGTAGCCCTGGTGAATGTCGGGCATCGCCAGCGCATAACGCACCACGCCGGGCAGCATGGCGGTGTTGATGAGCTGCTCTGTCGCCTTGTCGTGCAGCGCCGCTTCCAGAATCGTTTCATCGGCGTAGATGCGCGCGGGCACCCGCATGCCTTCCCGATACGAACGAGGAATCTCGTAAAGGTACGGCTCCAACCGTATGATATCTTTGCGTGTAACCATGCACGCATTATACCGGATTGCTCGTAGCGACTTCCACACCATCTCCGGCGTTTTACGTGCGCCGGGACGGGGATGTTCACAGGGAACGGAGGAATCCGAAATGGATGAGCGTCAAGCGAGCAGTGCGATGGGGCCGTCCTCCGAGCCTGGTGACGCGCATCCGGCGCCTGCCGACCAGGCACAGGGATTAGGCGGTATCGGCACGGAAGGCAAACCCGGCCCGCCGGAAGGCGGCACCGAACCGCAACTGCCCCACCTGGAGCGCCCGGTGCCGGAACGCCTGAAACGGTTGGCGGCACGAGCAATGCAACGGGCGAAGATGCAGGAAGAAGCCGGTCAGAAAGGCATGCTGCGCGCCGCGGATCAACGGGCAATGACCGAGACGCCGCCGACGGCCATCCCGGCGACCGGGAATATGCGCCAGGGTGAGGCCGAAGCCGCGGGTGGAACGCTTCGCGACATCGCGACGGACGGCCTGCCGCCACAGCATCTTAAGGTAGACGGCGCGCCGATAGACAGTCGAAAGCAGCGCAAAGGGAAAACGTAGTCGGTTGATGGCAGCATGCGTGGTGCGGTGGCAATACACAACCGCGTCGCGGGAACGAGCAGGGAAAGCAGTTCAGGAAGTCGCGCCACCGGGGTGGACACGGTCAGTCCGTCACACGTCAAAAATGATATTGGCTTCCAGACCCGCGTCGGTGGGGTAGATGCTCAATTCGTGATACGTCGCGGCTTTGATGGTGCGGTGTTTCACGGTGACAGCGCCGCCGTGGACGACGGCGCGCAACTCGGTGTCAGAGAATGCAGTGATCTCGAAGCAGGCATACGTTTCCTGGTTCACCTCGTGTAAAAAGATCAACTGATTCAGCCAGTCTACCAGCAGACCTTCCATGTCGATGGATTCGACCACCACCTGGCGGGTGCGGTCAATGCGCTCCGGCGCGGGGGAGATCATGTCGAACAGCGCGCCGGCGGCATGGGCGAACAGGTCCGGGAGATCGTTTCCCCAGACCCGTATCGCCAGGTCAGCGGTATGCGGTATGCATTCGTAATAGCGTTTCGGCATGGTTGTGTCCCGTGGCCGGTCCATCGACCTTAACGTACTTTATTGCCGTTGGGCACCGGTTTGTCCGGAGAGAGCACAGCCATGCCCGCCTCACCCATGTCGGCTGCGAGCAGCATGCCTTGCGACAACTCGCCGCGCAGCTTGGCCGGCTGCAGGTTGGCCACCACCACAATCTGGCGTCCCACCAGCGTTTCCGGCGGGTAGACCAGCGCAATGCCGGCGATGATCTGGCGTGGTTCCGCTTCGCCAATATCGACCTTCAATTTCAACAGCTTGTCGGCCTTAGGCACGCACTCGGCGCTGATCACCGTGCCGACCTTCAACTGCACCTTGGTGAAATCATCGATAGTGATCAATGCCGCTGGCGGCGCTGATGGTTCCGCGGGCGTGACGGACGGCGTCGCGGCGGGTACAGCTTCCGCCGTCTCCTGGATACGCGGAAAAATTGGGCCGGCAAGATGCGTTTCCGATCCGGCGCGCAACTCGCCCCACACCAGCGCCGACCACATCCATTCCGGGTGCTCCCAGCCGATCTGGTGGGCGATCTGCTCCGCCACCGCGGGCATGAACGGGCGGAGCAGCACCGCGGCGAAACGCAGCCCTTCGGCAAGCGTATACATTACCGCGTCCACCTCCGCCTTCTTGCCTTCCTTTTGCAGCCGCCAGGGTGCATTTTCCTCGATATAGCGATTGAGGAAGCTAAGGAACTCGTTGATGGCCTTGAGCGCATCCATGTAATTCACCACGCGCCCTGCCAGATAGTTCTCTACCAGCTTGGCGGCGTGCAGTGCTTCCGGCAGCATATCCACCGGTGCCGGAATTTTGCCGCCGCAGTAGCGACCGATCATCGTTACCGTGCGGTTGACCAGGTTGCCGAGATCGTTGGCGAGATCGCTGTTGTAACGGCGGAAGACCGCTTCCATCGAGAAATCGCCGTCCGCGCCGAACGGCATTTCGCGCAGCAGGAAGTAGCGCAGCGTGTCGACCGCGACATCCAGGCTCGCGCCGGAGGCATCCACCACCTCCTGTGCCAGGTCGATGGGATTAATGCGGAATCCTTTGCCGCTGTGCTTGGATTTGCTGATTTTCTCGCCACCGATGGTCCAGTAGCCGTGCGCCACCACTGTCTCCGGCAACGGCAGTCCGCCCGCCATCAGCATCGCCGGCCACAACGTAGCGTGGAAACGAGTGAAGATATCCTTGCCCACGATGTGCGCATCCGCCGGCCACCAGTCCGCGAATTTCTGCATGTCGAGTGGGAAGCCGGCTACCGAGATGTAGTTGATGAGCGCGTCATACCAGACATAAATCACCAAACCCGCCGAGTTGGGCAGCGCGGAAGGCACCGGAATGCCCCAATCGGACTGTCGTGTGATGTTGACATCGCGCAGGCCGCTGTTCAGGAATGACACCACTTCGTTTTTGCGAAAATCCGGCTGCAGCCAGTCGGGATGCGCTTCGATGTAATCCAGGAGCGGCTTGGTGTATTTGCTCAGCCGGAAGAAATACCCCGGCTCCTTCATCCACTCGACGGGACGCCCGCACTCCGGACAGTTGCCATCTACAAGTTGCCCTTCCAGGAAGTGCGTCTCACAGGGAATGCAATACCAGCCCTCATATTCCGAGTAATAGACATCCCCCCGCTCGTAGAGCAGTTCGATCAGACGCTGGACGGCGGCAATATGCCGTGGCTCGGTGGTGCGGAGAAAATCGTCATATTCGACATGCATCCGCTGCCACGTTTCTTTGAACGCCGCGGCCATCACATCGACGTACTGCTTCGGATCTTCGCCTTTCTGCAGGGCGACGCGGGCGACCTTCGTCGCGTTCTCGTCGGTTCCCGTGGAAAACAGCACGCGATCGCCCATCATGCGGTGAAATCGCGCCACAACGTCGGAGGCGACGGTCGGGTACGCGGTGCCGATGTGCGGCACGTCGTTGACGTAATAGATCGGGGTGGTGACGAAGTATTTGCCCACGGAATCTCCTCAACGGAAACGGATGCATGCCGTTTCCGGATTGCAGCAATGCAACGGAACCTATTGTATCAAAAAAACCGCGACGGCGGGAGAGATGCAGCAATTACGCTTATGTTGCGGATGGCATGACACAATCCGCGATTCATATTCCTGCGTTCGTTGCTCGGTACTGTTCGGTCTATGCTCCATCGCGTGGCGTGACAGCGCCGAATTATGGGAATAACGGGTGTTATCTGACTGGCGCATGGTCAAGGAGATTCAACGTCATGGTATCCCGCGTTTCACTTCGGCTGTTTCCCCTGCTGCTCGCACTGTGCCTGGCGCTCGCGGCGTACGGTGCCGACGTGCAGCAGACGGTACTGCCCAATGGATTGAAGGTACTCATCAAGGAGGTGCATGCCGCCCCGGTGGTAGCGGTGGATATGTGGTACAAAGTTGGTTCGCGCAACGAGCGTCCAGGCCTGACCGGCGCGTCACACTTGTTGGAACATATGACATATAAAGGCACGCGCGAGTTCGGCAAGGAGGAGATGAAGACGCTGGCGAAGCGCAACGGCGCCCTCGACAACGGCGCCACATATTACGATTACACCCATTATTACACCACCATTGCCAGCGACCGGCTGGAACTGCCGTTGCGCATCGAAGCCAGTCGCATGCGCTCCGCGCTGATTCGCCAGCAGGACCTGGATTCCGAGCGGGTGGTGGTCCGGTCGGAGTTGGAGGGACGTGAGAACTCACCAGGATCGCTGCTGTTCACCGCGGTAATGGCGACGGCCTTTCAGGCGCACCCGTACCACTGGCCGGTCGTCGGTTGGCGAGCAGATGTCGAGCACGTGACCGCCGACCAATTGCGTGAGTATTACCGCACCTATTATGTGCCCAACAACGCGACGCTGGTGATTGTAGGCGATGTGACGGCCGCAAACACGCTGGCGCTGGTGCGGAAATATTTTGCCGGCATCAAGCGCGGCCCGGTCCCCCCGCAATGGACGACGCCGGAGTCCGTCCAGCGCGGTGAACGGCGCGTGGTGGTGCGGCGCCAGGGGCAGGTGCCCATTGAGCAGGTCGCGTGGCATATTCCCGCAATCACCCATGCGGATATCCCGGCGCTGCTGATGCTCGAACAAATTCTCGGCAGCGGGCGCACCTCGCGCGTTTATCGCGCCATTGTCGAACAGAAGCTGGGGGTGAGCGCGTGGGCTGGATCAATGGCGTTGCGCGATGCGGGCATCTTCGTGGCCGGCGGCGCCGCCGGTCCCGGACAGTCGCTGCAACCACTGGAAGATGCGCTGTTCGCCGAGGTGGAGCGCATCAAAACGGCGCCGCCCACCGCGACGGAGATGGCACGCGGACTGCGCCAGGCGGAAGCCTCCTTTATCTTCGCCCGCGACAGCGTGACCGAGCAAGCCAATCAACTCGGTGAATATGAGACGACCACCGGCGATTGGCGCATGGTGGAGCGACTGCCGGAACTGTTGCGTAAGGTGACGGCTGACGATGTCTCGCGGGTAGCAACAACCTACCTGACGCAGGACAACCGCACTATCGGCATCTTCCAGCCCACCACGCAAGGCGCGAAGAAGGAAGTCGGCGGGATGCCCGGTCCGGCCAGATATCGTGCGCCGGGTGCGGTGGAGCAGATCGCGTTCGGCAAACCGCACCCGCCCACCGACGTTACGCCAGTCGCCGCCACCCCGGTGAAGCGCGAGCGGTTCGTACTGCCGAACGGCCTGGTGCTGATCGTGCAGGAGAACCACGCCAATTCGACGGTGGCGGTGCGCGCGAATCTGAAGGCCGGCAAGGCGTACGATCTGGCCGGCAAAACGGGACTGGCCGACATGACCGCCAATTTGCTGGATCGCGGCACCACCATGCGCACCTCGCAACAGATTGCGGAGGAGCTGGAAGGCGCGGCGGCGGATATCTCGACTGGCACCGGTTGGGAAACAGTGGGCATCCGCGGCAAAGCATTAAGCGGCGATACGGAATTGCTGGTACGCAACATGGCCGACCAGATTCGTCACGCTACCTTCCCCGCCGACGAGGTGGAGAAGATGCGCGAGCAGATGCTGGCGGGACTGGCGATGGACCGCGACCAGCCGGAAGAGAACGCCTACCGCACCTTCTATCGTGCGGTGTTGCCCGTCGGGTACCCATATCGACTGGCCTCGTTCGAAGAAGAGGAAAGCGGATTAAAGGCAATCACCCGCGAAGATTTGCTGGCGTTTTACCACGCCCGTTACACGCCGCACACCATGATGATGGCGATTGTCGGTGATGTGAAGGTCAACGACGTTCGAACGATGGTGGAACGATATTTTGGTGACTGGCAAGGGCCAGAGGGAACGCCGCTGACGTTCACCCCACTCGGCGCGGAGAAAGCCGAAAAAATCGTGACACCAATTCCGGATAAATCCCAGGTCGATATTTTTATCGGACATCCAGGCGGATTACGCCGCGCGGATCCCCAATATTTCGCGGCTGAGATCATGAATATGATCCTGGGCGGCGGTGGGGCGTTAAACAGCCGCCTGGGTGATGAAGTGCGCGATAAGCACGGGCTGGCGTATTCGATCCACAGTGCATTCCATGCCTCCACCGGCGCGGGTCCGTGGTATGTCATGCTCGGTGTGAATCCGGAGAATACCGACAAGGCCGTCGCGCTGGTGAAACAGGAGATTACCCGCATGCATGACCAGGGCGCCACCCAGCAGGAGGTGGACGATGCTATCGCCTTCCTGACCGGGGCACATGCCATCACGCTGGAAACCAACGCCGCCATCGCCGGCGAGTTGATGGACGCGGAATATTTCCAGTTGGGGCTGGATTACCCCGAACGGGTCAATGCGCGCTACCGCGCCGTCACCCGCGCACAGGTGAATGATGCTGCGCGCACATTGTTGCACCCGGAGCGACTCACTGTCTCCATTGCCGGTTCATACGGTCTCTAATTTTTCAAAGGCAACACGATGCAACGATTGCTGATTAGCGGACTGATGTTCGCGTCGATGGATTTGGATTCCTGGGCGGTACATTGGTGACGCGGCTGTTCATCAAGGCGCCCATACCGCCGCATGCCAACCTGCGCCTGGAAGATCTATATCGGCGGCATGCAAAGGCGGAAGTCTCTCGTAGCGCGGGAATTGTTGATCCTGTAATAGAGCGAACTGGTGACGACTGAGATCAAAGCCTGTGGGCAGGCGGTGCGCGCCATCACCGGCAAGGCGCCGCACCTATTTCGTCCACCCGGCGGCAACTACGATCACCTGGTGGCGATGACGGCGGATATGCTGGGATATACCATGGTGCTGTGGACGGACGATCCCGGCGATTTCAAAACATCCGACATCGCGGTGGTACGTCGGCGCTTGCTGGCACCTGCCGCCAATGGCGGCGTATTGCTGGTGCACGACGGCATCGAGCAAACCTTGCAGGTGCTGCCCGCTGTCATTACCACACTGCGCAAACGAGGTTCTACCTTCGTTACCATCGACGAGATGCTCGCGCATCGATCTATCCTATCACCCACATCACTTGCGCGTCGCGGATAATCAATATTGTCCAAAGGCGGCCCGGCGATACACGCGGCTTGACTGACGCACGCATAAACTTGCCGGCCTTTCTTGACAATCTGCCGCGTGGACGTATATTCTATGCTGTAACTGCGAGTGAGGATGTTGGGCGGTTACGATCACCCAGCATCCTTTTTTGTGTCTCTGCCGATACGACTGCCGGAGGAGAGGCTGTGAGCTCTACTGTTATTATTGGAACCCAGTGGGGGGATGAAGGCAAAGGGCGCGTGGTGGATGTGTATGCCGCCGACGCCGCCATGGTGGTGCGCTACCAGGGAGGCGACAATGCCGGGCATACGGTGATCATCGGCGACCAGCGCTATGCGCTGCACCTGATTCCGTCCGGCATCGTGCGCCAGAAACCCAGCATCCTCGGCAATGGCATGGTCATTAACCCCAAGTCATTGTTAAAAGAGATGGCTGACCTGGAAAGCCGCGGACTGACTGTGCGCCCGTCGATCTTCATCAGCGAAGACGCACACATGATCATGCCCTACCACCTAGCGTTGGACGCCGCCTCCGAACGTGCGATGGGGAAGGGGAAGATCGGCACCACGTTGAAAGGTATCGGTCCTGCCTACGTAGATAAGTTCAGCCGCACCCACGGCCTGCGCATGGGCGACCTGCGCAACGCCGACTACTTCCGCACGCGTCTGACACAGATCGTCGAAGAGAAAAATGCCATCCTTTCCAAGCTGTATGGCGCCGATACCTTCGACGCCACGGCGATCTTCGACGAATACATGGGGTATTACGCCGAGATCGGCGGCATGATCTGCGATACGGCGGGGATGATCCAGCAAGCGATCGACCGCGACGACGCCATCGTCTTTGAAGGCGCCAACGCCACCATGCTGGATATCGACCACGGCACCTATCCGTTCGTCACCTGCTCGACACCCACCGCGGGCGGCGTATCGGTCGGCACGGGCATTGGGCCGACGAAACTCGGGCGGGTCATCGGGGTGGTGAAAGCCTACACCAGCCGCGTGGGCGAGGGACCGTTCCCCACCGAACTGCAGAATGAAATCGGCGACCGAATTCGCGAACTTGGCCATGAGTACGGCACCACCACGGGGCGCCCGCGTCGTTGTGGCTGGTTGGATGCCTGTGTGTTGCGCAAAGCGGTGCGCGTGAACGGGCTGGATTCCCTCGCCCTCACTCACCTGGATGTGCTGGGCGATTTCGCGGAGATCCCGGTCTGCGTCGCCTACGAAGTCGACGGCCGGCGCATGGAAATCTTCCCCAGCGCACTGTGGGAACTGGAACGCGCGACGCCGGTGTATGAGATGCTGCCAGGCTGGCAAACCTCCATCGCCGATTGTCGGCGCATCGAAGACCTGCCGCGAAATGCGCAGCGTTACCTTACCCGCGTTGCCGAACTCACCGGTACGCCGATCTGCATGGTGACGGTGGGTGGCGAGCGCGACCAGACCATCATTTGCGAAGAATCGGTCACGATCTGACTTGAGATTTTCGATGGGTTGGCGTTATGCGACAGCTCGTTCTGGCCGATGCAATCGCTGGGTCGCGCGACGCATGCCACAGCCGTCCTTTCGATGTTACGCCTGATTCCGATAGGTACCGAGGTCCATTATCATGCCGACTATCGCCTTGTTCGCCCCGCATGAAACAGCGGATACCGTCTTCGCTTCCCGCCATTTCGAGCGTTTGGCATCGCTGGGCACGCTCCGCGACGTGCGTTTCGTCCACTGTGCCGATGAAACCAGCGCGCAACTCGCTGACGTGGAGTATCTCGTTTCCACCTGGGGAATGCCGGTCACCGATGAGGCGTTTCTCTCCATGGCGCCCGCGCTGCGCGGCATTTTCTACGCCGCCGGCTCGGTGAAGGGGTTTGTGACGCCGGCGCTGTGGGAGCGCGGCATCGTGCTTAGCTCCTCCGCACCCGCCAACGCCACCCCGGTCGCCGAATACACCGTCGCCGTGATCCTGCTCTCCAACAAGCGTTTCTGGACGGTGATGCGTCACACCTGGGAGGAAGTCGCCATTCCCCGTGAGGTACCGGGCAATTATCGCCGCACCGTCGGACTCATCAGCGCGAGCATGGTGGGACGCGAGGTGATTCGCCTGCTGCGGGGTCTCGATCTGACCGTGCTGCTCTATGATCCCTTCGTGGATGAAGCGGAGGCGGGGCGGCTGGGCGTGACAAAGGTGACGTTGCCGGAGTTGATGGCGGCATCGGATGTGGTGTCGCTGCACGCGCCCAACCTGCCCGAGTTGCGTCATATGATCAACGCGGACCTGCTGGCGCGCATGCGAGATGGCGCGACCTTTATCAACACCGCTCGCGGGGCACTGGTCGATGAAGCGGCGCTGCTCGCTGAACTGCAATCCGGACGCCTCTACGCCGTGCTGGACGTCACCGATCCCGAGCCGCCGCCGTCCGGCAGCCCGTTCTATTCGCTACCGAACGTCATCTATACGCCGCACATCGCCGGCTCGATGTCGCAGGAATGTCATCGGATGGCCGACTTCGCCATTGACGAGTTGGAGCGGTGTCTCACCGGTGTTCCGCTGCGCAATCGCATCGACCCCGCCGTGCTCACTGTGCTGGCGTAAATGGGTGGGGCTTGCCATCCTGCCCGATGTTATTACTCCCGGTGAGCGGGAGGAGGAGCGTTTCGCCTAGCAGCGCAGATGCTGCAGGTCAATTGACGGCGGTATCATGGTTACTTCGCCTAGCGAGGGTACCAGCGTGCAGAGGCGTGCCCGCACATCCACGTCACGGTAATGGCGCGCCGCCGCCAGCAAGTCGCTGATGCGGTGATCCAGCTCCATGGGGTCCAGATATTGGGGTCGATCAACGACGAACAGGTGATCGTCACAACGCACCACTTGTTGCTCGGTTTCGGTGAGGAGTTCTTCGTCCAGTTTTTCCCCGTGACGCAACCCGGTGAATTGGATTTGGATATCGCGGTGCGGCACCAGGCCGGAAAGGCGGATGATATTTTCCGCCAGGTCCAGAATACGAACGGGCTGGCCCATATCCAGCACGAAGAGCGAGCCGGAACGCTCGGACGCACCCGCCTTCAGTACCAGCGACACCGCCTCCGGGATAGTCATGAAGAAGCGACGCATCTCCGGATGGGTGACAGTGACTGGCCCACCCAGACGAATCTGTTCCTGGAAGATCGGCAACACACTGCCACGGCTGCCCAGCACATTGCCGAAGCGCACTGTAATGAAACAGGTTGTACTGCGGCTGGCTTCCGCCAACATCAACTCTTCGCACAAGAATTTACTGGCGCCCATCACGCTGCTGGGATTCACCGCTTTATCACTGGAGATCAGTACCATGCGCTCGATGCCGAACTCGGTCGCCGCGCGCACTACGTTGCGGGTGCCGCCGATGTTGTTGCTGATGGCTTCCGCCACATTCTCTTCCATTAACGGCACGTGCTTGTGCGCCGCGGCATGAAAGACAATCTGTGGCCGGTACTGTCCGAACACCGCACGCAGCCGTTCGTTATCGCGAACGTCGCAAATCACTGGAATGATTTCCGCCGCCAGTTCGGGATCCTGCCGTTTTAATTCCTGTTCGATACTGTGAATCGAATTTTCGCCATGACCGAGCAGGATCAGTTGGCACGGGGTGAGCCGAACGATCTGGCGGCACAACTCGGAGCCGATTGAACCGCCGGCGCCCGTGACCAGGATACGCGTGCCGATCAGGTATTCGCCCTCTTCGACCAGTGCGGTCTCCACCGGTTGGCGGTGCAACAGGTCTTCCACGGTCACGTCGTACATCCCGCGCCGTCCGCGCATTCCGGATGGCGGACTGAGCAGCCGCGAAATCATCGGTACCACACGAACCGCCACCTTTTGCCGGCAGCAGGCCAACACATACTCGCGAATTTGTTCATGGCTCGCGTCCGGCAGTGCGATGATCACCTCGTCCGGTACGGCTTGTTGCAACAGTTCGTGCAGCATTGACAATCCGCCGAGGATTTGGCAACCATGCACGAAACTACCGTGATGCCGGCGATCGTCATCTAGAATACCGATGACTTCCGATCTGCGGGCGAAATCCTTCTCCAGCGCATTCAGCACTTCCAGCGTGCTCTGGCCGTCGGCGAGAATCACGGTACGCTTGGGCACATTGTCCCATTGGTGATCGGGAGTGTTGGGCGCAGGTAGGTGCTCGAATCGCTCCGAGGCAATGCGCAGCAGAATGCGCTGTACTCCAATCAGTGTGGTCGTCAGCAAAAAGATGAGTACAATCACCGTCGGCGACATGACCGTGCCATCCGTCAGCCATTGCCACCCGGCGCTGCCGGCAGTGGCCAACGCGGTGCTGCGCAACACCGCCCAGAACATATCCACCCCGGCAAAGCGCCAGCGAAATCGATACAATCGGAACAGCACGAAGCACAGCAAGTAGGTCAGCACCACGAACGGCAGACTGCGCAGGTGATGATGCAGCAACGCGGAGTTCCATGACTCGAAGCGCAGCAACAGCGCGATCTGTATCGATGCCAGCACCGCAACCAGATCGTATCCTACCAGTAACACCATCGCTAGACGTCTGGTCACCCGCACTCCGAACACATCCGTCATTACGTCATCCCTCCACTCCATTCTGCCAGTGACGACGGTGTGGTAACAGACACGCGGCAAACCAACCATGGCCGCCTGTGCGTATCTTTAAACAAAAACACTACTGCGTCTGCCGTTCAGCGGCGTTCAGTATGCAAACCAAACTGATCGTTTCCCGTAATGCACACCGTCGCGTGACGAAATTGTTACCAGGGGACGGATGGTAGAGGAAGTGCACAAACCGTAGGATGGGTCGATGCTATCATCAGCATAGAAAAATCCTCCCGTGGCCTTCAAGCCGTTATCCCGTCATGCAAGAGCGACAGCGTGGCGATGCCGGTCGTTGGGACGTGGACGAAAGGAGTCAGCGATGAGTTGGCGAACATGGCGCCGTGTATTGGCTATGCTCTGGCTGCTGGTGCTGGGCATCGGTGTGGCGCATGGGGTTGGTTATACACTGGCGGCGCAGGATAAGATCACGGTGACGGTGCTGCGTCATCCGGAACTGTCCCAGACGTACGTGGTGCCGCCGGACGGCTTCATCGATTTTCCGCGCGCGGGGAAGATCGATGTCACCGGGAAAAGCACCGCCGAAGTCGCCGCGTGGCTGACGACGCAGTGGGGATTAGTGCTGCGCAATCCCGATGTGACCGTGCTGCTGACCGAGCCGCGATCACGCAATGTCTACGTGCTGGGTGCGGTGGCGCGTCCCGGCGCGTATCCGTTGACCAAAGGCGCCCGCGTCACCGAGATGCTGGCGGCAGCGGGTGATTTGGTGGGGGAGCGTGAAAAACTGACTGCGAGCCTGATGCGTGGGAAGGAGACACTGCCGATCAACCTGATGGCGGCCGTCAACGGCAGCAATCTCACGGCTAACCTGGTGTTGCGCGAAGGTGACGTGCTGTGGATTCAGCCGCAGGCATTGATTACGGTGGTGGTAATTGGTCAGGTGCGCTCGCCCGGTTCGATGAAACTGGTAAAAGGCAGTCGTGTGCTGGACGCGCTGGCGGCTGCCGGAGACCTGACGGGTGAGCGTGAGAAGCTGACGGTGGCGGTAATGCGCGGCAAGTCCACGCTGCCAGTGAACTTGGCCTCCGGGGGTGGGGTGGATCAGGTCGCCAACCCGCTGCTGGAGGAAGGCGATGTGGTTACGGTGCAGACGCCGGTGATGATCACCGTGGTGGTGAGCGGTGAAGTGCGCACGCCCGGTCCGGTGAAGTTGGAAAAAGGCAGCCGCGTGTTGGATGCGCTGGCGAAAGCAGGCGACTTGACGGGCGAACGCGAAAAATTGACCGCCGCGGTGATGCGTGGTGATACGACGCTCTCCATCGCGCTGCAGTCTGCGTTGAGCGGTGCCGATCGTGCGGCGAATCTGTCGCTGGAAGACGGTGACCTGCTGCTCATTCAATCGCCGGCAAAGATCAGCGTGGCAGTATCGGGTCAGGTGCGTACCCCGGGCATCATGCGGCTGGATATCGGTGCGACGCTGGTGGATGCGCTGACATCCGCCGGCGACGTGACTGAGCGCCCGGAGCGCCTGCGCATTAGCCTGTCGCGCACCGGAACCACGCAGGCGCTGAAGTGGGGCGACACCATCACGCGACTGCAAAACGGCGATGTGATCTTCGTCGAGCGTGAAGCTATGGTGCGCGTCTATGTAAACGGTCAGGTGAAAAGTCCGGGTGCTTACGACTTACTCGCCGGCGATGGGGCGCTGCAGGCAATTGCTCTTGCGGGGGGATTATTACCGAATGCGGCGCTGGGCCAGGTGACCGTAGTGCAATCCGACGGTAAAGCCGAGCAGTTCAATCTGGCGCCGGCATTGCTGGAGGGTAAGATCACCGCCAATCCGCGACTCGCAACCGGTGACCAGGTGATCGTGCCTGAATCGAACGCGAAAATTTCCGTGCTCGGTATGGTGAACCGCCCGGGCACCTTTACCATCAACGAAACAAATCCGCTCACCGTAATCGATGCCCTTAGCCTGGCCGGCGGCGCTGAGAAGCGTGCACGGTTATCACAGGTAGCGGTCATCCGCATGGTTGAAAAGAAGCCGCGGCGCATCGCGGTGGACGTCAATACCATCCTGAAAAAAGGGAAACAGGAGCAGAATATCGTCCTACAATCCAATGATATCGTCTTCGTGCCGGAAACCGATGCGCCAAAATGGAACGAAGTATTGACCAGCCTGTATCAGATGGGCATTCTGGTCAGCGTGCTGTAAACGGCTAAAGGAGACAAGGCTGATGCAAGTGGGAACTGGCTTACGCGTTTGCGCATCGGCACGTAGACATTATGCGAAATCGGCGACCCGAATAATATTCTCCGGTGACGGTGGCATTTCGCTTGACGCTCGTTTGCACGACTGCTAACATACGCCTGGATTTTCTCGGACGAGGTGAGCAGCATGGCAGAGCGAGCTGTTGTAGTGGGTGCTGGCGGGATTTCCGATGCGTGGTTTCCGCCGTTGATCGAGGAACAAGTGGAGATCGCCGCTGTGGTCGATCTGGACCTGGGGCGCGCGCAGGCGAAGATTGCGCAGTATGGGCTTGATGCCAAACCCTACGCTGATTTGAAGATTGCGCTGAAAAAGACGCAGCCGGATTTTGTGGTCGATTTGACTATCCCCGAGGCGCACTGCGCGGTCACCTGCACGGCATTGAAGGCCGGCTGCCACGTCATCGGCGAAAAGCCGATGGCGTCGAGCATGACCGAAGCACGTAAGATGGTGGCGGCTGCGGAGACGTCGGGCAAGCTGTATATGGTCAGTCAGTCGCGCCGCTGGTGCCAGCCGCATGATCGCGTGCGCCTGACGGTCGAATCCGGCGCCCTCGGCACGCTCACCACCGTCAACTGCGACTTCTACGTCGGCGCGCATTTCGGCGGCTTTCGCGACGAGATGCCCAGCCCGCTCATTCTCGACATGTCCATCCATCATTTCGACATGCTGCGGATGATGGCCGGCGTCGATCCGGTGGCCGTGTATGCCACGGAATTCAATCCTGCCGGCTCCTGGTATCGCGGTGACGTGGCGGCAAGCTGCATCTTCGAGATGAGCAACGGCGTGATCTTCACCTATCGCGGCAGTTGGTGCGCCGAGGGCTGCCATACCAGTTGGAACGGCGACTGGCGCTTCATCGGCGACCAGGGCACGCTGATCTACGAACATGACAATGAGCCGTTTGGCGAAGTGCTGACCGGCGAAGCCGGCGGTTTCCATCGGCCATTGAAACCACTCGACGTGCCGGCTTCTCCGATTACCTTCGACGGCATGCACGGTGCACTGCGCGAGATGCTGGCGTTTTTGCGCACCGGCACGCGACCGCAGACCGAATGCCACGACAACATCAAGTCGCTGGCGATGGTGTTTGCCGCGATGGAGAGCGCGCGAAACGGCAAGCGCGTCTGCATAAACTGGTGAGATGATCACCGGCGGGCAAACCCCGCAGATTCCGGTGCCGGCTGGCACCGCACGAAAGGACACCCCATGTTCCAGGATAGCATTCGCATCGGCACGCTGGTCAATGGCGGCGGCGGGACACCCGCCTATATTCGCCAGATTCTGCCTCACGGTTTTGAATCGTTCTCCATCACCTTCTGGCAGACGCTGGGCGGCACCGACCTGCAACGCCTGGCTGCTGACGTGAAAGAGGCATTGGGCGACAGCGGCGCGGTGATCAGTTCGGTGAGTTGCTTCGGCAACCCGCTGGAGCATCGCGAGATCGACGAGCAAACCCGCGCGGGTTGGGAAGCGTTGATCGATAATGCCCATCTGTTCGGCTGCGATATCGTGACCGGCTTCGCTGGCCGATTGATCGACGTGCCGATCGACCAGCAGATGGATCGGTTTGTCGAGGTGTGGGGCCCACTGGCCAAACGCGCGGCGGACAAAGGCGTGCGGCTGGCATTCGAGAATTGCGACATGGGCGGCACCTGGGAACGCGGCGACTGGAATATCGCGCAGACGCCCGCCGCGTGGGAGATGCTTTTCAATGCTATCCCCAGCGACAACGTCGGCCTTCAGTGGGAGCCATGCCACCAGATGGTGAAACTGATCGATCCGATGCCGCAACTGCGCAAGTGGGTGAAAAAAGTGTTCCACGTGCATGGCAAAGATGCTACCGTGTATTGGGACGTGGTGCGCGAGCACGGCGTCTTCGGCCCGCACCAGTTTGCCTTCCACCGCACTCCCGGCTTTGGCGACAGCAACTGGACTGATATTATTTCCGAGTTGCGGCGCGCCGGCTTCGTCGGCAGCATCGACATTGAAGGCTGGCATGACCCCGTCTACAACAACGAGCGGGAGATGATGGGCCAGGTGCACGGTCTGAACTATCTGAAAACCTGCCGTGGCGGATCATTCGTGCCGAATCCGAGCTGATCGGCTTGCCGCCAACGCATTGAGAGGCAAAGACGCCGGGGTGTGAGATCCCCGGCGTCTTTGTGTCCTGGTGGTGACGCGTCACACGGTGAGCAATTCGTCCAGCGAGTAGACGTTGAAGTCGGCGCCGGCGCGGCGGGCTTCCATGGCGATGAGCAGCGCTTTGGCGGTATCGAGCGAAGTAAGGCAGGGGATGTTGTGTTCCACCGTGGTGCGACGAATGCGCGCCCCCTCGCGCTCGGAGACGTTGTCCGGCGACAGCGTGTTCAGCAGCAGATCGATTTTTTCGTGGCGGATCAGGTCGAGGATGTTGGGACTGCCCTGGCTTATCTTCGCTACGCTTTGCGCGTCCACCCCGTTGGCGATCAAGTAGAGCGCGGTGCCGCGAGTGGCGTATACCTTGAATCCCAGTCGGGCAAATTTTTCTATCACCTTCAGCGCGCGCGGCTTATCCTTGTCGGCGATGGTGACGATCATCGACCCCTTCAACGGCACGTCGATGTGCGAGCCGACCATCGCCTTATATAGCGCGTGCGGGTATTCCGGGTCGACGCCCATGATTTCGCCGGTGGATTTCATCTCCGGCCCGAGCGAGACGTCCAACTCGGTGAGCTTGGAGAAGCTGAACACCGGCGCCTTCACCGCGTAATACGGGCGCTCGGGATACAGCCCGTGCTGATAGCCCAGTTCGGATAGCGTGCGCCCCAGCGAACACTTCGTCGCGAGGCTCACCATCGGCACGCCGGTCACCTTGCTCATGTAGGGCACGGTGCGCGACGCGCGCGGATTCACCTCGATCACGTAAACGGTGTCGTCTTCATCGACCACGAACTGGATGTTCATCAGGCCGATCACCCCGATGCCGCGGCACAGGCGGACGGCGTAATCCACCACCGTGTCGCGCACGGATTGCGACAGCGTGACGGGCGGATATACGGACATCGAGTCGCCGCTGTGCACGCCCGCCGCTTCGATATGCTCCATGATGCCGGGAATAAGCACGTCCGTCCCATCAGCAATGCAATCGACTTCCACCTCTTTGCCGGTGATGTAGCGGTCGATGAGGATGGGGCGGTCAGGCGCCACGTCCACCGCGTAGGTCATGTAGCGCCGCAGGTGCTCTTCGTCGTAAACAATCTCCATCGCGCGCCCGCCCAGCACGAAGCTGGGGCGGATGAGCACCGGGAAGCCGATCTCGCGCGTGACGCCCAGCGCTTCGTCCACCGAGACCACCGCCTTGCCGCGCGGGCGCACGATGTCGAGTTCGGTGAGCAGCGCGTCGAACAGCTTGCGGTCTTCCGCCAGTTCGATGCCGCGGAAGTCGGTGCCGAGAATTTTCACGCCCGCCGCGTGCAGCGGTCCGGCCAGGTTGATGGCCGTCTGCCCGCCGAATTGCACGACCACGCCTTCCGGATGCGTCTGCGCGATGATGTTCAACACGTCTTCTTCCGTCAGCGGCTCGAAGAAGAGGCTGTCGGAGGTGTCGAAGTCGGTGGAGACGGTCTCCGGGTTGTTATTGATGATGATCGCCTCGTACCCCTCCTCGCGCAGCGCCCATACGCTATGCACGGAGCAGTAATCGAACTCGATACCTTGCCCGATGCGAATCGGGCCGGAACCGATGACGATGACGCGTTTGTGGTCAGACATGATGTTTCCTCAATTGCATCGCTGGTGCAACAATCGCGTTGCCGGGCGACTGATGTGCTGTAAGCTATCCCTGTACCGTCTCCGCCGCCATCCAGTGACGGCTTACGCTGAAATCGGATTTCCACTGCGCGGCTACCCGGTGGCAGAGCAGGTGCAGGCGCGTCATGTGTGCCACCTGCGGCACCAGGAAGAACGCCACCTGCGTGGTGCGAAAGGCGTAAACCTCCAGCGCATTGGTGCGCGCCATCATTTCCGCCGCTGTCGCGCGGATCAATTCTTCCCGTTTCATGCGGCGGAAGTGCTGGTACACCAGCAGCGAATGCCCGCGCGCGTAATACCGCGCCAACTCGTCCCAATACAGGTATTTACCGGAATCCTTCCGCCCGCGCGGGGTAGAGGCGACCTCCATCCCGTTGTCCGGATCGAAAAAGACGATGTCGGCCTCCGGGTGAAAATTCGCGAAATAGCGTAACCGCTCGCGTGCCTGGTCATGCAGCGGCTCAAGGTAATAGTGTGCCGCGGGAATCAGCGCGTGCGCCTTCGCCCACTGCACGTGCCGTTTCTTCTCCTCGTGCACCAGCCATTTCAGCGTATCGAACAGCGCCGGATCCAGCGCGCGCAGCCGCGATGCCTCGTCCAGCAGATATCCGGTCAGGTTGCCGTCCGCGCGGCCGTCGTCCCCGGTAAGCATCCAGCACACGGCGATCCTCATCTCCGCCGCGAACACGCGGAGTAATCCGAACTTCCGAAAGTCGTTGATATCGCCGAAATACTGGTTTTTCATCCCTGCCTCTCCAACGTCACGGCGTGCCGATCTCGGCGTTATCGCTCGAAATCATATACCTTGATCTGCGTCCACATTGGGGAAAATTCTACGACGAACGCCTGGTGTATCGGGTGAAACTGGTACGCATCCAGTCCCGTTTGATCCTCAAATTCCACCACCAGGCCGAAGGTATACGAACTATCGACGACCGGTCGATCGGACTCGATCGGCGTGCCGATATAGAGGCGCTTGATCGTCTCGATCGGCTCCAGCGACTTCAAACCGTCCTCAAAGGCGAGGAGTTGTTCCGCGGTCAACTCGGGCGTAAGCCAGAAATATACGGAATGGATGAGCATGTCTGCTTCCTTTCATCTGTGCAAATCAGGTATGATGGCGCCGGCGTGCGCGGCACCCGGCTTCACACCATCGCCAGTTCGTTCTCTTGCGCATACGTCGAGTAGTAATACGGCGTTTCCGCCTCGAACTCGGCGGCGCAGGTATCAACCATTTTGAATACGGGTTGAATGTTCCATTGCGTGCGCAGCGTGCGCACGTCCGTCTCTTTGATGCCCCACAGATCAGCCAGGTAATTGTCGTTGAAACCTTGTTCCTTTGCGCGGCGAAGCAACGCTTCATCGGGCAGACCTTTGCAGGCGCGGAATTCCAGCTCCAGCATGACCAGGTTTTTCACTTTCTGCAGGAACCACGGATCCACGTAGGTGAGCTGGTGAATCTCCTCCACGTCCATGCCGCGGCGGAAGGCTTCGCAGATGACGAACAGGCGCTGGTCGGTGGCATGTTTCAGCTCTTCCTCGATGCGCATCTCCGTCCAGTCGCTGACGCCTTTCAGGGTCAGCCCATAGACACCGATCTCCAGTGAACGCACCGCCTTCATCAACGCGCCTTCGAATGTGCGGTCGATGGACATCACCTCGCCGGTGGCTTTCATTTGCGTGCCCACGCGACGGTCGGCGAAATTGAACTTGTCGAACGGCCAGCGCGGAATCTTCAGCACCACGTAATCCAGCGCCGGCTCGAAGCAGGCCAGCGTGCGCTTGGTGACGGCATTCTGGATTTCGTCCAGGTGCAACCCCACGGCTATCTTCGCCGCCACCCGCGCGATCGGATAACCGGTAGCCTTGGAAGCGAGCGCGGAGGACCGGCTCACGCGCGGATTCACTTCGATGACAAAGTAGCGGAAGCTCTTCGGGTCCAGCGCCAACTGTACGTTGCACCCACCTTCGATGCCCAGCGCGCGGATGATCTTCAGCGACGCGGTGCGCAGCATCTGGTATTCCTTGTCGCTAAGCGTCTGGCTGGGCGCGATGACGATGGAATCGCCGGTGTGGATGCCCATCGGGTCGAAGTTTTCCATGTTACAGATGGTGATGCAGTTATCGGCTCCGTCGCGCATAACCTCGTATTCGACCTCTTTCCACCCCAACAGGTAGCGCTCCAACAGCAGTTGCTGGGTCATCGACATGCGGAAACCGCGCACGGAAATGTCGTGCAATTCCTCCCAGGAATAGGCGATGCCGCCGCCGGTGCCGCCCAGCGTATAGGCGGGGCGCACGATGAGGGGGTAGGCGGGCAGGCCGGTCTGTCTCTCGAACTCCTCCAATTGCGCGGCGAAGGTCTTCACATCCTGCATGCTCTCCGCAATAGCGGATTCCGGCACCGGTTCGCCGATCTCCTGCATCAGGTTCTTGAAGTGCTCGCGGTCCTCGGCCTTCTCGATGGATTCCAGTGGCGTGCCCAGCAACTCGACGCAGTATTCCGTCAGGACGCCTTTCTTTGCCAGCTTGGTCGCCAGGTTTAAGCCGGTCTGTCCGCCCAGCGTGGGCAGCAATCCGTCGGGGCGCTCACGGGCGATGATTTTCGTCAGAAACTCCACGGTGAGCGGTTCCACATACACCTTGTCGGCCATGTTGGTGTCCGTCATGATGGTCGCCGGATTGCTGTTGACCAGCACCACCGACAATCCTTCCTCGCGCAGCGAGCGACACGCCTGCGTGCCGGCGTAGTCAAATTCCGCCGCCTGCCCGATGACGATCGGCCCGGAGCCGATGACCATGACTTTCTGCAAATCAGTGCGCTTTGGCATGAAAAATCCTCAATCACATTTCCACGGGTTTCACTTATCTTGCGTCCCATCCGCAACAGCCGCGGTAGGCATGTCCCGAGCCGCACGGGCACGACGCGTCTTCGATCAGCAATTCCAACGGGCGCAACGGCATGCCGTCCGCCCAGGCGCGGATCAGCGCCATCACTCCCAGCGTCGGCACCACGTCGCGCTCTTCCAATACCTCGCCGGCGGCGTCGCGGCTGAACCAGCGCGCTTGCGCGATATCCTCATGCAGCCGTTCGCCGGTCGCCTCGCCCACGCGTGTCCGCAGCACGAAGCGCAGCGCGAGCACCTCCGGTTTCGGCTCTTCCACCACGCTCGCCAGTTGTTGTTCGACCACCGGGTACCCGGTGCGCTCCGGCAGCATCCGCCGCGCGGTCTCCGTCACCGTGCCTTCCTCGACGGTCGCCGAGGGGAGCAGCCAGAACCCGGCGAAGCGCCCGCGTGCCAACTGCACCAGCAGCACCTGCGCGTCGCGCTCGGCCAGCGCGGTAACGATCACTCGCGTCTGCTGCGCGGGCGGTCGCCTATTCAGTTTGAATGAGTTCGCCCGATGGCCCATAATAATGTTCGAACAACCATTCCAGCATGAACGCCTTGAAATCCTGCATGATCTCGATGATCTGCCTCGCGTTCTCGTAGACTTCGATGGCGGTTACTTCCTCATACTGAAACATCAGCCGGTCGCGAATCTCCGCGCAGGTGGACAGCTTTGCCGCCCGTTCGCGCGTGGCCAATCCGAACACCGGCATGTGCAGGAACAGGTCGCGATAATCGCGGGCGGACAACCGCATTTTGCGGTGCATCACGCTCATGGTGATCAGGATTGCGCTCTGTACGCTTTTCAAAATATACGATTCAGCAAGCGACTTCGACGCCGTATCGTGCCCAAACTCGCTGAGATCCAGTTGCGTGATCCGCCGTAGTTCGCGGAGGTGCGACTCGATCATCTTCAGGTGCCGATAGATCGGCGTGATGAACTTCGGTATGCTCACCACCCACAACGGGCGATCCAGCGAGGGCGCCAATTGCGGCGGTTGCTCCTGCTTCACCCCGCTGATGCGCCGGCTGGCGTTCCACTCCAGAAAGACATTGTAGCGATACAGCCGATCGCGCTCCGCCGTATCCGTGCCGCCGTAGACAAGCTGGCCGTTGAAGGCCATCTCGCATGCTTCGCGATAATCCATGTGCTCGATATCCAGGAATTCCACCGCCTCGTTGCCGGCAAAATGCTTGCGTATCTTCCCCAGGCGTTTCTCGATGTGCTCGCCGGAGACGTTGCGCGTGAACACCAGCACCACCCGCGCAGTATCGGGACCGGCCAGTGGCATCTGCGCTTCCGCCGGGCCGGGCTGGAAATAAGCCAGGCGCAGTTCCGGCAAGCTTGACAGGTATGCGCGCATGCGCGGAATCAATGCATCCGGGATGACCGGCGCTTCTTCCGACGAGTGCTCTATCTGGTCGTGAGACATGGCGTTGACTCCTCTGTGACAATAACGCTTACATGTTGCGACAGCAGATGCGCACGGGGGTATACGCTCCTCCTTCACGGTTGTTATGTATTTGTCTGCGTGCTGGTGGCCGGAATGGCGGCTTTACGCTCCACCATCAGGCGGACGAATTCGTCGAACATATACTCGGTATCTCGCGGGCCGCCACTGGCTTCCGGGTGAAATTGCATGGTCATAATTGGCAGCGTCTCATGCACCATGCCTTCCACGGTGCCGTCATTCAGGTTCAGGTGCGACACCCGCAGTCCGCTGCTGGCAATGCTGTCGGCATCCACCGCATAGCCGTGGTTCTGCGCGGTAATGTGCACCTTGCCCGCGCGCACCAGGTCTTTGACCGGGTGGTTACTGCCGCGATGGCCGAATTTCAGCTTGAACGTGCGCCCGCCGAATACCCACGCCATCAACTGGTGACCCAGGCAGATGCCCAGGATCGGGCGCCCGCCGGTGACCACTTGCTCCATGCTGTGCATTGCGTAGCCCAGATTGGCCGGATCACCGGGGCCGGGCGAGAAGACGATGCCGTCGGGAGCGCCTTCCTGGATCATTGCCGGCGAGGCGTCGCAGGGCACCACGCGCACCTGGCAACCGCGAGTGGTCAGCAAACGCAGGATGTTGCGCTTAACACCGTAATCCACTACGGTCACCTTCAGCGGGGTGTCCGCCTGGTAGCGCCGCAGCGTGTCATACGGCGCCTGCACCGGTTCGCTCCACGGGTAGACGCGCCCGGCGGAAACCTCTTTCACGAAGTCGAAGGTGCCGTAATTCGGCGCGTCGTCGATGCGCCGCCGCAGTTCCTCGACGGGCAGGTCGTCGCCACTCAGCGCGCCCATCATCACACCGTGCGAGCGGAGGATGCGGGTGAGCATGCGTGTATCCACCCCCGCGATGCCGGGAATGCCGCGCTCGCGCAGAAACGCGTCAAGCCGTCCCTCCGCACGCCAGTTGCTGTGCCGGTCGCAGAGTTGCTTCACCACGATTCCACGTACCTGCACCTGATCGGACTCCCAATCCTCCGGCGTAATGCCGTAGTTGCCGATCAGCGGGTAGGTGAAGGTGAGAAGCTGTCCCCGGTAACTGGGATCCGTCACCATCTCTTGGTACCCGGTCATCGCGGTGTTGAACACCACTTCGCCGAGTGTCGTCACCGGCGCGCCAATCGAGTCGCCGGTGAAGACGGTTCCATCGGATAACATTAACTTTGCGTTCATATCAGCCATCCCGTGGTTCGGGTTGCGTCGTAGAAGTCTTCCAGAGTGCAGACACGGTTGCCCATTTAAAACAGCACTTCACCTTCTGCCATCACCAGCTTCCCGTTGGCGATGGTATACATCGGCTTGCCCTTGAACGTCATGCCGGCAAAGGGACAGTTGCGACCCTTGGAATAGAATTTGTCGGGATCGACGGTCCAGACGGCGTTGGTATCGACCAGGGTTTTGCAATTTGCACTCAGATATCGATCATTGATTCGCGACATTGCTTGAACGAGTCGTGTAAAACTCAACTCGCCGGAGTGTACCATTGACAGGCAAGCACCGAATGCCGTTTCCAATCCGATTACTCCGAATGGCGCTTCATCCCAACCTTGCGCCTTCTCGGCTGGAGTATGGGGGGCGTGATCCGTCGCGATATAGTCGATGGTGCCATCTGCCAGCGCCTTGCGCATCGCCAGCATATCAGCTCGACTGCGCAGTGGCGGATTCATCTTCCAGTTCGGATCTCGTTCACCGTCGCGGAGTGGAATATCTTCATCGCACAACAGCAGGTGGTGCGGTGTAACTTCGGCAGTGACAAAGAAACCAGCTTGCTTTGCTGCGTTGATCAATGATGCGCTTTCGGCAAGGCTGACGTGTTGGATATGCAACTTGCCCCATCGGGCTTCTTCCAATGCAGAAAGAGCAAACCGGATTAAATCCGGTTCACGAGCCATCGATAACCCATCGCCCAACACCGCACTCACACGTGCTGCCGAATGCGGAGTTTCTTCGCAATGCAAGTGTATTTCGGCATCTGCGGCGTTAGCGGGATCATGTAATACAAGACGCCAAGCCTGAATGAGCAGTTCACGATCAACGATGGGTTCTCCATCGCTGCTTAAGATGAAAGAGGCACCCCATTTTTCCATCAGCGCGGGAATGTCGACCAGTTCATCGCCACGCTGCCCATATGTCAGCGCGCATTTCGTTCTAGTCACTATCGGCAGGTGCAGGTTCTCGACATGCTGGTAGAAATGTGATACAGCGTCCGGCGAATCGATGGTGGGTCGTGTGTTCGGCTCACACCAGACGTGAGCATAACCACCGGCTCCTGCTGCACGAGCGCCGGATAGCAAGTCTTCTTTATCGGTGAATCCCGGATCACGGAAATGGACATGTGGGTCGAAGAGCGGGGTGATCATTGTTAATCCTGTCCCATCGATCACCTGATCCCACTTGCCAATTTCAACTAATCCACGATCTCTTGGTTCCGGCCGATATACAAGGTAATCACTGACACTCCCCTGGTATTCAATGTTTTTAATCAGGATACCGGGCATACGACCTCCTGTGCCGCCTCGCAATACGCGCAGTGCACGGCGCCGTCGGCGCGGGTGAGGGCGTAGGGGGTGACGGCGGGTTCGGCGGTGGTGATGCAGCGCGGGTTGGCGCAGGTGAAGGCGTCGGGCAGCGGCAGCCAGGCATCGGCGTCGACGGGGTGGGGGGCACCGGCGATGGCGCGCAGGCCGAGTACGGCGGCGATGAGCGCCATGCGCACGGGCACGCCATACGCAGCCTGGCGGAAATAAGCGGCACGTGGGTCGCCATCCAGTGAGAAATCCAATTCGTCCACGCGAGGCAGCGGATGCAGCACGATGGTGTCCTCACGCACGCGCTCCAGCGTGCGGCGCGAAACCTGGTACGACGAGCGCACGCGCTCGAACGCGGCGGCATCAACAAAGCGTTCCTTTTGCAGGCGAGTCACGTAAAGTACGTCGCATTCCCGCAACGGCGCCGTCTCCAGCGCGTCGTACTGGCTGATCTCGACGCCGTAGTGCTCTTCCAGCAGGCGGCGGAAGCTTTCCGGCAGCTCAAGGCCTTGTGGAGCGACACAGATCATGTGCGCGCCGAAGCGTGCCAGCCCCTGCACCAGCGAATGCACCGTGCGCCCGTGCTTCAGATCGCCGCAGAGTGCCACCGTGATACCGTGCAAGCGGCCCTTTTCCTTTATAATCGTATACAGGTCGAGCAGCGTCTGCGTCGGATGTTCGCGCGCGCCGTCGCCGGCGTTCAACACCGGCACGCCGGCGAAGTCGGCAGCCACCCGCGCGGCACCTTCGCGGGGGTGGCGCAGCACGATCAGGTCGGTGTAGCTCTCCACGATGCGCACGGTGTCGGCCAGCGTTTCGCCTTTGGCGGCGGAGGATGCGCTGGGATCGGCCATGGTGATGACCTGCCCACCCAGCCGCAGCATGGCGGCTTCGAACGACATGCGCGTGCGCGTGCTCGGTTCATAGAAGAGGGTGGCCATCACCGCGTCGCGCCCAAGCGCCAACCGCCCGCGCGTGGCGTCAAACTCGGCCGCCAGCTCGAACAGTCCGAGGATTTCGACGTCGGAGAGGTCGCGAATGGAGATAAGATCACGTCCGGTCATGGGGAACCTCTTCTTCCTGACGCACTACGCTGACCAGGTCGGCGTCGTCCGCTTCAATCAGGCGGACCAGCACGCGCTCGCTGTGCGCGGTGGGGATATTTTTCCCCACGTAATCGGGGCGGATGGGTAACTCGCGATGGCCGCGATCGATGAGCACGGCGAGTTGAATGCTGGAGGGACGACCGTGCTCCACCAGCGCGTCGAGCGCGGCACGCACGGTGCGGCCGGTGCAGATAACATCATCCACCAGCACCACGCGCAAGCCGGTCAGCGTGAGCGGGATGCGGGTTTGGCGCGCGCCGGGATCAACGTGGCCGTCGTCGCGATGCAGCGAGATATCCAGCTCGCCCACCGGCACCTGCAACCCTTCGAAGCGGGCAATGTGGGCGGCCAGGCGTCGGGCCAGCGGAATACCGCGTGTATGCAATCCGACCAGCACCAGGTCGCCGGCGCCGCGATTGCGCTCGATGATTTCGTGCGCGATGCGCGTCAGCGCACGGCCGATATCCTGGGCATCCAGAATCTGCCGCTCGCATCCACCAGGCACAAAAAAACCTTCCCGTGCAATAGTCATCGGGAAGGGTCCTTATGCAGTTGCAGTTGTAGCGAAGCCACGAGTCCACCCTTCGCAGTCTCACGGGACTGCCCTTAAAAGGTCGGATACCCTATACTACCAAATCAGCCCGGCACCGTCAAGGCCGGATGCGCCTTTTTCGGGGGAAGCGGTTAGTATTGCAGCAGAGCCTTCCATTTCAATCAAGCATGGAATCAAAACGGGATCGGAGCATTCGTGTCCGTGATTATTGTCCGCTGGCATCCCGGTTACCCCTGATCGGGTCGGTGACTCGATCAGGCGACTCGAACGGAATCGTATCCTTTTGAGAACAGACGCCTTTTATCTGTTTGATTCGAGCAGAGGCCAGCGTCGATGAGTTACATGAAATACCGCATTCCATGACGGTGTTCCAAGCCGCGCCAGAAGTTACGGAGGGCGTCCCGGGCACGAGGGGAGAGGGTGTTGGATCCCATCGGCAGCAACATCATCAGCGTATCACGATTGGTTGGGATGGGATTTTCGGCATACCCGATGATGTAGAGCGGCATATCATCATGCTTATCGTAGCCGATCAGATGCGCGCCTTCGTGGCGGCCCAGGTTGTAATCGGTGTGATCTTCTTGCAACGCCGCGATACCGCACGGGAAATACGTCAAACCCCATGCCCAGGGGGGATCGGTGAATGGCGCGTGCACCACCACCATCTCGCCGAAACGGTCGCCACGGTCGTCCAGGCGGTGCGCGATGAAGCGATCGAGGTCGAAGGCGGCAGTACCCGCCGTAGTGGTGATGGTGGCATCCTTCAGTGCAGCGCACGCATCCACGGGTGCCGACACTACACGCACGGTCAGGCTCAGGTGCAGTTCCGCGATCAATCCGGACAATCCTTCCGCCGCCTGCCGTACCGTCGCCGCTTTTACACCCGGTTCGCCATAGACAAGAATCGTTCTCGTACGCGTCCAGCTGCCGCCGGGAATCTTCTTCCCCCTGGTCGAGGTTTGTGTCCAATATTGACTGAAGCCATACAGTCCCACCCGCCAGCCGTATTGCCACAACGGTTTCACGCTGACGGTGTAAAGCAGGATGATGACCCCGGCGATCGCCAGAAAATACCAGGTGAACTTGCTGAAACGTAAATGCCGCGGGTGCAGGCTGTACCAGGGTACGGGGGTTGTGGTTAGCGGAGTTTCCGGCGTTGCGGGTGTGGTCATCAGTGACGGCTCCTCTCCTGTGAGGCACTCGATGATGTATTCGCCACGCGCGGAGGCATTCCCTGCCTATATCGCACTGGCGCGCCGTCCGCGGCCAAAAGGTCGTGGACGACGCGCAGACAACAGGTCGATGCCGTTGACGATGTCGTTACGCTGCTTTCGGCATCGACCCTCCGCCTTCGCTTGCCGGCGGGGGCGGCGATCCGGGTGGTCGCGTGACGTGCTTGTGCATCAGTTCGCTGTTCTGCACCGCAATATCACCGCTGCTGGTTCGTACCAGCGTGAACGTCGGGTTGATCTGCTGTACGGTACCGTCGAAGTCGTCGGTGGTCACGCGGTCACCGGTGTGATACAGCGAACGCAGTTCGCGCCCGGCCAGCATATCCGTCGCGTATTCACGACCGCCCAGTCCGAAGGCAATAGCCGCGGCCAGGCCGATTGCGCCGACAATGATAGCAAACGCCGTGGTGAGGAACGGGAAGGAGAGCCCGATCATATCCAGCGCCATCGCGAAGGTGAAGAAGATCACCGCGCCCTGTACGATGCTGCCGAGGATGTCGGAATATGCGATGCCGGCTCCCGCCGCGGTCGCGTTCGTGAGGCGTCCCAGCAAGCTGGCAACCCATGCGCCGATAATCACCACGATTAGCGCCGCGAAGATACGCGGCAGGTACAACACGATAGTTGCCATCATCGCAGTCAGCACCGGGATACCCAGCACGCTGACCGCCGCGTTGATGGCAATCAAGAAGATAAACCAGTAAGCGATGATGCCCAGAATCGTGGAGGCATCAGTCCTTACTTCCGCGCGTCTAAGCGCGCCGTTAATGCCGGCGTGCTCGGTCAGTGTCTCAAAATGCAACGCATGCAGCACTCGAATGACGACGGCCTGGACCAGCTTACCGACTCCCCAACCAATGAGCAAAATGATGATTGCTCCCAGAAACGCGGGAATCGCCGCCACAATACGGCTTAAACCGGCAACCAGGGCGCCAATCAGCGCCGCGATCCATACGGATGGTCCTCCTGCAGGCATAGCGCTACACCTCCTTAGGTGGATGTAATAATGATGTTCCCGTCTCAGATGCTCATAACAAATACAAATGTTCGTGTTGCGGCGCATGTCAACAAATGGCGGATTTTTCTTCGGGGGCGAGGTGGACCGGCACCGCACGCACTCGGCACGATTTTCGTTTGTCCCCGCGACGCAAGGGTAGTATAATACTGAAGCTCTCGCCTGGTCGCCATGATGTTGCGCCCGGCGGGGTAATGTCTGCCGGCACAGCCCGGTACTGGAGGATAGGACAACCTATCATGCGTACTGTGCGATATCTCCCATGCCTCCTGACCGCGCTGTGGCTGGCGGGATGCGTGGGACGGCAGGCGCCGCCGACGCGCACCCCCCCGCCCGCGCCGATGGCGCGGCGTACGACGGCGACCACTCCGAACGGCGGCAAGGTGCATTTGACCAATTATCGCATCCAGTTTCCCAACGAGGGGGCGCCGGTCTGGGTAGCAGATGTCAAGCAAGCTGACGTGAAATCCGGCGCCGCCATCGCCGAGGGGAGCGAGCTTGGGTTGCATGGCGTGACATGCACGATGTTCCACGACGGCCAGGAAACGCTGCGGGTGACATCCGACACCGGCAGCGCTACGTTGCGTGGGCGGGTTGCGCAGGTGAAATTATACGGCCACGTGCGCGCCCACGCGGTGGGACGCGGGTATCAACTCGACGCGAACGCGATGAGCTGGTCGTCGCGCGAGGATCGCGTGTCCGCGACCGGGGTGCGCTGGCTGGGTGAAGGATTTGCCCATCGCGCTGACAGCGGTGTTTTTTCGGCCACATTAACCCGCGGCGCCTTTCGCGGAAATGTGCAGACGCAGACCACCTTTTAGCGTGGATGAAGGAGAACGATCATGTCGTCACGGTTGCTGGTGAGTATTGGAGTTTTACTAGCCGGATTATTGGTGCCCGTTGTGCTGGCGGCGCAGACCAAACCTGCCGCAAAGCCGAAAAACGTCGTGCCGTTTAAGATCACGGCGCAGACAATGACGGTGGATATGAACCAGCAACCGAAAATGCTGGTCTATGAGGGGAATGTCCGCTTCAAATCGCCGCTACGCGATACCTTGATCACCTGCGACCGGCTGCGCACGGACTCTTCCACCGCGAATGCAGTCACCGCGGTGGAAGCGAGTGGGAAGGTCAACCTGAGCATGACCATCCCGCCGAAAAAGGCCGGCGACCCAACGAACCACATTGAGGGGCACTCCGAGTTGTTGCGCTACACAATGCTGGAAAAGCAACGGGTGGTGCGGCTGTTGATGGTGAAAGAGGTGATGCCCACGCTGACGGTGACCGATCTCGCGAACAAGGAAGCGCCTTACACGCTGACGGGCGAAGTGATTGAATATAACCTGGACCTGCATACACTGACCGTGCAGAATGTCTCGCTGGAAAACAAGGGGAACGCGCAGTGAGTGAACAGCAGGCGACCAATAGCATTAACCTGCCGCCGACCACCAAACAACCCGGCGTCCTGCGCTGTACCAATCTGGTTAAGCGTTATGGACAGCGGACGGTGGTGAACCAGGTATCCGTTGAAGTGCATCCGGGCGAGATTATCGGCTTACTGGGCCCTAACGGCGCGGGAAAAACCACCACATTCTACATGCTGGTCGGGTTGGTCCGTCCCAACGCGGGGCAAGTGCTGTTGGGTGAGCGTGACATCACTCGCTCCCCGATGTATCGCCGTGCGCGCCTGGGACTCGGCTACCTGCCGCAGGAAACCTCGGTCTTTCGCAAGCTGACCGTGGAGGAAAATCTGCATGCGGTGCTGGAGATGCGCGGCATGCCGTATCGCGCGCGCAAGGAGCGCGTGGATCGGTTGATCGACGAGTTCAGTTTGGGGAATCGCCGCAAAGCCCAGGGCGGCGTGCTGTCGGGGGGGGAGCGTCGGCGGGTCGAGATCGCGCGGACGCTGGCATGCGACCCGGCATATATTCTCCTTGACGAGCCGTTCACCGGCGTCGATCCCATTGCCGTGGATGAGATTCAACAGATCGTGCTGAACCTGCGCGATGCAGGCATCGGCGTGCTCATTACCGACCACAACGTGCGCGAAACGCTGGCCATCACCCGGCGCAGCTACATTATTTTCGAGGGGAAGATTCTCACTGCGGGCAGTTCAGACGAGATCGCCAACGACCCGGTGGCGCAACGCCACTACCTGGGCGATAGCTTTTCGATGTAGAGGCGCTCAGTTGCCCAGGTCTTCAAGTTCAGCCGGTGTGAAGCCGTTTATCCGCCCATTTAATACGCTGAAGCCAAAGACAAAGGCATAGGTTTTGCCCGTTTGGTCGGAGGCGGTGGCGGCCAGCGTGTGCTGCCCATCGAGCAGCGGTAGTGTCTCCAGTTCGTAGGTGTGTACCCCGACACCTTTGAAGGTGCGCAATTCCACGCCGTCCAACTGCAGCCGGATGGCCGCGACCGGACCATAACCCAGCATCTCCACCCGTACCGTCCCGCAGAAGGGTGCGATATGCTGCGACGGTCCGCGGTCGGATAGCTCGATGCCGTTCAGCGTAATGCGCATGTCGGCGGCCCAGATCTGATTATCGTCTTTCGTGGGCGGGGTAATGAGGGCGATGGGAGCGCGGGTATCGAGCCAATCCGTCGGTGATTTTATCAGGGGGATCGCCACCGCGGAGGGGAATTTGTTTTCGCGCAGCGTCTCCTCGATCAACGCCGCCATGGCGACGATAATCTGTGCCATGGTCAGCCGATACGAGGTTTCGAACTTCATGCCGTACGGCAGTTTGTGTCCGGGGGCTTCCGCCATCTGCAGCCAGAGCGGCGCATAATTGCCGATATCCACGCTGGGGACGGCGATAACCTGGCCGGGACGTTTCGGCTCGTGCTGGGGATCGAACGCCGGACCGTTCAGGTCGAGAATCATCAATGGTACCTGTGTGGGAAACGCTTTGTTTTCCTTCCAGGCAACCGTCGCACGAGCGAGCAACTCGAAAACCGAGGGTGCGGTGACGATCATCTGATGGCCGTTCGCCATGGTCATCTGGAACGAGGGTGGCAATACATTGGTCTTGCTGACCTGTGCTGTTATCGTCTTGGCGAGGAGAATGATGTCATTGCCGTTAAAAGTGATGTCCTGGGCACGGGCAACCCCCGATAAAACCAGAACCGTTATCATAGTGAGTGCCAGAATCGTCGCATATCTCATCACGAGCACACCTGCCAGGGAGATTGGTTCACGTTTGCACCCTTTTCATTGTAGGATACCCGCCCTCGCTTGTCAAGGAATCGCATGGAACACGCCGGTTGCCGCAGCAGTGCGGTCAGCATCGAAAACGTGTTTCATCCGCCGATGATTGACCGCATAATACACCAGCGTTGCTAAGCAGACAAACCATTGACTTTGTAGAGTAAATAAAGCAATCCAGTTAAAAATAGTAACATTTTTCTGAAATTCCAGTGGAAAAGGATTAATCTCCCACATGGTCGGGTAGATTTCTTATGGCCCAGTGCAAAGGGGGCAGTCGGAACTTCGGTTCCGGCTGGCACTGGGTACTTCCTGTGAAATGAGGCCGTCGCAACTGGCATTGCGGCGGCCTCGTTTTTTACTGCCTCCCGCGGACGGTTATTGCAATACCCGCAGGAAGGGTGCGCTGTTCGTTTCCACCACGCACGACACCGGCGTCAGCACCGAGTTGACCGTTTTCAGCACCTGCACGTAGGTATAGTTCCCTTCGCGCCACAGGCGGATAATACCGTCAGCCTCCATCAATAGCCGCGCGCGGGTGTCCGGTGGGGTGGCTTCCGGATTGATGACGCCCAGGCAGACACCCTGGTAGCGCTGGATCATATCCTGCACCGGGTTGAGAATATCGTAGATGAAATCTTCGCCCAGTGCCGTGGACAGGCGCGTGAAGTCCAGGAACAGCCGGCCGCGCCGTGCGCGGGTGGTCTGCTGGAAGGCATCATCCAACTGGGTGATCACGCGCGTGATGATGCGATCGTTCGCTTCCTCCTCGTCCGCTGCCTTGAACTCCAGTTGCGCGTCCGCGATTTCGTCGAAGACCGGCAAAATGCGCGCGGTGTTGGAGGCGAAGGCCTCTTTCAACTCCTCCAGCATGCCGTAGCTCTTCGCCAGCGTCTCCAGTTTTTCATAACGCGTGCTGTTGGTCGCAATCTCAAAAAGCATATCCTGGGCACGCAACGTTTCCCGCATCAGGTTCAGCACCATGATCTCCTGATGGAATTCGGGAGCGATCTCGAATAGATAAAATGCGCCATAGGGGATGCCGCCCCCGAGCAGGCGGTCGAACTCCGGCATTCCGATGGAGATGGCCTCCTGGTAGCGGAAGAACGGTTCCTGATAGGGTGGCACTACCTGTAGTCCACCGTCTTCGATGAAGAAGAGCGACTTGGCCGGCACGTGACGCGATCCGCGGCTTTTCAGCACTTCCATAAAGCGCATGCGTTGTGCGCCGATACGGTCCATCGTCAGGTGCAGCACGGCATCGGCGGTATATTCCTCCGACACGGTGCCCAGGACTTCACCTTCCACCAACTCGCGCAGCAGCATCGGGGTCAATCCTTCGCGTTTGAGCGCGTTAATCAGGCTGTAGATGATTTCGCGCAGTTCGCCGGGATTCGTAGCCAGCCGCTGGAAATGGGTGATGCTGTCCACCACCACGCGCTTGGCGCCGATCTCGCGGATCATCTCCGGGAAGATGCCTTCATGGCGCTTGATATCCTGATACATTAGATCGGGCGAGGTGAAAAGCACTTTTAGCTTGTCCGCTTCCTCCAGCGCGCGGAAGTCCCAGCCGAAGTTCATGGCATCACGATAGATCTGCTGTGGAAATTCTTCAAAAGTGATGAAGAATCCCGGCTCGTCATACCGCATGATGCCTTCATAGATGAATTGCATACCAAGCGTGGATTTGCCGGTGCCGGGCGCGCCGGCAACCAGGACGGCGTCGCCTTCCAGAAAGCCTCCGTATATTAAATCGTCTAAACCGGGAATGCCGGTCGGAACTCGTTGCATGGACATGGCTTCTCCTCCAACTATTACCGGGGCAGGGAATGATGCACCATCGCACAGTGCGGCACGATCAGTGAACGTCGGCATAGACGTCCCTACCGGCGCTGCGGAATATAGCGATAGACATCAGAACCCGGGTAGCTGATTTTTTGAATGAAATGCTTCTGTTCGAGCAATTGCAACTCACGTTCGACTTCGCTCATTTCGCGCCCGAGCCGGATCGCAATCTGGCGCGCAGTATTGACGGTATAGGGATTCGCTTCGAAAAATGAGATCAACCGGTCGACGCCGCCCAGAGAGGTGGCAACGCCTTGCAGTTGCCCGCTGACACGATAAGTACGAATCTCACGGCGAATTTTCTCTGCCAGACCTTGCATCTGCGCCGTCTGGTTCAGCACGCATTGTTCGAGCTCAAAATCCGGCATTGACTCGATTTGCGACCGTTCCAGGTCGCGCCGTTTGAGGAAATTATCCGCCTCCGCTACGGCGCCTTCCAGGCTGTAGCCCTGGTCCAGCGCCTGCTTGATGAGTGCGACTTTTTCCAACGAGATGAAATCATAACTGCGGTTTTTCTCCTCGTCGACCGGCGTGATAATCCCTTTATCCGTCCAATACGAGAGCTGGCGGATCGAAACGTCACACAGCGACGCGGCCTGGCCGATGCCCAGGCGCAGCCGATCCATCAGCTCGCGAATATCAATCGGATGGAGTCCGGCCTTTTTCTTCTCGTGACTGGCCATCGTTGGTGAATCTCCTTTCGTCACACGTTGCATCGATATACAATCGGTAGGTAAAACTTAGCACAGCAATGTGTTGCTGGTAAGACTACTGATGTGAATCCACTACATGGTAGTGCGAATCACGCTTAAAATGTGTATTCATTATCATACAAACTCGGGTTATTCTCTGTTGGGGTGCTCAATGCCTTGGTCAGTCTATGGGTGAGACAGGTAAATATAGGATACGCTTTTTCCGCCCGTGTGCCCACCGGTCCTTGTATGATTTATCTAACAATGCCGAGTCGCGCAACACGAGAGCGGGTAGGGAAGCAGGCACACTGATGCTTGTCTCGACCGGCAAAGGGTGCTACAATGCTCGCGCGGCACCGGGTCGCCGGCGCGCATGCGGCGCCGTCCCCGGCGCGATCGGCTGCCATGAAAGTCATACACGGCCTGTATCCCGATATCGTCCCCTCCTCGGTGCTTACGCTGGGCATGTTCGACGGCGTTCATCGCGGTCATCAGGCGTTGCTCGCCTCCTGTCGCCGTCACGCCGACCATCTGGGCGTGCCAGCCGTCGCGCTCACCTACGAACCGCATCCTACGCGCGTGTTGCGGTCCGATCTGCCGCTACGCCTGCTCACCCCACTGCAGGAAAAGATCGAGCGCCTGCTGCATTACGGGATGGACGTCATTGCGGTCGCGGATTTTACCCTGGACTTCTCACACCAGAACGCGGATGCCTTTCTGCACGATGTGTTGCTCGCTTCATTTCACCCGCGCACCGTGGTGGCCGGCTACCGCACCACCTTCGGGCATGGGCGCGCGGGCACCGCGGCAGTGTTGCGCGACTTCGGCACGCGCATGGGATTTGCAGTCGAAATCATCGAGCCGATCGAGGTTGCGGGCGGACCGGTGAGCAGCACGCGCATCCGCGCGTGCCTTGACCGTGGCGAGGTTGAGGTGGCGGCGGAATTGCTGGGGTATCGCTATCAGATGACCGGCATCGTGATGGTCGGCGATCAACGCGGCCACGCGTTGGGCGTACCCACGGCAAATCTGGAGTCGCCGACGGAAAAATTGCTACCGCGGGATGGCATCTACGCGGTGGACGTCTGCGCGCCGGGGGTGTCGCGGCGCGGGGTGATGCACATCGGCGAGCGCCCTGTGTTTGACCGGCCGCACGCGCTGGAGGTGCATCTGCTCGATTTTGCCGGCGACCTTTATCACCAGCCGCTGACCGTCACTTTCATCACCCGCCTGCGCGACGTGCAGGCGTTCCCCGATGTGCCGTCGCTGCTTGCCCGGATTCAGGATGACATCACCCGCGCACGCGCGGTCGAGTAGACATCCGCGTGTGCCGTGAGTCATTCGGGTTGTGGGGCGAACGACGTGACTATTACCAGATGAATTCGGTTATGCGGATGCCGTTGGGGATGGTAACCCGTGAGGATTCCGGTTTGGCGCTAATGACTGTGCTGCCGGTATACCAGCGCACTTCGCGCGGTTGCGCGGGCAGGTTGACGGTAATATTGCCGGTATCGAGATAAAGCAGCGCGCGCTCCCGCTCCACCAGATATTCCCAGTTCCCGTTTTGCAGATACAATTCGATCAGCAGCTTATTGCCCAGTTCCACGCGCGTGGGCGTGGAACTGGCACGTCCGTCAGAACGAATGGGCGCCACGCCCAGCGTGGTCAGCCGTTGTGGCTTGGGCCCGTTCGGCGCCGGCGCGAGTTTCACCATGTCGTTCCGCGCAATGGAAGTCATTTTCACCAGCACCGCGCCGCTGTCCGGTAAAGCGGCGCCGTCCAGACTTTCCGCCGTGAATGTGCCCACTGTCGTAGGGGTGCTGAGGTGGATAACGCTGGTGTTCAGCGCGCTGCCGGACTCCATGCGTCCCGCCAGCGCCTGCAGGGTGGGACTGTCCACGCGCAATAATTGCGGCGACTGGTAGCGCGTGAGTTGCAGCGTGTCGCTGAGCCGCCGATTGGCGTCGAGATCGGTATGCGAGACGGGAATGTTGCTCCACGCGTGCAAGGCATCCAGTGCCACACGGGTGACAATGTCTGGACGCAGATTGTGAAAACCGATAAGCTTGCGCGTCGGGTCAAGAAAGCCCAGCGCCGCCGTCTCCGCGGAAGCAATGGGCAGCAATCCTTTTGCCATCAAATCTTCCAGCGCATATACCGGCCAGGCCTGGGTGGTCTGCAGCGTGCCCGCGTTGTATCCCATGCCGTTGAAGGTGAAGGGGAATTCGCCGTTGCGTCCGGTGCGGAGATGGTAGCCCATCTGTTCATCGAGTCCATTCGCCGTACCTTGATATTGCAGATCAGTATGGGAATTGTTCGCGAACAGCAACAGGCGCTCACCCTGCCATGCCGCACCGCACGACCGGCCTGACGCCACCAGCAAATCGTAGGGATGCGGTCCGGTTTTGGTATAATTTTCTATGCGCGAGGTAAACGACAACAAGGTGAGCGGATTGAAATAATTATACCAGGTAAAGGCATCCACGTCGGAATAGCCGATACCCACGGTGGCGACGGATGGTTTGATCTCGCCGGAGAGGAATAGCCGCGATGCTTGTGTCACCAGTCCCCAGCGCAGTGGATCAAGATGGATATCGAAGAATCCGACCGTGCGCGTCTTCTCGTCCGCGCCATAGGTAAACAGAATCAGCGCATCCACGTCCAGCAATGCGCCATAGGCGGCGGCTTCCACCATCCCCACGCCGCGATACGGGTTCGGATAGCAGTAGCCGAGTTCGCGCACCACCAACGGTTTTCCCGCCATGCGCGCCTGACTGACCGTCACCGGAAAGGAATAGTTCGGGTTGTCCATCAAGGGATTGTTCTGCGCGAAGTAAGCGGGCAACGTCCAATCCCGACCTGGATCCCACAGGGGGTGATCCCAATAAAAGTTGATGCCGATGTAATCGCAGGTGTTGGCCGTGGTGATCAGATCCGGCAGAATATCCTGTGCGCCCACCGCGGTGATGGGAATTTTCACACCCAATTTATGCAATTCCGTGGTCATGGTGCGCAGATATTTTTCCTGTATGTCGGCAGCGAATTGCGCACCGGAACTCACGCGCGCGGGATTCAACAGCGGTGTGGAGGCCTTCAGCGTGATGGCGGTATCCAGCTCCATGCGCGGTAACTGTACCGTGCCGTTTTCAATGTTCTCGTTGGGCAGCAATCCGCTGGCGCCGCTACGATTCGTCCAGGCATTGCGCAATGTTTGCGTGCTGCCGTAGCGCGCGCGCAACCAGGCGTTCCATTCACGCTGCAGGTCGGCGCGGTAGGGTTGGCGCAGGTTGGGCCAATCGCCACGCCGAATAAAGAGCCCGTTCTCGTCGTAGATTTCCAGGAAAGCCACCGCCGGATCATCGGCATAGGCCAGCCGAGTATATGGATTGACGTGCTCGCGCAACAGTTGGCGCGCGTAGTCCAGTTGCAACTCGATCAGCCGCGGATTGAACACCGCATATGGTTTCGCGCCGCGCCCCAGCGCCTCGCCGTTCTTTACCCCTTCGTCAGCACGAAAGGTGCGGTAATCATTGAGATCGAGTGCGAGGTAAATACCGCACTCCTTCAACTTCGCCACCCAGTAATCTAATTGATCGAGGCGCGTCCAATTGAAATATTGTCCCGGTTCAGTCGAGAGAATCCCCTGCGAGTCGTCGATGTGGTGGATGCGCACCAGGTTGATGCCGGCACGGGCGAACAGCGCCGCCAGCGCGTCGATGCGCGCGTGGTCGATAAATACGCTTTCCTTGGCCAGGTTGACGCCGAAAAAACGTTGGCGCTTGCCGTCGGCAAAGGCAAAATGCCCATGCTGCACCGAAAGAAATCCGTGCTTCCCCGCGGGTGCATCCAGCCGCGCGGAGGCATCGATCAGCGAACTATCCGGAAAGGCGGTCAGGTTCGGATCCAGCACCGGCGCGCGCTGCAGAATCGGGGTGATGAACGATGCCGCCGCGGACACGCGGGAAAGCGAGCCGATCAGCAATACGCAAAGCCATAATAATTGTCGCCACATAGTTGTGCTACAACAATACCCGTTCGGGGCACGAAATTCCTGCTTGGTGGCGCCGGTTGGCGTCGTTAGCGGGCAAAATCGTGGATTTGTCCATTCGCGGGGCGTTGCATGCGGCGGCAGGCGTCCCACGCGTTGTCGTGCATGCTATAATCAGTGACCCTTGCCGGGTTGCTGGACTTGCCCCGGTGCGAAGGTATTTCACGCATGGAACAGATGCACATCGACGAACTCTGGCCGCGCGTTCCCTATGTGGAAGCGCTGCTGGCCGCGCGCACCGCGGTCGGCGCGTCCGCGTGGCTGGTGGGCGGCTGCGTCCGCGACCTGCTGCTCGGGCGCGAGCCTGTGGACGTCGATCTGGCTTCCCTGCAACCCGAGGCGCTGGCACGGCGCTTCGCCGGCATGGTGGACGGCACGGTGGTGCCGATGGATCCCATGCGTGGCATCTGGCGGGTGGCGCTGCGCAATCATTTCTCTTTCGATTTCTGCGCCTTTCGCGACAACGACATTCTGGGCGACCTGGCTGGCCGCGATTTTACCGTGAATGCGATGGCGCTGCGCTTGCCCGAAGTGAACCATCAAGGCGGCCTGTTGGACCCGTTCCAGGGGCTGCGCGACTTGAATGCCGGCACGCTGCGCCTGGTGGCGCCTTCCGCGTTGCGCGACGATCCGGCGCGTATCCTTCGCGCGTTTCGTTTTCTCGCCGAACTGCACCTGCTGCCGGACGACGCTACCGAGGCGTTGTTGGCGCGTGACGCCGACCGCCTGCCGCTGGCGGCGCCTGAACGGTTATTGGCTGAGTGGTGGAAGCTGTGCGCGGGCGCGTTCGCCGTGCCGGCCATCGAACGCATGGATGCCGTCGGCGCGCTGGGCATCCTCTTCCCGGAAGTGCAATTGATGAAGGGAGTCGAGCAGAACGTTTACCACCATCTGGACGTCTGGCAGCATTCACAGTTGGCGATGGCATATATGTCGCGCTATCTGCGGCAACCGGAAGACGTGCTGCAGGATTTGCACCCCTATTTCGCCCCGTTGCTGGTAAATGAGCATCGCCGGGCGCGGCTGGTCTTCCTCGCGCTGATCCACGATTGCGGCAAGCCGGCCACGCGCAGCGAGGAGTCGGGCAAAGTCCATTTCTATCGGCACGAGATGGTGGGCGCGGAGATGGCGACGGTGCTGTGCCGCCGGTTGCGCGCCAGTCGCGAGGACCAGCACGCGCTGACCACCGTCATTCGCCACCACCTGCGTCCGCCGGCGTTGGCGCGGTCAGTCACCCATAACGGCATTACGCGGCGGTCCATGGTGAAGTTTTTCGACGAGACCGGCGGTTATGCGTTGGAGGTGCTGGCGCTGGCGCTGGCGGATAAATCCGCCGCGCAGGGACCAGCCGCCGACCCGCACGTCCTCGATCACCTGCGCGACTTGTACCGTATGCTCTTTTCGTTCTACGAGGAGCAGTATCTGCCGGTGCTGGCGCACCCGTTGCTCACCGGGCACGATCTCACCCAGGCGTTGCGTCTGCCGCCGGGACCGGCCATCGGACGCCTGCTGTCCCAAGCACGCTCGCTGCAGATGCAGGGACGGCTGACTACCCGCGAGCAGGCGCTGGCGTGGGTTGAGCGACAGATTCGGCAGCAGGACGGGTGACGCATCCCCTTACCAATGTGCCGGCGCTCGAATGTTTCTTCCGATGCAATCAACGAGGATGAGTGCGCTTATGGCAGCGGGCACGAGGTGCCGGGTTGCATCGGCATCTGGTCGAGATTGATCGGCGCCGGGATGAAGATGGCGGGTGAGTGCAGGCTGTCCAGGATGTCTTCCAGTTCGATGTCGGCGCGGCAGGTGAACTGGTCGGCTGCGCCATAATATATGCTCACGATAGATTCGTTGGCGGTGCCGGTCACGACCGCGCCGCAGGTGAACACCACGTTGCCGTAAAAACCAATGCGCTCGTATTCCGCTTCCGGGATAAGGAACGGCGTGTTGGAGCGCGCGATGATCTTCGCCGGGTCGCGCAGGTCGAGCAGTGCCGCGCCCAGACAATACCCCTGCTCCGGATTCACTCCGTGGTAGATTTCCAACCATCCTTCCGGCGTCTTGATGGGCACCGCGCCGGCGCCGATGCGCAGGCTGTCCCACATGCCTTTGCGCTTGCCCATGAACGGCACGTGCCGGCCCCAGTGAAACATATCGTCAGAGTAGGCCATCCACATCTGCTGGCTGCCCAGGCCGGTCGTCGCCGGACGGTGAATCATCACATATTGCCCGTCGATGCGCTCGGGGAAGATGACGACGTTCTTGTTTTCCGGCGGCAGGATGATCCCATGCTTGCGATAGGTTTTAAAGTCGGTGGTGGACGCCAGCGCCACGCTGATGCCATAACGCGAAACGGCGGTGTAGTTAATGTAGATGGTGCCTTCGATCTCGGTCATGCGCGGATCTTCGATGCCGTATTCCTCATATTCCTCGGTGGGGAAGATCGCCGGCAGCTTGTCGATATCGAAGTGATACCCGTCCTTGCTGCGTGCCAGCCGCAGGTGCGACAATGAGCTCAACAATACTTCACCGTTGAGGATCACCGCACGCGGATCGGTGGTGTCCAGACCGGGACTATCCTTGCGGAAGTGCAGGATATTGACGCCGACCTTGCCGTCGTGACGTTCGATGACCGGCACCGCCACTTCGTCGGGTGGTACGTGGCTCGGTATCTCCGCGACCCGCAGCAGTAACAACGTCTCCCCTTGCCAGTTCGTTGCCGCCGCGTTAAACGCACTCACCACTTCCAACTCGGGGGAGGACGGTTGAACATGCAGCGGCGAAATAAGGGGATTCATAAGAGCCCGTTCGATACGCATCGCGTTTGCCTTTATCCTTCAACGTAATCAGCAATCAGACCGGCACAACTCACCGCGAAGGGGATATACCCGCATTTGATACCCGCTTTCATCGATATTCACGCACGCACGGCGCTCCTTGCGCCATTTGTTGTGAGATGCTGCTTTTCATCGGAGACGACAGCGCGAAGCTGCCGGTTGCCTTGCGGGAAGAAGCACGAAAATAACAAGAGGGGTGCGCTTTTCGCACTGGTGCATGCCATGATGAACTGAAGCGTTTCCGCGCCTGCCGATCTGATTGCTCCCGGTCATCGTCTTCCTGTCGCGCGATAACGGTTGACTCTCCCGTGCTGTGCATGAATCCCGGTGGGCATATCGCCGCGGTATGGCCAGTGCTGTTTGCACCGATCCTGGATATTGCCGGCGAATGCCATCGCCCGTCCCGCGACGATCCGCAGCAGTTTGGCAATGGCGGTCAGGGGAGGGTTAGTCCACAAGAATGGCACCGTTCAAATTGGCGTCGTCCAGATCGGCGCCGATAAGATTGGCCCCTTCCAGATTGGCACGTTCGAGGATGGCATGGCGCAAATCGGCGCCACGCAAGTCTGCGCCGCGCAGGTCGGCTTCGCGGAATACGGCTTTGCGCAGGTTGGCGCCCGCCAGGCACGCGCCGGTCAGGGTGGCGGCGCTGAAGCGCGCTTGCTCCGCCTGTGCTTCTTCCAGGTTGGCGCCGTCGAAGTAGCAGCCGATGCAATTGGTGTTGTTGAGTGCCGCGCGGCGCAGTGACACGCTGTCCCCGCGCGCTCCCGCCAGCACCGCCCAGCTCAGGTCGCAGCCGTCGAACACCGCGTCGGAAAGGTCTGCCTCGGTCAGCCACGCTTCCGCCAAGTCGCATTGCGCGCAGATCACCGCGCGCAGGCTGGCGCGAGTGAGGTCGGCCCGGCGCAACTCGACGCCGTGCAGGTTGGCGGAGTCCCACAGGCTGCCGGCGCATTGGCTGTCCGTCAATACCGCGTGCAGCCAGTGGGTGGCGCCCAAGATAGCGCCTGCCGCCCGCAAGCCGGTTCCGTCGATCTCGGTGAAGTCGGCCTGGCGGGCGCTGACACCATGCAGTGTCGCGCCCGTCAGCGTGAGATTACTGCAATGCGCGCCGTCGAGCAGCGCACCGGTGAGGATGGCATCCATCAACTGTGCATCGCGGAGTTCGGCATGGCGGAAATCAACGCGCGCCAGGTTGGCGCCTGCCGCGTTGCCCAGCCGCGCCAGCACGCGTCGCAAGTAGGCTGAGGAACCCGGCAGGTGTTGCCGGCAGTATTCCGCTTCAAACAACGCCGGTTGACGACAGGTGTCAACGCGGCACCGGACCGGGATTGCCATCGTGCGATGCTCCATCAGGGAATGTACCACGCCCCGTGGTGGAAAATGGCGGTGAGAATGCACGGATTACCCGGCATCGAATCGGTGTTACCGCGCGCTGCCGCACGTTAGTTGTCGGACAGCATCGAGGTATTGGTGGCGGAAGCGGCGCCCGTGCCGATGCGAACGATGGACAATTCGCCCAGGTAGCGATCGTGCGAGAGCACCTCGCGCCGTGCGTCGTCGCCGTTGCCCACCACGCGCGTCACTGTGACAGCCATGCCGGCTTTCCCCCTCTTTTCGATCTTCTTAACGCCCAGCGGCAGTGTCGAATCCTTGATCGTTTTCGACCGTCCAGGCAGCGTGGTGATGCCGCTGCGCTCGATGTGCACGGTCGGCGTGGGACCCTTGCCCAGCACCCGCATCGTCAATCGGCGTCCACCGGTTTTTGCCTCGATCAGCACGGGCGTCGCCATCGAATTGTTGAATTTGAAATCGATGGCGCCATAGACGACGGTGGCATCCTGGCCGGGCGGCACGTAGTGCACCGGCAGCGAGTGGTGGCTGCGCGCCACGATGTCCAGGTTGGCCAGCAACGCGGCATTGTATAACGTGGTGGAAACCTGGCATACTCCACCGCCCATGCCGGGTTGCAACTGGCCGCCGACGATAACCGGCGCGGTACGGAAGCCGTTGTCAGGGTCGCGCGGCCCAACGATTTTGTTGAACGAGAAGGTCTCGCCGGGCAGGAGCACGGTGCCGTCAATCGCGCGTGCAGCGGTATCGACATTGCTGGCACGGTTGCTCGTGCTGGTGGAATATGTCGTGGTATAACTGCCCAGCAACGTGTCGATTTCCGCCAGCATCGCCTCGGTCACCCGCGGCGGATTGTCCTGGTACGCCAGCGTGAGCGTTTCCGGTAGTGGGCGTCCCGCATGCAGGTTATGCATCAGCGATTGGTCAAGGATTTCCAGCGACGCGGGAATGTCGAGTAACGCGCCGGCCCGGCCCGGCGTAATGGCGACGCGCTGCGCAACCTCGTCCCAGTGTGCGGCGGCATTGATGGGGGGGTGATCTGTTTGCGTGGCGAAGGCTGCGAGCATCGTTTGCGCCTGCTGGGGATCCATGATAAAGGACGGCGCAAGCGTGATCCCCGCACAACGCGCGCGCACCGCTTCTTGCAGGCGGCGGGGCAGTGAACCGTCGCGCCCCAGCGCGTAGGCGGCGCGCAGCGCTCGCTCAGGATCAGCGCTGATGCCCAGTCCCGGAAGCGTCGCCTCGAAACGGTGCGCGCCGGCGATGAGGGTGATGTTGCCGGTGATTGCGCGGCTGAGCGTATCGCCGATTACCCGTTTCGCTTCCGCGCGCGGCAAGCCGCCCAGGGGGACACCGCAAAGAGTGACGCCACGCGCGATGTCGTCGGCGGCGGGCAGCACCAGCGCACTGCCGGCGATGGCCAGCAGCACCAGCGCGGTCAGCGTGATCAGCAGCGTGGGCATGAGGTGTGACCGACGGGTGCGCGGCGATGATCCGGCAGACGCGGTGTATGTGAATTCTGTAGTCATGACGACGATGTTTCCACGGGAACGTCATCCCCGTGGAAGACGGTTCCTGTTGCGAGAATGTTGGTTTCCGGTGGCGCCTCCGTGTCGGGTAGGTCCAGTTCGCCCGGCGCCTCGCCGCCCCATTCGGTAAGGAAGCGACTGCTGTGTAGGCGCCGCTCTAAACGAAATTCCAGGTAATCGCGGAACGTTCCTGCTATTTCGCGCCGTAAACGGTCGGAAATTTGCAGGTCGGCCAGCGCATCCGTCCCGTGCGTCAGCAACAGTTGGGCAACCTGCACGGTGCCGGCGGCAATGCGCTTCGCGCCCGGTACGTCGGGGAGGCACGCCGGACACAACGCGCCGCCCTGGCCGACGGTAAAGCCCAGCCAGGTCGGCCATACCACCCGTCCCGCCGCGTCATGACGCGACAACGGCGTCTGACACCGCGCGCAGTGCGTCAACTGTGGCTGATAGCCCAGCATCGCAATCAGACTGATCTCCACATAGCGTGCCAGCAGATCCGGCGCCGGGGTCGCGATTAACCGATGCAGCGCATCGACCAGCAAGTCGAAGAGGGCGGAGGCACGCTGGCGCTCCTCCAGCGCTTCGTCGAACAGCTCGGAAAAATAACAGGCGTAGGCAAAGGCGTCCATGCGCGCACGCAGCCCATAGAACGGATCCAGCACGCGCGCCTGCGTAATGACGTCGAAGCGGCGTCCGGTTGCCAGTTGCAGTTCGAGATAGGTGAAATGCTGCAGCGCCGCGGCCAGTTTGGCGCGCGGTTTTTTGACACCCTTGGCGACGGCGAGGATTTTCCCCTCTTCGCGGGTGAATAGGGTGATCAGGCGATGGCCTTCGCCATATTCGCGCGAACGCAGCACCAGTGCGTTGACTTGATAGAGACGTGAATGTGCCACGGAGATATTGTACCAAATTTTCTCATGCTTGCCGCGCGGAAGCGCTATTCTTTGTTGACAGCATCGAATGTCCGTGGTAATGTTTAGCATAGGTAACGATTATGCTTAATTCGGAACACGGCAACTCACAGGATTTGCTCGAGCGGTTTGTCGATCTGCTCGGCACCTACTCGTCCGCCGTGTTGACCGGGCGGTTGTTGGAAGAAGCGACACACGGTAAGTTGACGCCGGCGCAACTTGAGGCGATGGTGTTCATCCACCGGCATGGCGGGTGTTCCGCCAAGGCACTGTCCGAGGGATTGCACATCAGCATTCCTTCTGCCACGCGGCTGGTCGATCGGTTGGTGCGCAAAGTATTGGTGGATCGCCGCGAAAGCGGTGAAGACCGGCGGCTGGTATACCTGACGGTTACCGCGATGGGCTTGCGGGCGTTGCAGGCGGTGCGTGCCGCGCGCGTGGCGCGGATGCGGCAGGCGGTGGCGGTGTTGCGCGAGGATGAACGCGTGGTGTTGCTCGCGTTATTGGAGCGGTTGCTGCTGGCGGCGTTGCGCGACGAGCAGACGGTGGACGATTGTTGCCTGCATTGCGGCAACGAACACGACGGAACGTGCGTGGTGAATGAAGCGCACCTCGCGCTGCTGGGACGGCCCATCGACCATCCCTAGTGCTGGTGAGGTGATTGGAGATAACCGGGCAGCGCCCGTAAAGTGAGGAGAACCATGCCACAGTATAGCGAGAAGGTGATGGACCATTTTGCCCACCCGCGGAACGTGGGTGAGCTGCCCGATGCCAACGGCGTCGGCACTGTCGGCAACCCCGTATGCGGGGACATCATGAAGATGTATATCAAGGTTGATGATGATGTCATCACCGATGTGCGCTTCCAGACCTTCGGCTGCGGCGCGGCCATCGCGACCAGCAGCATCTCCACCGAGATGATCAAGGGGAAAACTATTCAGGAGGCGCTGCAGCTCACCAACCGCGCCGTCGCCGACGCGCTTGACGGGCTGCCCCCGGTGAAGATGCACTGTTCGTTGCTTGCCGAGGAAGCCGTCCGCTCCGCCATCCAGGACTACCTGCAGCGGAAGACCGGCAAGTCGGCGGAAGAAGTGAAAACGCTCATCGCCTGCGAGTTCAATACGGTCGATGGCGACGTGGGACCGGCCGCGGACTGATGCGCGAAGAAGGAAACAGACGAACCGGGGCGCGGATGACGCGTCCCGGTTCGTTGTTGGAATACCACGCCGAACGGTTCAATGCGCGCATGAATGATGAGGCATGCGGCAAACAGGTCCGGGCATACGCACTTGATGATCGCAAGCTGGTGATCTTCGCCGACACCGGCGAACACCGGGCAAGGCGCGCGACTTCTGCAATTGCCTATTGAGCCTGCCCTTAATTTTTCAGTGCCACCTCGAAGGCTTGTTCCAGGTTCTGCAGTTGCACGCATTTGAGCGTGGACTTCTTCTGTGGTGGGATTTTTCCCGGCGGCAGCAGGCAAGTAGCGAAGCCCTGGCGCGCGGCTTCGGCGACGCGGCGGTCAGCGTGCGAGACGGTGCGCACCTCGCCGGTCAGCCCCACTTCGCCGAAGCAGACGACGTCCGGCTGCACCGGCACGTCGCGGAAGCTGGAGGCGACCGCCAGCGCCACTGCCAGGTCGGTGGCGGGTTCGCTGATCTTTAATCCGCCCGGCACGTTAATGAAGACGTCGTGCTGGCCCAGTGGGATGTGGAAGCGTTTCTCCAGCACCGCGAGCACATGCGCCACGCGCTTGATATCCACCCCGTTCGCATTACGCCGTGGGCTGCCGAAGGGTGGGGCGGCGCTGACCAGCGCCTGCACCTCCGCCAACAGCGCGCGCGTACCCTCCATCACCGCCACCACTGAGGAGCCGGAAGAACCGAGCTGGCGTTCGTTCAGAAAGGCGGCGGAGGGATTGGGTACTTCGTCCATGCCACGGTCGCCCATGGTAAAGATCCCCAGTTCGTGGGTGGGACCAAAGCGGTTTTTCACCGCGTGCAAGATGCGATAGCTGAAGTCGCGGTCGCCTTCCAGTTCCAGCACCACATCCACCATGTGTTCCAGCACGCGCGGGCCGGCGATCTGACCTTCTTTGGTCACATGGCCGATCATTAGCACGGTGGCGCCGGTCTCTTTCGCGGCACGGATCAGCCGCAGCGCGGCGTTGCGTACCTGGCTGACCGAGCCGGGCACGGATTCGATGCGGGTATCGAATGCGGTTTGAATGGAATCGACCACGACCAGCGCGGGCTTCAGCAGGTGTACGTGCTGCAGCATGGGTTCGAGTTCGGTCTCCGCCAGTGCCAGCATTTCTTCGTGCATGGTGCGCAGCCGCTCGCTGCGCATGCGGATCTGCTGGAGCGATTCCTCGCCGGTGACATAGAGCGTACGATGCCCGGAGCACGCCAGCGCGTAACCGACTTGCAGCAGCAGCGTGGATTTGCCGATGCCCGGATCCCCGGCGAGCAGAATGGCCGACCCCGGCACCGCGCCACCACCCAGCACGCGGTCGAATTCACCCAGCCCGCTCTGGCGCCGCGGCTCGGTGCCCGGCGGCACGTCGCTGATGGGCACCGCGGCGGACGCGCGCAACGGCGCAACCGTAGGCGCCGGGCCGGTCGTGACCGGCGCCGCTTCTTCCACCAGAGACCCCCATCCGCCGCACTCCGGACAGCGCCCGTGCCAGCGCACCTGCGGGCACCCGCACTCCTGACAGACATAGGTGATTGTCTTTGCCATGGCTCTATCGTATCACGCGGCACGATTTTTGTCAGGGTGAACTGGTGAGCGCTCGCCTGGCAGGGAATGCGCCGGTTTTGGCAGGGCAGAGGGATTCCTTGAGTTCGGGCGCTATGCCGGCCTTGCTGTCAATGCGGGATTGCATAGCCGTCACCTGCGTCAGTGCTTACCGGTCAGAGGCACAACCTGGGGGAGGAGATGAAGCGAAAGTTCTGATTTGTTATAATGCTTCCGTGGCGATCGATTGGCGGGAAACCTGGCGCGATACCGTGCGTGACGAAGCGGATCTCGTCCGCTTCGTGGAGGCGGTCGGGTGTTGCGCGATCAATGCATTGGAGCGCTTTCCAGCGTTCCCCAGCGTGGCGGCGGCGATGGGGAAGCATGACGCGCTGTGGCATGCGTGGTGGTGGAAAGACGACCTGCATGTGCAGCGACGCGTCTACTACACGCGCCTTTTCGCCGGGCGGCCCGGCTTCATCGCACTGGACCTGTTGCCGGCGTTCATTGCTGCCAACGGCGCCGCGGCTGACGAATTGATCCTCGAAGGCCGGTTGTCGGCAACGGCGCGCGAAGTGTATCAGCTTATCGAGGCGCGCGGTCCTATCTCCTCACGTCCGCTGAAGCAGTTGCTCAGGCCTGACGCGCGCAAGGCCGCCACCAGTGCGTTGTGGGAACTGGAACGGCATTTCATCATCACCAAAACCGACATTACCGGGCGCGAACTGGCCACCTACAGCTACGTGTGGGATCTGACCGAACGCTGGTTGCCTGATGCTTTCGCCGCCGCCGACCGGCTGCGGCGCAAGGCAGCGATGGCGCGGATCGCCGATCATCTTGCCGCGTTGGGCGTGCCATGTGATGCCGCGTTGCGCGCGCGGGTGCTGCGCTGGGACGCGCTTAGCTGACTCGGCGTAAAATTTCTCCCATATTTTTTTATGTAGGGCTTGCATATTGCAGTACTATATGATACTATTAGTGTATCATATAGGAGCAATGGATGATTACTCGCGAAACTGATTATGCCATACGTGCCCTGCTGTTCCTGGCGTTACAAGGAGACAAGCAGATCGTCTCCACCACCGTGCTGGCGGAGGAGATGGATATCCCGTATCGCTTCCTTCGCCGCATCGTACTACGGTTAGTTGCCCAGGGACTGATCAACAGCGTGCGGGGCAAGGCAGGGGGATTGCGGTTGGCGAAGTCGCCGGCAGCGGTTTCGTTGCTCGATGTGGTGGGCGCGGTCGACCCCGACGCGATCACTATGAATATCTGCCTGACCGGGGAACACGGTTGCTCTCGAGCGCCGCATTGCGCGGTGCACGAAGAGTTGGCGGCCATCCAGCAGCAGTTGCATCGCAGCCTGGCCGACATTTCACTTGCCACGCTCGCCGAGCGTGAACGACACAACAAAGGCATCTAACAAAGGAGACAATTATGGGAACTCTCGTCACGAAAGAAGCGCCTGATTTCACCGCCCAGGCCGTATTGCCTGATGGTTCGATTGCCGACCTTACCCTCTCCGCGCTGCGGGGGAAGTATGTCGTGCTGTTCTTTTATCCACTCGACTTCACGTTCGTCTGCCCGTCGGAAATCCTGGCATTCGACAGGCAACGGCAGGAATTCGCGGATCGCGGCGTCGAGGTTATCGGCGTGTCGGTCGATTCGGTCTTCACCCACTTCGCCTGGCGCGAGACGCCGGTGGCAAAAGGCGGCATCGGTCCGGTGAGCTTCCCGCTGGTATCGGATCTGGACAAGAGCATCGCGCGCAACTATGACGTGTTGCTGAACGAATCGGTCGCTTTGCGCGGGTTGTTTCTCATCGATGCCAAAGGTGTGGTGCGCCATCAGCTCATCAACGACTTGCCGCTGGGTCGCAGCGTGGACGAAGCCATCCGCCTGGTGGATGCGCTGCAGTTCACCGAAGAATACGGCGAAGTTTGCCCCGCCAACTGGCACCGCGGCGAAAAGGCAATGGCGCCGACTGCCGCCGGCGTGGCGGAATACCTGGTCGAAGTCTACGCCTGACAGGGAAAGGACATCCATGTCTGACCAATTGCATATCGAACTATGCCCCGAAACCGGCATTTGTTCCATCATCCGCGCGGACGCGACGAAGATCGACCTGATGCCCGACGAGGTCGACGCCATTCGCGACGCCGCCGATGACCTGGAACGCATCAAAGCCATCCTTGCCGAAAGCGACCGCGGCTTCAGCGACGCCGTCACCGCCGTCGACCTGCACCAGATCGGACGACGGCTCGGGTAAAACACCGCAGGAACTCAGCGCGGGCACACCGGCTTTCCGGGGTGCCCGCGCTTTGCATGCGGCTCATCCTGATGGTGCCATCTCTTGGCACATGGAATATCTGGTTCTGCCAGACCAAACAACCGTCAGTGGATGATGCAATCCGTATTACCCATCACCGCGTTGAATTCCCACACGGACCAAACATGCCAATCGCCTTGCGCACGTTTGCAGGCTGTATTCGCGATGGAATCTGCCGGCTGATTATCCGGCGGTGGGGTACAGGGTGATCGTAACGAGTTGCATGGCGCCGCCATCGTTGTCGAGAGGACGCAGGGTAAGGGTGTATTGTCCGGCGGCGGGGATATCGTAGAGGCCTATCCGATACGTGCGGAAGCGGGCCAACGGCCAGGCGTGCTGATTTTCCCGACGTTGCGGGAAGTGCCCGGTGGCCAGCAACGGGAAAGTCAGTTCGCTGTCACCCAGCGTGAGAGACCAGGTCGAGTCATCGGCTGCCGTTGGGCAGGCATACTCGACATCGATGTAATACATCCCCGGTTCCACCGCGGAAAACGTCCAGGCGGCGCTGCTGCCGGTCCCCTGCCATTGGCCGACATACTCCGCGTGCTTCCAGTCGCCGAATTTCTCCATCCAGCTCAGCTTATCCTGGCTGCACCCCCGGCAGCGGGCGGCGGACGCTGTCAATACATTTACGCAATTGTGCAGCACATAGCGTTCGGTTGTGGGTGGTAACGACCGCTCTACCTCCACTGCGATGACCGGCAGCAGCGTTGACGGGGGGACGGCCGGCAAGTGCAGCACCAGGCCGCCGGCATCCGAATGCACGGTCAACGGTTCATTTGCGCCGAGAAGCGTGGCGCCCAGCACACCGGCCTGCACCCCGGGGAGGCGCAATTGCCCATCAGCCGGCCACTGGAATACATGCAGGTAGAGGGTATTCCCGCGTTGCGTACACTCTCCCCACGGCAGCGCGCCCAGTGGAGAGGGTATGGTGTCGTATATCGCTTCCCCATGTGCCGCCAGCCAGCGGCCGGCTTCGCGGATGATGCGTGCGGAGAGCGCGGGCACGCGCCCCAGCCCGTCGGGGCCGATATTAAGCATATAATTCCCACCGCGGCTGACCACGACGACCAGCCGCTCAATTAACTCGCGGGCGCTCTTCCAATTCTGGTCGGCATGCACGAAACCCCAGGTATCGTTGTGTGTATCGACGGTTTCCCAGAGCCCGTCATGCATCCGGCTCGGAATCTCCTGGTCGCCCAGCGACTCATAATCGCCGATCCCGTTGCCGATGCGACTGTTGATGAGACAACCCGGTTGCAGGTGACGAATCGTCTTCATCAGCGCCAGTGATTCTTCCCGAGTAATCGGTCCCGGGGTGTCGAACCAGATGAGCGCGACGTCGCCATATTGCGTGAGCAACTCTTCGATCTGCGGCAGCGCCTTGCCGTGCAAGTAGCGGTGAAAATCGGCGTCCGGCGTCGCGTCAGAATTATTCACCGGTGCATCCAGTTCGTGCCAGTCCTGGGTCTGCGAATAATAAAATCCCAGCCGAAGTCCGGCTTCGCGACAGGCAATGGCCAGTTCGGCAAGCGGATCGCGCCTGAACGGGGTGGCGTCAACGATATTGAATGGGCTGCTCGCTGTGCGAAACATGGCGAAGCCGTCGTGGTGCTTGGCGGTAATCACGATGTAGCGCATGCCGGCGTCCTGCGCCAGTTTCACCCAGGCTCGCGCATCAAAGCCGGTCGGATTGAAGGTTGCGGCGGTGCGGGCGTAGTCGGCGGCGGGGATCCCGGCACGACGCTGAATCCACTCGCCAATTCCATAATAGGTTCGTCCGTTCCAGCGTCCGCCCAACGCGGAATACAGCCCCCAGTGGATGAACATGGCATATTTGGCTTTCCGAAACCAATCGCCACGCGCGCTATCCGCCTGTTCGGCAATGCCATCGGTTCCCCACATCTCCGGGGTTATGCCGCCATTGTCCGCCGCGGCTTGCTCATCGCTTTTCTGCTGCATGATCGAAAATGTCTCCTCGGGTGACTGCATTGTTGCCATCATGCCTGACCCGCGTTGAGTCCGAACGCCGCATGCGATAGGCAGGCCGATGCAGGTTCTATTCTGTCACCCACCGGTACTTCCTGCCCACAGAAGCCGTGAATCGGTGGACTTGCGGGACACCAGGATGGAAAAACGCGCATGCGTTGATTTTGACAGGATGCACTCGTTCGTATAATCACGTATACTATCGACGGGTGATTATGATGTTGCTTTTCCTCCTGTCGCTCTGCTCCCTGGCTGCCGTTGCATGCGCGATGGGTGACCAGCCAGCGCCTGTGTCGGCAGCACACACGGTGGAGGCGCGCATCGCCGCGCGCACTTTCCCGTCGGTGTTTCAGGCATGGAATCGCGCGGATAACCTTCCTAACGAAGACCCGGCGGTGACGCTGGCACGCCATGATCTGGTATTTCACGGAGCATCATTCTTCGGCCTGCAATGGGATAATCCGGCCATTGGCCTTGCGACCGGCTTCACGACGGAGAGCCTGTCGCGTGGGCTGGCACGGCGCGCGGCGCTGTTGGCGCGTAATCCCCGGCAGCTTTTCCTCATGGAAATTCGCTATCGGGATGCCGCGCGCGGATATCTGCCCGCCAACCATGCGTGGTGGAAACGCGACCGGGATGGGCAGTTCGTGGCGGGGTGGGAGGAAGGGGGTTACTTGCTGCTCGATTTCGCGAATCCCGCGTTTCGCGAACAGGTTGTTCGACAGTGTGAGGCCGCGGTCACCAGTGGCGTGGTCGATGGCGTCATGCTGGACTGGTGGGATGACGATGACGACCGCCTGGCGCTCGTCACGGCGATCCGTACGCGCATCGGCGCGCACGCGCTCATTCTAGTTAACACCAACGACCGTATCACGCCCCGCACTGCCCCATTTGTAAACGGCTACTTCATGGAATGCTATCGCAGCGAGTCCGCCGAGGATTGGCGCCGTATCGCCGATACGCTCACCTGGGCTGAACAGCACCTGCGCGCTCCACGCATCAACTGTCTCGAAACCTGGTATCACCATTATCGTAACGATCTCAACCTGATGCGCGCCGTTACCACTCTCTCGCTTACCCTCTCCGACGGCTATTGTCTATTTTCCGATCCCAATCCGCTGCCCACGCCGGACCACCTGCACAACTGGTACGCCTTCTGGGATGCCAAACTCGGCAAGCCGCTCGCTCCTGGCCGACTTCGTCCCAATGGCAGTATTCTCCGCGAGTTCGAACACGGCGCCGCAGTCTATAATCCCATGGGCAATCCGTCCGTTATCCTCAGTTTCGACACCCCGCGCACCAGCGTTGCCACCGGCATCATCGCCGGGACGCATACGTTGAATGGGGGCGATGGGGATTGTTATCTGAACTGATACATTGCGCGAGGCTGATTTCCTGGCGCAGCAGGGGAGGTGACACCGCGATTCCTCACGGCACGCAATATGCGTGAGACTCCAGGTGCACGCCGTTCTAAAATCGCGATAGTTCATGCGGTTTTTCGTAGAAAAAGTTAGAGGAAAATTTGTTGGAACCCCCCACGATGCTCGTGGAACGTATAAAATAGGTGCGATGAACGACGTTCACGGGGAAATCATTGTCGTCGCTTCGTTCGAAGAACTGGCCGCGTCTGCGGCGGAGCGAATCGTGTCGGCAGCGCTGGAATCGGTGGCGGCACGCGGCGCATTCACGCTGGGTTTGTCGGGCGGAAAGACACCGGTCCCGGTTTTCCGTCAATTGGCACGGGCCTCCATGCACGACCGCATGCCATGGCTGCTTACCGATGTCTACTGGTGCGACGAGCGCTGCGTAGGGCCGAATGATCCGGCCAGCAACTTCGGAATGGCCCGGCAACTGCTGCTGTCGCGCGTGCCATTGTCGAATGAACAGATTCATCGCATCCATGCTGAAGACTCCCGCCGCGATGCCGCCGCCGCGCGCTACGCCGTCGCCTTGCCGGCACACCTCGACCTGCTGGTGCTGGGCATCGGCGACGACGGGCACATCGCCTCGCTCTTTCCCCACAGCGCCGCGCTGCAAGAACATGAGCGTCTGGTTGTCGTCGTGTCCGACGCGCCCAAGCTCCCACGCTGCCGCATTACCATCACCCCGCCGGTGATCGAAAACGCCAGAGCGCTGCTGACATTAGCGACCGGCGCGACAAAAGCGGACGCCGTCGCCCGCGCGCTCATCGGTTCGCCAAACCTTGACGAAACTCCCGCCCAACTTGCCCGTCGCGGCGACTGGTTGCTGGATGCCGACGCGGCCGGCGCGCTACCGAAGGGTCTGTGACCTGGGTGGGGATGGCAGTCGAGCCGGTCAGCCATGACCGACTCAACCATCAGTGAGGGTCTGGCATATTCGACGACCGGATTACTCTTCCAGCCGCAGCACGCTCATGAAGGCTTCCTGCGGCACCTCAACGCTGCCGATATTCTTCATGCGCTTTTTCCCGGCCTTCTGTTTCTCCAGCAGCTTGCGCTTGCGGGTGATGTCGCCGCCGTAGCACTTGGCGATGACATCCTTGCGGAAGGCGCGCACGGATTCGGCGGCGATCACTTTCCCGCCAATGGCTGCCTGGATGCGTATTTCCATTTGCTGGCGCGGGATGACTTCTTTCAGCTTTTTCGCCATCGACGCTCCGCGTTTGTAGGCACGCTCGCGCGGGGTGATGAAGGAGAGGGCGTCAACCGGGTCACCGTTCACCAGCATATGCACCTTCACCAGATCGCCCGCCCGGTAGCCGGCGAATTCGTAATCGAATGAAGCGTAACCGCGGGTGTGGGATTTGAGCTTGTCGAAGAAATCGAGCAGAATCTCGCTGAGTGGCATGTCGTAGTTGATGATGACGCGTTTGCTGCCCGCGTATTCCATGGAGTGGTAGATGCCGCGCCGGTCCTGTGCCAGTTCCATGCAGATGCCGATGAACTCGCTGGGACCGATGATGGTGGCCGAGACATACGGCTCTTCTATCATCTTGATGCGGTCGGGTGCGGGCATATCCGCCGGATTATCCACCATTTCGACATCGCCGTTGGTGGTGGTGACACGGTAGACCACGCTGGGCGAGGTGGCGACCAGGTCCAGGTTGTATTCGCGCTCCAGTCGCTCCTGCACGATTTCCATGTGCAGCAGGCCGAGGAAGCCGGCACGGAAGCCAAAGCCGAGCGCTGACGACGTTTCCGGCTCGTAGGTAAGCGCGGCATCGTTGAGTTGCAGTTTCTCCAGCGCCTCGCGCAGGATCGGGTAATCCGCGCTGTCGGTGGGGTACAGGCCGCAGAAGACCATCGGCTTCGCCTCGCGGAAGCCGGGCAGCGCCTGCAGCGCCGGGCGCGCAGCGAGGGTGATGGTGTCGCCCACCGGCGCGTCGCCCAGGCTTTTGATGCCGGCCGCCACGTAGCCCACTTCACCCGCCACCAGCGCGTCGGTGGGGTTCATACCCAGCGTGAAGCGGCCTACCTCCTGCACCTCGAAGGTCTTGCCGGTGGACATCACCTGGATGCGCGTGTCTGGACGCAGGATGCCGTTGCGCACGCGCACGTATGCGATGATGCCACGGTAGGGGTCGAAATGCGAGTCGAAGATCATCGCTTGCAGCGGTGCCTCGCGGTCGCCTTGTGGTGGCGAAATATGCGCGACGATGGCTTCCAGAATTGCTTCGGTGCCCACGCCTTCCTTCGCGGAGGCCAGAATCGCCTCATCGGCGGGAATGGCCAGCGCATCCTCTAACTCACCGCGCACGCGCTCAGGATCGGCGCTGGGCAGGTCGATCTTATTGATTACCGGAATGAGTTGCAGGTGCTGTTCGTTGGCCAGAATGCAGTTGGCCACCGTCTGTGCCTCCACACCCTGCACGGCGTCCACGACCAGAATCGCCCCTTCGCAAGCCGCCAGGCTGCGCGACACCTCGTAGTGAAAGTCCACGTGCCCCGGCGTATCGATCAGGTTCAGTTCATAATCTTTCCCGTCGTTCGCATGATAGGTCAGCGCCACCGCACTCGCTTTGATCGTGATGCCGCGTTCGCGCTCCAGTTCCATGGAATCCAGGATCTGTTCCGTCTTCAATCGCTCGGTCATCACCCCGGTATATTCCAGCAAGCGGTCGGCCAGCGTGGATTTACCGTGGTCGATATGCGCGATTATGCAAAAATTGCGTATCTGGGATTGTTCGATCATCTGTGTTTTACACCCTAAGTTGTCCGATCATTATAGTGGCGACAGCCGGCAGGTGTCCAGTAATCGCGCACCGTCCGGGTGGCGTGCAAAAGGGACCGGCATGTCCCGCTGTCGCAGGACGCGCCAGTCCCCACGGTGCCCAGCATCTGCGCACCGGCTATTTGCGGCTGATTGCGCGCTTCGCGGCAGCCACTACGTTGGCGGCAGTCAGACCGTACTTCTCGATCAGCGCGTCGGGAGTGCCGGACTCGGCGTAATGCTCGCCGATATTCACGAACTCCATCGGCGCCGGCTGATGGCCGGCGACCGCCATGGCGACCACGCTGCCCAGCCCGCCGTGGGTGACGTGCTCCTCGGCGACCACGATGGCACCGGTGTCTTTTGCGGCGGCGACCACCGCTTCCACATCCAGCGGCTTCACGGTGGCGATGTTCAGCACGCGGGCAGCGATGCCTTCCGCGGCCAGGCTGTCGGCGGCATCCAGTGCGGCGCCCACCATTAATCCGTGGGCGATGAGCGTCACGTCGGTGCCGTCTCGCAGTTGGTCGGCTTTGCCGATGACGAAGGTCTTGCCGTCAGGGTAGACGATCGGCGCCTTTGGACGACCCGCGCGCAGGTAGACCGGACCGCGATGCAGCGCGGCGGCCTTCACCGCGGCGCGCATTTCGAACTCGTCGCACGGCACGATGACCACGAAATCGTCCAGCGTGCATGCCAGCGCGATGTCCTCGATGCCCTGCTGAGAAACGCCGTCCTCGCCGATGCTGATGCCGGCATGCGTGCCGCAGAACTTCGCATTTTCACCCTGGTAGGCGACTGCCATGCGCAATTGGTCGAATCCCTTGCAGATAAGGAAGGAGGCAAAGCTGGAGGCGAAGGGGATTTTACCGCATGAGGCCAGTCCGGCTGCCACGCCGACCATATTCGCTTCGCTGATGCCCATATTGAAAAATCGCTCGGGAAACTTATCGGCAAACTTCTTGCTCATGGTGGACTTGGACAGGTCGGCATCCAACACCACGAGCTCCGGCATCTCCGCCCCGAGGGCGGCGAGCGCTTCACCGTATGCTTCACGCGTTGCTTTACCCAGTTGCATGTTCGTACTCCCCATTTGTCGCGTGCCAGCAGGATACCGCACGCATTCCTGACCGTATTGAGTCTGTGTCACTCCGGCATTTCATACGCTGTCGGAGTTTGTGATTATGCTAATTCCGCCAGTGCTTTCGCGCATTCCTCGGCACTGGGCGCCTTGCCGTGCCAGTCATTGTTGCCTTCCATGAACGACACGCCTTTGCCTTTGATGGTGTGGGCGACCAGGCAGACCGGTTTACCGGTTACCGTCTTCGCTTCGTCGAAGCCGCGCAGGATCGACGGGAGATCATGCCCATCGACCTCGATGACGTGCCAGCCGAAGGCAGCCCACTTCTCGATGACCGGCGTCCAGTCGAGAATTTCCGCGATGGAGCCGTCGAGTTGGAACTTGTTGAAGTCAAGGATCGCGACCAGATTGTCAAGATGATGGGCAGTGGCGCTCATTGCTGCTTCCCACACCTGGCCTTCTTCCGCTTCACCATCACCGAGCATTACGTAGACGCGATAGTCGGCGCCGTTCAAGCGGGCGGCCAGTGCCATGCCGACGCCGACGGACAATCCCTGGCCCAGCGAACCGGTGGAGGCTTCCATCAGCGCGCAATCGGCCTTCGATGGATGTCCTTGCAGCGGGCTGCAAATTCTGCGCAGCGTGCACAGCGACTCGACGGGCAGGAAGCCGGCTTCCGCCAGCGTGGCGTACAGCACCGGCACGGCATGCCCTTTGCTCATGATGAAGCGGTCGCGATTGGGATGATGCGGGTCGGCCGGATCGTGGCGCATGACGCCGCCGAAATACAGCGCGGTCATCAGGTCCGCCGCGGACAGCGAGCCGCCGGGATGGCCTGACTTTGCGCAGGTGAGCATCTCCACCACGTGGCGCCGAATGGCTTTCGCCTTGTCGCGCAGCGCGTCGGTGGACAGCGCGAGGGATTGGGTAGCCATGAACCGTAGTTCTCCTTCAGTGGGTCATCGCCCGTGCGGCCAGCCGCCGGACAATCGACCGCAGTATAGCAGATTTCGCGCGAAGAGACCAGCGTCCGTTGACATGGTGACAGGATAAAGCGGTGACACGGTGGGGCGATGTCAGGAATGGCGGATGATCCGGGCGCGTAATCATTCCCACCATCCTGTGTGCACTCGTTTCCCGGCTCAGTCGGCATCCGGGTCAAGAGCGTTCACAGCGTTTGACAGCGGCCAATAATCGTGTAAATATTCGACCGGTCGTATAAGCGTCGAGGCGGGAGCCGTTGTCCCGAGTGGTACTGACAATGAAACATCTGGTGGTCGTGGTGATACTCATGGGATTTGGCATTCAACATGCGCTGGCTGCTGTCTTGCTGCAGAGCGATTTTGAACAGGATCCGCTCACAGCGGGCTGGTGCGCGTCGGCGCCTGACGATCACAGCGCCGTGCCACTGTGGGCGGAAGGTGGCGCGCATTCGGGCACGCGATACCTGGCGGTGACGCGTGGCGGTTGGCGCAGTCCGATGATCCCGGTGACGCCGGGCGGGTATTATCTTGTCGAGGCGTATATCCGCGGCGATGGTCCCGGGCTGTGGCATGCGCTGTACTTCGATGGCAACAGCGTGAAGTTGGAACCGTCCATTGACCTAGCCATGGTGAAATCCGGCATCTGCACCGGTACCGATCAATCCGCGGAATGGAAGCTGCAGGTGATGTGCTTCCGCGCAGCACCCGGCGTCACGCATGCCCAGCTCCTCTTTCAGCCGCGAGCAGATAAGATGCTCGCGGTCGATGACGTAATCGTGCGCAGCGCAACGCGGCAGGAAGCGACGCAATGGGCGGAAGACATTTACGCGATGGTGCCGCCGGTCACCTATACACCGCCGGCTGACCGCTGGCAATATTTGCCCCATCTGCGGGAGTTAATGCAAAAGGGCGGTAACCTGCGCATGGTACTGCTGGGCAGCAGTAATATTAATGATGTCTCGAGCAGTTATCCTGAACTGCGTATCATGCAGCGCAACCCTCAGGTGGTCATCGACCCCGTCATTTCAGTACGGGGCAGCACGGGATGTAACTATTATCAGGCGCCGCAACAGGTGAAGGCGTATATCCTCGATTACAAACCGGACCTGGTCGTCATCGAATGTTCCAGCTTCGATTCCACCATCGAATCGATCCGCAGCGTTGTCAGGCAAGTGCGCGCAGCCGGCCGGACGGAGGTCGTGTTGGCCACCACTGCCGGGTTCGACAAGTCGTGGTTGCTACCCATCGATCCAAACGGCACCGATTTTTACGCCGGTGTGCTGCGCCTGGCCAATGAAGAGAAGATTGCCTTTCTCGATTTAGGCCGTCCCGCCTCGCGCTATTTCGCAGATTGCGGCAAACCCTACGCATTCTTTCGTCGCGATGCGCACCACTTCAACGACCGCGGCAAGCAAGCCATGGCCCAACTCGTCGCGGCATTTTTCACGATCCACGAGTGATATCGCGATGCATCGCTGCCACGCGTGAAGACGTTTCGCGTGCCGCGTGTTCGGTAGCGGCTTCGACGGCGGCGGCGACGTGCGCCTGCAGCGTGGCTTCCAAGCGTTCCAGTGGGGCCCAGGTCGGCTCGTAGGCACCTTGTTGTTGGGCGTCGTCGGTGGGGAGGTAGCCGACGAAGTCGTTCGCGATGGAGACGACGACCGTCGTGAAGTCGGGAAACCGCCGGCGGAAGAGGCTGTTGTATTCACTGAACAACTCGCCGGGAACGCCGACCAGCAGTAGGGAGCCGGCGACCAGCGCTTGCACGTCGGTGCGGAAGGTTTCGCCGCGCAGCCGGCGACGGCAGCCGACGGGGCTTAGTTCGTCGCGTTCGCGCGTAATGTCCCAGGGAACGATGGCGGCGCCCAGCGGACCGCCGGCGAGTGACGCCAGCGCGGGCAGAGCGTCCAGCACGGTCGCCGCCAGCGATTCGCCCATGCGGCGCGGGTACTCGGCGCCGATGGTAACGCACACGCGGGGGTCGATGTTGCCGCCGCCGGCAAGGGCGAAGTGAGCGGTGCACGCCGGCAACTCTGCTTCCAGGCGGTCCTTCAGGTAGCCCGGATAATCGGGGGAGATGTCGAGACTGCCGCTGCCCAGCGTGACGGGATGGCAACCATAATTGACCAGCAGACCGGCGAGGTGCCCAACACCGGTACGCGCGCCGACGAGCAGCACCGACGGATCGGCATACCCGGTGTGCACACCGTGCGGATCGTCCCACTCGTTTATCCAGCCACCGTCGGCGGTCTGCACGCGGCGGTTGCTCATCAACTCGTTGGCAGTGGTCCACGCCCCAGCGAAATGCGCGGGAGCGGCGGAGTGCCACGCCGTCTCCACCAGCGCCGCCAGCCGCTCAGGCAGCATGGCGAGGTATTGCTCATCCAGCGCATTCCACTCCGCGGCGCCCAGGATGGTTGCCGGCCCGGAGTGAGTGTGGGTGGCGGAAAGCATCACTGCCGCCGCCGGCAAGCCGATGCGATCGGAAACGCGCCGCCGCACCTCGCTCGTCATCTCGAGGGGGTAGCCCAGTGTATCGCCGGTGATCAGCACCCAGCCGCGCTCGCCCTGACGGCACACCAGCGCCTCCGCGCGTAGCGGATGCCCAAGTCCGGTGGCCCGGCGGGGGACATACCCCACCAGCAGCGCGCCTACCGGCGGGGTGATATCGATGGTCGCGGTGCCGATACGCAGGGATTGTGTCATGGTTGCTCTCCCGAAATAGACAGGGGATGCACGGGATCATGTCTTCGAGTGCGTCGCATGAAGATAGGGATCGGGTTGCACGACGTGCGATGGACCAGCGAGTGATCGCATTCCATATTTTCCCGGCTGTCGCATGATTTCTTCGTGTTTTGTCAAACATTTCCTGCCGCCATGTGAACCGGGCATCCGATTTATCGTTTTCCCGTACGACGAGATTGTCGCTCAGTTGCAATATTTTTCACAAATCCGGTACAATGTGCAGGATTTTACGCAGGACGTAGCGAACGCATGGAAGACAACCTTCTGGCTGTCACCAACCTTGTGATATCCAGAAGGTTTTTGTCGCGTGTATCTCACCGGGAGAACCGGTTGACATTACCAAGTGTGGAGGAATAACTGTGGCTAACAAACGCGTCTACCTATTTGCCGAAGGCAATAAAGAGTGGCGAGACCTGCTGGGTGGCAAAGGCGCTAACCTTGCGGAAATGACCAATATCGGTCTGCCCGTTCCCCCGGGCTTCACCATCACGACCGAAGTCTGCAACGAATATTATCGCAACAACCAGCAGCTCGCGTCCGAGCTGTGGGACGAAGTGGATGCGGCGTTGCGGAACGTAGAAGCGCAGACCGGCAAGAAGTTCGGCGATCCGGCGAATCCGTTGCTGGTGTCGGTGCGTTCCGGCGCGAAGTTCTCCATGCCCGGCATGATGGATACCGTGCTCAACCTCGGCCTCAATGACGACACCCTGAAAGGGATGGTCGCGCTAACCGGCAACGATCGATTCGCCTACGACTCCTATCGCCGCTTCATTATGATGTTCTCCGACATCGTGCTCTCCAGCGACTTCCCCGCATTGAAGAAGCATGAGTTCGAACACATTTTCGACAAGCTGAAAACGCAACTCGGCGCGTCGCAGGACACCGATGTGGACTCCGCCGGCCTGGCCAAGCTGGTCGAACAATACAAGGTCTACTTCAAGAGCATCACCGGATTCGACTTCCCGACCGTGCCCATCGAACAGTTGAAGATGGCGGTGGAAGCCGTCTTCAAGAGCTGGATGAACGAGCGCGCGATTATCTATCGCCGCCGCGAGCGGATCGCCGACGACCTGGGCACCGCCGTTAACGTGCAGACGATGGTCTTCGGCAACATGGGCAACGACAGCGGTACCGGCGTCGCTTTCACCCGCAACGCCGCCACCGGCGACAACCACATCTTCGGCGAATACCTGATGAATGCGCAGGGTGAAGACGTGGTAGCCGGCGTGCGCACCCCGCAGCCGGTAAGCCAGCTCGAAGCCGAGAACCCCGTCATTTACAAACAGTTCATCGACATCGCGAACAAGCTGGAACAGCATTACAAAGACATGCAGGACATCGAGTTCACCATTGAAAAGGGTCGGCTGTACATCCTGCAGTGTCGTTCCGGCAAACGCACCGGCGTCGCCGCGGTGAAGATCGCCGTCGACCAGGTAGCCGAAGGCTTGATCACTAAAGAGCAGGCCATCTCCCGTGTACCGGCCGAGGCTCTCGAACAGTTGCTGCACCCGCGCCTGATCAACCCGGAGAAGATCGCTCCCGTCGCCAAGGGTTTGAACGCCGGCCCCGGTGGTGCGGTCGGCCACATCGCTCTCGACAGTGAAACCGCCATTACGATGGCCGCTGCCGGCAAAACGGTGATCCTGGTTCGCAAAGAAACCAACCCCGACGACCTCGGTGGCATGCTAGCCTCCAAGGGCGTGCTGACCCAGCTTGGCGGACGCACCTCGCACGCTGCGCTGGTCGCACGTCAATACGGCATCCCCACCATCTGCGGCTGCGGCGCCTTGCGCATCGATGACAAAGCACGCACTGTCAGCATGAACGGTAAAGTCTTCACCGAGGGCGATATCATCTCCATCGACGGCACGCTGGGTGAAGTCTACGACCGCGCGCTCAACACCGAACCCGCGCGTGTGACCGGCGACTTCGGCACCTTCATGGCGATGGCGGACAGCTTCCGCAAGCTGGGTGTGCGTGCCAACGCCGATACCCCCGAGCAGGCGATGCAGTCCGTCGAGTTCGGCGCGGAAGGCATCGGTCTTTGCCGTACCGAGCATATGTTCCTCGGTGACCGCGTTCCCGCCGTGCAGGAGATGATCCTGGCGGAGAACGACGATCTGCGCGAAGCCGCCCTCGCCCGGCTGCTCCCGCTGCAGCGCGGCGACTTCGTCGGCATCTTTAAGGCAATGGTAAAAGACGGCAAAGGTTTGCCGGTGACCATCCGTCTCATCGACCCGCCGCTGCATGAATTCCTGCCCAGCCTGGAAGAACTGCTGGTGGAAACCACCGAATTGCGCTGCAAAGGCCAGACCGGCGCCGAGTATGAAGAAAAGATGCGCATGCTGGGCAAGGTGCGCGAACTGCACGAGCACAACCCGATGCTCGGCCTGCGTGGCGTCCGCCTGTCCATCTACTTCCCGGGCATCGTGAAGATGCAGACTGCCGCCATTATCGGCGCCGCCTGTGAAGTGAAAAAGCAGGGTATCGACGTCCACCCGGAGATCATGATCCCACTCGTCGGCCTCATCACCGAGTTGACCGAAGTCAAAGGCCAGCTTGAACAGGTGGCGAAGGACACCATGGCCGCCGAAGGTGTGGAAGTCGATTACAAGTTCGGCACCATGATCGAGATCCCGCGCGCGGCTCTCACCGCAGACGAAATCGCGAAGGAAGCCGAGTTCTTCAGCTTTGGCACCAACGATCTGACGCAGATGACCTTCGGATTGTCCCGCGACGACGCGGCGAAGTTCCTGCCCGTCTATCTGGACAAGAAGATCATTAAGGTTGACCCGACCGAGACCATCGACCAGAAGGGTGTGGGTCGCTTGATGAAGATCTGCGTGGAAGATGCCAGAGCCGTCAATCCGAACATCAAGCTTGGTATCTGCGGCGAACACGGCGGCGATCCCGATTCGGTGAAATTCTGTCACCAGATCGGCCTCACCTATGTGAGCTGCTCACCCAAGCGCTTGCCCGTTGCCCGTCTCGCCGCCGCCCAGGCCGCGATCAGCGGTTCCGGACCGTCGGACAAATAGTGACGAGTCACGAGTGATAGATCAGAAGCGCCGCGTGCCCCGGAGTCGTCTCCGGGGCACGCGGTATTTTTCGTCTCAGCGAAAGCGGACTGTTAAGCGATTTGCATGACCGGTACCAGCCCGAGCAAGTTCCTAGGAATTATGCGCCGTCAGGATGTAGACGAAAGGCTACTCCTCCCAGAATCCACCGCACACACAACTGTGTAAGTTGTAGCGCAAAAAAATTGCCGGGAGGAGATGGTTTCACTGTCTTAATTGAATAACTCCAACTTTGACATTTTGCCTTTCTTGCTCACAGTGATAGTCACGGTGGCCAGGTTGGAAAGCGACTTTCCGTCGCTGGCCTGATAGGTAAAGGTGACAACACCGACGAATCCGGTTGCCGGCACGTACATAAATGACCCCTTGGAGTTCAAGGTCAGCGAGCCGCTGGCTGGAGCACTGACCAGCACTGCCGTGAGCTGATTGTTATCGGCATCGGTGTCGTTTTTCAGAACACCTGGAGCGCGGACCGAGAGTATTTTGCCGGAGGTAGTGTTATAACTGTCGTTATTCGCCACCGGCGGCGTGTTGCTCGCGATGATCGTGACGGTTATCGTCGCGGTGTTGGAGTCAAGCAATCCATCATTTGCCACAAAGGTCAAGGTATCGGAACCCGATGCGCCGCTGTTTGCCGTATAGGTATATGCGCCGGTTGCTGCGTCGGTGATGACCGCGGTACCCTTGCTGCCTGTGCTGATAAGGCGGTAGGTCAGTACCGCGTTGTCCACATCTGTCGCTCTCAACGTCCCATTAGCAGATGATCCCGCTGCGACTGAAAGAACGCCATTTTGCGCCACCGGCGCGTCATTGACCGTTGTCACCGTCAGGCTGACCGTGACGACGTTGGAGTCCAGCGTGCCGTCGTTCGCCT
>CAYYJR010000006.1:0-175849 GCA_964472305.1 uncultured bacterium
AACAGCGGCTCCGCGCCGCCTAAACTCCCTGTCCACTAAAGTCGGGACAGATCAGCTCCCTATTGACACCCTCATTCTCATCGCCGTCAACTTGCTGGTCTATGTGCTCACCACGGATAACCTGTTGTCAATTCGTGAGGATGCTGTTTTGGATGGCGCATTTCGCTTTGGCGAATCTCCCCTGTTGAATATTATCTGGTGTATGTTTTTACATAATGATCCGTTCCATCTATTGGGGAATATGATCTTTTTCTGGGTCTTTGCACCGCCAATCGAGGAACGGCTGGGAATACCGCGCTTTCTGCTGGTCTATTTCAGCACCGGCATTATCGGCACGCTGTTGCAAGCGGTGATGGATTTCATGGTAGGCGGCAATACTTTCTACGGGTACGGCGCCTCCGGTTGCATTATGGGCATCATGGGCGCCTACTGGTGGATCTATTCCTGGAGCCCGGTCTGCATGTTCTACCTCATCTTTTTATTCGTCTTTATCCGATTCGGGGTATTTGAATTGAAAGCGTTCTGGGTGATCGGGTTGTTCATCCTGTTTGACCTGTTCAAAGGATTAGTGTTCGGTGGTGAAGGCGGAGTGGCAAACTTCGCTCACGTGGGGGGTGGGGTTGCGGGTGCGCTCATTTGTCTGGCCATGCGGGTGAAGCGAGATTCGGCCGAGGTGTCGGAGGTGAAAGCGACCCAATCTGAGGTGAAAGATCTGACGCTGCTGTCGCTGTCCGATTTGGAGGTGATGCGTCGTGACGAGCCGTTGAATACCGAAATCATTCGCGCGCTGCTGCCCAAAGCACTGGCGCGGCAGCGGATGGAACTAGTGCATACGATATTTCGCGAAGCCGGCACGGCACTCGTCGAGAAAGACCCGGCGCTGGTGACCCACTACCTGCTCACGCTGGAAGGTGATCACACCACCTACAAGCCGGTACACCTGTTGCGTCTGGCGCGGCACAGTGAAGCCGGCACGGAGACACGTAAGACGATTCAACTTTACGAATTGTTCATGCAGTGCTACCCCAAGGCGCCGGAAAACGAAATGGTTCTCTACCGATTGGCGCTGTGTCATTGGGAGAACAACCATGACAAGATGAAAGCCTTGACCTGCCTGACCGATCTGCTCAACCGCTACCCCTACGGCTCGCTGGAGCAACCGGCGAAAAGTCTGATGCAAAAGTTGAAGTAGCGAGCCTGGCCCCGGCAGTGATGCTCTTTGACAATTGAGACACTGCCACTGCCCCGTTTCGAAGCTGCCGTTCGCACAATTCGGTTACCTGCGATTTCGCTATTCGTGTAGTTGTGATCTTTGTTGGGAGTAAACCCAGGGACACAGCACGTGGAAGTTCTTTCTCACGTCTTGCACCGGGTTTTCGCAAGCGTTGTCCGCCGCGCACATTCTCAGTTGACAGCAGGCGGGATGGGGAAGAGAATGGGAATGCGGCATGGGCCGCGGGGGAGGGAATGGTGTATGAATATTCAGGGACCGCGTATACGCATTCGGCCCACCCGGCACGAGGATTTGCCGTTTCTGCGCGCGTTGTGGAACGACGGTGCGGTGATGTGCGGTAGTGGGTATCCAGCAGGGATGCACGTCAGCGATGTGGAGCTTGAGCAGTGGTGGCTGCAGATGCGAGAGGACTCGCCGCATGACGTGATCGAGTGCCTGGACGGTCCGCTGGCTGGGGAATTCACCGTAACGCTGGATGCCAAGCACCGCGCGCGCGTCGACCTGAAGCTCGCGACCGTCTATTGGGGGCGGGGGCTGGCGACGGAGGCGCTATTACTGGCACTGCGTGAGTTGTTCGCGACGAAATCGGTCACGACCATCCTGGTGGAGCCGTCCGCGGCGAACGAACGAGCGCACCGCCTGCTGCGCCGTTGCGGATTTCATCCCGCGCCGACGGACAACCACCCGGAGCGCTGGGCTTGCGAACGCACAGATTTCGCCGACAGCGCCGTGGTGCGCGCCACGGAGATGGCATAACGGTTTGGAAAGCGACGGGTGCACCAGGGGTCTGCTGTCACCGGGCGGTGTAATCCGCCGCGAGTGGGCAATGCCCGCTATCCACAGTCAGCAAGGCGATGCGCGCCAGACCGTGGAGCAGGAAGCCCGACCCCATCTGGGATTCATACCAATCGATTCCGGCTGCGCCGCGCGGCAACGGACTGTCCAGATAGACGGCGATGCAGGTGTCGGCCAGCGCTAATGCACTGTCGCGCCACTGCGTGTCGCCGGTCAGGTCATAGAGATCGGCCAGGAGTCCCAGTCCGAGGCCGGCATCCATGGCCGGCACGGCGATGTCGCCGGGGAATGGCTGTCGCGCGTAACGCTGCCCCACTGCCGACGCCCACGCCAACAGCCGCACATCACCGGTCAGCCGGTATGCACAGAGGCAAGTCAATGCCACGTATGACGCGGGCCACAGGCCGTATTTACTGCCCCAAATGGGCATCTGCTCGGTTGCGGTGTTGTTGTCGCGCCGGGAAAGAATGACGAACACGCCTTGAGCGATATTATGCGGAGCCGCGCAGAAGCCATCAATATACACGCCGGCTCGTTCACGCATGGTGGCGGCGAGCTTCGGGAGACGCTCCTTCAGCAGAACTGCGCTCTCCAGCAGGCTGGCTGCCAGGGATACCGTTTGGCCTGGAGCGTTGATACCGTGGAAGGGCGGTTTGCCGTCCGGCGGGCAACGACTTTCGATCAGCAATAATCCGCGGTCATCACGCCTGTCCCACCAGTAATCCAGCATATCGTGCATCTGCTGGAGGAAGTCGGCGCGTCCTGTCTTGATCCAGGCGAAGGCCCAATCGAGGATGTAGAAGCCGCTATGACGGGGAAAATCGCAGGAGCGTTCGTCGCGGTGGGGATACACGTGCTCCTCGATACTGGCATGGCGGATGTATTCCTCGTGTTTGCCTTCCTGCCAGTGGAAATCCAGACCTTCAGCAAAGCGCTCGACGCAACGCGGATTGAAGCGCCACAGTGCCTCCCATAGCCAGCAGGGAGCCTGGCGAAGATGGTCGTGCGTTGTTGGGGCGCTATGGCTCGCGCCGTCATTGCAGTAGCCATTGCCGACCCGGTTTTCGATCAGGTGCCAATAGCTGTGCTCGCCCCAGGGGAAGAGACCGGTCGCGGTGTCTGTACAGTGGCAGGCAAAGCGACGCAGGTAGGCATCCGCCGCGACGGCGTAATCCGTACGATTGAGCGCCGTCGCTAACGCATACAGGGTATTCAGCGTCGCCACGTCATGCATCAGGTTGCTGCCCAGCGGCGCGCGGTCGCCGTTGCGCTGTCCGGGAATCGGGGTGGGGAACGCGGTGAGCATGGCGCCGGTCTGCCGGTTCAGCAACGACGGAAATAAGCCGTGATACGATTCGGCAGTGACGATCAGCCGGTCCAGCGCACGGCACACGACAGTGAGCAGATGTTCTGTGCTGGCGGTGGAATGGTGGGTAGGCATTGTAACTCCGTCCTGTGTCGAAACGATGCAGCATCCGAATGCGTAAGCCCTCGTCGATCTCGGTTCCGTACCAGACAATATCGTATTACTCCGATGATGGATCGAGGGCGTTGAAATAGTCTTTGACCCGGCGCTGTTCGCTGGGGGGCACGGCTCTGGCGTCGACTGCGGTTTCAGCGCGGGTGCGGTATTCCTGGTAGACTTCGTAATACGGCACGGTGGTATGGTTGACTTTACCCGGTTCGCCGCGCACTTCGATGAAGCCCGCCGTCCCGGATTTGTCTTTATTCTTCGGCGCATGGGTGTCATAAGCCTCGCCGCCGGCTCGGTAAGGCAGCGCCGGGCCGGGTTTTGAAGTGCCCCCGGTGTTAGGCGCGCCGCCATGCGGGCCTACGTCGTGGCCGCTGGTCGGTTTCGTGCCATTCCCCCCGCCTGGATTGGCGCCGTTGCTGCCTGGCGTGTTGCCATTCCCGTCCCCGGACTGGTTGGCGGCGATTTGCTGGCGGGTGGATTCCACCAATTCCTTCATCGCGCCCAGGTCGGATTCTTTGCCTGGCGGCAGATCAGCCAGTTCGTCACCGGCTTGCTGCTGCCCGCTCTGTGAGTTCTTCCCCAGCGCGTCGGCTGCACGTTTCAGCTTGCCGGCGGTATCCGGTGAATTTTTCGCGGCATTCGACATCTGCTTCAGCGCCTTGGAGAGCCGTTGGCGTTCCTGCGGTGAAAGCGGCTGTTGCTGGAGTTGCCGGGCCAGCTTCCGCAGGCTCTCTTTTGCGCCTGTCATATCGTTGTTCGTCATCTGCTCGGTAAGTTTTTGCAGCAACGCCTCGCGTTCAAGCGCCTGACGTTCTTCCGCGGAGAGTTGGTTGCGCGATACTCCCGCACTCAGCTTTTCGCGAGCACGCGCCGCCGCCTGCTTTTCCGCCGCTGAACGGGCTTCCAGCGCGCTGTTTACCGCGTCCGCCGCTGCCTTCATGCCTTCCGCGGTTTGCCGTTCCCGTTCGCGCGCGATGGCTTCCTCCGCCTTCTCCAACTGTGGCAGCAGCTTGTTCAATCGCTTCAGCGCTTCACGTTTGGAGATGCGGTTCTTCTCCATCTCCACCCCCAACCGGCGCATATTCAACGCGACGCGGCGGGCAATCTCATTTTTCTGCGCGGCGGGATTTTTATGCAGGTGCTCTGCCTGCTGCTGCAGCACGATGCCTGTATCATGCAGGCTTTGCCGCGCGGCTGTCTCCTGCGCGGTGTACCACCACGGCAACGCCGGCAGCAGGAATAAGCCGACGGCAACCACCCACACCGCCAGCATGGCCTGGTGATGCCGGCCGAATTTCCACGGAAAGACATCGGATGGGCGGTGCGTGGTCAATAACGTTGAGGCATCGGCGGTAATCAGCTCGCTGAACTCAGGATCGACGCGGATATCGTTGGCGAGTGCTAGCGCGGAGCTCATGCGCTCCTTCAGTTGCAGGCGCTTGTCGACGGTGATCGCGACGGCAAGCGCGGAAACGCGGTGCATGCGGGTATAGATCGCGCCGGTCAGTGCGCCGATGAGCGCCAGCGCGCCCAGTTCGATCGGGGTGATGTACCATTCACTAAGGAGGTCGATGGTGACCAGGAGCACCGCCAGCGCCCCCGCGACGGCGATCGCCCAGCAGATCGTCCGCTCGATGACCAGTCGGATCACTCTTCGGTGAAACGCGCGTACCTGCGCCGCAAATCGTTCGTCCTGTTCCGCCACCGTCGTCCTCATGCAGAAGAGATGATGTATTATACCATGCTGCTCGCTCAGCGAACCGAGTGAGCGGGGTGAATTTGTCGGAGGGGAGGCGACGCATTCCTTGTGCCGCTGCCTCGCGTTCCATCGTAACGGCATTCGTCATCGGGCGATCCGAAATATGTCATCCGGTAGTTGACGAGATCGCGGCTTGTCCGTCCTAGCCGGCAGGGCGATATTGGAACGGTCGTAGCGAAACCTTCGAGTATGATTGCGCTAAATCGTCGGCAGAGGTACCGCTGTAAATTGGTGCTTCCTGACAAAAACGGTAGAAAGATAAGCTTTGCTACTAAGTTGAACAAACTACAAAAAACGGCTTGACTTCCTATCCCTTAATGGAGTATATCTATAGGAGAATGATGGTTCATGCCGCCGGATCGTCGGAATAAATTGCGTCGGTGCTCTCGAAATGGATGGCGGGTGAGATGACGTGCGAAAAAGAGGTCAGTTGTCGTGAATTCGCTTGTCATTCCCAGTTATTCGTACGTGATTACCATGAGATATCGTCCACATAATCGTGATACGCATCACGATTGCTGATAATATCTCATAAAGATTTAGACGTAACACGGCAGGATTTCCCAGAGATTATCCAGGTGTATTGACGCCAGAAATAGTTAATGAACGACAAACACGAGAATATTTTCTCGATTACGTATTGGCATGCTGATGTCTTTGTTCGTGCGTTCACGAATGTGTTCGGCACGGGCAATGCTGTCAACCAGCGACTGCGCAACGCGGGAGGAGGGTACCATGCCCACCCAGTGGCAACGTAAAATCAAGTATGAGCAGGATCTGGATCCCGACTTCGGCGACCAGATCGCCGCGGCGCCCGGAGGCGACAAACTGTTCAGTTGCATCCAGTGCGGCAACTGTAGCGGCGCCTGCCCGGTCAGCATTTACATGGACTACACCCCGCGCCGCGTGATCGCCATGACGCGCGCCGGCTTCAAAAAGGAAGTCCTGAACAGCCACACCATCTGGATGTGCGCTTCCTGCTATAACTGTACGGTGGAATGTCCCAAAGAGATCAAAATCACCGACGTGATGTATAGCCTGAAACAACGGGCGATCAAGGATGGCGTGCATCCCCGGCGCTTTGCCGTCCCGGTGCTGGCACGCGAATTTTTCAATATCGTCAAGCGCAACGGGCGAAGTCACGAAGCCGGCTTGCTGGTGATGATGTACCTGAAGACCAATCCGCTGCTGTTGCTCAAACAGGCTATGCTCGGGTTGAAGCTGTTCCTGCGCGGGCGAATGGATATCCTTCCGGAGAAGATCAAGGCGCGCAACGGCGCCAAGGGCGATTTGCAGACCATCATGCGCGCCCTCGATAAGAAGGCATGAGGGGAAACCTGATGAAATACCTCTATTTTCCCGGCTGTTCGTTGAAAAGCACCGGCAGAGCCTACGAGGAATCGTTCCTGCCCGTGTTACGCGCGTTGAACGTGCAGGTGGAAGAGCTGGATGATTGGAACTGTTGCGGCGCGACCTCGTATATGGCCATTGACGAAGAGAAAGCCTTCGCGCTGGCGGCGCGCAACCTGGCGCTGGCCGAAGAGCAAGGCGGTTCCGGTCCGGCACAGTTGCTGGCGCCCTGTGCCGCCTGCTACCTGGTGCTGAACAAGGCGCAGCACTTCATTGCCGAGCAACCGGAGAAAGGCCGCCACATTATCAACGCATTGCAGGCTGCCCAACTCAACTACACCGGCAGCGTACAGCTTCGCCATCCGCTCGATCTCTTCCTCAACGACGTCGGACTGGATGTCATCGCCGCGAAAGCGAGCAAACCGCTGAAGGGATTGAAGGTCGCCTGTTATTACGGTTGCCAGATCGTGCGGCCGTACGCCACTTTCGACGATCAATACAACCCCACGTCGATGGACCGCCTCTTCCAGGCGCTGGGCGCGGACGTGATCGACTGGCCGCTGAAGACACGGTGCTGCGGCGGCTCGCTCACCGGTACCATCGAGGATGTCGGGCTGCGCCTCAACTATATCCTGCTGCGCGAAGCGAAGCTCCGCGGCGCCGACGTGGTCGCCACCGCCTGCCCGCTCTGCCAGTTCAACCTTGAGTGCTACCAGGATAAAATCAGCCGGCAGAATAACGACGATATCCACTTGCCGGTGGCCTTTTTTACCCAACTGGTCGGCCTTGCGCTCGGTATTCCCGCCGGCGAACTGGGCTTCAACCGGTTGTTTATGTCCATGAAATCGCCTGTCGCCGTTTGAGAAGGAGACCGGTATGTCGACCAAGCCAACCAGCGAACAACCGCGCATCGGCGTATACGTGTGTCACTGCGGGATCAATATCGCCGGCAAAGTGGATGTCCACGCCGTCGCCGAATTTGCCCGCGCGATGCCGAACGTCGTCATCGCGCGCGAATATAAGTTCATGTGCTCCGATCCGGGACAGGAGTTGATCCAGCAGGATATCCGGGAATACGGGCTGAATCGCATCGTGGTGGCGTCCTGTTCGCCGCTCATGCACGAGGCTACGTTCCGCCGTGCTACCGCCGCGGGCGGCATCAACCCCTTCTATTTCCAGATGGCGAACATCCGCGAGCACGTGAGTTGGGTCACCCTGGACAAAGCCGCCGCCACTGAGAAATCGAAGGCGCTGCTCGCCGCCGCCATTCGGCGCGTGGCGCTGAACGAGTCGCTGGAGCGCCAGCAAGTATCGGTACATCCCGACGTGCTGGTGGTCGGCGGCGGCATTGCCGGCATCCACGCCGCGCTCACGCTGGCCGATGCCGGAAAAAAAGTGTATCTGGTTGAGCGCGAGCCCACCATTGGCGGGCACATGGCGATGTTCGACAAAACCTTTCCCACCCTCGACTGCGCGGCGTGCATCCTCACCCCGAAGATGTCGCTGGTCCGCTCGCACCCGAACATCACGCTGTGGACCTACGCCGAGGTGGAGAAGGTGGACGGCTACGTGGGCAACTTCACTGTGCAGGTGAAGCGCAAACCGCGCTACGTGCATGAGGAATTATGCGTCGGCTGCAACCAGTGCGTGGAAGCGTGCGTCTTTAAGGAAGGCAAATTCCCCGACGAATTCAACCAGGGATTGAGCAAGCGCAAGCCGGTCTACATGTCCTTCCCGCAGGCCACTCCGTCGGTGGTGCAGATTGACGCGCAGAGTTGCCTGCACTTCCGCACCGGCAAGTGCAAACAGGCGTGCAAGGACGCCTGCGAACGCGGTGCCATCGACTTCGAACAGCAAGAGGAGACGGTTGAGGTGCAGGTGGGCGCCATTGTGCTCGCGACCGGCTTTAAACCGTTCGACGCGAAACGTATCCCGCAATACGGCTACGGCAAATATCCCAACGTCTTCACCAGCCTGGAGGTGGAGCGCCTGGTGAACGCCTCCGGCCCCACCGGCGGCGAAATTCACCTGCGCGACGGCAGCAAGCCCAAGGCGGTGGGCATCATCCACTGCGTGGGCAGCCGCGACGCGAAGACGAACAAATATTGCTCCCGCGTCTGCTGCATGTATTCGCTCAAGCTGGCGCACCTGGTGAAGGAGCGCACCGGCGCGGAAGTGTATAATTTCTACATCGACATGCGCACGCCGGGCAAAGGCTATGAGGAGTTCTATGACAAGCTGCTGGAGGAAAACGTTCACTTCATTCGCGGCCGCGCCGCCGAGGTGACCGATTGGAATATGACCCCCGCCGAGCAAGGCAAGCTGGTGATCCGCGCGGAAGACACACTGGTGGGCGTGGTGCGCCGCATCCCGGTGGACATGGTCATCCTCTCGGTGGGTTTGGAAGCGCGCGCCGACGCGGAAGACGTGCGCCGCAAGTTCAACATCAGTTGCAGCCACGAGGGCTGGTTCCTCGAACGCCATCCGAAGCTGGCGCCGGTCTCCACCTTTACCGACGGCATCTTCCTGGCGGGCGCCTGCCAGGGGCCGAAAGATATTCCCGACACCGTGGCGCAGGCCGGCGCGGCGGCGGCGGAAGCGCTGTCGCTTATCTGCCGCGGGCACGTCGAGATGGAGCCCAACACCGCATTCATCACCGATGAGCTGTGTTCCGGCTGCAAAACCTGCATCAACATGTGCCCGTACAGCGCCATCGCCTTTAACGCCGACAAGGGGATCGCTGAGATCAACGCGGCGCTGTGCAAGGGGTGCGGTACCTGCGTGGCGGCTTGCCCGTCCGGCGCGGCGCAGCAGCATCTGTTCACCGACGAGCAAGTGTATGAAGAAATCGAAGGGATAATGAGCTATGTCTGAGGCGACCAAAGCGACCGCGACGGCGGCGTTCGAGCCCCGCATTGTCGCGTTCTTCTGCAACTGGTGCACCTACACCGCGGCCGACCTGGCCGGCACGTCGCGCATGACCTATGCGCCCAACGTGCGCGTGGTGCGCATCATGTGCTCCGGACGGCTCGATCCGCAATTCGTGCTGACGGCGTTCCGCAAAGGCGCCGACGGGGTGCTGGTCGGCGGCTGTCATCCGGGCGATTGCCACTACCAGGAAGGCAACTACAAGGCGCTCCGCCGTTTCCGCCTGCTGCAGCGCCTGCTGAAGCAGATGGGCATCGAGGAAGGCCGGGCACGGCTGGAGTGGATCTCCGCCTCCGAGGGCGACAAGGTGCAGCGCGTCATGAACGAGATGATCGAGCAAGTGCGCGCGTTGGGTCCGCTGCAGTTGACGGCGATTCCCACGTCCCAGGAGGAATCGTCGCACGCGCTGGCGGTGGGTGAATAAGGAGAGCGTGATGAGCAAGCCGAAAGTCGGATTTTATTGGTGTGCCTCCTGCGGCGGATGCGAAGAAGCCGTGGTGGACCTGAATGAGACCATCCTCACCGTCGTCGCGGCGGTTGATATTGTGTTCTGGCCGTGCGCGATGGACTTCAAACGCTCCGATGTCGAAGCGATGCAGGATCACGAGATGGCGGTCTGTTTCATTAACGGCGCCATTCGGTCCTCCGAGCAACTCGAAATGGTCGAACTGCTGCGCAAAAAGGCGCAGATGGTGGTCGCCTTCGGCAGTTGCGCGCACTCCGGCGGCATTCCCGGACTCGCCAACCTGAACCGGCGCGAAGAGATCCTGTCGACCGCGTATACCACCAGTCCCAGCACGGTGAATCCCGGCGGCACGTATCCGCAGACGGAGACGAAAGTGCCGGAAGGCACCGTGACGCTGCCGGAACTGTTTGAGAACGTGCAGACGCTCGATCAAACGATCGACGTGGACTATTACCTGCCCGGCTGCCCACCGCCGGTAGCGCTGATCGTCGGCGCTGTGACCGCCATACTGGAAGGCAAGCTGCCGCCGAAGGGCACGGTGCTGGCGCCCGACGTCACGCTGTGCAACGATTGCCCGCGCAAAGCCTCCAAGCCCGACAAGCTGGGGATCACCGAGTTCAAGCGTCCCTACCAGGTGCTTATCGACCCGGAACAGTGCCTGCTGGCACAGGGATTGCTCTGTCTGGGGCCGGTGACGCGCAGCGGCTGCGGCGCTCCGTGCGTAAACGGCAACATGCCCTGCACCGGCTGCCTCGGTCCCACCAGTCACGTCAAGGACTTCGGGGCGAAAGCGCTGTCCGCGCTGGCCTCCACGCTGGAGGCGCGCGATGAGGACGACATCGAGGCGCGACTCGCCTCCATCGTCGATCCCGCCGGCACCTTTTATCGCTACAGCCTGCCGTCGTCGCTGCTGTTCAGAAAGATGTAATCCTCACCCCGCGAAACCTGTCTCTGTTTCATGCGTGGGAGAGGGACACGGGGTGACGGCGCGCGTTTCTACCTGCCCGACGGAAAGGGCCGTTATATGAACCGAGGACCATTGCCATGAGCCAGAAAATCACGGTTGATCCGATTACCAGACTCGAAGGCCACGGGAAGATTGACATCTTCCTGAACGACCAGGGCGACGTCGACCGCGCGTATTTCCAGATTCCGGAACTGCGCGGTTTCGAGAAGTTCGCCGAGGGGCGTCCAGCCGAGGATATGCCGCAGATCACCTCGCGCATCTGCGGCGTCTGCCCGACCGCCCACCACATGGCCTCGACCAAGGCGGTGGACTCGCTCTTCCGCGTGGAACCGACCATCGCGGCGAAGAAGATTCGCGAGATGGTTTACAATGCTTTCTTCGTGGAAGATCACGCGCTGCACTTCTTCTTCCTCGGCGGGCCCGATTTCGTGGTCGGCCCCGACGCGCCCAAGGCTGAACGCAACATCCTCGGCGTGTTGGGCAAGGTGGGGCTGGAGATCGGCAAGGAAGTCATCGGCGTGCGCAAGCAGATTCGCGATCTCATCTCGCTGGCCGGCGGCAAGGTGGCCCATCCCGTTCTCGGCTTGCCCGGCGGCGTGGCGAAGGCGCTGAAGGCGGAAGATCAGCAGCAATTCATCGCCGGCGCTGACCGTGCGGTCGATTTCGCCCTCTTCAGCCTGCAGCTTTTCGACGACGTGGTGCTGAAAAACAAGCAGTATGTCGAGTGGATCACCTCCGACACCTACACCCATCAAACGTACTACATGGGCATGGTGGACAAGGACAACAAGGTGAACTTCTACGATGGCGACATCCGCGTGGTCACTCCCGACGGCAAGGAATTTGTCAAGTTCACCGCCGACGACTACCTGGAGCACGTGGCCGAGCATGTGGAGCCGTGGAGTTACATCAAGTTCTGTTACCTGAAGAAGATCGGCTGGAAAGGTTTCGTCGATGGGCCGGACAGCGGCGTGTATTGCGTCGCCCCGCTGGCACGGCTGAACGTCGCCGACGGCATGGCAACCCCAAAAGCGCAGGCCGCCTATGAGAAGTATTTCGCCACGTTGGGCGGCAAGCCGGTGCATCATACGCTGGCCAACCACTGGGCGCGACTGATCGAGTTGCTCTATGCCGCCGAGCGACTGCAGCAACTTGCCAACGACCCGGACATCATCAGTTCCGACATCCGCACCATCCCCACCGCCACGCCGCGCGAAGGTTTTGGTGTGGTCGAGGCGCCGCGCGGCACGCTGTTCCACCACTTCCAGTCGGATGACAACGGGCTGGTGACCAAGGCGAACCTGATCGTCGCCACGCAGAACAATGCCGCGCGCATCGCCATGTCGGTGGATAAATCCGCGCGCGGCCTCATCAAGGCGGGCAAGGTAGACGACGGCATCCTGAACATGGTGGAGATGGCGTTCCGCGCTTACGACCCCTGCCACGGCTGCGCCACCCACGCGTTGCCCGGCCAGATGCCGTTGAGTGTGCGCATCTACGACGCGGGCTATACGCTGCTGCGCGAGATCAGCCGTACGGAGTTGTCGTGAATATCCTGGTCCTCGGTTTGGGGAACGAGTTGTTGAGTGATGATGGCGTCGGCATCCTGGCGGCGCACGCGCTGGCGGACGCGCTGCGCGACCGGGCCGACGTCATCGCCACCGCGGAACACGGGCTGGCGCTTTTCGACCACTTCCTCGGCTATCAGCGCGCCATCATCATCGACGCCATCTGTACCGGCGTCCATCCCACCGGCGCCATCATCGAGCTCGATCCCGCCACTCTTGATGCGGTCATCACCCCGTCGCCGCATTACACCGGTTTGCCGGAAATGCTGCAGATCGCCGACCAGTTGGCCCTCGACTTCCCCCGCGAGATCAAAATTCTTGCCATGGAAGTCGCTGACCCCCATACCATCGACACCACCCTTACCCCACTCGTCCAGCGCGCCCTCCCCGTCCTCGTCGCCCGCGTCATCGCGCAGGTTGAGGCATGGGAGAACGCACCAACCCCCGCCTGACCGCCTGTGACCTGTCAAGCGCCCGGTCTGTTGCGGCATTCGGCGATGGCGTGTCGGCTGACGTGGTGACGATGTCAGGAAAAATCATCCGGGCAGAAACGCATTGCATGATTGCCCCTGTCCTGGTTCTGTGCGGACTTCAATATTTAGAGAGCGTTTTGCATTCTCATAGTGTTCCGGAGTATCATGCACGCGGATACGGGAGGCGCATGCGGATACACACGGACAATGAGCAGCGGAACACGGAAATCCTTCGCTTGCGCGCGACGGTTCGCGGCGCGGTGCAGGGGGTGGGCTTTCGACCGTTCATCTACCGGCTGGCCACCGAGCTGGGGCTGGCGGGGTGGGTGAACAACTCCGCGCAGGGGGTTTTCCTGGAAGTGGAGGGGGTTGGGAAGACGCTGCGAGCATTCCTGTTGCGCGTGGAGCGCGAGACACCGCCGCGGGCGTCGGTGCAGAGCCTGGAAGTATCTTACCTCGATCCGGTCGGCTACGCGGGATTCGAGATTCGCGCGAGCGTAGAGGGGGGTGCGAAGACGGCGCTGGTGCTGCCAGATATCGCGACCTGCCCCGATTGCTTGCATGACATCCGCGACCCCGCCAACCGCCGCTACCGCTATCCGTTCACCAATTGCACCAACTGCGGGCCGCGCTACAGTATCATCGATGGCCTGCCGTATGACCGTGCGCGGACGACGATGCGCGGATTCGACATGTGCCCGCAATGCCGGGTGGAAAACGCCGACCCGCGCGATCGGCGTTTTCACGCGCAGCCCAACGCCTGTCCGGCGTGCGGGCCGCACGTCGAGTGCTGGACGCCGGACGGGACGGTGCGCGCGTCGCACGACGCGGCGCTGGCGGCGGCCGTCGACGCGCTTTGCCACGGGCAGATCGTTGCGGTGAAAGGATTAGGCGGTTTTCACTTGCTGGTGGACGCGCGCGACGACGCGGCGGTGGCGCGGTTGCGTGTGCGCAAGCAGCGCGAAGAAAAGCCGTTCGCGCTCATGTATCCCACGCTCGACGCGGTGTGCGACCACTGCGCGGTGTCAGACTGGGAAGCGCGGTTGCTGTGCGCGCCGGAAGCACCCATCGTGTTGTTGCGCCGGCGGACGGCGGATGCGCCGTCGCGGGCGGTCGCGCCGGGCACTCCGACGCTGGGCGTGATGCTGCCGTATACGCCGCTGCATCACTTGTTGCTGGGGGACCTCGGCTTCCCGGTGGTGGCCACCAGCGGCAACCTGTCCGACGAGCCGATTTGCACCGATGAGCGCGAGGCGCTGGCGCGATTGTGCGGCCTGGCCGACCTCTTCCTGGTACACGACCGGCCCATTGCGCGCCATGTGGACGATTCCATCGCGCGCGTAGTACTCGACCGTGAATACCTGCTGCGCCGCGCGCGCGGGTATGCGCCGTTGCCGGTGCCGCTGGCGGCGCCGCCGCTGCTGGCGGTGGGCGCGCACCTGAAGAACACCATCGCCGCGACGCAAGGCGGGCAGGCGTTCGTCAGCCAGCACATCGGCGATCTGGAGACGGCGGCGGCCTGCGATGCCTTTCATCAGGTGGTGGCGTCGTTCACCAACCTTTTTTCGCTGCAGCCGGTGGCGGTAGCGTGTGACCTGCACCCGGATTACCACTCGTCGCAGTTCGCGGCGGCGAGCGGACTGCCGATCATCCCGGTGCAGCATCACTATGCCCACGTGCTGGCCTGCCTGGCGGAAAACGAGGTGGCGGCGCCCGCGCTCGGGGTGGCGTGGGACGGCACCGGCCTGGGCAGTGACGGCACGGTATGGGGTGGGGAGTTCCTACGGGTGGGGGAGACGGATTTTACCCGCGCCGCGCATCTACGCGCCTTCCGCCTGCCCGGCGGCGACCAGGCAATTCGCGAGCCGCGGCGATCGGCGCTGGGCGTACTGTATGCCATCTTCGGCGATGACGCCTTCGCGATGGATGACCTGACACCGGTGGCGGCGTTTACCCCGCGTGAACGCGAGGTGTTGCGCGTCATGCTGCGGCGCGGACTGAACGCGCCGGTCACCACCAGTGCGGGACGGTTATTCGACGCGGCGGCGGCACTGTGCGGGTTGCACCAGCAGACGCGCTTCGAGGGACAGGCGGCGATGGCGCTGGAGTTCGCACTGCCGGAAACGGTGGGCGAGGACGCATACCCGCTGCCTTGTGCCGGGGAAATCCTCGACTGGGCGCCGCTGATGCGCGCGCTTATCGACGACGTGCGCGCGCGGCATCCCCTTGCGGAGATCGCGACAAAGTTTCATAATGCGCTGGTCGCCGGCATCATCGTGGTCGCGCGGCAGGTGAGTGAGCCGCGGGTGGCGCTCTCCGGCGGCTGTTTTCAGAATTGCTGCCTGCTCGAACGCGCGGTCACGGGCTTGCGCGCGGCAGGCTTCCGACCGTATTGGCATCAGCGCATTCCGCCTAACGACGGCGGCATCGCGCTCGGGCAGCTCGCGGCGGCGGCACGAAAGAAGCCGTAGTGCACAGGATCGCTGCCATCGCGGCAAAGGCTCGCGAGGGGGCGGTAAGCATTTTTTACTCCGGCTTCGGGAGAAAGGATAAACGGCATGTGTCTGGCGGTTCCGGGTAAAATTTTATGCATCGACGGCGAGGCGCTGGATCGCGTGGGCCGGGTCAGCTTTGGCGGCACGGTGCGCGAGGTGAACCTGTCGCTGGTGCCGGAGGCCGCGGTGGGGGAATACGTCATCGTGCATGTCGGCGTGGCCTTGAACACCCTCAACGAGGCGGAAGCGCAGCAGGTGTTCGCCTACCTGCAGGAGATGAACGAACTGGCGGAGGTGGAGGAGGCATGAAGTTTGTCGATGAATATCGCGACGCGCCGTCCGCGCACGGTTATGCCCGCGCGCTTGCCCGCATCACCACCCGCCCATGGACGATTATGGAAGTCTGCGGCGGGCAGACGCACGCCATCATGAAGTTCGGGGTGGATACACTGCTGCCCGCCGGAGTGACGCTGGTGCATGGGCCGGGCTGTCCGGTGTGCGTGACGCCGTTGGAGTTGATTGACAAGGCCATCGCCCTCGCCGCGCGCCCGGACGTGATGTTCACCTCTTTCGGCGACATGCTGCGGGTGCCCGGCAGCACGCGCGACCTGCTCGCGGTGAAGGCGGCGGGCGGCGACGTGCGCATCGTCTACTCCCCGCTGGATGCCGTGCGACTGGCGCGCGAGCATCCGGAGCGGGAAGTGGTGTTTTTCGCTGTCGGTTTCGAGACCACCGCGCCGGCCAACGCGATGGCGGTGGCGCAGGCGCAGGCGCTCGGGTTGCGCAACTTTTCGCTGCTGGTCTCCCATGTCTGCGTGCCGCCGGCGATGGAAGCCATCCTCTCCTCGCCGCGCAACCGTGTGCAAGGCTTCCTTGCCGCCGGGCACGTGTGCACGGTGATGGGGTACACGGAATACGAGCCGATTGCCGCGCGCTACCGCGTGCCCATCGTGGTCACCGGTTTCGAACCACTCGACTTGCTGCAAGGCATTTATATGTGCGTGACGCAACTCGAAGCGGGACAGGCGACGGTGGAGAACCAATATGCGCGCGCGGTGCGGCGTGAAGGCACCCTCGCCGCGCAACAACTCATTCGCGAGGTGTTCACCGTCGTCCCGCGCAAGTGGCGCGGCATCGGCGAAATCCCCGCCAGTGGCCTCGGGCTCAAGACGCGCTATGCCGACTTCGATGCCGAACGTCGCTTCAATCTTACCGCGCAGGACGTGGATGAACCGGCGGACTGCCGCAGCGGGCTGATCCTGCAAGGGGTGTGTAAACCCGATGCATGCCCCGCCTTCGCGACCAGTTGCACCCCCGAACATCCGCTGGGCGCCACCATGGTTTCCACTGAAGGCGCCTGTGCCGCGTATTATCGCTACCGGGGACGCACAAACAGCGCTTGATTGTTGGTAGGACTTTCCCTCCTCGACCGCGAAATACCCTCGCTATGCTGCTTTCCCGACAGATCCGAACGCGGACGCATGGCGTGGATACCGGCCTGTTGCTAGCGGTGTTGGCGCTGCTTGCTATCGGACTGGCATTTATCTTCAGTGCCTCCTATGCGCAGAATGGGACCGATAAGCTGATCAAGCAGGGCATCTGGGTGGGTGCCGGGCTGGTGGGGATGGGGGTACTCGCCCATGTGGACTACCGGGTGCTGTCGCGCTTCTGGCAGGTGTTTTACGCGCTGGCGGTACTCGCGCTCATCGCCACCCTGCTGTTCGCCAAGGAGATCAACGGCGCGCGATCGTGGATCGAGCTTGGGCCGTTGCGCCTGCAGCCGTCGGAGCTCACCAAGTTTGCGCTCATCCTTGCTTTCGGCATGCTGCTCTCCCGTTGCGGCTCGCAATTGCAGTCCTGGTCGTTTTTCCTGCGCAGCCTGCTCTTTTTCGTCGTGCCGATCCTGCTGGTGCTGAAACAGCCGGACCTTGGCACCGCGTCCATCCTGTGTGTCATCTGGTTCGTCATGGTGTGGCTGGCCGGCGTGCGCTGGTGGATGCTGGCGAGTGTGGTGGTCGGCACGGTGCTGCTGTTTATGCTGGCGTGGAACGTCCAACTCCCCGACGGCAGGGGATTGATCAAAACGTATCAGAAGCAGCGGTTGGATTTCGTGCACGCCGACCCGCGCGGCGCCGGGTATCACCAGTGGCAGTCGCGCATCGCTATTGGCGCCGGACAGCTCTGGGGCAAAGGCTTTCGCCAGGGTACGCAAGGGCGGCAAGGCTTTCTGCCGGAGCAGGATACCGATTTCATCTTCGCGGTAATTGGCGAAGAATTCGGCTTCCTCGGCAGCGTCGCGGTGCTGGGACTGTATCTGTTTTTACTGTTCCGGTTGATACGCATCGCGGAAGAAGCGGAACTGTTGCTCGGACGTATCATCGTTGGCGGCATTGTAGCCATGTTCGCCGCGCACTGGATCATCAACACCGGCATGTGCCTGACATTGTCGCCCGTCACCGGCGTCCCGCTGCCCTTCATCAGTTATGGTGGCAGCAACTTGCTCACCAACCTCCTCGCCGTCGGCGTCGCATTGAATATCAGCCGCTTTCGCCAGTCGCGCCGCGATTGGGTGATGCAGGATGTGCTGCTCCGGTAGTGAACGGCGAGTGGTTCGTGGTCGAGGATCATTCTGATTAAGGCCGATCCACAAGCCACGAACCCCTCGTTAGATATTACCGTATTTCATACACCGCGCTCACCGATGCGCGGACGGTCAGTTCGCCGGCGACGATGGGGGCGGCAGCAGCAGCGGCTTCCGCGCGAGCATACAGCGGTTGCGGCGGCTGGAAATACGGCGACGCGGACAGGTTGAGCAGCGGGCCGAGGGTCACACCGGCGGCTTCCGCCATCATGGCGGCGGTGAGGCGTGCACTGCGCGTCGCCGCGGCCAGCACCTCACGCATGGCGGCGGATGGATCAACCAGCGTGAAGCTTACCTGATCGACCCGGTTCGCCCCCGCGTCCAATGCGGCGTCGACGACTCGTCCGACTGCCGCGGAGAGTTGATCCGGATTCTCCATGGGAATGCGCACTTCAATGCGGTTCACCACCTGGTATCCCACGATGCGCGGCGGGTTGGGCGCCGGGCGACCGGGTGTGGGCTGCTCATACATGGGCGACACGTCATAGCCCAGCGTGCGCAGCGTCAGGCGCGGGATGTTCAGTCGCTTGATGGTGTCCAGCACGCGACCGGCATTCGTATTATTCTGATTCACCGCACGCGCCACCGTATCGGCTTGTGTCTGCACGGCCACCACCACGATGCCAAGGTCAGGCGTGAACTGGCGCTCGGCGCTCTCGCTTACCGTAATAGTCCGCGGGGATGGTGGTGCGGTAAGGGTCTGCTGGGCGAAGGCCAGCGCGCACAGCGCGATCATGGCCGATAAGATAAATAGTCGCGGCATCACACAGATTCCTCCTTCTCGGTAATCCATGTTTACGGTAGCGAGATCGTGCACGCGCGGATGTTCCGCCGGCGCGCAATACGGAGGGTTTGTGCGAGAACTGTATCACGGGAACCGCGGGGTTGCCGGCCAGCGCAACGGATCGATGGCGACACCGTGGATGTAGAGCGCGTAATGCAGGTGTGGACCGGTGGCGACGCCGGTCGCACCGACGCGGGCGATGCATTGTCCGGCTGTCACCCGCTGACCTTCGCTGACGCCGAAGTCGCGCAGGTGCAGATATAATCCGCACACCCCGCCGCCGTGATCGATGACCAGGGTGCGCCCGTGCAGGCGGAAATCGCGCCGCAGCCGTACCGTGCCGCCTGCCGCCGCGTAGACCGGCGTGCCGCTGGGCGCGGCGATATCCACGCCCTTATGCGCGCCGACCTTCACACCGTTGCGGAAGCGTTGCGTGCCGTAGCGGGTAGACAGGCGACCCGTGACCGGCAATGGCAGCACGGCATGCCAATCGCGCTCCGGCGACTCCCATGACAGCGCTTGACCGATCAGCCGGTATTCCTGCTGCACGTCGGGTGCTGCATATACAGCATCCTGCCCGCGCGTCATGCGCAAATGCTGAACGGGAAATTCGCGTGCAGTGACGGTCACGTCGGCTGTCGCGGTCACCGCGCGCTCGCCCAACTCCGCTTCCGCGATGACGGCATGCCGACCGACGGCGGCATCCATGGTGATGCCAAGGAGCGTATCCCACCGGCCATCGGGGCGGCGTTGTGCCGGGACGCGGGTGGTGCCATCGCGCAGGTAGACCGCGGTGGCGCCGGGGGCGTCGAGTGTGAAAAGCGCCACCCCGCCCCGGGGCACCAACGGCGTCAGCACCCGTATCGTACACGCCGAATTCGGTGCCTGGAATGCCGGCAACATGCGCGCGGAGCATAGCACGAGCACGAAAATGCTACAGAGGGAGAGTGACAAGGAACGGGTCAGCGGCTTCATGCCTCATTAATACCCTGGAGTCGAATAAATTATGTGTGGAGGAGAGAGCTCGGGCACCCAGGTGGAGGGTACGTTACTCGACTCCAGGGTATGTGAGGCACTTTCAGTAAATTAAGTATAACACTGGTTCCTTACCGACGCAAGTGATCGGAACGGGGAATCTACAGTATTTTTAAAAAGAATCCTGGTGACGTACTGCAGTAGTTACCCGGTTACGGCGGTGGTGGTAAATACGGTGTCTCGTTCACTGTCCGCACGGAAAACCAACCGTCGGTGCGGGTAATGCGCGTCAACCCGCCATGGTCGACGAGCAACGCCCAGAAGCGGTCGGGTGGTATCAGCAGGCAAAAGGCCAGCACCGCGCAGATGGGGCCGCCATGACTGACGATCAGCAGGCGTTCCGCAGGTCGGGATTGCGCCGCGTCGAAGGCCTCCGTCACGCGCGCCATCATCATTGCCGTCGATTCCCCGCCCGGCATCGCCGTACTGAAGGGATCGGCTGCGAACCGCGCCTGTAAATCCGGGTCACCAGCCAGGTCATCCCACGGTCGGCCTTCGTAATCTCCGGCGTGCGCCTCGCGCCAGCGCGGGTCGGGTTCCACCGTGCCGTCCCAGCGACGGGCGATGATCTCCGCGGTCTCCCGCGCGCGCGGCAAGTCGCTGCACAGTACCGGCATCGGCCCGAGCGGTGACAGCCGTTCGGCTGCCGCCTCCGCCTGCGCGCGGCCCAGCGCAGTCAACGGATGGTCGCTCCACCCCAGAAAGCACCCGCGTCCATTACCGGTTGATTGCCCATGTCGCACCAGGAATATTTCCATCTGCATACCATTCCACCCGCCGGCATTTATAGATACAGCATCCGACACAACTCACGGTAGCGCCAATAGGGAGCCTCGTATTCCCCGCTGCGGGTGGGGTTGGGCGTGAAGACGGCGTCGGTGTGGTAAAAGGCACCCACGCTCTCCTCGATGGTGGCGAAGGCGCCGGCGCCGGCGGCAGCGAGCATCGCTGCGCCCATGGTGGCGGCCTCGGTAAACACGGGACGTTCTACCGGGAGTCCGGTCACGTCGGCCTTCATCTGCAGCCAGAGATCGCTCTTCGCGCCGCCGCCGATGGAGCGGATGCAGGAGAGCGTCAGCGCGTAACCGGTGAGAAATTCGAGGTTTTCGCGCAGCGAGAAGGTTAGCGCTTCGAGGATGGCGCGGTAGAGATCGGCCAGGGTGTGTCCCAGCGACAGATTGGCAAAAGCGCCGTGTGCGTTCGGATTGGGTACGGGGGAGACCATGCCTTCGAAGTGCGGCAGCATGGTGAGGCCGTTGCTGCCGATCGGCACCGCGGCGGCCAGCGCGTCCAGCGCGCGCAGGCTCTTCCCGGACGCCAGTTCGCGGCGAAACCATTCCAGCACCGCGCCGGCGGTCTTCGAATAGGCGAGAATGCCGAAATATCGCGGGATGGAAAAACGATCGTAGAGCATGCCGGGCGGCGGCGACTCCGGCAGGGTAGGGGACAGCGTCGCCGCGGCCAGGCAGGTGCCGGAGGTTTCCGAGACAATGCCCGGGGCGTTATTGCCGGCGCCGAGCGCACCCGCCCACTGGTCGTTAGTGCCGGTGACGAAGAATGCATCGGGCGCCAACCCCCATTCCACCGCCGCCGCCGGGGTTACGCGCGCCGCCGGCGTGCCCGGTTGCTGCACGCGCGCCAACTGCTCCTCGCGAATCTCCGCCGCCGCCAGCGCCTCCGGCACGTAACCGGCATCCGGCGTATACAATGCGGTGCTGCCCGCGGTGGAAGGATCGGTGACCGCCTCGCCGGTCAACCGGTAGCACAGGTAGTCCGGCAACAGTAAATGGCGACGTGCCCGCGCCATGATGTCGGGGCAATGTTCGCGCAGCCAGATGATCTTCGGCGCGGTGGCGATCGCTTCAAGGCGTGGCAGCGAGCCGTTGGGGCGCGCGGCGCGCAACACCTGCTCGTAGTGGGCGTTCTGCGCGACGGCGCGGCTGTCATACCACAAGATCATGTTGTGCAGGTGCCGATCCTGCGCATCCAGCGTCACGAAGGCCTGGCCCTGCGAGGAGACCGACAGCGCGCGGATGTGCGCGCCGCTCTCACAGATGGCCTTCCGCGCTGCCTCACGCGCCGCTGTGTAGATCTCCTCCATGGGAATCTCAGTGAATCCCTCCGGCGTCGTGACCGGCGTTTTGCTCACCTGACCGAATCCAAGCAGTCCTCCGCTGCCGTCGAACACTGCCGCCTTCGCGCCCGACCCGCCGATATCGATGCCCAGATAGCCGTCCGTCATGCCGCACTCCCTTGCGCCCAGCGCCGGCGCACCGCTTCGAGCTGTCGCCCGCCCAGCACGTGGCGCAGCACCGCCAGGCCGTTGGCAAAGTAAATGCTCTGTGTCTGCTGCGCGGTCAACCGTGCCAGTTCCGCTGCCCGTCGGATCGCCAGCACAATCTCGTAGGCCATGAATGTCGCGCGAATACCGTTGGAGGCCAATCGGTAGGCGCTCTCCGGATACCCCTCCAGCACCACGTCCACCCAGTGATCCATCACATAGACGCGTCGCCCGCGCATAGCCGCTACCGGCAGATCGGTGGCGAAAAGCACGCGCGAAGCGTCGAGATGATCGAAGATGATCTGCAGTACGGTGGGATCCATCACCATCGCGGTATCCAGATAGACGTTATCCAGATCGGCCACGCTGTGCACCGCTGACTGCATCTCGTCCGGCAGGTAACAACGCCCGCAGTGCGCGAGCACGATGCGCGCGTTGGGATAACGGCGGGCATAGTCGCGCAAGCCTTGCTGTACCACCGGATCGACCAGCCGCTTGGCGCGCGGCACGTGCCATAACACCACCAGCCCCAACTCGTTGGCCACTTCCATCTCCGTCGGCCCCAGCATCTGCTCCATTGTCAGGTCGCCGTAGTTATCGCCGAACCAGTTCAGGAAGACTTTATAGCCAAAGAATCCTTCCTCGCGCACCATGCGTTCCAGCGTTTCCCGCGGCAGCAGGTCGCGTCCGGCGACGAATAGCGGAAACAATCCGCGTTGCGCGCTCGTTTGCGCGAGGTATGCGTGCGTCTTCGCGTGGTCCGCCGCCGGGGTGGGATTGCCGAAGACCACCGCGTTGAACGGTCGGTCGGGAAAAAGCGACTTCCCGTCGGCGATCAGGCGTTCGGTGCCGTAATCCGTCTCCACCACCATGTAGCCGGCGCCAGCCTCACCCGTCTCCCACGGCACCTGCCGCAAGTGCGCGCTGGTCCACACGTGCACGTGGAAGTCCAGCACCTCCGCTGGCAGCGCCGGCGCCACTTCACGGTGATAAAACGGGAGATCAACCTGTTCGTAGCGTTCCTGTTCGGTCATCGCATTATCCTCACCCGCCATTATGCCGTGCTGACACCGGGGCACTGCGCCGAATGTGCAGTGCCCCGGTCCCGTGGTGGTTCATTCCATCTCATCGCTCTCATCGGAGAGCAATTCGATCGGCCACCCCATCAGATCGCCGAAACGCAGAATTTCTTCCAGCGCATCGCCATAGACCAGCGCAGAGTGGTGCGTCCCACCGACGCGGCTGTATTCGGCAAGGAATTCATGCAGCGGCATCTGCGGGCGGAACCAGCCGCGCACCACCTCGGGCATGGCATCCGGGCCTTTCACTCCCAGCATCTCACCGGGGCACACCACCAGCGTGTAGCTGTCGTCCGGTCCGGGAGCCAGGTTGACCAGCACCGCATTGCCGCCGCGCAGCCGGCCCACCGCCACCGCGGGCTCCGCTACGTCTGACCATGGGAACGGTTTCTTCATCAACAGCGGTCTGCCCGCGGTGAGGGCGATATTCATCTCGCCCATATGGCTCAAAAAGACGCTCTCACCCTGCCAGTCCGGGCAGAACATCTCGGTGAACGTCGTCTGTGGGAAGGAGGCGGCCAGCGCACCGACCAGCGCCGCGGTGAGCACATCGCCTTCGCCGGCATAACCGATGCCGCGCGCCATCGCCTTGCTGATTTCCAGGAAGGGCATCGTCGGCAGCCCCGTTTCGCGGTTGACGGCGAGAAAGTTGATGGAGAACGCGGTGAGCTGCTGCTGTGCCAGCCAGCGGCGCACCGCCAGCCCGGCGACCACCGAGCGGCGGTGAGTCGCGTCATCAATCTCCTTCATCATGAATGCCTTGCGGTCGGCGGCGATCTCCTGCTCTACCGACGCGTCATCCTCGGCAGGCAACAGCGCGGCGCTGGCCTGTGCATCCCAGTGTACCACTTCTATGCCAATGGTCCGGCGCAGCGTGGCTTCCGGCACCGCGAAATCGCCCATGCCCCTGAATGGTTCGCCGTAAAGCCCCACGCGTGCCGTGCGCATAGCGGTGGCAATCTTCGCCGCACGCGCCCATGCGGCCGTGCGCTCGATCACATCGGATTGCTGCCAGTGGCCGGCTTCGATCTGGAATGACTTGCCGTTGCGGATAAGCAGATTGCACATATCCTGCACGCCGTGGATGCCGTGATTGCCCATGATTTCCGCCGCCGGCGTCGCCGGTCCGAAGGCGAAGGTGGGCGTGGTGTCGAGCACGATCAACGGCAACGACGTAGCCGCCAGCGCCTTTGCCGACTCCAGCGAAGGGGAGTAGGCAAGATGCAGCGTGACAATCGCGTCGACGCCGGCGTCCTCAAACTGCTTGATCGCCGCGATGAACTCCGACTCCAATCGGCACAACGGCACGGTCGTTACGTCCAATCCGCGCTTTTCCAGCGCGTCGGCGATCTTCGCGTAAAACGCATCCATCGCCTTGCGGGATTCCGGCAGCGCCTGGTCATAAAGCACGAGATAGAGCGGCAATAAGCCGATGCGGGGAGATGACATGGTGGGTATCCTCACTTGTGCATGTTCTGTTGTTCGGTTAATATCCTAAAGCTTTCGCCGTCGGACGGTAATTTCCTACCGGATTCGCAAACCGCTGCCGTTGCCGGTACCGTCCGGAATCTCCAATCAACAATGGTTTCACGCTTCCGTGCTTTCTACTGCTTTTGCCGGCGCCGGCGTCGGACCGAACAGCGTCTCGCGTGAGAAGAACAGCAGTAACACGATCAGCACCACCCAGCCCAGCACCAGCGTGATGCCGGTGGTGAAGTGCCGCTGCGCCAGGTACATGGTCGTCATCATCGATCCCATCATCAACATGATGAGGGGTATCTGGCGGCAAATGGTCCACATACTATGGCGCGCCTCGTAGGACGCGATGATGCTGACCATGGGGAACATGGTGGTGAAACCGAGCAGGTTGGACTTGATCGTCATTAACGCCGCCACGACGCCAATCATGATCGGCATTTTCACCCACACCGGCAGCGAGGTGCGGTGGCCCGGTTCCTCACGCGGGAGCAGCGCTCCATTCAGCACCACCGCCGTCGCGAATACCGCGGCTAACCCCAGCCAGAACAGCATCGGCGTGGGCGGCACGCGCCGGGCCAGCCAGGTGCCGACCAGGCAGTAGCCGATTGCGGCGATGGCGATGGCGGGAATGATCGGTATGCGCATCTTCTGGTAAAGCAGTCGCACGCCGTGCGTGTAGGCCAGCAGCAGGAACATGCCGATGATATTGGTGGCGTCGATTGGGCGCCCCACCGCCAGGAATGCGCAGGTGAACGGCAACGGCAGCGATAGCAGGAAGGCTTTCCACTTCGGGTGGTGCAGGTAGGCCAGAAAGGTCGATTGCACGCTCACCACCACCGCCAGGGTGATATCCCAGTGGTGGTTGGCGTAAAAATGGCGGATCTCGTTCAGCAACATTGTCTCCCAGCGACACAGACTGCTGTATCTACGCCGTCTCGTGTTCATCTTCTTGATGAAGGAAACGAGATATTTTTCAAATACCAGTGCGATTACCGCGCCGTCGGTAGTGCCGGGCCGCGTGTCAAGGGCAATCCTGCCCTGGCCTTACCCAACACGCAATCCTTCACCCGCGCGGGCGGCGAAGGCGGCGCGGCGGGGCTCCAAGTCGAAGTTGACGAGGGCGTTATCGCGCAGCAGCATGTGACCTACTTCCAAGGCGTAGTCCTCGCTGAAACGTCCTTCCTCCACCTTTTCGCAGAGCACGCGGGTGATTTCGCGCCGGGCGATGGCAGCGTGGCCGTAGCTGCCTTCCACGAAGATGAAATCACCGCCGAAGCCATGTATCTTGTTGGCGGGTACGGTATCCAGCATGTCGGATAACGCGCGGCGGCCCGCGGCGGGATTGATGATCCACATCCAGCAGAAGTCAACGGTGACATTGGGGAAATTTTTTGCCAGCGTAGCCAGCTCTTCCTCATACGGGTAGGAGATGTGGTAGATGTCGAATCCGGTCTGTGGGTACTTCATGAACAGGTTGCTCATCAGCGCGGCACGGCTGTTGCGGATGGTATTGCCGTTGCCTTCCTGCAAGCCGGTGTGGAACTTCATGCGGATGCCGTATTCACCGCATTTGCACGCCAGATAGTGCATGATGTAGTCTTCCAGTGCCTGGATGTCGCGCCGGTCGGGGTGATCGTTCACGGTGAGCAGCCGATTGAACGTGCCCTCCACCGCGCTGCGCGGCACGTCCTCCCAGTAGAGCGTGCGGTCGTATGCACGGCCGACTTTGAACGCGCCGGCGCAGTGGGCATCACGCGCGAAATACCAGTCGATGACCGTGAGGTAATCGTCCAGACCGCTGATGTCGATGCCGGATTCCGCCGCCAGCGCCTCGCAGGGGAAGCCGGTAAAGGCGTCGATCATATCGACAATGAAGCAATTAAATCCGAAATCCGGATTGAAGATGTATTTTGGTCCGAAAGGATTGGTCATCGCGAAGTCGATGCCGGCACGGTCGAACACGCGGCGGGTGAGACCCGGCTTCACCTCGCGGCGCAACGCCGCGGTGAGCGGCTCCACCGTCTCGTCGGCGAAATCCTCCACGCCGTACAGGTCGCGCAACGCGATACGCAGCGCCTCACAATAGGCGGTGTTCCATGTCTTGCGATACCACGGTTTCAGTAGTTGCCAGCGCGCTAGTGCGTCCAATCCGTTGGTGCCATCCTGCACCCGTGCCATGTCCGCGAGCGGCATGCCGGCGCTAACCAGGTCACAGTTGGCATAATGCGCGAAAAAGCGTCCGATGGAAACATGTTCCGGCGTGGGCAATTCGCTTTCGCGTTGCAGATGCTCGTGGCAATCGATCAACTGCACCCGGTCCAGTTCCGTGCGCAGGCGGGAATACAGCTCAGTCGCGTAGGTGGCCATGAAAATCTCCGGTGTCGTGCATAATACTGCGCGGTATTATAGCAGTAATCGCCAGGATGGGGGAGTGTGTGCGAGGGTACTTGGGGCACCGTTACCTTATTATATATATGCACTGTGACACAGGTTTTTCCACGGAGACGGCTTCGGCGGGCAGTGCGATGGATAAAATACGCAAAAACACCGCGCTTCCTGTTGACAAGGAGGGGGCACCCTGTTAAAATTCCCGCTTGTGTGATCCATTGTCGTCGCATGATGGCAGTGGGCGTTAGTTTTCGTCATGTGGCCGGACCGGAACAGGGGCCGGCATTCGCACAAATTTGTGACCGGAAAGAGGAAGCACGCGTGCCAACCATTAACCAGTTAGTCCGGAAAGGCCGCAAGCGCACCCAGGTGAAGATCACCCCGACCGTGCGCTGGGCGCTGGGATGGAATTTTAACTCCAACAAGCGCAAATACGTGCATACCAATGGCCCGTTGAAGCGCGGCGTCTGCACCCGTGTATGGACGGTGACCCCGAAAAAGCCGAATTCGGCCTTACGGAAAGTCGCCCGCATTCGCCTGACCAATCGCGTCGAGGTGACCGCCTACATCCCGGGTGAAGGCCACAACCTGCAGGAACACTCCGTCGTCATGATTCGTGGCGGCCGCGTGAAAGACCTGCCGGGCATCCGGTATCATATTGTCCGCGGCGTGCTGGACACCGCCGGTGTCACGAACCGCCGGCAGGGGCGATCGAAGTATGGCGCCAAGCGTCCGAAGGCGGGCGCCGTGGCGGCAAAGAAGAAATAGGCACTGATCGGGTTCGTACGGAATGCCCGCCGGGGGAGACCCCGCGCAACGATCGACGCTAGTAGGGGATACTGAATTATGCCGAGAAAAGGACCCGCACCGCGCCGCGAGATTTTGCCGGATGCGGTTTTCAACAGTGAACTGGTGAGCCGTCTCATCAACAAGATTATGCAGTGCGGCAAAAAGAGCACGGCGGAATCCATTGTCTATAACGCGTTCATGCTCATGAACAAACGCACCGGGCGCGACCCGCTGGAAGTCTATGAGCAGGCGTTGCGCAATGTGATGCCCACGGTGGAAGTACGCCCCCGCCGCGTCGGCGGCGCCACTTACCAGGTGCCGATGGAAGTGCGCCCGATCCGCAAACTCGACCTGGGATTGCGCTGGATCATCACCAATGCGCGCAAGCGCGGCGGCAAGACGATGTTCGAGAAGCTGGCCGGTGAGTTGATGGATGCCGCGAACAACACCGGTTCGTCGGTGAAAAAGCGTGATGACACCCATCGTATGGCCGAAGCCAACAAAGCATTTGCGCATTACCGTTTCTAACGGTTATCGTATGTTCTGTTGGGTCCCACCCCGTCACCCACGGGGTGGGACCTTTTTTGCCCGCGGAAGGCAACAGCCCGCGGGCGGTTAGAGACATTGACATCATGGCACGAGAATATCCACTGGAACGTACCCGTAATATAGGTATTGCGGCTCATATCGACGCTGGGAAAACCACCACCACCGAGCGCATGCTGTTCTATACCGGACGGCTGCACCGTATGGGGGAGGTGCATGACGGCGCCGCAACAATGGACTGGATGCCGCAAGAACAGGAGCGGGGGATCACCATCACCTCCGCCGCCACCTCGTGCCAGTGGAATGATCACCTCATCAATATCATTGACACCCCGGGGCATGTCGACTTCACCATGGAGGTGGAACGTTCGATGCGCGTGCTGGACGGGGTGGTTGGTCTCTTCTGCGCGGTGGGCGGCGTGCAGCCGCAATCGGAAACGGTATGGCGCCAGGCTAACCGCTACCGCGTGCCGCGCATCGCTTTCGTGAACAAAATGGACCGCACCGGCGCCAGTTTCTTCCGCGTGTTGGAATCCATGCGCGAACGGCTGGGCATCCGGCCGGTACCCTTGCAGTTGCCCATCGGTGAAGAACAGCAATTCACCGGTATCATCGACCTGGTGCGCATGCGCGCCCTGCTTTATCCCGACGAGATGGGTTTGCAGATGATCGAGACCGAGATTCCGGAGGACTACCGCGCACAGGCGGAAGAATACCGCGAGTCGCTGATCGAGGCAGCCGCGGAGAGTACCGATGCGCTGATCCAAAAGTACCTGGACACCGGTACCTTGAGCGAAGAGGACATTCGCGCCGGTGTCCGTGCGGGTACGCTGAAGTTCTCGATCGTGCCGGTACTGTGCGGCGCGTCGTTCCGCAACAAGGGCGTACAACTGTTGATGGACGCGGTCGTGGATTACCTGCCTTCGCCGCTGGACGTCGGCGCCGTGCGCGGCGAAGACCCGGACACCGGCGAGGAAATCTGGCGCGCACCCGATGACGCGGAGCCGTTCAGCGCGCTGGCTTTTAAAATTATGTCCGATCCGTACGTCGGCCGACTCACGTATATCCGTTGCTATTCCGGCACGTTGCCCAAAGGCACGGCCATCACCAATGTATCAAAGGGCAAGCGCGAGCGCTTCGGGCGCATCCTGCGTATGCACGCCAACCATCGCGAAGAAGTGGATGAAGTGCGTACCGGCGACATCGTGGCAGTGGTGGGCTTGAATACCACTACCACCGGCGATTCACTGTCCGAGCAGAAAGCGCCGGTGCTGCTGGAGCAAATTCACTTCCCCGAACCGGTAATCTCTGTCGCGATCGAGCCCAAAACCAAAGCCGACGAAGACAAGTTGAACGAGGGATTGACGCGGCTAGCCGCGGAAGACCCCACCTTCCGGCAGTATACCGACGCGGAGACCGGGCAAACCATCATCTCCGGTATGGGCGAACTGCATCTGGAAATCATCGTTGACCGCCTCAAACGCGAGTTTCGCGTGGAAGCAAACGTGGGACGCCCGCAGGTGGCATACCGCGAGACGATTACCGCCACCGCAAAGGCGGAAGGCCGTTATGTGCGGCAAACCGGCGGACGGGGCAAATACGGCCATGTATGGCTCACTGTCGAGCCGCAGGATACCGGCGCCGGCTTCACTTTTGTCGATGCCGTGGTAGGCGGCGTGGTGCCGCGCGAATATATTCCGGCGGTGGAGCACGGAGTGCGCGAGGCGCTGGACAACGGCGTGCTGGGCGGCTACCCGGTCATCGATCTCAAAGTCACACTTTACGACGGTTCGTATCACGAGGTGGACTCGGACGAGATGTCGTTCAAGTTCGCCGGTTCCATCGCGTTCAAAGAAGCGATGCGCCACGCGAAGCCGATTCTTCTGGAACCGATCATGCAGGTCGAGGTGACCTGTCCGGAAACCAATATGGGCGACATCATGGGCGATCTGGCGGCTCGGCGCGGACAAATCGAAGGCACCGAATCGCAACCCGGCGGTTTACAGGCCATTCGCGCCAAGTTGCCGTTAGCGGAACTGTTTGGCTACGCCACCACCGTGCGCTCGATGAGCCAGGGGCGCGCGAGCTATTCGATGGAACCATCAAACTACCAGGAAGTGCCCAAGTCACTGGCCGAGGAAGTGATCGGTCATCGCTTGTAAGCCATGAATTTACCGGATTTGCCGGGATTTGCACCTCCCGGCTGGAGAGGCGAAAACACCAGGAAGAAAAGATTCTGCGGAAATCTCGTAAAAAGTGTTGACGAGTACCGCGTAAATGAGTATTATCTTTCCTTGTGCGTCAGGGGTTCCTGACACTGGCACCTTGACAAGATTCCCGGGGTGTGCCAACGCAGTCACACCCTTATTGGAGGCAGACCGCCCATGCGCAAAGAAGCTCGAAAAGTGCCGGGTGACAAGATCCGCATCCGCTTAAAATCGTTCGATCATCGGATTCTGGATCAATCCGCCGTTAAGATCGTCGACACCGTGCGCCGTACCGGCGCCCGCGTCGCCGGCCCGGTGCCGTTGCCGACGGAAATCAACAAATTCTGCGTCATTCGCTCGCCGCACATCGACAAAGAGTCGATGGAGCACTTTGAGATGCGGACGCACAAGCGTTTGATTGATATCCTCGATCACAATCCGCGCACCATCGATGCGCTGATGCGCATCGATTTACCGGGCGGTGTGCACATTGAAATCAAGATCTAACGGTCCGGTCCCGCGCGACCGCGCGGACCGGACCATCTGTTGTGACCCCATGAGCCGGCTCATGGCTCCGCTGGGGCAGGGAAAGGACACGAACCATGTCAGTTCGTAAGATGATCATGGGACGGAAGGTGGGCATGACCCAGCTGTTCTCGGAGGATGGCCGTGCCATCCCCGTGACCGTGCTAGAGGCCGGGCCTTGTTTCGTCGTGCAACGCCGCACGGCGGACACTGACGGCTATGAAGCCGTCCAATTGGGCTACCTCCCCTATGATGAGCAAGATATCCGGCGCGCTGAGGAAATGTATCGCATACACGAGCGCCGCCGTAATAATCGTGATGCCCAGGGCAAGATGAAGGACCGCGGCAAGGTCGAGCAAGAACCCCGCGGGCCCCACCGCTTGACCATGGCGATGTATGGCCACTTCCTCAAGCGCAATCTGACGCCGCTCCGCTTCCTGAAGGAATTCAAGGTCGCGGTGCTGGACGACTTCTCCGAAGGCCAGGAAATTCGCGCCGACGTGTTCGCTGCCGGCGAGAAGGTCAACGTCACTGCCACCTCCAAGGGACATGGCTTCGCCGGCGTGGTGAAGCGCTACAAGTTCCGCGGCGGACGCGCCACGCACGGTTCCATGTTCCATCGCAAGCCGGCGTCTTCCGGCGCCACCGATGCCGCCCGCATTTTCCCCGGCGCGCGCCGCCCGGGCCATATGGGCGATGCGCAGGTTACCGTGAAGGGGCTGACCGTGGTGCGCACGGATGCCGAGCGCAACCTGCTCGTCATCAAGGGGGCTGTCCCCGGACCGATCGGCGGGGTCGTGGTCGTCACCATGCCCGAGCGTCCCACGATTGAGCGCGGCAAAGGCCGCTTCGTCACCTTTACCGCATTGGAGAAATTGTCATGAGTACCGTACCGGTTTATACGCTCGATGGTAAACAGGCGGGGGAGATCGAACTGGCTGAGGACGTATTCGGCCTTGAACCGAATGATGCACTCATTCACCAGGCGGTCGTGACCACGCTGGCCAATCAGCGTCAGGGTTCCGCGGATACTAAAACCCGCGGTGAAGTACACCATACCACCAAAAAAGCTTATAAGCAGAAGGGCACCGGCCGCGCCCGTCAGGGTATGCGCTCCGCCCCGCACTGGAAAGGTGGCGGTGTCGTGTTCGGGCCGCATCCGCGCGATTACGGCCTGTCATTCCCGAAAAAGATGCGCCGCCGCGCGCTGCTCTCCGTGCTGTCCGCCAAGGCCAGCGAAGGCGCGATCGTGGTGCTGCAGGAATTGAACTGCACGCAGGCCAAGACGAAAGAGGCCGTCGCGGTGTTGAAGGCGCTGGAGTTGCAGGATAAGCGCGTGCTGCTGGTGCTCTCTGATCACCTCGATACCGTGGAGCGCGCGTTCCGCAATCTGCCGAATGTCGCCATCACCACTGCGGCCGGGTTGGGCACCTACGATATGCTGCTCGCTGACCGCCTGCTTTTCACCCAGGCCAGTCTGCTGCGCCTGCAAACGCTGAAACAGCAGCCCTTCGGCACGGCACGCTGGACGGCCAAACAACAGCAAGGGGGTGCGGAATGACGAAACCCATCCATCATATCCTCATACAGCCGCTGCTCACCGAAAAGAGCGTGGCGAGTATCAAATTACAGCGCTACACCCGGAAAGACGCCCAGCAAGTCGCCGCCGGCAATAAAGGCAAGGCGGATGATTTGCGGGAGCAGTCGGTGGTGAAATACACCTTCAAAGTCGCGCTCGACGCCACCAAGCCGGAGATCGCCGGCGCCGTCGAAACGATGTTCGCCAAGGACAAGGTGAAGGTGCAGAGCGTCCATACTATCCACGTGCGCGGCAAGGAACGCCGCTCGTTGGGGCGCCGGCAACGCAGCGGCGCACAGAAGGGCTCCGCCCCTGATTGGAAGAAGGCGATCGTCACGCTGACACCCGACTCGCCGAACATCCCACTGCTGGAAGGCGTATAGGGAGCTTCCACCGTATGGCCGCCCATGGCCGAGAAACGTGGGCACGGAGACAATCATGGCTTTGAAGAGTTATCGACCAACTTCGCCGGGACGGCGGTTTATGACCACTGCCGACTTCAGCGAGTTGACGAAGAAGGAACCGGAAAAATCGTTAACCCGACCGTTGAAGAAGTCAGGTGGTCGCGATAATACCGGTCGCATCAGTAGCCGCTTTCGTGGCGGCGGCGCCAAGCGCGCGTACCGCATCATCGATTTTAAGCGACGTAAAGACGATGTGAACGCGACCGTGATCGCCCTAGAATACGATCCGAACCGTTCCGCCCGCATTGCGTTGCTGGAATACGCGGACGGTGAGCGCCGTTACATCCTCGCCCCGCTGGGCTTGAAGGTGGGGACGGTAATCGAGTCCGGGCCGAACGCCGACATCAAGCCGGGCAACGCCTTGCCGTTGAGCGCCATCCCGCTGGGCACCACCGTGCATGCCATTGAGCTGCATGAGGGCAAAGGCGCGCAGATGTGTCGCAGTGCCGGCACCTCAGCGCAGGTGATGGCGAAAGAAGGCAAGCGCGTGACCCTCACGCTGCCATCCGGCGAAATGCGCATGGTTTTCGCGGGGTGCCGCGCCACCATCGGCCAGGTCGGCAATATCGATCACGAGAACATCACGCTGGGCAAAGCCGGCCGCATGCGCCATAAAGGCCGCCGCGGCCATGTGCTGGGCGTCGCCATGAACCCGGTCGACCATCCGCACGGCGGTGGCGAAGGCCACAGCCCGGTAGGCCGCAAGAAAGGTCCGTCCTCTCCGTGGGGTAAACCCGCGCTCGGCAAGAAAACTCGCCATAATAAGCGGACGGATAAGTTCATTGTGAAACGTCGCGGCAGCGCGTAACACCGCACGGCCAGCCCCAGACGGGGTGGGAGGATACAATGGGAAGATCACTGAAAAAGGGGCCGTTTGCTGACGAGCACCTGGTGAAGAAAATCGATGATATGAATCGGAAGGGCGAGCGGCGTATCATTAAGACCTGGTCGCGCCGGTCGACCGTGCTGCCTGAAATGATCGGCCATACGCTGGCCGTGCACGATGGCCGCAAGCACGTGCCGGTCTTCATCACCGAGAACATGGTGGGCCACAAGTTGGGCGAATTCGCCCCCACCCGCCTGTTCCGCGGCCATGCCGGGAGCGAGAAATCGTCCAAGGTACGCTGATCTCCACGCGGGATATCCCGCGAGACGGGCCCTGCCGTATGCAGGGGAGATAGGGCACTGCCATGAGCAATAGCAGCTTACGAGGAAAACGGAAGAAGGCGCGGGTCGCACAGCGTCGCGCGGAAGGCATCGCCATCGCGGTGGCGCGGAATATCCGCATCGCCCCGCTGAAGGTCCGCCGCGTCGTCAATTTGATTCGCGGCAAGGACTATGAGGAAGCCGTGGCGATCCTCAACTTCACGCCGAACGCCGCGGCGGAGCCGATTCGCAAAGCCTTGCAATCGGCGGCCGCGAACGCGGACACTAATCTGGGGATCAAACAGGAGCGCCTGTTCGTGAAGACCTGTTTTGTGGATGCCGGCATGAGCTTTAAGCGCATGCATCCGACGACCATGGGACGGGCACGCATTATCCGCCGGCGCTCCAGTCATATTACGGTTCATGTGGCGGAACGACCGCGACCGCGCACCACTCGCGCGGGCGGAAATCTCTAGGAGCACAGCATGGGGCAAAAGGTACATCCATACGGGTTTCGCTTGGGCGTAATACGCGACTGGCAAAGCCGCTGGTTCGCGGATAACGACTACAAAGAGTTCGCCATCGAGGACCACAAGATCCGCAAATATCTGCGTGGTCGTCTGCCTGGGTTGATGTCGGCCGGCGCAACGCGCCGCGGCAGCGGCGGCGGAGGCGGCGGACGTAACGCCCGCGGCAACTCCCGCGGCATGGACGCCGGCGTGTCGCAGATCGAGATCGAGCGCATGGCCAACGTGATCAAGGTCACGATGCACACCGCGCGTCCGGGACTCATCATCGGACGCGGCGGGCGTGGGATCGACGATTTGCGCAATGAGCTGGAAAAGGTCACCCCGCGCAAAGTTCAGTTGAACGTGGTGGAGATCAAACAGCCGGAACTCGATGCGCAGTTGGTTTCCGAATCCATCGCCAACCAGATCGAGCGTCGCGTGTCCTTTAAACGCGCGGTGCGCCTGGCGATTGCCCGCACCATGCAGCGCGGCGGTAAAGGAATCAAAGTCATAGTGGCGGGACGGCTGGGCGGCGCGGAAATCGCGCGTAGCTATTCCGACAAAGATGGCAAGATCCCACTGCACACGCTGCGCGCGGATATCGATTACGGCGTAACCGAATCGCGCACTCAGTACGGCAATATCGGCGTGAAGGTCTGGATTTACCGTGGAGAGATTCTCCCCGGGACCGTCCAGCCGGCGCCCACCGCGGCCCGCCCGGCAACCGCTCGCCCCGCCCCGGCAGCGGCGCCTACCCTGGCTGCGGCGGCACCCGCCGCGCCAACCGCTGCCGCCACGGCAGCCGAGAAGAAGAAAGGCTGGCGGCGCGTACCGCGTGATGAAGCCGCCGCACTGGCCGCGGTGAGTGAAACGGGCGATAGCCCGGAGGAATTTGTTCCGGCGATTGCCGGCGAAGATGGTCCGTTGCTGACTCCGGACGCGACGTTGGACGAAACCCTGGTGGCCTCCACCGGTGTCGAAGTCACCGGCGAACCGGTGCGCGAGGCGCTTGAGGTGGCGGAAACCGCACCTACCGAGGCCGGGGAGTCGGACGCGACTGATGAGAACGCCTGACATCCCGGTGAGTGAGGAGATAACGACATGTTAATGCCCGCAAGAACGAAATATCGCAAGATGCATCGCGGCCGCATGACCGGGAAAGCCACCCGGGGCAACACCATCTCGATGGGCGAGTTCGGCCTGCAGGCGATGGAGCCTTGCTGGATGACGAACCGGCAGATCGAGGCCGCGCGCGTTGCGATGACGCGCTACATCAAGCGCCAGGGCAAGGTGTGGATTCGCATCTTCCCGGATAAGAGCATTACCGCCAAGCCGGCGGAAACCCGCATGGGCTCCGGTAAAGGCGCCCCCGAATACTGGGTGGCGGTGATCAAGCCCGGACGCGTGCTGTTCGAAATGGGCGGCGTCCCGGAGAAGATCGCGCGCGAAGCCATGCGCCTCGCCGCGCACAAGCTGCCAATCAAGACGAAATTCGTCAACCGTGAAATGACCGAGGGAGGGCAGGACCTGTGAAGCTGGAAGAACGTCGACGCATTCATGGCCTGACGAAAGAACAACTGCAGCACGAACTGGCTGAGGCCGAGCAGACATTGCTCAATCACCGGTTCGATGCGGGAATGAAGCGATTGTCCAATCCGGCCGGCATTCACAATGCGCGCAAACGCATTGCCATGCTGATGACCCTGTTGCGCCAGCGCGAATTGTTGGAGCAATCCGGGTTCGCCACGATGGAAGAGTATAAAGCCTATCGGGTGGCCGAGCGCCGCGTCTATCGCGACCGCAAAACCGTTCGTTAGCCAGCCGAGAATAGGGAGTAACACCAATGGGAGAGAGCGTCACACGCAACAGCCGCAAAGTTCGCGAAGGTGTGGTGATCAGCGACAAGATGGATAAAACGGTCGTGGTGCAGGTACAGGACCTGGTACAGCACCCGCTTTACCGCCGCATCCTCAAGCGCACCGCGACCTTCAAGGCCCACGACGAGCAGAATAGCTGCCGCGCCGGCGACAAAGTGCGCATTATGGAAACGCGCCCGCTTAGCAAAGAGAAATGCTGGCGCGTGGTGGAGATCACCGAGAAGGCGAAATAGTACTCGTGGGTTGGTGGCCGTCTGCCCCGGAAAGCCTGGAGCATTAGTGGTAGGAGACACCGATGAAAAGTTATGAGACTGACTCGATTCGCAATATTGCATTGATCGGACATGGGAGCGCCGGTAAGACGACCCTGACCGAGGCGATGATGTACCAGACGGGCGTTGTTGGCCGGATGGGGCGTGTTGACGCCGGCACCACGTTGTCCGATACCGATGCCGATGAAATCGCCCGTCAGATCTCGATCAACACCTCGCTGCTGCCTGTCCAGTATAACGGCGTGAAAATCAACGTGCTCGACACGCCCGGTTACGCGGACTTTCTCAGTGAAGTTGTCGGTGCCTTGTATGTGGCGGATGCCGCGCTGGTGGTGGTGGACGCGGTGAACGGCGTCGAAGTGCAGACCGAACGCTACTGGCGCATGGCCGAAGCGCGCGCGCTGCCGCGTCTCATTCTCATTAATAAAATGGATAAGGACCACGCTAACTTCGATAACGCGCTGGCATCGCTGAAGCAGCGGTTCGGCGCCCACGTCGTGGCGTTACACCTGCCTATCGGCGCACAATCCGAATTCCGCGGCATCATCGATCTGGTGCACATGAAGGCGTTGTTGGAGAGCGACGACAACGCCGCACCGCGTGAAGCGGATATTCCCGCCGAACTGCAGGCGCGTGCCGCCGAGTTACGTGAAGCGGTGATCGAAGCAGCGGCGGAAGCCAACGACGACCTGACAATGAAATATTTGGAAGAGGGCGAACTGTCGGATGCCGAGATAATCAGCGGATTGCAGGAATCGATCCGCGCGGGCCGCGTCTTCCCGGTGGCCGTGGCTGCTGCCTATAAAAATTATGGCACCCTTCCCTTGCTTGATCTGCTGGTGAGCAGCGCGCCGTCGCCGTCGCAAATGCCGCCGGCCCATGCGCTGAAAGGCGAGCAGGAAATCGAGTTGACGGCCAATCCCGCCGGACCGTTGGTCGCGTATGCGTTCAAGACTACGGCCGACCCCTTCGCGGGTCGCATCACGTTCCTGCGTGTCTACTCCGGCACGCTGACATCCGGGAGTGAGGGATATAACACGGCGAAGGAAACGCGCGAGCGCATCGGCAACCTGTTCGTGTTGATCGGTAAACAACAGGAAAGCATGGACAGCGCCAAGGCCGGCGATCTGGTGCAGGTGGCCAAGCTGCACGACACGGTGACGACCAATACCTTGTCGACGGCGGCGGACCGCATTGCCCTCGCGGCGCCCAGTTATCCCGACCCGATGCTGAATTTCTCCATCGCACCGGTGAACAAGGGTGAGGAAGATAAGCTGGCGCAGGGCATGCACCGCTTCATGGAAGAGGATCCAACCCTCCGCTTCGAGCAGGATGCGGAGACGCATGAAGCGATTATCGCCGGGATGGGTGAGCTGCAACTCGAAGTGACTCGCGACCGGCTGAAGCGCAAATTTAACGTCGATACCGTACTCGGCAACCCGACGGTGGCCTATCGTGAGACGATTCGCCTTTCCGCGGATGGCCATGGGCGCCATAAAAAACAAACCGGCGGCGCCGGCCAGTTCGGCGACGTAAAGCTGAAACTCGAACCACTGGAGCGCGGCTCCGGCTTTGAATTCGTGGATGCGGTGGTGGGCGGTGTGGTACCGCGCCAATACATCCCGTCCGTGGAAAAAGGCGTACGTGAGACGATCAAGCGCGGTCCGCTTGCCGGGTATCCGGTGGTGGACGTACGCGTGACCCTGTATGATGGCCAGTACCATCCGGTGGACTCGAAAGACATCGCCTTCCAGACGGCGGGTCGCCTGGGTTTCCTGGATGCGATGCCGAAGGCTCAGCCGGTGTTGCTGGAGCCGTATGTCGATGTCGAGATCACCGTGCCGGATGACTACATCGGCGACATTATCGGCGGCCTGTCCAGTAAGCGCGGTCGCGTGCAGGGTTCCGACTCGGCGGGTGGCGGGATGTCGGTGGTTAAAGGCCAGGTGCCGCAGGCCGAAATGTTCCAGTATTCCAACGAGCTGCGCGCACTGACGCAGGGGCGGGGCAGCTTCACCATGACCTTCTCGCACTATGAAGAAGTGCCGCCGCAATTCGCCGACGCGATCATCGCTGAAGCAAAGAAGCGCAGTGAAGAAGAGAAGTAATCCGGCAGGATCCCTGCCCGTAAGGATAATACGATGATTAAGCTGAGAACGCGATTGAACGTGGCCGATAATTCCGGCGCCCGTGTGGTGGAATGCATTCGTGTCTTGAAAGGTTCCACCGGCACGACGGCCCAGATCGGCGATACTATCGTCGTGGCGGTGAAGCAAGTCACCCCTGGCGCGGCGATCAAAAAAGGCGAGGTAGCCAAAGCGGTGGTGGTGCGCACCCGGCGTGAGTTGCGCCGACCCGATGGCTCCTACATCCGTTTCGACGATAACGCGGCCGTGTTGATTAATGACGCGAAGAATCCGCGCGGCACTCGTATCTTTGGCCCAGTGGCGCGTGAGTTACGCGACCGCGATTTCATGAAGATTGTCAGTCTGGCACCGGAGGTGCTGTAAGCGCTTGCTCGGAGAGGAATTCCGAGTATTCGGGCCTTGACACTGCAGAGGAAAATACGTACAATTACCGTTCGTGCGACTCGGCGCGAACGATTGTCCGCGCGGGTCGCCGCGTGTTGGTGGGTGCTATGAAGATTGTAAAAGGCGATACAGTATATCTGCGCTCCGGTAAGGATGTCGCAAACCAGAAGGGTCGCGGCGACCAGGGCGTGCGCGGAAAAGTGCTGCGCGTGCTGACCGATAAGGACAAGGTGGTGGTGGAAGGGTTGAACATGGTGACTAAGCACCAGAAGCCCAGCCAGACCGCCGGTGCCGGCCAGGTGCAGCAAGGCGGCCGCATTAAGATGGAAGCCGCGCTTCCCGCGTGCCGCGTCATGCTGGTCTGCCCCACATGCGCCAAGCCGACGCGCGTCGGTGTGCGGATGCGTGAAGAAACCCGACAGACGCTGAACGGCGAGAAGACCGTGATGGTGCGCGAGCGCGTGTGCAAAAAGTGCGGCGAGATTATCCCGCGGCCGACCGATACGCGCTTGAGCTAGCAGGCATGACCGCCGCATGGCCCGATGACCGGGCGCAGGTGGAATGGTCGTGCGATGAAGGAGAAAATCGTGGCGAAACAGGATTCGAAAAAAGGCGCTGCCCCCGCGAAGGGGAAAGTCGGCGTGAAGCCCGGCGCGGGACGCGGCAAAGAGGCGGCTCCAGGCGCACAGGCTTTCGGCGGTGTCGAAGAAAAAGGCGTTGCCCCTCGCTTGCGCGAGCGCTATCTGCAGGAAGTGGTGCCAGGCTTGAATGAGCAGTTCCACTTTGAGAACATCATGCAGGTCCCGCGCATCCTGAAGGTTAACGTGAATATGGGTGTCGGCGAAGCCCTGCAGGACATCAAAACGCTGGATCACGCGGTACGCGAGATGGCGATCATTACCGGGCAGAAGCCACTGGTGACGAAAGCCAAGCGCTCTATTGCGGCATTCAAACTGCGCGAAGGCAATCCCATTGGCTGCAAGGTCACCCTGCGCGGCCTGCGCATGTGGGAATTCCTCGACCGGCTGTTTTCCGTTGCGCTGCCGCGTATTCGCGACTTCCAGGGACTGCCGACCAAATCGTTCGACGGGCGTGGCAACTACACGCTGGGTTTGCGCGATCAGACGATCTTCCCGGAGATCAACATCGATACGATCGACCGGGTGCGCGGGATGGATATCACGATTGTGACGACTGCCCGCACCGACGAAGAAGCGCGGGCACTGCTCACCCGCCTGGGCTTGCCCCTGCGCAAGAGCTAAGACCGCAGAGATTTAAAAGGGAGAAGTTGACCGTGGCCAAGACAGGCAAACTCGAGACGTGGAAAAAGAAACCCAAATTCGCTGTGCGCGCCTATAATCGGTGCCATATCTGCGGACGGCCTCGCGCCTACTTTCGCAAGTTCGGCATGTGCCGAATTTGTTTACGGAGCTTCGCCCACCGTGGCCTGTTGCCGGGCGTGACCAAATCGAGCTGGTAGGAGGGCGAAATGCCGGTTACCGATCCCATAGCTGATATGTTGACTCGTGTGCGCAACGCGGCGTCTGCCGGACATGATACGGTGGCAATGCCGACGTCGCTGTTAAAAGTGGAAGTCGCGCGTCTGTTGCAAGACGAAGGCTATATCCAGAAAGTGGAGCTGACCGACACCGAAAAGCCGACGGCGACACTGCGCCTGACGCTGAAGTACGGCCCGCGCCGCCAACCGGTGATTCGCGGCATCCGCCGCGCCAGCAAGCCGGGGCGTCGGGTATACCTGGGCTGGCGGGATATCCCGCGCGTGCAGGGCGGACTGGGCATCGCGATCCTCACCACTTCACGTGGGGTGATGAGCGATCGGCAGGCCCGCGTGGAACGCGTCGGGGGCGAATTGCTCTGCTTGGTCTGGTAGTCGCGCCGGGGGGCGCCGAACCGGAAGGGGAACGAAAATGTCGCGGATTGGACGCATGCCGATCCCGCTGCCAAGCGGGGTGGAAGTGATACAACTCGATGGTGCGGTGAGTGTGACGGGCCCGAAAGGGGCGCTGTCGCGCACCATCCCGGCGCCGATCACGGTGCGGGAAACCGAGCGGACGCTCTATGTCGAGCGCCCGTCGGATATCAAGATGCATAAGGCGCTGCACGGCCTGTCGCGTACGCTGGTTGCGAACATGGTGGAAGGCGTGACGAAGGGGTTCACCCGCAACCTCAGTCTGCACGGCATCGGCTATCGCGCCCAGTGGCAGAACGACCGCCTGGTGTTGAACCTGGGATTTGCGCATGACGTCTTTGTCATCCCGCCGCCCGGCGTCACCATTACGGTCGAAAATGTCTCTCCCAACGTGGATAACCAGCATTGCACCGCGCGCCTGGCGATCGCCGGTATCAACAAGGAGATCGTGGGCCAGGTCGCGGCGAAGATTCGCGCGCTGAAAGAACCAGAACCCTACAAAGCCAAAGGGTTCCGCTATCAAGGCGAAGTGATCCGCCGCAAGGCCGGCAAAGCCGCCAAGGCCGGTAAAGGGAAGAAATAACGGATGAGGGCGCCCCGCGCCCCGGACACAGCGTTGCCGACCAAGACCGGTAACAGAGGTGAAGGACGATGAAACTGGTAAGAGAAGCCGCATTGGCGCGACGACACCGCCGGGTGCGCGCGAAAGTGAGCGGCACGCCCGAGCGACCGCGCATCGCGGTGCATCGGAGCCTGAAGCATATTTACGTGCAGGCGATTGACGATGTGAACGGCCGCACTCTGGCTGCAGCGTCGAGCAACGAACCGGCGTTTCGTACCCAGGCGACCGCGGAGCTGCACGGCGGCAATGTCACCGGCGCCAAAACCGTCGGCGGGCTGCTGGCACAGCGGGCGCTCGACGCGGGTATTACCAAGGTGGTCTTCGACCGCGGCGGATACCCGTATCATGGCCGCGTCAAAGCGCTGGCGGACGGCGCGCGCGAAGGCGGGCTCGAGTTTTAAAGCCCATTGAGATCGGAAGACGGAGAAAACGGCATGGCGAAAATTGATATCTCAGCGCTGCAACTGGAAGAGAAGGTCGTATCGCTGAACCGCGTGCAGAAGGTCCATAAAGGTGGACGCACGTTGCGTTGGAGTGCGTTGGTTGTGGTCGGTGATGGGAATGGCTTCGTGGGTGTCGGCCTGGGCAAGGCCAGCGAAGTACCCGAAGCGATACGCAAAGGCGCCGAAGCCGCGAAGAAGTCCCTGATGCGTATTGCGTTGTTTGATGGGACGATTCCGCACGAGGTGCTGGAAGAGACCGGCGCAGCGCGCGTGATGCTGAAACCGGCGGCTCCGGGCACCGGCGTCATCGCCGGCGGTGCGGTGCGCGCGATTGTGGAAGCGGCCGGCGTGCGTGATATTCTGACCAAGTCGTTGGGTTCGGCCAATGCCGTCAATATCGCCTGGGCGACGGTGAAATGCCTGAAGTCACTGCGCACCCCAGAAGAAGTCGCGGCGATTCGCGGACGCACGGTTGAGGAGATCACGGGCCGTCCTGTGCGACAAGGGGGTGTAGCATGAGTGGGAAATTGGCGATTACCTTAAAGCGCAGTTTGATCGGGTGCACCCAGGATCAACGCCGTACGGTTCACGGGCTGGGGTTGCGTAAACTCCAGCACACGGTGGTGCTGCCGGATAATCCGTCCACGCGCGGCGCGGCGTTCAAAGTACGCCACTTGCTGCAGGTGGAGGAAGTGGTCGAGTAATTCCGCCGGCGTGTAGCGCCGAGTTGAAGTGGGTATGGTTGGCTGGCACGTCCGTTCGCGGGCGGCCGTTGAGGATACAATGATGCGACTCGAAAATTTGCAGGCCCCCCTGGGGGCGCGAAAATCCGGCAAGCGCGTAGGACGCGGCACCGGCTCCGGCCACGGCAAGACGTCGTGCCGTGGCCATAAGGGCCAACTCGCCCGCGGCTCGGTCCGACCTGGCTTCGAAGGCGGGCAAACCCCGTTGCAGCGGCGCTTGCGCAAACTGAAGGGCATCAGCAAAACCGCGATGAACATCGGCATCTTCCGCAAGGAATATGCAGTGATTAATGTGGCGCAGCTCGAACATCTCGAACCCAACACCGTCGTAACCCCCGAACTTTTGCTGAAACAACGGATCATCCGCGAGTTGCGCGATGGACTCCGGGTGCTGGGCAACGGTGAACTGTCGAAACCCCTTACCGTGAAAGCACATCATTTCAGCTCCAGCGCGGCAGAGAAAATTGCCGCGGCCGGGGGGAGCACGGAGGTACTCTAGTGCCGGTGCATGAAACAAGTTGGCGTGATTCGCTCATTCGATTAGGACGAGCCGTTCAGATCCCGGACCTGCGCAAGCGATTGCTGTTTATGGCCGGGATGCTGGCGCTGTTCGTTGCGGGTTTGCATATCCCGGCTCCGTTTGTGAATCCGGCGGCGATTGAAGAACTCGCTTCCACCGGAGTATTCGGTATCATCGACATTATGTCGGGCGGCGCCTTTAAGCGTCTGTCCATTCTCGCGCTCGGAATTGTACCTTATATTAATGCGTCGATTATTATGCAGTTGCTCGGTATCGCCGTGCCGGCGGTACAACGACTGCAGAAGGAAGGCGAGACCGGACGGAAAGTCATTTCCGCATACACCCGGTATGGAACGGTATTGCTCTCCGTGCTCCAGGGTGCCGGCCTGGCGATCTTTCTGTTGCGCATGGGCGCCGTCGATCAGGCTGCCGGTGCCTTCGGCATCGTTCCGCTCATCCTGGTGATGGCCGCGGGTACTTCCTTCCTGATGTGGATGGGGGAACAGTTGACCGACCGCGGCATCGGGAACGGCGTGTCACTGATCATCTTCGCGGGCATTCTCATCCGGCTGCCGTCGACTTTCAAGTCGATGCTGGATTTAGCATGGACACAGGCCAATAATAATCTGGCAATCGCCTTTCTGAGCATCGCGCTGATTATTGTTGTCTTTGTGGCCATCGTAGTATTCATCACGTTTGTGCACCAAGCGACACGACAGATTCCGATTCAGCATGCAAAGCGAGTCGTCGGCAACCGGGTTTTCAGTTCGGCCAATACGTATCTGCCGCTTAAAATCGCGACCGCCGGCGTGATTCCAATCATCTTCGCCATCTCGGTCGCCCTGTTGCCGGCCACGATTGCGCAAATGATGGAACAAAGCGTCAGCAGCGGAAGCGCAGCCCCACGCTGGCTGGAAGTGTTGCAGATGCTCTCACCGGGCTATCACGGCGACCTGCTGAAGGTGTCAGGGAATCTCGGCACCTGGGAGATTACGATTCCCTTCGGGGCGTATGTCGGCGGCTTGCTATACTTTCTGCTGGTGGTGTTCTTTACCTATTTCTACACCGCAGTGGTGTATAACGTGCAGGACATCAGTGATAATCTGAAAAAACACGGCAGTTTTGTGCCGGGCCTGCGTCCGGGCAAGCAGACCGAGAAATATATTGACCATGTGCTGACGCGGATCACCTTCGCGGGTGCCATCTTCCTCGGGGTTGTGGCTTTGTTGCCGTATATTATCCCGGTGTTGATTCCCACTGCACAAGGTACCGGACAGCAGTTCCTGTGGGGGGGCACCTCGCTGTTGATTGTTGTCGGCGTGGCGTTGGAAACGATGAAGCAGATCGAAGCGCACCTGGTAATGCGTCGCTACGACGGATTTATTAAATAGGAAGAGAGGCGGATCGGATGGCGGGTGAACCTGCGGGGTGCGCGCTGCATATTATCTTGCTCGGAGCGCCGGGCGCGGGAAAGGGCACCCAGGCAGCCTATCTCCGCGACCAGTGGGGGATGACGCATATCTCGACCGGCGATATCCTGCGCGTTGAAGTGCGGCAGGGAACACCGTTAGGCCAGGAGGCGCAGGGGTATATGGAGCGCGGAGAACTGGTGCCTGACGACCTGATCATTCGGATGATGGAAGCGCGGTTGGCACTGCTGGGGAAGACCACCGGGTATATCCTGGACGGTTTCCCGCGCACCGAGACGCAAGCGGAAGCGTTGGATCAGATGCTGCAACGCATCGGCCATCACCTGGATGCGGTGGTCAATCTGGAAGTGGACGAACAGGAACTGATTCGTCGACTGACCGGACGTCGCGTGTGTCCGAATTGTGGCGCGGTGTATCATGTTGATACCATGCCGTCGAAAGCGGCGGGCATCTGTGACGCGTGCGGCGCAGAGCTGATCCAGCGAAAAGACGACCAGATTGAGGCGATTCGCAACCGGCTGGAAGTCTATCTGATGCAGACGGCACCGCTGATCGCGTATTATCGGACGCAAGGAAAATTAGTGACCATTGACGGCACCATCGGAGTGTCGCAGGTTGCCGCCGAAATCCGGCAGGCGATCTGTCCGGAAGGAGTCTGACGCATGATGCGGCGGAATAAGCCGGCGCCTCGCGTGCACCTGAAAACAGAACGCGAAGTGGGGCTGATGCGACGAGCCGGTCGCATCGTCGCGGTGACGCTCTCCACGCTGGGAAGCGCCATTCGATCCGGCATCAGCACCGGAGAATTGGATGCGCTGGCGGAACGGACGATTCGTAGTTTCGGCGGCGTACCCGCCTTTTTACATTATCGCGGATATCCGGCGACAGCCTGTATCTCAATTAATCAGGAAGTCGTGCATGGCATTCCCGGACCGCGCATATTGCACGCCGGCGATCTGGTCGGCATCGATTTGGGCGCCATTGTCGATGGTTGGTACGCCGACGCGGCATTTACCTATCCGGTCGGCGAGGTGTCTGAACTGGCGCAACGGTTGATGGATGCCGGACAAGGCGCGCTGCAGGCAGGCATCGACGCTGCGAAGGTCGGCAATCAGGTTCGCGATATCGGCGCCGCGGTGGAGCAGTCAGTTACGGCACGCGGATTCTCGGTCGTCCGCGATCTGTGCGGACACGGTGTTGGCCGCCAGTTGCACGAAGAGCCGCAGGTGCCGAATTACCCGACGGCGGGTGGCAACTTGATATTGCGCGCGGGGATGACGCTGGCCATTGAACCCATGGTAAATGCCGGTGGGCCTGGCGTGATCCTGCAGGACGATAATTGGACCTTTGTAACGGCGGATGGTTCGCTGTCCGTCCATTATGAGCATACCGTCCTCATCCGTGAGGAGGGGCCGGAAATTCTCACCTCGCTGCGGTGAGGACGCGAACCGTGTAGGGAGAGAACGTGGCCAAAGAAACAACGATTGAAGTGGAAGGCGTGGTCGTGGAGGCATTGCCGAATGCGACCTTCCGGGTCAAGGTGGAATCCCTGACCGGGCCGGATGGCCAGGCCCACCTGGTGCTGGCAACCGTATCGGGTAAGATTCGGCTGAACTTCATTCGCATTTTGCCGGGTGACCGGGTCAAGTTGGAATTGTCGCCTTACGATCTGAACCGCGGGCGGATCGTCTACCGGTATAAGTAACGGCACCGGGAAAGAGGAACGAGATGAAAGTTCGAGCATCAGTCAAACGCATTTGCGATAAATGTAAGATTGTCCGGCGCGAGGGCAAAGTACGCGTCATCTGCGTCACCCCGAAACACAAACAGGTGCAGGGGTAGGCAGACACATTACAGAGGAGTACACGCATGGCTAGAATTGCGGGCGTCGATTTGCCCCGAGATAAGCGCGTGGAGATCGCCCTGACCTATATTTATGGGATCGGGCTGCCCACGAGTGTCAAAATCCTGGAACAGAGCCGGATCAGCCCGGCGGTTCGGGTGCGCGACCTGACTGAAGAAGAAATTGGTCGCCTGCGTGAGGTGATCGAGCGTGAGTTGACCGTTGAAGGTGATCTGCGCCGCGTCATTTCCGCCAATATCAAGCGCCTGATGGAGATTGGGTGTTATCGCGGCCTGCGTCATCGTCGCGGCTTGCCCGTCCGCGGGCAACGCACCCGGACCAATGCGCGTACTCGTAAGGGGCCGAAGCGCACCATCGCCGGCAAGAAGAAAGCCGCGCGCAAGTAAGTAGTGCAGTGCACCATGATCGGCGGGCCGCCGTGCGGCCAAGGCCGAGGAGGAAAGTATGGCTCGTAAAGTCGGAAAGGCAAAGCGGCGCGAGAAGCGCATCGTGGTGGAAGGCAATGCCTATATCCAATCCACGTTCAATAATACCATTGTCACGATGACCGATTTGAATGGCGACGTAGTCACCTGGTCCAGCGCTGGATCCGTCGGTTTCAAAGGCACAAAGAAGGGCACTCCGTTCGCCGCACAGTTAGCGGCGGAGACGGTCGCCCGCCGGTCGGCGGACCAGGGCATGAAGCGCGTGCACATCTACGTGCGTGGTCCCGGCAGCGGACGTGAAACGGCCATTCGTGCGCTGGGAACCGCCGGGATTTCGGTGGCTTCCATCAAAGACATCACCGCGGTACCGCACAACGGGTGCCGGGCGCCCAAACGGCGGCGCGTCTGATCGCCCGCGGTTGACGCGAGTGTATAAGGAGAAAGTGAATGGGTCGATATACCGGTGCGGTTTGTAAACTCTGCCGCCGAGAAGGCATCAAGCTGTTTCTAAAGGGTGCGCGTTGTCTGGGGCCGAAGTGCGGCATCGAGCATCGCGCGTATCCGCCGGGGCAGCATGGCCAGGGTCGCAAGAAGATCTCCGATTATGGTCATCAGCTCCGCGAAAAGCAGAAGACGCGGCGCTACTACTCGGTCTACGAGAAGCAATTCCGCCATTATTATGAAGAAGCGGCGCATCAGCGCGGCGTCACCGGCGAAGGCTTGCTGCAGTTGCTGGAAACCCGACTGGATAATGTCGTGTTTCGCTCCGGCCTGGTCTCGTCACGCGCCGAGGCGCGCCAATTAATCACCCACCGCCACTTCAAGGTGAATGGCCAGGTGGTCAACGTACCGTCCTACCGGCTGAAGCCAGGGATGGTCATCGAAGTGCGCGAGAAATCGCGGACGGCCGATGTCTTCCAGCGCGGCGGTACTATTCGGCGCGCGCCAGCGTGGTTGAGCGTTGATACCGAGACCAAACGGATTCAGTTGCTTTCCGTGCCTGCTCGCGAAGAGATGGAGCTGCCGGAAATGCATGAGCAGTTAGTGGTGGAATATTATTCGCGCTAACCGCCCGCGGGAAGAGGACCGCGTGTCCTCAGACGGTTGCAGGAGCGGAACACTATGTTATTGATGAGCAACCAGACACCCAAAATTGAGCGCATTGACCAGCGCGAAGACCCGAGCTTCGGGAAATTCGTCGTTGAGCCGCTCGATCGGGGTTATGGCACCACCCTTGGCAGCGCGCTGCGGCGCGTGTTGCTGTCCTCGATTCCCGGCGCGGCGTTGAAATCCGTGCGCATCGAGGGCGTGCTGCACGAGTTCAGCACGATCCCGGGCGTGATTGAAGATACGACGGACGTACTGTTAAACCTGAAGGAAGTGGCGTTCAATATCATACCGGGCGCGGAAGATCGTGCCCCCGATGAACCGCGCGAGGTTACCCTCTACCGTAAAGGTGCGGGGGAAGTGACCGCGGCCGACATCGAACTGCCGTCCGATATTGAGGTTGCCAATCCGGATCATCATATCGCCACCATGTCCGGTGACGATTCGGTACTCGATGTGAAGATGGAAATCCAACTCGGTACCGGGTTCCTGGCGGCCGAAGGGCAAGATCGCTCGCGGCTGCCGATCGGGACCATTCCGGTGGATTCGATCTTTACTCCGGTGCGCCACGTGACCTATCGCGTGGATCCCACCCGCGTGGGCAGCGCCACCGACCTCGATCGGTTGACGTTGGAGGTGCGTACCAACGGGACGATCAGTCCGCATGAGGCGATCAGCGACGCGGCGAAGATCCTCGACCGCTATCTGATCCTGTTTTTCGATTTCGGTGAGCAGGAAGAGCATGGCATCTTCGCCGATCATCTGGGCGCGATGGTGCCCGGCGCCGACAAGCGCATTAAGGATTTGGGATTCTCCGTGCGCACGTTCAACTGCCTGCGCAAGGTTGGCATCTCGACGGTGGGCGAACTGATCGGACATTCCGAATCGGAATTGATTGCCATCAAGAACTTCGGACGCAAGTCGCTGAACGAAGTGAAAGACAAACTGGCGGAGATGGGCCTGAACCTGCGCGAATCCGGCGAATACATCCCGGAGATCGAAGGCGAAGAGGAATAACCAGTCATCCGCGCGGTATGGGCGTTCGCTCGGCCGCGGTGTGAAATAAGGTAGAGGAATTATGAGACATCGTGTAGCAACCAAGCGCCTGGGTCGGCCCACCGATCAGCGTCTCGCCATTTTGAAAAGCCTGGTGGCGGCGGTACTGAAGCATGGGTATGTGACGACCACGGAGACACGGGCGAAAGAAGCGCGCCGGGTCATTGAAAAAATTATTACCCTGGGGCGTGAAGATACGCTGACCAATCGGCGGCTGGCCCGTCGGTGGATTCCCATGGGACATGTGATCACCACCCGCGCGAAGTTCGAGAATGTCACGGGCGAAACGCTGTCCTACAAGCAGACACCGCGCAAGCCGGGCAGTCGTCCGCTGGGTTTAAAGGCCGAGGATCGCCGTCCAAGCGGCGAGCGCTTGATCGAGAAGCTATTCACGGAAATCGGTCCGCGCTTCCAGAATCGACCTGGCGGTTACTTGCGCCTGACCCACCTGGGCGGCGAATCCCACATGGATCCGAAGGGGCGCCTGACGGTGCGCTCTGGACGCCGCGGTGATAATGCCTCGATGGTGAAGATCGAACTGGTCGACTGAGCACGAGCATGCGCACCCTCACCCTGACGGTAGCGTATGATGGTACGGATTGGGCGGGGATGCAGCGACTACGCACTGCGCCCTCCATTCAGGGTACGCTGGAAGCAGCCCTTTCAAAAGTGCTGCAACATCCCGTCCGGATTGCGGTAGCCGGGCGCACCGATGCCGGGGTACATGCGCTGGGACAGGTTATCAGCCTGCAGAGCGAGAACCCGATACCGGTGGAACGTCTGCCGTGGGTGGTGAATCGGCTGTTGCCAAGCACCATCCAGGTGCGCAGGGCAATGGAATGCCTGCCGGGTTTTCACGCCCGGCACACGGCGTGCTGGCGGCGCTACTGGTATGTGCTGCAGGTGACACGCCAGCCTGATCCGCTGCGTGGGCGTTTTTGCTGGCAGATCGCGCAACCGGTGGTGGTCGAGGCCATGCAGGCGGCACTCGTCCCCTTGCTGGGGAGCCATGACTTTCGGGCGTTATGCCACAGTGGTCCGCCCGTGCAGGGCAACACGGTGCGTACGTTGCAACGCGCGCACGTTACCGTTCGGCATGACACGGTCATCATCGATGTGCAGGCGGATGCCTTCCTGCAGCAGATGATACGCCTGCTGGTAGCGAATCTGGTCGAGATTGGGCATGGGGAACGCCCGGTGTGCTGGTTGGAGGAACTCCTCCACACGCGCAATCGGCATCTGGCCGGCAAGGGGGCCCCGCCCCACGGCCTTATTCTTATGCGAATCGGGTATCCCCCGGTCGCGCGTTCCTCCCCAAAAGGGAGGCTGGTGGAGATAGAATGATGAAGTGCTATCTGGCAAAACCGCAGGAAGTCGAGCGCAAGTGGCTGCTGGTCGACGCGAGGGATCTCGTGCTCGGTCGCATGGCGGCCCGTGTCGCGGCCATTCTGCGCGGCAAACACAAACCGACCTTTACCCCGAACGTTGATACCGGGGATCATGTGATCGTCATCAACGCCGATAAGGTGCACATCTCGGGCAGCAAGCTGGAAACGAAGATCAAGTATCGCCACAGCGGGTATCCCGGTGGCTTCAAAGAAATCCCGTTCGGTCGGTTGATGGAGAAGAACGCGGCGGAAACAGTACGCCGTGTTATCAAGGGGATGTTACCCCATACCGTGCTTGGCCGCCATATGGCCAGCAAGTTGAAAGTGTATGCCGGCGACGTGCACCCCCATGAGGCGCAGCAGCCGGTTGACATCACGGAGACGTTTCGGCAGTAACCAGCGCCGATAGGAGGAGCCACCTTGGCTGATTCATATTATTACGGAACGGGCCGCCGCAAGAACGCCATCGCGAAGGTCTGGCTGCGTGACGGTAACGGAAAATTCATCGTGAACGGGAAAACCCTGCACGATTATCTAACGCGTCCGACGCTGGAAGTGGCGGCAATGTCACCCCTGACCGTGACGAACCTATCCGAGCGGTTTGACGTGACCGTCACCTGTCTGGGCGGGGGCAACTCCGGGCAGTCCGGTGCCATTCGCCACGGCATCGCCCGCGCATTGGTACAGTACGACGATACCCTGCGCAAAGCGTTGCGCGTGCACGGCATGCTCACCCGCGACCCGCGCGTGAAAGAGCGGAAGAAGTACGGGCGCAAACGCGCACGCCGCGGTTTCCAGTTCTCGAAACGCTAAGCCTGGCGCGACGGCACACTCTTGCGGACCCGGGCGTCTCACGCCCGGGTCCGTTGTCACGCCACTCAGCCGAGTGAAATTCGCGTGGGCAACGGCGCGGTGGATGAATGCAGCAACTTGATGGCCAGATAGCGTCCCCGGTGTTGCGCATATCCAATCTCGATCAGCAGGACCGCCAGCGGCTCCAGCGTGCGCGCCATGCGCAACGGCCCGGCATCGACGGGTTCGAAGCCTGCGTGCCGGATCAGCCGGTCAACCGCATCCTTCGCGGCCGCATCATCCCCGCAATAGAAGATACTGGCACGCTGGCTATCATACACCGGACTGGTGTGCACCACGCGGGAAAAGACGGCGTTAAAGGCCTTGACGACCCGTCCCCCCGGCGCTAACCGGGCGATCTCCTCGCCAGCGGAGGTAGTATATCCGATGGTCAGTTCTGCCCCATCGCCCGGCGTCAGCGGGTTGGTACAGTCGATGAGCACCTTCCCATCCACCGGTTCCATCGATGCCAGCGCCTCCGGTACGGCGACATACGGGATTGCCAGCAGCACTGCCTCGCCGAACGCCGTGGCCTCCGCGTAGCTACCCCCGCGCGCCGCCATCCCCACCTGTGTTGCCAGGGTGCATGCCTTTTCCGGCGTTCGCGAGCCGAATAGCACCGAATGACCGTATCTCGCCCACCGCTGTCCCAGTCCACTCGCCATCTTGCCGGTACCGATAATGCCGATCTGCATGAAATGTCTCCATTCGCACGGTTCTCACTATAACCGACGATGGGGTGAGAAGATGACTGGAAGCAGATCATCATTTGCGCGTGAAGCAACGCGTGGATAGGGTAAGTCGGGTAAAAATTATCTCTTCACCACACCGAAACGGTAAAACTCATGCTCCAGCAGCACGTCATATCCGGCGGCTGATCCGACCATGCACAACTGTGGTTGCGGTTGCGCGTTCACCCACACCGCTAATATTTCGCCGGCAAAGATGGTATGGTCGCCGGTGTCCAGTTGCCCGACCAGCCGGCACTCCAGGTTGGCGATGCATTCCGCCACCAGCGGGGTCTGCACGTGCGTGCCCGTCAGCGCGGTCAGCCCGGCGGCGGCAAATTTATCTACTTCGCTACCAGTTGTCGTACCGCATTGCAGCGTGGCTTGCGCCAGGTCAGCGCCCGGCCAGGCGATCACGAATTCGCCGGATACGGCGATTAATCCGTGGGTAAAACGTTTGGGCGCCACCGCAATCGCCATCATCCACGGCGACATCGAGGTATCCATCATCCACCCCAAGGGGCAGATGCTCCGCTGCCCATTCGCCTGCGCCACCGCCCACGCGATTCGTTGCGGATTCCCGCACAACATCCTAAACTCGTGTAGATCAGCCTGTCGCATTGCTACTCCTTCCCCTGGGAAAAACGGTGCACCAGGCTGCTTGGTCGGATCGGACCGTTCAGCCCCATCGATGCACGGAAATGGATCGCTCCCGCATGTCAGCTTCGCAGTTTTACAACTCGTTCCGCCAGCATGGCAAGTATCGTTGTCATGCCCCCAAGCTGGCGAATCGATGGGATATCCAGGCAGCGCTGCCATGCGGCATCATCGTCAAAATCGAAACCGGCAAGGTTGGCTTCGACACGTCGCACTGCCGGACAGAGCGCCGCCGCCAGCAGGCACCAGGGACCGGCTTTGCCGACGCCGCGCAGACGAGTTGTACCGGTGTTGGCCAGCGCGGCGAGGATTTCCATCACCGCCTCCGCCGCCGGGGCGCGGTGATAGGTGAGATAATCGCGATCCGTCGCCGCAGGATCCCGTGGCGTGGACAGCGGGTGGATGACCAGCGTCTCGCCTTGCCGCCGACTGCTGATGCGGAGCGGCTCTCGTTGCCGGTAAGCAGCTAGGCTTTCCTCGGTCAGCACCACCGTGTGCGCCAGTAACGGCCCCAGTGTCGCACGCGCGGCATCCGGATTGTCGCGGTAGGGTGCCAGCGCGGTTTGCCGACTGTCGCGCCACAGCGCGCGCAGCGTCGCCGGGGCCATTGGCACCGGGGCCGTTTGTCCCCACCATACCACGCGCTCGCGCAACGGGAAATACGGTAAGCCCTCTTCTGTGGGCGGTGTCATGCCATGGAACAGGTGACGTGCGAAGAAGGCGTAGGCTGCCTCGCGCGTCTGGCGGTTGTAGTTGTGCGGCGCATCGACGTGGACGCCGCTGAGTTTGCCGCCCGCACGATACAGGTTATACACGGCACGCATCGCTGGCATCTCGCGCTCCGGCGTCAGCCGCGTCCAGTCCTGGGTACAACTGCCGAGGAAGAGTGGTTTGGGCGCGCACAGTCGCGCGAGTTCGAGGTTGTTGGCAGCCACGCGCAACAGTGGTGCGTTCTCGCACAGGCACCCGCCGTGAAAGTCGGCGGCGATCATATTGATGGGCGCGGCGGCAGTCACCCGTTCGTCTACGCTGGCTAACGTGAAGGTTTGCGTGCCGCCGCCTGATTCGCCGGTGACACCGACGCGCCGCGCATCCACCCCAGGAAGGTCCAGCAGGAAATCCAGCGCGCGAATGCTGTTCCACGTCTGCAGCGCCATCAGCGACAGCCCCCAGGCGGTGTCGGGCGCCACGCTGTGCGGCAGTTGGCAGTTATCGGCGTATCCCACCATGTCGTATACAAGCACGGCGGCGCCCATCTTTGCCAGGAAAAAGCCGCGCGCCGGCAGGCAGATGTCGGGGTGGTAATCCTGCAGGCGGGAATCGAGCAAGTGGCCATGGGGGCTGAGGATGACGGCGAGTGGGTGTTTCGCGCGTACGGGACGGAAAAGATTGCCGGTGACATACAGACCGGGCAGTGACTCAAAATAAACTTTCTCGCAACGTACCCCATTCTCTTCCCAGCCACCGAACACTCGTGCGTTGAGTGGGCAGCGTGGAGGTTCCGGCAGCAATGCCAGGCTCACCCGCGCTTGACGCCGCAACCACACGGCGTAGGCTTCCCACTCCACACGACGGGCAAAGGAGCGGGTGGGGATGTGTTGCTCGTAGAGGTGATGATTGCTGGTCATGGTTTCCCTTTCACGCCGGGTACATGCGTCACGCCGAAGTTGTTTTCCCGGCATTCAAACACCGCGCTCCGGATCGTTTATAGACGTTGCGCGTTGTCTCCAAGTTACCCCATGCACTGTTCCCGGTCCGAGCGGTCTTTCCTTCCATCAAAAATGGAAAGATGACGATTGCCGGTCGATCATTCAGGGAATCATACCCCCACATGGGGATGCTCCGTGAAGATCGCTATCAGGATGATGCACGCCTGGTCACCCGCGCGGCGGGAGGAGACCAGGCGGCGTTTCGACAGCTTTTCGAGGCATATTCCCCGCTGGTTTATCGCATTGCACTACGCATGCTGGGTGATCAGAACGAGGCAGCGGACCTGGCGCAGGATGTTTTCGTGCGCGCCTATGAGCGACTGTCTTCGCTGCGAGACGGGCAAGCGTTCCAGGCGTGGATTACCCGGCTGGCGGTGAATATGGCGCACGACCGCTCTCGTCGCCGCCGCCCCGCAACGCTCTCACTGGACGCGCCGCCGCCGGGGATGGACACGGGCGGGGAGTGGCATCTCGCCGCTGCTGATGCCGGCAACGACGCCGGCGTGCTGTCCGCCGAACTATCCGCGCGAGTGCAAGCGGCGCTGCTGACCCTCTCCGCCGAACACCGCATCGTCGTTGTGTTGCATCACCTGGAAGAGATGGCGGTAGACGAGATCGCTCAACTGCTGCGCGTCCCACCTGGCACGGTCAAATCCCGCCTCTCCCGCGCCCGCGCTGACCTGCGGCGCAAGCTGGAGGAGTATGTGGAGGGGTGAGTCACGCACGGCAGGTTTGTCTCTGCTGTATTGTGTAACGCTTATCCTCCGAGGACACCGCGCATTGTCCATGCCGCATTGACAGGAAAGGGTGATTCGCGAAATACTTGGATTAAACAATCGCGAAAGGAGCCGCGATGTCCGATGCACCCGCGTCGTGCTGCGCAAAGCACCCGAAAGTCGAAACTTATCTCAAATGCGCATCCTGCGGCATTCCGATCTGTCCGGACTGTTTCGTGCTGACCCCGGTTGGTTACAAGTGCAAGGCATGCGGGTTGAACGTAGGTGGGCCGCTGTATGCATTGTCGCCGCCGCGGGCGGTGGCGGCGGCTCTCGTCGGCCTGGCCGCAGGCGTGCTTACCATGCTGGGAGGCGGGCTTGGGTTTTGGGGTCTCTGGCTGGCGCTGCCGTTTGGCCGATTAGTTGGCGGCCTCATCCAGCGCGTCGCCGGCAATAAACTCGGATTGGCGTTGGAAATCCTTGCCGGCGCTTCCGTTGTGTTGGGCGGCGTGGGGTATAAATTGTGGCAGTTGTGGCCGCTCAATCGTTTTTTCGTGCCGATGCCGTCGAGTCTGACGCATTCTGCACAGGCGTATCATTGGAGCACCTTCCTGGCCGAACTCAATCCCATCGCGCTGGTCGTGCTGGCGATCGTGGCGGCGACGGCGGTCAGTCGTATTCGCTATCTCTGGAGCCTGTATGGATTCTAACACTATCGACCTCGCCAACGGTCCCGCCTGCCCGGTGCCGATCAGCACGTATTCCCACGTGATGCTGGCCCACGGCGGTGGCGGGCGGCTGATGCGGCGGCTTATCGAGGATGTGTTTGTCGAAGCTTTTCGTAATCCGCTGTTGGATGAAGGGCACGACGGCGCGATGTTCAACCTTGGTGGGACGCGGTTGGCGTTCACCACCGACAGCTATGTCATCCACCCGCTCTTCTTTCCCGGCGGCGACATCGGCACGCTGGCGGTGAACGGCACGGTAAACGACCTGGCGATGTGCGGCGCGCGACCGGTATATCTCTCCGTCGGGTGCATCCTGGAGGAAGGACTGCCGCTGGAGACCTTGCGGCGGATCGTGCGCTCGATGCGCGATGCCGCCGACGCCGCCGGTGTGCAACTCGTTACTGGTGACACCAAAGTGGTGGACTGCGGGAAAGGTGACGGCATATTTCTCAACACCGCCGGCATCGGGGTCATCGAGCATGCGGAAATAATTGCGCCGTCGCAGGTGCAGGCCGGCGACGTGCTGTTGCTGAACGGCGATGTCGCCCGCCACGGCATGGCCATCATGGCGGTGCGCGAGGGATTGGAATTCGAGACGACGATCGACAGCGATTGCGCGCCACTGGTGGCGCCGGTACGCGCGCTGCTGGAGGCCGGCGTCGAGGTGCATTGCCTGCGCGACCTGACGCGGGGCGGGCTGGCCGGCGCGGTGATTGAGATCGCGGAGTCCGCCGGCGTGGCAGTAACGCTGAACGAGGCAGCCATTCCCGTGCGCGACGACGTGCGCGGCGCGTGCGAACTGCTGGGATTCGATCCACTCTACGTGGCTAATGAAGGCCGGTTCATCGCCTTCGTCGCCGCGCGCGATGCCGACCGCGCGCTGGCGTTGTTGCGCGCTCACGCGCCGGATGCCGGCATCGTTGGCCGGGTGACCGCGGCAACACTGCCCGGGCAGGTTACGCTGACCAGTATGATTGGTGCGCCGCGCCTACTCGACTTGTTGAGTGGCGAACAGTTACCCCGCATCTGTTAGTAACACGCTCACGATGAATTCGAGTGAACTACTACCGATCCGTTCACTCGGATCCGTGGGGAGCGTGTTCCGAAATCGTCATCATCGGCGACAATGCCTTCCACTTGTCCGTCATTGATCGCGTCAACTCCTCCGCACAATGGTACCACACGCATAATTCACACGAAGGAGACGTTATGCGGCGATTATTGGCGATATCCTTGTTGCTGGGCATCGGATTGCTGTTGATCGGATGTGCGGGGGAACAGGGATTGGCCGAACGGCAGATCGTGGCCTACGCGCCATCGTTACTCGGACCGGCGGATAGGTATCGTGCGCATGTGTCGGGTATTTCGCGCAGCCGTATCGATCGGGTGCGCGTCATCGGGCACGGCGTGCAGCTTAGTCCAAGCCTGCGCATTGACGAACTGCAACTCGATCTGCGCGACGTGCGTTATCAGCGCGGCCCGTTTCATGTGCTCGGGGTAGGGAACACCACTTTCGTCGCCCGGCTGAGCGACCGCGCGATCAACGACCTGTTGCGGGTACAGGAGCGGGATGCGCGGGGCATTGTGCGCGATATCCGCGTGATGTTCCAGCCGAATCAGGTGGTGGTGACGGCGGTGGCGAACCTGCTCAATCAACCCATCACCGTGAGCAGCGTCGGGCAATTGCAGGTGTTGGGGGACACGAGTATCGGCTTCTTGCCGCAGAGTATCTCCGCGGGGGGAGTGATGGTCGCAGCCGATGTGCAACAGACCATTGCCGCGGGTATCAATCCGATCATCGCTCTCAGCGGACTGCGCTTCACGCCGGTGATTCAGCGCCTGCGTCTTGGGAACGGCACGCTGACCGTCGAGGGGACGGCAGTACTGGTCAACCTGCCGTGACGCGGCGGTGCCGGGCTATGTGAAGAACAGCAGGTTGCCCATCCAGCCGGTTATGACGCCGGTGTGCTGGAGTTCAGCCAGGCAGCCACGCACCTTCTCCGGACTGATCCCGACGAAATCGGCGATCGCGCGCGGGTCGATGCAGATTACGTAATCATCCTGCGTGCGCAATGCGCAATAGAGTAACTTTGCGCCGAAGGATAGGTCCGCACGTTGCATCACCTGCCACGATGCACAGAACATCCCCTGCGCCCTACGGCGGAATTCCCCGACACCCGTCTCGCGCGACGGGGTGCCACGAAAGCGCCAGGTTATCGCCGGTGCTGATCGGTACGGTATCGGTAGCAGTTGCCCTACCCTGAGCATATGCATTGTCCTTTTTGTCACCGTGTCGGTGCTGTATTTCCGCCAGGCCATACGACCGTGCTATAGGCTTGGACACGCTTGCCTGGGAAATGTTGCGTGATGAAATAACTGAATCTTAATCATTAATATGGTTAGCCTTTGCACGTAAGTGTAAAAATATGTTGGCATAGTATTGATTTGGGTCGTGAAAGGACAAGATGCAGGAATGTGTATTCATGATTTGGTACCGGTCGAGCGAGCGTTGCTGACGGCTGTGTATTGTAATGGTGGTGAACTGCGGATAATCAGAACAGCGGACGACACGGGAGCCGTGGTTGAGATCGGAAAGGAACAACTCCGGGAGAACCTGCATCTGCTCATCGTTCGCGAGTTGGTTGCCAACGATTTGCTGGTGCCAGTCGGAGCGGAATGGTATCGTCTTACCACATTGGGACAACTCATCGCGCAGCAGCTTGCCAGGGAGGCATCCACCTCGTAACACGAAACCGACGGTCCCGCGACTTCGGAACCGCCGGTTCATGTGTGCGTTTTTACCGTCAGCTTATGCGGTGACTTCCGGTCCACTGGCGGCCTGCTGCTCGTCCGGCACCGTTGGCCATTCTTCCACCGAGGCGGTGATCTGCGGCTGTCCCGCGTTCAACGGGCGGACGAATGCGAGAGTGAGCACCTCGTCCATATGCTCGACCGGGCGAATCTCCATATCGCGCTTCAGCACATCCGGCGTCTCCGCCAGGTCCGATTCGTTATCCTTGGGAATGAGCACCCGCTTCAGCCCCGCGCGGTGCGCCGCCACCAGCTTGTCACGCAGCCCACCAATGGGCAGCACGTGGCCACGTAGCGTTATTTCACCTGTCATACCCACATCTTTGCGTACCGGTACGCCGGTCAACGCCGATATGACCGCGGTGGCGATGGTGATGCCGGCCGAGGGGCCATCCTTCGGCGTGGCGCCGGCGGGCACGTGGATGTGCAGGTCGAACTTTGTGTAGAAGGCTTCTTCCAGGCCCAGCGCCTTCGAACGCGAGCGGGCATAGGTGAGCGCCGCGCGCGCCGATTCCTTCATCACGTCGCCCAGCGACCCGGTGAGAATCAACTCGCCTTTGCCGGGGATTAGCGACACCTCGATCGGCATCGTCTCGCCGCCCACCGGCGTGAAAGCCAGCGCGGTCGCGACCCCAACCTCATCCTGTTCCTCCGCCAGGTGATGGCGGAAGCGCGGCGGGCCGAGGAACTCCGGCAGTTGCGCGGGACGCACGTGCGCCAGCACCGGTTTCCCCTCCGCGAAGCGCCGGGCGATTTTGCGGCATACGGTGCCGATCTCGCGCTCCAGACTGCGCACGCCGGCCTCGCGCGTATACGCGGCGATGATTTGTTTAATGGTCGGGTCGGAAAATTTCGGCTTATCGTCCGGCAGCCCATTCTCAAAGCGCTGGCGCGGTACCAGATAGCGCTTGGCGATCTCCAGTTTTTCCATCTCGGTGTAACCGGGCAGGCTGATCACCTCCATACGATCGAGCAGCGCCGGTGGAATCGGCTCCAGCATGTTCGCGGTACAGATGAACATCACCCGCGACAGATCGAACGGAATCTCCAGGTAATGATCGCTGAAGCTGAAGTTCTGCGCCGGATCGAGCACCTCCAGCAACGCCGCCGACGGATCGCCGCGGAAGTCCATGCCCAGCTTGTCCACTTCGTCCAGCATGAAAACCGGGTTATTAGAGGAAGCGCGGCGGATGCCTTGTATGATGCGACCCGGCAGCGCACCCACGTAGGTGCGGCGATGCCCGCGAATCTCCGCCTCGTCTCGCACCGATCCCAACGACATGCGAATGAATTGTCGTTGCATCGAGCGTGCGATGGACTGGCCCAGCGATGTTTTACCAACCCCCGGCGGGCCGACGAAGCACAGGATCGGGCTTTTCATATCCGCCTTCAGCTTGCGCACGGCCAGGAAGTCGAGGATGCGGTCTTTCACCCGTTCCAGATCATAATGGTCCTGATCCAGGATCGTCTTCGCCTCCGGAATGTCGATGCGATCTTCCGTCGATTTCGTCCAGGGCAGCTCCAGAATCCATTCCACGTAGGTGCGCGACACCGTATATTCCGGCGAGGCCGGATTGATGGTTTCCAGCCGGTCGATTTCACGCTTGGCCACATCGCGCGCTTCATCGGTGAGCGGCGCGCTCTGCAACTTTTCGCGCAGGTCCTGCACCTCCGGCCGCAGCCCGCCTTCCATCTCGCCCAATTCTCGCTGGATGGCCTTCATTTGCTCGCGCAGCACGTATTCGCGCTGCGTTTTTTCCATCTCCGATTTCACCTGTTCCTGAATCTTGCTGCCGATTTCCAGAATCTCGATTTCGCGGTTCAGCAATTCGGTCAATCGGCGCAGGCGCTTGCTGGCGTCGTTCAAGCGCAGCAACTCCTGCCGTTCGGGCAGCTTCAGGTTCAGCGTAGAGGCGATGATGTCGGCCAGGTGGCCGGGATTGCGTACACTGTTGGCGAACACCAGCAGGTCGTCCGGCAGGTACGGTGCCAGGTTCACCACGCGCTCGAATAGTGACAACACATGGCGCACCACGCCTTCCAATTCGATATCCTCGGCAGGGATGATCTCCGGGATCACCTCCACCCGCGCGCGGTAATACGGCTCAGTGGCGGTGAATTCCAGCAGTCGAATGCGCTGCACGCCCTGCACGATCAGCCGCATGGTACCGTCGGGTGCGCGCAGCATTTTAGCGATGCCCGCCGCGGAGCCGAATTCGAAAATATCGGTTGGCGACGGCTCTTCCACCTCGCTGCGAATGGCAAACAAGCCAATGAGCTTGTTGCCTTCCAGCGCATCGTTGATCAGTTGCACCGAGCGTGGTTTGCCCACCGACAACGGCGCGATGGTGCGTGGAAACACCACCGTGTCGCGCACGGGGAGGATGGGCAGTTCTTCCGGAATCTGAATCTCGCCGTCGCCGGTCTGGTCGAACGTGGGTTGCTCCAGCGTTTCCGCCAGCTCGTCATCAGACTCTTCGTATTCCTGGGGCAGCAATAACATGCGCCGTTCTTCGTTCATGCAATCTCTCTCCTGAATTCTCTGCGGACCGTCACCGGCGACCATGCCGGTGCTGTCGGGTGTTGGCGGGAATGCGTTATTTCTCCGGCACGGACAACGTCACGCGCACCGGTTTCGGCTCGGGTATCTTCGGCAGGACGATGTAAAGGAATCCATTCTGATACCAGGCATCCGCCGCCTCCACGTCTACCGGCGCCGCCAGCACCATCTCCAGTTCGAACTCACCGAACTGGATCTCCATTTGCTGCACGTTGCCGCGGAAGGAAGCACTCGGTTCCGGTCGGGTGCCGCGCAGGAACAGCCGATCCTGCTCGATGCGCAGATCCAGCGCCTCCCGGCTCATGCCCGCGACCTCGATCAGTACCCGCAGGCTGTCGCCGTCATCATAGACGTTGCACGGCGGTGCCCAGCGCATGCGATACGAGAGCAGCGAAGGATGTTTCGCCTGCGCGTAATGCTCGAAGAATCGGTCGAAGTCCTCCTGCATTTGCTCGAAGGTGTCCCAGAAACGTTTTTGGAACTCATCCATCGCGATGTCCTCATCAACACAACCGTGACGGCCACGGAATCATCCCGTTATTATAGTCGCCGCGCGTGAATCTGACCAGCGCCAATTGTTTGCTCCACGGGACGAGATGGCAATGTGCGCCGACATCACGAACCGCTGTACATGCGCAAGGTTTCACTCCTGAAGCATAAGCGCCAACCTGCCTGGCAAGTCGATCACGTTCCCGCCGCCCTTCCGCGCCGGCATGCAATCACGGCAGGTATTCGCGCGCCGGTGCGGAAAGTAATAGCGATGGCCGGGCATCCCATGGCGCGAACTGCCGACAGGGATGAGCATGCACGGATCATCGCCGAAAGGAATGCAGCAGAATGGCACATGTCGTGGTCCTCGATCCATTGTATCCTGAGATGGAAGAAGCCACACTCGGGCAGTGGTTGGTCACCGTGGGTGATATGGTCACCCCCGGACAGCCGCTGGCGGAACTGATCACGGATAAGGTGGCATACGAATATCAGAGCCCGGAAGCGGGAATGATACTCGTGTTGCTGTCGCCGGAAAAAAGCGTGGTGCCGGTGGGTACCGTGCTGGCGGTGATCGGCGACGCGAACGAGCAGGTGGCGAACCTGGCGGCGTTGGAGGCGGAGAATCGCCGGTTGGCGGAGGCGCGCGAAGCCGAGTTGGCCGCCGTGCAGCAGGCCACCACGGCGCAAGTCGTCCCGGAGGACGCACAAGTCCGCCGGCAGGAAGTTCGGGCTACGCCCGCTGCCCGTCGGCTGGCGCGCGAGCGCGGGGTGGATTTGACCGCCCTTCGGGGTAGCGGTCCGGGCGGTATGATCACCGTTGAAGACATTCCATAGCCGCGGGCAAAGACGGGCACAGGAGAGAAGGGATTGACCATGCGAATCGCACTGCATCGATTTCATGCACTGTTCCTCGGGGTGCTGCTGCTGACATCGTTTGTCCGGGCTGATGATATCGGCAAGTCTATTGAGAAGAAATATGGCCTTGACACCGATTTCGCCACCAACTATCGCGTCGAGATGATCGGGCAGCGGGTGGCACTGGCGGCCGGATTAACCGATATCCGTTTCATCATTTTCAACGATAAAGAGTTGAACGCCATGGCAGTGCCGGATGGGCGCATCTTCATCACCTCACTGATGGCGCACGCGGTGGCGGACGACGAGCTGGCGTTCGTACTTGGTCATGAGATAACCCATATTCAGGAAAAGCACTCCAATAACCAGATGACGCGTGCGACCGGCGGGGCGTTGCTGGGAGCGATCCTGGTGGCAGCGATAGGTGGCAATGAGCGCGACATCCGCTTGGGTGCGGATATCGCCGGCGGACTGACGTTGGGCCACTACAGCCGCAAGGACGAAAATCGTGCGGATGTCGGTGGATTGCGCCTGATGTCGCGTTGCGGCTACGACCCGAAACAGGCGGCGCTGGCGATGCAGCGGTTGATCGACAAATATGGCGCAGGCGACGCGAAGACGCCGGTGCTGGGGTGGTTCGCCACCCACCCGGATTCTCGCGATCGAAAAAAACGGCTGGAAAAAGGCGCCGCGCAACTCGCTAAAACGCCTCTCTCGCGCATCGATCCGCCGCAAGGCGTCGAATTGACCCTGGACTCCTCCGCCCGCCACGCGTCGGCATGGGCTTACAATTATCTCTCGCTGGCGCTGACATCATCCAGTGGAGGCCGCGCGGTAGCACTGCCACCGCTGGTCGGCCTGGCGTCGCCACTCGCGCATCCGGCGAAGGTGAGTCGCAGCCGCACGCGATTACCCGCCCTCGCGTTCGCCAACAAAGCGGCGCAGACGAATGCCGCGAACAAGGGAAAAGCAAAGACCGACGAGCCGCTGCCGGCGGTGACGGTCACTTCGCCTAACGTGCCGATTGCTTATCGCCTCATCCTTTCGCTGCGCCAGACGCCGCCTGCCTTCGCGTCTACCGTTGATAAAGGCGAAGGCACCGCGGTAGAAGCCACGCTGCACTGGACGGCGGTGAACAGCGGGTTGAGCGGTGTCTGCACCGCGATCTCGCAAACGCGCAAGGACGTACCCTGGCAGGCAAACGAGCAGGTGAAGGATCCCGCGGCGCTGTCGCGGTTGGCGGACGGTAAGAATGATAACGTCGAAGGCACGCTCGAAGCGGATGCCCTCCGCCGCGTGACGCGCGCTTTTGCCGAGGTGGTCCGCACCGGCGGGCCTGTCGATCACGGCGCGCCGGTGAGCGTGCGTTTGAGCGATACCGGGGCACGTCCCGGCGATTACATCGCGGTGGTGCGCGGCAATAAATTCGTCGCCGAAGTGCGTATAGACCAGATCAAAGGGCGTGATGTCACCGGCAGCGTACTGTGGGGCGTCCACACCTGGAAAAAAGGCGACCACTTCGCGGTAATGGAATACGACCGTTAATACAAATCATGGATCATTTGCCGCTATGGTAGACGACGTACAGGAAATTCACCGGTGCCCGGCATGTGGGTGCGGCTGTCCGGACGGTTGCTTCGTATGTCCTGCCTGTCATCAGGTACTGGTATCCTCACGTGACCGCGCGAAACCACCGCGCTGGATGGTGGCGTTATTATTGGCGATTATCGCCTCGCTGGCAGCTTACGCCGGGTATCTTGCCTGGAAAATCCTCGTACTGCATCAATTTTAACATGATCGTAGCCGGTGTCTTCGTCGGAACGCATCGCCGTCGCGGTCGAGAGCGCAACGAACACACCGCGCAACAGTACGCGGCACACGCCGTATCCGGCACAATGCTCTTGCCACGTCGCGCCGTTCCCGTTATCCTTACGTCAGTATTGCCGCCGAGTGTTCGAGGAGAGAAGCATGGCTACTGTTCGCCCCTTTCATGCCTTACGTTATGAATTTTCCCGCTTCCCGGATGTTGCAGCACTGCTGGCGCCCCCATATGATGTAATCTCTTCCGAACAACAACAGGCGCTTTACACCCGCGAGCCGCACAACGTCATCCGGCTCGAATACGGTACGCAATTATCCACCGACACCGACGAGGACAACCGCTATACCCGCGCCCACGCCACGCTGCGCGCGTGGGAGGACGACGGCACGCTTATGATGGAGCCGACGGCTTGCTTTTATCCGCATCAGCAGCACTATCAATGGGCGGGCGAGACACGCACGCGTCAGGGATTGTTCGCCGCGGTGAAATTACAGCCGTTTGATGACGGCGACATCTTGCCGCACGAGTGGACGCTGAAAGGGCCAAAGGAAGACCGGCTGCGCCTGATGCGCACCTGCCAGGCTTGTTTTAGCCCGGTGTTCGGCTTGTATGATGGACGCCACAGCGAGATGGGCGAGTTGTTGCGCCGTGCTGGCACCGCCGCGCCGCTGGTCTCTGCCATCGATCACGGCTTCGATGAAACGCTATGGCGGGTGGATGACCCCGAGGTGGCCGGGGCGATCGCCGACGCGCTGGGTAAACGGCAGATCCTCATCGCCGATGGGCATCACCGCTACGAGACGATGCTGGCGCTGCGCGACCTGTTGCGCCGCGAGTATCCCGATGCCCCGCCGACCGCGGCATTCAACTACGTGCTTATGCTGCTGGTCGATCTCAGCGATCCCGGCTTGCTCGTGCTGCCGACTCACCGGCTGCTCACGCTTACGCCGGAGATGCAAGCCGCGTTTTGCCGCGTGGCTGGGAACAGCTTCACACTGGAAAAATTACAGGTCGTGCGGCCTGAGCAAGTGACCGACATCCTCGCGCGCCAGCAGGACAGCCACGCCTTCGTCTGGTATGATCGCGGCGCTTACACGCTGCTCACCAGTCCACGGACGTTGCGCAACGGCTTGCCGGTGCTGGATGTCATGGCGCTGCAAGAACGCCTTCTCGCCCCGCTCTTCTCGCTCGATCCCAGCGAAGAAGCATCGGTCGAACAGAACATCCGCTATACCATCAATCCCGCCGACGCCGTGGCGCGGGTAGAGCACGGCGATGCGCAAGGCGCCGTGTTCCTCAATCCCACCCCGGTCGCCGATGTACTCACCCTCGCCGCCGCCGGCATTCGCCTGCCGCAAAAATCCACGTACTTCTACCCTAAGGTGCCCACAGGCCTGGTGATGCACAACCTGGGGCCGCGAGTGACGGTCGGGTAGCGCTGGCGAGGTGCGCAAGGTGGGCGCGGTGGTTGTGCCCGCATTCCCGGACTAGACATCGACGTCATGAGCAAAGAGCCGCACGTAGCTGGCATTGTCGCCTGCGACGTGCGGCTTGTTGTTCTTGGCGAAGATGCGTGTCGGAAAGCGTGGCCGCGACTACGCCAACCATGCGCTCCCCCAACCGCTCACTACTCTGGTATAATAACACCGGAAAGGTGTTGACGATGTGGCATTCACGTTGGACGATAGCCCGGTGGGGTGGGATCGTGACGCTGGCGGTGCTGCTGGCCGGTCAGGCGCGGGCGGCTGATCCGGCTTCCGCGCTGTTGGCGCAATTGCAGGCGCTGGCGCCGCAGGCACGCGCGAAGATGGTGCAGACGCTGGCGGCGGCGCAGAATCCACACCTGATTCAACCGCTGGTGACTCTGCTCATGCAGGCGGACGCACCGTTCGCGAAGGTGACCCAACTCGACGGCATCCCTTACGTGGACGTGATCAACAACGCGTTGTGCCGGTATGGCGCCGCGGCGGTACAGCCGCTGGCGAATGCGCTGAAAAGCGCACAGACCGCCGGACAACGCAGTCTGCTCATCGACGCGCTGGCCTCCACCCACGTGTCCGCCGCGGTAGCGCCGTTGCTGGAGTTGGCTAAACATCCCCCTGCCGGGTATCCCCCGGGCAAGCTGGTGGCTGAAGTGGGCACGGCGCTGCGCCGGCTCGGTGACGCGGGCATGACCGCCCTGACCTCGCTGCTGGCGCAAGGCGACGACAACTCACGGCTGGCCGCGGCACGCTCGCTGGTCGAGTCGGGCAAGCGCGCCATCCCCTATTTGAAACCGCTGATCACGGAGAAATTGAACGGCGCCGGTAATTACGCGCGCTGGGCGCTTGCGGAGATCGGCCCAGCCGCCATTCCCATCCTCATCGAGGCGCTGCTCGATCCCGATGCGCTGGTGCGGCGCTGGGCCATCAACGCGCTGGTGATGTGGAACGATCCCGCCGCCTATGACGCCGTGCTGGGGAGGCTGGGTGATGCCGATCCGCAGGTGCGCCTGGCTGCCGCTGCCGCGCTGGGGCACGGGCTGATGCAGGATCCGCGCGCCGCTGCCAACACACCCAACCGCGCTGTCGATCCGCTCATCCGCCTGCTGCAAGATCCCGATCCGCAGGTGCGCGCATCCGCCGCCGACGCGTTAGGCGCGCTGGGCGATCACCGCGCGCTGGCGCCATTGCGCGCGATGCTGGGGGGCTCGGCGAACTTCAATACCGGTATTGCCGCGGCTGCGCTGGGCATGCTGAAAGACCCGCGCGCCAACGACACGTTGCTGGCGGTGGCGAAGTCATTCGACCACCCGGAGCGCCGCGCGGCTGTCCTCGCGCTGCAATACATCAACGATCCGCGCGCAGCCGACGTGCTTGCGTTTGCGCTGAAGGACACCGACCCGCGCGTGCGCGCCGCCGCCATTCAGGGACTGGGCGCGCTGCGTGCCAGCGGCGCCGTCGATCCACTTATCCAGATATTGAAGAGCGACAATGACGGCATGGTGCGCGCCGCCGCCGCCTTCGCGCTGGGCTATTTTTCCGATTCGCGCGCCACCGAGGCGCTCTTTTCCGCATGGTCCAGTGATAACCGCGATTTGCGGCTGGCGGCGGCGCAGGCGCTGGGCGCCTCTGGCGATCCGCGCGCACTGGAGCTGCTGCTGGGCGCGAAATCCGCACGCGACCGCGATCTGGTACTCGCCGGGCTGGGCGCCTCCCGCGATCCCCGCGCCGTGCAGAAACTGCTGGTTGCGCTAAAAGACTCCGACGTCACCGTGCGCGCACGCGCCGCGGAAGGACTGGGTAAAAGCGGTGATATCAATGTCGTCACACCGCTCATCACTGCCCTTAAAGACACCTCCGAGCATTTCGATGCCCTGCGTCGCGTCGCCCCCGTGCGCCAGGCCGCCGCCACCGCGCTCGGGCAATTGAAAGACCGCCGTGCCATCGACCCGCTCATCACCGCCCTCGCCGACCGCGCCCCCGATGTCGCCCGCAACGCCGCGGCTTCCCTCACCGCCATCACCGGCCTCCGCCTCGGTTACGACCCCGCCGCCTGGCGCGCCGCGGTGGGGAAGTGACACGATGAGCCGGAAACAGCATCGCTGATGTAAACGGACAAAAGAACGTGACAGACATATTTGCCCGTCACGTTCTTTTATCTATTGATGATGGTCATTTTTGTCTGGAAACTCGGCCACAGCCGCGCTGACGAATACAAATGCCTGCATTGATGCGGGAACAGACTTTGTCCTGCCTGTCAACGGACTGGCCCCATCTTGTACAACGTTGCGTCTTTCCCCGTGCAACCGGCGGACCCGGTTCGAGTTGCGAAGCGGTGCCGCGTGCCTCGATCGCCCCCTGGATCACCGCCACGAAAACACGCATTTCTGCTATAATAACATGTTGTGATGCCCACACCGAAAGTTGCCATCGTTGACGCGTTCAGCTTGCTGTACCGCGCGTATTTCGCCTTGCCCCCGCTGACGAACAAGCAGGGGGAGGTGACGAACGCCATCTACGGTTTCACCATGATGCTGGTCAAACTGCTCGATGAGGAGCAGCCGGATTATATCGTGGTGGCGACCGACGTCTCCAAGGACACCTTCCGCCGCGAGGCGTTCGAGGCGTACAAGGCGCAGCGCGCGCCTATGCCCGACGACATGCGTGCACAGGTGCCGATGATGCACGAAGTGCTGGAGGCGATGCGTATCCCTATCGTGGGCGTGCAGGGATTCGAAGCGGACGATGTGATCGGCACGCTGGCCTGCCACGCCGTGCGCGACGGGATGCTGGTGCTGATCGTGACCAGCGACCGCGACGCGCTGCAACTGGTGAACGATCACGTACAGGTGATGGCCAATCGCAAAGGCATCACCGACACGGTGATTTACGACCGCCAGGCCGTGATTGACCGCTACGGCGTCACCCCGGAACAGATTCCCGATATGAAAGCACTCACCGGCGACACCTCGGACAATGTGCCAGGAGTGCCGGGCATCGGCGAGAAAACCGCCGCCAAACTCATCGCGGAATACGGCTCGCTGGAGAACCTGCTCGATCACGCCGAAGAGGTGAAAGGGAAGGTGGGCGCGTCGCTGGTGGCACACCTCGAGCAGGCGCGCCAGTCAAAACACCTGACCACCATCCACACCGAAGTGCCGCTGGACGATTTCACCTGGGACAGTTGCGCGCGGCAGCCGTGGGAGACGGACCGCCTGCTGGAACTGTTCCGCCGACTGGATTTTCGCAGCCTGATCGGCCGGCTGGAAGCGCGCGAAGTCGGTGAGGCGGTGCGCGCGGACGAGTCGCCCATGGGCGCGGTACGCGTGGTGGAAGCACCGGAGGAACTGGCGCGGCTGGCACGCGATATTACCGAAGTGGGCGCGTGCACGCTGGTGCCGGTCGGTTCGGGCAGCGAACCGTTGCGCGACCGGCTGGTGGGACTGGCGCTCTCCGCCGCCGACTGGCATGTCTATGTACCACTGGAAGGTCCACCCGCCGTGCAAGGCAGCCTGTTCGACGACACCGAGCCAACCTCTTTCGCGGCGGAACGCTTGCGCGCGCTGGCGCCCCTGCTGGAAAATCCCGCGGTGCACAAGGTCGGATTCGACCTGAAGACGCTGCAACTCTGGTTGTGCACATATGACATCGCCGTGGCCGGCCTGGCGTTTGACGCGCTCATCGCCGGCTATCTCATCGACCCTACCGCGCGGCATACCCCTGCCGACCTTGCGCTGGATGTTCTCAACCTGCATGTGCAGCCGCCCGACCTGACCGCGCTCTGGCGCGCCGGCGACGCCGCGCTGGCGGAAGCCGCCGGCCACCAGGCGCAGTTGCTGCGGCGGCTGGAACTGCCATTGCGTACCGGACTGGCTACCCACGCGTTGATGCCGCTCTTCCGCGACGTGGAGATGCCGCTGGTTTCGCTGCTCGCGGAGATGGAATGGCGTGGCATGGCGCTCGACGTTCCTCACCTGGAAACGCTCTCCGCCGAACTGGGCAAAACATTGCACCAGCTTGAAGGCGCGATCTACCAACTGGCCGGCGAGACGTTCACCATCAATTCTCCCAAGCAGTTGCAAACCATCCTGTTTGAAAAACTCGGATTACAGCGCGGGCGTAAAATCAAAACCGGCTACTCCACCGATGCAGATACGCTGGCGGCTCTGGCGGATGAACACGAAATCGTGCGCAAAATTCTCGCGTATCGCGAAGTAGCCAAGCTGAAGTCGACCTACGTGGATGCGCTGCCGCGCCTGTTGAATCCGCGCACGCGACACGTGCACACCCATTTCAATCAGGCGGTGACTGCCACCGGCCGGCTGAGCAGCAGCGATCCGAATCTGCAAAATATCCCCATCCGCACGATGGAAGGCCGTGAAATCCGCCGCGCCTTCATACCCGGCAAGCCGGGGTGGCAACTGCTGGCGGCAGACTATTCGCAGATCGAGTTGCGTGTACTGGCGCACATCACCGGCGACGAGGAATTGATCGAAGTGTTCCGTCGCGGCGAGGACCTGCATACCGCTACCGCCTGCCGCGTGTTCGGTGTGGCGCCCGCGCAAGTCACCCGCGAGATGCGCCGCATGGCGAAAGTGGTCAACTTTTCCATTCCCTACGGCACCACGGCGTTTGGATTGGCGCAACAACTGGGTGCCTCACGCGCTCTCGCGGAAGAATTGATGCAGACCTATCTGCAGCGTTTTCCCGGAGTCGCACGCTACATGGAGACGATTGTCCAGCAGGCACGGCGCGATGGAGTGGTGACCACGCTGCTCGGACGACGGCGTCCGCTGCCCGATCTGAACGCCGGCGCGCCCACCGTGCGCCAGGCCGCGGAGCGCACGGCTATCAATACACCCATTCAGGGGAGCGCGGCGGACATCATGAAGCTGGCTATGCTGCATGTGGCTGCGGCGCTGCGTGCGTCCGGCGCGCCGCGCGCCTTGCTGTTGCTGCAGGTGCATGACGAAGTGGTGCTGGAGGCGCCGGCTGCGGAGGTGGATGCCCTGGCGGAATTGGTGCGCCATGCCATGCAGACGGCCTACCCGCTGATTGTGCCGCTGGAGGTAGAAGTGAAGGTTGGACCAAACTGGCGCGACGTGTCGCCGCACATGGAAGATATCGCCCCCGCGCCGTCCGCCATAGAGGATTACGGAACGTAACGCAAGGGTTCGTGGTGCGAATTACCGCTGAAATGAAAAATTTTTAAGTCGCGGACTTGCCACAAACCGTCCTAATCGGGTAAAGTTATGCGGCAGGATGCACTGAACAGGGGCGGTCGAATCTTCATGCCCGGTCTCTCGCGTGCGCGAGGAGTCGGGTCTATCCGTCAGCCGGAACACGATCCGCTGCCGCGATATCACGCCGAACAATTCGGCGGAAGGATGCATACCAACCCCAGGACGTTCCTGGATGTAGGGATCTGTCCCTACGCAACTACTTTTTTGAGAGGACTAACGAGCATGACAGAACAGGACGGTATGACGCAGGCGACGCCGGATCTCACTACCGACACGGTGGTGGATCAGCAGGTACCTGACGAGGCGATGGAGGTCGAAGCGGCCTACCAGAGCATGGAAGAGTTATTGGAGCAGGAAGTGGGTTTCCGCGGGCTCAAGGCTGGCGACATTGTTATCGGCACCGTTGAGCGCATCGACGATCAAGGCGCGCTGGTGAACGTGGGCGCGAAGTCGGAAGGCCTGGTACCCCCCGAGGAATTGGGCGCGCGCAACGTGGAGATCAACGTGGGCGACGAGATCGCCGTCTACGTGGTCGACAATGGCGGTCGCAGCGGGAATATCATCCTCTCCAAAAAGAAAGCGGATTACGAGCGGGCCTGGCACAGCATCATCAAGGCGTTCGAGGACAACGAGACGTTGTCCGCCATGGTGATCGATCGGGTCAAAGGTGGTCTGGTAGTGGACCTTGGGATGCGCGGCTTCCTGCCGGCTTCCCACGTCGCCACCAAGAACATCAACGCGCTCGACCGCTTTGTCGGTCAATCGATTAAGCTGAAGGTCATCGAAGTCGACCGCAACCGTAAGCGCGTGGTCGTTTCGCAGAAGCGCGCGGTGGAAGATGAGAAGAAGCTGCGCCGCGATCTGACCGTGACCACCCTGGAAGAGGGCCAGATCCGTCGCGGCGTGGTGCGTCGCGTGACGGATTACGGGGCGTTTGTGGACCTGGGCGGCATTGATGGCCTGCTCCATGTCACCGAAATGTCCTGGGGGCGCGTCAATCACCCTTCGGACATCGTGAAGCCCGGCCAGAAGATCGACGTGATGGTGCTGAAATACGACGTGGAGAACGAGAAAATCTCGCTCGGTCTGAAACAGATCCTCCCCGATCCGTGGCAGCACATTGATCAATACTATGCGGTAGGTGATGAGGTGGATGGTACCGTAACCCGCCTGGTGCCTTTCGGCGCGTTCATCGCGCTCGACCACGGTATCGAAGGGATCATCCCCAACAGCGAACTTGCCGATCAGCGTATTCGCAAACCGGATGAAGTGGTTGGCGCCAACCAGAAGATTCGGGTGAAGATCATCAACATTCGTCCGACCGAGCGACGCATGACGCTGAGCCTGCGGCAAATCTTGAGCCTGCAGGAAGAGGATGAGGCGACCCCATATGTGAACCGCCGCCCCTCTGCCAGCATGACTATCGGTGAGATGGTGGGCGACGTGTTTGCCGCGGATGACGACGACTTCCTGTCCGCGGAAGAACTTGATGACGTGGTTGCCGTCGACGAACCCGTCGCGGAAGCCGAAGTCGCCGAAGTCGCCGAAGTCGTTGAAGTCGAGCAGGAAGACCAGGTATGATCGTCGGGCTGACCGGGGGCATTGCCAGCGGCAAATCCCTCGTGGCTGATTATTTTCAGCAGCTCGGTGTGCCGATTATCGATACCGATGAGATCGCCAGGCAGGTTGTGGCCCCGGGCCAGCCTGCCTGGCAGCGTTTACGGGAGAACTTCGGCACGGAATACTTTCTGCCCGATGGCTCCCTTGATCGCGCCGCCCTCGCGCGGCGTGTGTTTGCTGACCCCGCGGCGCGACGCTGCCTGGAAGCCATTACCCATCCCGCCATCTTCGCGGAGGTTGACCGCCGTATCATAGCCTTCCAGCAACGGCCCGCCCCCCCGCCGCTGATTATCGTCGTTGTCCCATTGCTGTATGAAGTCGAGGCGGAATCGCGTTTCGATGCCGTCATCGTGGTAAATGCCACTCCGGCGCAACAGCGCGAGCGTCTGCAGCGCACCCGCGGGTATACCCCTGAAGCGGTCGACGCCCGGCTGGCCGCCCAATTGCCGCTGAAGGAGAAGGTGCGGCGCGCCGATTACCTCATCGACAACAGCGGCGACCTCGATGCCACCCGTGCCCAGGTGCGCTGTCTTTTCACTCGCCTGACCACCCCCTCGCCGGCTGCTTGACCGTTCTCCCGCTGATTACCCGACCGTCCCGTTCTTCCACGAGCAGGAAATACGGCGACATTGTCGAAATTATTCCTCATGGTTCCCACGTGCGGCAGGTCATTGCTTGTCAAGCGGGGGGGGTCTTGCTATAATAGTAACTGCAATACTAGGTAAGTCGATACGACACGACAATCAGTCCCCCTCATATCTGATCCATCCGGAAGGGTGTGGAGGAGAACCCGTGCAATATCGGGATATTCTGTCGGCCGTACGTCGAGTGATCGTCACGGTATTCGTTGCACTTTTTCAGTCTGCCGTGGTCACGTTGGGGTGGTGTCATCTCTCCGCGACGGTGTCGGCCGTGTCCTCTGCATTCGGCCTATCCGCGTCTCGCCATACCCTACTCGCTGACCACGCGTGCAGCCTAAGTGTTGAATAAAGGTTTCTCCGCATGGAAGGAAAGCGCCGTTCGCGCGGCGAAGTAAACTGAGATTGCCTTAACGGCTCGGGACCGGAAGGCCGTCATGCTATCGATGATGTTGTCCGAGCACCCGCCCGATCACGGGATCGGGCAGAGGGAATGTTCTGTAAAGGAGCAATCGCCACCATGTCCAGATGGGTATTCTGTGGATTGATGCTGGTGTCGCTACTCTTGTCGCTGGCCACCCCCCCGGCACAGGCGCAAACCATCAACATTGGGAATCTCTTCCCTCCGGGTGGAGATATCAAGACGCCGACGCCGATCATTGTGCTGGATTTCGAGAACAGCTCGACCTACAAAACCGGCATGCTGGGGCGCACGATCTCGGACGCCTTGTCGATCGAACTGCTCAATACACGCACCTTTGAGGTGATTAAGCGCTCAAAGGTCGAAAAGGTGATGACAGATCTCAACCTCACGCTGCCGCTGGATGTGCAGGCACAGGCGATGGTCGCCGATCGGCTGCAGTCGGCATTTGTCGTCTCCGGCAACATTGAGGACGTACAAATTCGCCGTGTTCGCACCGGCACTTACGCCGAGGTGACGATACGCACCATCGTGTTGCACCGCGTGACGCGCATCCCCATCAACGGCGCTTATGTCACCACCCGCAGTTCGCCGAAGATCGGTTACAGCGGCAACACCGACGTGCTGGTGCATGAGGCGCTGCAGATCGCGGCGTATCAGTTAACGCAAAAGATTCTGGAGAACCGCCTGCCCATTGCCACGGTGTTAAACACCCCGATAGAAGGCGAAGCGGTGTTGCGCGGCGGTTCCACTATCGGCTTTCATAAAGGCATGGTACTCACCACTGTGCGGCGCGACACCGTCACCGGACGCATCCGCCTGACCTGGGTTGGTCCGTCGGACTCGCGCGGGGAAGTCATGGAAGACAGCAAAGGTATCGCGCCCGGCGACAAGGCGGTGCCGATCTTCGAATTTATCGATGATTCCCGTTTCAAAGGGCAGGAACGGAAAGCCGCCGGATTGCAGATCGCCGGTTATGCGCTGCTGGGCTGGATCGCGGTGATGGTCGGCACGGAGAATGGCAATAAAGGCATGCGCAACAATCCGCCCACCCCCGTCGTGGCGGCGATGGCCGATGCCTACACGATGGATCAGGTCAAAGGCGCCAACCTGCTGCGCTGGCCCGAGGGAGGCAGCCGGGTAGTCGCGTATATCATCTATCGCGATACCAACCCGTTCGCGCCGATCGCGGTAGTGGATGGCTTCACAAATTACTATGTCGATTCTTCGATGCCGTTTCCCAATCTAGACGACGTAATGGAAGACACCACGGTCTCTATCGAGTTGGAAGCGGAAAGCGGCGAGATCACCTCTTTTGATTTCGATACGACGTATGCGCAGGATACGGAAGAGATGAAGAATCCGGAGATGCAAAATTCCGAGGATAGCTTTGAGATTACCTGCCACCGCGTCCCGCTGAAAGAGGGGGAATCATGCGGTTATCAGATTCGTATCCTGTATATGGATTATACGATAGGTGACCTGGGAGAAGCGGCGTTGCAGCACCCGGAAGAATACCGCCTGTTCCTTGGCAACCGGGGTAGCGTATCCCAGCGCGTAACCCTCACTTACCCGGCGGACTTGATTGCGCCGAACGAAGAAGAACTCCCATACGACGGTATGTTCCGCTGCACGCGAGTGAGCAAAGCCATGAGCTATACGCTGCAGTTATCGACGGATCCGACCTTCACGCCAGGCAATACCCGCACCATTCCGGGACGCATTGAAAGCGAGGCATATGCCGTGGCTGAGTTTGCCTTTACTCAACTCTGGCAAACTTTTCCCGCCAATGGCGCGCAGACGATCTATTGGCGTATGGGAGCCAAGGTAGCCGGGCAACCGACACCGACAGCACTCTCCGACACTAATCAAAATGGTTGGGTTTATACGGCAACACGGTTCTTCCAACTGCCGGAAACACCGCCGCCCGGTCGCCGTGGAGCGATGGGCGTGCTGGGACCGCCCGCAAAGGGTGTGCTCTCAGGTCGGCAGGATCGCCAGCGCAGCCATATCTTCCGGCGGTAATGGTCCAGCGGTGCCGTACGCTGGGGGTGAAGGATGCACGGTGAGGCCAGGTCACAGGGGTGGACAGGTGCTTACGGGCAGAGGAATCCGGGAATGAAGACAACGATGAGTTCGATACTGCGACTACTGGTGGTGCTATTGGCCGGAAGTCTGGGTCTCCGTATCTCCGCCATGCCACCTGCCCCCTGGCTGCCACAAACGCGTGAAGCGGTGCGCGATCAGGTGGGCAATGCCTGGCTGAGCCGTGGCCGCGCGGTGTATACGCGGAGCGGGCAGCGTGCGGTCGGCGCGGCGGTACCAACGAGTGGCACCGTACGCCTGCTGGCGATTCCCGTCCAGTTCGAGGCAGATACCGATCCATTGACCAGCGGCACCGGACGGTTCCCGTATCGCACGTGGGGCCCAGCTTCGACGCCCGGCTACCTGCTGGAACGCCTGGCGAAGATCCGGCAATATTTTGCGGAAGTTTCCGCCAATACGGTCGATCTGCAATACACGCTCACCGAGGTGGTGACCCTCCCCAAAACTATCGCGGCATACAGCGTACTGGTCGCAACAGATCCGACCGTGTTCATGCGCGATCTCGTGACGGCAGGTGATGCCAACATTAATTTCGCCAATGCCGATATCATCATGGCTATTCATGCGGGCGCCGGACAGGAGATGGATCCGAACTTGCTGGACATCTGGTCACATCACGTGACTCTCGACCCGGCGAACGGCATTCCCACCGCGGATGGCGTAACCATCACCGGATGGGCGGTGCAGCCAGAAACGGAATGTAATGACACGATCTTTAAATTAGCCAACCCCACAATCAACGTTCAGAATTACGAGATAAACCCGGTAGGCACCGCGATACAACCGCGCTGGTGGGATGTGGTGGGTGTGTGGGCGCATGAACTCGGCCACGCTTTCGGCATGCCGGATGTCTACGATGTGCAGTATAAAAGCGGAGTCAACCTTAACTATTGGTCGGTGATGGCGGCAGGATCATACCTGCCCGCCCCGACGAAAGCGGAAGATTTGTTAGAGCCGAATGCAGCCGGCATGGCGGCCTTCGGGAGTGTCCCCTGTCATCCGGATGCCTGGAATAAAGTGCTGGTCGGGTGGAGTACCCCCGTCAACGTCACCGCACGTCGCGTGAATGAGCGCATTGGCGCGCAGGGAACGCCCGGCGCCAGTATCTACCGCATGTGGAAGAACGGCGATTCCCTGAGCAAAGAATATTTTCTGCTCGAAAACCGTGCGAAAATCAATTTTGACCAATATGTGCCGGAACATGGGTTGATGATTTACCATATCGACGACAACGCCGGCGGAACAGTCGAAGCCAATCAACTGCAAGTTGATGGTACTCATCCGCGCATCATGCCGGAATCCGCCGATAATGTGCTGGAGATCGATGAAACCGTCAATAATTTTATCCCATTAACGGACACTGCTTTTCCCGGCGTCAATGTGAATAATATTCATTTCGGCAAAGACACCTTTCCGAAGAGTTTTGATTATGCAAATACCGAGACATTTGTCGATGTGAATAACATCACCATCGCCGATAATGATGTCTACGCCGACTTGCAAACATCGTCGGCCTCGATCATCTTCATTAACCCTCTGGCGAATTCCACTGTCTATGCCCTGAAGCCGACTATTCGGATATTTCCGATAGATGTGACCGGGCTCACTGCCCAGAGTGCGCAACTGAATGGCGGAGTGGCATTCAATCTCCCCGCGGCGAATACCGCGACCGGCGAAGTCGAATTCCAGATCGATCTGACCAATATCGATCTGAGCAAAGCCACCGCCGTCACGATCGTCGTAAAAGGCCAGGATGATCAAGGCTCCGAGATTTCCGCATCGCTCACCTTTCGAGTGAAGGCGAAGATTATCCCTGCCGGGTTATGGATGATCACGCTGCCGGTCGTCGATGTCGGCACGGTGAGTACGGTATTTGCGGACCAGACCTTGCCGCGGTTGGCCTGGTGGAGTCCCAGCGACCGTGTCTACCTGCGCTACCCGAATGCGAATCTTGAATTGACCAGCCAGGAGTATACTGTCGTTGACCGGCTATTGAATGAATCACGGGCGCCGGCGGGAAAAGCCTACTGGGTCGATCTACCGACCAACTGTCAGTTGATGCTGCAGGGGGATGAGATTCAGTATAATCGCCAGTATGTCCTCGACGTGCAACAGGGGTTCAATATGATCGGTAACCCCTACAGCTATGCCATCAGTTTCGGCTCACAACTGATAGAATATAATGGTCTGATTTATACCATGAACGAGGCGACCAGCAAACGATTGATCGACCCGGTGCTCTATCGGTGGGATGGCAGCACGTATAATATCGATATACTACCAAACGGCACCCTGGAACCCTGGAACGGTTACTGGATACGTTGTCGAGTGGGCACCAAGGCCAGCCCGTTGCGCATCATCTTCCAGCCGTTACCGGTGTTGAGCGAACGCGCGAGTGCGCCGGCGGCGGTCCGGCAGCGCGATGGAATACGCTGGGCAATATCGTTGAACGCGACGGCCGCCACCAGTTCCCACCGTGCCACCGCAACCATCGGGACGGCGTCCGGCGCGACCGACCAGGTTGACATCGGCATGGATATTTCCGCACCGCCGACATCGCCCGCCGGTATTTCCCTGGCGTCAGTATCCGGACGCAGCGGTGAAACACTCTACCGCGATTATCGCGCGGCAATCGATAGAGCGACATATCGCTGGACACTGCGTGTCAGTGGACCTGCCGGCGAGCGCGTGGTGCTGACCTGGCCTGACTTGACCAGCGTTCCACAGGGCTATCAATTGCTGTTGCATGATCCCGTCACCGGGGAAGATCGTTACCTGCGCACCGCGATGAATTATTCGGTGACATTAGGCGCCCAGGAAACCGAACGGCTGTTAACGTTAACCGCTATGCCGGGTGCCGTCGGCACGTTGCAGGTACAGCAACTGCATGCAACGCGCTCACGGGCAACGGGCACTCAACTGATCAGTGGTCGGTTGACCCAGGATGCCACGGTCACGATTGAGATTCGGGCATTGAGCGGACGATTAATTAAACGTTTCACGCCCACGTCCTATCCCCAGGGCATGATTGCCGCGGCATGGGATGGCACCGATGCGCAAGGACGGCGCGTGCCGCCCGGCGCGTATCAATGTTTTGTCAATGCGGTCACGAGTGCGGAACAGCGCGCCGGCGCCGTCATCCTGCTGCTGCGATAACCAGCGGTCCCGGTTCGGGAGGAACTGAAAGCATGTGCGGAACATCTCGACAACGACACCATTGGATGCTCATCCTTGCTGGGATAGTAGTCAGCGTGGCGTGCTCAGTGCCAGTCTTGGCACAGGAAACACCAGAACCAACCCCGCCTGATATGCTAATTAATCCCGTAGCCACGGCTGGATTCCTCGATCAGACAACCGGCAGTTGGACGTTCGGCACTACCGGCGGTGATCCGACCAACCCGGATGATAACGACCTGACGCTGGTGGAAGGAGCCGCTGGCGTGCTCTATATCGCTGGCGGCACCGCCGGAACTGACCTGACGATTGGCGAAGGGGGGCTAATGTTGCGTCCCCCAACGATCGATAAAATCACGCAAACCGCCTCTTTCACCTGGCGGTCTGACGATATCGAAAACCGTTTCACCGTTGATTTTAAATTGCGTCTGGTACGCGATGTTGTCCGGTGGGAATTCCGCATTACCAATAATAACGCGGAAACCAAGACCATTGGTTTTCGTCACTGGGTCGATGTCGATTGGGGAAAGCAGGCATCAGGCCCGTATTTCTTCCCGGGCAGCAAAATCTATACAACTTCGGAAGAATTCATCGATGGGCAAGTGCCGACAGAATGGCATATCCGCTACAGCGATCCGGAAATTCCCCCTAAGCCCTGGGAGTATAAACCGCAGATTCGCATGGTCACACCGCTGCTAAATAATGTCAGCCGTCCCAGTCGCCTCTGTTTTGCCACCATTACGGACATCATGACTTACGGGTGGAGGGAAGTGCTGGAAGCCGCGCTGCCGGAAAATATCAATGAACCGCCTCCAATCGAGTGGGGCGTCGATATGTTGGGCGACGAAGTTGCAGGGGAAGCCGTCAGTTATTTTTATCCCCTCACCAGCATTCGCTACAATGAAACCAAGGTCTATACCGGCGAAATGCGACTCGAGTGGGCGCAAGTCAACACATTGGAACAGTTTGCGCTGGCACTGCAAGCGCCCGAATGGGTCGGCTATCGCGCACCAGATCCCACCGTGATGGGAGACACCGGTTATTATGACCCTGAGATCATCGATGTCAATGCTTATATTTGCAACTCTTCGATGCAGATTGAACCGATGGCGACGGTGACCATTGACCTGGGGAAAGGCCTGGTGCTTGATCCTGTCTCTCAACCCAAATCGTCGATGCGATTGAGAGGAATGGTAGATCAACTGGTGAATTGGAAAGTGCGCATGGATAAAACGGCGTATGGCAGGATTCCCGTGCGCGTCACCGCTACCCTGGTTCCTGGGGGCAGCATCACCTCCACCACCTATGTAAATGTGCCTGCCTTGCCGTCGATGCCGGTCATGACATTGCAATCGGCCAGCCAGTTCGTCGGCTTCCCCTTCAGTTTCACCGATGCCAATGCGTTGGTAGTGTTGCAGGATCTGAATACGAAACTGACCGGCATGGGATTGGGAAACCTGAATGTCGCCTGGTACGATCCGGTGATCAAGGATTACCGGGAGAGTTCGACAGATGATGTCTCACTGGTGGCTGGTCGGGGATATTGGATCAACATTCCGACCGATCCCAATACGCCGAATATTGAAAATACGCTGAAACCGCTGTTGCTGGCAGGTGCGTCATCCTATGACCAGCGGAAATCCTTTTCCATACGTCTGGAAAAAGGGTGGAATGCCATTAGTAGTCCCTACCAGTTCTCCATCATCTGGGGTTACTGTCATATCTATAAGAATTACCAGGAATATACCATTGCCGATGCCATCAAGCAGGGATACATTCGTCGAGAACTCTGGACATGGGATGCGTCGAATAAGTCATACAGCCCGGTGGATCATAATCCGCCGACGAATCCCTATCCCGCAGGTAGCCTTATTAGTGAGTTGAAACCTTTCCAGGCATATTGGCTGTATTCCACCGGGTCCTGTTACCTGGTCTATATGCCGAATCCGTTCACCGCACCGATGGACCCGTTATTACCCGATGCCCGTGCGACGAAACGCCGGGCGGGACAGGCGGATTCCTGGCAGGTGAATATCCTGGCGGAAACGAGTACGGCAAGAGATGTGCTGACAACCTTCGGGGTGAGTGCCAACGAACAGGATGGTCTGTCGGACGGCGACCGCATGAAACCGCCGGTAAATCCCGGAGGTTTATCGGTCTACTTCCCACACCAGAATTGGAGTCGCCTGCCGGCCAATTACGCCGTTGACTTGCAAGCACCAGGCGCGGTGAAAACCTGGACGATAGACGTGCAGTGCACCAAACCAAACGAGCGCGTGGTGCTGCGTTGGCCGGATCTGACCCAGTTGCCGCCACGGGTGCCGGTTATAATGACGGATAATCTGACCGGACAGCGCATCGCCTTGCGTACCACACCCTGTTATGCCTTCAATAGTGGACAGGGTGGCGTGCGCCGTTTCACCATTACGGTGGGCGGAGCCGCGCAACGATTGCAAATCAATCAGGCGCAAGCTATCCAGAATCGCGCCGCGAACGGCGTGACGATCAGTTATGCCGTGACCATGCCGGCACAGGTAACACTGCGGTTGTGCACGGCCAATGGCCGTCTGGTGCGCACGCTGGGCCCACTGCCGGTTGATGGCGGTCAGTCAACTTTCCTGTGGGATGGGCGCGACAACCAGGGACGGACGTTGCCGGCCGGCTTGTACCTGTGCGAGTTGTATGCGGAAGCTCAGGATGGTCAACGAATTCGCACGATGCTGACCCTGCGAAAACCTTAGGGTGAAATCACGCGTCCCACGGGCTCTGTCCTGGAAAGGATGCGCTCTCGGCGCTGTCAAAGGAGCATACGTCACATGAAACGATTTGTTCGGGGACAATTCGGTCGCCTTATGAGCCTGCTGCTCATGGTGCTCTTCCTGCTGCCAACATTGCTGGGGCCCTTGGCACTTCCGGGATATGCATCCGTAGGGGGGTATCAGAGTATATTGATCCTCCCGTTACAGACCGTCGCGGAAAACACGCCATTCAATCTCAGCACCCGGATTCTCCAGGAGGTGATGATCGCGATGGCTGGCCAGACTGGCGTCAGCGTGCGCGAACTCACTAAAAATTCTCCGACTTTGCAGCTGGCGATGGCGCAGATGGATGAGACGGAAAAAGCAAAATTGCTGGAACAGTACAATGAGGCCTGTGATGTGAAAACAGCACCTGCCTCGCGTACCGTTGCCGCCGGCGCTCTCGTTCGTGCGCTCAATGTAGATGCAATCGTCTACGGAGCGATCGATAAATACGAGTTTACCAGCAATCCTGACCCACGTCAGAGCTATATTCACGTCAGCGCAATGAAGTACAGTGTCGATGCCGATAGCATCGTGCTGACAACACCCATCGGGGTCATCGGCCAGAGCAGGCGCACCCCCGCCGCCGGTTCTCAGGCATCATATGACAACGATGCCATCAGTTCCATTGGGCGTAATCTGGCGATGCGCCTGCTGGGCGGGCGCCAGTTTGATGCACCCGAGTCCGCGCCGAAAACGGTGCAGTCCAAACCGGTGAAGGGAACAAAGACAGCCAATGCAACGAGAACCGCTGTCATCGACGAAACCGCCCCAACACCGGTGCAGGAAGAACCGCGGGTGAAACCCTCCAAAATGCGATGGCTGTTGCCTGTCGTGATCGCGGTCGCTGGTGCAGTGCTGCTAAGCAGTGCGGGTAAAGGCGAGGATAACGGCGGCGGCGGCGGATTGCCAGCCACCGGCCAGGGGAGCGGTTTCGCCTACGCGGATTCCGTGGAGTTGGTCTTGCCCATTGCCAACCCAACTCTCGTGCAGAGCTACGAGATCTGGCGCGCCGACCAGGGCATGGCGAACTGGAAAGGGACACGCCAGAGCGATTATATCCGCGTGCGCACGCTGACACCCTCGGAAGTGACGGTGAAAGCTGATGGCGTGCATCTCAGAGATATCTCGCCGTACTCGAATCCGGCTCCGGCTATCGGCGAGTTATATTCCTATCAGGTATATGTGAATACTTCTTCACGCGCGCGTATCCTATATACGATTACCGAAATCGGCAGTGGTTTGAATCAGACATTGTTTGGTCCCGGAGTGCCGTCGCCCGTAAAAACCGTACGCATTGTGCACCAGGTGAACAGTCAACTGACGCTCGGGTGGGACATGCCGAGTTATGCGCCGGATTTTCTGGCGGGATTCCTGGTGCAAATTGAGACGACTACCGGGCAGTGGAGTACCTTACAGGAAATCACGGATGCGGCGACGCGACAGGCGACAATCACAATCCCCGCGGCATCGACCGTCTATCGCTTCCGCGTATTGTCGTTCGGTGTCGGCGGCTACCGCTATCCGACTGTCCCCAATTCAGCCATCGTGTCGGCCAGTTTTGTGCTCACCCCCGTGGCACCAGGCGCTCCGCGTGCCGAACAGCAGTTCAGCCTGCCGGATCAGAAAGATATCTACATCGTCTCGTGGGATCCCGCGCCCGATGTCTCGGTGATCGGTTACGAGTTGTATCGTCTTGCCGAGAATAAAGGCCGACTCACTCCGGCTAGTATCTCCAATCCGCTGAATAAACTGCCGCTGAACAGCGCAGGCCGCCGAGGACGTGGACGCGGCTTCGATTCGCTGCGACCAGGACGCCAGGCCGGCATGGTGAAGATCGCCACGATTACGGGACGCACGCAGACACAATATATCGATAAAGACCTGCAGGCAGGATGGACCTATACCTATGCACTTAAGGCTCGTTATACCACCGTGGTCAGCGATTATTCCGGCATGCTGCAGTTACCGCCGTTGGATAACACGCCCGGAGATGTCACCGATATCACCTTGAATGGCACTATCACACCGAGTGCCATCAAGTTCAATTGGACACCGCCGGTGTTGAATGCCGATGGCGTCTCGACCATGAGCGACTGGAAGCAGTTCGATATTTATCGGAGCACCTCCATCGTGTCGAATACGACGCAAGTGAATTCACTGGCGGCATTCACAAAAATCGGCAGTGTACCGTATGTCGCGGGGCAAACAGATTATGACTATACGGATTCAACGATTCAGACACGGATGGATTACACCTACGCGATTAAGGTGATCGATGTATCCGGCAAAGAATCGCCTGGTGTGTTTCAGGCGGGAAGCTACTATTATAATGTCGTGCAGGATAGCCGCTATCCCACGGTAAAATCAATCGCAATTACGCCGGATCAATTCACCGCACCGGCCGGCAGTATTGGGCAGCAGCTGACCGTGACGGCTACCGGCACTGACAATCAGTCATTGCCGAACGTCGCGGTCACCGTGACTGTCTCCGCAGGTGCCGGCGGGTGCGCCAATACCCTGTCCGGTCCTTCGGTATCGCCGTTTGTGATGAATCCCACCGGCGCTGATGGAAAGGCAACCTGTTTCTGGATTCCACCGGGCCCGGGCGGCGTCGGGTCAGGCACGCTGACCATCAGCGTCGCCGGTACGGCTGTACTGCCGGTCGAGATTCCGCTCACGATTACTACGCAAATTCCGACCGCGGTCGATTTGACCATCAATATGCTCGGTAAGTCTGAAGTACAGGCGCGTTCGCCTAACGCGGACTTAACGAATGCCGCGTCTCTCACGGCCAGTCTGGTGGAAGTGACATTGAATGTGCGGGATTCAGCGGGGACACCGATCCCGAATCAGACGATCAGTCTCTTCTCCACCGATCCGGAAGTGGCAATTTCGACTACCGCCAATCCGACCTACGTGCGTATTGATAGTCCGACGTATAACGGCACCGTCACCGGCACGACGAATGCACTCGGCGAGCTCAAGGTGAAGGTGTGCGCCGGCACGAAGGTCGGAACCGTCATCTTTACTGCGGGCAGCGGCGTATTCAATAAGCAGGCGACGCTGGACGTGACCGCCGGACCGGTCACTAATATCGAAGTGACGGTACTCTCGCCATTCACCACCACCTCCGTCGCCGGGGCGGTCACGGTCACGGATGCTGGTGGCAATCCGGTGATGGGACGCACCATCACGTTGTTCGTGAACACACAGGCCGTCGTGCTCAGCAGCACCACGGTCACCACGGGCAGTGACGGCGTCGCCAGCTTCACCATCACCCCGGTGCAACTGACCAATCCGATCACCTTTACACTGACCGCGGTTGCGGGGAGTTATTCATCCGGCGCGATGACTCTGAAATACGTTCCGCCGTCTCCGCGTCAGATCGCTACCTATACCATGACCGTCGATAGCTCTCGCATCTACTTTTCAGCCGATCCGGATGATCAGTTATCCAATTCGGTGGTCACGTCTTCGGTAGTGAAAGTACATGGCGCCGATCAGACTGGGAGCAACGCCGCCAATGAAGTGGTGAAATTCACCACGACGAAGGGCCACTTCACCACGAATGGCAATCCCGGCTTGTCCGTCTCGTCCGATGCGCGCTCGCTCTCGGGAACCCTTGATGCCAACGGTGATATTTATTTTGGCTTCATCGGTCGCCAGAGCAACGGGGAGCAGGGCACGGAGCTCGTGCTGCCCACCGCCGAAGAATTGGGGACATCTTCAATTATCGCGGAAAACCAGAGCGCAAAAACCGAGTTGATCAACGCGCCGGTGCTGGTCGGACCGCCCAATCACCTGCGCCTGGAAGTCATCCCGGTTGCTCTTCCGGAAGACTGGCCGAAACAAAACGACCTCTGGCCGGTGCTGTTCCAGGACAAAACGATGACGATTCGAGCCACCGCGACCGACATGATCGATCAACCGGTGGTCAGCGGGATGCCACTCTGGTTCGCGCAATCCTATCGGCCGTATGATGCCGCGGCAGCAAATGATTATGACGGCGTCATCAACAGCGGCAACTTCGGTGGGTTCGGCAGCAGCGGTCCATTCGCGTTGACCGATGATACCGGCAAGGTATCCACGGGCTTTGCCAGCCGCTATTCCGGTCTCTACGATCTGTATGCGTTTGCCTTGAAGAAGAATGCGAATAACACCACGCTGGATGCCATCAAGAACCTGAAGGGATATTCGCAAAGCCAGTATGAAGCGATTATCAATGCGGTAAAGGATGCCAACCTGCTTTCGGCGGCATCGAGCGGTGGTACTGTCGTCACCAGCAGTCTGCTGGCAGGTGGCAAATACGTTGGCGCCAAAGTGCTGAGTAAAACGTACGCCTTCTATAACAAGTGGACGACATTACCGCCGTCCAGCGCGCGCATCAATTGTGACGGCACGCAAACGTCGCGCATCACATTCACCGCGACGGATGAGGACAATAAGAAGGTGCTGTCCGGCGTGCCGTTCAAAGTCAGCGCATGGATCAGCGCGAATGACTGGGTGATCGGCACGGATGAAGCAGTATATACCTCCAGCCGGCTGGAATTGGAAAATAACACGGTCGTCACGCCTCTCACGATATTGAGCTTCAATTCGCAGGCGCAGGCGTATGTGTTGTCACGCGGCAACCTTGATCCGCAGACACAGCGCATCGGGTATGTCAAACTCGTCTTTGACAATATGCGTACGGTGCAGCCGCTGACGGAAACCCCCTATCTGTTGACGCATTATGGGCCACCGCTCAGCGAAGCGACGAACAAATATGTCAGCCTCTCATCGACGGTGTTGGCCGGCGCCTCGGATGCTGTTCGCGGAAATCCGGGCGATGCCCAGAAGTCTCTCGTTATCAGTGCCGGCTTGTTCGACATCTATGGGAATCCATATCCCGCGGGATATAAAGTCAAGATGAATGACGCAGTTGTCGGTGAAACGGACCTTTACGGCCTCTTCACGGTAACCTATAATGCACCAGATTTGAATAACGTTGGAAATCCGGACTCGTATACCGAGGACCTTACCTTCGGATTTGCGGGCGAGAATGCGCAGGGTCCGGATACCGTGGATTTTGATCCGCAGACGATCACCGTCGAACGTCCGAACCATGGCGATGTGATTCCCGTTGATAGCGATCCCGTCGGACCATTCCCGTTCTCGACGGATACCGAGCAGAACCGGGTGCGCATTGTGGCCTACGTCGAAGACCAGAACAACGGCGGCGTATTGCCCGGATATCCGATCGACTTCAAAATGGTGAAGCTACAGGGAGCGGATGATGCCGTCCTCGAGCTTGAAGATGGTACGCCATCGACGCTGTCATACACCGGCAGTGCGTTTGTCAATGCTGCGATGGGGGCACCGCTTTCACGTAGCCGGGCTATTGTGCCCGGTCCTGTGCCGGCGGCTCCAATATCGAATGCCATCATCTACCTCAATCCCGGTAAGGTGTATGGCAAGGTTCGTATCTGGGCGTATTATGATAAGAACCAGGACGGCATAGGCGGCACGAATGAATTGATCGGAGAGACTGGTGTGTTGACAGTCGGTTTACCGGCACCGGAAGCGTTGAAAGCAGAGTCGCTCAATACGACCACGATCAAGCTCACCTGGAAAGATGGCCCGGATGAGATGAATTATCAGGTCGACTCCAGCACGAATGGGGTCGCATGGACACCGCTCACGCCGGTTGATACTCTGCTGCCGGCCGATACCAGTGAGTATACGGTAACCGGTTTGCAACCCGGCACGAGATACTATTTCCGGGTGAGGGGCGTTGCGGAAGATACGGACACCTTCGCTCAATATCAGATTGGGTATCACCGCTACACGTTCAGTGACTGGTCAACCGCCGCGAATATCACGCTGCCGAATACGCCGGGTGGTCCGAATTTGTCGCCGGCAATTGACGCAGTGGTTGATCCCCAGGCTTACACGAAGATTACAGTAATCTGGCAACCTGTCGCCGGGGTGACCGGTTATCGCCTTGAACGCAGTTTGGATGGCGTGACCTGGGCGCCGCCTATCGATTTTGGGCCGGGCGTTACCAGATATGATGATGCTACCTGTTTAGGGGCAACGAAATACTATTATCGCGTATCGGCCTCGTCGGTCGATGGCGGCATGGGTGGATATTCCATCCCGACTAACGCGGCTTCGGCAATCACCATTCCATTTATGCGAAGTGAGATCGAAGCCAAGTCCGGTGCGCCCGGAACGCATTCCATCATTCTGCGTTACAACGCAGCGACGGGTACCGATGTCACCGGTTACTATGTCTATCGCGGCGGCGTCAGATTAGCAACGATACCGGGCCAGGGTACATCCACCTGGACCGATACAAGCTGCGCAGACGGTGAGACGTACACCTATTACATCGTTGCCTACAATGGAACCGGAGTGTCGAATAAGACGGATGATGCCACTGCGACGGTGGAGGCGCTTCCCGCGGGACCATAATACCCGCAACGTGAGGCCATTCCGGTCTTCAGATGGCATGTCTGAATTTTGAGGGCAACCTCATGAACCGCGCGGGCGGGGCGACAGCCCCGCCCGCGTCATTTACGATAGACTAGCCGAAAACAGGCCGGACTTGGTACAATAGCAACCGCGATTGCGCGCCCGTGCCTGTGAGCGCGCCGCAGGATGAAATCATGCCGTTAACCGCCCCCCGAGGGACACAAGATATTTTGCCGGCGGATGCCCGGCGTTGGCAGTGGCTGGAGGAGTTGTTCCGCCGCGCATGCGCGCGCTACGGCTACGGCGAAATTCGCACGCCGATCTTCGAAGACACCGAGCTGTTCACGCGCAGCGTCGGCGAAGAAACGGATATCGTCAGCAAGCAGATGTATTCCTTCACCAGTCGCGGGGGTGATTCGCTCACGTTGCGACCTGAAGGCACCGCGCCTGCCGTGCGCGCCGTCGTCCAGCATAATCTTCTCGCGCAAGGCGGCATGCTCAAGCTCCATTACTCCGGGCCGATCTTTCGGTATGAACGACCGCAAAAGGGGCGTTACCGGCAGTTTCATCAGCTTGGAGTTGAAGCCTTCGGTTCGGCAGGACCGCAGATCGACGTCGAGGTGCTCGCATTCGCGGCGGATTTCCTGCGCACACTGGGCATCGACGCCGTCCTGGAAATGAACAGCGTCGGTTGTCCCGCATGCCGTCCGCGCTATCGCGACGCGCTGCGGAACGCGCTTTCCGGAGCGCGCACCACGCTGTGCCCCGATTGCACGCGGCGTTATGACGCTAATCCGCTGCGCATTCTTGATTGCAAAGTCGAGCAATGCCGTGAGATGTCGCGCGACGTGCCGGTCATCCTCGACGTGTTATGTGACGATTGTACAACGCATCTGCAAGGTGTCGAAACCGGGTTGCGCGCGGTCGGGGTGGGCTATATCGTCAACCCGCACATTGTGCGCGGGCTCGATTATTACACGCGCACCGCGTTCGAGTTCATTGCCGGCGCCGGATTAGGCGCGCAGAATACCGTGCTTGCCGGCGGGCGTTACGACGGGCTGGTTGCTGAGTTGGGGGGGACGCCCACGCCGGCCATCGGCTTTGCCGCCGGTATCGAGCGGTTGCTGCTCTCCGCGGGCGACGCCATGCCGCTACCGGAGTCACCAGGACCGGTCTTCCTCGCCACCTTGGGTGAGGTGGCGCGCGCGCAAGGCGTCATCCTGGCGGAAACGCTGCGTCGCTCCGGCATCCCGGCCGCCATCGATTACGCCGCACGCAGTTTGAAGGCGCAGATGAAAGAAGCCAACCGCCAGGGTGCCTGGTACGCGCTTATCCTGGGCGAGAATGAATTGGCGTGCGGCGAGGCGACTCTGCGCGACATGCGTACGGCCAGCGAAACAGCCGTGCCGCTCGACCGGTTGATTGAGCACCTGCGTCCGTATTATCCGTAATCCGAGTTCGTTTCGGCGGAACCCCGCCCGTGGAAAGGTACACTATGACACATGATGTCACGACACAACCGATGCGCCGCACCGACGGCTGCGGCACCCTGCGCAGCATCGATATCGGGCGCACCGTCACCTTAATGGGGTGGGTGCAGACCAATCGCGATCATGGAGGCGTGATCTTTATTGACCTGCGCGATCGTTCCGGACGCGTGCAGTGCGTCTTCAACCCGCAGGAAGCGCCCGAAGCGCACCAGATTTCCCAGTTCCTGCGCGCGGAATTCGTCATCGCGGTGCAAGGTGTCGTGATGCCGCGTCCCGAAGGCACGGTAAACGTGAAGCTGCCTACCGGTGAGGTCGAAGTGCACGCCGCACGCATCGAAGTGCTCAATCCGTCGAAAACGCCGCCATTCCTTATCAACGATGAGAATGCCCCCGACGTGGACGAGAATACGCGACTGCGCTATCGCTATCTCGACCTGCGCAACACGCGCATGTTGAATAACCTGATTTTGCGCCATCGAGCAGCACAGGCTGCCCGCGCGTATCTTGATGCCGAAGGCTTTTTGGAAGTGGAAACACCCTTTCTGATTAAATCCACCCCGGAAGGCGCGCGCGACTTCCTGGTGCCGTCGCGACTGCACCCGGGTGAGTTTTACGCGCTGCCGCAAAGTCCGCAACTGCTCAAGCAAACGCTGATGGTGGCCGGTATTGAGAAATATTACCAGTTCGCCCGCTGTCTGCGCGATGAAGATTTACGTGGGGACCGGCAGTTCGAATTCACCCAGATCGACTTGGAAATGTCTTTCGTCGAGCGCGATGACGTGCTCACCGTGACAGAAGGCATTATTCAACACATCATGCGCGTGATTGGGGTCGAAGTACCGGTTCCCTTCCCGCGCATGAGCTACGCGGAGGCGATGGCGCGCTTTGGCAGCGACAAACCCGACACCCGCTTCGGATTGGAATTCGTCGATCTGTCCGGTGTTTTCGCTCACACCGAATTTAAGGCATTTACCAACATATTGGCCGACGGTGGCCAGGTGAAGGCTATCAACGCCAAAGGCGCCGCCGGCTTCTCCCGTCGCGAGTTGGACGAGTTGGTCGCCTTTGCACAGGGATTTGGCGCCAAAGGCCTGGCGTATTTCCAGGTCACCGAGGAGGGGCTGAAATCGCCGGTAACCAAATTCCTCTCCGAGACGGAACGGACCGTATTCGTGCAGGCGATGGACGCGGAAGTGGGTGACCTGTTGCTGATTATCGCCGATACGCCGGCGGTAGTGGCACAGGCGCTGGGCCGCCTGCGACTGCATCTCGGCGGCTTGTTGGGCTTAATCCCCGCGGATCGCTGGGACTACCTGTGGGTGGTCGATTTCCCGATGTTCGAGTGGAACGCGGAATCGCAGCAGATCCAGCCGATGCACCATCCATTCACCATGCCGCGGCGCGAAGATCTGCCGCTATTGGAAACGGATCCGCTGGCGGTGCATGGCGACCTTTACGATCTGGTGTTGAATGGCAACGAACTGGTCAGCGGCAGCATCCGCGTGCATCGCCGTGATATTCAGGAACGCATTTTGCAGATTATCAATATGCCGATAGAGCAGGTGCACGAGCGGTTCGGTTTCCTGGTGGAGGCCTTTGACTACGGCGCGCCACCCCACGGCGGCATGGCAATCGGCTTCGATCGGTTGATTATGCTGATGGCCGGCGAGAAGACCATTCGCGACGTCATCGCCTTCCCGAAAACGTCGTCCGGTCAGGATCTGATGATGGATGCACCGACAACGGTGGATCCGCTGCAGCTCCGCGAGTTGGGGCTGGCGTTGCGTAAGCAATCCTAGCACAAAAATCGTGATGTATTTTCATGTATTGCACCCTGCCATGTGCTGTCTACGGGCTAAACAGGTGCAACGAAAAGCGGCGAAGTCATCCGTTTCCATCAGCACACGTGCGAAGAGAGTATATGCGGTTGGCTCGATAGCCAACGAATGTGAAGGTGCAGCATGCGGCAGTCCATTACCGCGTGCTGCACGAGGAGACGCAATCATGACGTCCCCCGATCGGTGTGCGGCGTGCGACGCGTTGCAAAAGCGCCTCGGTATTCAGTTCCGGAATGAAGCGCTGCTGGCACAGGCGTTGACGCACCGTTCGTATCTGGCTGAGGTGAGTGGACTGGTGTCCAACGAACGGCTGGAGTTTCTTGGCGATGCCGTACTGGGATTAATTATTGCCGAGGCGTTGTATCGCCTGCACGACGACTGGTCGGAGGGTGATCTGACAAAGACCAAGGCTTCCATTGTCGATACGCGCGCCCTGGAGATGGTAGCCCGCGCATGGGACGTGGGCGCTTACATGTTTATCTCACGTGGGGAAGAACTGTCCGGTGGGCGTGACCGCCGCGCGCTGCTGGCGGATGCAGTGGAGGCAGTCATCGGCGCCTATTACCTCGATCAAGGACTGGACGCGTGCCGCGCGTTCGTATTGCGAGAGATGACGGTAGTGACCGAGGCCATCGCACGGCAGGAATATGCGCGCGACTATAAAACGCTGCTGCAAGAAGTGCTACAAGCGCGCTTTCAAGCCGCGCCCAGCTACGAGGTCGTCAATGAGACCGGTCTGCCGCATACCCGCGTGTTCGAGGTAGTCGTTCGCTTTCGTGGCGAGGATCTGGGGTACGGGGAAGGCCGCAGCAAAAAGGAAGCCGAGCAGCAAGCTGCCGCACGAGCGCTCGAAACGCTGGCGGAAGAAACTCCACCCGCCGCGTAATGGGATTGTGAGAGTTTTTAGGTAACTCAGTAGGAAACAGCACCGGTCACTCGGAATATAGAATAGGGTAGGGAATCCAAGCCGTGCCCCTGTCAACCTCGTGACAGCCCGACAAACTCTGTGGAGGAATAATTGTGGCAAAATTGCGCTTCATTCCGCGGGACGAACGTTTCTTCGATCTCTTCGAGAAGGCTACCGGCGTCATCCTGGCCGGTGCAGAGACCCTGCAGCAGATGCTGCCGCATCTCGAAAACGCCGAAGAATACCGGAAGAAGATCGGGGATCTCGAACATGAAGGTGATGCCATCATCCACGAGGTGATGGATAAGCTGAATCGCACCTTCGTAACGCCGTTCGACCATGAGGATATTCGTGCCATCGCCAGCCGACTGGACGATGTCATTGACTTTACCCAGGCGGCGGCGGAACGTCTGGTCCTCTATCATGCGACCAAAGCATCGCCCGAAAGCATCGAGTTGGCGGGCGTGCTGGTCAACACCGTTAAAGAGGTGCAGCATGTGGTCGCGATGATGCGCGATCTCAGCCAGCGGCGCTACATTCTCGAACACTGCATCGAGATCAACCGGCTGGAAAATGCCGGCGATAAAATCTACCGTGAGGCACTGGGCAAACTGTTCCGCGAAGGCGACGTCATCGAGTTGCTGCGCTGGAAAGAAATCATCGAGCAGATCGAGCAGGCCATTGACGAATGTGAGGACCTGGCGGATATCATCGAAGGCGTCGTGGTGAAACACGCCTGAATCCTCGGCAATCCCGGGTACTGTTGAACGATACAGATTATGGTAACACCTATCGAATACGCAGAAGTGCCGTTATCAACGCCCTCTGATCTACGGGCAGGCATACCGGAGATGCCGAACCAGCCGGGATCATCCGGTCTTTCGATTGGGAGTTGGTTGACCGGGGTTGCCTTTGTGCTGCTGGTCATCACGCTAGTGATGTGGATTATCAAACCCTGGAGCATCACCGGCGGTTGGAGCCAGGGTATCATGCTGGTCATCGTGGTGCTGGCGGCACTGTCTTTTGATTTCGTCAACGGCATGAATGATGCCGCCAACGCGATTGCGACCGTTATCTCCACACGCGTGTTAACACCCACCACCGCGCTGATTATGGCGGCAATTCTCAACTTCGCGGGCGCGGTAGTCTTTGAAGGCGTCGCCAAAGGCATCGCCAATAAAATCATCGATATCCACCTGCTGTCGCCGACCATGCCGATGATCCTGTGCGGATTGCTCGGCGCTATCGGTTGGAGTTGGACGATGGCAAAAATCGGCTTGCCCATCAGCATGTCGCATGCGCTCATCGGCGGATTGTTGGGTGTATTCGTCGTCGTGAATTCTGCCGCACTCAAATTGGCCTATATCGGCGAAATCGCGTTGTGGATGATGCTGGCGCCATTACTTGGTTTTGTGGTTGGCTGGGCATTGATGATCGGCATCATGTGGGCGTTTAAACGGATGGCTCCGCATAAGATCAATCGGCATTTCCGCATCTGGCAGATCTTTTCCTCCGGCCTTATGGCGTTCTCGCACGGTGGGAACGATGCACAAAAGGCAATGGGTATTATCACGATGGCACTGGTCGCCGGGGGGTTGCTGACCAGCGGGCCGGATGGCGCGGCCATCCCACTGTGGGTGAAGGTCGCCTGCGCGTCGATGATTGCCTTCGGCACCGGATTGGGCGGTCGCCGCGTTATCCACACCCTGGGGCACCGCATGATCCGCCTGCAGCCCGTTCACGGCTTCGCGGCGGAAACGGTGGCCGCCGGCACCATCACCCTCGCCACCGCACTCAACATCCCTGTGAGTACTACCCATGTCATTTCGTCGTCGATCATGGGGGTTGGCGCATCCAAGCGTCTCTCCGCCGTCCGCTGGGGCGTCGCCGGTAATATTGTGTCGGCATGGGTGCTCACTATCCCCACTTGCGGTTTGGTGTCGGCAGGATTATACGCACTATTGCGGGTATTCCATCTACAATAGCGTTGTTCGCGCCATCCTCGGCAGGAAAAGCGGGGACGAACGCGTATCATTCCAACGGTAGACGCCCACAGGTCCCCTAGCGTTGTCGGCAGAGAAAAGCCGGCAGGGGGCATGGCACGGTAGTTTCGGTCTCCGGGAAATCGGGTAGCGATCTGATATACACAGCATAGGCATGTATTGCACAATGGCAAAGATACTCATTGTTGAGGATGATCCGCACACCAGTGCGACTATGGCGAAATTGTTTCGATGCAAAGGGCACAGCACCCGCATCGAATCAAACGGCGCGGCCGCGCTGTTAGCCGCGCATGAAGACCTTCCTGACGTCATTTTCATGGACCTGATGATGCCCATCCTCAACGGGCATGAGGCAATCGAAGCGTTGCGCAATAACAACCGCACCGCGCATATTCCCGTCATCGTGGTTTCCGGACATGACGACGATCGGACCATGGTCGACGCGCTGGTAGCCGGAGCGAATGTCTTCCTCACCAAACCGTTGGATCCGCAGGAACTGGTGATTGTGGTCGAGCGGCTACTCACCTTCCAGACGAAAGATGCCGCGCCGTCATGATTGACGCCCATACCCACCTGAACGACCCCAGGCTGCTGCCGGCAGTGGATCAGGTGCTGGCGCGCATGCAACAGGCCGGGGTGGAACAGGCGCTGGTCGTGGGTTATGATGTATCCTCCAGCCGTGAGGCCGTCGCGTTGGCCCGCCGTTTTCCCACGTTCCTGCGCGCTGCCGTCGGCATGCATCCCCACGAGAGCAAAGACCTGGATGCGGACGCGCTGACGGTGTTGTCTGATCTCGCGCGTCAACCCGAAGTGGTGGCGTATGGCGAGATCGGCCTGGACTTCCATTATGACCATTCTCCGCGCGACGTGCAGTATGACGCTTTTCGCCGCCAATTGGCGTTGGCCGCGGAACTGGAACTGCCCATTATTATTCACGAGCGCGAAGCGGCACAGGAAGTGCTGGCGTTGCTGGATGCGGAGGAGGGGTGGGCGCGCGGCGGCGCATGGCACTGCTGCAGCGTGACACCCGACCTGGCGCCGGTCATTACCCGCGCATTATATCTGGGCATCGCCGGGTGGATCACCTTTCCCAAGGCGGAGAATATCCGCGCGCTGGCATCGGCAGTACCGCTGGAGCGTCTGTTGGTGGAGACGGATGCGCCATTCCTGTCGCCGGTGCCTTTTCGCGGCAAGCCCAATGAACCGGCTTACGTGCGCCTGGTCGCCGAGTCGCTGGCCGCGGTGAAGGCGACGCCTTTCGCGCTGGTCGCGAAACAGACCAGTCAGAATGTCAGGCGGGCTTTCCCCCGCTGGGACAAATTACGGGAGGACACACGATGACGGAACCATGTATCTTCTGTAAGATCGCCGATCACGATATCCCTGCCACACTGCTGTATGAAGACCACCTGCTGGTGGCCTTCCCGGATATCAATCCCGCCGCGCCGGTGCATATCCTGATCGTGCCGAAGAAACATATCCCGAGCGTACTGCACCTGTCGGATGTTGACGCGGATATGCTGGGCAAGGTATTCGAGATTGCCGGCAAGTTGGCGGAGGAGCGAGGCATCGCACAGGACGGTTTTCGCCTGGTGATCAACACCGGCCCCGCCGCTGGCCAGAGCGTCGCTCACGTGCACTTCCACCTGCTCGGTGGGCGCGAGATGGCCTGGCCGCCGGGATAGATCCAAGTACAACACGTGAGAATGGACCTGCAGGTGTTGCCCCCGTGGTTTGCCGGCTACGGGGATTGAGAGCGGAACCGCAGTGTTCCGAAGAGCACTAGCGTCGTCCCGCGCGGCGTTTTACCGGCATACTGGGCGTAATCTCCAGCAGCAGTTGCATTTGGTCCGACGCGGTCTGCGCCGGCATGCTGGCAGGCGCGGCAACCGGACGTGGCAATTCTTTCGTCTGCGGTTTCGTGCGCGCTCTGGCCGGTTCAATCACTTTTGGGGAAGGCGTCGGTGATGGCGCAGGCATTTTCGCTTTCGGAATGGGTGCCGGTGTCGGTGTCTTCACCTTCGGGGCAGGGGAGGGAACGGGTGGCGGAGTGTTCGTCTTCGACGCCACCGCCGGGGCTTGTTCCTTTGCGCGCGGTGCGGTGACCTGCGGCTTGACCGCCTTCGTCGGGGCAGGGGCCGCGGTCTTTGCCGGCGGGGTGGAGGACGCATCAAACGTCAGCGCGGGTGCACTGGCAAGGCGGCGCTTGCGGATCACTTTGGCCTGCGGATTCAACGCAACCGCCACTTTGGCCTCACGCGCGTATTTATTGGAAAATTCCTGCAGTTCCAGCAGCGGACGCACGTAATTCGCAAAATACACGCATGATTCCCCATTCACCACCGCGCACGGCGTGCGTCCCTGGCAACTATTGTTGCGATAATTGGCGCACTCGCCTCTCGCCAACCTGGCATTGATATCGGTACTCGTGACTTTTACGCGCGCCATCCCTCGCCCCTGTGTGTAAATTTTCCTATCGCATCGTCAGTATAGAACAACAAACATAAGTTTGTCAATCCCTGGTTATCCCGGTCTGCGGTGTATCTACTCGTCGAACAGCATATGCAGGCAGTACGGCGAACTGTGGCCGAACACCGTACCTCATGGCTCTTTTCGCGCCACTGGTCCGGTGCGGATAATGTATCATTCTGCGGGTGAGGGCGCGCATCCTGCCGCAGGTGAGAACGTGTATAGGCACTGTCGCCGCCCAGCCTCAGCGTTCCGGGGTTACGCGCAGCGTGCCGTCAGCGAATTGCACGTCCAGCACGTTTTCTGCCACGGCCAGCGCGCGCGAGGGGAGCAAGGCGCCGTCCGCGGGACGGGTGACCATCGCGTACCCGCGCAACAGCACGCCACGCGGGTCCAGGGCGTCGATACGACCTTCCACCGCATGCAGGCGCGCCTTACCCGCTTCCACGCGGGTGTGGAAGCGGGTAAAGATGCGCTCGCTCAGGTAATCCAGCTCCTGCTGCCGCTGTTGCACCAGCGCGTGCGGGCTGCGTAGCGCGGGATGCGCCAGTATGTGCTCAAACTCGCGCCGGTCGGCAGCCAGCCGCTGGCGCACGCGCGTGAGAATGCGCCGTTGCAGGTCGTATAGGTAATCGTCGATGCCGCGCATATCCGGCACCACTAACTCTGCGGCAGCGCTGGGCGTCGGGGCGCGCAGGTCGGCGACGAAGTCGGCGATGGTGAAGTCCGTCTCATGCCCCACCGCGCTCACAACCGGCAACGGCGAGGCAGCGATGGCGCGCGCGACACCCTCGTCGTTGAAGCATGACAGCTCTTCGAACGACCCCCCGCCGCGCGCCAGCACGATCACCTCTACCCCCGGCGCGCGGGCGGCCAGCCGTAATGAGCGGATGATACCCGCCGGCGCCCCCGCACCCTGCACCGGTGTCGGCACCAGCACAATACGGCGGCCCGGCCAGCGTCGCGCGCTGACGGTCACAAAATCGTGCACCACTGCCCCGGTCGACGAGGTGAGCAGCGCAATGCCGTGTGGCAGCGCCGGCAACCGGCGCTTGCGCTCGGTCGTAAATAATCCTTCCTGCTCCAGCTTGCGCTTGAGCTGCTCGAAGGCCATAAACAGGTTGCCCACTCCCTCCGCGCGCAGCTCGTAGACACTGAGCTGGTACTGCCCGGCGCGTTCGAAGACAGTGATGCTGCCTTCAGCGATCACCTTCATGCCGTCTTCGCAGCGGAATCCCTGTGCTTGTACCCGATCGCGCCACATCACGCAACGCAACTCGCCGATCTCGTCTTTCAGCGTAAAATACAGGTGCCCGGAGGTGTGATACTTGCAATTGCTGATTTCCCCGCGCACCAGCACCCCCTGCAGCGTCCGCTCGCGCTCCAGCATGGTCTTGATATACCGGGTAATCTCTTTGACCGAAAAGACATACGGCCCTTGTTGCATGCCGTTATTGTGCGGAACCGTGGGGAATCTGTCAATGGCAGCTACTCGCCGTCACGCCGCGCCACCACGTTGACTAGGCAGTGCAGCGAACCGCCGAGGTGCCAGATTTTCGCGCAGTCGATAGGGATGACGGTGCAGTGCAGCGCGTTGCGGTAGATCGAGGCCGCGACGCTGTCCAGCGGGGGAGCGCCGAAGGTGGGCATGTAGAAAACCGCCGTGCCGCCACGCGTCTCCACGATGCCGTTATTATAGCTCATCCACGCCCGCGGGGTGGCTGACGGCAGCAGCGGCACGCGCACCACGCGATAATCCAGCGAGTGTAGCTGACGGGCGACGCAGTCGAGGCGGGTGGTGAGCTCGGTGCGGAAGACGGATGTCGCTTCCCCGCCGGCAGATTGCAGCGCGGCGAGTAATTCCGGGTGCGCGGCGACCACCTGCTCCGCCAATCGCACGTCGCCTACCACCGCCGTATTGCCAATCACCGTGAGAAACATGCCGAGATGGTGGGGTGGAGCATCTTGTGATGATATGCCCAGCCAGGTGATTTTTCGACCCAGCGCACGGGTGAGATGATCGATGCACTGCGTTGCGCCGCGGAAACGGGAGCCGGCGCCCGACACGTTTTTCTCGATGATCGCCGGGCCGGCAAAAAGGTGGCGCTTGGTGGCGAGGAAGTCGCCGCCGTCAAAGTCGGCATCGGTGCCGCGCACCCCCATGTGCAGAGCCGATTCCTGAGCCAGCCGATACGGTACTTCCTGATCGTTGGTGCGCAAGGAATTAACAGTGCGCGTGCGGGCGGGCGCGCAAAGTACTGGGGTGCCGTCCGGGGTGGACATCACCACGCAGCGATCTTTCGCCCAGGTGGAGATCGCTTTACCGACCACCACACGGCGCCCGCGTTCCGCCGGCCACGCTGCGCCCAGCCGCGCGCGCAGATCGTTCAGGTCGGCGGCTTTGCCGACCACCCACACGACCTCGACCTGCTTGCCGATCGCCCTCAATAATTGCGCGTAAATCGGCGCTACCAGCGAACCGGCGTCCGGCTGGTAGTGCATCACCACCCGCGTGATGCGCCCGCCGTCTTCGCGCAACGGCGTCGCGGCAACCTGCCGTATCTGCGGATTGCGCCACGCCGCCAGCGTTCCGCCGATTAGCAAGCCACACACCGTGCCCACTATTAACGCGCGTCCGCGCATGAGCGCTCCCGCCTTACAGCCGCAACGGCAGGGATAAGGGCTGTATCGTCGCTGGTCCTCTGCCCTCCGGCGAATCAGGGTTGGCGCTAGGCTGCAACGGCATTGATAAGCGTTGCAGCGTCGCTGGTGCTGTTTGACCGCCAAGCGGTGAGCTCAGTACCAGTTGGAAGGTGTCTATGACGGGCGTCTGCACCACCCGGCGCGAGTTCCCATCGGGATTGACGGCGGCCGGCGTCGGCGTTGCCCAGACCAATGGCAGATCGACCACCGTCGTCCCGTTGCCATCCAGCCCGACAGGCACGCGCGCCGCAACCTGCGCGACCTGTTGGGGACGCGGCATCGAGCGCGACATCGGATTCATCACCGTGCGGAGTACCGTCACCGTCACCGGCACTTCGCGCAAGTCAGTTTCCGCCGGCGACCGCACGTTCAGCATGGCCTGCACGCCCAATCCAGGCATCGGCGTGGTGTTCGCCGTAACCGTCGCTTGTAGCGTGGGAATGGTCAATTGGGTGGACGGCAGCGCGGGTATTGTGATCATTGCCCGCTGCTCCGCCCAGCACAGCGGCGGCGTCAATGCCACCATCGTCAGTGCCGCCACTCCCATTGCCACCAGGCACGCAATCCACCAATCCTGTATTGACATCATCGTCTCCTTTCTGGTGATACTCGTGGTATGTCCGGTATACGAATACGGGGGTGGCAACGTTACCGGAAGCAAAATGCGAGATGTCCCCAATACCGGACGAGATACTTCCAGATTGAGACTTGCGGTCGAGAACAGACAAAAGAGTGCCGGTGATATTTGTCCGTGAACACGGCTACAGTCGTACCGGGGAGACACAAGCCTGTGAGGATGAAATGATAGACACTCGGCCAGGATGGTGGACAGCGAAGGGTAGAGGAGATTTTACGACAACCTATTGATTGATTTCATCTACTATGTATGAAAACCATTGTTGTTAATGGGGTGGAAGCATACATTGTGCCGATCAAAGGGCGTCCGGTTTTCCCTCACGGTCGCGCCAGGCGGCGACGATAAAGCGGGGCAGCGCGGCGAGGCGGGGCAGGCGTTTGGGTTCCTGCAGCAAGCGGTAGAGCCATTCCAGCCCGGAACGCTGCATCCAGTGCGGGGCGCGCCTCAACTGACCGGAGATGACGTCGAAGCTACCGCCGATACCGATCATCACCGGCACGCCCAACTCGTCGAAGTGTCGGCGGATGAACAATTCCTGCTTGGGGATACCCAGCGCAACGAAGAGGATATCCGGGTGCGCGGCGGCGATGTCGTGGACGATGGCGGGTTCGTCCTGGGCGGTGAAAAAGCCGTTGCGCAGGCCGGCGATAGTCAGGCCGGGATAGCGTGCGGTGAGCATGCCGGCGGCGGCGTCCACCACACCCTCGGCGGCGCCGAAGAGGTAGATACGATAGCCACGGTGAGCAGCGAGTTCGCTAAGACGCTCCACCAGATCGACGCCGGAGACGCGCTCGGGCAACCGCGTACCGCGCATGCCACTGGCCAGCAGCACGCCTGCCCCATCGGGAGTGATCAAGTCGGCCTGGCGTACGATTTCCAGCAATGCGGGGTCATCCTGCGCACGCATGATGCCAGAGGCATCGGCGGTGAAGACGTGATGCGGACGTTTGGAGCGGATGAATTCCTCAATGCGAGCGAGCGCCTGCGGCATGGTCAACGGGTCCACCGGGACGTCGAGCAATTCTACGCGCTCTTCAGCCAGCGGAGCCTGCCGCCAGCGCCGCAACAGCAGGCTGGCGGCGACCACTGCCGCCGCCGCTACGCTCCCGACCAAGCAGATTGGTACACGAAAATTTCTCATTGGCGTATTTCTGGTGCTGCTTACGTGGTGCCGCTCTGCCAGGAAGCCAGATAGTCGATCTGTTCCTTGGTCAGCTCGTCCAGGGTGATACCCATCGCGGTCAGTTTCAACAAGGCAATCTCTTCGTCGATGTTGGTCGGTACGGCATAAACAATGTGCTCCATGTTCGCGTGATCCTTGACCAGGTGCTCGGCGCACAGTGCCTGGTTGGCAAAGCTCATGTCCATCACCGCTGCCGGATGGCCTTCCGCCGATGCCAGATTCACCAGTCGGCCTTCCGCAAGCAGGTAGAGACGCCGACCGTCGGCCATCACGTATTCGGTGACCATCGGGCGCACTTCGCGCTGTGCCACACTCATGGCTTCAAGCGCGGCAATATCCAGTTCATCGTTGAAGTGGCCGGAGTTACAAAGGATGGTGCCATCCTGCATCACTTCGAAATGCTCGCGGCGGAAGACGTTGATGTTGCCGGTGACGGTGCAGAAGATGCTGCCTGCGCGCGCGGCCTCCAGGTGGTGCATCACCTGGTAGCCGTCCATGCTGGCTTCCAATGCCTTTAAGGGATCTACTTCGACCACCACCACGTGGGCGCCCATGCCCGCGGCGCGCAAGGCAAGCCCGCGTCCGCACCAACCGTAACCGGCGACTACGAAGGTGCGTCCGGCCAACAGGCGGTTGGTCGCGCGCACGATGCCGTCGATGGTACTCTGGCCGGTGCCGTAGCGGTTATCGAACATGTGCTTGGTCAGCGCGTCGTTCACCGCGATGATCGGGTACGCGAGCATTCCGTCGCGCACCATGCTGCGCAAGCGAATGACGCCGGTCGTGGTCTCTTCGGTGCCACCGATCACGTGTGGAAGCAAGTCACGACGTTGGGTGTGCAGAATGGTGACCAGGTCGGCGCCGTCGTCCATCGACAATGTTGGCTTGCGATCGAGGACGGCATTAATATGCGAATAATACCTATCGCTGTCCTCACCCTTGATGGCGAAGGTGGGTATCCCCATGTCGAGCGCCAGGAAGGCGGCTACGTCATCCTGGGTGGAAAGGGGATTGGATGCGCAGAGGAAACACTCCGCGCCGCCGGCTTTCAGCGTCAACATCAGGTTGGCCGTCTCAGTAGTCACGTGCAGGCATGCGCCGATGACTTGACCCTTCAGCGGTTGGTCCTCGGAAAAGAACTTCCGAATCTGCCGCAACACCGGCATTTCTTTTTCCGCCCATTCAACTCGCAACCGTCCCATTGCCGCCAGGGATGAATCTTTGACATCGTAGTCAGCCATATAACCTACCTACCTTACTGTTGTGGATGCTTACCAGCTTATTCGAGGCGACCGTATGGATTCCTGCCACTCTCGACACACGGAAACAGCGGATGTATCACTCCTAGCCGGTTCTTACCCATCCACGATGAAGCATGACGCGCGACAGGTCCGCGTTGTTTTTATACCGGCAGTAGGGACAATATACTTGCCAGGGAAAGCGGACTTACGTTTGTATCAACCGGCAAGCGCAACCGCATGATGGCCATATGATAGCATTATCCCGGCAAAAATGCCATGCCGGGCAGCGAGATCCGGAAGAGGGGTCGCCGGTCGTTCGGTGGTGAAACACGGCGGATGTCACGCGGGACGTGGATGTTCTGACGTTTTTCGCCGGCAGGTGTTCTTCAGGGTTCGGATGTATTACTTATTGATTAATTATCAAATAAGTGATGCCATTGGATTGCATGGAATGAGAGTTCACGTTAGAATAGATAAGACTAAAAATAAATATCATGAACAGATGAAATACCGTTCGTGATATTGGTGTTGGTCGGTGATCGAGTGCAATTCAGAAAAATGCGATTCCGCTTTTAAGATTCCCGACGACCTCGTCGTTGACAGGACGTGGGGTGCAACACGTGGAAGTCCATTTCCACATATTGCGCTGGAAAACGATGGCAAGTTCGGTGTATTCATCGCGAAGGCAAGCTGTCCGCCGCGCAATTTTTCGGCCACCATTTAGTGGTGATGAGGAGCGACTTCATCGGCTTGAGGAAAAATCCATCGTTAATAGGGAATAAACTAATCTAAAGTCATAAATAACGCGGACAGTCCAGGGGTGGTGTACGACAGCATAGAGGAAAATATGACCAGTGAGCCGCGAGGAATCGAGCAACGACGGTTTTTTCGTTTGCGCTATCCGGGTGATTCCAACGCCCGCATCGTCATCAATGCGCAAAGTTATAACCTGACCGAAATATCCGAGGAGGGGATACGTTTCGGATGCGATAGTTCGCGTTTCACCATTGGCGAGGATGTTGCGGGGCAGATCATCATCCACACCGGTTATCTGGGCGAAGTCAGCGGCGTGGTGCTGCGGTATGACGAATCCGCGCAGGAAATCATTGTGCGCCTGATTCAAAAGCGCATTCCCCAGCAGATTGTTTTCGAGGAGCAGCGCCTGCTGTTGCAGCATACGCAACGGCGCCAGCATACCCGGTTGGAGTATCCCACGGGGAAGCATGCGGATTTGCAGATTCACTCGCAAGGCTACGAAGTTATCCAGATATCAGAAGAAGGATTGTGCTTCCGTAACGGTCAATCGTCCTTTCTGCCCGGCGAAAGGGTGTCAGGTCGCATCGCATTGCTCTCGGGCTATCGAGAACCGGTCGAAGGCATCGTGCAGCGCATCGACTCCGAGCATAACCTTACGGTGCTGCACCTGACGGCCAGGGGTATTCCGGTGCAAGCAGTCTCCAACGAATTGCAGTATCTTCTTCATCATGGTAGCGTGACGCCGTAATGGTCTGAACGGCCAGGCGGAAATGGGATTGCCGATGGACGACGCCAGCGTATTACGACCTGGCGCAGCCCATCTCAAATAACTCCTGCGCTATGGAATGACATGGCATTGAACGCAGGATGGAACGCCGCGTTGTTGCGCCATACCGACTGATGCCCAGGGGAAAGCACTCGTTTACTCAACATATGATGCTATTCAATACGGCATGGTGGTGTATTAGGGGAACCGTCGTGTCGGATACGGTGGAGAAAGGAGCCTTTCTTGCCCAGCGACCTCCTGGGTGCCGATCATCGGCGATATTATCGCTTGCGTTATCCAGATGATCGCTGCGCTCGTATCGTGATACACGCCCAAAATTATCAAGTGATGGAAATCTCTGAGGAAGGTTTGCGTATCGCCTGTGATCACGCATGCTTCGCTCCGGGGAAATCCCTGATGGGAACAATTATCGCGCATGCCGGCTATCTCGGGGAAGTCGAAGGCGTCGTGTTGCGGTATGACGAATCAGAGCGGGAATTCGTGATGCGCCTGAATTCCAAGCGCATCCCACAGCACATCATCTTCGAAGAACAACGTTTCCTCTTACAGCATCCCGCGCAGCGCCGGCATATTCATCTGGAGTATCCCGCGAATCGGTATGCGCAACTGCGGATTCGGTCGCAGCGATATCAGGTTCACCAGATTTCCGAGAATGAGGTGTATTTTCGTCCCGCTCAGACGCACTTTTCCCCCGGTGAGCGCGTGACGGGCACGGTCACACTTCTCGCGAACTATCAGGGGATAATTGAGGGGCACATTCAGCGCTGTGATCCCGAACATAACGCTGCCGTGCTGCATCTCATCGCCCGGGGAATCCCGGTGGAGGTTGTCTTTGACGAGCAGCAATACTTGATCCGCCACTGCGAAGCGAAGCGGTAACGAGTGTAACCGCCAGGATCTGATGGTTACGCGTCCTCGTCTTCCGTATAGGCCAGGTAGGCTGACGGGAAGGGGCGCAGGGCGCGTGCAATGACGCCGTGCACGTACGAGAGGAAGACGCCGTAGTTGACCATCGGCACGTGCGCCGCCTGTGCCTGCAGTCCGCGCGAAAGCATCTCCTGCCGGTTGATCATGCAGCCGCCGCAGTGGATGACCAGATCATAACTGCCCAGGTCGGGTGGGAAATCGGGACCGCTGCTGAAGTGGAAGTCAATATCGCCGCCTACCGTCTGGCGCAGCCAGCGTGGAATTTGCACTTTGCCGATGTCGTCCGCCTGACGGTGGTGAGTGCACGCCTCCGCAATCAGCACTTTCGATCCCGGCTGCAGCCGTTCGACGGCACGCACACCGCGCACCAATTGTTCCAGATCGCCTTTCAACCGCGCCATCAGGATGGAAAAGGTCGTAAATGGGATCTCCTCAGGAGTATCAGCCGCCGCTTTCAGCACCGCCTGCGAATCGGTGATCACCAGTCGCGGTGCCGTCTTCAGGTTGGCAAGCGCCAGCTTCAACTCGCGCTCCTTCACCACCAGCGTGTAGGCGTCGTGATCGAGTGCATCGCGGATGGTCATCACCTGCGGAAGAATCAATCGCCCCTTCGGCGCTGCCTTGTCGATGGGCGTCACCAGCACCACGCAATCGCCGGGACGCACCAGGTCGTCCAGCACCGCCGGCTGCAGGAAATCTTGCGGCGCGGCGGCGATGAACAGGCGTTTCAGCTCTTCGATGCCCTGACGGGTGACGGTGCTCACCTGTGCAACGGCCAGCGCATGCTCCTGCGCCCACTGCCGCGCGGCATCGGCGTCCACCGCCAGGTCGGCTTTGGTGATCGCGGCAACAACCGCCCGTCCGCGCTCGCGCAACCGCGTCAGCAGTTCGTTTTCATACCGGTTGGGCGGTTGCGTCGGGTCGAGTACCAGCACCGCCAGGTCGGTGCGGTCAATCACCCGCAGCGTCTTCTCCACACGCAACGCGCCCAACTCGCCGGTATCGTCGATGCCCGCGGTGTCGGTGAGCATCACCGGCCCTAATGGCAGGATCTCCATCGCCTTCGCCACCGGATCCGTCGTCGTGCCCGGCACGTCCGACACGATAGCCGCCCGCTGGTTGGTCAGCGCATTAATAAGGCTCGATTTTCCCGCATTCCGCCGTCCGAAGACGCTGATATGCAACCGCGCGCCGGCGGGAGTTTGTTGCATGGTAGACATAACGAATATACAATGCAGAATTATTCTTCCACTGTCAAGGCAGCGCGGATCGTTATCGAAGGCGCATACTCGCTGTATGCTTTCGCTATATTGCGTATGCTATTAACGGTTTCTTAATCTTCATACAGGCAAGTGGCGGAACAAAGCAGGCATTATACGGGAGAATAATCATAAGTGTGGCAATCAACGGTCGAGCATCATGCTGTTTCGACCGCCACCTGTGTCATGCAACCTGATGCGCCGCCATCATTGTCGCTTGATATCGCTTGCTAATCGGTGGGAACAGGTGCTGCGAGTTCGGAATGAGGAGGGTTTCATGAAAAGTTTCCTGGCACTTGCGGTTGGAGCGTTGCTCCTTTTCCCGATGCTGCTTGCCGGATGCGGAGGCGGCGGCGATACCAGTCAAGGATTGGCATCCACCATGGACTTTTCCCGCGCGACGAAGCGGGCGCATATCTACAGTACGAACAGTGCCGGCATCGACCAGATCAACGTCTTTGCCGAGAAAACCGACGTCTATCTGAATAGCAAGACGGCGACGAATAACAGCGAGGGGCTGATTGATGGCGCGTATTATTGCAAGGTCACCGTACCCGGCGGCGACTTACTCGGCAAGTCAGATGGCGCGGTGATTACCATCACTGACGGCACAATTCCCACGCTCTACCACCTGTGGGATATCGTCTTTCAGGTCAATCCCGATGGCACCTTTATGCTGAACGGTGACGTGAAAGTGCCCGGCTTCGCCGATAGCAGAAACAATGAATACAAGATTTGGATCAGTCGCGACCCGGACTTCTCACCATCGGAAAGCAAGACGGATAATTTCCATGTCAACGCCGCGGAAGCGCAGAATCCACCCGAATTGACCGTGCAGAAATTTTATGATGCCAACGCGAACGGTATCGATGATGACAACCAGTCCATCACCGGCTGGAAGGTGAACATTAGCGACAATCTTGGCTACGATCGCTTTACGCCGGTCACCATCACGCTGGCACCGAACACGTACACGGTGTTAGAATATCGTCCCATCGAGACCAACTGGATGGCCACCACTCCCGAATCCACCACGGTCGAACTGAATTTTAACGACCGGAAAACCGTCTCCTTCGGCAACCTGTGCCTGGGCGCGGGTGCCGGTCATTCGCTGGGTTTCTGGGCGAACCGCAACGGGCAGGCGCTCATCGATGCCGATGACTTGGCGGCGCTGACCGCGTTGAACCTGCGCAATGCCAACGGCAGCGCGTTCGATCCGACCACCAAGGCCCAGGTCAGCACGTGGTTGCTCCTTGGCAAGGCACCCAACATGGCGTTCATGCTCTCCGTGCAACTCGCGGCGATGGAGCTGAGCGTCAGTACCGGCGCTGTCAATTCCAACGCGCTCATCTACGCGCCGAATACCGGCAGCGCCAACGCGCTGGGATTCGCTACCGTCGGCGCGATTATCGCCGAAGCGGACGCCGAGTTGGCTCAGCATCCCACCGCCCTGGCGGGCGATGCATGGCGAACGCTGCAGGAAGCGCTCAAGAATGCGCTGGACCAGGCGAACAACAACAAGACCTTCGTGCAGTCCACGCCGGGCGTCTTCACCTTCCCGATTTAAGGAAGGCGTGAAGAACAGCGACGCCGTCCCCGCAAATATGCGGGGACGGCGTGTTTGGTTTGCCGGACATGCGCCCGTTCACGACTTGCTGAACGAGAACGGGCATCAGTTCCCATCGGTCAGCGATTCCGGCAGTTTGCCTTGTGCCAGCATTCGTACCGCCGCGCTGCCGATCACCACGCGCTCCGTCCCCGCGCACAGCTCGATGCCCATCGAGTCGGCGACGAGAATGGGCAGCAGGTCCGTGACCCGCATGGCGACATGCGGCACGGTGTTCTCTTGACGGTTGGCGCCGGTAAAGTAACTCCGGAACGCCGATTTGTCGGTGAAGGCGGGAATCACGCGTTCACCGGTGTCGCGGACGCGCGTGGTGGCGAACTCCACCCTCGCGCCGGTAGTGGGAGTCAACAGCGCGCCATGCATCACCCCGAGTGCTTCCTGATTCAGCACCAGCAGCACCGTACCATCGCGCAGGTACCGATACAGCCCGCGCAGCCGCTCCGGCATGGGATATTTACAATACGCCTGCACCGCCTGCGTCAGCGCGGGTGATCCCGCGAGCGGGTGGCGAAATCGATCGAAGATGCCCATGAGCGTATCAGTGTATACCTCAAGCGCGTTGATACGTCGCGGCGACATGCGTCCGCACCTGCTGCATCAGTGAATCGTGCTCGGTTAACGGCAGGAAGGTGAGCGGGCGCCCCTGGTCGATATACGGTTTGAAAATTTGCGCCGTTTCATCGACGATTGCCTGCGTGTGCTGGCTATCAGCGACGGTCGTAAATGTCATGCAGACGGTGAATTCCGACGGATTGTTCCCTCGCGTCATGAAGAAGACGTAGAGTGCCGCCACTTCCGGGTGGCGGTGTAGCGCGGCGTGCAAGTGGGACAGTAGTCCCTCCGGCATCGATTCGGTAATCGGCGTGATGCCGATGGCCATGTTCCCCTGTATTTCCTCCATATGCCGCTGCAGCGATTGTGGCGGCATGCGGCGTGCCGCGATTGCGTGCACCTCGTCCGGCCGCAGCGGGATCACCACCTTCGGCGAGCAGAGCACCACGTCGGGGGCATGGTTCTCCAGTAGGATGGAAAACAGGCTCGGAGTAGCCAGGGCAAGATAATGCCGATCGCCCAAATTCCAACTTGCCATGGTGGCCATATCGGTGAAAATGAGGATGACCGGCTCGTCGGTCTGCGTGTTGTGCGTGGTGATAAAACCAACCTGGATCCGCTGTTTCAGGGTAGTCGGTTTGTCTTTCGCGATACCGGCAATCGGCCTGTCGATGGCGGCAAGCAATGTGCTGCACAGCAATTCGCGGTAGAAGGTCTGCCTGGCGGACAGCGAATCCGCTCGCATGCGCTCTTGCATAGCATGTATCAGGGTGGGATTACTCGGCGTGTTGCTTTTCGTTGTGAAGCGATCCAACAGACCCATGTGCGTTCCTTCCCATGGCGAGTGTTGACGAGATGAAGGAATTATACCACGTTTGTTGCGAGTGGTTGTCTCGTGATCCTGTTGCAACGATTCGGCAGTCACAATAAACGACACAAGCAAGGTATAATGCCGCGAGCCTACTCGGTAGTCGTTTGCTCCGCCACCCGTTTGACATGCCCGTGATCGGCGGCGATGGTGCGACCAAGGCCGAGGATGCGGCCTGTGATGCAACCTCGGCAGTGTTCGGCGTCGTCGCTGAGGCAGATTTTGCCGGGGTAAATCTCGTATTTCGCGCGCGTCTCGGTGGGGGTGACGTTGGGCATCACCACGTTGGCGCCGGCTTCCAGTGCGCGTTCGCGGCCTTGCGGGTGCAGGCTGCCCATGGCGGTGGTGGCGGGCAGGTGGGCGAAGGGGAAGACTAATCGCAGCACGGCCACCAGTCGCAGGGTTTGCTCCACCGTGCCGCCAGAGGCGTCGTGCAGGGGCGTGGCGGGGTGGGGGATGAACGGCCCGACGCCGATCATCTCCGCTCCGAGTTCGTGTAGCCAGATGACGTCGCGTGCCAGCGTTTCCGCCGTCTGCCCGGGTAGGCCGACCATTACCCCCGATCCGAGCTGATACCCCAGTTCACGCAGGGTGTAGAGGCAAGCCATGCGCTCCCGCAGGTCATCATCGGGATGCAGCGCGGCAAACAGCGCGGGATCGGTGGTTTCGATGCGCAGCAGGTAGCGGTCGGCACCCGCCTCGCGCCACGCACGGTAGGTGTCGGTGTCGCGCTCGCCCAGGCTGAGGGTAACAGCGAGCCTGGTGCTCTGCTTGATGGCATGGATGATCGCCGTCATGCGCGCCGCGGTGAACCACAGATCCTCGCCGGACTGCAGCACCACGGTATGATATCCCAGTTTTTCCGCCCGTTGCGCGGTAGCGAGGATCAGCGCAGGGGTTAGCCGGTAGCGTTCGGCGTCGCGATTGCGACGGCGCAGGCCACAATAGGCGCAGTTTTTTCGGCAGTAACTTGAAAATTCTATCAATCCACGCAGGTGCACTGCATCGCCAATGCTCGCGGCACGCACCGCGTTCGCCGCCGCATACAGCGCCGGCGCATCAACGTCCGCGCAGGCCAGCAGCGGCGCCAGCCACGTCACCTCAGGCCTTGTGCCGTTCACCCCGCGCGCCAGCGCTTCGGTAAACGGCAGGTATGCGGTTGTGCTCACGGCGTTTCTCATACTTCCTGTCTCGTTCGGTTACGACTAATTTTATCGCAATCACTTATGCAAGGCAAGCCGGGTATGACGAGATGAACCGGGTGGTTTCGAAATGGCCTGCCATGCGCGATATCGGACCAGGGTGGTGCGACGAGTCTACTCACCACCGTGGCTGATGAGCCGCAACGGAGTCGTAACGTCTCGGCGGTGTCAGCAGCGCCAGGTACGGTTCGTCTATACGTTCTCAACGCAACATTCCACCCCGCTCATACGGCACCAGCGGGTGAGGGTGGCGACGAGGTGGCCGGGGACGACGGCGAAGTGCTGGGTCAAGCCGCGCGCGACCAACCGCGGCAGCAGCGTCGTCACCGGCACGTCGGGACGGATCAGCGCATGCGCGAAGCCCTCCAACCGTCGTGCGCCACCCAGCGATCGCCCTTCGAAGACTGTCATACGGTAATGGTCGCCGGTGTCGTACAGGCTGATGGCGGTAATCGGGCCGTCCGCCAGGATGAACTCCTGCCATGCACCCTCGCATACGTCGCTGTTGCGGTATTCCATGTCGGGCACCAATGTCACGTCGTTCCCCGCTGCCAGCCGCGGATCATGCACGCCGGCATGGCCCATCAGCAGCAGGTTTTCGACCGGATCGAAGGTATAAACCTCGGTATACATGCACGGGCCGCCGGTAGCGCGCATGGCGGCGAACATGCCCAGCGCGATGTTCAGGTCAGCCTCCATGGCGAAGGGCACGCCGCGACGAGCGCTCTCCGGCGGACACAGGCACGGGCGTACTCCGACCAGCCGGTGCAGTGTCTCGTCCGTATCCTGTATGGCGGCGGCGCGCAAGTCGTGCAACACCACCAGGTCGTCCAACGCCAGTGTGTTGCGCGCGGCGAGTCGCAGGCTGGCGCTCGAGACGCCCGCCACCGGGTAACGCGCGGTGAGGTCGGCGCAGAAGTCGTCGATGCGCACCGCGCTCACCGCCGTGCACGCCTCCGCATACGACGGCGTGTCAATCTCCACCAACTCGACGCCCAGGCGGTCGCGCAGCCGGTCGGCATAGATGTACGTGCCATGCATGCACTCGCAGCGGCCGGCGATGCGTCCTGCCTTCATGCCGCGGAACGCTGCGCGGATGCGCAGCGCGGTGAAGAATTCGCGCAGTTGCTCCGCGAGAATCGGATCGTCCGGCGCGCCGGTGACGATCTCCGGACGGCAACCGCGCTGCTGCAGTACCGCGCTGCCTTGCAGCATGCCTACCGTGCCGCTGAAGCGCAGTAAGTCGTCTACGCTCAATTTAGCCGGCATGCGTCCCTCGGGCAGGAAGTTCCAGAGTAGCACGGGTCTATCGCCGGCGCGTGCGAGGATTTCCGCGAGTTGCTGGTCTTCGTTCCACATCATGTGTACCAGCACGATAGCATCCACCCCCGCTGCCGCGAACTTCGCCATCGCTCGCGCGGCGTCTTCCGGCGAGCAGATCACCCCCGGCGCCACCACTGCGCCGCAGTGCGCTTCCAGCGTCGCCGTGACGCGCGCGTAATCGCCGCGCAACAGCGCGCCCAGCGTGTTCGATTCCTTGAACAGCCCCACGTCGGCAAACCACTGCGCCGACAGCGCCGCCAATCCGACCGTTATGTGATCATGCGCCATGCAATAGCCTCCGCGTTCGGTGAATAGCGATGGACAAGATATACCGAATTTCGTTCCGAAAAGCCACCGGATATCATACCGCCTTTGCCGCATTCAGGGAAGCGAGCGCATCGAGCCTGCGACCTATACAGAAGGTGCTATTGCAAACGTTTGCTGAACCGCAACGCACTGATGAACAGGATGGCCACGCTCAGCACCAGCAGCGCGAAGGTTTGCGGCCACAGCAGCGCAAGACCGCTGCCTTTGAGGAAGATGCCGCGGATGATCTCGATGAAGTAGCGCACTGGGTTGAGATAGGTGAGCAGTTGGATGACGTGCGGCATATTTTCGACGGGGAAGATATAGCCGGAGAGCATAAGCGCGGGCAACAGAAAGAAAACCCCCGTTAGCGACGCCTCCTGCTGGGTGCGTGAATAGGTGGAGATAAGCGTGCCCAGCCCCAGCGTAGCCAGCATGAACAGGATGCTCAACACGACCAGCAACGGCACGCTGCCAGCAAGGCGAATGTGGAACCAGAACAGCGCGACCAGCAGCGCAATGAACAGTTCGATGACGCCGATGAGCAGAAACGGCACGGTTTTGCCGATCATCAACTCCAGCGGCATGACGGGGGTGACGATCAACTGTTCCAGCGTGCCCAATTCCTTCTCTTTTACGATGGCGGTGGAGGTAAGGGTGGTGGTGATGAAGAGCAGAATGGTCGCGATAATGCCTGGGATGAGGAAATTCACGCTCTTCAGCTCCGGGTTGTACCACACGCGCACGCGGGCGTCGACAGTGGGCAGACGTGCGGTCAGCGCCCGCGCCCGGTTCACCTGTTCAAGGCTGATGCCGGTCGCGAATTGCGCGATTATCCCCTGCGCGTAGCCGGAGATCACCCGCGCCGCGTTGGCATCGGTGCCGTCGTAGAGCGTCTGCACCTGCACGGGCCGTCCGCGGCTGAGGTCGCGGGCGAAGTGCAGTGGAATGGTCAGCACGAATTGCGCCCGGCCCGACTGCAGCAGCGCATCGATCTGTCGCGGATGGGTCACCGTATAGTCGTAATCGAAATAACCGGAGTGGATGAATCGCTGAACCAGCGCGCGGCTTTCGGCGCTATGGTCCTGGTCGTAAACGGCGGTGGCGATGTGGATAATGTCGCTGGTCACCGCATAGCCCAGCAGCACCAGTTGGATCAGCGGTGCGAGAAAGATCAGTCCAAGCATGCGCCGGTCGCGCCGGGTTTGTAACAGCTCTTTCAGGGTTACGTTCCAGATGCGTCGCCAGTTCATGCTATCCTCACAGTGTCTTGCGGAAACGCCGCACGCTGGCGGTGATGATGAACAGTGCCATTGCCAGCAGCACCAGCAGGTCACCCCACACCAGCGACAATCCGCCGCCCTTGAGGAAGATGATGCGCAGGATGCGAATCAGGTGCATAGCCGGCACCAAATGGGCGACCCACTGCAACACCAGCGGCATACTGCTGATGGGAAAGACAAAACCGGACAGGAAGACGGTGGGCAGTTGCGTGGTCAGTGAGGCCATCGTCTGCGCCCCCTGCTGGGTTGGCGAAATCACCGATATATACAGTCCGATGCCCAGTGCGGTGAGGAGAAAAATCAGCGAGGACAGAATAACCAGCAACACGCTGCCGCGCAACGGCACGTGAAAGAGGAAGACGCTGGCGACGATCACCAGCAGCACGTCTCCGAGGGCGATGAGCACATATGGCGTCAGTTTGCCCAGCATCAATTCGAGGGGCATCACCGGGGAAGCATCCAGCGTCTCGATGGTACCGCGCTCGTGCTCGCGCGCCACCGTCACCGAGGTCAGCAGCGAGGACAGCGAGGCGAGGATAATGGCAATGAGACCGGGCACCAGGAAGTAGATGCTTTTCAGCTCCGGGTTGTACCAGAAGCGCGGTCGATTGTCCACCGGTGTCGCACTTCTGCCGGTGATGCCCAGGCGCTGCAGCGCGGCCAGCGTTACCTCACCACTGAATTGCGCCACAATCTGGGTGGCGTAATTGAGCGCGGTGGTGGCGACAGTGGAGTCGGAACCGTCTATGAGGAGTTGCACCTGTGCCGTGCGACCCGCCGCCAGGTTGGCGGCGAAGCGGGTTGGAATGACCAGCCCCACCTTCACCCGTCCTTCGGCAATGTCCAACTCCAGCGTGTTATAGCTGTCCGGATAAGTGGCAACGTCGAAGTATTCGTTACCGGAAAAGGCGATGATCAACCGGCGTGAGGTAGGGGTGCGGTCCTGGTCATAGACCGCCAGTCTGACATGCTTGACGTCGAGATTGAAAGCATAACCGTAGAGCACCAGTGTGACGGCGGGCAGTCCCAGCACGACTCCGATAAGCCGCGCATCGCGTGCGATCTGCTTGAACTCCTTCCACAGAATCAGCCAGGTGCGCCACCACATCGCTTACCGCTCCTCTGCCTGTTGTGCTTCTGCCTGTTCGATGAGTGCGATGAACACGTCTTCCAGCGACGGCGCAATTTGCGTTACCGTGCAGTCGCTGATCCCTGCCCGCGCCAGCATGTCGCAGATGTCATCGATAGCCGCTGCCTCCTCCACGCGGATATGCAGCGTCTGGCCGAAGATGGTCACGTCGTGCGCCGGCGGGTAGTGTTCCAGCGCCTCAAGTGCGCGCATCAGCGAGCGAGTGGCGATTTCCAGCAAGATGCCGCTGTGATATTGCTGCTTCAGTTCCGCCGGGCTGCCCGACGCGATCAACCGACCGCCGTAAATCATGCCCAGGCGGTCGCAGTGCTCGGCGTCATCCATGAAGTGGGTGGTCACGAAGATTGTCATCCCCTGGTCGGATACCGTGTAGATCAATTCCCAGAACTCGCGGCGCGAGATGGGATCCACCCCCGCCGTCGGTTCATCGAGAAAGAGAATCTTCGGGCGATGGATCATCGCCGTTCCCAATGCCAGTCGCTGCTTGAACCCGGTGGATAGTTCGCTGGTCAGGCTGAATGCGCGCGACGACAGCCCGGCAAGCCGCAGTATCCACTCCCGCCGCTCATCCATCTGCGCGACCGGCACCCCGTAGATGCCCCCGAAGAAGTTGATATTTTCCACCACCGTCAGATCTTCATATAGCGAGAAGCGCTGGCTCATATAGCCGATATTTGCCTTGATGGCTTCCGGCTGTGTCATGACGTCGTAGCCGGCCACCTTGCCGACGCCGGCGGTGGGCAGCAGGATGCCGCACAGGATGCGGATGGTAGTCGATTTGCCTGCGCCGTTGGGACCGAGGAAGCCGAAAATCTCGCCCGTCGGCACGGTGAAAGAGACATGATCCACCGCGGTGAAGGCGCCAAAGCGCTTCACGAGCTCGTGCACCACCACCGCCGGCGCGTCCGTCATGGATGACCTCCGCCCAGCAGTGAAATGAACACATCCTCCAATCCCGGTTGTTGTTGCTGTACCTCGCTGACCGCGATGCCTTGCGTGGTCAGCGCCTGGCGGATAATCGGCCCGTCGCGTTCCGCATCGGTCACCCACACGTGCAGTCGGTCGCCGAATATGTTTACCGCCTTCACGCCGGATAATGCGGTGAGAATGATTTGTGCCTTGCGTTGTGGCGTGGCACGCAGTGACAGTAGATCGCCTTGCATCCTCGCACGCAGTGCCTCCGGGGTGTCGGTGACGATCACCTGCCCCCGGTCGATCAGCGCGACGCGATTACAACGCTCCGCTTCGTCCATATAGGGTGTGCTCACCAGGATAGTGACACCCTGGCGCAGCAGATCGTAGAGAATGAGCCAGAAATCACGCCGCGAGACAGGATCCACCCCCGCCGTCGGCTCGTCGAGGAAGAGCACGCCGGGGGTATGCATCAGCGTGCAAGCCAGCATCAGCTTTTGTCGCATGCCGCCGGACAAGTCACCTGCCAGCCGCTTGACGAACGGCTCCAGCCGGCTGAACGCCAGCAACTCTCGCTCGCGCGCGAGACGCACATCACGCGGCACGTGATAGATGCCGGCGTAAAAATACAGGTTCTCGCTCACCGTCAAGTCGGCATATACGCTGAAGCGCTGCGGCATGTAGCCAATGTGCGCTTTCATCTGTTCGGTCTGCCGGATCACATCGTAGCCGGCCACCCGTGCCTCGCCGCCGTCAGGAACCAGCATCCCGGTGAGCAGACGCATGGCGGTGGTCTTGCCGGCGCCGTCCGGACCGACCAGTCCGAAGATTTCACCCGTTGTTACCGCCAGCGACAATCCATCGACGGCCGTCAGCGCGCCGAACTGCTTGCGCAGTTCGCGTGCATCGATGGCCAAGTCGCCGGAAGTGTCTATCGTTGTTACCTCACTTGACGAAAATCACCGCGTCGCCCGGCATGCCGGGTTTTAAATCCTGATGGGGATTGTCCACCGTGATTTTCACCCCGAACACCAGCTTCACGCGTTCATCCTTTGTCTGCACGTTCTTCGGGGTGAATTCCGGTTGTTCGCTGATATTGGTCACCGTGCCGTCGTAGCTGCGCGTCGGATAGGCGTCGGTAGTGACGACGGCATGCTGGCCGAGTTTTACCAGTCCGAGTTGCGGCTCCGGCACGTAAACACGCAGCCATACGGTACGCAACTCGGCAAGGCGTACGATGGGCATTCCCGCGGTGGCGACGTCGCCGGGCTCGGTGGCGCGCAATGTCACGCGCGCGTCGGTAGGGGCGAAAATTTTTGTCTGTCGCAGATTCGCCTGCGCGGTTTGCAGGTTGCCGCTCGCTTGTTCTTCGCGTCCTCGCGCCGCGGCGACAGTCTCCGGACGCGCGCCGGCCAGCGCCAGCTCCAGCGCCGCACGCGCCGCGCCGGCCTGTCCCACCGCCTGCTCCACCCGCGCATTCGCGACCTGAATCTCCTGCGGGCGCGCACCGGCAATCGCTTCGTTCAGTCGCTGTTGCGCCGCCGTCACCTGCGCGCGCGCTTGCGCGATCTCCTGCGGACGCGCGCCCGCCTCCGCGGCCAGCAGTTGCTGGCGAACGGCCTCCGCCGCCGCTGCCGCTTCCTGAATTTCTTGTGGCCGCGCTCCTGCCTGCGCCTCGCTCAGCCGTTGTTGCGCCACTGTCACCTGCGCCTGCGCCACATCGCGTTGCGTGCGCGCCAGATCACGCTGCTGACCGGAGATAGCCCCGTTGGCATAGAGGAATTCCGTCCGCTGCAGATCAGCTTGCGCATTGGCGAGTGTTGCCTGCGCCTGGGCCAGCGCCGCCTGCAATTGCGCGACTTCTTCCGTGCGCGCGCCCGCTTGCACCAGGCTCAAGCGCGCCTGCGCCTGCTGATAGTTCGCGCGTAACTGGGCAATGAGTTCAGTGCGCTGTCCGGCTTCCACCAGGGAGAGCTGCGCACGCGCCTGTTCCAATGCTGCCCGCAACTGGGCGATCTCCTCTGTGCGCGTGCCCGCGATGATCAGGTTTCGCTGCGCCTCCGCCTGGCGCACGACTCCCAGTGCTGATTCGTATTGTGCGCGGGCTTGCGCGATCTCTTGCGGGCGCGCGCCCGTCTGGACGGCGGCTCGCTCTTCACGCGCGGCGATGACCCCGCCTCGCGCCGCCGTCACCTGTCCCTGTTGTTCGCCATGGTCCAATACGGCGATAAGCTGACCGCGGTACACGCGCTGGCCTTCGCTGACCAGCAGTTGCAGTATGCGCCCCGGCACCTTCGAACTGACATCGACTTCCGTTGCCTCGATGATGCCGTTACCGTTCAACGAGGTTATCGGACCGGGTGGACGACTGGCGAGGATGCGCCAGACGATAATGGCGGCGATGATTAACACGACCAGTACAAGCACGAGTCGGCGTCGTCTCATGGCGTCGCCTCCGTGGTCGGCGCTCCGAGCGCAAAATCGAACTCCGCCCGCGTGATGAGCAGATTGGCTTGTGCCGTCACCAGTCCCTGGCGCGCGCGCGTCAGCGTTGCCTGCGCATCGGCGATTTCCGCTGCCGTGCTAACGCCACCCTGGTAGCGCACCACGGCGATGCGCATCGTTTCCTGCGCCAACTCCACCTGCGCGTTCGCCACCTCCAGCGCCGCGTCGGCAGCCTGCATACGCGCATAGGCGTCGCGCACTTCCGCGGTGACAGCGGTTAGCAGCGCCCGCCGCGCAGCCAGCACCTGCGTCCGCTGTGCCTCGGTTTGCCGCGTGCGAGCTTTCGTCAATCCGGCATCCAGCAATGGCAGTGCGGCCTGCAGCATCAACGTCCACCCGCTGGTCTGCACCGGCGTGTCGGGTGAGGTGAGTTGATAGTTGAGCGCGATACCCAGCGTCGGGATACGGGCGCGTCGGGCGGCGGTGATCGCCTCGGTGGCGGCGCTGAGTTGAAAATCGAATGCGCGCAACTCGGGGCGCCGGATATATGCCTGCTCCAGTGCCTCCTCCACCGGGGGCAGCGTAATAGCGGGGAGCAGCGTTTCCACTGCGGTGTAGTTACCGTCGGTGAGACCCATCGCTTGTAACAGTGCATCGCGCGCCACCTGCTGGTCCACTCCTGCGTTGATCACCTGCTGGCGGGCGGTGTCGACGTCCACCTGTGCGCGTAACACGTCAAAGCGGGGCGCGGTCTCCGCCTGGAATCGTACGATGGCGTTGCGAAGGTGAGTGTTGGCGGTCTCCAGCGATTGCTGGGCGACACCGCAACCGCGTTGGGCTGCGACCAGCAGTTGAAATGCGCGCGTTGTTTGAAACACCACCTGCTGGCGCGTGCGTACGCCGGTCGCTTCCGTCGCACGCGCCAGGTTGCTGGCTTGCCGCACCAACGCATGCAATCGTCCGCCGGTGAACAGCGTTTGTTGTGCAGAGAGGGTGGTGAGTAACGATGTACGGCTTCCCAACGTGACGGACGGCAGCGGCGGCGCGAGTGGAATCTCCGGCAGCGTGCTTACCACGCTATAGCGGGCGTTAGCATTCACCTGAACGCCCAGCCCGGCGCGCGCCTCCTCGGTGCGTGCGCGAGCCTCTGCAAGCTGACCGCTTGCGGTTTGTAGCGCCGGATGATGTGCCAGCGCTGTCTCGATAGCCTGCGCCAGTGTCAGTGGTTGGGTTTGTTGCGCCGCCACCGGCCAGCCGAACCACACTACCGCCGCCAGCATCCACGCGAAGCGTCTCCATCGTCCACCTGCCCGCAACATCCCACCCATCGGAGATTGCATGCCTGCATAGATATCCGTTTCAGCCAGCGGGAGAACGTCACGTTTGCCATGTTTCCGGACCGTTGTCTCCTTTGCGACTACAGCGGGGGTTTCATTGGTGCCTGCGGAACGCCCTGATATAGCAAACGCATGATTGTATTGCCGGGAGGCGTGTGTAATAATGGATGGGCAGGGATTCCCTGGAGGTCATTATACGCAGTTCGCCCCCGGTATCGTGCGTTAGGTACGAAGGAGAGGGAACGTTCAAATGGCATGTACCGGGTCACGATGTGGCACAAACGATGTCGTTGACGCGGTAACGCGTGCTATTCCTGCTCGGAGGGCGTCTCGCTGATGCAGTGCAACGGACACACCCACGCGCACAATCCGCAACGGGTGCAGGCGTTGGAATCGACCTGGCAGTGCGCGCCGGTTTGCGCGATAGCGCCGACGGGACAGGTGAGACGGCATTGGGTGCAACCGACGCACAGATCGGCATCGATGAGGGCGGGAGCATGCAGCGTGGTCATGGCAAGCCCTCCCGTTCCCAACGGCGCCAGAGCGTGCGACACGAATCGCCGATAATTTCGGCGGCAAAGCCGTAGCCGGCCAGGTCCTCGCCGGCCAGGTAGAGCGCGCGCAGGCCGGGGATGGTGGGCGCAAAGCGCGCGGCGCCATGCTGGCCGACGCGCGGGGCAACGGCGGCGGCGGGATAGCCGCCCTGAAAGACTGCGCTGTTGAAAATATCGATATCCGCACCCAGGTGTGAAGTGAGTTCACGGCGGGCGGCAGCCAGTTGCGGCTCGACGGGGAGCGCTATATCCAGTACCTGGTAAGCCAGCGAGAAATGCCAGCCGGAGGGACAGAGGGTCGGGCAGAGGCGGGAAATGGGCGCGATGCCGGAGATCTGATCAAGGTCGAGAGGCATTTCGATGCTGGCGTGATCGTGCAGCGGGCGACGGCAGCGAATAGCATGCCCGGCGCCGTAGGCGGGGCGCGCGCGTTCTGTTTGTTGCCGGAATTCCCGCGGCGCGTGATCGCCCAGCAATGCTGCGGTGCGATGGATGCCGGCGTTGGATATGACCAGTCGGGCGCCCAGGCGCTCGCCGTCGGCGGTTTCGACTCCGGTCGCGCGGTCGCCATCGAACAGGATGCGCGCCACCGGTGTGCGCGTGCGCAGCGTGGCGCCGCGTGCCAGCGCGCTGTCGAGCAGCGCGGTGATCAGCGAACGGTTGCCACCGGGCAGAAAACCTTCCGGGGCATGGCGCTGCGCCTTCAGCGAGCGCAGGATATAGAGCACGGCCGACTCCGCCGCGGAGACGCCGAAGGAGAATTTTGTCAGGTGGTCGACCAGGCGAATAGCTTGATCATCCGGCGACAAGCCGCGGAACCATTCCGCCACCGTGTGATCGCGTCCGAACAGACCGGCGATGCCGTAAGCCAGGGTGCGCCCGACAAAGGCGCCTTTGCGGTGAATGTTCAGCGCGCGGCGCAGGGCGAAGTTGCGCCCCTGAAATGGCGGGAAATGCAGTGGATAGCGCTGGCCGCCGGTGACGATCATCAGCGCGGGGTCTGGCGAAACGAGCGGCAACTCGATGCCGATGGTGCGCAGGCAATCGCCGATGGGGCCATGCATGCCACCGGGCAGCGCGTGAAACGCGCCCGTCGGCACCGCGAAGCCCTCGTAGTCGATATGGGTGAACCGGCCGCCGACAAAATCGAGCGCTTCGAGGAAGGTGACGGTGCGCCCGCGCGACGCTAAAAACGCGCCGGTGAGCAACCCGCCCAATCCGGCGCCGATGATGACGACGTCATGTTGGGTGTCTGCCATTGGGCTGCATTATAACGGAGGATTTATGAGTTGTCGAGGAAGGAAGCTGTTCATTACTGACTTCAGGTTGAAGTAAGATGTCATCCTCGCAAGGACGTGGATGTCACCCGTCCGGTGGTGTTGATTGGCGCGACGGTCGGTGGTTGCTTGATCGGTTTCTCCGGCAACGGCGGCAACGGCGTGGCGGGCATGGGTTCCGCCGTCGGTGGCTTAGATTGGGCGGGTTGTCGCCCCGGTGTGTGCGGGCGTGCCGGCGCCGGGCGTGAATTCGTCGCGGGATGTTCTCGCCGCGTGGTGCGCGGTACCTCCTGTCGATGGGGCGCGGGTGGCGTGGTGATCTGTCCCTGGGTCGCGCGGTCGGGTGTGACCGGCGCGGCAGCGGGAGTCGCTGCTGCTGGAGTGGGTGGCGCCTGTTCCGTTGCCGGCGCTGACGGCGTGGTAACCGGTTTCAGCTTGAGCGAACTGGAACGCCGCGGATGTCGTGCGGCAGGTCGCCCGCGCACGACCACCGTCACCGGAGCGGGCGCATCAGGCAGTTTCACCTGGTCGCCGGCGTGCAGGTTGCGGTAATCAAGGGTCGGGTTGAGCGCGATCAGATCGTCGAGCGTCATGCCGTTATTGGTGGCGATCTTCCAGAAATTATCGCCCAGCGCCACGATGTGCACGCGTTGTTGCGGTGGGTGCACGAGCTGGCTGGCCGCTTGCTGCGGCGTGGTGAACGGCACGCGGCGGGTGTCCTTTTCCATCTGGCGTAACGGCTTGATGACCACCCGTTCCTTGAAGGTCGGGATGCCCGCGCGTCCGCCCAGCCCGCGTTTCTGCATCAGCGAGATGGTCTGCCAGGCTTCACCCTGTGTCGCCAGCGCGACCAACGGTTTCCCGTCGACGTAGATCGCATAGCCGTTCCATACGATGGTGAGCGCCTGATCCAGCACCGGCACCGCGGCCGCGACGCTGCTGGCCAATCCGGGTTTGCCGATCGCCGTAACTTTCGGATCGCCTTCAACAAAGCTGACGGCATCGGGCGCGTCTGGCGCATATTGTTGTTGGAGCATGCGAATCGCCTGCCGGGCATCGCGCGCCGATGCCAGCAGCGCCAGCGGTTTGCCATTCACTTCCACCGCATACGGCGAGCGGGTCAGCCGCTCGCGTGCGGTGAGATAATACACCGCGCCGCTCGCCAGCAGCGTGATGAAAATCAGCGAAAGAACCAATCGCCCGAATTGCCCCGGTCGAGCGTAGACCGCCTTTCGCCGCCGGGGACGCCGGCGCAGCGGCATAACGAGAATCGTCGACTCCTGTCCGGATTGTCGTTCCTGTTCGTCGCTCATACCGATAGCTCAATCTTCGCGGGAACTTCATCCTCCGGTTTCTTATCGACCTCGCGCAGGTAGCGTGCGGCGTCTTCCGGACTGGTCACGTTGATGTAGATGCCGGTACCCATCTCGAATCCCGCGGCGATGGTCAGGCGAGGCATGATCACCATGTGCCAGTGGAAGACGTCCGAATCTTCATTACTGCATGGGGCGGTATGGATCGCGTAGTTATAGGGCGGTGAGCTCAGACATTTCGAGATGCGATCCAGCGCGTCCTGAGTGATGCGGGCGAACTCCTCCATGCGTTCGCGCGTCATGCCGGCAAAGCTGGCTTGATGGTTCTTTGGCAGCAACCAGGTCTCAAAGGGATATTTCGAGGCAAAAGGTTCAAAGGAAATGAAATGTTCGGTTTCGCTGACGACGCGCGTACCCTGCGACAGTTCCTGTTGCACCATGTCGCACCAAATGCACCGGTCGTGAAACTGGTAGTAGCGTTCTGCTCCCTGTAATTCGTTGAGCACATCAATGGGTATCATCGGCGTGGCAACCAGTTGGGAGTGCGGGTGTTCCAGTGACGCGCCGGCTACCTTGCCGTGGTTGCGGAATATCAGAATATATTTGAACCGCGCATCTTTACGCAGGTCGAGATAACGTTCGCGATACGCCCACAGCACCTCGGCGAATTGGTCTGTGGTCATGATAGACGGATCAAGGTTGTGCTTGGGTGTCTCAATGATAACCTCGTGCGCACCGACGCCGTTCATCATGTCATACATGCCATTGCCGCGCTTGTTCAGGTCGCCTTCAATGGCCAGTGCGGGGAATTTATTCGGCACCACGCGCACCCACCAGTCCGGCTGGTTGGCGTCCCGGCTGTGACGAAATGCCAGAATCTCCGGCGGCGTTAACAATTCTTTGCCGGGACAAAATGGACAGGTGGGTGAATACTCCGGCTTATCCGGCTCAGCAATAGTGAGATGGGTAAAGTCGGATGGCCGCCGAGCACGCTCGGTGGCAATGATAACCCATTCCTGTGTAATTGGATCTTTACGTAGTTCAGGCATAACGGACTCCTGCTCTCCAGTCTCATCCGCGTTCGTAAACTGTCTGTACCCGTTTCATGGCTGTGAAAATGCTTGGGCTTGTCCGGGTTCGCGACGTGACCAGCTATCGACGCGAATGGTTCCGCGGCTTCATGTGCCGTTAGGCTGACAAACCGGCATACCCGCCGGGCGAGGGGCATGACCAGAGTAATATACCCGATCCACCCCCCCTGGGTGACATATCTTCTCAATTCGCTTGCGGGCAAGAAAATCCTTTCACGTCTTCGCGGGAACCGTCCTGTCGCGGACATTTGACATCGGGCGCGGGTATCTGTCGCTCTTGACGAAACGCGGGGCGCCCCGTATGATAGATGCGGTAATGCCCCCGTGGCCAAGTGGATAAGGCGCAGGCCTCCGGAGCCTGAAACACAGGTTCGAACCCTGTCGGGGGTACCAAATTCGAAGACCGCCGGTTTTGCTGCCGGCGGTCTTTTTGCGTCTGCTCCGGTGTGCGGATGGCGACGGGCAACCCTACACCATCGAGTCAAGCGGAGATGTCAGCGGCAGCAATGCGTGAATCTGCTCCAGTTGATGCCGTTGTATGGTCGTATGATGACGGCGATGTCCCCTTTGCACTTCCGTTGCATGTTCGGTATTTGCCCCACCGGCGTCTGAAGATACATGCCGATTATTTCACCGCTCCTCGGTCAGGAGAGGAAACGGAGCGGATTAAGGTGGAATAATAAAATTAAGTGTTTGCTTCGTCTGGGGAGACAGGGCTTCCCACGATGTATTACCCACTTGACGATGCCATTGACATCAACACCACGAAGGAGGTTTCCATGCAATCAGCCAGACGCCTTGGGTGGCTTCTCGCACTCGCCGTACTCGTGCTTCTCACGGGATGCGGCGGTGGTGGCGGTGGAGCAAAGACCGCCGTGCGCGGTCAAGTGACCGACGCATCGGGCGCCGCGTTGAGCGGTGTGACCATCACCGTCGGGACAACATCGACGACAACCATTGATGGGAGATACCGGCTCTCAATTTCACCTGGTTCCAGCCAGGTGGTACACGCGTGCAAAGAAGGGTATGTCAGCACAATCGACGTGGTATCGGTGACCAGTGGTCAAACGATGATCGTGGATTTCCAACTGCATGAAGTGGGACAGAGCAACCAACTGGTCGCGATGACGACCACGGAGACTACCGCCACTGATACTGAAGGCGCGAAGGTGATTCTGCCGGCCGGCAGTGTGGTGGATGGCAATGGCAATCCGGTGGATACCGCCACAGTGGACGTAACCACCTCGCTGCCGACCAGTGGAATCGCTGATGAGAACTACACCGCGAACTTCCCCGGCCTGTTTATCGGCACGCAGGACGGCGTCGAGAAGGCGATTGAAAGTTTCGGGTTTGTTACGGTCGAGATCACCAGTGGCGGCAACGCGTGCCAGTTAGGCGACGAGAAGACGGCCACCCTTGAAATTCCCATCGATGAGACGAATGATCCGGGCACGGATACTATCGAGCTCTGGTCGCTTGATGAAAATACCGGATTGTGGATCTACGAAGGCCTGGCGACGCGTGACGAGACAGTGGAACCCCATGTCTATCGCGCCACCGTCACCCATTTCTCGACATATAACCTCGACCGCCCCATCTCCGCTCCGATGCCGTTCAACATCACGGTGACGAATGCCGACGCACCGGCGGTTGGCGCATCGGTAACCATCGTCTCACGCGGTACCACCGGCGGCATGTGGGAAGGCCATGGCATCACCGGCGCCAACGGCGTGTGCCACTTCGAGCAGGTTCCGCAAGGATCGGTATCGGTGACGGCGGTTTATGGTGATAAAATGGGGAAGGGATACAGCTATGACGTGACCGATGACGTGGCATCGATGACGATTAATTTAGCTACCATGGTGTCGAAGAAGATCACCGTCGTATACGATAACAACGGGGTGGAAACGCCGGTGGCGGGTGCTGCCATCCAGGCATTTGGCGAAGGTCAGGGGATGGGTGGTACCCCGTTCTCCGGTGCCACCGCGAGCGACGGCACAGTGACGATCTTTCTTCCCTCCAATATGCCGTTCTATATGATCAGCGCCAATGCAACGATCGGGGAAAAAAGTTATTACTACGGGGATAACTTTACGAAGTTCAGTGATATTCCATCCAAACTCGTTTTGATTGAAAATGGGGCAGGGATGACGCGGAAAGCCGGTAAACGCTGATTTGTCAGCACAGGGAATGCCGACGGGGGGTGGTTCCGAACGGAACCACCCCCCGCGGCGTTCCGGTGTACCATACAGGGATTCATCTGCTCGGTCGTTCGGCATCGCCATACCTCACGGGAGAGTTGACGCTCTCGCCGTCCATATTTTCATCGCATGCGCCATGTCTGTACGCAGCAGAAGACAAGGCTGCCGAATCCGTGTAACTCTTGCCATCTACGTTGTATGTTTGTGCGTATGCTGGGGACGGAGGCGCATCCGGCGGCAGCACAACCGCCACGGAATGACGCCCCTGGCTCGGACAACGAGCGAGGAAAGACCGAATCGACTTGATGGAGGTGGAGATGAACGTACGTGTACTATGGTTCGTTTTGTTGCTGATGAGTGTGCTGCCGGCCGCCGTGCTGGCAGCGGATGCGGGCACGGCCGCGACGCCCGGGACAACGGCGGCGCCCGCGGCGAGCTGCCCACAGTGTGACGCGACGGCGATGACGCCCGCCAACCGGGCGCAGATGATGGCGATGACCCAGGATCTGCTGGTGATGTCGCAAAACACCGCGGCGTGGACGCCACAAGGGCTGGTTGTGCTGCAAGGCAACCGCCTGCTGGCCTATAGTCCCGACTTTCGCCAGGTGCGTCAGATTGCGTTGCCGTTGCCGACGCCAACGACGGCGGCGGCCACAACGACCACCCCGGAGACGGGCACCGCGATGCCGAAGGCGACCATGCCATTGCGCAGCATGGTTACATCGCGCCTGATACAGACGCCGAATGGAGGATTGTTAGTGGTGCGCGGGCAGCAAATCATTCAATTGGACCCGACCTTCCGACCCATCGCGCAGGTTATGCTGCCCGATCTTCCGCCGATCAGCGCGGAGGAGATGGCGGCGGTATGTCCGCTCTGCTCACAGATGCAGATGATGGCGGGAATGATGGCGGGGATGGCAACGAGCGCCGCCACCATGATGCCGATGACCGGTACGGCATCCACCGGGCAAACGACGCCGGCATATTAATCGTTCTGACGTAGCGAACGCACGCAGGCAAATGCCGCCGATCTTTGGCGGCATTTGCCGCATTCCCGCACAAGGTTGCACGCAGCGAAAGGATTGCTTGCCGGGTCGCGATGGAATAACGTCAACGGTGTGAACGGAGGAAGACAGCGTGGACGCGGAAGAAGCATTGCGACAAGTCCAGGATGACAATGCGGCATTGCGCGAAGACAATCGCCGCCTGCGGGACGCGTTGGCGGAGACCAATGCCGCGGCACGGCAGGTCGCCTCGAACGCGCATATCAATGCCGTGCTGGCGACCGGGGAAGCCAAAGCGCGTGCCGTGCTGAGCTCCCTTGCGGAAGGCGTGGTCTTTCTCGATCGCAACGGCGTGGTCATCGAGGTGAATGATGCCGTGCAACATGTGCTCGGTCGCACGTTGCAGGAATTGACGGATCCTGCGTTGGATCCCCGTTGGCGGTTGATTCATGCCGACGGCACACCATTTCCGGTCGAAGAGCAACCGGCGATCGTGGTGCTGCGCACCGGGCAATCAGTCCGCGATGTCGTGATGGGGGTGCCGCAACACGACGGAACGGTGACGTGGATCTCCGTAAACGCGCAGCCGGTACGGGACACGGCGGGTGAGTTGCTCGGTGCCGTGGTGTCGTTTTTCGACATCACCGACCGCAAACGCGCGGAAGAGGCGCTGCGCGAGAGCGAGCAGCAACTCAACACCATTGTGGAGAACCTGACAGAAGGGTTGATGGTTGCCACCATCGATGGTTTCTTGTTGCGCTGGAATCGTGCGGCATTGGCAATGCACGGATTCGCCAGCCTTAACGAGGCGCGTCACCGACTTTCGGAATTTATCGATGTTTTTGAGATGTCAACGTTGGATGGCACGGTGCTGCCGATCGATGAATGGCCGCTTGCACGCGTGATGCGCGGCGACGAATTGCATGATTGGGAAGTTCGTATCCGGCGACTACACGGCGACTGGCAGCGCATATTCAGTTACAGCGGCACGCTGGTGCGCGGCTGTGAAGGGCAGCACTTACTGGCAATCATCACAGTCAGTGACATCACGGAGCATAAGCGTCTGGAAGAGCAGTTGCGCCGCCGGGTGGAGGAGGTCGAAACGCTGATGGAGGTGGCGCCGGTGGCGATTTGGATCTGCAGCGACCCACGATGCCATGACATCACCGGCAATCGTATGGCCAACACCTTTTACGAGGCGAAAGCTGGTGAGAACGTCTCCGCGAATGTCACCGGGAATCGACGCTTTTTCCAAAACGGGCGCGAATTAGCCGCTGATGAATTGCCCATGCAGATGGCCGTGGCGCGCAACAGCGATGTGCGCAACATGGAAATAGACGTGCAGTTACCGAGCGGGCGCTGGATGACCATGTTGGGATCTGCCCGTCCGTTGCGTAATACTGCGGGACAGGTGCGTGGTTGCGTAGGCGCATTTGTGGATATGACCGAGCGCAAGCAGGTTGAACGGGAACGCGAACAACTGCTTGTGGAAGTGCAAAGGCGTTCTGCGGAAATCCAGGCGTTAAATGAGACGCTGGAACATCGGGTTCAGAGAAGAACTGTTGAACTCGAAGAAACCAATCGCGCGTTGCAAACCACGCGTGACGAAGCTGTAAAAAAGGCGATGGAATCAGAGGAAGGGCGCCGAATATTGGAGGCGCTGATGACGTATATCCCAGAGGGTATTACGATTGCGGATGCGCCGGATGTGTCGATTCGCATGGTGAGCAAGTATGGACAGATATTGACGGGCAAGCCACGTGAAATGCTCGAAGGCATACCCGCTGAAGCGCAAGTCGAATCATGGGATATCCTGAAAGCCGATGGCGTCACCCGCCCCACTGCAGATGAATTGCCGCTCACACGCGCCGTAAAAAAGGGGGAGGTTTCTATTGACGAAGAATGGGTAGTGCGCCAACCCGATGGAAGAATGATATCGATCCTTACGAATGCTGGGCCGATACGGGACAAGCAAGGTGACATCATCGGCGGTGTAATTGCCTGGCGCGATATTACGGAACGCAGACAGGCAGAGCAGCATATCAATCAGTTGAATCGAGTATTAGAACAGCGTACCACTGCCCTGGAAGCCGCAAACAAGGAATTGGAAGCCTTCAGCTACTCCGTTTCGCATGATCTGCGTGCGCCATTGCGCAGCATCGACGGCTTCAGCAAGATCCTCATCGAACAATATCCGGATCGGTTGGACGAGCGTGGAAGGGACTACCTCGGGCGCGTGCGCGCGGCGTCACAGCGCATGGCCCGTCTGATTGACGATATGCTTAACCTGTCCCGCGTGGGACGCGCGCCGTTGCACCGTGAACCGGTTGACCTGAGCGCGCTGGCCACTGCCATGCTTGATGAATTGTGCCAGCGCGAGCCGGAGCGGCGTGTCGAGATCACGATTCTGTCCGGCATGGTGGCATCCGGTGATCCGGCATTGCTGCGCATGGTGCTGGACAACCTGTTGAGCAATGCGTGGAAATTCACTAGCGGATGCACGGTCGCCCGCATTGAGGTGGGTGAATACATGCAGGATCACGAACGCGTATTTTACGTGCGCGACAACGGCGCCGGATTCGATATGACCTATGTCGATCGGCTGTTCACACCTTTTCAACGCTTGCATACCGAGCAGGAGTTCCCCGGCACCGGCATCGGATTGGCCATTGTGCAGCGTATCATCAACCGTCATGGTGGGCGCGTATGGGCGGAAGGAGAAACGGGGAAAGGCGCGACGATTTATTTTACGTTGGGAGAGGCATGATCATGAGCATACCGATCATTCTGTTGGTGGAAGACAACCGGGACGACGAGGAACTGACACGCCTGGCGCTGGCGGAATGTAAAATCATGAATACACTGGTCGTCGCACACGACGGCCAGGAAGCGCTGGACTGGCTCTTTTGCACGGGGCAATACGCGGATCGCATCCCCTGCGTGTTGCCGTGCGTGGTGTTGCTGGATTTAAAACTGCCGAAAATCAGCGGATTGGAGGTGCTGCAGCGCATTCGCGCGGAAGCACGCTTGCGGCGGCTGCCGGTGGTCATCCTTACTTCTTCCAAGGAGGAGACGGATCTTGTGCGTGGGTATGATTTTGGGGCAAACAGCTACATTCGCAAACCGGTTGATTACGCGCAGTTCACCAGTGCCATCCGCGATCTGGGCATTTACTGGATGGTGTTGAACGAACCGCCGCCAGTGCTGGATGGGTGTGGAGGTGGCTGAGTCGCTCTGCATGCTGCTGGTGCGCGACGAATAAGTCAATGCGTAACACGCCTGTATTGCTGTGTGTATGACGCAAGAAAGGCTTCTCACAATATGCGAACGTGCATGATGCTGAGGATGGTTTACCGGGACGATGTGGCGCGAAATGATTTTATGGGGGGAGTCGTATATGACGCGATATGGCATGGTGATCCGAGTACGGCCGGAGAAACTGGCGGAATACAAGCGTCTGCACGCGGCGGTCTGGCCGCAGGTGCTGCGGCGCATCTCCGCGTGCAACATCCGCAACTATTCAATTTATTTGAAAGATGATGTGCTGTTCAGCTATTGTGAATATGTTGGTGTGGATTTCGCCGCCGATATGGCGGCGATGGCCGCCGACCCGGTGACACGGGAGTGGTGGGCACTGACTGATCCCTGCCAGCAACCTCTGGAGACGCGCGCGGATGGCGAATGGTGGGCGATGATGGAGGAGGTATTCCATTATGATTGAGGTGCAACGCGTGATGAGGTAGGAAATGGGCACGGCATGGCGAAAAGGAGTGCAGTACCAGTGATGAGAAAGGGTGACGACCATGTTCGTACACACGGGGAAGCATGCGCGACGTTACTGTCCGGTGATGCTGCCGGCGCAGGGGGATGCCCAGATGGTTCGTGTCCGCCTCGGTGCGGAGGAGGTATTCGGCCAGCGCGTGGGGGACGTTATCTGCTGCATTGTCGACAACGCCCCCGTAGGCGTGCAGCTCGATGCACGGGTGCTGGGGCCGGAGACGCCCGGCACACCGGCAGTGGAGTTGAACGATGACGGCAACGGCATGATCGACATTCACGTCGATGGTTCACCATTCACGCGTTACCATTACGCCGGCGAAGGGAATCGCCCCTTCATGCACCCGGTGCTCGGCCCCGGCGGGGTGGGGGTGACGCGCGATTATCCGATGGTTCAGGGTGTTTCCGGCGAGAGTGAAGATCACCCGCACCATCGCAGCCTGTGGACGGCGCACGGCGACGTGAATGGCCATGACGACTGGGCGGAAGGCGCGGAGATGGCGCGCATCGAGCACCGACAGTTCCTCACGCTGGCAAGCGGTCCGGTGTGCGGCCACCTCGTCGAAGCGCTCGATTGGGTATCGCCGAGTGGGGTGAAATTGATGCGCGAAGTGCGCGACATCCGCGTCTACCACACGCCCGCCGATCACCGGCTGCTCGACTGGTCAATCAAGTTATGCGCCGATGCCGGCAATGTGCGCCTTGGTGATACAAAGGAAGGCGGCATGCTGTCCGTGCGCGTGGCCAGCACGATGGAAGGGAGCAAAGGCGGCGCTATCGAGAACGCCTGGGGCGCGGTGGGCGAGGCGGAGTGCTGGGGCAAATCCGCCGCGTGGTGCGACTATTCCGGGTTGGTGAAGAGTGAGCACGTCGGCATTGCTATCTTCGATGGGCGTGACAATCCCGGCTTCCCCACGCCGTGGCACGTCCGCGACTACGGTTTGATGACCGCCAATACCTTCGGCCGCCGTGCCTTTCAGGATGATAATCCGGCCGTCAACGGCGAACTTGTCATCCAGGATGGCGCCAGTTTGACATTCAAGTATCGCGTCTTCATTCATGCCGGCGATGCCAGCCAGGCCGATGTCGCTGGACGGTATCTCGACTTCGCCTATCCACCCGTTGTGGTGGAGTGACGAGTAACCTGTGATGAGTCGCGTGGCAAGTGTATCATCAAGCCTGGTGCTTGAGCCGGCTATCCAATGCGGATTGATTGCGGACGTTATTCATCCTTCAGCTTCAGCTTGTATTCTTGCGCCACCTGCGCGGCTTGTTGAGCGGCGTCGCTGTTGGGAAATTTCTCCACCAGCAGGCGCAGGGTGCGTTCGGCAGCGGTCAGATCGCCGGTGAGCGCGCTGCAGCGGGCCATCTGCAGGATAGAGCGTGAGTACCACGGTTCCAGCGGATTGGCGGCTACCGCGGCATAATTGGTGATAGCGTCCGGGTATGCCTTTTCCGCAAAGAAAGCCTGCGCCAGTGTGTATTGCGCCTCCGGCTGCACGTTCTTCGCGCGTTCCACCGCGGGGGCATCCTTCGACTCCGCAAGCTGCGCGCACAGTGCGAGCGCTTTTTGCAGGTCGCCGCGGGCGGTGGTGTATTGCTTCATTGCCAGCGCGGTGCGGCCAGCGCCCAGCGCGGCATCCGCCGCCAGCGTGCCGGCGGGTAGTTTCGCCGTATATTGCAGATAGCTTTCGCGCGCGGCGAGAAACTGGTCTCCTCCCAGATTCTCCAGCGCCTGTGCCTTCCAGAACAGGCTGTCCCCGGCGAATTCGCTGGTCGGGAAATTGAGGGGTACTTTGCCAAACGCGGTGGCCGCGGTGGCGAAATCTTTGGCGTTAAACGCGCAGACACCCAGCTTATAGGTAGCCGACGGCGTCAATTTATTATCTGCTCCCAGGAATGCCAGCGCGCGGGTGTAGGCGCGGATTGCCTCGGTGTTATTCTGCTGCTCAACCCAGTAGTCACCCACGCGATACAGGCTGTCACCGGCTAGCGGGCTCTTCGGAAACAACTCGGGCAACTTCAGGAACTGTGCGTTCGCCTGCTCCGGTTTGCCCATATCGCGATAAGCCCAGGCGATGGCGTAGGCGGCCTGATCGGCCAGTGTCGCGGTCGCCGGCACCTTGCTGTACGCATCGATGGCCTGCTGATAGTTTTTCTGGTCGTTCAGTGCATTCCCCAGCCGATAGGCGGCGTCGGGTGCCAGGGCGTGGGTGGGGAATTTCGTCAGCATTTCCTGGTAGGCGGCTTGTGCGACCGCGCGGTCGGGTATGGCCTCCGCGGCGCGGGCGATGCCCATCTCCGCCTCCGGCGCCAGCTTGAATGCGGGGAATTTCTCGACCACGCCGCGATAGGCGGCGATAGCCGCAGTCCAGTCTTTCCGCGTTTCCGCAATCCACCCGCAGCTCATCAGTGCGTCGGGCGCCAGCGGTGAGGCCGGGCAATTCTGTACCACATGCTGGTAGGCATCCAGCGCTTCCACATATTGCTGCGTGCCCACGCAGGCATCACCCAGCAGGATGTAGCGTTCACCCATATCCCGCTGCTTATCCGCCAAATCTTTTGCCGGTGCCGGCAACGCCACCAGCGCACGGGCGCTGTCTCGTGCTTCGATAAACCGTTTGGTATCCAGGCAAGCCTGTGTCAATTCGCGTTGCGCCGCCAGCATCAAGTCATTCGTCCTGGCGCCGGCGAGTGCCTGCCGGTAATACGGGATGGCGTCCGCGTCGCGATCTTGCCGCACCAGTGCGGCAGCGGCCAGGTACGCGGCCTTGGCCGGCAGATCGTCGGTAGCTTTGCCGTCGAGCACCTTCTGCGCCGCCGACTGCGCGTCTTTATAGCGCCCCGCGAGGTAATAGGCCTGCGCCAGCTTCAGATTGACATTCCATGCCGTGGAACCGTTGGGCAGCCCGAGGGCGACCTTTTCTAATTCCGGCACCGACATGTTGGTGGTCTGGCGTGTAATGCCGGGCACTATCTCGCTCGCTTCACGGGCGTTGGGCCATTTATCCTGAATCTCCTTGAAGGCGGCGACCGCACTGGTGCGCGCGGTGACGTCGCCGCGATTTGCGAGTTCTTCGTAGCAGAGCGCAATGAGCAGCGTGGCGCGCGGCGCCTGACCGTGTGCGGCACCGGCGAGGGTCAGGAAGCGGCGGAATGCGTTGATGGCCTCCGTAAAACCGCGTGCCTCTTTGTTGATCGTCCCCTGTTGATACCAGCTATTACCCAGCCAGTACATCGCCTGCGGTGCCAGCTCCGCTGCGGCTTTGACACCTGCGACGGCGGTGTAATCCGCCGCGGCCTCGGTGAAGCGTCCGGCGTTGTAATAGGCATGTCCGCGCTGCAGACGCATCTGCGCCGCCTGCGCCGTTGTGGGATCACAACCTTCCAGCGCCCGGGTATAAGTGACTGCCGCCTGCAGGTCGTTGTGCTGGTCGCTATATGTCTCAGCCAGCGAGATCAGCGCGTCGATCCGGGTGGCGGGGACGGTCTTCTCGGCGTCGATCACCACGGAAAGCAGTTGCGTGGCACGGCTGAAGTCGGCAGCCTGCACTACGGCGTCTTTTCCGTCGCGGGCGCGCCCGGCGTAGGCCAATGCCAGTGCATAGGTGGCTTCATTGCCGCCAATGGCATCTTTATATTGCGTGGTCAGGCGTTCCAGCGCGGTGATGGCGGTGGCGTAATCCGACTGGTCCAGGCTGATCATGCCGATGGAATACAAGCTCCACGGCGCCAACTGGTGCGTCGGGGCGCCGTCCACCACCTTGCGGTATTCCGGCAGCGCGTCGGCACTCTTCCCTTGCTTGAACAAGCTCTGCGCCAGCCAGTACCGACTGCGCGCGCTCAGGTCGGCGTTGCCTTCCGCCAGTTTCGCACAGGCGGCATAGGATCGCGCGGCTTGGGTGAACGTTCCCTGCTGAAAATAACAGTCGCCCATCTGGAAATACGCATCGGCGCGCAGGCCGGCAAATTCGGGAGCAGTGGTTTTGTCGATTACCTGCGCGAAGGCGGCCAACGCCTGGTCGAGTTGCTGTTGCTGGCGATAACAGCGTCCGAGCATGAAGGCGGCGTCGCGGACGCGCGTATCGGCGGGATAGGCGGCGAGAAACTTTTTCAGTTCCGTGATGGCTTGCGTGGTATTGCCGGTGGTGACCAGTTGTTTGGCGATGGCAAACGACTGGTCGGCGGCAGTTACTGCTCGCACAGCCGGCGCGGCGAGCAGGCACAGCGCCAGCAGTATGGCGCAATGAATCTGAGTCGACTGACGCATCGTGAGCTCCATTTTCTTACCGATCCTGTTTCGACTCGGCGGCGGCGCAGCGGAAGCCCCCGTCATCGTGATAGGTTGCGTCGGGGGAGTCGCGGTGGCGCGAGGCGCTGCGCACGGTGAGATTGGAACTGCCCCAGGTGCCGCCGCGCAGCACGTGAAATTCACCCAGTTCTGGACCTTGCGGATTCTTTGCCGGCGAGTATGCGTAATAATCGGGGGCGTACCAATCCTGGCACCACTCCCACACGTTGCCCGCCAGGTCGCGCACGCCATACGGACTGTTGCTGTCGGGATACGTACCCGCCGGCGTGGTGCGCTTCCCTTGAAATCCGCCGCCGATGGGATTGGTATCCATGTAGCTGTTGCACTTTTCGTTGTTCCACTCGTTGCCCCACGGAAAGCGGCGGCCATCGGGACCGCGTGCGGCTTTTTCCCATTCCGCCTCGGTCGGCAACCGCACCCCCGCCCATTTCGTGTAGGCGACCGCGTCATCCCAGGAGGCATTTACCATCGGGTAGGTGTCGTCCGCCTTCAGCCATTTGGGGATGTCCGGCATCTTGCGCATGGTTTCCGTGCAGAATTTGCGGTATTGTCCGATGGTCACTTCGTCCTGGTAGATCCAGTAGCCGTCCAGGTAGACTTTGTGCTGTGGTTGTTCGTCGGCAAACCACTCGGGTTTCAACCCGTCCTTCCACTGCAGCACCTCGATCAGGTCGTTCGCGCTGGTGCCCATGAGAAAGTCGCCGGCGGGGATGAAGATCATCACCGCGCCGTCTTTGGGATTAATGCGGGTTTTGGCCGGCGCTGGCGCGGCGTTCAGGTGTGACAGGCATGCCAGCGCCAATCCGAGCAGCAGCAGGCTGCGACACCATGCATGATAACATAGTAGACACTGACTCATAATGGTTTCGCCTCCGGCTCTTTACCCTTCTCAAAACGTATCTGGAGCTTGACCACGCTCGACACCGGTTTGCCGTGATCCATCGCCGGTTGAAACTGCCATTTGCGCGCAGTGCGAATAGCCTCGTTGTCCAGCACGTCGCAGTTCGAACGTTTGGCGAATTCGACTTTCTCCACCGTACCCGCACTGCTGACGGTGATGGCGACAATGACCGTGCCTTGCAATCCTTCCTTGGCAGCCAGGCTCGGATAAAGGGGTGTCGGGCCTTCTACGGCGACGGCGTTGTAGGTGACGCCGGTGGGTTGGTGACCGTTGCCGCCCGTGCCGCCGCCGTTGCCGCCCCGTCCGGGACGATCCGCCCAATCCGTACCGCTGCCTCGCGCCGCGCCGTTTTGCCCGCCCAGTGAACTGCCGCTGCCGTTGCGCGTGGTGGTACCGTGGCCGAAGGGGCCGGTCGGGATGCCGCCACCACCGCCGGAGGCAATGGCGGCACGACCGGTGCCTGCACCGCTGCCGGTGCCCGGTCGCACGCCTGCAGCGTTGCCGGCAGGACCGGCGATACCGCTGCCCGTGCCGCCGCCACCGCCGTTAGCGGGTCCGCTACCAATGCCGTCACCATTGCCGGGTCCGACGGGCATACGGGCGATGGTACCGCCATGACGCCTGCCGCCGGGACGATCGGCCCAGTTGCCGTCGCCCACGTCGCCACCCGTGCCCAATACGGGGAGGAGGCCGCCGCCGCTGCTGCTCGGACCGCGTCCGCCGGCGAAAGGCGAGATGCCGTCGCCCGGGACGCCGCCGCTACCTGTGCCGCCGCGCCCACCCGGCACGCCGGGCAGACCAGGCCGCGCGCCAGTCGCATTGCCGATAGCGCCGGAAAAGCCGCCTCCTCCTCCGCCGTTGCCGAAGGCTGCAGCAGGAGTCATCTGTGCGAATCCGCTGTTTCTGCGGTGCCCGCTGCCACTGTTGTCCGGGCGATCCGCCCAGTTGCCGCTGCCGTTGCCGTAACCGCCACCGGAGCCTAACGCATTCACGCCGCCGCCGGAGCCGGTCATCACCCGCCCGCCAGGCACCAGCGCATACCCGCCACCTCCGCCACCCCCGCCGCCACCCGCGCGACCGGCTGATGCGCCGGACATCCCCGGCAGCACGGTAATCGCACCTGCTACGGGACCGCCGCCGTCGTCGCCGCCGGACATGCCGCTCCCGGATGGCGGGCCGGAGAGCATGCGTCCCAGCAATCCGCTGCCGCGTCCGCCACCGCCGGGACGATCCGCCCAGTCGCCGCGTCCGCCGCCGCCTGCCGCCAGGGTGGGCAATCCGCCGCCTCCGCCAATGCCACGGCTTGCCGTATACTGTCCCGTGCCGCCACCCGGCAGTGTGCCCATTCCGGCTCCGGCACCGGCTCGCGTTGCCGATCCGCCGGGCATACCCAGGCTGACGCCGGTGGCGTTGCCGATGGCGCCGGAGGGTCCGCCCACGCCGTTGCCGTCACCGGCATCCGGTCCCGTGGCTTGCCAACGGCGCACTGTCCCGGTGCTCTGCCGTCTCTCCGTGCCGGGACGATCCGCCCATTCGCCGGCTGGGCGCGCGGCATCCTGACCGAAGGCTGGACGTTCGGCGAACTCACGGCGCGCGAGATGCGGTGCGCCCAGCGGGGTGTTGGGTTGTTTAGCCGCGAAGTGCTCACGTACCCGCGCCGGTTCCGTCTGTTTCGGCTGTAATGCCGTGGCGGGTTTGACCGTGTCAGCCGTCAGCTTTTCCGGTGGGGCTTTCGCGATGGTCGAGGTGACCGGCGCCGCAGCCGGTTTCGGCTTTAGTGGGGTAGGAATGGGTGGCGTCGGTTTGACCACGGCCTTCGTCGGTTGCGTTTTCGCCGTGATCGAGCGTTCGGAACGCTCAATCACCTTTTTGCGTGGCAGCGGTTTGGGGGGGTCTTCAAACTTGATGGCGATGAGTCCCGCATCGCGGGAAGGCAGTGTGGGAGCAGGCATGGTGAGTAACACCATGATGAATATCAGGTGTGCGATGATCGAGATTGGCAGCCAGACCAGGTAAAAGTGTTTCTCCATGCGTAGTGTATTGTACCATTATCCTGGAGAGGATTGCGATCCTACTGCAGATATTGACACCACCGGCATTGGAAAGTTGCGTTGGGGTTCGTAGGGAGAGCGTCGTTTCTCGAACACGGGCGGGAACAATCCGCGCGTTTGGACCGTCATACAGGTTAATCTCGTGAAATGGAGGAGCGCACAGATGCATACCGCTACGGATGCACGGTCATCATTCTATGTGACGACCTTCTTTACGGCAGGAGCGCTCGCGGTTGCGCTTGCTGCCTGTGGACTGTTGGTACTCGCCGGCAACCATCGCCCTGCCGCCGGATCGCCGCGCGCCGGCACAATGAACGCTACAGCCGGCGCGCCAGTCCCGTCGCTGCCGATTGTTCGAAAACCGGTTATCAAAGCGACGCTGCAAGTACCGGCGCGCATGGTGGTCGATCCATTTATTGGTGGACCGAAGAAAATCAGCATGATAGTGACGGATCGTCCAGCAGCACCACCTCCTGTCATCGCTTGTTACGACATGCCGGCGGTAATGCCGTCATCGAGCATCAATGTATACAGTGATACTTTTCAGCCACCGAAAACTCGACCGCTGCTGCCGGCTCCTGCTCGTTGCGCGGGTATTCTGTATAACGAACAGACCGGCCAGGTGGTCGCCCTGGTGGAAGACCGGCGTGGCGAAACGCATACCCTCTGCGTGGGCAACACGTTGTTCCAGTATCACGTGCATGCCATCACCCCCGATGCGGTGTGTTTGCTGGACGATGCGGGCATGCTGTTGACGTTGCCGCTGCAACCGGCGGATACGCCGCGCATGCTGTGATACTGGACACCGTGGATGTTGCGCCTCGTATGCACGCGTACATTTCGGGTATAATGCAGGCAAGTTCTCAGGCGAGGAGCGATTTACTCATGGTTCGCGTCACAGCACTTGTCGTCGCCCTGCTCGCGGTCCTGCTGGCGTATGCGGACGATGCCGCGCCCGCCGCGGTGATAGGCGTACGCTACTCCACCGCGCCGGAAAAGGTGCGCGTGGTACTCGACCTGCCGGCGCCCGCGACTTTCACCGACCGCTCCAACCCGCTGCAACCGCAAATTTCGGTCGCCATTCCGCTGGCTGCGCCGCTGCCCGTGCTGATGGTGAACGACCCCATTGTCACTGCCATCGCCGTCGCACCCGATGCCAACGGCAACGCGCAGTTGACGCTTACGCTGGCAAAACCACGCAAGTACGAGGTTTGTACGTTGCCGGCGGCGGATGGCCGGCCTTTTCGCGTGGTAGTAGACGTACTGAAGCTGTTCAACCGCGAGGAAACGCGCACGCTGTCGCCCGCCATCAGTTACCTGCGCATGGAGCGCCAGACCGATGACACCTACCTGTCCGCGCATCTCGTAGAGTTTAACGCGACCGATCCTCACATCAGACTGGGAACGGCGGCGGCGCAGGATGGGCGCGAGCGCGTAGAGAGCATGGTGATGCGCACCGGGGCGGTGTGTGGCATCAACGGCGGTTATTTTATCGAGGGTACCCGGCCGGTAGGATTGTTGAAGGTAGATGGCGCCGTGCTGGCGCTTCCGTTATGGGGACGCACCGCGGTGGCCTTTCCCCATGGCGGCATACCGGTGCTCGACAATCCGCGTGGCGTGTGGCGCCTGACGCTGCCGGATACCACTACGCGCGATCTGCCCGACGCACTGGATGCCTCCATACAGACGCCGCCACCCACCGCGTTGCTGTATAACGGGAATCTCCTCACCCAGGTGCCCGCCGCGCCGAGTGGCTTCACCGCGCTGATTCGCAACAACATCGTGCTCACGCGCGCAACCGGCCCGCTGCAACTCGCACCCGGCGATCTGGCCATACGACTGCTGGACAAAGACGCGATCGCGCTCGATCCGGTGTTGACGGTCGGTGTTGCGGTAACGCTGACCCCTGTGCTGACCCCCGCGTGGGACGAATATCGGTATGCAATCGGCGGCGGCCCGCGATTATTGCGCGACGGCAAGGTGGACGTGACCGGCGAACAGGAACGCTTCAAGCCGGATATCCGCCTGGGACGCAACGCCCGTACCGCGCTGGGCATTACCGCACGCGGTCGCGTCGTGCTGGCGGTGGTGGAAGCGCCCGGGTATTATGGCGGCGGCATGACGCTGATAGAGCTGGCCGAACTGCTGAAGGCGCGCGGTGCGGTGAATGCGCTGAACCTGGATGGTGGCGGCAGCACCACCCTCGCCCTCGGTGGCACGACCGTCAATTGCGCCCCCGGCGCCTGGATCCGCCCCCTGGCCAGTAGCGTGCTGGTATTTGATGACCGGGTGAATAATACCTGCTCTCCGGTCGCGGATGTGCAATAGTCTGGCATAGCGGTATCAGCGCCGTTGTGGTTTCGCGACGGCCATCCATGACCTGTTCAAGCACCGGCTTATTCCGCCCCTGTCGTATCCACGCCCTTCATGGCGCGGACGACAACGACACCGTACGCCGTCATATACTTTGACATCGGCAAATCCCTGATTCCCAGGCGTCACGCCTGCCCCGGCGCCAGTCGCGTGTGTGTCTGCAACCAGCGCATAATTGAGCCACGGGTGACTAATCCCTCGATGTGATCACCATCGGTGATCAGCACCCGATCACTGTTGGTCTGCGCCATGCGATTGGCGGCGTCCCACGCATCGTCGTTGGGATGCAGGATTGGCTCCTGTGCCAGCGGCTTGGCCACGTCTTCCACTAGGCGGTTCGCCCACTCGTCGCGCGGTAAGGCACGCACGTCTTCCACGCTGATGACTCCGATCACCTCTCCGTTGCGCTCAACCGGCAGCGTGGAGGGACTCTCGCGCAGGAAGTAATCCGACACCAGGCGTTCGATGCTGATCTCCGCCGGCACTGCTTCGAACTGCGTGCTCATTACCGCGCTGATGGGCACGTGGCGCAATGTTTCACGCAACACCACCTGCTGGTAACTGTTACGTGCCGCGCTCACCAGGAACCAGCCGATCAACGCCAGCCAGACGCTGCCATACGCCCGCAATGGCGGGTAGACCAGACTGCCGATACCCAGTGCGATGAACGCCCAGCCAAATATTTGCCCGGTGAACGACGCCACGCGCGTGGCGCGCTGCAGATCACCCATGACGCGCCAGAGGAACGCGCGGAAGACGCGTCCGCCATCGAGCGGGAAGCCAGGCAACATATTGAAGACGGCCAGCACCACGTTGATAAACCAGAGATAGGTAAACGAAGCAAAAAAGAGACGCGAGCCGGTGTTGGCAAGCAGGAGTGCCACGGAGAAGAACAGCAGGGCGATAGCCAGGCTGGACAACGGACCGGCAATTGCCATTTTAAATTCATCCCATGGCGTTTCCGGTTCATCCTCCATTTGTGCCACCCCGCCGAAGATGAATAGTGTGATGGTGCGGATGGGAATTCCCGCCCGCCGCGCCACCAGCGCGTGCGACAACTCGTGCGCCAGCACCGAGCCGAAAAAGAGCAGGCTGGTGAGCGTGGCGATGCTCCAGTAATTGCTGCGCGGTGCGTCCGGCGCCACGATGGGGAAGTAGCCGCTGGCGAGTAGAAACACGAAGAGCGCGAAGATGATGAACCAGCTATAGTCGATGTTGATGGTGATGCCGCTGATGCGTCCCACGCGAAGACTGTGACCAAAAAACATGGCTGCCGCTCCTTCACGAACACCCGAATCACGGCTGATCCGTGATTCGTCTTAGCGCGTGCCTGGTTGCCGGCTGGCAATAAAGGCCTGCAGCGAGTGCTTCAACTCGTCCAGCTTGGTGACATCATGCAGATTGGCATGCCACACCTTCAGCGCAGCTACATCATCCGCCGCCAAATCCCATCCGGCTTCACGTAGCGCCGTTTCCGGGTCCACCATCAGCCGATTGCGGAACACCGGATCGCTTAGCGTCCGGTGCAACAGCAATTCGAGATCGGGCTTTTCCATACGCGCCTCCTCCAGACTCGTGCCGGTAGTGTCATTACCATCACGAGACGGGGAAAAACGGCAGGGAACATACAACGGAACATGGGAATTGGGAATGATGAAGGAGGAATTGGGGAGACGGAGATCCACCGGTGACGTGTCACTCGCGACACGTCACGCTTCGCTCCCGTGCAAGGCGAGTTTGCGTTCGAAGGCGTTGCGCAGGCCAAGGTCGCCTTCGGCGAGTACGCGAGCGGCGCCGAGTACCACGCAGCTTAGCGGATCGTCAACCACGTGGGCGGGCATGCCGGTGACGTGATGCACCAACCGCTCCAGTCCGCGCAGCAGCGCGCCGCCGCCGGTGAACGTGATGCCGCGTTCCATGATGTCGGCGGAGAGTTCCGGCGGGGTTTGCTCCAGCGCCAGCTTCACCGCATCGAGGATAACCAGCACCGGTTCGCCGATGGCTTCGCGAATGGCACCACTGGAAAGAGTGACCTGTGCGGGCAAGCCGGTAATCAGGTCGCGGCCGCGCGCCAGGTATTCCAACTCGCGCTGCATCGGCCAGACCGAGCCGATAGCCAGCTTGATACCCTCCGCGGTGCGTTCGCCGATGTGCAGGTTGTATTCACGCCGTACGTACGCGGTAATGGCCTCGTCAATCTCGTCGCCGGCCACGCGGACGGATTGCGACAGCACCACGTCGCCCAGCGAGATGATGGCGACTTCGGTGGTTCCGCCGCCGATATCGACCACCATGCTGCCGGTGGCTTCATGGATGGGCAAACCGGCGCCGATGGCGGCGGCTACCGGCTCCTCGATCACCCAGGCGTCTTTCGCTCCCGCGCGACGCGCGGCATCCTTCACCGCCCGGCACTCCACCTCGGTCGCTCCGGAAGGCACGCCGACCAGCATGTTGAGGTGAATGAACGGGCGGCGGCGATAAACCTTGCTGATGAACAGGAAGAGCATCTGCTCCACCGCGTCGAAATCGGCGATGACGCCGTCGCGCAGCGGGCGGATGGTTTCGATGGCGTCCGGCGTGCGGCCAACCATGCGCTTAGCTTCTTCGCCCACCGCGCGAATCTCGTGGTTACCCTTCTCGATAGCGATCACCGACGGCTCGCGCAGCAAAATCCCCTTTCCACGCATGTGAATGAGGGTGTTTGCGGTGCCGAGATCGATTGCCAGTTCCGGCGTCCAATGTTGAAAAAAGCGTGCGAAATTCATCAGTTACTCACCCGGTGGGGCAACCGATGTAATTCGACATCGTCGTGGGGAGTCCTTTTTTCAGCGTAGCCGGCAAGCGTACTCCTGGTGGTTGACCGCCTGGATGAGGCGATGCGGAGATGCTTCACGGTATCTTATAGGTAACCTCAAGGCCTTCGCCGACAGGCACTAGGATGCTTTCCAGACCGGGACGTTCGTGGACGTAGGTCAGGTAGGGAGTGAGCGCGGCGGTGAGACTCATTGTTTTGTCGCAGCAGATGAGCGCACCGCTGTTGAGTTTTTCGACCAGGATATGAAAGTAGTGCAGCGCTTGCGTGTGATCGGCGCCCAGCAAGACGAAATCATATGGGCCTTCCAGTACCGGCAGCACTTCCACCGGATCGCCTTGCATCAGGTTGATGCGTCCGACATGCGGCGAGCGGGTGAAGAGTTTTTTTGCGTTGGACAGCTTCCACACGTCCGGTTCGACGGCGGTCACCATGCCATCGGTGGCAGTAGCCGCGTCGGCCAGCCAGAGGGTGAAGTAACCATCGTCTACTCCCACCTGCAGAATATTCACCGCGCGTGCGATCTTTACCAGCATGTTGAGAAACTGCCCCGCCTCGCGCTCGACCCGCGGCACGCCACCGAGCTGCCGGGACTTCTCTTCAAGTTCCCGCATCAGTTCTGCCAGTTGTACGTCCATCGTGCTCTCTCCCCTGCCGCGTCCGCAGCGCGACGGAATCCCGCTGTGGAGGATACCCGCCCACGCGGCGCATGACGGGTGCGAAATGACGCGGGAGGGAGTTCGGGGCGACATCGCGAATTGTTTGTGATACAGTTGCACCATCGAGGTGATGTGATGACACCGTCTCCGCTGCGGATCATAGAACCGGAACAGATTAGTGCCGCCGTCGCCCGGCTGTATGTGGACGCCAATCGCGTTGTCCCGCCGGAAATGCACACGGCGATGGCGCGGGCATGCGACGCTGAAACGTCGCCGGACGGGCGTGAGGTGCTCGCGCTGCTGCTGAAGAATTATACTACCGCCGCGGTGACCGGGTTACCGATGTGCCAGGATACCGGATTGGCGATCATTATCGCCGAAGTGGGTCAGGACGTGCATGTTAATGGTGATTTGCGCACGGCCATTGACGAAGGCGTGCGCCGCGGTTGTCGCGATGGGTATCTGCGCACTTCCGTGGTACGCCACCCGTTGCGGCGCGTTAACACCGGCGATAATACCCCCGCCATCGTGCATGTCGCGCTGGTGTCCGGCAACCGGCTGCGACTGGTCTGTCTGCCCAAGGGCGGCGGTAGCGAGAACGCCAGTGCGCTATGCATGCTCTCGCCATCGGATGGCCGTCAGGGTGTGATTGACTTCGTCGTGGAGCGCGTCTCCGAGCAGGGAGTCAACGCGTGCCCGCCGTTGATCGTCGGGGTGGGCATCGGCAGCAATTTCGAAGGCTGCGCGCTGCTCGCTAAGCACGCGCTACTGCGCCCGTTGGGGCAGGCACATTCCGACCCGGACGATGCGGCACTGGAGGCGGAACTGCTGCAGCGCATCAACACCCTCGGCATCGGGCCGGGCGGTTTCGGCGGCACCGTTACCGCACTCGCTGTGCATGTGGAAACCGCTCCCTGCCACATCGCCAGCCTGCCTTGCGCCGTGAATATTCAATGCAACGCTCACCGGCGGGCGGAGATTGTGCTGTAGTGCGACAGGATGGTTTCGATGTGTCTCTTCCCCATCTCAAACTCCGGCATACGCATGACAGTGCGCGGATGAGATGCGAGAATCAGTTCCGCGCGCCGCTTTCACGCTCCAGTATTTCCCACACCTTCTCGATGTAGAAGCGGTAGTGCGCCAGAGGGGTGCCGTTGGGGATGCGGTGGTCGAGGCCAAGCACGCAGCCGCCGGTGCGCACCATGGGCGGGATTTTGTATTCCAGTTCGGCGACGATCTCGTCGGTACCGCGACGCAGCACGTGTTTATCAAGGCCGCCCAGGAAAGCCAGGTGGGTGCCGTAGGTTGCACGCACCTGCACGATGTCCATGTTGGCAGCCGGCTCAAGCGGATACATCACGTTCACGCCGGCATCCAGGAAGGCCGGGATCACCGCAGTCATGTCCCCATCGGAATCCTGCATAAAGAGCCGCGTGCCGCGTGCCCGCAGCATATCCCAGACTTTACGGTAGTAGGGGGCAATGAACTCCGTAACCTGGCGCGGACCCGCCAGTGGGCCGCTTTTGCCGGCCAGGTCTTCATGCACGACGAGTTGATCCACCGGCACGGCGGCGGAGACGCGGTCGAGTACCCGGCAGGCGGTGTCGCCGATGGTGGCCAGCATGTCGTGCACGAGTTCCGGCTGCTCGTAGAAGGCCACGCACAGCGCCTCTTCACCCAGCAACTGGCGCGGTTCGTCAAATCCGCCGGGAATGGCCGTTGTCACCACGCGGCCAGCCGCGCGGTATGCCTGCGCCGCGGCTTCCCACCCAGTGGTGAATCGTTCCTCGCTGAAGGCATAATGGTGCTTGATGCGCTGCCAATCGTCCATGGTGCGCACGGGGTAATCGAGCGGCAGCGGGATCGTCGCCACGCCGCGGCACAGCTTCACGCGACGGCCCATGCGGTCGCGGGCGATGAGGTAGGCCTCCGTCTCTTCCAGGATTTCTTCAGTGGCGCCTCCCTGCCAGCCGGTGTTGACCGGCACGGCGCCCGTCTGCGCCCGACGATAGCGAAAGGCGGACAGATCCAGTTCCGTCGGACCGGCGCCTTGCGCCGTCCACTCCTCTTTCAGACCGACGATGGGCCCAAACAGTTCGGTGAATAACGGACGCGCGTTGGCAGTGAAGGTCATGTAGTCGAGGTATTCTGCGCGATCGACTTCCATTCCCTGCGCGATGGCCAATGCCGCGTGGGCATCGAGGATATGTCGGGTCATTACTACCCCCGTTCAGGGTGCCGTTTCAGACAGCGCCGGCGCGGCGGCGCGCGGGCGACGGCTCCACAACGGCACGCTGATCAATCCCCAAGCACCCTCGCTAATCAGCGTCCACAAGCGGCTGAGCATGACGATGATCACCACGATCGCGACACCGTCGGTGTTGGCATTGGTAAAGCCGAATTGCGCCATCAGGATGGATTTCATCACCAGTTCCATTGCCCCCAGCCCTCCGGGAAGCATGCTCATGAAGCCGATGGCCCATGAGCCGGGTCCGGCGGCGACCAGCATCATCGCATGCGGACGGGCAGGTGGGTAGATGGCTGTCGCCAGCAGGTAGAACGCCAGACCGAAAAAGACCCAGCGCACGAAGAGCGTCGCCAGCACAGCCAGCACTTCGCGATAGCGCAGTTTGCGGGTGATGGTGGGTTCATTGATTTTGCGCAGGCCCCAGTTCATCGTCGGCAGCATGATCTTCGGGTGGGCGCAGATAAGGGTGATGACGATAATGGCAATGATGGAGACCATGAACACCTGTTGCCGGCCGTCGGCGGCATGCCAGCCCAACAGCGCGACAAAGCCGAGCAGCAGCGCGGAGGCGGTGCGCAGTGCCAGTTCCACCGTGCTGGCCGCCAGCGTTGGGATGGCGGGGCGGTCGGCCTGTGTCGCAAGCGCCATGCGCAGGAACAGGCTAACCACCTTCCCCGGCACATAGCGACCCAGCGTCGACCAGATATACACCGGTGCGGCGGCGCGGAAGGGCAGCGCCGTGGTGAACCAGCTCAACGTGCGATTCCAGATGAGAATGTCGAGTAAGGAGCAAAGGAGTAGCGCGGCCAGCGACAATCCTGCTATGGACCAGTCCAGGTTCCAGTTATAACTGACAACTCGCGGCCACACGCCTTTCACCTGCCAGGCAAAGACGCCCACCAGACCGAGCAGCAACAGGATGTTCAGTGCCAGCTTCCATGCGGCGGGACGCTTCAGGGTGACGGCATCAGGCCTCATGGCGCACCTCATTTTGCGGCGTGATGCTCACATTGATGCGTTCGGTGATTGCCGGCTCCGACGGTGTGGCGCTCGCGAGCTGTCCTTCGGCCAACAAGCCCAGCGCGAACAGCACCGGTGACAACGTAAAGAGCGCGGCATCCAGCAGCCACATGAAGAAGTGCCAGCGCGGTGGGGCAGGTGGATTCAGTGTCCAGCCGGTCAGATAAACGCTCAGTCCGGCACCTAGTGCCAGTGCCACGAGCAGACACCCCGCTGCAAGGCTGCCGAACAACCGCAGCGGTCTGGTGCGGAATTTGTTCAGGTACAGGAGGGTGCATAAATCGAGCAGACTGCCGAGAGTGTCTCCCGCATCAGCGCGTGATGCACGCGTTCCCGGAGTGGGGATGACCGGTAATTCTTCCACGCGAAAGCCGCGCGTGACCGCCAGCAGGTGCAGGTAACGGTGGCGCTCTCCGTAGAGGGTCAACTCGCGCGCCGCCTGCCGGCGCAAACCATTGAAACTGCCGCAAAGGCCATGCAACTCCATGCCGGCGCCGCGGCGCAGCAGCGCTGACACCGGACCGAATGGCGGCGGCGCGCCAACCGAGAGTCCGCATACCACGTCGGCGCGCAGCAAGGCATCGAGGAAGCGCGAGACGGCTTGCGGATCGTCGTGGCTGCGCATGGTCAGGATGAATTCGCCTTGCGCCACGCCAAATCCGGCCGCCAGCGCGGTCGCCGTGCCTTGCGGGCCGCGCAAGGCGATGACACGACAGGCAGGATCCGTCGCGGCGAGTGTACGCAGCGTCTCACGTGAGTGGTCGACACTGCCATCGTCGATGTATATGATTTCCGCCGGCAATTCCAGGCGGTCGAACTCCGCGCACAGCCGTTCATGTAATGCGCGCAGAGTATGCGCTTCGTTCCGGCAGGGAATGACGACGGAAACCGTCGGCATGCTGGCAGGCATACATCCTCTTTCAGTTAACAGCGTTCTCTCGTGCAATATCGCTTCATATACCGGGTGTGATTTGTTGCACACCCTGCTTCGGTAAGGTAGACAAGGATCGCCGGTCGAATCGGACAGGATGTCCGTATCGCAACCATGACCATCACCGCCGGAACTGCCATCTGTGTCAACCGCACAGGGATTCACCACTGGTATTACGTATTGACACTTCGTGCGGCGAAACGTTCCAGACGCGGACACCCCGCATGTCAGTGAACCGACACGCGGGGAGCAGATGACATCAGGACAACCGTTCGAGGGTGTTTGTCAATTCACGGCGCCGGATTCTGCCGGGCGCTTTTTCGCCACCGCCGTGTTGTCCTTCAATTCAGATGACCGCATATGCTGGCGGAAGGACGACGTGCGCGGTCAATAAACGCCGCGGCATCTCCGCGCTGATCTGCTGTAATCGCCTCTAAAACTTATGAAGCCCCATCACCACTTTGCCGAGAATCGTCACATGGTCAACGATGATCGGTTCCAGTGCCGGATTCTCGGGTTGCAGGCGGACACGGCTGTTCTCGCGAAAGAAGCGTTTGATGGTGGCTTCGTCTTCCAGCAGCGCGACCACGATGTCGCCGTTGTCGGCGTTCTCCTGCTTTTTCACCAGCGCCATATCGCCGTCAAACAGGCCGGCGTTGATCATGCTGTCGCCGCGGACGTGCAGCATGAAACACTCGCCGTCCGGTACCAGCGACTTGGGTAGCGCGAGTGAACCCTCGACATTTTCCACCGCCAGGATGGGCGGACCCGCGGTGACCGTCCCCACGATGGGCACCGGGACCAGGCCGCCGTCAGCCGCGGAGCGCGACACCGGCTTAGGCCCGCGGGTGATCTCAATCGTGCGCGCTTTCGTCGGGTTGCGGCGAATGAAACCTTTGCGTTCCAGCGCTTCCAGGTGCCGCTGTACGGTGCAACTGGAACGCAGGCCCAGTCGCTCACCCAGTTCGCGCACCGTGGGCGGGTAACCGGTCTCAGAGAAAATGCCGCGAATGCCGGCCAGTACTTCCTGCTGGCGTCTTGTCAGTTGATCGTCCATCGTCGCCTCCTCTATGAAAGATTGCCCACCGTGGAAGGAAAGTCTTCCTGGAAAATCCGTCCGTTCGGATACTGTATCCTACCACACACCGTTACGCTTTGCAAACAATCGTTTCGATTTTTTTGCACTTTTTTCCACAGCGACGGTAAATTCTTTTGTGAAGTCTGGGGTAGCGAAAGAGAACGGGCGTTTAGGGAGCATCTTCAGGACTGATCGACTGCGCGGCGTCGATGAATTGTCTGACAGTCGGGTTGTGGGGATCCAGCGCGCGCGCCTGGCGCAGGTGTTGCCAGCCGCGTGCGTGTTCCCCGGCTTCCAGCAGCAACAACGCGAGCTGCAAATGGCCGGAGAGGTGGTCAGGGAATCGCGAGGTTAGCATGGCCAATACCTCGATGGCCCGCGCGCGGTCGCCGGTATGTGCGCAGGCGTTGGCGAGCAGATGAAAGGTTTCTGGTGAGGCATCCGGTTGGGCCACCGCCATTTCCCATTGCTCGCGGGCACGGGGAACATCGCCGGTAGTGGCATGAACCATGCCCAGCAGATGGCGGGTGCTGACGCGTCGCGGTTCAAGGAGCAACGCGGATTCCAGCACTTGTTGCGCGTCGTGGGTGTTGCCCATCTCCAGCAGCATCTGCCCCAGGTGGTCGCGCGCGTCGTTCTGTGCCGGATCGATCTCCAAGGCGTGCAGAAATGCGCTCATGGCGGCAGGGAAGTGTTTTTGTAAGCGCTCGGCACAGCCCAGCGCATCCCAGGCGCGCTGGTTGGTCGGCTCGCACTCCAGCAGGCGCGTAAAGACGGTGGCCGCCTGCTCACCCTGACTCATCGTCAGGTGTGCCAATCCGATGTTAAAGGTCATCTCCGCGCTGTCGCCGCCCAGCGTGGTTGCCTGTCGGTAGGCCTCCAGCGCGCCCAGCGGATCGCCAACGCTCAGCCGCAGGTTGCCGTAGAGGAAGTAATTGTCGGAGTCGTCCGGGGCGCAGGTCAGCGCGCGTTGCAGATACTCGTGCGCGGCGGTGGCGTTGCCCAGCGTCAGCTCGATGCCGGCTAATGCGCGCAATGCGTCGGCGTGTTCGGCGTGGTAGCTGAGTGCGCGCAGCAACAGGCTGCGGGCTTCCTCCCACGCGCCACCATCAACATGTCGGCGTCCCAGTATGTAAAAATTGTTGGCATGACGCAGACGGGCGGCGGCGTTGCGGCTTGATGAGCGAATTGGCTGGAGATGTGCAGATCCCATAACGATGCGCCATTCTACCCCCGTCACGGGGGAGCGTCAAGTCGCCACGCGTTTGGCTTCAGTCTGCGTCATCTCACGCAGCGCCTGTAATTTCTCCATGGCGGCGCCGGAGTCGAGTGCAACGGCGGCCTGTTGTATGCCTGCCGCCAGGTCGGTGGCGGCGCCGGCAGCCACCAGTGCCGCGGCGGCGTTGGCCAGCACGATGTGGCGTTTCGGGCCGTCTTCGCCGCGGAATAGCTGATAGATAATCTGCGCGTTTTCCGCCGGGAGACCGCCGGTCAGCTCTTCGGGCGCGGCTTCCGGCAAGCCGAGGTCGGCGGCTGTGTACAGGCGGGTAATTACCTCGCCGTCGCGCAATTCGCTGACGCGGGTGGCGCCGGCGGTGGACCACTCGTCCAACCCGAGCATACCATGCACCACGAAAGCGCGCCGCGAACCGAGCAGGCCCAGCACGCGTGCCAACGGTTCGGTGAGGTCGGGATCATAGACGCCCATAACCTGATACTCAGCACCCGCGGGATTCGTCAGCGGGCCCAGCACGTTGAAGACGGTGCGGATGGCGATTTCGCGGCGTACCGGAGCGGCGTATTTCATCGCCGGGTGGAAATGCTGCGCGAAGAGGAAGCCGACACCGATGCGTTCGATGCACTCGGTGACAAACGCTGCCGGTACTGCCAGATTCACCCCCAACTCTTCCAGCACGTCGGCGGAGCCGGACTTACTGGTGATGGAGCGATTGCCGTGCTTGGCCACCGCCACGCCCGCGCCCGCCACCACGAAGGCAGCCGCTGTCGAGATGTTAAAGGTCTTCAGGCGGTCGCCGCCGGTGCCGCAGGTATCCACCAGCGTCGCGCACTGCGGGGCGATGCGCACCGCCTTTGCGCGCATCACGCGCGCGAATCCGGCAATCTCTTCTATCGTCTCGCCTTTCATACGGAGCGCGGTAAGCAGCGCGGCAATCTGCGCCGGTGTTGCCTCACCCTCCATAATGACGGTCATGACGTCCGCCGCCTCATCCGCGCTCAGCGATTCCCGGCGTAGCAACGCCAGCAATGCTTCGTGAATGGTCATGGTGCCTGTCCCCTCTGCTAAACTGCCATAGTTTAACGCGCGATAAGGAATATGTCCAGCCGGCGCGTGGTCATCATTGTCGTGATGATGCTGTCCACCGCGGTGACATCAGTCCACCAGCGCACCCATGCCGCGCAACGTCTCGCGCAGGTGTTCGGTGTCAATGTCGCGTGCCGGGATGCTTGCCTGCAGCGCCAGCGCGGCGGCGGCGCCGGCTGCCTGGCCGGTTGCAGAGGCGACGGGCTGGATACGGGTGGCGGAGTGCGCCTCGTGCGTGGTGGAGATAGGGCGGCCGGCAACCAGCAGGCCGTCAACGCGCTGCGGCACCAGCGCGCGGTAGGGCAGGGTGTAGTAGGCGCCGAACGGCAGGTGCTTCATCACCGTGCCGGCGCCGGCGGGATTGTGGATATCCACCGGGTACGCGCTGAGCGCGATGGCGTCGGGAAAGTGCGTCAGGTTGAGCAATTCCTCTTCCGTCACCACATATTCGCCGATGATGCGGCGCGTTTCGCGCACGCCCACCTGCACGCCGGTCGCCAGCAGATACGCCAACTCGAATCCCGGCACGGTGGCAGTTAACCACGCGACCATCTCCCGCACCTGATGCTGGCCTTCGATCTCCGCGGCGGTAAGGTCGTCGCGGTCGGTGCCGAGGAATTTCAGCAGGCGTGTGGTATTGAAATGCACCTGGTCGGGGTGGGGCGTGTCGAACCAAAGCACGTTTTCGCGTGGATTGGTGATCAATCCCGCCGCCTTGTCGCGGGCATACAGCGCGTTGATCTCCTCACGAGTGGGCATGCGCTGCATCGCGACCCCGCCCATACGGAAATGCAGGCTCATCGGCATCACCAGCCCGTCCGTTTTCCGCCCGATCTCGCACGGGGCGCCCGATCGCGAGGCCACGTCGCCGTCGCCGGTACAATCAATGACCACCGCGGCGTGCAAATCCTCGCGTCCGGACTTGCTATGCGTAATGAGACCCGCCACGCGCGTGCCATCCAGCAGCGCATCGGTGATAAACGTGTGCAACTGTAACTGCACCCCTGCCTCCAGGCACATTGCCAGCCATGCCTGCTTCACACCTTCGACATCGAAGCAAAAATGCCGAAGGCCCAGGTGTGTGCTGGCTTTGTAACCATAGGGGTAGTGCGACAACCGGTCAAGTAGCTCGCTCCACAGGCCGGCGATCACTGGTCGGTCGCCGGCATAATGGGTCATGAAGGGGAAGACGAAGCCGGCGGTGGACATGCCGCCGAGGAAGCCATATCGCTCGACCAGCACCACCTTCGCGCCCAACCGCGCCGCCGCGATGGCCGCGGATGCTCCGGCCGGTCCGCCACCCGCCACCACGATATCCGCATGCGAGGTAAAAGTCGGTTCCATGGATGATCCTTTACGCAGTATAAACTGTCGGAGGCAGGATGAACAGCATTGCTGGCTTCTTTCGCTGGATTTCGTCGATGGGTTATTGCAGTTCGAACTTCACTTCGACGCGCAGCGTCGATGCCATCGCTTCGCCGTCCACCAGTTTCGGCGTGTAGCGCCATTCGCGTACAGCGCGCTCGGCGGCGCGGTCGAGGCGGCGGTCGCCGGAACTGCGCAGGTGCTTCACCGCGGTAACCTTGCCGGTGGCATCGAGCGACACGGTAAGGATGACGATGCCCTCAATGCCTTCGTCGCGCGCGCTGGGCGGGTAATCGGGACGTTGTTGCCGCGTCACCTGCGCGCCGCGGCTCACGCCGTTCGGAGCGGGCGTTCCGTTGCCCGTGCCGTTCCCGCTGCCGGTGCCGTCGCCATGTCCGTGGCCACCGTCGCCGGCGCTCCGCTCGGGAGTGGGTGGCGAGGTGACGTGTTCACCGCCGGTTTTTACCGTCGTGCCGCCGCCATCGCCGCTGCCGGAGGTTGCGCCCGGCCCGGCGTTGTGCGTGCCGCCGTCATCTGTGGTGAGCGGGTGTGGTGCGGCGGGGTGACTGCCTCCGCCATCGCCGGGAGTGGCATTGGCGCCGTGGCCGCCACCGGGCACGGCGATGGCGACCGGTGGCGTACTGGCGGCATTTCCGCCATTTCCGACCGTGGGTGCGGCAGGCGCCGGTGCGACGGATGGAGGTTGCACGGCGGTGATGAGCTGCGGCGGTTGCTCCGGTGTGGCAGCGTGCGCTGGTTTCTCGTGTGGAGGCGCCGGTGGGTCCGGTGTCGCGACCGGCGGCGTTGCCGTCTGCTCCGGCGCCGGCGTAGGCTCCGGCACCAGTGATGGCTGATCCGGTTCCGGCGTGGCCGGTGGCGGCGCGACGGGTGGCGCGGGATTGAACCAGCGCTGCATTTTTTGTATCAGCGTCGGCGGCGTGTTCATCTCGACCGGTTTCGGATGCACGACCGGTGGGGGGAGAAGGCGTTTCAACAACGGCGGCTGTGGCGGCGGGGGTGGAGGCGGCGTGACGCCATCCAGTTCCACCGCCAGGCAGGCGGCGGCGACGTGGGGCGGGGTGGAGGAGAGGTGCGCCAGTGCGCCGCAAAGGATGAGGTTGATCAGCAACGACATCCCCAGCGAGAACGCCAGGCTGCGCCAGCGCGAACTGTCAGCGCGTCGATCCACGATCTTTCTGCTCCTGTCGGGTGGCGATCACCAGGCGGGAAAAGCCCGCGAGTTGCGCCAATGTCATTGCGCGTACCACGCGCCCGTGCGCCGCGCGTTCGTCGCCTTGCACGGTGATGCGGCTCTCGACGCCATAGTCGACAGCCTCGCGCCGCAGCGCGGCGTCGAGTTGCGCCTCGCTCACCTGTGCACCGCCAAGTCGGAAAGCGCCGTTCGCAGCCACGCCGATCACCACCTCACGTTTCGTCTTCCCCGCGTGTTGCGTCGCCGTCGAGGTGGGCAGTTGCAGCCGAATGCCCGACGTTTTCACGAACGTCGCGGTGACCATGAAAATGATCAGCAGTACCAGGGACACATCGACCAGCGGCACGATATTAATCTCGACCCGAGGGCTAACCTCGGTTTTACGCGCGTGGGAGAGACTCACGCATTCCCTCCTTCGCTTCGGGCAGCCACTCGGCGACCGTGGCCTCCCAACGGGAAACGAGACGGGTGATGGCGGCGGACAGCAGGTGGTGCGCGGTAACCGCCGGAATGGCGACCGCCAGTCCCATCGCCGTGGCAATGAGCGCCGTCGCGATGCCCCCGGCAACCACTGATGGGCTCATATTGTTCTGTGCCTGAATGGCCTGAAACGCCTGGATGATGCCGATCACCGTACCGAGCAGTCCGACATACGGCGCGGTGCTGCCGATGACGCCCAGCAACGGCAGTGAGCGTTCGAGCGCCTGGCGTTGCAGCGTGATGGCGGTATCCATAATGGTGGCAATGTGATCGCGACCGCTGTCGCCGTACCGGTCGATCTCGCTGCGCAGGGTGGCGAGCGCGGCGCCGGGCGCGGGATGTCCCTGCCGAAATGCCTCGTCGTCACGCCTTGTGCGGTGCAGCGCCAGCAGGCGGTCGAGAATGAGCATCCACGACACCAGTGACGCCGCGAGCAACAATATCAGCACCGGATCGCGAGTGAGATGATGAAAAGGCATGCCGGTCTCCTCTCCGGGGGCGCTTCGCGCCCCCGGAGCGTCCTATTCTACCATATTGCGCGCATTCCGACTTCGATGCTGCGCCTTTCCGCCGGATAGCCGAGTACCTCTTCGTAGTCGGCATTCAGCACATTGCGCACCACCGCATACGGTTGCAACAGTCCGCCGCGTCGGCTAATGCTCAGGTCAAACACGGTGACGGTGGGCAGCGCCACCGTCTGCTGCGCGAACGGCGGATTGACGTCAAAACGATAATCGAGTCGGCTGTCATACCAGCGCCCGGTCAGCGCCATGTCGTACACCGCGAGCTGGCGAGTCAGCGTCAGGTCGATCTTATTGTGCATCAATCCCGGCAGGCGCTCGCTGGTGGTACGGTTGATGGCATCCAGATAATTGTAGGAGAGGGCGAGTGCCGTCGGACCGAAGTTGCGATCCCAGCCGACCTCAACGCCGCGCTTGCGTGCACGCCCGATGTTCTGATACGGCGTGGTAGACGATGCCTGAATCAAGTCATCCACGTTTGTGGTGAAGAACGCCAGGTCGATGTTGCCGAAGTCACGGTGTGTTCGCACGCCGAATTCGTACTGGCGCGAGCGTTCGGGACGTAAATTCGGATTGCCGGCCCAACCGCCGCCCCAGCCGGGATAATAGAGTTCGGAGAAGTTCGGCGCGCGGAAGCCTTCGGCATATGAGGCGCGCAGGTGCGTGCCATTCCCCAACGCATGCTCGATACCCAGGCGCGGTGTCACTTTACTGCCGGCCGTGGAATGATCGTCGAGACGCGCGCCGTAGACGAAGCCGGTGGCGTCGCCAAGCGAAACGCGATCCTGCGCGAAGATCGCGCGGTTGAAGACGTTGTGCTCGACCGTCGGCGCGCCCAGTTCACGGTCTTGATACGCTTCGTTGCGATAGTCGCCGCCAACTAACCACTGGTGGGTGCCGGTTTTCGCGCGGAAGGTGGCTTCGGTGCCATTGGTGATGCCACGAATGTAGGAGTCCATCGCCCAGCCGCCTGGCGCCAGGTTGTGCAGCCGCTGCATGTTGCGCGTGGCACGCAACTCCAGTTCGCCGCCCGCCAATTCGCGCGTCGCGGTGATGTCGCTGTTGCGGCGATCCCACCATGCGCGATCATCTGGATCGATGGCGCCGGTATGGTAGGGATCGGCGCCCGGCAGCCCGAGTCGGTCGGCGTAATCTTCGCCGCGCACGGCGACCGACCACTCCTTGATATTGGGAAAGATCAACCGGCCGAAGAAACCGGTCGAGGCGAAATCGCTGTTCAGACGCTTGCCGTCGTAGGCGGGAAAGTCACCGCCGAATTGCCATTTCATCGCGCTGGCGACGCCGTGCAGCATCAGTGAACGTGCCTCGCGGCCGTGGGTGCCGTAGCCGACAGTGATCTCGCCGCCTTCGGTAGTAGGTTGTTTGGTGATGATGTTGATGACGCCGCCAATGGCATCCGAGCCATACAGACTGGAAACCGGACCGCGGATCACCTCAATGCGCGCTACCTGCGAGGCGGGAAACTTGGACAGGTCCGTACTGAAGAAGGTTGGGCTCGACATGCGTTGGCCGTCCACCAGCACCAGCACGTGGTTCGTGTTGCTGCCGCGGATAGCGGCGTTGGTGAGCGAGCCGGGCTGACCCGACTGGCGCAGCGTGACGCCGGGTACCAGCCGCAGTGCGTCGCCGACGGTTTGCGCGCCTGCTTCCTGCATCTTCTTCGCAGTGATGATCGTGGTGGTGGCGATGGATTCGCTCACCGGTTGCGGCCGGCGTTCAGCGGTGACCACGACGGTGACTTCCGCTTCGGTCGCGGGATCAGCCGCGGTCGTGGTTTCCGCGCGCAGCGGCAGTACCAGGGTGGTCAATACGGCACTAAGCAGGCCGATGCGAGTTAAAGGTTGCATGAACATCTCCTGTGGTGATAATGGTAGTTAAGCGGCGGGTTCGCGTGTCTCGACCAGCAAGGTGAGTGCGTAGACCCAGGATGAGAGTCGGTTGAGATAAACGAGCAGCAGCGGATTGACGCCACCGTCTTCGCGTGCCAATGCGACGATCTTGCGCTCCGCGCGGCGGATCACCGTGCGGGCCAGGTGCAGGTGGGCGCCCGGCACGGAATCGCCGGGGATGATGAAGCCGTGAAATCCGCCGGTTTGCGTGTCCCACGCGCACAGGTCGGATTCCAGACCGAGCAGATGGTCGGTGGTCAGATAGACGCTGCCGGCGGTGTGATGCGGCAGGGTGGCGATCTCAGCCATCAGCAAACGCAATTCGTTCTGCACGCGTTTGAGGGAAGGCATCCACGGTGCGGACGCCAGTAGTGCGCGCGCCAACCCGAGCTGAGCCTGGGCTTCGTCGAGTGCACCGAGGGCTTCGAGGCGCGTGTCGCACTTGAGGAGTGCAGGGCCGCCGATGACGTGTGTATAACCCGCGTCACCATGTCCGGTGTAGAGCATGATCGACCTCTCTCTGGTGCGGATTTTCCGACCATCTCACATAACAACACCCCTACTACACGCGCAGCAGGGGTGTTGGAGAGGTTCTCATGGTACCGGAACCCACACCAATTCCCGCGAAGTAGTGTCGTGTCCAGTGTGGGCCCGGTCTCCTGGCTTCCGCGTCATCCTTCGCATGCGCCTTCCCATCCCGATTACTCGGCACAGTGGCCTGTTGCATGCGTCGTCAGCGGTTACAGTTGCGGGGCAGCGCCGGATTCTCACCGGCTTCCCAGATATGCCCGCCTGGCAGATATAGCGTTCTTCACGTATAGTATCGCTACCCGTGGCGGATGTCAAGGGGCGGGGAGGGATTAATCACAAGTGACCGCGATCATGTCGGATTCGACCGAAGTTGTCTTTCTTTCCATTCGGCACTCACCACCTGAAATTCATCATTCCTCACTTTTTCGCGGACGCAACGCCTCGTAATACCCGTCACGGATATCCTGCAGGTAGGCGCTGACAATCTCGGTGTCGACGTCGGCAGTGGTAAGCACTTCACGCACGAAAGCCAGGCTGGCTTCCAACTCGACGTGCACCACGTCTTCGACGCCCATCTTCTGGTAGAGCGCGGTTTCGTGGTCGCTATGGCTGCGCAGCAGCAGGCGCATCGACGGGCAGAGGCGGCGCAGGTGCTGTGCAACGGTGTATACGCTATCGGCTTCCGCGATGGCGATGACGCCCAGCACATAGCGGCCGGCGTTGATGCGCTCAAGCAGACGTGCGTTGGCGGCATCGCCGTAGACCGCGCGAATGCCGCGCCGGTGCAGTGATTCCACCGCGTGCCGGTTCATATCGATAACCATCATCGGCACGCGAAAGGTATCCAGCGCCTGCACGATATAGTGTCCCACCCGACCGTAACCGCACAGCAACACCGACAACTCCTCCGGCGGGATTGGGATATCCGCCTCCTGCGGGTATCCCGTCCACCCCGCCTGGCGCAGGCGGCGATACAGCGCCTGCGCCGCGAGCAGCAGCAGCGGATTGAGTGCGATGGAGATGATGGCGACGGCCAGGACGATGCTGTGCAGCGTGGGGGAGATGACGTTCAGGCGCTGTGCCTCGCGGGCGATGATGAAAGAAAACTCACCGATTTGTGCCAGGCTGACGCCGGTAATCAGCGCGACGTAGGGGTGCTGGCGCAGCGAGAGTTGCAAGCCAAAGATGAGCGCCGCTTTGCCCTGCACCGCGGTCAGCAGTAATGCCAGCAGCAGCGCCCACGACTGCAGGATGATCGCCGGATTAACCAGCATACCAAGTGAAATGAAAAATAACAGGCCGAAGACATCGCGCAGCGGCATCACCTCCGCCAGAACCGCCGAACTGAAAAACGACTCGCTCACCACCAATCCCGCCAGGAAGGCGCCCAGCGCGAACGAAAATCCCGCGATGCCGCTCAACATTGCGCCGCCCAGCGACAGCACCACCACGGTGAGGGAAAATATCTCGCGCGAGCCGGTGACGGACGCCAGATTGAGGATGAGCGGCGCCCCCCAGCGCGCGAGCACAATGATGCCCAGAATGAAGAGCACGGCTTTCAACAGGCTGGCCGCCAGCGCGCCGGCAGTGGGAGCGGCGCTGTGACCCAACAGCGGCAACGTGCTGATAAGCACCACCGCCAGCAGGTCCTGCAGGATGGAAATGCCGAGTGCCTGGCGGCCGATAATAGTGTGGAAGCCATCGGAATCGCTCAACAGACGCACCAGTACGACCGAACTGCACAGCGCAATGGCATAACCCAATACCAGTCCCGCGAAGGGCGGTACACCCAGCAATATGCTGACAGCCAGACCGAGTACAATGGCGATCAGCGTATGTCCCAACCCGACAACCAGGGCAATCGTGCGAATCTCCAGCAGTTGGCGCAACGAGAGTTGCACTCCCACGGCAAACATCAGCAGGACTACGCCCACATCGGCGAGAAAGCGTATATTCGCTTCGCTGCGCACCAGCCCAAAGCCGTAGGGACCGATAACTAACCCGGCGATGAGGTAGCCGAACAGCGGACTGAGTCGCACGCGGCGTGCGAGCAAGGCGAACAGCAACCCGGCGATGAAGATGATCGTCGTATCGAAGAGTATGCGATCGGTTTCGAGTGTGAATGACGGGGCCATAACCGTGCTCAGTATACCGGGTCGCTGTCGCGATCAGTGAAAGGAACCGCACCCATGTCCGAATTTCTCGAAGTCGCCATGACCGCCGCGCGCGCCGCGGGTGAGTTGCAGCGTGCGGGATTGCGCTCTTCCCTGGAAGTGCGCGAGGTGTCGCGCCACGACGTGAAGCTGCAGATGGATGTCGATTGCGAGGAATTGATCCGCGCTATGCTGTCACGCGCGTTTCCGAATCACGCCATCCTGGGCGAAGAAGGCGGCGGGGAGATCGCCCCGCACGTGCCGACCTGGATCGTCGATCCGCTGGACGGTACGGTGAACTATTCGCGGCGCGTGCCGCACTTCTGTGTCAGCATCGCACTGCAGGTGGAGGGGCGGGTAATCGTGGGCGTCATCTACGATCCCGTCACCGACGAACTTTTTGCCACCGAGGAAGGAGGCGGCGCCTTCCTCAACGGCACACGCATCCGGGTGAGCGACATCGACGACTTGTCGGCGGCGATTATCGGCATCGGCTGCGGCAAATCCGAATCGACCATGCCCGGCGTAGAGCAGGCGATGAACAAGCTCATATATCGCGCGCGCAAGGTGCGCATTATGGGCGCTGCCGCGCTGGATATGGCCTACGTGGCCATGGGGCGTTATGATGGGTTTATCGAAGACGGCCTGCGCTCGTGGGATATCGCCGCTGGCGAACTGCTCATTCGCGAAGCCGGCGGACGCGTGCGCTTGACGCCGGCCGGCGAATTCACCTGGGACGTGCTGGTCGATAATGGCAGGCTGGCACTGGACGCATGACGGGAACGGGCGTATCTCGGCGCAATCGCAAAACGCGCCGAGTCCTCGTGCATCCTGCGAAAAAATGCCCGACGCACTTGATGCGATGAAGGTATTGCGTGCCGCAGAGCGAAGAATTCACACGACGAAAAAGGGTGTGCCAGTCATGAGCGATCAGGCCTTGCGTGTGGGAGTGGTCGGCATGAAGCCGGAAGCGCTGTGTGAACTGAGCTGCCGGTTGTGCGCTAAGGAGCTGATATGGATACCCGTCACGATTTCGAGCGTTATCTGGAGTCCCGCTATGCGACGAAGACGCGGCAGTGGGCGTTTCGCGGCGCGGACGCGGAGGCACTGCGGCATTGGCAGACGACAACTCGACGCGGACTGCGGCGACTGCTGACGCTGGGGGAGTGGGAACGCGTGCCGCCGGAGCCACGGCGCGTAGTGCACAGCGAGACGACGGCGTATCGCCGCGAGCGCATCACCTACACCGTCCTGCCCGGCGTGACCGTACCCGCGTGGCTGTTCATACCCCACGGTGTGCCGTTGCCGGCGCCGGCGGTGCTCTGCCCGCCGGGGCACGGCATGGGGATGAACCAGGTGGTGGATGAGGTGCCGGGCATCTACAAACAATATCCGCTGGAGCTGGCGCGGCGTGGTCTGGTAGCGCTGGTGCCGGAGCACCTGGGATTTGGCGAGCGGGCAGGGGAACCGGACAACGACCGCCGTTCCAGCCACGTGTATAATTATCACGTGCTCAACTTGCTCGGTCTGAGCCAGCAGGGGCTGTTCGCGCATAATCTGATGTGCGCGCTGGATGTGCTGGCGGCGTTGCCCGAGGTGCGGGCAGATCGTATCGGCTGTTACGGGCTGAGCCTGGGCGGCGAGACCACACTGTTGCTTTCTGCCCTCGACCGCCGCATCCGCGCCGCCTGCGTCAGCGGTTTTCTCTGTTCATACCGGAGCTGTTTTTTGGACATGGCCCACTGCGGGTGCGGCTACTCATTCGCCTTGCTGCGCTATCTGGAGATGGTGGATCTGGCGACACTCATCGCCCCGCGTCCGTTGTTGCTGGAAAGCGCCATCAGCGATCCTGTTTTTTATCTCGATGACGCGAAGCAGGTGTTTACCGAGCTTCAGCAACTCTATGCCATGCTTGGCGTTCCCGACCGCGTGGCGCAAGACGTCTTCGCCGGCGAGCACGAAATCTCCGGCGCCGTCGCGTATGACTGGCTGACACGCCAACTTACGGCAGAATAGCCGCGGAAAGATATGCTATAATATTGTAATTACAGCGCGCACCGACACAGTTGCCACCGGATTCCTCGCGCGCGGAAAAGGGAGCATCTGACCGCGGTGGAACTTCCAGTCATGCAACCAGAGGCGATTGCCGGGCTGGCGCGCATCGGCACCGATGAAGCCGGCAAGGGCGATTATTTTGGCGATCTGGTGGTAGCCGGGGTGTTTCTGGACGCCGCAACCGAACCCCTGGCGGCTGAGATCGGAGTGAAGGACAGCAAGAAGCTGAGCGATGCGCGGGCGCTCGCGCTGGCGCGCGAGATCATGTCGCTGTTCCCGCACGAGGTAGTGCGCATCTCACCCGCGAAATACAACGACCTGTATGACAGCATGAAGAACCTGAACCACCTGCTCGCCTGGGCGCACGCGCGGGTGATCGAGAACCTGCTGCCGCGCACCGGCGCCGAGCTGGTGGTATCCGATCAGTTCGGCAACGCCGCCGTGCTGGAAAATTCGCTCATGCGCGCCGGCCGCCGGGTGCGGTTGGTGCAGATTACCCAGGGCGAGCGCGACTTCGCCGTCGCCGCCGCCAGCATCGTCGCCCGCGCCACCTTCCTGCAGCGGCTCGCGGCGCTCTCGCGCGAGGTGGGAATGCCACTGCCCAAAGGCGCCACCCACGTGCTGCCCATCGGCCGCGCGCTCTACCAAAAAGGCGGTTTACCGCTGCTGCGCACGGTGGCGAAGCTGCATTTTAAGACGACTGAGCAGGTGACCGCTCGCACCGGAGGCGAATAGTGGGATCGCGCAGCAAGTGGTATCCCAACTCGAAACCCATCAGTGGCTCGTAGTCGCAGGCCTGGACTGCCCTCTTGTACGTCCTGAAACAAGAGGGCAGTCCCGGCGGCTAAGTAGTCTCGTTGCTGCGTCAGGGAACGAGCATGCACAAGGCAGGCCGTAGCGATCTCCCGGCGATGATGGTAGTGCTGCGCAAGCAACAGTGGATATTCGGCTAACGACTTTGAAAGGACTTATTTTCGTGAGTTCGGATATGTCTGACCAACTTGGCCTGTTCGGCAATGCGTCACCTGACGATCCCGCCGCGGAGGAGCGTATCCAGCAGCTTCGCGCGGAGATCGATCGGCATAACTACCTGTACTACGTGCTCGACGCGCCTGAGATCAGCGACGCGCAGTATGACGCGCTGCTGCGCGAACTGGAGGAGTTGGAACGCGCGCACCCGGAACTGATCACCGCCGACTCGCCGACGCAGCGGGTGGGGGCGGCGCCGGCGACACAGTTCGGCACGGTGGCGCATCGCGTGCCCATGCTCTCGCTGGCGAATGCCTTCGGACACGAGGAGTTCCGCGATTTCGACCGCCGGGTGAAGCGCGGATTGGGATTGTCACCGGACGCGGAGGTGGAATACGTCTGCGAACTGAAGATCGACGGGCTGGCAATGTCGCTGACGTTTGAAAACGGCGTATTGATCACCGGCGCCACGCGCGGCAACGGCATGGAAGGCGAGGACATCACCAATAACATCCGCACCATCCGCGCCATCCCGCTGCGCCTGCGCCCGGTCGCCGATCTCGCGGGTGTGATCGAGGTGCGCGGGGAGGTGTACCTGTCGCGCGCAGAGTTCGACCGCATCAACATCGAGCGCGAGGAGCACGAGGAGCCGCCCTTCGCCAACCCACGCAACGCCGCCGCCGGCTCGGTGCGTCAGCTCGACCCGCGCGTCACCGCCTTGCGCAAGCTGAGCATCTTCTGCTACGCGCTGGGCGAGATGGGTAATCTGAAGCTGGGCACCCACCAGCAGTTATTACACTTCCTCAAGGAAGCCGGACTGCCGGTCAATCCCAATATCACGCTGGCGCACGGCGCCGACGCGGTGCTGGAATTCTGCGACAAATGGGAATCCACCCGCCGTACACTGAGCTACGACATCGACGGCGTGGTGGTCAAGGTGAATTCACTGGCGCAGCAACAGGCGCTGGGTTTTGTCTCGCGCAGCCCGCGTTGGGCTATCGCCTACAAATACGCGCCGGAACAGGCGGAGACGGTGATCCGCGGCATCCTGGTGCAGGTCGGGCGCACCGGGGCGCTGACGCCGGTGGCGATTATGGACCCGGTGCTGCTGGCCGGCTCGGTGGTCGCCCGCGCCACGCTGCACAACGAGGACGAGATTCGCCGCAAGGACATCCGCATCGGTGACCGCGTGAAGATACAGAAAGCAGGTGAGGTGATCCCCGAGGTGGTGGAGGTAATCCTCTCCGCGCGCACCGGCAACGAGCGCCCCTTCGCGATGCCCGATCATTGCCCGGTGTGCGGGTCGGAAGTTGTGAAGCCGGAGGGAGAGGCGGTGGCGCGTTGCAGCGGTATCGCCTGCCCGGCGCAGCTCAAACAGCGCATCGAGCATTTTGTCTCGCGCGGTGCGCTGGATATCCAGGGCATCGGCCCGGCGCTGGTGGAGCAACTGGTGGCGACCGGACTGGTGCACGACCCCGCCGATCTGTATGCGCTGACCGAGGAGCAACTCGTCGAACTGGAGCGCATGGGGAAGAAGTCGGCGGAGAACGTGGTGAAAGCCATCTGCGGCGCGAAGGAGCCGGCGCTGGGGCGGCTGGTGTTCGGCTTCGGCATCCGCTACGTGGGCGAAACGGTGGCGGAGATCCTCGCCGCGCATTTCGGCAGCCTGGAGCGACTGGTGGAAGCCACCCAGGATGAACTGTTGGAGATTCCCGGCATCGGGCCGCAAATTGCCAACAGCGTGGCGATCTTCTTCCAGCAGGAACAGACCGCCGTACTGTTGCGCAAGCTGCTCGAAGCCGGCGTGCACCCCCACGGCGTCGTGCCGGTGGGGGAGGGACCGCTGTGTGGAGAGACCTACGTCTTTACCGGCACGTTATCAGTGCCGCGCGAGGAGGCGGAGGCGCGGGTGCGTGCGCTGGGCGGTAAAACCACCTACAGCGTGAGCAAAAGCACGACGTATGTCGTGGTTGGCGCTAAACCTGGGTCAAAAGCGGACAAGGCACGCCAGCTTGACGTGACAATACTAACAGAAGATGAATTCAATCAACACATCGCAATGGCGGAGAAGGAACGCGCATGACCGCCGTGATTGAACGGCTGGATCGCTACTGGGCGGATGAATTGGGCTGCCTGCCGGAAGACCTGTATGGCGGGGGTATCAGCGTGCACGCGCCACCGCACCGGGAAGGCCCGCGTTGGATGGGCTGGCTGGTGCCGTTGGAGTGTATCGCCGTCAGCAGCGCGCCGCCCGGAGTGGGCGTCATCTCTATCACCCCCTACCTGGCGGGATCACTCCGTCATTACGTGCAGTCTGTCGCGCGGCGGACGGAGTGCCTGCCGCCATCCGGCAAGGGGCTGACGCCTTTCGTGCGCGAGCACCTGCCCAACAGCTATCCTAAAATTCATTGCATCCTGTATTGCACGTCCGACTCATTCCAGCCATCGCCGTCTGTTTTTCCCATCGAGTCGCTCGATCCCGATGACCTGCACGCCGAGTGGTATCGCTATCATTTTGACGGCCCCGTGTTCCTTGCCCGCAGCCCCGGCGGCACGATTGCCTCCTGGGCGGCGATCAAATGCAAGAGCGGCGATATCTGGGAGATGGCGGTCGCTACCGAGCAACCGTACCGTGGACGTGGTCTGGCGCGCAGCGTGGTCAGTTGCGCCACGCAAGCGGCACTGGACGCCGGTAAGCTGCCCATCTATCTGCACGATGTCGTCAACTTGTCCTCCGCCCGCGTGTGCGGCGCGCTGGGGTACCAACTGTACGGCCATGAACTCACCTGCGAATCCGGTCGCGTACCGCCGGAAACGCGCAAGTCGGCAGGATTTTAAGCGTGCGCAGCCAAGATAACACACCACCATAGATTGAGGAGGATGATGCCCATGACCGATGACCTTACCAACGCCGCGAACGACGCCGAAGTCGAGGGAGCCGCCGCTCCGCCGGAAATGCGGGTGGAAGACGCGCTGCGTTTCGCGATCAGCATGTTTAACGATTTAGCGTGGATCAATCTGGGCATCCGCGCCAATCCTGCCAGCGGCGAGACAACCGCCGACCTGCCCCAAGCGCGGTTGGCGATCGACGCCCTCGCCGCACTGGTGCAACTCACTGAAGGCCGCATCGATCCGCACGAAGTGCGCGACCTGCATAACCTGGTGTCCAGCCTGCAGTTAAACTACGTGCAACGACACGCGGCGAGTGGGTAGCACGGTCGTAAAGCGGGATGGTCGCTCGCCAGACTGGAAGTGAGTGCTCATCCCTTTTGCTATGCGTCCTGAGAGCGCAAGCGCCGGCCTTCATCCCTGGCTCTTCTCGTGGCATCGCGGGGAGAGGCACCGGGATGAGGGCCGCTTTTGCACGGGGATGCGTTATCCTCGCCGAAAATCCACTCGCCAGTTCACCTTGCCGCTCCTGGCGTGGGTGATGACCAGTTCGGCGAGGCGTCCGTCGCAGTGTATGCCGCGGGTCGCCACACGGAAGCCTTCGGGAACGTGGAGGCGGATGATATACGGGTCGTCGGCTACTACCTGCGAACTGCCGATAATCCGCTGGCGTTCGGGATCCCAGTGTACCGCGTCGACGTCGATGGCGCCCTGGGTGAGGTGGCGGCTGGTGCCGACGAACTGCGGCCGTCCCGCGGCAGGCCAGTAGGTTACGAGGCGGCAGGCGGTGGGGGGCACTGTCAAGGTGAGCGCGCCGTCACCGCCGTGCAACAACTCGCTGTTCCACCCGTCCAGGCAGATGTATTCACCTTTCGGCAATCCTATGCGTGCCGGGGATAACTCGAAGGTTTTTGGATGGCTGTCACCCCAGTTAAACAACGCCACCACGTCCCAGCGGCCCACGCCGGGATGTTCCACCTTCAGCGCGAAGATGCCCGGACGTGCCGTCGCTTCCTGCGGATACAGCTCCATCGGGTGAATGTCCGCCACTGGGAAGATGCGGCGCAACAACTCCACGCGCTCATCGGGTAACTCGTACATCGTATCGCTGGTCATCAGCACCTGCCCGGTGATGCCCACCAGCGTCGTCCACACCTCCGCCTGCGCGAACGGCAGCGGCTCGCGCACGCACACCACGTCGGGATCGGTATAAAACGCGAGAGTATTAAGGAACATCCATTGCATGGTGGCGTCGATGGCTGCCTGCATAGCCGACCAGCTCAAATTGACATCGCCACCGATGCGGATGCCTTCGCAGTAGCCGCAGGATGACCACCCGGCGCCGCAGTTGAGCAGGAAGCGGTTTGGCCCCATCACTGACTTTATCGCTGCCAGCCCGGCGCGATAGGCGCGGTCGCCGTCGAGTGCCGGATCGGCGAGTTGCCGACGATACATTTGATATAATCCCGCCATCATCGCCTGCGCGTCGATTTTTACATAGTCATACCCCCACTCCTTGCACAACAGCTCGAACAGCAACTTCAGATAATCGCTCCCTTCGTCGCCGGTGGGATCGATGAAATAGCGTCCCGCCCACTCGAACATGCGCTCATCCGCCGGCATCCAGTCATACGGCAGCGGCTCGTTGCGCTCGCCGGGTGAAGCGCCGTTCTCTTTACGCACAAACAGGTTGGGGTGGTCCTGGAAAAATTCGGTGTCGCTTTGCGCGAACGGAATGCACCAGATGCCCGCGCGAAATCCCCGTGCGTGGATGTAATCGGCAATCCACTTCATGCCGCGCGGGAAGTGCGTTCCGCAAGTGACGAACCAGTCGCGATTAGTGCCGAAGCCTTTCCCGCGTCCCTGCCAGCCGTCGTCGATCTGCACCCACTCGCAACCGAATGGTTGCAGGTGCTCCGCCAGCCAGTCGGTGTTCTTCATAACCTCGTCTTCGGTGATGTCCAGACAATAGGCGTACCACGAGCACCAGCCTGCCGGGGCGCACTTGAATTTCCGGCGGTTTAACGGCTGATACCAGGGCAGGTTGCGGTGGATGCGCAGGTAATCGTCTACGACGGTAATGGTCAGCGGTCCGTCGCTGGTAATGCGGTATCCCTGTGCCCGTCGTCGGTTCACCAACGGCTCGATCAACACCTGGTCGGCGGTGAAGAGCAGCGCGCTGTCGCGCTCCGCGCTGTAGAGCGCGTTGCACAGGTGGCTGGAGGCGGTGCCAATGCCCAGTTGCACCACCTCCCGATCGGCCCCCGGCGCAATGCGGCAAGCGATGCCGTCGCGAAATCCCTTGATACGCGCGGTAAAACTCGCTGGCGCGCCAAAATACCAGCCGGTGTCGGTGCGCTCGATCTGCACTTTGCTGCCGTCGATGCTCTCCAGTTTGGTCAGTGGGCAATCGATCATGGTGTGTGCTCCCGCCTTTGCTCCCCGCATAAGCATAAACCGGCACCTCGGGAGCGTCAACCTGCGCGGCGTTTCTCGCTCGCGCTCCGGCTTAATCCAATTCCGGTGATGCATTACAAAGGTGTGCGGTGTTCTATTGGCTTAAGAAACCGATTTGCATGCATAGCGAGCACTCAAGTCACGGGATAAAGCGACGATATATAAAAGGTCAATGTGGGGAGAGGGCAGTTTCGCGGGATGCGGTTTCAGGCGTAAATCCCTGTGTAACCACGCTGTTGTCACCGGTGTCGCACATGCGTCGGGATGGGCGACAGAGGCCAACGCTTGACAGACAGGACCTGGGCTGTTATACTCCTCGCGTTGTAGCCGACAGGGAACGAGCGATCGTCCCATGTCATTCAGAGTACGTACGTGTTTCAGCTAATCTATCGCACAAGGAATTACGGCACACATCGCAGTACAATTTGTCGCCCGCTCAGCACCACGCGAAACACCCTGCTCGATCTAAATCGATCCTGAAAAGGGAGGAACGCGATGAGCCAGAGAGGCTCGTGCCCCACTAAGGCACACCAGACCGCCCACATATGGTGGGCAACAACCAGGACTAGCCTTGCATTTGCACTGACAATTCTCTTCGGTACTACGCTGACCCTGACCGCCCAAACCCTTCCGCTCCCATCAATCAACACGCACACCGTGACTTTGCGGGTGGATGGGACCGTGCGCCAGGTAGAAACCAGTAAAGCGACAGTGCAACTGCTGCTGCATCAGGAAGATGTCAGTTTAGATCCGCATGATCTTGTCGCACCGCCGTTGTCGACGCCGATCACCGACCATATGGTGGTGACGGTGTCGCGGGTGACTTTCGAGATCTGTGAGGAACGTATTGCCGTTCCCCCGCCGGTGGTGACGCGCTGGGATCGTCGTATGACGGTCAAGCCCGTCGTGCTGCGTGAGGGGCGCCCCGGCGTCGCTGTGCAAAAGCGCTGCCTATGGAAAAAAGACGGCGTCGTGACGGTGCAGTGGACACAGGGCAAACGTATCGTGACACAGCCGCGTCCCACCGTGGTGGTGCGAGGGAACATTCCTTCTCGTGCCGGCATCAGCGGGCGGCGGACGCTGACTATGGTCGCCACCGCGTATGATCCCGGGCCGAGAAGCTGCGGGCGATTTGCCACGGGCCGTACGGCTATCGGCATGCGCGCAGGACGCGGCGTGATCGCCGTCGATCCGCGCGTGATTCCGCTGGGATCGCGTGTCTATGTCGAGGGATATGGACCTGCCATCGCCGGCGATGTCGGTGGGGCAATCAAGGGGAACATCATCGACGTGTGCTTCCCCACGCGCGACGAAGCATTGCGCTGGGGGCGCCGTCGTGTGAGTGTGGTCGTATACGAGTAATTCCAGTATGTCTCAAGGGACCAAACACGCCGGGCCGGAAATATTTCCGGCCCGGCGTGTTTGGTGTTCATCGCTCGCATCGGCTGATGCTTCCGGGTGGTTACGGTGTTGCATATGCTGATGAGCAGATGCGGCACGTAGACGTATGCAACGACGGGCTGGGGGGATGGATCCCCCCAGCCCGTCGTGCGTGGCGACGCTCACGGATGATTATTCATCGCGTGACATGCCGCGCAATATGAATAGGCGCAAGAGCATCAACACCGCGGAGAGCGTCGCCGCGACATAGGTGAAGGCGGCGGCGTTCAGCACCGCTCGCGCACCGGGCAGTTCATCCGTCTGTAGGTATCCACCATGCTCCAGTACGGCCAGCGCGCGGCGGCTGGCGTTAAACTCCACCGGCAACGTGAGTACGGTGAAGGCGACCACGCCGATGTAAAGCAGGATGGCGAGATCCAGCGCCGGTTTGAACATACCCAGCATCATGCCGACGAAGATGATCGGGAACGCCAGCATGCTGCCGATGTTCGCCACCGGTCCGGTGACCGCGCGCAGCCAGAGGAAGGGATACTGTACCGCATGCTGCAACGCATGGCCGGCTTCGTGCGCCGCCACGCTTACCGCTGCGATGCTGTCGCTGCCATAGACCGACTCCGACAACCGCAGTACTCGCGCCGTGGGATCGTAATGATCGGTCAGCGCACCCTCCGTCGCTTCCACCCGCACCGCAGCAATTCCCATGCGAGCGCGTTCACCTTGGCCGGCTTCAACGCCCGCCGCCGTACCGTATCCGCTGAGGATAGCCTGCGCTACTTCCGCACCGGTGATGCCGCGCCGGGTGCGCACCTCTGCATAACGGGTAAAGGTGTGCTGTACCTTCCACTGCGCGTAGAAGGAGAGAATCAGCGCCGGAATGACCAGAAGAATAGTTGGATCGTGAAAGCCGAGAAACATACCTGCCCCCAATGAAATACTATACCCGCGTTGGCATATTTTGTAACAAAGTCGGGTCGGTACAACGCAGCACGGCCTTCGTCTGCGCAGACGAAGGCCGTAGCAAGCATAATGAGGATACGGATCAGGCTGCGACGCCTGACAACGATTTGGCAAGGTCGACCGCGCTGGCGGCATCCGGGGCATACCCGTCGGCGCCGATTTCATCGGAGAACTTCTGTGTCACCGGCGCGCCACCGATCATCACCTTCACGTTCCCACGAATGCCGGCAGCTTCCAGGGCATCGATGGTCTGCTTCATGCCCGGCATGGTGGTCGTCAATAGTGCGGATAACGCGATCACACCGGCGTTGGACTCTTTCACGGACTCGATGAATTTTTCCGGGGCGACATCGACGCCGAGGTCAACGACTTCGAACCCGTTACCCTGCAGCATCATCGCGACCAGATTTTTCCCGATGTCGTGCAGGTCGCCCTTTACGGTGCCGATGGCCACAATGCCGACCGGCTTCACGCCGGAGGCTTCCAACAACGGCTTCATGATGGCCATGCACTCTTTCATCGCCCGTGCAGCGATGAGCACTTCCGGAACGTAGAATTCGTTCTTCTTGAATTTCTCGCCGACGACTGCCATGCCGGCAATAAGGCCGTCATTGATGATCGACTGGGGTGCGATGCCTTCCGCGATCGCCTGCTGTGTCAGTTCAACAGCCGGATTTTTCTTACCCTTAATAATGTTGTCGGCAAGTGCCTGCAGGTCAACAGCCATAGTGATCGTCTCCTTCACAGTATCACAGCCATGCTGTGTTTTCGTCCAGGGCGCTCTTCCCGGACAAACTTATGGTAGGATAGCAATTCTTCGCCCGGTTGACAACAGTTTGAGACAATGAATTGTAAAAAAGCGCAAGGTTTTTCGTAGAATGCGACAGGACAGATGGCGAAGTGTTATCCCGAGGTAAAATAGGCCAGTTGTTTCAAGGCTTCCTCATGGCTGGCATCGCCAGGCGGTGACAAAGCGACCACGGCGTGAAAGGCGGCGGCCCCTTCATCATACATGCCAAGCATGGTGTAGGTTTTCGCCAGGTGCAGGTGATACTCCGCGTTCGCCGGCGCCAGCGCGACAGCGCGCTCCAACGCCTGGATGGATTCGTCGAACAGACCAGCAAAACAATAGGCTAGCCCGAGTTCCAGGTTGGCACCGGCGTGATCGGCATCGCTGGCGAGGGTATCTTGCAGCACTGCGATGGCTTCATCATACGCGCCGTTGACGCGCAGCGACTGCCCGCGTTGAAAGAGCTGTTCCGTCGAGGTTCGGTTCTCGGTCAAGGCTCTTCTCCTGCTCGCTCGCTGTGGTGGTTATCCGCCGAAGCGTTCGCCACGCGTTGCGTGCGATCCCCGCAGAAACTCCGTGCCGGACATCGGGCGCTTCCCCGCCGGTTGCAGCATGTCGATGCGCAAGGTGCCGGCGCCGGTTGCGACCAAGAGCGCGGTGTGCTTTCCTTCGACAATCGTGCCGGGGATTCCTGCCGGGCCTTCCACTGGCATGGCTGCCAGCACCTTTACCGGCTGCCCCCGCCACTGCGTCGTGGCGCCGGGGGTTGGTGCCAGCGCGCGTATGTGGCGCCAGATTGCCTCCGCGGGCTGCGTCCAATCGATGTCCCGCTCCTCCTTCCGGATTGGCGGAGCGAAGGTGACCTGCGCGGGATTCTGTGCCAGGCGGGGTGCCTCATCGCACGCCAGCGCCGGTAGCCAGCGCAGCAACAGTGTCGCTGCCAGCACGGCCAGGCGTTCCATCAGCGTGCCCGCGGTGTCCTCCGGTTGGATGGGGATGGCTTCGCAGGCAATGACATCGCCGGCGTCCATTGCGCGCACCATCCACATCAGGCATACCCCCGTTTCCGTGTCTCCCTGCAGCAAGGCGCGCTGAATGGGTGCCGCCCCACGCCAGCGCGGCAGCAGCGAGCCATGCAGGTTGACGCTGCCATGCACGGGCAACGCCAACAAAGCATCGGGGAGGAATTGGCCGTAGGCGGCTACTACGATGAGTTCAGGATTGCCGACGCGCACCTGGGCGAGAAACTCCGGCGTTCGGCAGGATTCCGGCTGCCAGATCGGTAAACCGAGCTCCTCCGCCGCCTCTTTCACCGGCGGCGGTCTTAACTGTCCGCCACGACCTGCCGGGCGATCCGGCTGCGTGACCACCGCCACCACTGGATAGCCATGCGTGACAAGTGCGCGTAGCGGGGGAATCGCGAATGTGCTGGTGCCGAAATACATGATGCGCACGGTGCTTTCGCCTTTCGCGCGGGTTGCTGACCCACCGCTCACACCAATTCGCGGAATGCGGGGTGATTCCTTTCCAGCGAGGGCGTTCGTCTCGGCGGATGTATCAGGCGCGTAACAATGCGGCCTGGTGCTCGAAAAAGCGCTCGAGCTCTTCGCGGCTGGTGGGGCGGGTGAGGAAGTTGTCGTCTTCATCAACCTCGCCGGTCGCCCAGTAGAGCGAATCCTCGCGTGCCCGGTCGATGAAGAGAATTCCGTCCAGATGATCGATCTCGTGTTGCATGGCTCGCGCCCAAAGGTCTTCGCCTGACAACGTGATTTTCTTGCCGCGCGCGTTTTGGCCCGTAACGGTCACCCGCTGGGCGCGGGTCACTTCGCCATGCAATCCGGGAAAACTCAAACAGCCTTCGGTACCGATCTGGTGACCTTCGGCGGCGATAATCTGTGGGTTGAACAGTGCCTGCAAACGGTCCTCGACATCTACCACGATGATGCGTAACGCGATGCCGACCTGTGGTGCGGCTAATCCGACACCATTGGAAGCGTGCATGGTGTCGCCCATCAGCAAGGCGAAGTCGCGCAACTCAGGCGTCACACGCTCGACGCGCGCGGCTTTTCTTCGCAACACCGGATCCGGATATTGGACAATCGTGAATGCACTCATCGCGTTCCCGCTCTGCGGCGCCCGGCCGTAAGCCGGCGCGCCCCCTTTCATCATCAGTATTCCCCGCGCAGCAGGTTATTTGCACGTCGAAATGAGATTACCAATACGATACCATATATCGCAAACATCCACAACACATTCACTCCACCGCGTTGCAGCACGGCGAGCAACGCCGCGGGTGAGGGATGGCCCGCGCCGACGGCCCACGCCAGGCTCACTCCCAGCGACATCACGAAGGCGCTACCCATGCCAACCAGCAGATGGCGCGGGGAAAACCAGCGGGGGAGCAGTCCGGCCATCCCGCCGCACAGCATGCCAAGCAGCGCCAGCGGAATGAGATCGCGTCCGCACAAGGCGGCATCACACAAACCCGCGCCGACGCCCACCAGCAATCCCGCTCGGGTACCGGAACAGAGTCCGGCGGTCAGCGCAATCAGCAGCAACGGGCCCGGCATGCCGCCACCCCACGCCGCTTCCGCACCCGCCGCGAGCCACAACCCGGCTATCCACGCTGGTGGTTCCCACAGCCGCATAGCGCTCACATGCTACCAGAAGACGGGCGGTCTGCCAACCGGTCGGTCGGCGATCTATTCCCAGGGAACAGGTGGATTTTCCAATACGGATTTCACCTTGTTCTGTGGCCCATGCTGGCGTGCTTCCTGTTCGCGGTGCCAGCGCGCCACCTCGTCTTCCACTGTCGAGGCGGGTGTCGGTGCGGGACGCGCGGGGAGCAATTCTTCGAAAACGTCCTCCAACTCCATCAGTCGACGTATGTGCTGCCAGCGCTGAATGAACAGGTAGAGCATGAAGAGCTGGATCCCAATCACCAGCGTCAGGCTGTGAAAGGTTGCATCAAAAGCCGGGTAATGGAAGCCGTAGACGCTGACCAGGTAGGTGCCCCCGCAGACGAGGAGCGCGATGACGATGTCGCGTCCCGCCAGTACGGGTATTTGTTGCAACCGGCTGCGTGCCTGCTTAATATACCCCAGGGCGATGAAACGGTCCTCGGCAGACAACTGCGTCATCAGGTGCAGCCATTCGAACTGCGCCAATTCGCCGCAATAGATATGGGCAGTGGCGGCCACCGCCAGGTTCCATCGCAGAGTACGGTCACTCGGATCCATCGCCAGTGCCGACCGATAGGCGGGCGCGGGGGAGGACATCTGCGGGACCATAAATAAGAGCAGGACCAGTACCAGCGGAGGAATCGACGATACCACGAGTAAGCGGTGGAGAGGGGATAAGGCACCGACGAACGGCCAGGAATCCGCGACCGATACCCCCCAGAGCCCTAGTATGAAGATCACCGTAGTGAGCAAGAGAAACGGGAGAAACGGGATCGGCGAAGCCCACAGCGGCTCCAGGTCCTGGCGGTGGTAGACGACAGGACCCCGCAGCGGCATATTGGGTGGATAGAAGATCACGGGCATGCGTGTGCTACCTGCCTTCCCGGTGAATGCATCGCGTAAATTCGTCCCGACGTATCGATCGCCGCATGAAGTATTATAGCATCATTCCGGGGGAGATGGCCGGAGGAGGCGGATTGAACGCTGGCCCGCCACGGAGGGGAGCGGAACAGGAGACGAAAAATAGCCGTGAAATAATGTGCTAACCCCCTTGACGCCGGAAATGGATTCGGGTACTATACGGCTCGCGCTTGGGACAATGTCGCGGTCAGCAGATAACAATCTCGAAAATAGATTGTAAACCCCTTGACAGGCTTCATTCAAGTGTGATAAGTTAAGAATCGCCGCGTCGGGGGGAACCCCACTCGGCATCACGAAACGAGGCTGGAAAACAGCAAAACGAGCGTGAAGGACCTTGACAACTGAACAGTGTTCGGACAGACATCTGTGCGGGGCCGGATCGGC
>CAYYJR010000007.1:0-170519 GCA_964472305.1 uncultured bacterium
CCACGGCGTGCAGACCACGCTCGACCTGGTCGCCGGCTACCTGGGCGTGCCCAAGGCGGAAATCGATTACTGGGTGGCGGGCATCAACCACATGGCATGGTTCCTGAAGATCGAGCATCACGGGCAGGACATGTATCCGCTGTTCAAGGCGCGCTGCGAACAACCGGAGTATTACGTGAACGAAAAGGTGCGCATCGAAGTCATGCGCCATTTCGGCTACTTTATGACCGAAAGCACCGGACACCTGTCCGAATACGTGCCCTGGTTCCGCAGTTCCGCGCGCGGGTTGCAGACGTATTGCGACGAGCCGGCATTCGGCGGCGAGACAGGCGCCTATTATCACTATAGCGCCGCGCTGGCGGAGAAATACCGCGCGGTGGATCCGCTGGAGTTCGAGACGGCGGTGTTGCAGCCGCGCAGCGCCGAATACTGCACTTACATCCTGGAAGCGCACCAGACGGGCAAGCCGTTCCGCCTGAACGGCAACGTCCGTAACGACGGGCACATCACCAACCTGCCGCAGGGGTGTTGCGTGGAGGTGCCGGTCTACGTGGACCGCGAAGGACTGCACCCGCTGCACGTGGGCGACCTGCCGCCGCAGTGCGCCGCATTGAACCAGACCAACATCTCCGTGCAGGCGCTGTCGGTGGAAGCCGGGTTGACCGGCGATCCCGAATACGCCATGCAGGCCATCGCCCTCGATCCGCTCACCTCCACCCGCTGCACGCTGGCCGAGGTGCGCGCGATGACCCAGGAACTGCTCGACGCCGAAGCGCAATGGCTGCCGCAATTCGCCGGCAAGACACTTCGCCCCACGCCCGCCATCAGCATCCCCGCCGACATCAAACGCGCCGAAGTCCCCCTCGACCCGGCGCTGGCGATCAGCAAACGCTTCGGCACGCTGATTTCGCAGGACACGACAAAGGTATGACAATTTGAGCATTCTGAGTTGAGCTGTGGATTGCGAAGCGGGGACGGGCGTCAGGAGCGATGGATAATGAGGGGACAGTGGAGGCTGTCCCCTCTTACCCCCTCTTACCCCCGACGGCAGCGCCGTGTTGACAGTAGGTGCTGTCGGCAACGTGCGCTGGAAGGACTTCGGGATCACATCGGTCACGGCAGCCAGCCTGCGCGTGACTGCTGATGGGCAATTGACGCTGACCGTCCCGCCCGGCAGCGAAGGAGGCGGCTTGGCCGTGCGCGCCCCGGGTGGCTATCGGCTGGAGGGCAGGCCGAAAGACGTCAATGTGAACGAGAATCAAGGCCTGTACATGATCACCTTCCCTGCGGGCGCGCAGACAATCGTGTTGAAGAAATAAGGGATCTGCCGCAAGAACCTTCGCGATGCTATTACCGGTCGACAGGGTGCTGTCAGGGAGCATACACACCGGCATGCAATATGATGTTGCTGGAACGGTCCATCCTGACAGCAGTCCTATCGGCAGGATCGTATGGCAGCCGCATGCGTAAAGGCATGCGGTGCAGTGGATAAACAAACTGAGGGGTAGCTCGATGATACAGTGGAAAGCATCCATGGGTGCATGCGTTGGCATCACCCTGTTGTTCGCGAGCTTGTTGCGGCTCGCTCCGGCACAGGCTGCCAACAACGATGACTGGCACACGTATCCGTTTTACATGCGTGCCCGGGAACAGGCTCGCGTGATTCCGATCCAGCCGTTGGGTGATCGAACGATTACCATCGACGGCGCCCTTGGCGACTGGGGCGATATGCGCCGGGACAGCTTTGCTATTCACCAGCTTCTCGACCACACCCTCCCCGACTTCCACCAGTGCTGGAAGCAGGAATGGGAAGCTACCCCAATCGACGCGGCGCTGATCAAGCTGATGCGGAGCGACGATGCGCTCTATGTCGCCATTCAAGTCGCGGACGGCGTGGTCCGTTCGTCGGCCGACAAGCCGTTCAGCGACGATGTCGTCGACATGTACCTGGACCTGCGTCCGCTCTCCGGCAATGGCCCAACCCTGGGCCACGTCAAGTATACCGAGGGGGTCTATCAACTTGTGTTCGCGCCGCCCGGCGGCGGACTTCCCCTGCAGGTGTTGCAACCGGAAAACGAACTGTTCACGAACTGGAATCCCGGCACGAAAGTCGGACGCATGGGGGAATTCGACTCGGCGGGTGCGACGTTCGATGGCGGCTATGTCGTGGAGCTGATGATCCCGTTGGCGAGTTTTCCCGACACGATTGCGCAGGACCGTTTGACGCGACCGTTCGGATTCGAAGTCATGATCGCGGACAAGGACGATACACGTCCCAAGGGACAACCCGAGCGCATGTACTATTCCTGCAGCGGCTACAGCGGCGGCGGATTCTATTACAAGAGCCTCGCCACGATAGCCTGCACGGATCCGGAACTGCGGACGGAGTTGCCGTTGTCCCGGCTGCGCAACAACGCGTTGAAACAGGCGCCTGGCGGGGATGAGGGCGATGGCTGGATCGTGACGGATACTGATGAGAAAGATCTGGACACCGCGTTCATGACAGCGAGCACAGCAGTGCCTGGTTACATTGCCCCTGCTAATAAAACGGGCGCTCCGGTCACGACCTATCCGTGCAAGGCGCTGGGACTGGCGTTCCATCATCGGCGTGTATTGACGCGTCTTCCCGCGCGTGCGCCGGCCGATGTCGGCAATCGCTATCATGCCGTCTATCCCCTGGGGAATCGGAAACCTGTGATCGACGGGAAGCTCGATGACTGGGACGACTTCGACGAGACTGCGATGAGCATCTACGAGTATGGCCACCAGTATTTCTGCGTCGGCATCGAGGACAGGAGGGATATAACCCGGCACAAGCTGATGACCGACGGCGATAACCTCTATATTGCGATCCGCGTGAAGGACGACTCGGTCATCAACCCTGTCAGTTGGCGTCATCCAGAGGGCGGCGATTGTGTGTTTCTCTATCTGGATGTCCGCTCCCCCGATGCGAAGTCGTTCCCGATGAGCGACGCCAAGTTCAACGGCGATGCGCACCGCTTCTGCCTGGTTCCCCCGATGGAGGACATGATTCACTGGAAGGCGCATATCGCCACGGGAGACACGTCCCTGAAGGAGGTCACCAACGTGGATTACGCCAGCGTCAGGACGGCGGACGGCTATGCGATCGAGCTGGTCATTCCCATCTCCGCCGTGCAGGCTAAGCCTGTCGCCGGTCGTTTCAAGCAACCCTTCGGTTTCGAGCTGTTGTACGCCGACATCGACAAACACGGCGAGGACGGACTCGCTCCTATGATCTACTATTCCTGGGGGGGCAGCCAGGAGCAAAACATCAAGAAGTCCCCCAACCAGTTCGCCCTGGCCGACTACCTGCCCAACCGCCTGCCGGAGGTCCGGCAGTTGGTAGACCGCTCCGCGGTCGCAATCGTGGTCCGTCCGGAGCACAGGCTCCAGGCATTTTCCGGGTTCGGGGGAAACTACGAACGAGATGGCTCCTTCCATCCCGACGGCGGCAACGCCAGCAAGTTCTGCCTGGACACCGCCAACACACTGTACATCGCCCGGCATATGAAGCACACATGGGCGCGGGTCACTCTGCATCTTGTCGATTGGGAATGGGTCAATGATAACGACGATCCGAACACCACGGACTTCGTGGAGCGCTTCAGGTCACGCTGGGGAGATCCCGATGTCCCCTTCGATAAACAGCGGGAGGGGCTTCATTATCAGAGCGAGGTGGACCGGTACCTTCACATCATGAAGCAATGGCGGCCCGAGGGCACCCGGCTCATCGCCTGGGCCAACAAATTCCCCGACTGGATGTTGGAGGGATCAAAGCTCAAAAAGGGGATGGAGGCCGAATTCGTCGAATGCGTCACCTCGTACATGGTCTACGCGAAGAAGAAGGGGATTGAGTTCGACCTTTTCGCCTTGAAGGACGCCTACAAGGGATATCCCGATTTTGACGAAGACGAATACCCGAAGATGCTGGTGGCGCTCGGAAAGAGCTTCGAGAAAAGCGGTCTGAAGACGAAGCTCATGTTCTGCGATACCCAACACTCGTATATCCTCGGGAATTACGCCAAACTCGCCAACGATATGGCACTGAGGAGATACCTGGGCGGTGTGGGCTTCGAATTCTCCGGCGACATCGACGTACAAATGCCCGCCTATCGCCTGTGGAGCGATCTGGCCGAACATATGGAGCTGCCCTTCATGGCCACCGCCTTCGGCCGCTCCTTCTCCACGTCGCCCACCTACCTTTTCGAGGAGGTTCGCATCCAGCAGCAACTGATCCGTGAGCTGAAGGTGAACGCCGCCCTGCTCACGAACTTCATCGCTTCCAGGTTGAGCATGAAGGACAATCTCACCTTCGCCCAACGGGTCTTCCCGGCCCCGGATCATGCTCGTGCTCAACCCGATTGGCATTATCACTCCAGGTACCGCCAGGGTGTCCCGATTCTCGATCTGTCACCCTGGACCTACGAGGAGGACGAGGTGCTCACCGGCCTGCGCTACCAGTTCACCCGTCACTTCTGCGAGCTCACCCCGGAGGGGCATGTCATCGACACCGAATCCGACCATCCCCACGTGATGGTCTCGGGCTACGGCGGTCAGGGAGGCGTACTCACCCTGCACATCTCCAATGCCGGACCGACCCGCAACGCCACTATCAGCGGCCTTCCCGCCGGGATCAAATCCCTGAACGTTGTGCGCAGCGGCTCGGGCGAGGGCTATCACACAGCCGGCGCCATCAACCTGACCGACGGCAAGACCACGATCGAGCTTCCCGCCTGGTCACTGGTCAGCCTGACCACCATGACCACGGATTGACCGCGCCCCTGATCCCGTGTCCAATGGGCTTCCGAGGAGCAAGGCATGACAGAAATTGGACGGACTGTGATCGCGCAGTGGAAGAACGACGCGAAAGGCGTGATGACGCTGCGTTTCGACGACAGCATGCTGTCGCAGGCGGAGATCGCGGTGCCGGCAATGATCGAACGACGATTGACCGGCACCTGGTTCATCAATCCGGCCTCCGAGCAACACAAAGCCAACATGGCACTGTGGGAAGAAACCTGCCCCGCCCATGGACAGGAACTCGCCAACCACACCATGCACCACTCCGGCGCCCGCGATCATGCCGATGCCGAATACGAAATCGGCGCCTGCGCGCGCATCATCAATTCCCTGAAACCGCCGGGCGCGAGCCCTCTGATGGCCTTTAGCTACGGCGGCGGCACCACCTGGCTGATCGATGAGGAGGACAAGGAACGGATCCTTGCGAAGTACCATTGCATTTTCAACAGAGGAAAATTAGAGCAATTCAGCGATGACTGCGGCGCGGATTTCGCCGCCATGAAGCGCGTGGTCGACGCGACCATCGACGACGGTCTGTGGCGGCGCTGCCTGATCCACGGGATTGGCGCGCAACGACCCGGGAAGAACTGGATCGCCCTCGATGCCGGTGAGTTCATGAAGCTGGTGGACTATATGGCCGAGCGAAGGGACGATGTCTGGGTGGGCGGCTTGATCGCGGTCCACAAATACGAGAGGGAACGTGATGCGGCGGTGGCGTCATGGGAGGTGGAATCGGGAGAAGGCGCGGTACGAGTCACACTGACGGGCGAAACCGATCTCGCGCTCTATGACGAACCATTGACCTTGACCACCACGATTCCGGATTGGTGGTCCGCGTGCGCCGTCCGGCAGCATGGGGTTGAGCTCAACTGTTCGGTGCAGGACGGCGCGGCGCGGTACGACGCGATTCCGGGTAGGGGAGAGATCATTCTGGAAGATAGCGTGGGCCGGACCAGTGCACGGACATCGATTTGAACGTCATGTCTGAGCAACTGCATCAATTTGCCGAGGTCTTCGGACCGCTCTGGTGGAGTGTCGAGCATAAGAAACTATCTCAAAACGTACGTTTGTGCTGTCGTATTGACAGGAGTAAGTATTCGGTGAATCCCTCCCCCCTTCCTGCTCAAGCGGCGGAAGAGGGTGAGCCCGTCCCAGTAGCGAGCCAGGCTGTCGTGCGCGTCGCGGGCCGCACGCAGGAGCGTGGGGTCCGCCCGTTCGGTTTCCCGCCATCGCGCGATGGCCTCGACACCCCGCGCCGCACGCGCGAGATTATTCGATAGCCTGGGAGCAATCATGAAGGCACGGCGCGCCACATTACCGACACGCCATAGCGGATGATGGAGTAAAAGGTTGCACAGATGACATCATCACCGAATATCCTCTGGATCATGACAGATCAGCAATCGTCATCCCTCATGAGCTGCGCGGGAAATCAAGATGTGCAGACGCCCGCAATGGATAGCCTGGCACAGCGGGGCATGCGCTTCACGCAGGCCTATTGCACCCAACCGCTCTGCACCCCATCGCGTGCCAGCCTGTTCACCGGGTTCATGCCGCATGAAGTCGGCGTGCAGCGCAATGGGCTGGCCATCACCGACACGATGGTGGGCCAGGGAATCGGGCACCTGTTGAGCCGGGCGGGGTACGACTGCGGGTATGGCGGCAAGTGGCACGTGCCGGAGGCCAGCCTGCCCGAAGGGCACGGATTCGAGCGAGTCGCGCCTTTCGGCGACGACGGCCTCACGGACGCCTGTGTGGCATTTCTGCAGCGGCCGCGCGAACGACCATTTTTCCTCGTCGCCTCCTATGATAATCCGCATAACATCTGCGAATGGGCGCGCCGGCAGCCCCTCCCGTGGGGCCGGGTGGCGGACCCCGCTTCCCTCGCGGACTGCCCCAATCTGCCGGCGAATTTTGCGCCGCCGTCCTTTGAACCGGAGATCATTCGCATCGAGCAGGACGCCAATCGGCAGCTCTATCCTGCCGTGAGCTTTACCGAAGATGATTGGCGACGGTACCGATACGCGTATTGTCGGCTGGTCGAGAAGGTCGATGCGCAGGTCGGCCGGCTCTTGGAGGCGCTGGACCGCAACGGGCTATGCGACTCGACGGTCGTCGTGTTCACCAGCGACCATGGGGACGGCAATGGCGCGCATCGCTGGAATCAGAAATCGGTGCTGTATGAGGACGTCATCCGCGTGCCGCTGCTTATCGCGGCGCCGGGGAACCTTCTTAGCGACGCACAATGCGCGTCGCTGGTGTCCACCGGACTCGATGTGTATCCGACCCTGTGCGCGTATGCCGGCGTTACCCCGCCTCCCGGACGCGCCGGGTATCCGCTGCAGCCGCTCATCGAAGGAACGAACAGACCGTCCTGGCGCGATGAGCTGGTCGTGCAGACGTTCTTCGACGGCGGCCGCGGATACAATACGGTCGGGCGCATGCTGCGCACGCTGCGGTATAAGTATGTTGTCTATCACATGGGCCGGCATCGCGAGCAGCTCTTCGACCTGGAGCAGGACCCCGGTGAAATGGTTAACCTGGCCGTCGAGCAGCGGCATGCCGGGGTGCTGGCGGAGCATCGTCGCCGACTGGCGGCATGGTGCGAACAAATAAGTGATCCTTTTCGGAAGCATCTTGTCGATCACATATAGGAGTGGGAAGGTGAATCCGCCATGCTGAATATCAAGGGGCAAATCTCCAGCCGGTACCGCGTCCGTCGCGCAGTCATTCCGAAAACACGCAACCCATTCATCAACACGCACCTGCTGGCGCTCGGGCCGGACGGCAGAGGGCGCGAGCGCTTCTGGACATCAAGTTGCATCTATGCAAAAGGCACGACATGCTTGCTGCTCGACGAGGACGGGGAGTACCGCGCATTATCAGCACGGGAGAGTTCGTGCCGTTTGATACCCGCGGGCCGGCGGTGCACGTTGCCCAATACCCATACGTTCCGGCGCAACGATCCCTTCGCGCCGAAGATTCAAGAACTCCTGACACGGTGGAAGATCGATGACGGGTTTTAGCCTCCCCCTCGCGGGGCGCCAAGTTACACCACTGGCATGCGCTGTTGAGCGTGGCGTGCGCGTGGGCAGGGGGGAACTGGTGTTGATCACGAGTTGACCACTATAGACCCCCTTGCCCAGGTGCCCATATCCAGTACCGGCTTAAACAGAACCTTCAGCACGTTACTACCCCGGCATAGGTAAAGATTTATCAGGCCGCTTCGGGTTCGGCTTTGGCATATTGCACATGCCGTTCCTTGAAGTTACTGCGAACGACATCGGGGCGCTTCTGGGTGCTATGTCAATAGGCCCGCACGTCTTCCTTGAGTTGCGTGACATTTTTCGGACGGCGCTGCCGCAAGGCTGCCTGTTTCACGTCCTGGTTGAGCATCTCATCCGGGTTCAGTTCCGGGCTGTAGCCGGGCAGATAGACGATTTCAATCTCGGCGGCGTGTTTCACGCGCCACGCCTGCCGGTACGCTTTCATCCATTGCGACACAATATAGGGCTCACGCCCAACGTTGCCGCGACCGCATTCTGTTTTTGCCCGCCCAACACGGCATAGACGGCGCGCTTTCGCACCGCTTCTTGGTAATCTCTTCTTAACTGTCCGCTTGCGTGCCAGCCTCTCACCCGCTATAGTGAACATGATGAGCACCATCTTCGACATCGACGCCGCTCGCTTACTGGGCGTGGGACAGATCCATGCCGGGGCGGAGTGGCACATGGACGCGCACAGCCACGCGTACTGGGAATTCATCTACTACCTGCAGGGTGGGGGGCGGGTGGAGTTTCCCGGCGCGACGATTCACCCGCGGCCGCATTACCTGGCGATTTATCCGCCGGGATTGCCGCACGCGGAGACGGCGGACCCGGCGGACCCGGAGGAGACGATTTATTTCAGCGTGGACGTGCCGGGCATTCCTCCGCGCGGAGCGCACCTGCTGGTGCCCGACGCGGGGGGCGAGATGCGCTGGCTGTGCGCGCATATCCTGGCGGAAGCGCAGGCACACGGGCCGACGCCGCTGGCGCACGCCTATACGCAAGCGTTTCTCTACCTGGTCGAGCGGGCATGGGAGAGCGGCATCGCGGTGCCGCACGATGCCGTCGATTTCGCCGCGCAATATCTGTATGCCAACTACGCGCGTGAAATCAGCCTCTCCGAGTTAGCCGCGCTGGTTCATCTCAGCCAGACGCACCTGGTACACCTGTTTACCGCGCGGCTGGGCATCAGCCCCATGCGCTACCTGCGCCATATCCGGGTGGAGAATGCCCGCCGATTGCTGGCGACCACCGCGTTGTCGGTGAACGAAATTGCGGCGCGCGTGGGATTCAACGACCCGCTTTACTTCCGCAGGACGTTGAAACGCGCCCTTGGCTGCACCCCCACCGCCTTTCGCCAGCACGCGGCAACGCAAGAAAATCCATAGTTTGCTTGAATGCGTCCATATCGCTTCCCCGCCCACCGGAGTAGAATTTTCACGCATCAAGCAGCATGTATTCGGGACAATCCCATAACTATTCCATCCGTAAGGAGAACGCGAATGTCGAAAACGCGAATCGGTTTCGTCGGGGTCGGCGGCATGGGGCAGTGCGCGCACCTGAAGAACTATGTCACCGTGCCCGATTGTGAAGTCGTGGCTATCGCCGAAGTGCGCGAGGGTTTGGGCAAGAAGGTTGCCGCGAAATACGGCGTGCCGAACATCTACGCTGACCACACGGAGATGTTGAAGCACGAATCGTTGGACGGCATCGTCGCCTCGCAGCCGTTTACCCGCCACGGCACGCTTATTTCCGACCTGGCGCAGTACGGCATCCCCATCTTCACCGAAAAACCGCTTGCCGGCACCATCGAGAACGGCGAGAGAATTCTCAAGGCGCTGCAAGCCGGCGGTGCGTGGCACATGGTCGGCTACCACAAGCGCAGTGATCCCGCCACCATGTACGCGAAAGCGGAAATCGACCGCTTGAAAACGACCGGCGAATTGGGCAACCTGCGCTACGTGCGCATCCTGATGCCCGCCGGCGACTGGGTCGCCAGCGGCTTCACCGATCTGCTTAGCAGTGATGAAGCCTCTCCCGCGCTGGAGTGGGATCCGCCCGCGCAGGACATGGATGAGCCGACGTACGACCGCTATATCAGTTTCGTGAACTATTACATTCACCAGGTCAACCTGATGCGCTACCTGCTGGGTGAATCGTACACGGTGACCTATGCCGAACCGTCGGGCGTGTTGCTGGCCGTGCAGAGCGCGAGCGGCGTGGCCGGCGTTATCGAGATGTCGCCCTATACCACCACGATCGACTGGCAGGAGCAGGCCTTTGTCACCTTTGAGCACGGTTACGTCAAGCTAGACCTGCCCGCCCCGCTGGCGAATAACCGCCCGGGTCGCGTGGAGATTCTGCGCGATCCCGGCAACGGCGACACGCCGACCACCACCGTGCCCACGCTGCCGTGGGTGCACGCCATGCGCCAGCAGGCATTCAACTTCGTCGCAGCCGTTCGCGGTGAGATGAAGCCACTCTGCCTTGCCGATGAAGCGCTGGAAGACTTGCAGATCGCCAAGCAGTATATCGATTTACTGCGCGGCGCGGCGGTGTGAAGGTTACATGATCGACGCCCATCTTCTCTCCGGATGGATAGTTGTCCCATCTCCCCTTTCCCTGCCGCGGGGCAGGGAAAGGGGGCTTGCCGCACGAACACGTTGCATTAGCATTCCCTCGCGAGCGCGGCACATGCGGGGGAGGGGATGGTGTGGGGCCGACCTTCCGCACTGAAGGAATCGAGATCAGCAACCAGGCCATCGTGCCACAAACGGTTGATAAGGATTGGCGTATGGCACAACTCACCTGCGGCGAGCGCATTGTCCGTTGTTTGATCGGTGAGCCGGTCGATCGCGTGCCTTTCGGGGTAGGGATCGGCTGGTGGCCATGGGGCGACGCGCTGGCGAACTGGCAGCGCGACAGCGGCGATGCGACGCTGAATATCGCGGAGCGCTTTGGCTATGACGGCGGGTTTGCCTCGCCGGCAATTCATGCCGGCATCTTCCCGGCGTTCGAACGGCAAACGCTGGAGGAAAGTGAGCAGTTCATCATCTGGCGCGACGAGCGCGGCATCACCCGCCGCGACCGCCGTGACGGGGCGTCGATGCCGGAGTTTCTCGATTACCCGGTGAAAACCGCCGACGATTGGGATCAGTTGAAGACGGAGCGCTTGCGCCTGGACGATGCCGGGCGCATCGTCGAGGACTGGGATGCCTTCCGCGCGCAACTTGCCGGCAACGGCTACGCGGTGCAGGTCGGGTCGTTTCCCTACGGCGTGTTCGGCACACCGCGCGACCTGATGGGCGTGGAAGAATTACTGGTCAGCTTCTACACGCAACCGGAACTCATTCACAACATCATGGATCACCTGACTTCGCTGTGGCTCGCGGTGTGGGAGCGGGTAGCGGCGGAAGTGCGCATCGACCACATTCATATCTGGGAAGACATGTCAGGACGCCAGGGTTCACTCATCTCGCCGACGATGGCAGCGGAGTTTATGATGCCCTGCTACGACCGCATAGCCGACTTTGCCGAGGCACACGACGTGCGCATCGTGTCGGTGGATACCGATGGCGATTGTTCCGAACTGGTGCCCCTGATGATGCGCCACGGCATCAACATGTTCCTGCCCTTCGAGGTGCAGGCAGGCAACGACATCCTGGATTACCGGCGCCGCTATCCCGATCTCGGCATCATCGGTGGACTCGACAAGCGCGCGCTGGCCGACTCGAAAGCGGCGGTGGATGAAGAAGTCGAGCGTGCGGCGGCCATGACGCGCCTCGGGCGCTACGTGCCCGGCTTCGACCACCTTATCCCACCCGATGCAAAATGGGAACTGTTTGCGTATGCAGCGGAACGTATTAAAGACGTCTGTTACCACAGGTAACGCACCCTCGCGTTGAGGGTCAAGGCCAATCCGATTGGAGGTTATCATGCCACCACTGAAATGGCGAAAAGTGCTGATCGCGGACGAGCGGTATGAATCCGCGGGTGTCTTCGACGTGAACAACGACGGCGTGCTCGATATCGTATCGGGCGCCTACTGGTACGAAGGGCCGGATTTCAAAACGGCGCATAAGATCGGCGACGTCATGGTTGCCGGTGAATATTTTGACGATTTTTCCACCATCGCGCTGGACATCAATGGTGATGGGTACCTGGATTTCCTGACCGGTGGCTGGTGGGGCAACACGTTGCGCTGGCGTGAGAATCCGGGCGCGGCGGGCGGCGAGTGGGCGGAGCATGTCATCGCGGAAACCGGCAACATCGAAACCACGCGCGCGTGGGACGTGGACGGCGACGGCGTGATCGAGATCGTGCCCAATACTCCCAACGGTCCGCTGGCGGTCTACAAACTGATCACCGACGCCAACGGCAAGGGTACGGGCAAGTTCACCAGTCATGTCATTTACGACAAGCCGCAGGGGCATGGCCTGGGCTTCGGCGACATCACCGGCAACGGGCGCGGCGACTTTGTGTTGAATGGCGGATGGCTGGAAGCGCCCGCGAATCCGTTTACCGGCGAGTGGATATTCCACGAACAGCAGTTTATGCCATGGGCGGCCAGCGTGCCCATGCTGGTGGTGGACGTAAACGGCGACGGATTGAACGATATTATTGTCGGCAATGCCCACGGCTTCGGGCTGGACTGGTGGGAACAGGTGCGCACCGGCGGCGAGATCAGCTTCAAAAGGCATCCCATCGATCCGTACAACGCGCAGTATCACGACATGATGTGGCTGGATATCGACGGCGACGGCGAGTGCGAACTGGTCACCGGCAAGCGCCATCGCGCGCATTGCGGCAACGACCACGGCGAGCGCGACGACGTGGGCATCTATTATTTCAAGTGGAACGGCGAGTCGTTCTCCAAGCAGGTTATCGACTACGGACCCATCCGCCAAGGCACCGGCTGCGGCATTTTCTTCGCCATGGCCGACCTGCGCGGCACCGGTCGCCTCGACCTTGTCGCCCCCGGCAAAGACGGGTTGTACGTATTTTATAACGAAGGCGCGGAGGTGTATTAACCACCCGGCATGCCGACACCACGCAGGGGGCGCTGCCGTGCAGCGCCCCCTGCTTTTAGCGGCCGGGCGTGGTTGGCACCGGTTGCGCGAGTGGGGACGGCATGCGCTGGATCATCGTGGTCGGCTTCCAGTTCTTAAAGCCTTCCATGTGCGACCAGTAAGCCAGGTAGCCGGTTAGCGCCCACAGCAGGCCGATGCCGGCCAATGCCAGTCCGGCTAACAGGCGGATGGCGCGGTGGTGGCGGAACCAGGCCAATATCGGCGCCGCCAGCACGCCGGCAATCCCGGCGGTGATGAAGCCGAAGCCGGAAAGCAGCGGCGCCTGGGTCATTCCCAGGTTGATGATGCGCGCGCCCAGCAGTATGGCGGCCAGTCCGGCGAACAGCGCATAGATGGCGATGGTCAACAGATTCCAACCGCGTGCCAACGCCACCGCGGTGCCGAGAAAGATGGCCCCGAAGAAGACCGACATTTCCCCGAATGCCGAGTTGTATTGTCCGATGAGCGGCCAGGTCATCGTCATATGCGCACCGAACGCGAGTGCAATCACGCCGACGATGCCGAAGCCAGGCACCCATTTCTGCTGGTCGGGATCATCGATGCCGCGCGCGAGATAACCCGCTAGCAGGAAAAACCCGGCGACCATATTGATCAACATCAGTGTCAGGTAATCGATAAACATTATCCGTCCCTTTCCGCCCTGCATTGGCAGGAGCTTCCATTGCTTACTTACCCATCTCCACGATGTCAATCACATGCAGTATTAAATTTGAAAAAGTGTAATGTTGGTCGCAGGGGAAGTGAACGGTTTGTGCCGGAGGAGGCAGGCGCCGCCCCGGCTGGGATTGTGTGTCCGATTCGTGAGTGTCAACACAGCGATGGGAACGGTTTTGCGTTTACGCTTCATGCATCATCAAGACCGGGACAGAGCCCGGCCCTGGCGATGTGGGAGATCAGCCTTGCAGCGTCTTCAGCCGGTCTTCCAGGCTGGCACGACGGTGGTGCAGTTCAGCCAGCTCGGCACGGTTTTTCGCGATCACGGCGGGCGGGGCTTTCTCGGCAAACTGCGGATTGTCCAGGCGCGCGGCCAGTTTTTCCGCGTCGGCAATAACTTTTTGCATGTCGCGCTGCATCTTGTCGATTTCCTTTTGCCGTTCTTCCGGCGACAACTCGCGCGAGATGGTCACCTCGACCGGCTGGTTGTCCCAGTACAAGTGCTCGCCGGTGGTTTCCGCGGTGGTGCCGGTGGTAGACACTTCTTCGCCGCGCGCCAGCGTCAGCAGCACTGCCTCGTTGCGGTCGATCAAGCTGCGCACCGCGTCGTTGTCGGTCGCCACGCGAATGGCCACCTTTTGTGCGGGGGGCACGCCCTGGTCCGCGCGCTGCTTGCGCACGCTGGCGATGACGTCCATCAGGAACGCCATGCGTTGTTCGACTTCATCATCGGCGAGATAGTCCGCCGATTGCGGCCATGCGGACACCATGATGCTGGCTCCCGCGTCATCGCCGTGTGGCAACTGCTGCCAGATCTCTTCGGTAATGAACGGCATGAACGGATGCAGCAGGCGCAGTGCATGTTCCAGCACGTAGGCCAGCGTGCTGCGCGCGGCATCCGCCACCCCCGGCTCCTCGCTGCGCAGTGCCGGTTTGCTCATCTCAAGGTACCAGTCGCAGAATTCGCTCCAGAAGAAGTTGTAGAGCGTCTGCGTCGCCTGGTCCAGCCGGTACGACTCCAGCGCCTGGGTCACTTCCTCCACCGCGGCGGCATACCGCGAGAGAATCCACTGGTCAGCCAACGTGCCGATGATCGGCGCCGCTTTGGTATCGTCGCGCAGATTCATCAGCACAAAACGGCTGGCATTCCAGATTTTGTTGGCGAAATTGCGCCCCTGCACGAAGAAGGGGAAGTTGCGCCCGACCTCCGGCGTGTTGGGATCCCAATTGGGCTCGCGATCTTCCTGCAGCCGCACGTCCTGGGTGACGGTTGCCATGCCGCACAATCCGAAGCGCGTAGCGTCGGTGCCGTATTTATCCATCAGTTCGAGCGGATCGACGCCGGTGCCCAGTGACTTGGACATGCGCTTTCCTTCGAAGTTCTGCACGGTGGGGTGCACAAATACGCGATGGAACGGGATGCCGTGCCTGGGCGCGTCGGGCAGGTATTCCATGCCGCTGAAGATCATACGCGCCACCCATAAGTACAGGATATCGCGCCCGGTGATCATCAGGTTGGTCGGATAGAAATATTCCAGTTCAGGCGTGGCGTCGGGCCAGCCCAGCACCGCGAAGGGCCACAGCGCCGAACTGAACCAGGTGTCCAGCACGTCGGGATCCTGCGTCAGTGCGCTGCCCCCGCATTGCGGGCAGGCGCTCGGTGTCTCGACGGCGGCGAACTGGCGGCCGCACGCGTCACAGGTGTAGACCGGGATGCGATGCCCCCACCAGAGCTGGCGTGAGATGCACCAGTCGCGGATATTTTCCAGCCATTCCACGCTATACCGGGCAAAACGCTCTGGCTGATACTCGACCAGTCCCTCGCGAATCGCGCGCAACGCGTGCTGCGCCAGCGGCTCCATCTTCACGAACCACTGATCGGAGAGCAGCGGCTCGATGGTCGATTTGCAGCGATCGCACATGCCGACCGAGTGGATGTGATCGGTGGTCTCTACCAGCAATCCCTGCTCGCGCAGCGCGTCGAGTACCGCGGTACGCGCGGCATAGCGGTCGAGTCCGGCGAAGGGACCGGCTTCCTCGGTCATCTCGCCGCGCTTGCCGATCACGATGGGCGCCGGCAACTGGTGGCGGCGACCCATTTCCGCGTCGTTGGGGTCGTGGGCGGGTGTCACCTTTACCGCGCCGGTGCCGAAAGCGGGATCCACGTAGTCGTCGGCGATAATGGGAATTTCGCGGTTCATCAGCGGCAGGCGCACCGTTTTGCCCACCAGTGCGGTGTAACGCGCATCATGCGGATTGACGGCGACCGCGGTATCGCCCAGCATCGTTTCCGGCCGGGTAGTGGCGACCACCACGCCGCCTTCGCCTTCGGTGAAGGGGTAGAGGAAATGCCATAGGTGGCCGCGGCGCTCCTCGTGCTCGACTTCCAGATCGGAGATCGCCGTTTCGCAACCCGGGCACCAGTTGATAATGCGTGTTCCGCGATAGATCAAGCCTTTGTCATACAGGTGGGTGAACGAGGTGTAGACCGCCTTGACGTAGCCGGGATCGAGGGTGAAGCGCTCGCGATTCCAGTCATAGGACGCGCCGAAACGCCGCAACTGGCGTAAAATGGTGCCGCCGTAGTGCGCTTTCCACTGCCACATACGCTCCAGAAATTTCTCACGGCCCAGATCGTATTTGGTCAATCCTTCGTCCGCCAACTGTCGCTCCACCTTCATCTGGGTGGCGATGCCGGCGTGATCGGTGCCCGGCACGCACAGCGTCTCTTTGCCCAGCATGCGCTGCCAGCGAATGATGGCGTCGTGGATGGCATGTTGCAGCGCGTGTCCGATGTGCAGTTCGCCGGTGACGTTGGGCGGGGGAATGGTGATGCAATAGTGTGGTTTGCTGTCGCGAACTTCGGCATGGAAATACCCCTGCTGAGCCCAGAACGCCATCCATTTCTCTTCGACGGATCGCGGTTCATATTGCGTCGGTAATTCACGAGTCGCCACCGGGAATGCCTCCTTCTGCCGGTTGGTGTGGTCAGCACTGAAACGCAAGTGCCGGGCATACGCCCGGCAACCACACTCAAACCGGTAAACTATACCATACCCGCCATGCGCCCGCAAGAAAATGATGGTCTCGCGGTGCGGAATTGCACCCAACAGCATATGCCATTTCGTGCGAACCGGCTATTGACGCTGCCGCTCTGCCCGGTGATAATATGGAAGACTAAGCAAAGCGAATCAACCGCATGAGAAGGAGTGGAAGTTATGCCACAAGCGATGTTACTCTGTGTAATGCTGACGATGGCGTTGTTGCCGACTTTCGCCGCGCAACCGATACTCGCGGATGCTCCGCAGACGCTGGTGCCCATGACCGCCACACCACCAATCTGCGGCACGGTGACGATCATCGCCACCTGCGGCCAGTTTTACACCAATCTCGGCAAACGCGAGCAGTTGTGCAACGGAGCGGACATGCTGGTGGTGCGTTACGGCATCGTGATCAGTCGCGCGCGGGTGCTCAAGGTCAACGAGATGGATTCCATCGCCGTGTTATTACCGGAATACATGAACATGATGCCGATCTCCGGCGATACCGTGGTGGTGCAGTATAACCAGCCGATGACCACGCGCCGTGTGATCATTACTCCCGTCCGGCAATCGACGCCCAACCCCATGGCGCGCATGGTCTCGCATGGCACGAATCCACGCCCCATCGCCAGGCCGGCGGCAGTGCAGTCATCCTCATCGGCACCGCGGGTGGTGATTCGGACGGTGCCGGCGCGGCGATGTTGCACAACGCGCCTCACCGATCTGGAACCGGATATGCGCATGGGCGAATATGAGACACTGTTCGGGGTAGCGGTGTTGACCGGTCTGGTGTTGGGGCTGACGAATTAACATCCGCATGCTTCGGGTGACAGTGACATTGCTCGTGGGAGCGCCTGCGCCAGGCAGGCACTTCCACGAGCGTTTGCTGTCCGGAACGGAAATAGCGCCAGCGGGAAAGAGGAAATTGCCGCCGGAAGACGAATTCGGGATAGCACCATGAGTATTGAACAACCGGAACCCGATCACCCTCAGGTGGGGGATCATCTTAGCGTCACGATTGACACACTCGCCACCGGCGGAGACGGCATCGCGCGTCCCGGGGGCTTCACGCTGTTCATCCCCAATTCCGCACCCGGTGATACCGTCGAGGTCGAGGTGACCGAGGTTAGCAAATCCTTTGGCCGCGCGCGTATCCTCGCGTTGCTGCATCCCGGTCCCGATCGCATTCCCACGCCCTGCTCGCTGGCCAGCGGCTGTCCCGGCTGCCCGCTGCAGCACTTGCGGTATGAGGCGCAACTGGTCGCCAAACAAGCCTTCGTGCGCGACGGCCTCGAGCGCATTGGTCGCATCAAAGGTGTCGAAATACGGCCCACCCAGGGCATGGCTGAACCGTGGGGCTACCGCAACAAAGGCGAATTCACCGCCATCCAGGTAAAGGGGCGCCTGCGTCTCGGGTATCACGCCGAGGACGGCGAAGGCGGTATACTGCCCGTGACCGAATGTCCCATTCACCATCCGCTCACCCTGCGCATTTTGCACGAAACAGAAGCGGTTGCCCAGCAGGAGAAGCTGCCGCTGGCGCAGTTGATCACACGCATCAGCCCTGAGGAGAATTCCGCTCTGGCGATTCTGGTGTGCTGGGAAGAGCATCCGCGCCTGCTGGCTGCCGCGGAGGAGCTGAGCGCGCGCGTGCCGGAACTGGCGGGCGTGCTGTGGTCGCGCGTGCGCGGTCGCTCGGTGGTGCGGCGCACGCTGGCGGATTCGCTGGTCGGGCACGACAAGCTGTTGCAGCGGCTGGGACGGTGGGAATACATTGTCTCGGCGGAATCCTTTTTCCAGGTGAACAGTGAACAAGCCGCCAAACTGGTGAACCTGGTCACCGAGTATGCCGGCGACCTGACCGGGGCGATCCTCGCGGATGGCTATTGCGGGGTGGGTACCTTCCTCGTGCCGCTGGCCGGCGCGGCGCAGCAGTCGCTGGGCATTGAAGAGCATCCCGTCGCGCTGCGCGATGCGTCGGACAATCTGGCGCGTTACGGCATTCACGACGTGCACCTGTATGAGGCGCGAGTGGAAACCATCTTCGCACGGCTGCTGCGCAAAGGACGTTCCCTCGACGTGGTAGTGCTCGATCCTCCGCGCAAAGGCGCGGGTCGCTCGGTGCTGGAGAGCGTGGCGCAGCTCGGTGCCCGGCGTGTGGTACTGGTCTCCTGTGACCCCGCAACCCTTGGGCGTGACGCCGGCGACCTGGCCATGCTCGGTTATCGGTTGCAGGTGGTGCAGCCGGTCGATATGTTTCCGCAGACCGGGCACGTGGAGACGGTGGCGCTGGCGATTCGGGAGTGATCACGGGGTGGCGATGGCCACCTCGACCGGATTGGAGGCGATGCTTAGCGGGTCGGTCGCGTCCGGCGGCAGCAGGTAGACCCAGGCGACCAGCGTGACAGCTTGCGGCGCGCGCAGGCGGCGGGTAGGCGAGACCGTGAACGCGTGCACGCTCTCGCGTGTTGCTCCGGGTTGCAGGATTACCTCGACGTATGACGAAGGATCGAGGCTGACCGGAGTACCACGGATCACCTTTACCGGCAGCAGCGCCGATGCCGTCCAGTTCCAGAAGCGGACGCACCCGGCGAATGCCAGCGGCAACCGCATACGCAACGGGACGTCGCCGGTGTTGGTCAGGCGCACGGTCACGTCAAACGTGCTTGCCGGAGGAAGGAGCACCGCGTCGGTTTGCAGTGTCACATTAAGCGGAAAAGCCGCCAGCGCGGCGCGCAGTTCCGGCAACCGCTCGACGGGCAGCATGCCGCGGGTGAGATGCGCCAGCCGGTACGGCGAACCACCCGCCAGCAGAAACAGCATGCGGTCGCCGCGTTGCAACTGCTGGGCAGGCAGGCCCTCCGCACGTGCGGCACCGCGGGCGGGCCAGGCGGCGGGCGCACCAGGATAGCGCACCACGATGGTGTCCGGCAGATTGCCCTTCACTACTTCGTCGACGTGCACCACGGCGTCATGGTTGCCATAGGGATCTTCCGGCATGCGGGCGCGCACCTCGGTCACCGTGCCGACCAGAATGAAAGGCGCTGACATCGCCATCGCGGTCGCGCGCGACGGCCACGGCGACTGCGTCCATGCCGGCCAGGCGGCCAGCAGGCAAACGACTGCCACGATACACCGGCGTCCAATCATGTTGTTGCTCCCAGCAGGTGAAATTACATGATTTATCGTTCCCGGCGGGAATTTGCCCACGGGAGGCGAATAGGATGATCAGGAGACAGCGATGTTATTTGATGCGTTCACCATTTTCGGCAGTTGGCCCGGATTGCCAAACGATTATCCCGTCGAGCAATTGATCAGCGGTCTGGAACAATATAAGGTCGACCGTGCCTGTACGCTATCAGCAAACAGCATTTTTCTCGACGCAGAAGCAGGCAATCGGCTAACCTGGGCGGCCAGTCGGCAGGATCAGCGGTTGATTCCCATCGGCTCGGCGGACCCGCGTGTCAACGGGGTAGAGCAAGTCGAGAGCTGCGCGCAACAGGGTTTCAAAATATTGGCGCTGTTCCCGGTGTCGCAAGGCTGGTCATTCGCCAACGTGCAGGCGAAAGCGGTGCTGCGGCGTGCCGCCGCGGCTAAACTGGTGCTGATGATCGAAGCCGGACGCGACGGCGACGCCTCGGTGATCCTGGACGCGGTACAGGACCTGCCGGTGCCGGTGATCCTGCACGACATCAATCTTTACGTGCTCAACGAAGCCATCGCGGTGCTGCGCGCGCGACCGCATACCTATCTGACCACGCGCCTGCTGTGCGGTGGTGACACCGTCGAACAACTAGCGCAGACCGTGGGCGCCGACCGGCTGATTTTTTCGTCGCGCTTCCCGGTAAGCTGTTTTTCCTCGGCCTTCCTCACCGCGAAATTCGCCGCACTGAACGACGAAGAGCGCAGCGCGGTGATGGGCGGGAATATGGCGGCACTGTTAGGGTAAACTGGCGGAGGATGTCATTACCGCCGTCTCGGTCGGTGGCTGCAGCTTGACGTTGTAAAACGCCTCGCTTTATAATAAGTGTTTGTTTATCCCGTTAGGACGGCGAATTCATGAGTAGTATGCTCTTTCTGGCGCTATTGATTGTGCTCGTGAGCGGTCTGATTGCCTATGTGGGCGACCTGATCGGGCGCAAAATGGGGCGCAAGCGACTGACGTTGTTGGGATTGCGGCCGCGTCATACCGCGATTGTCATCTCCGTCAGCATGGGCATGTTCATCGCCGCTCTCACCCTGGTCGCCACCTTCGCTGTCAGCGCGAGCATCCGTGAGATTTTCTACACGCCGATCAGCATCGTGCGCGACAAGCTGGCACAACTCAAGTCCGAGCAAGAGCATACGGAAGCCAAACTGCGCGTCACGGAAGCCAAGCTGCTTTCCGCGCAAGACCGCGCGACGGAGATGACGATCGAACTCGGCACCATGGGGGACAAGCTGCGCGTTTCGGAACACCGCTTGATCCACTCGACCAACCAGCGCCGGCACGCGCTGGCGGAGTTGGCGTCCATTCAGCAGCGACTGCAAAAGAACCAGCAGCAGTTGACCGCCGTACAGCGACAGCTCACCACCGTGCGCATTGACCTGGCCCAATCGAAAACCCAGTTTGATAAATCGTCGCAGAAGTTGATCAGCAGCACGCGCACATTACAAAAGCTGCAGGACGAGCAGTTGCGGCTGGAGGATGAGAAAAAACAATTACAGGATTCGTTGGGCGAATTCCTCGCGACCAATTTCACCCCGCTGGCCTTTGTTTCCGGTCAGGAGATTTTAAGCGGGTTGGTGCCGGCGGAGGGTAGCACCAGCGCGTTGCGAGGCTGGTTGAAGAAATTTCTTGCCGCGGCGGAGCGCGTGGTGCGCCGGCAAAGCCGCGGATTGCCCACCGGCGCCGCGGAGATCATCTTTCTTCGCCAGGACGGCGGCCGCCTGGTGCGGCTGTCGCCTGACGATGCCATCGAGATGCTGTGCGACCGCATCACCCGGTTGTATGAGAACAGCAACCTCATCATCCGCTTCGTCGCGTTGAATAACGTGCCGGTGAACGGCCCGGCGATGGTGTCGGTGGATGCGATCGAGATGTTGCCGAACACGCTGGTGTTTACCGCGGGGGCGGAAGTGGCGCGGGTGGAGATGTCGATCACCGCGCAGACGACTACGGCGGAGGTGGTCAGCCGCCTGGTGGACGATCTGTTGAGCGCCCGCGTGCCGGCGGCACTGCGCGCGAAGGAAGCGGTGATGGTGCTGCGGCGCTATGATCCCCGGCATCCGGACATGACACCCGAGGCCGCACTGTCGCAGGTACCCTGGTCCGAACTGCTGGTGGCGGCGGAACAAGCGCGCACGATGACCGGCAAGGTTTCGTTGATCGCCCGCAGTCGCACGAAGATGTACCGGTATAGCCCACCCGACCTTGCGCTGGAAGCGGCGCCGGTGAATTCTCCTTAACGAGGACGCGTCGTTGCCCAGTCGTTTACCATTGCTGGCGGTAGATCCGGGAACGGAAAAATGTGGGATTGCCGTGGTGACCGAGCAGCGGGCAATCCTGGCGCGCGATATTATCGACACCCCCTCGCTGCCCGTTCGCGTCGCTCACTTCGTCGGGCGCTACGGCATCGACATCGTCATCCTGGGCGATCGCACCTTCGCCCGCCAGACGCGCGATCTGATTCGCTCCGCGGGTTTGACGTTGGAAATCGTCTTCGTGGACGAGCATCGGTCCAGTGAATTAGGTCGACTGCGCTTCCTGCAGGACCATCCGGCACACGGCTGGAAACGCCTGCTGCCCCTCGGTCTGCGTTCGCCCGACCGTCCCTACGATGACTACGTGGCGGTCATCCTGGCCGAACGCTATCTGGACGGGCAGCGCTCCACGCGCATCCGCGCGGGCAAACGGAATGGGTGATCGCAGAACGGCACGGCCATCTTAGCGCTGTATAACTTTCGGATGTGCGGATGCTCCTCGCCAACGCCTGCCAGCCTTTCGCTCCCACCGCGCGCAAATTTCCACGCCGCCCCGATTTCTGTTATAATGATGACCACGGGGCAGCGTCACGTGCGCTGCGCCGCATTTTTGTGTTTGAGGAAGCATGACGATTACCACCACCGATAGTTCGTGCGCGACCGACCTGCGGCTGCGCAATATCGCCATTATCGCCCACGTCGATCATGGCAAGACCACGCTGGTCGACCAGATGCTGCGCCAGGCGGGGGCATTCCGTGTCAACCAGCAGGTGGAAGAGCGGGTGATGGATTCCAACCCGCTGGAGCGCGAGCGCGGCATTACCATCCTGGCGAAGAATACCTCGGTACACTGGAACAATACCAAAATCAACATCGTCGACACTCCCGGCCATGCTGATTTCGGTGGCGAGGTTGAGCGTATCCTGCGCATGGTGGACGGCGTGCTGTTGCTGGTGGACGCCGCCGACGGTCCAATGCCGCAAACGCGGTTCGTGCTGCGCAAGGCGCTGGCGCTGGGCGTATTGCCAATTGTGGTGATCAACAAGATCGACCGCAACGGCGCACGCCCGCACCAGGTGCACGATATGATTTTCGATCTGTTTATCGAGTTGGGCGCCAATGACGCGCAACTCGATTTTCCCACGCTGTTCTGTTCCGCCAAACTCGGTACCGCCGCGCTCGATCCCGATGATCCCAACGATAATCTGGTGCCGTTATTCGAATCGATTTTGCAGCACATCCCTACGCCGCGCGTGCAACCCGACGGGCCGTTTCAGATGCTGATCTCCACGCTGGATTATTCACCCTATCTGGGGCAACTAGCCATTGGCCGCATCGAGCGCGGAAGCATACGCCTGGGCGAGCAGGTGCTGCTGGTACCGCTGGAGGGTGAGACGACCCGCGCCAAAGTGTCGCGGCTGTATACCTTCGAGAATTTACATCGCACCGACGCGGAATCAGCGTCAGCGGGTGAGATCATCTCCCTCGCCGGGCTGGAGAAGATACAGATCGGCGCCACCATTTGCGATCCGGCGTTCCCCGACCCGCTGCCCGGCATCGCGGTGGACGAGCCGACGGTGAGCGTGGATTTCCTGGTCAATACCTCACCGTTTGCCGGGCGGGAAGGCAAGTACCTGACCAGTCGCCACCTGCGCGACCGCCTGCAGCGCGAGCTGCAATCGAATGTCGCGTTGCGGGTGGACGACACGTCAACGCCGGATGTCTTCACCGTGTCGGGCCGCGGCGAACTGCATCTGACCATTCTCATGGAGACCATGCGCCGTGAAGGCTACGAATTCATGGTGTCGCAGCCGCGCGTCATCGTGAAAGAGATCGATGGCGTAAAGTGCGAGCCGTTTGAGGAACTGATCATCGATGTGCCCGACACCAGCGTCGGTGCCGTCATGGAGAAGCTGGGGCCGCGGCGGGCGGAACTGCTGGAGATGGAGATCGGCGAAGATGGCCGCACCCGCCTGCGTTATCGCATTCCCGCGCGCGGGCTGTTCGGGTATCGCACCGAATTCCTTTCCGATACCCGCGGTGAAGGGCTGATGCACCATCAGTATCTGGAATACGCGCCGATCGCCGGCGACGTGATCCGCCGCACCCGCGGCGCCATCGTCTCGATGAACCACGGGTCGAGTACGGGGTACGCCATCGAAGGCCTGCAGGAACGCGCCGAGATGTTCATCGGCCCTGGTGTCGAAGTTTACGAAGGCATGATCGTGGGCGAAAACTCGCGTGAATGCGACCTGGTGGTCAACGTGACGAAAGCGAAAAAGCTGACGAACATGCGCGCCAGCACCTCCGACATCGCCGTCATGCTCACCCCGCCGCGCCTGATGTCGCTGGAAAACGCCGTCGATTACATCGAAGCGGACGAATTTGTGGAGATCACCCCCGTCTCGGTGCGCCTGCGCAAACGTTTATTGAAAGCGCATCAGCGAAAAGATTGAGAGCCGGATACCGTACCGACAGTGAATCGTATACGTTATGGACCGCGGGCAGGCAGAATGCCCGCGGTTCATATTGTTGAACAGACCTGTTGCCCCTTTCCCGCCATTCCGTTACACTTAAGCATCTTTATCGCCGAGGTCAGCAGCATGCGCAATGCAACGATTGAACGCAATACCGCGGAGACGCGCGTAGCACTCACCCTGGAACTGGACGGGACAGGGGTGGCGGACATCAATTCCGGCATCGGGTTTCTCGACCACATGCTGACGCTGTTCGCCAAGCACAGCGGGTGCGACCTGACCGTGCGGGCGACGGGTGATGTGCAGGTGGACGACCACCACCTGACGGAAGATATCGGCATCGTGCTGGGGCAGGCATTGAAGCAGGCGCTGGGCGAGAAGCTGGGCATCCGCCGGTATGGCGACATGCTGCTCCCCATGGACGAGGCGCTGATGCTGGTGGCGGTGGATTGCAGCGGGCGACCCTACTTCGTGTGGGAGGTGACGCTGTCGCAACCGAAGGTGGGCACCTGGGACAGCGAACTGGCGGAAGATTTCTTCCGCGCGCTGGCGGTCCACGGGGGATTGACGCTGCACCTGCGCCTGCTCTCCGGCACGAATACGCACCATATCGTCGAGGCGGCGTTCAAGGCCTGCGCTCGCGCGCTGCGCACCGCTATTGGCATCGACGCGCGCGAAAGCGGTGTACCCAGCACCAAAGGCACCCTGGCGTAGATCGGCGATATGACCCTGTTTGAAGCGTTAAAACAATGGAAACATCCCCGGCCTCAGTCGCGAGGATTGGAAATCCTCAAGTATCTGGGGCCGGGTTTGCTCGTTACCGTCGGTTTCATCGATCCCGGCAACTGGGCGTCGAACGTGGCGGCGGGTGCGAGTCACGGCTATCTGCTGCTGTGGATGGTGACTCTCTCCACCATCATGCTCATTGTGTTGCAGCACAACGTGGCGCACCTGGGCATCGTCACCGGATTGTGCCTGTCTGAGGCGGCCAGCAAGTACCTGCGCCCATGGTTCGGCAAGACCGTGCTGGGCAGCGCGGTGCTGGCGGCTATCTCCACCGCGCTCGCGGAAATCCTTGGCGCCGCCATCGGGCTCAATATGCTCACCCGCCTGCCGTTGCCGGTGGGCGTGGTGCTGGTCGCCGCTTTCGTCTTCTGGATGCTGTGGAGCAAATCATATCAGAAGCTGGAAAAAATCATTATCGCTTTTGTCTCGCTGGTCGGCCTCGCCTTCCTGTTCGAACTGACCCTGGTGAAGGTGCCGTGGGTGGAGGCGGCGCTGGGATGGGTAATGCCCAGTTTCCCGATGGGCTCCATTCCCATCATCATGGCGGTGCTGGGCGCGGTGGTGATGCCGCACAACCTGTTCCTCCATTCGGAGATCATCCAGAGCCGACAATGGAATATGGAGGATGACGCGGTCATCAAACGCCAGTTGAACTTCGAATTCATGGATACCCTCATCGCCATGCTGGTGGGGTGGGGCATCAACAGCGCCATGATCATCGTCGCCGCGGCCACGTTTTATACCAGCGGGATTCAGGTAGATGAACTGCAGCAGGCGCAGGTGATTCTGCGGCCGTTGCTCGGGCAGGCCGCCGCCGTCGTCTTTGCGCTGGCGTTGCTCTTCGCCGGCCTTGCCTCGTCGGTAACCGCCGGCATGGCGGGCGGCAGCATCTTCGCCGGCATCTTCGGTGAACCCTACGACGTGAAGGATTCGCACACGCGCTGGGGCACGGCGCTGACCATCGTCGGCGCTGTCGTGGTCATCTTCTTCATCGGCAATCCTTTCCGCGGACTGGTGATTTCACAGATATTGCTCAGCGTGCAACTGCCGTGGACTATTCTTATCCAGGTGCTGCTCACTTCGTCCACGCTGGTCATGGGCAAATACGCCAACTCGCCGCTGTTGCGTGGTGTGCTGTGGACAGTGGCGGCAGTCGTGAGCGCGTTGAACGTGCTGCTGCTGTGGAGCATGCTCAGAGGCTAAATCCGTCCCCCGGTCATGTGTTCTGCGTCATGACGCTCTACCGTTGAACGCCGCGGGAAGCGACAGGACTGCGCACCCGACCGATTGCAGTCACAAGCGGTCGAGCGAATGTCATCGGGATGTCTCCTCAGGCGAGATTACCACTTCCTGCCCCTCGGCGCTGGAGCGGTAGATTGCATCCAGTAGCCGGTTGGCGCGTGCGGATTCCGCCAGCGAAAAGCGTGGCGGACGGTCCTGCGCGATGGCATCGACGAAATCCTCCACCAGCGGCAGATGCACATTGTCGGCCGGCGGCAGTTCCAGTGCCGTGTGTTGATCACCCACCGTCTTCTGTACCGGGCCGCTGTCGAATGGGCGCCACAACAGACAGGCCTTGGTCCCGACAATCTCCATCTCGTGCCGCCGCACGGGACTGTTCCAATGCACCGATGCGGTGACCAGCGCGCCGTTGTGCAGCGTCATCAACACGGCGGCGCCGTCCTCCACGTTCCACGCCCGCACCTGGTGCGCGCAACGGGCGAAGACGGTGGCCGGCATGCCGAACAGGCCGATGAGGAGATCGAACATGTGACAGCCCATGTCGCTCAACGGGCCGCCGCCGGATTTCTCGCGTTGCACGCGCCAGTATTTGGGATCGTCCGGCGCGGGAGCAAACCAGGAGTGGTAGACGATGCGCATCGCGACGATTCGGCCGAATTCGCCATCCGCCAGCATCTGCTGGGCGTGTCGGAAGCGCGGGGAAAAGCGTCGATAATAGGCACAGGCAATTTTGCGATCGTTGCGCGCGGCAGCCTGCAGCAAGCGGGCGCAATCGTCGGCGGAAAGCCCGAGCGGCTTTTCAATCAGCACGTGTTTCCCCGCCGCCAGTGCCTGCACGGCCTGCTCGACGTGCAGCCACACCGGTGTGGCGAGATAGACCGCGTCCGCCGTGGTGGAGGCCAGCGCCGTGCCGATGTCGGTATAGCGCTCCGCGACACCGTATTCATCCGCCAGCGTAGTCAGTCGCGCGGCATTGGGATTGCAGATGCCGGTCAACACCGAACCATTCGCCGTTGCCAGCGCCGGTGCCACACGCTTGCGCGCAATATCGCCGGCGCCAACCAGCAGCCATCGTACCTGTGCCATACGTTTACTCCACGGCAAGCACCGCACGAGCGCGGGTGACAATGCCAGTACAATTCACACCGGCGGAATAGACTGTTTGAGCAGTCGTCCCTCCGGATCTTTTGCTCCGGTGGCAACCCTGAAGGCCGAGTAAAGCGCCGGAACTCCATACCATCACGCGCTGGTGCAAAGTTGCACAATGCGATTCCGCTTTTTCTGAGTTCCTGGTAGCCCCGACGTTGGCGGGACGTGTGGTGCAAAACGTGGAAGTCTATTTCCACGTTTTGCGTTAGGCCTTACATCCCCCGGCGGTGCTTATCGCCTGCGCGATGCCGAGTCGCGCATCTTCCGTCATGAATGGATTCAGATTGACCAACAGTGTGCGCTTGAGGATATCCAGCGTGCGCGGCAGCATATCGGGGGTGTATTGCATCTGCGCTCCCTGGTTGGCGGGATGCAGGAACGGATTCATGCCGTCGCAGTGCCAGGCGCGGTGCTCCAGGATCGGCGTCCAGTTGCAGTAGACGTGGCGGTCGGTGTCGAACGGGCGCCAGGCGGCGATCTGCTGGGCCTTCAGTGTCTGTTGCACGTGCAGCGTTTCTGCCTCGGTGGGCAGTTGGACGCCGCACACCAGCCCACAGTCACCAGCGATGTCGTTGCTGGGCAGCACGTTCATGCCCGCGCGCGACAGTTCGGCCGCCAACCACTGCTTGTTTGTCCGCCCTGCCGTCAGCCAGTCATCGACCTGTTTGATCTGCTCGCGCAGCATGGCGGCGAGGATGTTGTTGAAGCGGAATTCCAGTCCGATGAAGAACGGCAGGTCTGTCTGGTCTTTGCTGGGCCAGAAGCTGGCGCCGCCGTCGTGCATCATTGACGCCCGCGCGAACAGGTCCTCACGGTCGGTGACCATGGCACCGCCTTCGCCGCAGGTCATGATCTTGAAGAAGTTGAAGCTGAAGCATCCCATGTCGCCGATGGAGCCGGTTCGCCGGCCTTGGTATGATCCCGCGTCCATCTGGCAGGCGTCCTCGATCACCAGCAGGTCATGCTTGCGCGCGATTGCCATGATAGGGTCCATGTCAGCGGGCATCCCCAACATATGCACGGGGATGATGGCTTTCGTGCGCGGGCTGATATGTCGCTCGATATCCGCCGGGTCGATGAGCAATGTCTCGTTGATTTCCGCGAGTACCGGGATGGCGCCGCACATCAACGGGGCAATGGCGGTGGCGATAAAGGTGTAACCGGGCACGATCACCTCGTCACCCGGCCCGATGCCGGCGGCAGCGCAGGCGCAGATCAGCGCCGCGGTGCCGCTGGTGACGGCCAGCGCGTGACGCACGCCGATCTTTTCCGCCCACTCGCGCTCGAACACCTCGGTTTCGGTGTAACGATCGCTGTCCCACGAATGACGGAACAAATCCCCGGATTGAATAATGCGGGTGATCGCGTCGATCTCCGGTTGGCCTGCTCGTATCATCGGTCGATGTCCTTTGCGATGGAATGGCACCTGTATGATACCTATTCCGCGTATAACTGCCAAGCCATTGCCGATGACAACGGACATTCCGCTATTGTGGAGTATTCGACACAACACATCGGCGTAAAAGCTCGTAGACTGGTGGACATGTCATCCGCCGGGCCATCTGCACGGCGCTCATTCTTCCAACCGAGGTTTTACGTGAGTACCACGACTGAATATGCCATCACCCCGCCATCACGGTGGCCCAACATCGAATGGGCGGAACTGCTGCGCTATCGGGATTTGTTTCTGATCCTCGCCTGGCGCGATATTGCCATCCGTTACAAGCAGACCGTGCTGGGCATCCTGTGGGCGCTGTTTCAACCGCTGGTCACCATGATTATTTTTACCGTAATCTTCAGCCGCATGGCGGGTATCAGCAGCGGTGACGGCACCCCGTACCCCATATTTCTCTTTGTGGGCCTGTTGCTGTGGCAGTATTATTCCAATACGCTCAACAGTACCAGCAATTCGATGATTCAGAATTCAGCCATCATCCAGAAAGTCTACTTCCCGCGGTTGATCATTCCCGCTTCGGCGGCGATGATCGGATTAGTGGATATGGCGATCGGCGGCGGCATCCTGCTGGTGATGATGTTCGTCTACCACTGTTATCCCCACTGGATCGGCCTGCTGCTGCTGCCGGTGCTGATCGCCGCGTCATTCCTCTCCGCGCTGGGCATCGGATTGTTTCTGGCCTCGCTGAATATCAAGTATCGCGATGTGCGTTATGCACTGCCTTTTTTTATTCAGATTCTCATGTATGTCACGCCGGTGATTTATCCGGTGAAGCTGCTCGACAAATATCCGCTCGCGAAGCTGCTGATGTTGTGGCTGAATCCCATCTCCGGGGTGATTACGACCGCCCGCAGCGCGCTGCTTGGCAATTCGCCTATCGAATGGCAGGTGCTGGGAATCTCGCTGCTGGTCAGTGTTGCCTACTTCCTGGGCGGCTTCTATTATTTTCGCAACACGGAACAGTATTTCGCGGATATCGCCTGACAGGCGAGGGGTGTCGATGCTCATTGTCTCGTTGCTGCTGGCCGTGGCGCTGATTTACCTGGCGGTGCGTTATCCACCGGCAATGGCGTGCGCCTTCATGCTGTGCGCCTTCGGCGAAACCTCCGGCATCGGTGGCAATCTGCGCACGCTGCCAATATCGTCCGTGTTCGGTCCACTGTGTTTCATCAGTACGCTGGTGGCCTTTGCCAAAATCTGGCGGGAACGCCGCGACGATGTGTTTTCCCGGCGGGTCAGCCTGCTGGCGCTCATCGCGCTGTTCGGCAGCCTGTGGGCGGCGCTGGCCGCGTTTTCGGTGGGCAGCAATCTTCGCGATATTGGCACCACGCTGTTCGGCACCGGCATGTTCGGAATGGTAATCGCACTGGCATATCGCCGCGTCCGCTATGCGCAGGCGCTGTTCGTGGTCCTGCTGTTGCTGCAATTGGGATTGAGCGTGCTCATCATCACGTTGCCCGGCGGGGTGTTCGGGCAGATGAACGCCGGGCTCTTCGTCTCCGCGCTGGATAGCGGCGGTAGTGCCGCAGGCGATATGGTCGGCATCACCGAGCAGGGTATTGCCCGCGTCAGCGCCCAGTTTGCCAATCCGGTACAACTCGCGTTTTACGGCGTCGTCGCGTTGATCGTCGGGTGGTACCTGCTGACCGCGCGGTCGTGGGGCACGCGTGCGGCGGCGGGCGTGCTGTTGTTGCTGGGCGGTTGGGCCACGCTGCATACCATCGAGCGCGGTATTCTTATCGGTCTGGGTACCGCGTTGTTGCCCGCCTATCTGCGCTCACCGTTGCCGCTGCGCACACGGCTGGTGAAGCTGTTTACGCTGTGTGCGGTCATCGTCTGCGAGGGAGTGGCGACGATGGCGTTGTTCCCGAATGACATCCGGTTGCCGGAGCCGCTGACGTTGGTGGTCGCGTTTTTTGGCCGGCTCGGTGATTCCAGCGAATACGACTATCGGATCACCGCCTTGTTGGGATCGATAGAACTCATATTTACCCATCCGTTGTTCGGAGTGGGCACCTTTGAGCAGTTAATGCGAGCGCAGGGTTTGTTGCCGCATCAGGCGATGGTGTTCTGGAGCGTCACCTATGGATTGCCTGCCGGAATCTGCTGCACGCTGCTGCTCTGGTTCGGCATGGCGGCGACTTTCGCTTCTCGCAGACGGCTGTACGCCCACCTGCCATATCGGCAAACGGCGTTATGCCTGCTGCTGGGCTGGGTGGTCTGCGCCATGGCGCTGACCAACAACATGTCGGCGGGTATGTTCGGTTGGGTGTGCCTGGCCATCGCCGCGTTGGCGTGGGTGCACGCCATCCCGCATGCGGTCACGACATCATTGATGAAAGAGCGGATACCATCGTGCGCATCCTCTACCTGGGCTTAAAATACGATTACGGACAACCCGAGCGGGGATACAGCTTCGAGCACTACACCTTTTTCGATACCCTGCGGCGGGTGGCGGATCACCTGATCTACTTTGACTTCGCCTCGCTGCTGCGCGCCGGCGGCAAGGAGTGGATGAACCGCCGCCTGCTGGAGGTGGTGCAGGCCGAGCAACCCGACCTGCTCTTCTCGGTGCTCTTTCAGGACGAGGTGGAACCCGCCACGCTGCGCGCGATCAGCCGTCGCACCGACACCGTCACGCTGAACTGGTTCTGCGACGATCACTGGCGGTTCGATAACTTTTCCCGCCGGTGGGCACCGTGTTTCAATTGGGTGATCACCACGGATCGCCGGGCAGTGCCAAAATATGCACGTCTCGGATGCACGCAGGTGATCCACAGCCAGTGGGCGTGCAACCATTATCTCTATCGCCATCTCACGCTGCCGCCGGCACACCAGGTGACCTTCGTCGGGCAGCCGCACGGCAATCGCGTGCAGGTGATCGACATGTTGCGCGCGGGGGGGATCGCGGTAGAAACGTGGGGCAGGGGTTGGGAGAACGGGCGCGTCGACTATGAGGAGATGATCCATCTTTTCAATGCCAGCCGCATCAACTTGAATCTCCCCAATGCCTCGTTATGCACGCGGTCGCTCACGGCGCGCGCGGCAGGCATGTTGCGCCGACGCCTGCTGGGAATGCCGTCGACCGTCGCGACGCATGCGGTATGCGATCAGATCAAGGGGCGCAACTTCGAGGTGCCCGGCTGCGGCGGCTTCCTGCTGACCGGGCGCGTTGAGGGACTGGAACAGTATTACGACATCGGTCTCGAAATTGTGTGTTACGACAATATCGCTGACCTGCAAGATAAGATAGCCTATTACCTGCGGCATGAGAACGAGCGCGCGGCGATTGCCCGGGCGGGATACGCGCGCACGCTGCGCGAGCACACCTACATGCAGCGGTTCGCCGAAATCTTCCGGCGCATCGGATTGCCGTTTACAGCACCCGACCCGGACGGTACGCGCGCCGGAGTGGTGGAGGAGGTCGGCGGATGACGGCACCCCGCATCAGCGTGGTCATGCCGGTGTACAACGGCGAACCGTTCCTGCGGGAGGCTATCGGCAGCCTGTTGACGCAAACCGAGCGCGACTTCGAGTTGCTGGTCATCGACGACGGATCGACGGACGGCAGCGCGGCGATTTTGGCCGAGTTCCAGCGTCGCGATGCGCGGGTGTGTGTCGTCACGCAGCCCAACCGTGGGTTGATCGCCACGTTGAACGATGGCTGGCGGCGGGCGCGGGGAGCGTATATCGCGCGTATGGACGCGGACGATATCAGCCTGCCCGAGCGGCTGGCACAGCAGGCGGCATTCCTCGACGCGCACCCCGCGGTGGGGGTGGTGGGCGGCGCCATCCGGCGGGTGGATCGGGAGGGACACCTGCTGCCGGTGCAGCGCTTTCCGGCCTTGCACGCGGTGATTGCCTGGCAGATGCTGTTCGAACCCGCGCTGATTCACCCGGCAGTCATGCTGCGGCGGACGGTATTGGCCTTGGCGGGCGGATATGATCCGGCGATGACGCATGCGGAGGATTTTGACCTGTGGGTGCGGTTGAGTCGCGTGACGCGCCTGCACAACCTGACGGAGGTGGTACTGCACCTGCGCAAACACGCGACGAACGTGTCCGTCGTGCATCGCGGCACACAGATTGAGCGCAGTACGGTTATTCGCCGGCAGGCTATGGCGGACTTGCTGGGCAGCACACCGCCGATTGAGCAGGTTCGCCAGCTCGAAACATTATCATTTGCCTCTCCCGCGGAGGTACAGGATGCCTTTGCGACGGTCCGCCGCCTGTGCCGTGCGGCAGTGCGCGCGCCGGGCGTGACCCCCACTGAGCAGCGGTTGATCATGCGCGATGCCGCCACCCGTCTGCTGCTGGTGGGTAAATACAGCAGCGGCGATTGGAATGTGCTGGCGCCGCTGGCGGGATTCCTGCTGGCGCATCCCTGGGCGGCGGCGGGCGCGTTGGCCGCGTGGGGAGCACGTCGGTGGCGCGTCTAATCCATAATCACGCCGGTCATTCCGGTGGGTGATAGCCGCGTGAAGTAGGTTATTATGCGTAGTCGTATCATCAAGCTGTTACTCGCACTGGTCAGCGTGACGCGCTACCCGGAGTTCATGCGCCTGCTCTGGTATCGTGTTGTCACGCCGGGGTTGGTGCGCCGGCGCGGGGTGCAGCTGGGGCGGAACGTGGTGTTTTGGGGCCAGCCGATTATTACGCCGGCACCGCACTCGATCATCGACATCGGCGATCGCGCGGTGCTCTGCTCTCGCTCGGAATACACCGCGCTGGGAGTAAATCATCCGGTGGTGCTGCGCACGCTGCGCGCGGATGCCGAATTACGCATCGGCGGCGGGGCGCGCGTCAGCGGCTGCACCATCTGCGCCGCGTGCAGGGTAACGATCGGCGATCGCGTCTGCCTGGGAGCGAACGTCACTATCACCGATACCGACTTCCACGCGCTGGATCCAGGCGAACGCGCTTCGTCCCGGGATGCCGCGCGCGCCGCAACGGGGCGCGTGGAGATCGGCGCTGATGTCTTTCTCGGCATGAACAGCCTGGTATTGAAAAACGTGCGCATCGGCGATGGCGCGGTGGTGGGCGCCGGCGCGGTGGTGACGAAGGATGTGCCGGCCGGTGCCATCGTCGCCGGCAATCCCGCGCGAGTTATCGGCACGGTGCCCCGCGGGGCAGCGTCGCAGATGGGGGTTGGCTGATGCGCAAGCGCGTGCTCTTCATTCATCACGGCAGCGCCTACGGCGGCGCGCCGCTGAGCCTGCTGTGCCTGCTGCAGGCGATGAATCCCGACGTCGTCGAGCCGATTGTCTGCAGCGCGCTGGACAGTCGGGACGTACTCGATCTCTTCGCCTGTCACGGGTTTAATATCTGCGCGGTAGAATTGCTGCCGTTCAAGCATACCACCGGCGGCGCCTACGCGTATTGCAATCCGCGCGACTGGGGGCGACTGCTGGAGTGGCTGCGTGACTATTCAGCGGGTCGCCGGCGGCTGGCGGAACTGCTGGCATGGGTGAAGCCCGACGTGGTGCACCTGAATTCATTGGTGCTGGCGCCGTATGCCTGCGTGCCGCACGCCATGGGCATTCCGACGGTCGTGCATGTGCGCGAATCTGTGCTCCGCGGAGCGTGCGGGGTGCGCAAGGCCTGGCTGGAGCATCATCTGTCGGCGTATGCGGCGAAGGTGGTGGTGATCTGTCAGGATAACTTCCGCTCGCTGCGTTTGCATGCCGATAATGGCGTGGTGATTTACGAGCCGCTGGATTTCGTGAAATTCGACGCGCGTCTGACCCGGCAACAGGCGCGCGATGAACTGGAAATCGCTGCCGATGCGCGAGTGACGTTGTTCGCGGGGGGATCGGTGCCGGAAATTAAAGGACAGGCGGAGTACCTGGCCGCCATGGCGATCGTGCGGCAGGCTGAACCACGTCTGCTTTGTCTGATGCCGTCCTTTTTGCCTGACCGGCCGCCGGTGCGCCGCTGGCTGTCGCCGCGGCGGTATGATGCCGCGGTGCAGCAGTTCATCACGCGCCAGGGGTTGGCCTCCTGCATCATGGGCACCGCGTTTCGCCTGGATATCGAGCGGTTTCTCGCCGCCGCCGACGTGGTGTGCGTGCCGCATATACGCCCGCATTTTTCGCGCACGGTGATCGAGGCAGGGGCGATGAAGAAGCCGGTGGCGGCATTCTGCATCGGCGGGGTGGAGGAAGTGGTGCGCGACAACGAAACGGGTTTGCTGGTGCCGGTGGGCGATGTGCGCGGACTGGCGGCGGCGACCGCGCGCTTGCTGGCCGACCCGCCCATGGCGCGCCTGCTGGGGGAAGGCGGGTATCGCCAAGCGCGCGCGGCTTTCGACGCCCGCGCCTGCGCCGCGGCGACCGAGCAGGTGTATGCGGAAATAACCGGGGAAGCGTTGCCCGATACCGCAGCGAGGTAACACACGCGCATGATCACATTCCTGGCAAGTCCGAAGCCGTTCACCGGCCTGGCGCTGGAACAGCAGATGGCAGCTATCACGAGTTGGCGGGCGCTTCACGACGACGTGGAAGTGCTGCTTTACGGCGACGCTGCGGGCATGGAACAGGCGTGCAGTGCAGCAGGCGCCGTCGCGATGCCGGAGATCGCGGTCAACGAGTTCGGTACGCCGCTGTTCGGCGCCATCGTCGAGCATGCGCGCACGCACGGGCGGCATGATCTGCAGGTTTATCTGAATTGCGACATCATGCTGACGCCGGAGTTTCTTACCGCCATCGGCGGGATTCGGCTGCCGCATTTTCTGCTGGTCGGCTCGCGCTTAAACGTACCGCGCGGGTGCGACATCGATATCCGCTTGCCGGACTGGCGCAATTGCTTGCGCGACGCCGCGCGGCAGGGGCGCGTTCATTTGCAATACCCGGTCGGCTCCGATTACTTCGGCTTTCGCCGCGGCATGTGGCAGAATTTGGCGCCCATCACTATCGGACGTGCCGGCTATGACAACGCGCTGTTTGCCTATTGCCTGAAACGCGCTATTCCCATCATTGACGCCACCCCCGCGGTGATCGCCCTGCACCATGACCACCAGTATGAGCACGTGTCGGGTGGAGCGACCACCGTCTGGTGGGGCGAAGAATCACGCCGCAACCGCGTCGCCGCTGGCCCGGGGTATGCATTGCCGACGCTGGAAGATGCCGGCTGGTTGCTGTGCCGGGATCGGCTGGAACGCAATCACCACTACGGCGACCGCCTGCGCACGCTGGAAGCGCGTCTGCGCTATGAGTGGAAATTATCTCCCCTCGCCTGGTGCGTGCGCGTTCTGCGTCGCCTGCTGGGACAAACCAATCCCGAACGCGCCCGCCGCACTCCGCTGCCGGTATTGCTGGACGAATGTTTCGGCGGCGAGATGGAATGTGAGTGCGCGGGGTAATCAGCAATTACCGTGCAAGCGTATATGACACGGGGACGTAGCACGCGAAACGTCGGGATAGACAGCCGTTCGCCTTGCATGGAGTCCGTCCCCATATGTCGCTCACCGATGGTTGCGCAGGTCAGCCCAGCGGTATCGCCTTTCCCCCGCTGCCGTCGCATAGCCGTGTCGGTTATAACGTCACACCGGCATGACGCTTGTGCCATATGGGAGGAGACGCGCCGGAAACGGATCACGCCGGCGTTAACTCGTTCTTCCGGCAATTCCCAGGTGGTTGTTGTATTCAGCGAAAGCCCCCGTTTTGTCACTGAAGGCGCACACCGGCGGCTGTCTGTACGATTGACGCACCACCCATCCCCGTGAGAAATCGGCAAAATGGACCGGTGTTGCAGTCCAGTCGCCGATGTCGTGCCATGAAAGAGACGGGTGTATGCCGGAACATCGATCCCCAGCGATCAGCATCATCGTGCCATTGTTCAATAAAGCCGCGCATATCGGACGCTGCCTGGCGTCTGTGCGCGCGCAACAGGTCACCGACTACGAGGTTATCGTGGTGGATGACGGCTCGACTGACGATGGTCCGGCGATCGCCGGCACGTTGTTGCGGCGTAATGACCGGTTGATTCGTCAATCCAATGCCGGCGCCGCGGCTGCGCGCAATCGCGGCTTGGCGGCGATGCAGGGGCGGTTGGCCGCTTTTATTGACGCCGACGACGAGTGGTACCCCACCCACCTCACGTGCCTGCTGGAAACGGCGCAGCGCTTTCCGCTTGCCGGATTGCTCTCCACCGGATTCGGGTGCGCCTGGCTGGCCGGACTGATGCTGAGCTGTCACGTGGACAGTCCCGAGCCGCGGGTGATTGACGACTATTTCGATGCCTGTCTGGCCGGTCTCGGTCCGATCAACTCCTCTTCCTGCGCGGTGCGCCGGGAGGCGGTGACGGCGGTGGGTGGACTTGTGGTCGGCAAGCATCGCGGAGAAGATCTGGAATTTTTTGCGCGACTGGCATTGCATGCACCGGTGGCGCTTCACCCGGCCGTTACCGCGGTGTACCACATGATCGCCGAGAATCGTAGCGATAAGGTTCATCAGCACGTGGAAGGTTTTCCCGTGACCGTCGATACACTGGCACAACGGTTGCGCGAGGGAACGATACCGCCGGCGCGTCGCGCGGCGGTGCGGGCCTATTTGTGTCATTGCATCATCGTCTCATTGACGCATGCGCTGTTGAGCAACGACGCGAAATGTGCGCGCGAGGGATTGGCAAGCCCGCTCATCGCTGAGTTCGGTCTCGAACGCCAGGCTGCCCGTCTGCGCATACAGACGCGGTTGCCGTTGCCGCTGTTACTCGGTCTCAATCGTTTCTACAGCCTGCGCCGGCTGTTTCGACCAAATTACGTCAGTCACGGCATCCGCATCAGCGTGCAACGCAGAGGATACGGTTATGCCGCACCGGCGTCCGCACAGCCGGTGGCGGATGGAGCACGACGATGATTACAGGAACAAAAATGACTATGCCGGATCACTGGTGGACGACGCACGCGGGTGAGCTGAACGAGGCGCCGGGCTGGCATGATCTGGCCATTGCGGAGTTGCCGTCGCATTACGATGGCGTGCTGGACGTGCTCGATAATCCCTGGTTCAGTTCATGGGCATTCAGCAGCGGTTATGCCTCCCCCCCCGCCACGCGGGTATTGTTGCGTCTCGATGAAGCCGGACAACCGATCACGGCGATCTGGTATTACGAACAGTCCTGGTTGGGCATAGGGAAATGCCTGCACCTGTTTGGTCCGCTGTGCCTGGCACAGGAGACGTTGTTACGCCTGCTGCAGGCACGGGACGCACAGTGGGCGACGATTCACCGCTATCGCGCGTCAGAGATCGTGGAGAATCGCGCCCCCTGGCATCGCGGCACGGTGAAGCAGGTGGTAGAGGATTTTGTGATCGATCTGCCCGATACACCCGCAGCCTATTTAGCCTCGCTGGGGAGCCGCACCCGCCAGCAGATCCCCCAGCATATGCGCCGCCTGCAACGGGAATGGGGCGACGAGTTGCAGATTCGTTATCTCGTCGACAAAGAGATTATGCGCGAACGGTTCGCCGAGTTAGTGGCGTTGAATCGTGCGCGGCGCGAAGCGAAGGGTGCGCGATATTTGTGGACCTCGGAACTGCTGGAACAGCGCTGGCGTCTGGCACGGCGGCAAGGCGTATTGTGCGAGATTCGCCGCGGCGCGACGCTGGTCAGCGGGACGCTGACCTATCTGCACCGCGGGCACGCGTATACCGCGGTTCTCGGCCACGACATGGCCTTTGAAAAATTGCACGTCGGCAAGATCGGGTTGTGGTTGACCATCGAACAGATGATTAAACGCGGCATCCAACGCCACCATTTGCTGTGGGGTTGGTCGCCGTACAAAGTCCGTTTCGGTGCGGTTGAGGAGAGGCTGTATGATGTCACGATCTTTCGCCATCCGGCGGTCGCGGTTATCTGGCACCTGGCGTGGTTGCTGACCAACCTGTTGCCTATGCTGAAAACCGTCCTCTGCCAGTGGATCGGATCGGAACGGGTTCGGCAGATATATGGCGGGATGGGACGTCTTCGGATACGGATTTGTCCATTACGTGGCGGAGCGTGCGCGGATGACCGGGAGGATCACGATGTCTCTGCACGTTGATCCGACGACGAGCCTGGCCGCGGGTCAGCACGACTTCGCACTCGAGGAGTTGTCACCGTCACTGCGCGTGGTATTGGGTGCGCAAACGAGCGATTGGCTTAGCTCGCTGGCGTTCAGTACCTGCTATATGGAGCACGGTGCCACGCGGGTGCACCTGTCGGTGAACGAGGCGGGGCATGTGACGCAGGTGTTCTTCTACACCGAACAGCGCTGGTTGGGCTGGTGGCTGGTACTGCATGTTTTCGGTCCGGTGCAAGTAAAAGCCGGGGACGCAAGGCAATTGTTGGCAACACGTCATGCCCACGCCATGATTATCCACCGGATGGGCGGCGGGGACATCTACGAGGAGCACCTGCCATGGCATCGTTTCGCGGTGCAGCGGAACGGCGAGGATTTTGTCGCCGAACTGCCGGAAACGCCAGCCGCCTACCTGGCGGCGCTGGCATCCAACCTGCAAAAGCGGCTGCCGTATTATGAACGGCGCCTGCGGCGGGAGTTGGGGGAAGACTATCGGGCAATCACTGCTGCCGGCGAGGAGATTGACCGCGCGCTCTTCTCGCGGCTGGTGGAGATGAATGCAGCGCGCATGACGCACAAAGGGGTGAAACCCGGCTGGACTTCGCATAGCATCGAGCAACGCTGGCGACTGGCGCAGCAACAGGGAACGCTGTATGGCGTACTGCACGGGCAGACATTGATCGGCGGAGCAATGGTCTATCGCCACCAGGATGACGCCATCCTCGGTATCATCGCCCACGATGTGGCGTATGACCATCTGCATGTCGGCTATGTCTGCGTCTGGCAAAGCATCCAGCAGCTCATCGCCGGTGGCGCCACGCGGTACCGCTTTCTCTGGGGATACCTGCGTTATAAAGTGGATTTCGGCGGGAAGCTGCGCAAGCTGTATGACCTGGTGATTTTTCGCAATTCGCTGATCGCCGTGCTCTGGCACCTGCGTTATTTCATCCCCATGCGGGTGAACTTGCTGCGCACGTATGCGCATGAACGGCTGACGCTGGAACAGTTCGACCGTTTGCGCGGGATGCTGCGGAAACTTCGATTACGGTAATGAGGCGCCATGTCCACTGCCTTGCTCGCGAAATTGCATAACGGCCTGCGTCGTATCCGTCTTGGGGTACTCCCCGGACCGCGCATCCTGCTATATCACCGTGTGACTGAGCTGCCGTCTGACCCGCAGCAACTGGCGGTGTCGCCGCGGCATTTCGCCGAGCAGCTAGCGGTGTTGCGCCAGTTCGCGTATCCGATGAGCCTGTCGGCGATGATGCAGGCGTTGCGAGAAGGCCACCTGCCGCGCCGGGCAGTGGCGGTGACCTTCGATGATGGGTATGCCGACAACCTGCTGTTCGCCAAACCGTTATTGGAAGAGTATGCGATGCCGGCGACCATTTTCGTGGTATCCGGCCAACTCGGCAGTACGGAGGAGTTCTGGTGGGATGATCTCGCCCGGTTGCTGTTGGAGCCGGGCACGCTGCCCGCGGAACTGCGGATGACGGTCGCCGGTGCGGCAGTGATCTGGCAGGCAGGTGCGTCGGCGGCCTACCGCACGGCTGACGCCATGCGTGACGCCGGCTGGCATGTCGGGCAGCGGGATGATCCAACTCCGCGCCAGCAGTTGTATCGCGTATTATGCGACCGGCTGCGTCCGCTGCCCGCGCCGGCGCGGCAGGAGGTGCTCGCGCAGTTGCAGACATGGGCGGGTGCGGGCGTCGTCGGGCGTAGCTCGCACCGCGCGTTGGCGTGCGAAGAGCTGATGCGCCTGCCGTCCACGGTGGTGGAGGTGGGTGCGCATACCGTCACCCACAGCTTTCTTGCCGGGCTTCCGCTCGCGGAGCAGCAACGTGAAATCGCGGAGAGCCGCCAGCGGCTCGAAGCGATCATCGGGCGACCGGTGACGACGTTTTCGTATCCCTTCGGCACCACGGCATCGTACAGCGCGGAGACACAACGGCTGGCGCGCGAGGCGGGGATGGTGTGCGCCTGCGCGAATGTTCCCGACCGGGTGGGGCTGGGCACCGATCCCTTCCAGTTGCCGCGCGTGCTGGTGCGCGATTGGGACGGCGATACCTTTTATCGGCACTTTCAGGCGTTTCTGCGCGGTTGAGAGTGGGAAGGCGGGGCATGGCACAGGTACTCATCTGCAATACGAAAATCGGTCCCTACCACGCGGCGCGTATTCGCGCGCTGGCGCAGGTGGTTCCCGGCGTGATGGCGGTACAGGCGGCCGCCAACGAGGCACAATACCCGTGGTGGCGGCACTCCGATGGGGTGGGGATTCCTTGCGTCACCCTGTGCCCTGAAGGCAGTTTCGAGTCGATCCCGATCCACCGGCAGATTACCGCGCTGGAGAAATTGCTGGCGGCGGAGCAACCTGCCGCGGTGGTGGTCGACGGGTACAGCGAGCCGTTGATGCAGACAGCGGCGCGCTGGGCGCGCCGCCACGGACGGTTATCGGTAATGCTGTTTATCTCCTGGGCGGGTGACCGCCGGCGCTTTCCTCCACGCGAATGGTTGAAGCGCCTGTTGTTGCGTCGTCTATGCGACGCCGTTTGCGTGGGTGGGGAGCGGCAATACGCCTATGCGCGCCGGCTCGGTGTGGATGAATCACGGCTATGGCGGCTGTATAACGTCATCGACAACGCACACTTTGCCGAGGGGACACGGGAAGCGCTGGCCAACTCACCGGCATTGCGTGATACACATGGATTGCCGGAACACTATTTTCTGTATGTCGGGCGCTTTGAGCCGTGGAAGAACCTGCGCACGCTGCTGGCCGCGTACCGGCGCTATCGCGCGTTGGGCGGAGCGTGGGACCTGGTCCTGGTCGGTTGCGGTGGTGAAGAGGCGGCGTTGCGGCAGTTCGTGGAACAGCACCGTGTGCCTGGCGTGCACTGGGCGGGATCGAAGACGTATGCGGAGTTGCCGGCGTGTTATGCGCTGGCTTCCTGCTTTGTACTGCCCAGCCTGAGTGAGCCGTGGGGACTGGTGGTGAACGAAGCGATGGCTTGCGGCTTGCCGGTGCTCGCAAGCACGCAATGCGGCTGCTCGCCGGAACTGGTGCATCGCGGCGTCAACGGCTACGCATTTCATCCCACCGACGTTGCCGGGTTGGCGAGGCTGATGTGCCGCATTGCCGGTGGCGAGGTGGATCTGCCTGCTTTCGCCCAGGCTTCGCGCGAGATTATCAGCGGCTACACGCCGGAGCGTTGGGCACGGGCGCTGGCGGATTGCCTGTGTCAGGGCAGCCCGGCGGTGAAGATGATCGCGACAACGGAGCGGAGGGTGATCACGGGATGAGAGTCTTCATTGCATTGCAACACCGGTGCCTGCGCTTGCCCGATGGGACCGTATGGACCCAGACAATGTTCCCCTATGCATTCTGGCAGCGCTACCTGACGGTGTTCGATCAGGTGCGGTTGCTGACGCGCGTGCAGGAAGTGCGGGAACTTCCCGACGGTTGGGTGCGTTTTGACGGCGAAGATGTCAGCGTGGCGCCCGTCCCGTCCTACGTCGGTCCCGCGCAATGTCTGTTGCACGCGCGGGAAGTGCGTCGCGCGGGGCAACAGGCGGTGAACTGGTGCGATGCGGTCATCATGCGCATTCCGGCGCACGGCATCGCCGCCAGCGTGGAGTCAGTGATGCGCCGCACCGGCCACCCGTATGCGGTGGAGGTGGTGGCTGATCCGCACGAACTCTTCGCGCCCGGCTGCATTCAGCATCCCGCGCGCCCCTACCTGCGCCGGGCATTAACGACTCTGCAACAGCGCCAGTGTGCCGGAGCGAGTGCTGCGCTGTATGTCACGCAAGCCTCGCTGCAGCGGCGGTATCCCTGTCCCGGACATGCAGTCGGGTTATCCGACGTGGAGATCACAGCCGATGCGCTAGCGGTGGCTCCGCGTCCGCCGCGTCTTCATGCGCCCTACACCGTGCTGTCGGTTGGCACGATGCAGCAGGTGTACAAAGGATTCGACGTGCTTATCGACGCCGTCGCCCGTTGCGTGCGCCACGGGGTGGACTTGCGGTTGGTGCTGGTGGGCGACGGGCGGTATCGCCCTGCGCTGGCGCGCCAGGCAACGCGGTTGGGATTGGAAGGCCGCGTGTGCTTCACCGGCGAGGTGACGATGGGCAGCGGCGTGCGCCGATTGCTGGATGATGCTGATCTCTTTGTGCTGCCGTCGCGCAGCGAGGGGTGTCCGCGCGCATTGATTGAGGCGATGGCGCGCGCGCTGCCGTGCCTCGGTTCGGAGGTCGGCGGCATTCCCGAACTGCTGGCGTCCGCGGACCTGGTGCCGGTGGGCCAGGCGCACGTTCTCGCCGACCGGATGCTTGCTGTGCTGGCCGATCCCGTGCGGATGTCCGCCATGTCGGCGCGCAACCTGGCGAAAGCACGCGAGTTTCATGATAATCTGCTGGGCGCACGTCGTGCTGAATTTTATCGCGCCGTGCGCGCCATGACGGAAAAATGGCTGCACGGCAACACGCGGGTCTTCCTGGCGAGGGCGGTATGAGGATCTGCCTATTGACGGAATATTTTGATCCCGACGGCGCGGGCGGCACGCCAACGATTCTCCCCGCGCTCGCACGCGGGCTCACCGAGCGACACGACGACGTGACACTCGACGTGCTGACCAGCCGCAACGTGTACCGCGGTGGGGCGGAGCGACTGCCCGCGCGTGAGCAATGGGCAGGCATGCGGGTGTTCCGGCTGGGTACTCCGCGCTCCAACGACGCCGGCACCGCCGGACGACTGGTGAAGGGCGGCTTGTTCACGCTGGCTGCGCTGGCCAGACTGCACACACTGCCGCGTTACGACGTGTTGCTGGTGGGCACCAATCCGCCCACCGCCCCACTGGCCGCGCGGTGGCGGCGGCTGCCGTATGTCTATCTCATTCACGACCTGTACCCCGATGTCGCGGTGGCGCTGGGTGCGTTGCCGCCCAACGCTCCGGTCACGCGCGCCTGCCGCCGCAGCCAGCAGGGGTGGCTGCACGGCGCCGCGCAGGTGATCGTGATCGGACGCTGCATGCGCGATCATCTGACGGAGACGTATGCATTGCCGCCAGAGCGAATGAGCGTCATTCCCTGCTGGGCGGATGCGCGGGCGGTGACGCCATTGCCCCGCCCGACACGCTTTCGCGCTGCGCAGCGGCTCGATGGATTCGTAGTCCTGTATGCCGGCAACTTCGGGCAGCACCAGCGTTTTGCAACCATCCTCGATGCCGCGGCACGATTGCGCGATCGCTGTCCGGCCATCACCTTCGTGCTGGTGGGCCACGGCGTTCGGCAGGACGAGATTACCCGGCGCATTGCCGCCGACGCGCTGCACAACGTGCGGTTGTGCCCGATGGTTCCCACCGGGGAGTTGCCCGATCTGCTCGCGTCCGCCGATGTCGCGCTGGTCACGCTGGAACCCGGCATGGAGGGAATCGGCGTGCCCAGCAAGTTTTACAACATTCTCGCCGCCGGACGCGCGACGGTGGCCTTGCTGGCACCCGGTAGCGAAGTGGCGCGCGTCATCGACGAAGCTCAATGCGGCGTGCAGGTGGATGCCGAGGACGCCGGTCAACTGGCGGAAACGCTGTATCGATTGTCCATCGCGCCGGATACGGTGGCGCGCATGGGCGCCTGCGCCCGTGCCGCGCTGGAACAGCGTTTCACGCTGGAACATGCGGCTGATGCATTTTATCAGGTGTTCCGCTCGGTGCGGTCACGGAGTGAACGATGATGCGCTATCTCATCACCGGCGCCACGTCCGGTACGGGGAATGCGGTGCTACAGCGGCTGACGGCGAAAGTGGGTTGCGCCGGGATTGCCTGTCTGGTACGGCGCACCTCCGACACGCGCCTGCCACGCGCGTTGGGCGTCAGTCTGCACGAAGGCGACATCACCGACGCGGCGACGCTGGCCCCGCTGTTGTCACCGGAAACGATCTATCTGGATATGACGCATCCCCGCTATTATCCGGGCACGTTGGCGGCGCTGACGGCGGCGGGGGTGCGCCGCGCATATTTCGTCACCACCACCGGGATCTTTTCCCGCTATCACTCCTGCTCGGCGATATACCAGCTAGGTGAGACGCTCATTCGCGACAGCGGCCTTGTGTATACCATTCTGCGCCCCAGCATGATCTACGGCACCGCGCGCGATAAAAACATGCACCGTTTGCTCCGCGTTCTCGACCGCTATCCGGTCTTTCCGCTGTTCAATCACGGATTGAGCTTGATGCAACCGGTGTATGTGGACGACCTGGCCGACGGCATCGTGGCGGCGGTTGGTGATGAACGGACGGCGGGGCAAGCTTATAACCTGGCCGGTCCGGCGCCGTTGCGCTATCTCGATATCATCGAAATCATCCTGGCGCAGCTTGGCCGGAACGTGCGCCTGTTGAATATCAACACCCAGTTGGCGTATCTGCTGGTGCGCGGATTGCAATGGGTGCCCGGCTTTCCCATTACCGCGGAACAGGTGTTGCGCTTGAAGGAAGACAAGGTGTTCGACATTGCACCGGCGGCGGCAGCGTTGGGCTATCGGCCACGCAGCTTCGCGGCAGGCATCCGCCGGGAGATCGACACGATGCGGCAGGCCGGTTTGCTGCGTGCCAGGCAGGATGGCAGCGTGGTCGGCAGGCAAGCGTCTTGATGGTAAGCAGATGATTGCGCGTCAAGTGGGTGGTTTTTCGACAGGCCAGGTGAGTCGATACGACAAAACCGGATTGACCCCCGCAGGGGAGGCGGTTAGCATGCAAATAGTAGCGCCGGCCGCATGCCGGTGAAGTGCGCCAGGAGAGTGAATCCTATGTTAGAGCGGCCATATCCGCCGGACAACCGGCTGCCCGTCCCCGCGACGCCTGCATCGGAAATACCGTTTAACGTCGGCAGCCAGCGCGTAGATGACGAGGTGATCGATCTGCGCGTCTGGTGGCAGGTGTTTCTGCGCCGGCGCTGGTTGATTCTGGGAGTTGTGGGCATGGTGCTGGTGCTGGGCATGGCACACACGCTGACCCAGCAACCAATATACCAGTCGGTGGCAGAGATTCTGGTGACCTCCAACACCCCGTTGCGTGCGGAAGACATGAGCGTGCTGGCGGATTTGCAGGCGCTGACGCAAAAACGCTCAGTCGAGACCCAGGTGGCGATCATCACCAGCCCGGCGCTGCTGCAGGCGGCGTTTGAGAAGCTAGACCGCCCCTCGCGGCTGGCGGGTTTTGGCAGCCTGGCGGCGCCGGAATGGGCGGTAAAAGCGACGCCCGGGAAAAATACCGATATTATCGAGATTGAAGTGCTCTCCTACGTGCCCAGCACGGCGGCGGCATATGCCAACAGCATCGCCCGCACCTATTTCGAGCGTGATCTGGCCGATATCCGCGCCGCCACCCGGCAGGCGCGCGAATACATCGAGGAACACCGAGGAAAAATCGGCGCCCAGTTGAACGAGGCGAATCGCCAACTGGCCGAATTGAAACGGCAGACCGGCAACATTAATCCGGAATCGAAATTGTCGCAGGTGGCGCAACATCTGGCGGAACTGCGCGCGGAACTGGATGATGCCCGCGCGCAAGCGAGCGCCGGCATGCAGTCGATGCAGGTGTTGCAGCGCCAACTGGCGCGCGAGCAAAAGACGGTGGTCGCCGATACCAGCGTCACCAGCAATCCGCGTTTTTCCGCGGCATTGGCCACTATTGACGCGCTGCAAAGCGAACGCACGCGCCTATTGCAGGAATATACCAACGATTCGCCGGAAGTGCGGGAGATCAATGCGCGCATTGCCGCCGAAGAGGGGCGGTTGCGCGATATTTCCGCCACCATCGTCGCCAATGAATCACACACCCTCAATCCCGTGCGCGATGCATTCCGGCGCGATTATGCTACGGCGCTGGCCGCACAACAAGCCGCTCGGGCGCGAGTGAACGTGCTGCAATCTACCATCAGCACCTGGGAAAACACCGCCAAACTGCTGCCGGAACAAGAGCGCAAGTTCTCCGAATTGCTGCAACGGCAGGCGCTGCTGAAAAGCACTTACGAGATGCTGATCAACAAGAGCTACACCTTGCTTGCCGGCGAGCGTACGCTGCCCAACGGGCGCATCGTGTCGGAAGGCATTGCCACCACGGCGCCGGTACGCCCCCGCGTGCGCACCAATGTGGTGCTGTTCTTCCTGCTGGGATTGATTTGCGCCGTGTTGGCTGCGGCCGTCGCCGAACGACTGGACGACCGCGTATACGATCAGCAGACTGCCGAACAGCTCACCGGACTGCCGGCACTGGGGAGCATCCACGAGATATCCGCCAACACGCCGTGCCTGCTGTCGGACCCCGAGGCGCCGGCGGTGATGCTGGAGGCGGTCCGTGTGCTGCGCAACACGCTGTCGTTGATTGCCGCCGGGCAGGGGATGCGGTCCTTTGCGCTGACCAGCGTTTCCGCCGGTGAAGGGAAATCGACCATCAGCACCAACCTGGGCATCACGCTGGCACGGGAAGGCAAGCGCGTGTTGCTGGTCGATGGTGACTGGTATCGTCAGCCCAACCGCCCTTTTCTCCCCACACAGCACGATTACGGACTGACCAATGTGCTCCGCGGCGGCTGCACGCTGGAAGATGCCATTCTACCCACCGCGGTCGATGGGCTATTTTTTCTGCCCACCGGCACCTTCGCGCGCGAAGCGGCTGACATGATTGACACGCCGCGTGGGGAAGCGTTCTTCCACGAACTAGCCCAGCGCTTTGACCGGGTCATCGTCGATTGCCCACCCTGTGCCAAACTCAGCGATATCCAGCTTCTCTCCCGCCGCGTGGATGGCCTGCTGATGGTGGTCGCCCACGGCCGCACGCTGAAGCGCGGGCTGGTGTTTTCCGTGCGAAACCTGCGGCTGATCGGCGCCAGGCTGGTCGGCATCGTGATGAATCGCGTGCCCGCTCGCAAGGGGTACGGATATTCGTATTACGATCCGTATTATCCCGCGATGCCCGCCGCCACGCCGGCGATCACCGAGCAGGCCGCACAACGGGCGATCGGTCAACAGAAACAAAGGGGGCAACATGGCAGCGATGCCGCTGAATGAGGACGCGCAACCGAACGCACTGTCCGCGATCGCCTGTCGCGCGCGCGCCGCCTATGCCCGGCGCATCAGTGATGACGGTGCCGGCGCGCTGCCGTGGTGGACGGCGGTGATCATCACCGCCAGTTCCGCGCGCCAGGCGGAGCGTTACACGCAGCAACTCCACGAGCGCCGCCTGTTGGGGCATATGCCCAAAGAGGTGCGGTACCTGGTGGTGCCCGACCTGGATGACGAGCGCATCGGCAGCGGTGGAGCAACGCTGCACGCGCTGCATACACTCGCCGAAGAGACGCTGGCCGACTCGCCGGTCGCCTCGCTGGATGCGTGGTGGGCAACACAGCGGGTGCTTATCATTCATTCCGGCGGCGATTCACGCCGTTTGCCGCAGTATTCGCTCTCCGGCAAGCTGTTTAGCGCGTTGCCGGTGCGTACCGCCTGGGGCGAGGTGAGCACGGTATTTGATGAAATTCTCACCCTTTCCACCCCGTGGGTCGAACAACTCCCCGCCGGGTTGGTGGTGACTTCCGGTGATGCCATTGTAACCTTCGACGCGTGCAACGTGTGCTGGGAGAGTCCGGCGGTTTCCGCGGTGGCGATTCGGGAGCCAATCGAGGTGGGATGCCGGCACGGGATCTACGTCGGAGACGAACAGGGACGCATTTACGCTTTCCTGCAAAAGCCGTCGGCGGCGCAGGTGCGGGCGGCGGGGGGCGTGCTGCCCGATGGCCGCGTGGCGCTCGATACCGGCGTGCTGCGCTTTGCGCCCGTTGCCGCCGTGCGCTTGACCGAGCTGGCCGGGGTGACGCGGAGCGAGACAGACTGGGCATTCGAACGCGGTCTGCTCACGCGTGTTGAGGGCAAACTGCCGGTGATCGACCTGTATGACCAGGTGGTGCAGGCGCTGATCGGTGAATGGACTCCGCCGCCGGACGCCACGCCGGCGTGGCAGGCGCTTGCGGTCGGGTTGCGCGGCTTTCCCTTTCGTTGTGACCTGGTGGAAGGCGAATTCACCCATGTGGGCACGACGCGGTTGTTTCGCCAGTTGATGACGGAAGAGACCAGCTTCACCCGGCTGTATGATGCGCATCAGCGGCTGGGCGCGGTGCATCCGACCGGCGTGCGCTCGGGGGGAGTAGTGCTTGATAGCGTCTTTGCCAGCGGCGGCGAGTTGGGCGATAATTCGCTGGCCATTGAATGCGCGCTGGAGGTGCCGGTGCGTGCCGGACGCGGCGCCATGCTGCACGGATTGAGCGGGTTGACCGGCACCGTCGAGGTGCCCGACGATACCGTCGTCCACCAGGTGCCGGTGGCGCTACCCGATGGGCGAAAAGGCATGGTAATCCGCGTGTATGGGGTGGATGACGATCCCAAGTGCCGCGTCACCTCCGGCGCCGCAACCTGGTTCGGTCGTCCGCTGCTGGAAACGCTGGCACTGCTGGGGCTGAACCCCGAGCACGTCTGGTCGGAGATGCCCGTCCCCCAGCGCACATTGTGGAACGCCGCGCTGTTTCCCTGCGCCTCGACGGAGATCGCATGGCGCTGCGCACGCTGGCTGTTGGGATTTCATGTCGATTTTTCCGTGGGAGAATGGGATAATCTGCCGCGGCTGTCGCTGGCGACCAGCGCGCAATGGGCGGATACCGCGGCACTGACGGATGCCCGCATGCGCCGCATCGAGGCCAACTGGCAGGCCACCGCGCTGGCGTTGTCGCTGTCTGGTGCTAATATTCGTCCCTTGCTGGCTGCACCACCGCGCCTCTCCACGCTGGTGGCGACCGGACGGTCGCTGTGGTCGCAGGCGGCGTTGCGCAAGACATCGGCGCCCACCGAGGCCGCCAGTCTCTATTGCCATGCCGGGCACTTTTTTGCGCAGGCCGGCCTGGTGGACGATGCCGAGCGCGCGCGGTTCATGGCCTTCACCTGCGTGCAGCACGCGGTGGACAGCGTACCACTCGGCACAACCGACGATGCCGCCCGTCGGTGCTGGCAACGCGAAGCGGTGACGGTGTCCGCACCGGCGCGCATCGATCTGGGCGGCGGGTGGTCGGACACCCCGCCGTTTTGCCAGGACTGGGGCGGCACAGTGCTGAATATGGCAATCTCTCTGCGCGGCGAGTATCCTATTCGCGCCAGCGCGCGGCGTATCGACGCCCCCCTGATTCGCTGTATCTGTGAACAGGATGGGGGAACGGAGGAATATACGACCGCGGAGGCGTTGAATGAACCGTCGCGACCCGGCTGTTCTTTTGCCATCCCGCGCACCGCATTGCAGATGTACCGCCTGGTTTTCCCCGGCGACGCGCTGCCCGCGGCGCTGGACGCGCTGGGAGGTGGACTGGAAATACGCACCGAGGTGAACCTGCCCATCGGCTCCGGACTGGGTGCCAGCAGCATCCTTGCCGCTGCCGTGTTGAAGGCATTGGCGGAGATGTTCGGACAACCGGTCACCGCGCATGCGTTGAGCGATCAGGTGATGCGGCTGGAACAACTGATGACCACCGGCGGCGGCTGGCAGGATCAAGCCGGCGGCATTTTCCCCGGCGTGAAACTGGTCACCTCAGGACCCGGTCTGCGCCAGCGCCTGCGCGTGCAGACACTGGCGTGGCCGGCAGAGCGTCGAGAGGAATTCCTCGACCGCTTCGTCCTCTACTACACCGGCATCCGGCGTATCGCGAAGAATCTGCTGGCACAGGTGGTGGGCGGTTATCTGGCACGCGAAGTGGCAACCGTGCAGGTGCTGCACAGCATTAAAACACTGGCGATGGAGATGATGTATGCGCTGACGGAAGGCGAATGGGACTATCTGGGGCAACTGCTCGATCGCCATTGGCAGTTGAATCAGGTGCTGGAGCCGAACACCACGAACGCGCCGATCAGCGCCTTGCTGCAGGAAGTGCGTCCCTACCTGGCCGGTGCCAAGCTGGCGGGAGCGGGTGGGGGAGGATTCCTCATGCTGCTCGCCAAAGACGCGCGCGCCGCGCAGGCGCTCCGCACCCGCTTATCCGTCGGCGACCTGCCCGGCGAACTGTATCCCTACGGCATCGTGGACGACGGCCTGCGCGTGGAAACCTCGTCACGGTAACTGCAGGTACATTGCACGGCGCCCTTGCATGCCACGCTGATCTGTCTTCCCCGGCATGTCGGTGATACCTTGTCACTCCTATCGGATATCCAGCGAAGCGCACTGACATTGTGCCGGCCTTCTGCCTTTGCGGAACGCTGTTTCCGCTGCAGACAACCACACCCCATTCTCCCTTCGAACCGACCGCTCATTCGTACGGCAATTACGTGTAGGTTCAATCATGAAATCGATGGATCTACAATACAGGTATTGAGATCACGCGCATGCCAAATCTCATAAATTATTAGAACAAAGTATTGCTAAATTAACTTGGTAATTCAAGCGATAAATGAATAGTTACAATACGCAAAAAAATAAAAAAATTTAATATTTCACGAGGAGATGTGCAATATTCCGCTGAATTATGGAACTTAGTACTGGTCAGTCGACAGTCTGTAGCTGTGACTGATCGTCAATCAGGCATTCCCCATGTCTGAATAATATTCTCACCCGTCCCCCTCGGCGCGTGAGCACCGGTTTATGGCAGGCCATCATCGGCGCGTTGCGCCGGCGATACGTCTCCATCTACGCGGCGCCTGCGCGGTTCCACATACTGCGGATCGTCGGCGCAGATGCCGTTGTCCGCACGTCGATATGCTCACCGCCTGTCCCAATACGGATGGCCATTACTCGGTTCACGAGTCAGGTCATACTCCGGGGGCAATCACAAAAGGGGTAACGGAAACCATGAGACACATGCTACATTTAGCCATCGCTACGCTTCTGTTTGCGATGGCGCTGGCAAGCCATGCAGCTACTGCGATCTCCGGGGTCACGCTCACCGCCTCTCCCGCGTCTCCCCAACTGGCCAACAAACGCGTTACACTGACGGCAACGCCCATCAACGGCATCTCCGTCCGGTATAAGTTTACCGTGACGAATCCCAGCGGCTACACAAGTGTTCTGCGTAACTACTCGTCTACGCCCTATTGCTACTGGACACCGAGCGCCGTCGGCACCTACACCTTGCAGGTGTTGGCGCGCGAAAACGGCGGGGTGCAGAATCCGGCGATTCAAGCCACAATGCGCTATACCATTGCGCCGCCGTTAAGCTCGGTGAAGGTATTGACGAATCCGGCTGCGCCCGGTGCGGTCAGTGTTCCGGTAGCCGTGTCTGCACAGACCGTCGGGGGTGCCAACCTGACCTACCAGTTCTGGGTGGGTGATCCGACCGGCACCAACTGGACGATGCTGCGCGATTACAGTCTTACCAACCTGTGCACCTGGACGCCAACAGCGCTCGGTACCTTCCCGCTTACCATCCGCGTGCGCGAGGCAGGCAGCACCAGTCTCTACGATCTGCAGAATCACCTGTATTACGCGGTCTCGATTCCGGCGCTTAGCGCGGTGAAACTGGCGACATCGCCCGTTTCTCCACAATCGCTGAATACCGTCATCACGTTGACGGCGACAGCGACCGGCGGGAAGAGCGTCGAATATCGATTTACCGCCGCCACCGCCGACGGAGTGACGACCGTGTTGCGTGATTATGCCGCCGGCAATACCTGCACCTGGACGCCGGCGACCGCGGGTACCTACACGTTGCAGGTGCTCGCACGCGAGAAAGGCACGACGCAGAATGCGTCGATTCAGTCGTCCAGCAGCTACATCATCGGCCAGCCGCTGACCGCGGTTAATCTGACGACCTCACCGGAGTCGCCGCAAGCCCCGAACACCGCGATTACGTTGACCGCGGCGGCCACCGGAGGCAAGACGGTCGAGTATCGGTTCTCCGCCATCGCGACGGGTGGCACGGAAACCGTGCTGCGCGATTATGCCACCGGCACGGCGTGTATTTGGACGCCGGCCACCGCGGGCGTCTATACGCTACGCGTATCGGCGCGCGAGGCAGGCACGACTACGCCGGTGGTGCAGAACACGTTGAGTTACACCATCGGTTCTCCGCTCACCGCCATCGAGGTGGTGCCGACGCCAAATCCCGGCGCGATTGGCAGCCCGGTGACGGTGCTGGCGAAGGCGACCGGCGGGTATAACCTGGTCTACCAGTTCTGGGTGGGCGATCCGACCGCCACCCAGTGGACGCTGCTGCGCGATTACGCGGCGGGTAACACCTACGTGTGGACGCCGACCGCTGCCGGCACCTTCCCCATCACGGTGCGCGTGCGCGAGGTGGGAAGCACCAACATGTATGACTTGCAGAACCATGTTTTCTTCCCGGTCACCTCGCAGCTTTCCGCGGTGAGCCTGACTGCCGCACCCGCATCGCCGCAACCGGTGAACACCGCCGTCACGCTGACGGCTACCTCCTCCGGCGGTGGGACGGTCGAGTATCTGTTCTCCGTCACCTCGCCCAGCGGCGCCGTCAGCACGCTGCGCGGGTACGCGGTTGGCAACACCTGCGCCTGGACGCCGACCGCGGCAGGCATCTACACGCTGCAGGTGTCGGCGCGTGAGGTGGGTACCACCACGCCGGTGGTGCAGAACACGTTGAGTTATACGGTCACCACCGCGACCACCACGGGCACGCCGTTGACCGCCCTTACCGTGCTGTCGTCGAAGAATCCGGGCATCGTCGGGCAACAGCTTACGGTCACCGGACAAGCGACCGGCGGGTATAACCTGGTCTACCAGTTCTGGGTGGGCGATCCGACCGCCACCCAGTGGACGTTGCTGCGCGATTACGCGGCGGGTAACACCTGTCCATGGACGCCGACCGCCGCAGGTACCTTCCCCCTGGTGGTGCGCGTGCGTGAAGCGACCAGCACCGCGCTGTACGATATTCAAAATCAACTGTTCCTGCCGTGTGTGGCCGGATTGTCATCAGTGAATTTGACAGCGTCGCCCGCCTCGCCACAGCAGGTCAATACCGCCATCACGCTGCGTGCCAGCGCCACCGGCGGCACGACCATCGAGTATAAGTTTAATGTCACGTCGCCTGCCGGGACCACCACCGTGCTGCGCGATTATGCGACGACCGATAACTGCGCGTGGACGCCGACTACGTCCGGCACCTACTCGTTGCAGGTGCTGGCGCGCGAACAAGGCACTACGCAGAACGCGGCTATCCAGTCGACGATCAGCTTCGTCGTCAGCACGCCGTCTCCGCTGCTGGGATTGTCCGCCTCGCCGCCCTCGCCGCAGGCCGTCAACACCGCGGTCACTCTGACCGCGCAGGCGACCGCTGGGTCCAACCTGGAATATCAATTCGTCGTGGTTGACCCGAGCGGCGCCAGCAGCACACTGCGCAGCTACAGCACCACGGCCACTTGCGCCTGGACCCCAACGACGGCGGGCAACTATACCTTGCAAGTGCTGGCACGCGCCGTGGGCAGCACCGTGACATCGCAATACCAGCAAAGCATCACCTACACGGTGGTGCAGACCGGGGCATCCAACTACTACGTCGCGACGAATGGGCGCGACACCTGGTCGGGCAAGCTGGATGCGCCTAACGCAGCCGGCACCGACGGACCGTTCGCCACGCTGGAAGCGGCGCGTAATGCCATCCGCACGTTGAAAGGCGCGGGCGCTTATCCCGCCGGCGGCGTCATCGTATGGGTACGCGGCGGCACGTATCCGCGCTCGACGTCCTTCGCGTTGACGTCGCAGGACTCGGGTTCCGCGACAGGGCCGATCACCTATCGTGCCTATCCGAATGAAACACCGCGCATCAGCGGTGGGCGGGTAATCTCCAACTTCACCGCCGTCACCGACACCGCGACGCTCAATCGCATCGACAGTACCGCGCGTTCCAGCGTGTTGGTCGCCAATCTGCCCGCGCAGGGTGTCAGCGATTTCGGCACTATTGTCGGGCGCAGTTGGGGAGTCTCGAAGACTGCTGCCCTGGAGGTCTTCTTCCAGGATAAGCCGATGACGCTGGCCCGTTATCCGAATAAGGGTTCCTGGATGAGTATCGCCAGCACACCGGATGGCCAGACCGGGGCGCGCATCGGGGTGAACGACTCACGATTGTCACGCTGGGCTAATGTGCCGAACATCTGGTTGCACGGATATTGGACGTGGAATTGGGCGGACTCCGACACACCGGTGGCGTCACTCGATGTCGCTAACCGCATCATTACCACCGGCCAGCCGTATGGGGTATACGGCTACCTCGTCGGCGGTCGCTTCTTCGCGCAGAACCTTCTTGAAGAGCTGGATCAGCCCGGCGAGTGGTTCCTGAATCGCGCAAACGGCAACCTGTATTTCTGGCCGCCGGCGCCACTCAGCCAGGGGCAAGTCGTGGTGTCGGTTATGTCCACCCCGCTGGTGACGATGGACCAGGTGAATTACGTCACCCTGCGCGGGTTGACCATCGAGCATAATCGCGGTACCGGCATTGTCATCACCGGCGGTACACGCAATGAAGTCGCCGACTGTACGGTGCGCAACATGGGGAACTACTCGGTGAACATCCTGGGCGGCACCAACCAGGGTGTGCGCAACTGCGTCATCAGCGGCAACGGTGATGGCGGGATCACTCTCAACGGCGGCGATGCCGCCTCCGGCGCCGCGGGCGGCCTGTATGCCGTGAACAACGACATCCACAGTTATGCTCGCTGGACGCGCTGTTATCACCCGGGCGTAAAGATTCTGGGATCAGGCAATCTGGTCGCCCATAACCTGATCTATGACGCGCCGCACAACGCCATTCACATGACCGGAACCAAACACATCATCGAGTATAACGAGATCCACCGGGTTGTACTGGAGACGCAGGACGCAGGCGCCTTCTATACCTATCAAGGCAATAGTGTCGGCACCCATGTGCGCTACAACTATTTCCATGATCTGGGTATGGGTGGCATCAACACCACCCAGTACAATGGCACCGCCGCGGTTTACTTCGATGGGGGAGCGAGTTACGGCACGATCTATGGCAATTTGTTTGTCCGGTGCAACGTCGCGGTACTCTACAGCGGCGGCGGCGATTACCTGACGATGGACAACAACGTCGTCACGAATTGCCGCACCTACCTGCATGCGGACAACACGCCGGTCGGCTGTGTGACCACCCATAATATATTCTATGGAGGAGCGACTGAATTCTGGAACGGGGTGACCACCAGCACGATGGGGTTCAGCAACAACCTGATCAACATCGATCCACTCTTCGTGGATGCCGCGCACGACAACTACCAGTTGCAGAGCAACTCGCCCGCGTATGGGATCGGTTTCAAGACGATACCTATCTCGGAGATCGGGCGGAAATAATTCCTGCCTGCACGACGGGGGCCGGCCAGGCGCCGGCCCCCTTTGCTGCCCCTGCCGCCAGACAGCCTTCCCCTTCCCCGCTTGTCAGCTCCGCCCGACATGCCCCGGTGTTGTTACAAAAATCATCCGTAATGCATCCGGTCGGTCTGGTATCATGGTCCAGATATTTTCGCTATCAGCGCCCGGTAATGGAGTCAGGTCCATCATGCTGTTCAACTCCCTGGAATTCATGATTTTTTTTCCGGTGGTTACTCTGCTGTTCTTCGTCTTGCCGCATCGTTGGCGCTGGCTGTTACTGTTGATCGCCAGTTGCGTTTTTTACATGTTTTTCATCCCAATCTATCTGCTCATTCTGATGGTAACGATCCTGGTCGACTACTTCGCAGGCCTTTATCTCGCCCGCACGGAAGGTGCGCTCAAACGCCGCATCCTGGTGCTAAGCCTCCTCACCAACATCGGCATGCTGTTTTTTTTCAAGTATTATAATTTCGCCACCGACAATCTCATGTACCTGGCCTCGCTGCTTCACTGGAATTATCCGTTGCAGCATCTGGCGATCATCCTGCCCATCGGTTTGTCGTTTCATACCTTTCAGAGCATGAGTTATACTATCGAGGTGTATCGCGGGAAGCAACCGGTCGAGCGCAGCCTGGGCATCTTTGCGCTCTACGTCATGTTTTACCCGCAACTGGTCGCCGGGCCGATCGAACGTCCGCAGAATCTGCTGCACCAGTTCTGGGAAGAGAAGCATTTCGATTATGACCGCCTGAAAAGCGGCTTGAAACTGATGACGTGGGGGATGTTCAAAAAGATCGTCATCGCCGACCGGGTTGCGGAATATGTCAACCGGGTCTATCACATACCCACCGAATACCAGGGATTGGCGTTGCTGCTGGGCACCGTGCTGTTCGCCGTGCAGATCTACTGCGACTTTTCCGGCTACTCCGACATCGCCATTGGTGCCGCCCGGGTGATGGGCTTCAAGCTGATGATGAATTTCGACCGGCCGTATTTGGCGACCTCCATTCGCGAGTTCTGGAGCCGCTGGCATATTTCGCTGTCAACCTGGTTTAAGGATTATCTCTATTTTCCGCTGGGCGGCAACCGCGTCACACAGGCACGGCGCTACCTGAACCTGTTTATCGTGTTTGTGGTCAGCGGCATCTGGCACGGGGCAAACTGGACGTTCGTTGTCTGGGGCGCCTTGCACGGATTCTACCAGATAGTGACGATAGCCACCGATCGCCTGAGCGAACGGCTGCAGCGGGCGCTGCGGCTCACGCGCGTTCCGGCGCTGACGCGATTCGCGCAGGTGTCCATCACCTTCTGCCTGGTCACATTCGCCTGGATATTTTTCCGTGCCCGGGACATCGGCACGGCGTGGTATATCGTGCGAACCATTGCGCTGGATACGCGCCTGTCCATCGATCAGGTAAAGCTGGCGGTGTTGCCGTTTACCAATGACAATACCGCGCCGGCGCATTGTCTGACGGCGTTGTTGCTGATCGGCGTGCTGATGATCGTCGAACTGTGGGGGCGTTCCTGGTATGCCAATCTGCGCGCCGTACCCGCCCGCGATTTTGCCCGCCGGCTGGTCTGGGCAACCGCGGTGGTGTTGATTCTCACCATGGGAAAATTCACCCACGGCAGCTTTATTTATTTTCAGTTTTGAAACTTGGGTGTATGGGATTGCGGAGGCAGTATGTGATGCGCTCACGGCTCATGCGTGAGGTGATGGGATTTATCTCCTTGACAGCGGGATTGTTCACGACGCTGGTGGTGCTGCGCTTCTGCTTTTCCAGCTACTGCTGTCCGACCAGCCAGGGAATCAACGGCCTGTTAGCCCGCCGGCATGTCGATTACCTGTTTATCGGTACATCGCGCTCGCGCCAGGGATACGATATCCGTGCCATTGAGCAGGAGACCGGTAAATCGGCTTACCTGCTCGCATATAACGGAATGCAACCCCATCTGATCGAATTGATGTGCGCCTACCTGCTCGAACGACCGAAGCCATCCATCGGCATGATCGTGCTGGAATTTTATCCGTATGCCGCGATGGGCGAGGCATCGCTGGCCGATTCGCGCATGTATATCAACGCGTCCCCCACGCTGAAATGGCGACTGCTGCTGTCGTATGCCCGCAACGGCATGCGCTGGCAAGACCTGTATGCGCTCCTCGCGACGGAAGGCAATGAGACGCTGTTGACCGCCGGCATAACCCGTCCGCTGTTAGAGCGCATGTCCTATCATGGCGGCTATATCAACAAAGTCGTCCCCGGCATGGTTGCGGCAAAGTTTCGGAATCTTAGCGAACCACCGGCGTTACAGCATGACAGCGGTCACCTGAGCCTGCTGGCCACGCGTGCCTATGTTCGACTGTTCCGGCTGGCACGGCAGCATGGGGTGCCAATCATGATGGTCGAGCCAACCATGCCGGCGCGGATCGCACAGGGTCGTGTGTATCGTGCAGGACGTGCCCAGTTATTGGCGTTGGTCCGTGCCAACCACATCCCGTATTACACGGCCGATCCCGTGCTGTTTGATCCGCGGGACAATTCACTTTTCACCGACGGGGTGCATTTTTCGACGAGGGGGCGGGCAGTGTTCTCTCGACTGATTGTTCCCCTGTTGCATGCCAATGCCAACCGCGTCGCTCCCGATTACGCACAGTCGTCACCCCGTACGACCGAGATGAAACCCTCGCTCGTGCTCATCACTCCTCCCGGCCAATGATTCGGCATGCCAGTCTTTGGCATGCAACCGATGCGGGTACCCTGGAAAAATACCCGCCCCGCCGGTAGGCTGTGCCGGCGGGGCGGGCTGATGCGGGATTGCGCATCGATACGTGTTATTGCCACTGCACCCGCACGCGGTTACTGCCGGGCGTCACGTTGACCAGGATGCCTTGCGGCGTCACGCGGGTGGGCAGCGATTGCCCGGTCTCCACCACCGTGGCCTGCGCCGTGGTCGCTGCAATGCCGCCGGTGGCGACCAGCACGGTGAGCGGCCGGTTGAAAATCGCCGGGTCCATTGGAGTGGACAGCGTAAAGGTCAGGCGGTGCGCGTCAAGTTCGCTAATGCGCATCTGGGCACTGTCGCGTTCCTGTTGATAGCGGCTCACGCCGCCGTAGGTTTCCACCCACACCTGCGCGCTCTGTCCCGCCAGATAGCTCAAGTGCGCCTGGAACGTCCAGCGGTCGACGAAAGCGTATTCCCCCTGCGCGAAGCCGTGCAGCATGGGCACCATCCATTCACCATGCTGGATGGCGTTGTCAACCGCCGCATTCATCTCCCCCGCCGTATACAGCCGGTTGCCGTAGCCAATTTCGTCATCACGAATCGCGATATGGTGTTGCAGCGCTAACGATGCCAATCGGTCGTTGTAATGGTTGTAGGGAAAGACGAAGGTTAACGGGGCGGTGCCGATCTGCTCGGTGATCAGGTCCGCACTGCCATTGAATTCCTGATCCAGTTGCACCGGGTCGGAAACCGTCATCAACCGCACGTGGGTCAAGGAGTGATTGGCGATTTCGTGCCCGCGGGTAGCGATTGCACGCCAGCCGGCCCAACTGCCGGTGATGTTGCTCCCGAAGGGATAAGGAGGCGTTTCGCCATCAATGTTCGGGGTAGCTCCGGCGATGATGCCGAAGGTGGCCTTGAACCCGAAGGCATCCAGCAACGGCACGGCGACGTTGAGCTGGCTTTGCAACCCGTCGTCAAAGGTGAAGGAGACCGCCGCGGCTTTGTTATCGAGGAATTTGGTGATTGCCAGCGCATTGCCGATCTCGTTGGATTCCCGCTCCCGGATGATGTAGGGGATCTCTTCGGATACCGCAATGCTGGTCGGATCATGCGCTTCGCGCATGAAGACTTTTAAGCGGTAACTACCCGTTTCGCCCGGTTGCCACGCCAGGATGGGTGTTGGGGAGAATTCGTTCAGCGGAGTCCAGTTGACCGTGCCGTCCTGTATGATTCCCTGCCAGAACTGGAATGTAGGCGCGAGTGCGCCGACGGTGGCAGCCTGCAGGGTGATCGTGGATGCGACCGGTTGTGGTGACGGGAGATCCGTGGTCAACGTGACTGCAAGTGATGAATAATATATATCGAAACGCTGGCTACTGCTCACTTCGTATTCCATCAAGCTGCCCTGTTCGCGCGCCCAGACCTCCAGATAATAGGTTCCGGCCGTCGCCGGTTGCCACAGGCAAGTATTGACGGCGCTATACGCGCTCAACTCCTGCCAGACCATGATATTTTCCACCAGTGTACGCGCGGCGAAGCGATACTGCACCGCGCCGCCGCCGGTGGCGGTGGCGATCAGGGTGATTCCATTGTATACCGGTTGCGGTGATGAAAGATTGGTGACAAGTTTCACCTGCGAGAGGGGATCATTCTCGCCGAATGCCGGGAGAGAATACATGAAGAGTCCGATAATCAGTGCCATCAGGCCAATCGCGTGCCGAATCACGCTCATTCCACATACTCCTTTCATGTGACGACCGGGAGGCGGCATCATTGCCGGTCTCAATACGCGTCGCTGGTTTGTCTGTTATAGCACGGCTGACTTTCTCCAGGAGCAGCTGTGGTTAAACACCGATATCCGATTGTGCGCGTTATTGTCCAATAAGCACAACGCAGGCCGCCTTCGCGTGTGTATGCGAAGGCAGCCTGATGCCGGACATGCGGCGGCCTGGATTATTGCCACTGCACCCGCACGCGGTTACTGCCGGGCGTCACGTTGACCAGGATGCCTTGCGGCGTCACGCGGGTGGGCAGCGATTGCCCGGTCTCCACCACCGTGGCCTGCGCCGTGGTCGCTGCAATGCCGCCGGTGGCGACCAGCACGGTGAGCGGCCGGTTGAAAATCGCCGGGTCCATTGGAGTGGACAGCGTAAAGGTCAGGCGGTGCGCGTCAAGTTCGCTAATGCGCATCTGGGCACTGTCGCGTTCCTGTTGATAGCGGCTCACGCCGCCGTAGGTTTCCACCCACACCTGCGCGCTCTGTCCCGCCAGATAGCTCAAGTGCGCCTGGAACGTCCAGCGGTCGACGAAAGCGTATTCCCCCTGCGCGAAGCCGTGCAGCATGGGCACCATCCATTCACCGTGCTGGATGGCGTTGTCAACCGCCGCATTCATCTCGCCCGCCGTATACAACCGGTTGCCGTAGCCGATGACGTTGCTGCTGCGAATGGCGATATGGTGCTGCAGCGCCAGGTCGGCTAGATAATCGGTGTAATGATTGTAGGGAAAGACGAAGGTTAACGGGGCGGTGCCGACTTTCGTGGCGATCTGCAGCGCACTGACGTTAATCTCCCGGTCCAGTATCACGGGATCAAAGAACGTTGTTAAATCCTGGTGCGTCATCGTGTGGTTGGCGATCTCATGGCCATTGCCGGCTATACGCACCCAACTGCTCCAACTGCCGGTGGAACCACCCACGAAAGGATACGCCGGCGCTTCGCCATCGATATTCGGGGTAGCTCCGGCGATGATGCCGAAGGTGGCCTTGAACCCGAAGGTATCCAGCAACGGCACGGCGACGTCGAGCTGGCTTTGCAACCCGTCGTCAAAGGTGAAGGAGACCGCCGCGGCTTTGTTATCGAGGAATTTGGTGATTCCCAGCGTACTGCCGATCTCATTTCCGAGCAAAGACCGAACCATATATGTCACCTCATTGGAATCAATCGCACTTGCAGGTTGCCCTGCCGCGCGCATTGACACTTTCAACTGGTATGTCACGGCCTGGGTGGGTTTCCACACCAGGGTGGGTGATGTCGAATACGCATTCAGCGGCGTCCACGCGCTGGCGCCGTTTTGCGGCGTGCCCAGCCAGAATTGGAACTCAGGTGATGTGAATCCGCTGCCGTTCGCGCGCAGGGTGATTGATGATCCCACCGGCTGTGGCGATGGCGGGGTGGCATCCAGCGTGATCGATATCGCCGTCGCGATGATATCGAAGCGCCGGCTGTTGCTCACTTCATACGTCATGGCGCTGCCATTTTCTTTCACCCAAACCTCCAGGTAATATACGCCGGCGTTCGTCGGTTGCCAGTTGCAGGTGTTCGTCCCACTGTACGGCGCCAGCTCCTGCCAGATGGTGCTGGTACCGACCAGCGTCCGCGCGCGGAAGCGGTACTGCACCGCCGTGCCGCCGACGGCGGTGGCGACCAGGGTGATCGTGCCGTTCACCGGTTGCGGCGATGCGACATTGGTGGTCAATCCCACTTGCGAAAGCGGGGCGGCTATGCTCAATGTTGGCGTTAAAACGGTCATCAACACAAAGAGCGTGCCCCACCAGAGAACATGCTGTGCCTTGCCATGCGTCTGCTGCATAACTCCTGCTCCTTCCCTGCAACGACAATAACGGATGCCGATTCAACGGACTGCACAGTGATGACACGTCTTCGCGGGCGGCAATGTTGGCCGGAACTCTGTACGGCATCGCTTTGCATCGTCGTTGCTGTCATCTCTCTGTCACGGTTACTGCTTAGCACAGTTCCCGCTTCTCACGGGTCTCTTTGGTGGAAATGCAGACCGCTGCCGCACAATGCTGTCGAGAAACGTCACAGTGGCGACGCCAAGGGATGAGAAGGGAACCAATGAATCTACGGATAGTTGATGCCTGCGTGGAAATGTCGCGAGCATGGAACATCAGCCAAAACTACCTCGTGTCAGGCACGGCCTTCGTGCCGGCGTCGTGAAGTTCGTGCGCAGGTGTCCCCTGCCGGCAATCATACTGCGACAGGGATGATTCGTGACACTGTTGCCGGGGTTGAGACGTTATACTCGTATGGCGGAGCATTTCCGGTCGATCGGCACGCGGGGGAGGACAACGCGATGGCTTTGTATTATGCCATAACCTTCGAGGAAGGAACGTGGAAGCTGGTGACCAGCGGGGATGACCCCGAAGCAGTGTATGAACAGGCGGAAAATATACTCAGCGGACTCAACGAGGCGATGAGCGACGAAGATCCGATCAGCCTCTCGCCCGATGCCGAAGCGATGCTCAACAGCCTGCGCGTCGTGCCGGAGGTGACGGCACGCGACGTGTATCACGTGGTCTATACCCCGGAGTTTGAGGAAGAGGATTGAGCGAGCGGCAGTATGAGGTGAGCCGTGAGGAACGGGGGTAGAGCCAATTCGCCGGCAGAACGTTGAGGTACCCTTGACGGAAAGCGAAAAAGCGGGTATCACTTGGGCATGGATGTCGATGTGCAGCGACGGATTCGCCGTTTTTTCGGCCTGGTGATCCTCCTGTTTCTGACGCTGGTCGGGTGGCAGTCGTATTGGCACCTGGTGAAAAGCGATTGGTTGCTGGCACAGCAATCGAATCGCCGGCTGGCGCGCGCGGAGCGCAACACCCCTCGCGGCACCATTTATGACCGCGCCGGCGCCCGCCTGGCGTGGACGGAAAACGGCGTTCGCCATTATAAAGACCCGATCGCGACCGCCGCGGTCCTGGGATATCTGGACCCGGTGTATGGGCGGACCGGCGTGGAAGGTGAGTGGGATAACGAACTGGCCGGGTTGACGCGCACCACAAACACCCGTGAAGTGCGGCGTATACTGCGGAACGAGAAATCGCAAGGGAAAGATCTGGCGCTGACGCTGGATTTCGCGTTGCAAGCGATGGCGCGGAAAGCGCTGGGCACTCGGCGCGGGGCTGTGGTGATGCTCGATCCCGCCACCGGCGGCATCCTGGCGCTGGCTACCAATCCGACGTTCAATCCATTGCGCATTGCCAAAGATTTCCCCGCGCTGACCGCCAACGATACGGGTGGACTGCGCAATCGCGCGGTGCAGGACCTGTACCCCCCTGGCTCGACGATGAAGGTGGTGACCACCGCCGCCGCGCTGATGCACGGCATTGCGCCGGACACGCGGTACACCTGTCCCGGCACATCGCGCGTGTTCGGCGTCACGGTGACCGACTACCATGGCGAGACGCACGGCGAGGTGGATATGCCGCAGGCGCTGGCGGAATCGTGCAATAACTATTTTGCGCGCACCGCGGTAGCGGTGGGAGCGCAGAATTTCATCGAGACCGCGGAGGCGTTCGGCTTTGGCAAGGCATGGTGGACGCAACTGCCCGATCCACGCATGCTGCCATTGCACCTGGTGCAAAGCTCGCTGGCGCCCGATCCGCGCCGCGGCATCGTGGAAGGTGAACTGGCTCACATGGGGTTCGGCCAGTCCACCGTGGTTGTCACGCCCCTGCAAATGGCGATTATCGCCGCGGGGGTGGCCAATGACGGCACCCCACTGGCGCCGTACCTGGTGGCGGAAGTACGGAACAAGGGTGTGGTGGAGCAGCAGTTCGCTTCGACGCCCATCGGCTACCCGCTCAGTCGGGAAGCCGCCGTCACCCTCGCGGAGATGATGCGCGGGGTGGTGACGCACGGCACCGGGACGGGCGCGCAGGTGCCCGGCCTGACCGTCTACGGCAAGACGGGCACCGCGCAGCAGACGGGTGGCAACGATCACGCCTGGTTTATCGGATTTGCCGCACGCGAGCGCTACGGCGTGGCGGAGAAGGTCGCATTCGCGGTGCTTATCGAACGCGGGGGCACCGGCGGGCGCGTGGCCGTGCCTGTCGCCCGCCAACTCCTCACGCGCTGGGCCGCGGAGTAGGGATTATCCCGGCAGTAACGCCACCTTTTCCGCCTGGCGCTGCGCCAGCAAATCGAATCCGATCTGGAATTCACGCATCAACAGCGTATGGGTGATCCAATCCTCCAGCCGCACGTCACGCGTTTCGATCATCTGCACCAATCGCGCCTGGGCGCGGCCTTCACGGGCGCCCACGCTCTTCACGTTGGGTCGATTCATCTGGTCCTGGCGATAGGGGTTGGATTTTGGCGCCACGCCATATACGCACACTTGCCCGCGCGTGCCGGCCAGCGTGATGGCGGTGTCGAGCGCCTCGGGAGAACCGACCGCTTCGATCACCAATTCAAAGCCACCCGACCGCAGCATGCGAGCCACCTCGGGGGTGTAGCTGGTGCCGGCGATGTAGCCATCGCAGTGGCTGACCATGGCGAAGCGCGACGCATGCGACATGCTGCGTCCGAAGGCGAACACCGGGGCGGCGTCAAGCAGGCGGGCGAACATGGCGAAGGATTGCGCCACCGGGCCTGAACCGACCACGGCGACGGACAAGCCTTCCCGCACGCCGCAGGTGGTGACACAGTCCAGCGTTTCCATCAGGGTGATCATGCCCGACGCCAGCGACGGCTCCACGTTCACGAGCAATTTTTGCTGATCGTGCGGGAGTGTTTCCGGACCGTAGCGCAGCCCCTGGCGCGCCCATTCATCGGTGACCAATCCGTATTCGGCGAAGCCACCCCAGCAACTGCGGCCCGGCGACGGTACGTGATGGTCGGACAGCCGTTGGCGAAAGACGCGGTCGCCGGGTTTGAAGTTCTTCACCTTCGCGCCCACCGATACCACCGTGCTGATGGACTCGTGACCCAGCACAATCGGGAAGGTACCGGGCAAGAATTCGTTCGTCATCAATTTGTGATCAGTCGAATTGCAAATCGCACAGGCATCCAGTTTAACCAGCGCGTCGTATTCGCTGGGGGTCGGTATCTCCAACTCGCCCAGGGTCAGCTTACCCGGGGTGAGCGCCATTACTGCCTTCATCAGTGACTCCTTGGAGCATCAAAGGTCGGGTACTGGTACCGGCGCGGCTCAGCGTGCAGTCTGCCCGGCGTCTCGATCTCCGCGTGAATAGTTTCCGGCAACAGGTTTGCGCGGAGCAGGCGACGATGGCGGCCGTGCTCCTGCGCACGGTGGAACACCCGCATGCCCATCGCATTGCCTGCGGCAGGCGCGAACAACCTGTCCAGGTTCATTGCGAACACCCGTGGACCGGTGTGGTGCTGTGTGTCATCTTGCCTGATTGCCGCCGTTGTGTGTAGTGTCATTGGTAAGCTGTAAACCGAGCATGCATTTCGGTGTTCTCCTTATTCGACCAGCACATTTATCCCTCCTGCCGCGATGCGTGAGAAAATGTTGCGCAGGCGGGTGCGCTCAGCCGTGTGACATGGAGAAAGATACGACCGACGTGATGCCCATCGCCCGATGCTCCCCGGAGGAGGCGTGTCGCCGCGTATTTACCAATCCCGATGGCGTATGCCGAGATCGCCTTGTCGCATCCGGCGCCTGGGCGAAACCGTGACCGTCCGCCGGCGTTACCGGCATTTTAATAATTATTTTATCTCACTACGGTGGATTGTTCCGACAGGTTTTGGCAGGAAAGTTAAGATCGGAAGGGGAAATGACGAAGTAGAACACAAGAGGAGCGATTTACGTCGTCAGTCACAGTGAAGAGCAAAATCAGAACGAAGCGCACGGTTTTCGGTCAAATACCGGGAGTTTGACACCAAATGTTACGTCATTCTGCAAGATCTGAATACGTGTGCGGGCAAGCCGCCATCTGTGGGAACACAGCGCCACCGTTTCTTTTGCTTCCTGTGGTAAAGTGCGAATCATCAGCACAGAGGTGTGTTTCACTTTCCGTTCGCGGGTATGATTTGAGTACACCTGTTGTAGAGTGCCCGATCAGGCAAAGGCTCGCAGGAGATGGGATATGATGTCAGTAGCGACAGAGAGGAGGGAGAGGCATGCCTGAAGGCGATATGTGGCAACGCTTTACCAACCCGGCCACCAGGGTTATACAGTTCGCGCAGGAGGAAGCCAGGCGGCAAGGAATGAACGTCGTCGGCACGGAGCATATCCTGTTAGGATTGGTCCGTGAAGGCGAAGGCGTCGCCGCGCGTGTGCTGGAACGACTGGGCGTGAGCTTGGGTCGCGTGCGTTCGGAATTGAATCGTCAGGTGGGCGCCTCCGAGGGACATTCGGTGGGATCCACCCGGTTGACATTAAGTCCAAAAGCGAAAAAGACCCTGGAATACGCGTTGCAGGAAGCTCGTGACTTGAATCCCAAGCTGGGCTTGCTGGACTTCGTCGATACTGAACACCTCCTGTTGGGCCTCATTCGCGAGGGATCCAGTTCCGGCAGCAAGGCGGTGCGCCTGCTGGAGGGGCTGGGGGTTGACCTGGAGCGCGTACGCAAGGAAGTGATGAATTATCTGGGCGGTTCACCGACGGTGACGCCGGCCACGCGCCAGCGCAGCAGCACCCCGGTGCTGGATGCTTTTGGTCGCGATCTGACCAAGATGGCCAATGAAAACGGACTCGATCCCGTCATCGGGCGCGAGAAGGAGATCCAGCGGGTTGTGCAGATTTTAAGCCGTCGCACGAAGAACAATCCGGTGCTGATCGGTGAGCCGGGCGTGGGCAAAACCGCGATTGTGGAAGGATTGGCCCAGCGCATCATGCAGAAGGATGTGCCGGAAACGCTGTTCGATAAGCGCGTGGTGTCGTTGGACCTGGCAGGTCTGGTGGCCGGCACCAAGTATCGCGGCGAGTTCGAAGAGCGCATGAAACGCGTCACCGATGAGATCCGCAAGAGTGCGGGAGAGATCATCCTCTTTGTCGATGAATTGCATACCGTCGTCGGAGCCGGCGCCGCCGAAGGCGCCATCGACGCGTCCAATATTTTGAAGCCGGCACTGTCGCGCGGCGAACTGCAGTGCATTGGGGCGACCACTCTGAACGAATTCAAGAAATACATCGAAAAGGATCCGGCGCTGGAGCGCCGCTTCCAGCCGGTGCAGGTCGCCGAGCCCAGCGTGGACGAATCGATCAGCATCCTGCGCGGCCTGCGCTCACGCTATGAGGATCATCATCAGGTGAAGATCACCGATGATGCCCTGGTGGTGGCGGCGCGGCTGTCGGATCGCTACATCACCGACCGGTTCCTGCCGGACAAGGCGATCGACGTGATGGACGAAGCGTCGTCTCGCGTGCGCCTGGAGGCGTCGGTGGTGCCGCCCGATCTGCGCACGGTGCGCCAGGACCTGGAGCAGGTGACGCAGGAACTGCAGAACGTGCTGAGTGCCAGTCCGTATGAGCGCGATTATGACCGCGGTTTCGAACTGCGGGAGCGGCGCGAAGAACTGAAAAAGCGCGCGCAGGACCTGGAAGAACAATGGAAGCGCGCACGCGGCAACGCCCGCACCGTGGTGAGCGAAGAGGATATCGCGGAAGTGGTATCCATCTGGACCGGCGTGCCGGTACGCAAATTGACCACTGACGAGACGACGCGCCTGCTGACCATGGAAGGACATCTGCATGAACGGGTGATCGGTCAGGAAGAAGCGATTATGGCGGTGGCTCGCGCGGTGCGGCGCGGACGCGCCGGATTGAAAGATCCGAAACGTCCCACCGGCTCGTTCATCTTCCTCGGTCCCACCGGGGTGGGGAAGACCGAGCTGGCACGCGCGCTGGCGGAATTCCTCTTCGGCACCGAAGATGCGCTGGTGCGCATCGACATGTCGGAGTATATGGAACGCTTCGCGGTGTCGCGATTGGTGGGCGCCCCGCCGGGATATGTCGGGTATGACGAAGGCGGCCAGTTGACCGAGCGCGTGCGCCGTCGGCCTTATTCGGTGGTGCTGCTGGACGAGATCGAAAAGGCGCATCCCGAGGTGTTCAACCTGCTGCTGCAGGTGCTGGAAGATGGCCGGCTGACCGACAGCCAGGGGCACACGGTCGATTTTCGCAACACGGTAATCGTGATGACATCCAACATCGGCACCAGTTCGATGGACCTGGGCCGCGGCGTGGGGTTCATGTCCGATGCCGACCAGCAGGAACAGACAAACTACGAGCGGATGCGGGACTTCATCCTGGAACGCTTCAAGCAGACGTTTCGTCCGGAGTTTCTCAACCGTATCGACGATACCATCGTTTTCCGCCCGCTGACGCGGGAACAGATCGCGAAAATCGTACACCTGTTCCTCGACCGGGTGCGGAAGTCACTGCAGAGCCAGGGTATGGATGTGATCGTCAGCGAAGAGGTGGTGGCCAAGTTCGCCGCCGATGGCTTCGATCCCACGCTGGGTGCGCGTCCGTTGCGCCGCGTGATTCAGCACGAGATGGAAGACCCGATGGCCGAGGAAGTGCTGCACGGTAAATTCCGCGAAGGCGATACCATCCATGTCGAGCTGCAGGATGGCAAGATCGTCTTCAGCAAGGCAGTGCATCTGCCCGAGCTGCCGTCGCCGGAGCCCATCGGTCTGTCTACCGCCAATTAGTCGGCGGGAATATGCAGCAAACGCGGGGAGCGGGACTTCGGTCTCGCTCCCCGCTGCGTGTGCCGGTTACACGACATCGCCTTGCTTGTCGTGCCCGTGCCGGTCGAACGAGGCGCGTGCTGCCTATAATATTGTTGGCTCGCGAAACGCGAGTGGACGAAGGGAGTGCGTGATGAAGAAAATATTCCTGGCCGGTCTGTTGACGGCGGTGGCGGTGGTCGGATTGGCGTTGCCGGCCGCGGCGCAAAACGTGCCAGACGTGCGCAATTTGCGCGCGTTTACACCCGAGACGCGCTATATGTCGCTGGAGGGGTATCTGCGCTGGCAACTGTATATGGAAACGAGCGCATGGATTACGTATCGCGAGGCGATTGCTCTGGTGAATACCCAGACGGGCGGCGTCGCGTCGCTCCGGTAACGGTGACGCCGCGGTGTGACGCCGGATGATACTGAACATCGTTATACCAGGCGAAACGGGTGTCATCCCGTCTGTCTGGGCCTATTCAACCGCCGGGCGTGCCGTTGACGAGTCATCCGGGGGATCAGCGTGTGCCCGCGGAAGGTGGAGGCTGAACGTGGTGCCGATCCCCATCGTACTCTCCACTGTGACGCGGCCTTCGTGCGCGTGAATGATCTCCCGCACGATGGCCAGGCCCAGGCCAGTACCGCCGGGCTTGCCGCTGCCTTTGCCGGCGCGGTAAAAGCGGTCGAACACCCACGGCAGGTCTTCCGGCGGAATGCCGTCACCTTCATCGTGAATGCGCAGGCAGATCTCTGCTGCCCCGGCATCAATGGAAACGGTGATCGTCTTCCCCTCCGGCGTGTGGTGGCGGGCATTGTCAAGCAGGTTGCGCAGCGCCTGCGCCAGTCGGTCCTCATTCCCCTGGATCACCAGCGTCGCGACCTCCGCCGGCGGGGTCCACGCAATCGTGATCTGCTCTTGCCGTGCGTGCAGGCGCGCCAACTCCACGGCATCGGCGATCAGCGGGCCGATGGGCAGCGGTTGACGAGGAATTTCTACCGTACCGGCCTGCAGTTTGGAAAGCACCAGGATATCCGCCACCAGCCGTTGCAGACGCTCCGACTCGCGCACGATGATGCCGAGGAAGCGTTCGGCGGCGGCGGGATCGTCACCCAGCGCGCCATCGCTGAGTGTGTCGGCGCAGCCGGCGATGGCCGTAAGCGGGGTGCGCAATTCATGCGACACGTCAGCCAGCAGGTTGCGACGCAACTGCTCCTGGCGTTGCAGCGCGTCGGCCATCTGGTTGAAGGCGGCGCCCAGTTGCCCCACTTCATCGCGTCCGCTGTCGCGCATGCGCAGGTCGGTGCGTCCGGCGGCAAAAGCGCGCGCGATGCGCGTGGCGGATTGCAGTCCGGAAGCCACGTTGCCGGCAAGCAGGATACTGACCAGCATGGTGATAAGCAGACTGGTGACCATGCTCAACATGATGCGCTGGCGCAGTTCACGCAGGTCGTTGTTCACCGAATCGACCGGGCGGTCCAGATACATGAGGAAGGCCAGCCGGCGTGCGCCGGTCGTTTTGTCGGTGCGGTAGACCGGCAGCGCGATATACATGGTCATCGGTGCGCCCTTGCGGTCATCGGCAGGGCGGACGTCGGTGCGCAACGCGCGGGAAGCGATGGCGTTGCGCACTTCCGTGCGGGCGTAGAGCGCGGGGCGCACCTTGCGCTGCACGTCCCACCAGCGCCCCCAATCGGGATAGTCCGAGTTGTTCTGCTCGCGGCCGTGCGGGTCCAGCACGCGGAAACGCGTGTCCGGAATCTTTTCGCAAAGGTAAAGCAGGCAGCGCCGTTGCGTCCAGTACAGGTCCAGCAAGTATGAATCCATGCTCGATTCGACCGGCGAGCGAATGGTGGTACCCAGCGTGGTGGCGACGTCGGTAAGCTGGTCCTGCTCACGCTGCATCATGAATCCCTTCATCGGCTCCAGCAACAGCAGCAGCACGAAGCCGAAAGAGATCGCCGTCACCAAAACATAGGTCACGGTCAGGCGCACGCGGAGCGAAGCCAGCCAGGTGAAGAAGCGGATCATCATGTGTGTATCGCGGGTGACGGGACGTGCGGAATACCGGATCACCCCTCGTAATGAAATTTATACCCGACGCCGGGGACGGTTACGATCAGCCGCGGCGCGCCGGGATCGGGTTCCACCTTTTCGCGCAGGCGGCGCACGTGCACGTCCACCGTGCGCGGATCGCCGTAGAAGTCGTAGCCCCATACGTGGTCGAGGATGGCGTGGCGACTTAGCGCCAGGTCGGCGTTGCGCATCAAGTATTCCAGCAGCAGGAATTCCTTAGCGGTCAACGCGAGCAGCGCGCCGTCCAGCCGCGCCTCGTGGGTTAACGGGTCCAGGCACAGCGGGCCGACGTGCAGCCGCGCGGCGGGGGCGGTGGTGGGCGTCTTCGCGCGGCGCAGCACCGCCTTCACCCGCGCCACCAATTCACGCGGGCTGAACGGCTTGGTCACGTAATCATCCGCGCCCACTTCCAGGCCGACAATCTTGTCGATCTCCGTATCACGCGCGGTGAGCAGAATCACCGGCGTACCGAGATCGTGGCGCAGCTTGCCGCAAACCTCCAGGCCGTCGAGTCCCGGCATCGTAATGTCCAGAATCGCCAGGTCGGGGTGGCTGCGATGCGCAGCCTGTACCGCTTCCGGACCGTTGAGCGCCACGACCACCTCGTAGCCGCTTTTTTCCAGGTTATACTGGAGCAACTCGATGATGGAACGTTCGTCGTCAGCGATGAGAATGGTCTGCGCCATGGCATCCGACTCCACAATGATTTTGGATTATTCGCTCACCCTTATCTCGTACACGTGACAGAGAAGTAACATCCAAAATCCAATCATTCCAACGCCGTCATCCACATGCGCTCCAGCGCGAGATCGATGTTGGCGTTGCGCTCGATCAGGCGCTTGGTCTGCGCCATGGCCTGCAGGCCGGTGCGCAGCCGAGTGATGGGCAGGCGGCCGATGTGGCGGTCCAGCGCATCGGCGAAATCGACGTTGATGCGCATCGACCCCTGACCCAGTTCGGTCATCAACATATCACGCCACCACGAAGCGACCACGTCCAGCAGCGCGGGTAGATTGCGCCGTGTCAGCCGGTCGGCGGAGGGGCGCGACTTACCCTCGGCTTCTTCGTCCGGACTCTCGGTGTTCTCCGCCAGGCGATGCAGCACCTCGGCCAATCGCAGCGCCGCGGGACGGCCCGCCGGCAGTAGGCGGTCAATCTCGGTCAGCAGCGCATGGCGCGTCTCCAGCACGCGCGGATTTCCCGCGCAGGAGAGCGCCCACCCGATGCGGCCATCCGCCATGCCGGTCAGCGCCAGCGCCTGCGTATGGTTGAGCGTGTCGCATCCCGCCAGCGCCTGCAGGATGCTCTCGCGCGGCGCCTGGTGAAAGCGCACGGGCCGGCAGCGCGATACCAGCGTGGGCAGCACCGCGCTGGGCCGTGAGCTGATGAGAATCATCACCACGTGCACCGGCGGTTCTTCCACCGTCAGCAGCAGCGCGTTGCCCGCGTCTTCCTGCAGGCCGGGCCGATTGGCGGGATCGATGATGTAGACTTTATGCCGTCCCTCCAGCGGTTTCAGTTGAGCATCTTCACGCAGCGGCAGCGGGTGCGTTGCGCGCTCGCCCGCCCTCGTGCGAATGGCGTCGATGGAGATGACGGTCTTGTCGCCGGTGGTCTCCGGGGTGAACAGCCGCACGTCGGGATGATGCCCGAGGGTAATCATGCGGCACGACCGGCAGGCATCGCAAAAGTCGCCCGTCGCGCGCGCCGCCTCGTCGGTGCAGTTCAGCGCCTTGGCATAGGCCAGCGCGGTCGTGCGCTTGCCGATGCCCTCCGGTCCGTAAAACAGGTAGGCGTGGCCCACCTGTTGCGCGGTAATTGTCCGGCGCAGCATCTCGATGGCGATGTCCTGGGCATAGATATAGGAGAATGGCACGGGAACTATTATACCGTTCCCGCGGGATTCTGTCGCGGGTTTGCTAATCGGTGATTCGCTTTCCCGGAGTAGAAAGGACGCTTGCACTCCGCGCGACTATCCCGCCAGCACTCGCCGCGCCGCCTCCATCACCCGCTCGACGGTGATGCCGAATTTTTCCAGCACCGTCGCGCCGGGGGCACTGGCGCCGAAGTGATCAAGGCCGACAGCGATGCCGCGCAAGCCCAGATAGTGTTCCCACCCGAGCCTGGCGCCGGCCTCCACCGACACGCGCGCCGTGACCACCGCCGGCAGCACGCTCTCGCGGTATTCGGGCAATTGCGCGTCGAAGAGTTTCCAACTCGGCAGCGAGACCACCCGCACGCGATGGCCTTCCTTCGCCAGCCGCTCGCCCGCTTCCAGCGCCAACTGCACCTCGGAGCCGGTCCCAATAAGAATGAGCTGTGGAATCTCGTCGCCGGACTGCCACAGGATGTAACCTCCCTGGCGTAATCCCAGCGCGGGAGCATACTTCACGCGGTCCAGCGACGGCACGGGTTGACGGGTAAGCGCGAGAGCGGTCGGTCCGCCGGTATTGGTGAGCGCCATGCGCCACGCCTCCGCCGTTTCCGCGGGGTCGGCGGGACGGATGAGCGTCAGGTTAGGCACTGCGCGCAGGTTCATCAACTGCTCGACGGGCTGGTGCGTCGGGCCATCCCCGCCGAGGGCGATGCTGTCGTGGGTAAACACGTAGATCACCTGCAGGCCCATCAGCGCCGCCAGCCGCATGGGCGGGCGCATATAGTCGGAAAAGAGCAGGAAGGTCGCGGTGTAGGGGATGATGCCGCCGTGCAGCGCGAGGCCGTTGGCAATGCCGCCCATCGCGTGTTCGCGCACGCCGAAGTGCAGGTTGCGTCCGCAATGGTCTTCTGGCGTAAAATCGCCGATGCCGTTGATGAGCGTCTTCGTGCTGGGCGCCAGGTCGCCCGATCCGCCCAGTAGCGCGGGCAGGTGCGGTGCCAGCGCGTTGATTACCTTGCCGCCGGCGTCGCGGGTAGCCATCGGCGGCGCGTCGGACCGGAACAGGCGGTCCAGCTCCGTATCCCACCCCTCCGGCAGCTTGTGCAGCATCTGCGCCTGAAATTGCGCCGCCGGCACCGGATGCTCGACGGTATACCGGTTGAACAGGTCCTGCCAGGCGTGCCGCGCCTGTTGGCCGCGCGCACGCGCCTGTCGCAGATGCGCCAGCACATCGTCGGGCACCAGAAACGCCGGCTCCAGCGGCCAGCCCAGCATTTCCTTCGCCGCGCGTGCGTTCTCCGCGCCCAGCGGCTCACCGTGCACTTTTCCGGTACCCTGTTCAGGACTGCCATAGCCGATGATGGTACAGCAGATAATGAGCGATGGGCGATCCAGTTCGGCACGCGCCTGGCGGAGCGCGGTGTCGAGAGCAAGGATATCGTTGCCGTCCAGCGGGCCCAGCACCTGCCAGCCGTAGGCCGCAAAGCGCAGCGCGACATTTTCACGGAACGCGATATCGGTGCTGCCCTCGATGGAGACGTCGTTATCATCATACAGATAGATCAATTTGCCCAGCCGCAGCGTGCCCGCCAGGCTGGCCGCCTCGCTGGAGACGCCTTCCTCCATATCGCCGTCAGACGCAATGGCGTAGGTGTAATGATTGACGATCTCGAAGCCGGGCCGGTTGAACTGGCACGCCAGCCAGCGCTCGGCGATGGCCATGCCCACGCCATCGGCAAATCCCTGCCCGAGCGGGCCGGTGGTGGCCTCGACTCCCGGCGTCACCCCATGCTCGGGATGCCCCGGCGTCAGGCTGTCCCACTGGCGGTACTGCTTGAGATCGTCAAGCGCCAGGTGATAGCCGGTCAGAAAGAGCAGCGCGTAGAGCAACAGGGAGCCGTGCCCGGCGGAGAGCACGAAGCGGTCACGGTCCGGCCACGACGGATCGGCGGGATCGTGCTTGAGGAAGCGATCCCACAGCACGTAGCCCATCGGCGCCGCTCCCATCGGCATGCCCGGATGGCCGGAGTTGGCCTTCTCCACGGCATCGACCGCCAGGAAGCGGATGGTATTGATGGCGCGGTGGTCAAGATCCATCGCCGGCAGTGTCATGACAGCACCCTCCCGTCCCGTTATTGTAGACGCGCGAAAGGCCGGCATGCGGTATGGTTTTTGCCGCAAGAGCATGGAAAGCGCACAAAATACGCTGGGCGTGCCTATACGACGAGCTTCGTGGCCTATAACGGCTTTTCACGCCCGATGAGTGCGAGGAATTCGTTGCGGGTCGTGCTGGAGTTGCGGAAGCCGCCCAGCATCGACGAGGTGGTCATCATCGAGTTCTGCTTTCCCACCCCGCGCATCATCATGCACAGGTGGCGCGCCTCGATGATGACGCCGACGCCCAACGGCGCGATGGTCTCCATGATGGTATGTGCGATCTGATCAGTCAGCCGCTCTTGAATCTGCAGCCGGCGGGCGAACATATCGACCACGCGCGCCAGCTTGCTGAGACCGAAAACTTTGCCGTCGGGTATGTAGCCGATATGGCAGCGTCCGTAGAAAGGGAGCATGTGATGCTCACACAGGCTGTAGAGTTCGATGTCCCGTGCGATAATCATGTTGCTGGTAGGCTCTTCCTGCGTAAAGATGGCATTGTTGATCATGGCGTCCAGGTTGACGCGATACCCGGAGGTGAGAAATTCGAAGGCGCTAGCCACGCGGTGCGGGGTATTCAACAGTCCCTCGCGGGCGGGATCTTCACCCAGTTCAGTGAGCAGTTCGCGGATAAGCTGTTCCACTCTCGCTCGATTCATGCGGTCATCCTTTCGGCAGTTGCAGCGCCTCGCACAACGCGGCGGTGAAGTCCGGCAGCGGGGTGAGTCCCACGGTGGACAGCGCGGCGGCCGCCTGGCAGATGGGCAGTCCGGTGTCGGGCAGCTTCAGCGCCGGCGCCAACTCACACAGCGGGATGGCGATGAACGCGCGTCGTGGAATTTCCGGGTCAGGAAGCCGCACGCCGTCTTCGTCGAGCACCAGTTGGTCATACAGCAGCAAATCCAGGTCGATGGGGCGCGGCGCGTAGCGATCTCCGCCGCGTTCGCGGCCTAACTCGGCTTCGATTTCACGCAGCACGTCATATTTCAGCCCGTGTGGGGTGAAGTCAGTTTCCACCTCAACGACACCATTAATGAACGGCGGCTGCGCGGGATGTGTAAGTGGCGGAGTGCGGTAGAAGGTGGAGAGGCGTTCAAGGCGCACCAGGGCGCGCAACCGGCGTAGCGCCTGCAGGATATGCGCTTCGGGATCGAGGTTTGCGCCCACGCCGATAAATGCCTGCATGCAATCACTCCATTCTGTCGCGGACGATCTCCACGCCCACGCTGCGGGCAAAGCGAAGCGCCGACGGCTTTTCCACCCGTACCTGCGCCTGTTGCACCGCGGGATGCTCCAGGCACAGATCGGCAATCCGTTCCGCCAGTGCTTCCACCAGGAAAAAGTTCGATTGCTCGGTCATCGCCACGATGCGTTTCTTGATGGCGCGGTAATCCACCGCGTCTTCCAGCCGGTCGCTGCGTCCGGCGGTGCGCAGGTCGGCGTCGAGCGTCACGTTGATGACGATGTCCTGTTTTTCGCGCCGCTCATCGTCATTCACGCCCAGCACACACCGCACCAGCAAGTCCTCAATGAGGATTTTGTCCACCGATATACTCCAGCAGGTGCCGGCCACCGTCCACGTAGATTACCTCGCCGGTCATGAAGTCGCTCGTGAGCAGAAAACACACGGCGTCGGCAATGTCCTGCGGATCGCCGTGGCGTTTCAGTGGCACGGTGTTTTTCAGCTTTTCCAGGTAACTCTCGTCTTTGCCCGGCGGCGGCAGAATCAAGCCCGGCGCCACCCCGTTGACGGTAATAGCCGGCGCATAGCTCAACGCCATCATGCGTGTGAACTGCGCCAGCACGTGTTTGCTCATCATGTAGGCCACATGCGTCCAGTCGTATCCCTTCAGCCGGGAATCGAGCAGGTTGACGATGCGCCCCGCGCCTACCTGCTGGGCGAAGGCACGGCACAGCACGAACGGCGCCCACGCGTTCACTTCCATATTTGCCTGCAAATCGGCGAAAGTGATGTTCTCCAATTGATCCGGCGGGAAAATGGAGGCGTTATTCACCAGCAGTTCGAAGCCGCCGGTGAGTCGCAGCGTGCGCTCGATCAGCGTGTCGTATTCGTTGGTGGTAGTAAAGTCGGCGGCAATCGTCCATGCCGCCACCCCGCGCGTACGCACTTCGCGCGCCAACTCCTCTGCCTCCGCGGCTGAGTGGCGATAGTGGATGACCACGTTCGCCCCCGCCTCTGCCAACGTCAGCGCGGTTTCACGTCCGATGCGCTTCGCTGCGCCGGTGATCAATGCCGTCTTACCACGTAATGCTGTTGCCATGAAGTGTCTCCGATGACTGTTTTTCCGGTCGGGTGATACGCTCCGCGAACCCTCACGCCACCGTATCGATTTTCTCCGCCAGGATGAAGTCATTGCGCGTCAGGCCATCGACTTTATGCGTGCGCAACACCAGGCGGACGGTGTTATACGAAATGTAGATATCCGGATGGTGGTTCATCTGCTGCGCCAACTCGGCAATGCGGTTGACGAAGGCGATAGCGGCGGGGAAGTCGGGGAAGGTGAATTCCCGCGCTATCTCCCGTTCCCGCACTGTCCAGCGTGGCGTCGCATTCGCGAGCGCCGCAACATCATCCTTACCCAGTGCCATTATTATACCTCATTTCAACCGCTCGGAATTGCGCCGCGCAGGCGCTCCGGCGTCATCGGTTCGCCGCGCTGAATCAGCGCGCGCGCGGCCTCCACCTTCCCATAGCTGTTACACATCATCGCACCACGCACCTTGCCGTCGCGCAGGTAGTAGAGCACGCCGGTGTCGAATTCCTTCGTCCAGTCGGCGAACACCTCCAGCCGGGTGGTCACGTCGCCCACCGCCTCGTAGCCGAATTCGAAGAGGTCGGAGTAGAAGTAGGGCATATACTCGTAGGGTACTTGCGCTCCCGCCATGTTGCGTCCGGCGCAGGCGCCCTGGTTCAGCGCATTATCCCAATGCTCCACCCGCCGGCGCTCGTCCAGTGCCACATAGGGGAAATTGGCGTTGTCGCCGGCGGCGTAGATATTCGGGTTCGACGATTGCAGGAATTCGTTGACCACAATGCCGTTGTCCACGTGCAACCCCGCCTGTTGCGCCAGTTCCACGGCGGCGGTGATGCCGATGCCGGCAATGAGGATCGTCGATGCCAACTGCTGCCCACTTTTTGTGTGCGTCACGAACTGATCGCCTTCCCGGGTGATGGCGGTCGGCATATCGCCGTCAAGAATGGTGATGCCGCGTTCCCGATAACGCTGCTGCATGGCGCGCCCCATGTCGTCGGGAAAGATGCGCGCGACCAGTGCGTGATCCGGGTAGATCATGGTGACTTTGACGTGGTTCACGCACAGCGCCGCGGAAATTTCCGAGCCGATGAATCCTCCGCCGATCACTACCGCCGACATACCCGGCGTCGCTTTCGCCCGGATGATCTGGTAATCGGCCAGATAGCGGTAGTAGGTAATGCCGTCGAGATCGCCGCCGGGAATGGGCAGGTGATGCGGGATACCGCCGGTGGCCAGCAACAGCTTTTCGAAGCGAAACGTCTGCCCCTGCACATCGGTGATGGTGTTGGCGGCGGCGTCCAGTCTGACCACCTGCACGCCATCCCGCACGGTGACATGCTGCTCCAAGTAATAAGCCGCCGGATTGATGAAGATCTGTTCGACGGTTTTTTTGCCGAACCACAACTCCTTCGTCAGCGGTGGACGATGGTACGGCAGATACGGTTCGTTGCCGATCAGCAGAATTGAGCCGTCGCGATCATGCTCCCGGATGCCTTTGATGGCCGACGCCGCGGTGAGCGCACCGCCGACGATGACGTACCGATAAGCCTGTTCCATCGTCCTACCTCCTTGCCCCCGTGCTGCTCTCAGTGTAGCGGGTGTGATGAAACTGCTTATGGACCGGCGGCATACAAAATGACGGCAACGCGGCAGCGAATCAGTCTAAGCATATCCGCATCCGCATGCATGCCGATAGATCCACCATGTGGTGGGCTTGCCGGGAGACACCTCAGGCGATCCGGACGGTATCCCGGCGAATATGCCGTGATGGAAGCTTCGAACCGGGATACGCCGGTTGCGCGGTTGTGCGCCATAGAATAATCTTCACCCGGACGCGTGCCGGTTATCCGCTGAAGCACAGGCTGCGCCAGTTGGGGAGGAGGTGCAAGACATGTTGCTCCTCCAGGTATTTTTCATCCAGGATGCCTTCGATCGACACTGCGCCGGGGTGAAGTGCCTCGTGAGAGAAACCGTTGGCGACATGCAGCAGCCGAAGAGCGTGTTGGTCATCGGCCGTGCACAGGCGTGGGCGATGATGGAAGGCGCATGTCTGCACGATATCGTCGGGCAGGCCCCAGAGGCCCAGCAGGTACGCGCCGATATCGGCATGGGTGACGCCGAAGATTTCCTGCTCGGTTACCCAATCAGCCACCTGCCGTTCTCGCGTGCATGCCAGCACCGCGCGATACTGCTCGGGAAAATTCATGACCAGCACCAGCTTGCCGATGTCATGCAGCAGGCTGGCGGTCATCAGCAGCTCGATGAGCGCTGAATCACCTTGTTTGCCTTCAGCCAGCTTGCGCGCATATCGGCACACCGTCAGACAGTGTTCCTGAAATGCCTCCAGCGAAAATTCCGGCAGCACGGTCCGAATGCGGTCGAACTGGACGAACACATCAAGCAGCAGCACGATGGATTTTACCACCTGCGTTCCCAATAGCGAGACGGCCAGCGCGGGCGAGATGACCGGTTGCGCCAGTCCGTAGGCGGCAGAATTCACCAGCTTCAGCACGCGTGCGCTCATGCCGGCATCCTGCTCGATAATCTTCCCGATGCGCTGCAGTGACACATCAGGCACGTTTAGCTCCCGTACCATTTGCAGGTAGAGCTTCGGCAGTCCCGGCAGCGCGCGCACCTGGGCGACGAGTGTTCGGAACGACTCACTGGCCAGCAGGCGCCGCAACAACAGCGCATGCTCGATCTTCCGCCGGAACTGTTCTTCGGTGCAATCGCGAGATAAGGTGTGATATCCATTGCTGCCAGCCTGCGCCGTCAGCAATGGAATCGCCTGCGTGCAGAGCAGGATGTGGACGGGAACGGTGAATCGCTCCAGCACCGATTGCAGAAATGCGTCGCCGTTCATTTCCGGCAATCGCGCGTCGGCAATGATCACGTCGAAAACCCCTGTCGTCAGCGCCGCATACGCTTCCGCTGCTGTCTCGACATGGGTCATGCACCAGGTCTGTTCCAGCGGCATCAGCAGACATTCGAACCGTTGTTGGCAATCGAAGTCGCCGATCACGAAGAGCAGTTTCAGTTGCGCGGTATCGCCAATGCTCATCTGATACCATCCAGACTGCCGGTAAGCACCTGCCCAACTGCCGGCTGCAGCGCGCCCGAAACTCGAAAAACTGGTGTGTATCCGTTAGGTATATTCCTCAGGTATCGCATGGTTAGATGCTGGAACTGGCTGTATCTGTCATACATTGCGAGTTATTTCGCCGCGTCCAACTGGCCGACCGCGACTGCCGGAGTCGGCCATGCCGGTGCAGCCTCCCGCATCGCGGTCGAAGCGACGGTGTGGCGGCGCTGAGTGCGGGGTGTGGAGGAGTCGAAAATCAACATGGACTGCGCGTGTGCTCAGGCGGCCGATGAAGGCACGCGCAGGAGCATGCGCGGATTAGATGCTCTGCGCGACGCGCAGGCGGTTGAGGGCACGCAGGAGAGCGGCTTTCGCCCGCTCGACATCAATGCTTTCGCCGGCGGTGTGCAGGCGTTCTTCCGCGCGGGCCAACGCCAGCCGTGCGCGCTCGATATCGATATCCGAGGCTAGCTCCGCCGAATCCGCCAGGATCGTCACGTGATCGGACGTGACCTGGATAAAGCCGCCGGAGACGGCGATAGCCACCGGCGTGCCGCTGGGCGGAGTAATGGTAATCGTGCCCACGCCGAGCGCGGACATGAGCGGCGCATGCCCGCTGAGCACGCCCAGATAGCCATCCACGCCGGGCGCAACCAGCGACACGGCTTGCCCGCTGAACACCTTGCGATCCGCCGCCACCACTTCAACCTCGAAGGGATGCGCCATCACACCGTCCCCTTACGCGCGTTTTCCAGCACATCGTCAATGCCGCCGACCATGTAGAACGCCGTTTCCGGAATGTCGTCGTGCTTGCCCTCCACGATCTCGCGGAAACCGCGGATGGTTTCCTGGATCGTGACGTATTTGCCCGGCGTGCCGGTGAAAGTTTCCGCGACGAAGAACGGCTGTGAGAGGAAGCGCTCGATTTTGCGCGCGCGCGACACCGCGAGCTTGTCTTCGTCGGAGAGTTCGTCGATGCCCAGAATGGCGATGATGTCCTGCAACTCTTTATACCGCTGCAGCACCGACTGCACGTCGCGCGCCACGCGATAATGTTCCTCGCCCACAATAATGGGATCGAGAATGCGCGAGGTGGAGGCCAGTGGGTCCACCGCGGGATAAATGCCGCGCTGGGAGATGGCGCGCGAGAGCACCGTGGCGGCGTCCAGGTGGGTCATGGTGGTGGCGGGCGCGGGGTCGGTGATGTCGTCCGCCGGCACGTAAATGGCCTGCAGTGAGGTAATCGCTCCGCGTTTGGTGGAGGTAATGCGCTCCTGCAGCATGCCCATCTCGGTGGATAGGGTGGGCTGATAGCCGACCGCGGACGGCATGCGCCCGAGCAGCGCGGACACCTCGGAGCCGGCTTGCACGAAACGGAACATGTTGTCGATGAAGAGCAGCACGTCCTGGCCCTCCACGTCACGGTAATACTCGGCCATGGTCAGACCGGACAACGCCACGCGCAGGCGCGCGCCGGGCGGCTCGTTCATCTGGCCGAACACCAGCGTGGTGCGTTCCAGCACGCCGGATTCGCCCATTTCGCGATACAGGTCATTGCCCTCGCGGGTGCGTTCGCCCACGCCGCAGAATACAGAGGTGCCGCCGTGCTCGGTGGCGATATTGCGAATCAACTCCTGCAGCAATACCGTCTTGCCGACGCCGGCGCCGCCAAAGAGGCCGACCTTGCCGCCTTTGGGGTAGGGGGCAAGCAGGTCCACCACCTTGAAGCCGGTTTCAAAAATTTCGGTCGCCGTGCCCTGCTCCTCGAAGGTGGGCGGGGTGCGATGAATCGGCCAGTGCTCCGTCGTGGTTACCGGCCCTTTGTTGTCGATCGCTTCGCCTAACACGTTGAACAGGCGGCCTTTGCACCCTTCGCCCACCGGCACCTGCACCGGCGCGCCGGTGGAGCGCACCGGCATGCCGCGGCTGAGGCCTTCGGTGGCGGCCAGCGCCACGCAGCGAACGATGTCGTTGCCCAGGTGCTGGGCAACCTCGACCACGACCGTGCGGGAGCGGCGTGTATCTTCGATCTGCAATGCGTCGAAGATTTCCGGCAATTGATCGACCGGGAAGCGCACGTCCACCACCGGGCCGATGACGGCGACAATGTCGCCCATCACGCCGGCGGTATTATCGGTAGAGCTGTGTGCTGATTGCATGGTATGTCTCTCTTCACTCGCTGGATGGCCCCCGCGTCAGCGCAGGAAGCCCATGGCATCGAAGGTGGCGTTGAGCGTCGGCATGGCACGCTGCCGCGCGCGCTCCGCGCCCCGCTCCAACAGATCGCGCAGATACGTCTGATCCGCCATTAATTCCTGATAACGCTGTTGGAAGGGGTGCAGTTTCTCCACTACCAGTTCGGCCAGATCGTTCTTGAGGGCGGCATTGCCCTGATCCGCGTAACGGGTTGCCACCGTCTGCGGCGTCTCGTCGACCAGCGCGCCGTAGATGGTCAGCAGGTTGGCCACGCCGGGGCGCGTTTCCGGCTCGTAACTGATGCCCGGGATGGAATCCATCACTGCTTTGCGGATCTTTTTACGGATGACATCCGGGCTGTCGAGCACCGCGATATAATTCATGGTGTTGGCGTCGGATTTGGACATCTTCTTTGCCGGTTCCTGCAGGCTCATCACCCGCGCGGCCACCGGCGCGATGTAGGGTTCGGGCACGGTATATAACGCACCGCCATACAGGTTATTCATGCGAATCGCCAGGTCACGCGTCAATTCCAAATGCTGCTTCTGGTCCGCGCCCACCGGCACCAGCTTTGTCTGGTAGAGCAAAATGTCCGCGGCCATCAGTACCGGGTAATCGAACAGTCCGACGCCGATGCTTTTTTCACCTTTGCCTTCCGTCTTTTCCTTGAACTGGGTCATGCGCGACAGTTCGCCCATATAGGCATGGCAGTTGAGCAGCCATGCCAGCTCGGTGTGTGCGCTGACGTGCGACTGCAAAAAGACGGTCGAGACCGCCGGATCGATGCCGGCGGCGAGGTAGAGCGCGACGAATGACAGGCAGCGCTCGGCGAACGATTTAGTCTCCTGGCGCACGGTGATGGCATGCAGATCGACGATGCAATAAATGCTGTCGTATTCATGCTGCAGGCGCACCCAGTTGCGCAACGCTCCCAGGAACACGCCGAGGTGCATATTCCCGGAGGGCTGAATGCCGCTGAAAATGACTGGTTTGTTCGTCTGGTACGTCATAAAAATCGAATATCCTCCGCGATCAGCGCAACGCCTCCGCGGCGCCGACGATGTCGCCGAGTTCGTTGGTAATAGTTTGCTGGCGCGACTTGTTGTATTCCAGCGTCAGCCGGCTAATCAGGTCTTCGGCGTTTTCGGTAGCGAGCGACATGGCCGCCACGCGCGCCGCGTGCTCCGCCGCCACCGACGACAATACCGCCGTGTAGAGCATGGTGCGCAGGTAGCGCGGCAGCAGCTGATCGAGGATGACGCCGGCATTCGGTTCATAGATGAAGTCGCCGGCGGCCACTTCCTCTTTCGGCGCTTCGATGGGCAGTAACTGCTGGGTGGCAATGCGACCGCCGAACTGGGTATAGACCAGGTAGACGCGATCCCACACGCCGTTGGTATACAACTCGCCGATATGATCCGCCAGCGCGGCGATGGTGCGGAATTGCGGTTCCGCGCCCAACTGATACAGCCCGGTTTCCACCGTCAGTTCCTGCCGGCGGAAGGCGTCGCTGATTTTACGCCCGAGCGGCACCACGCTCACGTCGGTCAGTCCGCGCACCAGGTTGGTCGCTTCACGGACCAGGTTGGCGTTGTAGCTGCCGGCCAGGCCTTTGTCGGCACTGATAGCGACCACGCCGGTATGCGCCACCTCGCGGATTTCCAGCAGCGGATGCGGATAGTCCACTCCGCCCAGGCGGGTAACCGCATCGCGCAACGCCATGGCATACGGTTGCGCCGCGCGCGTGCGTTCCTCCGCCTTGCGCAGCTTGATGCTGGAGACGGTTTTCATCGCCCGGCAGATCTGCTGGATATTGCGGACGGTGCGTATTTTTCGCTTGATGTCGCGTGTTGACAGCATCGTTTACGCCTTGAATCCCGCCTTGAACTCTTTGGTCGCTGCGTCCAATTGCGCCTGCAGTGCGTCGTTGATGGTCTTTTTCTCGGCCAGGGTGGTGAGAATCGCCGGGTAGCGATTGTGCAGGAACGCGAGAAATTCGTCCTCGAAGCGCCGGATCGCCAACAGCGGCAGGTCGTCGAGATAGCCGTTGGTGCCGGTCCAGATCAGCACGATCTGTTCGTCGACCGGCATCGGACGGTATTGCGGCTGCTTCAGAATTTCCACCAGCCGTTCGCCGCGATTCAACGAGGCTTTGGTCGCCGCGTCCAACTCGGAAGCAAACTGGGCGAACGCCTGCAGTTCGTTGAAATAGGCCAGGTCGAGGCGCAAGCGGCCCGCCACCTGCTTCATCGCTTTGATCTGCGCGTTGCCGCCGACGCGGGAGACGGATAACCCGACGTTGACCGCGGGGCGCACTCCGGCAAAGAAGAGGTCGGATTCCAGGTAAATCTGGCCGTCGGTGATGGAGATCACGTTGGTCGGAATGTAAGCCGATACGTCGCCTAACTGCGTTTCGATAATGGGCAGCGCGGTCAGCGAACCGCCGCCCAGTTCATCGGACAGCTTCGCCGCGCGCTCCAGCAGGAAGGCGTGCAAATAAAAGATGTCGCCGGGATAGGCTTCGCGGCCCGGCGGGCGGCGCAGCAGCAGCGATAACTGGCGATAGGCCACCGCGTGCTTGGAAAGGTCGTCATAGACCACCAGCGCGTGCCTGCCGCTGTCGCGATAGTATTCACCCATGGCGCAGCCGGCGTATGGCGCCAGATACTGTTCCGCCGCCGGGTCAGCCGCGGTGGAGGCGACCACGGTGGTGTAGTCCATCGCGCCATAACGCTGGAAGATATTCACCACCTGCGCGACCGTCGATTGCTTCTGTCCGATGGCCACGTAGATGCAGTGGACGTCTTTCCCCTTCTGGTTGAGGATGGTATCCACGCACAATGCGGTCTTACCGGTCTGGCGGTCGCCGATGATCAACTCGCGCTGGCCGCGGCCGATGGGGATCATCGAGTCGATGGCTTTCAACCCGGTCTGCAGTGGTTCCTTCACCGGCTGGCGTTCGACGACGCCGGGGGCGCGCGCCTCGGTGGGGCGGAATTCGGTATTGGTGAGCGTGCCTTTGCCGTCGATCGGCTTACCGAGCGCGTTCACCACGCGGCCCGTCATCGCTTCGCCCACCGGCACCTGCACGATGCGGCCGGTGGTATGCACGAGGTCGCCCTCGCGAATTTCGCGATCCGACCCCAGCAACACGCATCCGACGTTATCTTCTTCCAGGTTGAGCGCGATGCCCATAATGCCGCCGGGGAACTCAATCAGCTCACCCGCCATGGCATCGGACAAGCCGTGCACGCGCGCAATGCCGTCGCCGACCTGGATCACCTGGCCCACGCCGCGCGTTTGCAGTTCGGTGCCGAACTGCTGAATCTCCTGGCGAATAATCGAACTGACTTCTTCCGGTCTGATATTCATCGAAATACACCCCTGAGAGGGCATGTGTAACCGGTGTGCCGGTTATCACCCCAACATTGCTTTCCGCAGTTCGGTCAGCGTCGTGCGCGCGCTGGCGTCAATGATACGATCGCCCATGCGCACCACCATTCCGGCGATAAGGGCGGGATCGACTTGCCGGTGCAACAGCACGCCGGCATCGAGTTGTCTGGTCAGCGTGGCGGTCAGCGACGCCGCCTGTGCTTCGGACAGCGGGGCGGCGCTGGTCACCGTCACCTCCACGAGGCGCCTGACCTGGTCCCACCGTGCGTGGAACAGTTCGTGCACGGTGGCAATGTCCGGTTCATGCCCGCGCCGAATGAGCATGAGCAGCATCGCGAGGATCTCTCGCGCGACATTCCCCTGAAACGCCCGCTCCACGATCTCCTGCTTCCGGGCCAGGGTCACCTCGGGGTGGGTGAGCACCTGTACCAGTTCCGGCGACGCGGTCAGCACGGCGGTCAGTGCACTCAGCTCCTGGTCCCAGGCTTCGGTGGTATGCTGTTGTTGGGCGAGATCGAACAACGCTTGCGCGTAGCGGCTCGCGATTCTTCGTGCCAACATGCGTGATGATCCATTTCCACGGTGAGTGCTAAGCGTGCTGACGCGGTAAGGCATCCAGTTCGCTGATCACCTGATCGATAACCGCCGCCTGTATGGTAGGCGTGATTTGTCCATGCAGCGCTTTGGAGGCGGCCAGCACCGCGATGTCCGACATCTCGGCGCGCAATTCGCGCCGCAGTTGATCGCGCTCCAGCCCCAGTTGCGTTTCGTGTCGCTGGTACAACTCGCGAATCTCATCCTGCGTATGCTGCAGCGTGCGCTGGCGCGCGGCTTCCGCATCCTTCATCGTCTGTTCGAACTTCGCCCGCGCCTCGTCGGCAATCTGCGCAAGATGCGCCTCGTATTCCTTGCGCAGCGATTCCGCCTTGACCTGTTGCGCTTCCGCGCTGGCCAGGTTGTTGGCAATCTGTTCCTCACGCTGTTGCAGAATGTCGCTGACGGGGGCGAACAGGAACTTGCGCACCACCAGCAGCAGCACCACGAAGCCGATGGCCTGCGCCACCACCACCTGCGGTTCGATACCCAAACTATGTAATATTTCCACTGCCTTCTCCATCTCTCATGCGACCGGCATGAGCCCCGATAGGCCGGCGGACCTTATTTCATCAGGATTTCGAGGATCTTCTCCGTCGGGGGCAGGAAATTTTTCAACTGGAATCCCAGCAACAGCGCGTAGATGGTCAGCGACTCGATGAGCGCGAGGCCGAGAATCATCAGCACCAGGATGCGACCCTGGGCTTCCGGCTGGCGGGCAACGCCTTCCAGCGCGCCGCGCACGGCGTTTCCCTGACCAAGGCCGCAACCGAAGGCGGCCAGCGCGGTGCCAAAGCCGATAGCGATGGCAAGGGCAGCGAAGTAAATCATGTTCATTCCTCCTTACGAGATTCTGAAACGCGTATGATCAACCCGGCGTAAACGGCAGGCGAGATCGTCAGGAAGCGTGTGCCACCGTGGCTTCGTCGTGCTCCTCGTGTTTTTCCGTTGCCAGTGAGATGTAGACGGTAACCAACAGTGTGAAGACCAGGGCTTGCAGGAAGCTGGTCAGCACTTGCAACGGCAACATCAGCACCGCGGCTAGCGGCCCGAAATTCGTCGCCAGGGAACCGACAACCTGCTCCTCCCCGAAAATATTGCCGTAGAGACGGAAGGAGAGCGAGACGGGACGAATGAGCTCCGACAGCAACTCCAGTGGAAAGATCAGGAACGCGAGCCACCAGACCGGGCCCGCGAAATGTTTCAGGTAGGCAATGCCGTGCGCGCGAAAGCCGAAGTATTGGACGGCGAAAAAGGCCACAATAGCCAGCCCGACGGTGATGGAGAGGTCGGCGGTACCCGGCTTGCTGAACGGCACCAGGCCCAACAGGTTCATCGTTAGAATATACAGGAAGAAGGTCGAGATAAACGGCGCATACGGTCGGCCGCGCGGGCCCATTACCATCTCGGCGATGCCGAATAACGATTCGACGAGAAACTCCATGAAGTTCTGCAGGCCGCGCGGGATGAGGCGCATGCGCCGCACGCCGGCGATGGCCAGCACGACGATAATCAAAAAGGCCAGCAGGGAATAGCCGAAGGAAACCCAACCCGACGCGTGCGATTCACCACTCGATTCCGGCGTTGCGACGGCAGTGACGGTGGCGGCGTGCGTGGCGGCAGCCTCCGAATGTTGAGCGAGCAATATGGGCGATGTGTGCGGATGCGCCAGCAATTCAGTCATTATGGCATCCTTTTACGCGCGATCAACCACCAGTACAGCGTGGTCACGACAATGGCAATCGGCAAAATCGAAACGCCGAACGCGAAGCCGGCGGCATCGACTTTCACGACGATAATCAGCAAGGCCATGATTGCCCACAGGAGGACTTGCCCTCCGGTGAGCCAGAGCATGATCCGCGCAAAATGTTTATGACGGACGAATACGCGTCCGGCCTGCAAGGCCACCAGCAACAACGCGATGGCCAGCAACCCGCCGGTGAAGACACCCCAGAAAGCCGGGCGGAACCATAACACGCTGATCAGGTCCGCGACAATTCCGAGGCCGACCATGGCGCGGAGCACCGTGACAAGAAAGTCGGGATGTGTGACATCCCATTGCGGCGCACCGGCTGTCATCGACTAGCCCTGCCCTTCGTCCTGGTCGTTGTCCGTCTCGTCGGTCACCGGGCGCGGCGTGAAGGACGGTTGCGTGGCCAGTATACGCGCGGCGACGACGTAGAGTTCCCAAAATCCGACCAGCAGGCCGGCGATCAATCCCACAACGGACCAGCGTGTGCCGGTGCCGAATGCCTGATCAATCCGCGTTCCGATGTAGTAGCCCGCCGTCACCAGCGCGACCAGCGCGAAACCCGCGGCAATGAGCGCAATTCCATTTAATTCGTGCTGCCGCCAGCGATGCGCCATATCGCCTCTATTCCTGGCTCTGACTCATGGAAAACTGCAGTAGCATATCAATAGCCATGCGGACTGTCAAGGTCATCGCGGTGAAGTGCGAGATATAATTGATAATTCTTATCAGAAGTGTTGGTTGTTGGAAAGAGAGCCCGGATGCCTGCCGCAACCCTTGCGGAATACCGCATCCGCCGTCGTGCGAAATTCCGAACATGGCACTTGCCGGATACCCGCGCCGCCGGGTACACTAGTGCCAACCTGCACAGGTCGTTTCTCCGCATTCACGCGGCATCGCGCATCGCTGACCCGCGGGACATCACTACCCCTATCGGAATTACGTATGCCGGACTTAATAGCTATCGGGGATATTCACGGAATGCCGGACTTGCTGGACATGCTGCTGGCCCGGTTGCCGGCGACGGGCACGCTGGTATTGCTGGGCGATTACCTCGATCGCGGCCCATCCTCATGCCAGGTCATCGCGCGACTGCTGGCGCTGGAGGCGGAGCGGCCATGTATTTTTTTGCGCGGCAATCACGAAGCCATGGCGCTGGCGGTGCTGGACGGCAACGTGGAGATGGAGCGCATGTGGCTGCGCAACGGCGGTCGGGAGACACTGCACAGCTACGGGGGAACGCTACCCGACGCGCACGTGGCCTTCCTGCGCCGCACGCGACCGTATTACACGACGCCGGCGTATATTTTCGTGCATGGCGGGCTGGTGCCCGGGGTGCAGCCGGAGCAGATGCCCGCGACCGAACTGGAGCAGTTATGGTGGATGCGCGAGCCGTTTCTCTCCTCCACCTGTGATTGGGGTCGGCTGGTCATCCACGGCCATACGCCCACGCGCGGACAGGTGGATGTGCGCCCCCACCGCATCAACATCGATACCGGCGCCGTCTATGGCGGCACACTCACCGCATTACTGCTGCCTGAACGGCGCTGTCTCGCCGTGTCGCCGGAGGAAACCGCCGGCGGCTTCCGGTGATCCGGAAGCCGCCGGTGAGAGAAGGCATGACTGCGGTTCAATGCGCTAGGCGGGCAGTCGCTCCAGCGTCGTCATCGCACTCAAGGTGATCACCTGGCCATTCAGCATGGCGCTTTTCAGCGGGCTGTCGGGAAACGCGCTGATCGCCACGGCATAGGTATTCACCATTTGGGAGTTCATCAGTCGCACATGTGAGAGAATATCCGCACGTGACCCCAGCGTGACCACCGGCGCCACCGCGAAACGCGGCGCGATTCCTCGCATTTGCCGGAGCTGCGTCTGCAGCACCGCGATCTGCTGCTGGTGTTGCGGAATGGCATTCACCAGCGCATTCGCCGCGTTCGTGTCGCCCTGCGCGTTCAACGCCCGCGCCTGGGCGTTCAAGTCATTGACGCTGGCACGTTCCAGCGCCAGCGCGGCGGCCAGCCCGTCGCGAATGGCGGTCGGCGACCCCTGCGTGGCGGCCAGCGCCACATGCAGCGAAGCAAAGTGCCGTTCTGCGCCGGCCTGCCCAAGTAGTGCCACCTGGTGGAGTGTGGTGCGGTTGCCCGTCACACGCGCCAGGCGGCGATAACACTCGCCTACCCGCCGGTGCACGAAAATGCCGCGCTGAATGATCGCCTCACGTGAACCGAGCGTGGGTCGCACGGTCGGCTGTACCGCACAGGCATTACATCCCGCCTGTTGCGACAGCGCCGCGAGACGGGCAATCTGCGCCTGGTGTTCCGGGATATAGCTGGCCAGCAGTGCCGCCCCCAGCGCATCCCCCTGCGACTGTAACCAATTCGACTGTGCCGTCAGTTCAGCCACTTCATTGACTTCCGCCTGCAGGAACGAATTGATATCGACGCGATATCGCGCCTGCGCGGCGGTGCCGATCAGTACCGCAACGGCCAGCATCACGGTCATCCGCCACAACGTGTTCCTCATTGCGCCCTCCTTTGATCAAAGACGATGGGACCCTTATAGCTATTGGATCGGTGCGGCGTGCATAAACGTCGCCCCGTGCACAGTGTCGGCATCGTGTCGGAAAATACGGAGGAACGGCGGTGACAGCACACTGCCGGTCGGCAGGAAGGGCCGACCGGCAGTGTGTGTGTACGAGGGAACGGGTGTTTACTCTTCGCGCATCCACGGCATCATGGCACGCAGGCGCTTGCCGACTTCCTCGATCTGGTGTTCGGAGCGTGCGCGGCGCATCGCCAGGAAGTGCGGGCGACCGGCCTGGTTCTCCAGGATCCAGTTGCGGGCGAAGGTGCCGTCCTGGATTTCCTTGAGCACCTGGCGCATCTCGTAGCGGGCTTCTTCGGTGATGAGGCGCGGGCCGGTGACGTAGTCGCCGTATTCGGCGGTGTCGCTCACCACGTAGTCCATCATCGCGATGCCCTTGGCATAGATGATGTCAACGATCAACTTCAACTCATGCAGGCACTCGAAGTAGGCCATCTCCGGCTGATAACCGGCTTCCACCAGCGTCTCGAAGCCGGCCAGCACTAACTCGCTAACGCCGCCGCACAGCACAACCTGCTCGCCGAAGAGGTCGGTTTCCGTCTCTTCTTTGAAGGTGGTCTCGATCACACCCGCCCGGGTGCCGCCGATACCCTTGGCATATGCGAGTGCCAGGTCTTTGGCCTTCTTGGTGTAGTCCTGCTGGACCGCGATCAGACAGGGCACGCCACGGCCGGCTTCGTATTCACTACGCACCAGCGTGCCGGGGCTCTTGGGTGCCACCATGAAAACATCGATATTCTTCGGCGGGATGATCTGGTTGTAGTGAATATTAAAGCCGTGCGAGAAGATCAGGGCCTTGCCTTCGGTCAGGAAGGGCAGAATCACCTTGTACACATGCGGCTGCACGTGATCTTGCACCAGCATCTGGATAAGCATGCCTTCGCGTGCGGCCTCCTCGGCGGTGACCGGGGTGAAGCCGTCGGCGATAGCCTTGTCGTAGTTCACGGTGCCCGGCAGTTCGGATACCAGCACCTCGACGCCACTCTCGCGCAGGTTCATGGCCTGACAGCGACCCTGGGCGCCATAGCCGATGATGGCAACCTTCGTGCCTTCGAGCAGATTCAGGTCCGCATCGTCATCGTAATATACTTTGATCATTGGTTGCTAATCCTCCTGGGAAATGTCAGCACATTATTTTCGGGCCGTGCCGTTGAAAGTCCTGCAAGCAATCGCTCAACCGAAAAAAAAGTCGGGAATTTTTCGCGACCATCCGGCGACAGGATAATTTCGCCGTTCCGATTCCGCTCCGGGGATGCAGGAACCGGACGCCGGCTGCCGAAGGTAACAGAAGACCGGCACGGCGACTGTCGCCCCGCCGGTCGCGATTTGAGAGATTCTTAACCTGTCAATCTCGAAAGCTGCAGGGAAGCAATCGATGCCGGCGCAAAGTTTATGTTGGCATCATGCGCGCGATGACAGGTCCACTTGGCAGGCATCGCGCGATGCGCCCACCCGAACCGGCGGCGAGACGATCCTTTCGCACTGCTGCTCGGGGCGCGCGATCCCGGCAGAAGGGCATTCAACAATGATTGGTCAGGCATATGGCATCCTGATAGCGTGCGACTGGTGGTCGGGCAACGGTCTCCTCTGGGCAGGGGGGGCGGCGCTGGTCACACTTCTCCTCATCTGGCGCTGGTACCGGCAATATATCCGGATGCATACCCTGCCGGTGTCGGGCGGCACGCCGGACGCGCCGGACACCGAGGCGCCGCCGGAACTCGTCGTGCCGGACGGACCCGGCACGCTGCTGGTGCGATTTCAGGAACTCGACCGGCAATTGGGGCAGGCGGTGCAAGACCTGCAGCATTTCAACGGCAATCGCGAGGCGCAGTTGCAGGGATGGCAACAGCTTAGCGCGGAGATCATGCGCCGCATCGTGCCGGTGCTGGATAACCTGGAACCCTATCTGCGTGATGACGAGTCGCCGGGCGCGGACGTGGCGCGCATGGCGCACGGGCGCCTGCTGACGGAACTGGCGACCCTGGGCGTGTCGCGCATCATACCGCAACCCGGCGACGACTTCGACGGCAAGTATCACCAGGTGGATGCCGCGTCGTCGGGATTGCCTCCATATCGGATTACTGCGGTGGTGGCGCCGGGATATCTGTTCCGGCCGCGTGTAGCCGGTGCGAATGAACTGGTGGTGAAACCCGCCGAAGTGGTGGTCGAGAGCGCTGACGCGCGCATGGCGTCAGCAGCCACCGAGGAAGCATGACCGCGGGCGCGCGCCGGCTCGCGCGACCCTCGACCGGATGTGGGGAGTTGAAACCGTGGCTACCTTAGGTATTGATCTGGGCACCTCGAATTCCGCCGCCGCGGTCGCTGTCGGCGGCGACGTCATCATGATCGAACCGACGGAAGGGATCACCGAAGAAGGGATGGTCTTTCCGTCCTACGTGGCGTTTGACGTCAACGGCGAGTTGTCCTGCGTCGGCATCACCGCGAAACGCCAATTCCAGTCTTCCGCCGAATTGGTGGTGCGTCATGCCAAGCGCCTGATTGGCCGCTCGTTCGACTACCTGCGCCGCGAGATCAAACAAGGGCAATCCGGCGGGCAGGAACGTCGCTTCCTCGATGAATTCAAGGACCGCATCGAGCGCGGACCAGCCGGCGACGTGCTGATTCGCGTCGGCGCCATGGAACTGCAGTCTCACACGCCACAACAGATCGCCATGATGCTGCTGCAGAAGATTCGCGACGATGCCGAAGTGCAGGTGAAACAGTTGCTGGGCGCCGAGATCGACGGCGCGGTGATCACCGTTCCCGCCGGATTCGACGATGCGCCATTGCGGGCGACGCTGTGGGCGGGAGAACAAGTCTTCGGCGAAGGCAACGTGCAACTGATTCCGGAACCGCTGGCCGCCGCCATCGCCGCCGGCGTGCAGAAGGATCAGGAAACGATTATGGTGGTGGATATGGGCGCGGGCACCACCGACATCGTGGTCGGCAACGTCATCCGCACCGGCTGGAATTTCAACTGGGCGCCCATCACGCAGAGTTTCGACGACGAGTTGGGCGGTTGGGATATGGACTGCCTGATCCTGGAGCACCTGTTGCGCATGGATCAGAAGGAACCGCACCTGCGTGACATTTACCCGCATCTGGATTTGCGCGCACGCGGGCGATTGATGGAGGCGATCGAACGTGCCAAGATAGCCTGCGCCACCACTGATAACGGCCAAGTGAGCGTGGTGCTGGAAGCAGAGTTCGGCGGTCGCGTGGTGCGTAAGCCATTCGTGTATACGTTGGACGAGAAGACCATTCGGACCATTGTCGCCTATAAAGGCAAGAAATCGGGCAACGACAAAGGCTCGGTGATCGAGCGCTGCCGTCAACTGGTGGAAGACACGCTGATGGAGCTGGCGGACGAAGATCCGGGCCGGCTCGATGAAGTGAAGCGCAGCATGGATCGCGTCATCCTGGTCGGCGGCCCAATGCGCATGCGCTGTCTGTACGACATGATGAGCGAGGTTTTCAGCGAACGCCCTGAAGTGTTGACGCATTACGATCCGTTGAATCCATTCCCGATGGAATGCGTGGCCAAAGGCGCTGCCCTTTACCAGGGTGACCAGGTGATGCTGCAGGTGCCGCATACGCTGAGCATTTACGAATGGGGCAAAGGCGGGTATTACAGCCTGATTCCGCGCGGCACGCCGTACGAGGGGGAAGCCACCGCCACCATGGTGATCGAGGTGGAGGAAGGGCCGCTCTGGCTCGACATCATTACCGAAAAAGAAAACGTCTCGCTGCCCAATTTTCCCGTGCGCGAGCATCTGGTGCGGGTGCCGCGTAAAGGCAAGCTGGAAATCACCCTGCGGTGGGACACCACCGGCTGCCGCGCCGCCATCGACGGCACCGGCATCTCACAGACGGTGATCCCGCCCATCAGCGATCAGACCACGCTGGCGGAAGATTTTGAACGGCAGTTTTATACCATGCTGAAAACGGCGCGGCACTTGCGCGAATTTCTAAACAGTAGCGAGGTGCGACAGCGCGTGGCGGAAACGCTGATCAAGCAGATGAAGAAGATCGCGCCGGGCGATGTGCAACTGCTCATCGACGTCGATCCCGACCTGGCGCTGGATGAATGGCGGTTGGAAGGGCGCATGCTGCGCGACTATATCGAGGGCGAGGTGACCCGTTTGCTGCAGGTGCCCGAGGAAGACTTGCGCAAATGCGACTCCATCGATCCTGAATATCTGGAGAAACTGCAGGAAGACGAGTTGCGGCTGATGCTGCAACGCGGTTATGCCGAAGGCGCGCGTGCCCGCGCCAAGGCGCGCGGCATCTCCGAGCGCGCCTTTGAGGTGGTGCGTATCATCCGCAATGTCTCTCGCGAGCGGGTGTCGGTGGAGGAGATGATTAAAGTCACCCGCCAATTGTTGCGCATCGCCGACGAAAAAGACGTGCATGCGCCGTTTGAAGATGATCTGAACCGCTACCTGGTACAACTGGAACGCGGCCAGCGCGACCGCGTGTTGATCGCCAATACCTCCATCCGCGTGGCGGCGCTGGCAGATGTGCTGCACGACCAGGGGGCGATCAGTCGCGATGCGATGCGGCACACCAAGTGGGTGGCTGCACAGGCTGAGGTGTGACACGAGGAAGGGATACCACGGGACAGGCATGACATTCAATCTTGATATTCGCGCTCCGCTATCGAGCGGGCTGCTGTGGGCACGGCGGCTCTTTCCGTATTTCGTCTTCCTCATTGGCACACTGGTCGGCGCGGGTGCGCTCATGCGACTGCTCGCCGGCGATGTGCGGACGCGCGTGATCTACGGCGCCATCCTGGTCGGCGCACTGTTGTTGTTCTGGCTGGTGCAGGGGCTACTGGAGCGCAACACCCGATCCTGGAGACTCTACCAGAACATCGGCGCCGCGCTGACCGGGTCGGTCGGTTTCCTGCTGATCCTGATGTCCGCGACGGATGTGCTGTTCTGGCTGTTCGTCAATACCGATCCCAATGCCATGCAGCCGCTGGGGTGGTTCAGCGCCGGCATCGTCTTGCTCATCTGGGCAATCTCGCTGATCTGGAATAACGGCACCGGCTGCCTGCTCTGGCAGATTGCGCTGCTGCCCATCGGCTCGCTCACCCTCTGGTGGTGGCGTCTGCAATCGGCGACCGCGTTGCAGCAGGTGCGTCCGGAGCAGGTGTTTCAGTTGCTGTTGCCGGTCACCGGTTGGTTTTGCGGGTGCATCGTGCTGGTACTGTTCATGTCGCGCCGCGCGGCGCGGCGCACGCAACCGCTCCCGACATCGGCACGGCAGGCGCCGATCACCACGCGCACCTTTCCGACCCGATACCACGAATTGCTGGCACGTGGCCGCTTGTGCGAGTTGTTCGAGCAACCCTGTGCGCAGCCTTGCCCGCTTTCGACCAGCATCGTAGTCAAATACCAGAAACGCCGCATTCAATATCAATTATACCCCGAGATATTAGAGCCGTTCGAAAAAGCGTACGCCATGCTGGTAACGCCGCAGTCGCGCGAATTGTGTAAAATCGCCCACGAAATATTGCAAGCGAAAGCGAAGCAATTGGGCGCGGCACGCTATCACGATGTGGAAGTCTATCTGTGGAGCACGTTGTGGGAGCGCCTGCACGATCAGGAATACCGTGGCGATCCGCACAAAGTAATGCGTGATAAACAGCAGTTGATCAAAGAGCTGAATTCTCCCTGATCTCATGCACGGAAATAATCGCGAAGACGTGCGCGCTTTCAGGCGATTTGCCGCGTGAAAGCACAGTGCCTTTTCCCCTTGCACGACTCTTGTCAGATCATGGGTGATCTGCTATACTGCCCGAACTTGAATGACCGGCATCCGCTGGCGAGTGGTCCCGTAGGCATCGGGACTGACCGTGGGCGCCAGCCCGCGGTGTACCTTCCTGCCCCTCCTGGTGGAGTGGGCCATGTGTGATGTCCGAAGGAAGGAGGTGACAGAATGCGACAATACGAGGTGATCTACATCCTGCAGCCGACACTGTCGGCGGAGGAGCTTACCGCACTGGTCGACCGCTTTAACGAGCTCATTGCGTCGATGGGCGGCACGGTTGAGAGCACCGACCGCTGGGAGCGCCAGACGCTCGCGTATGACATTAAAGGCTGTCGTGACGGCTACTATGTGATCGTCAAGTTCCTGGGCGAACCGGAACTGGAAGCGGAAATGGATCGGCAGATGAAGCTCACGGAACCCCTGTTGCGTCACATGATTCTTCGCCGCGATGCGAAGTAGGTTGTTCGCTGCAATAGACGGATTCGAGGAGGTATTCGGGAATGGTAAACAAAGTGTTATTGGTTGGGCGTCTGTGCACGGATCCGGAGTTGAAGTATACTCCGAGCGGAATTGCGGTCGCAAATTTCCGCGTGGCGGTTGATCGTCCCTTCATGAATGCCCAGGGTGAACGCGAGACGGACTTTATCGATGTCGTCACCTGGCGTCAGAATGCGGAGTTTGTGAACACTTACATGACCAAAGGGCGACTGGTGCTGGTGGAAGGCCGACTACAGGTCCGCCAGTGGCAGACTCCCGACGGTCAGCGCCGGCGGAACACCGAAGTGGTAGCGGATAACGTCCGCGCCCTCGACCGCCCGCGCGAGCCGCGTGAAGCCGGCGAACCGAGTGGCCCCGCCCCGCAGCCCCGTGCCGCGGGAGTGGCTGCGCAACGTGATGAGTATGCGGGACCGGACGAGGCACCCGATTTCGATGTGCCCGACATCACCGATCCCTTTGCCGATCAGTAAACCTTGATGGACTCCGCCCATGCGGGCGGCGGTCCCTGTGCGGAATAGACCGGCGCCGACAGGCGCCGATGCGAGGAACACTTATGACTACCGCGGAAAATTCTCCACGCCCATCGCGGGGTGGGGGAGCCGGTCGGACCTTCCGACGCACGCGCCCCAAAGCCTGCCAGTTTTGCGTGGATAAAGTAAAATCGATCGATTACAAGGATATTGGCCGTCTGCGCCAAATGGTGACCGAGCGCGGCAAAATCAAGTCGCGCGGTCAGACGGGCACCTGCGCTGCTCATCAGCGCATGGTGGCCGCCGCCATCAAGCGTGCGCGCCATATCGCCTTGCTGCCCTTCGTGGCGGAATGATCTCACCCCTGTCGCCCCGCCGGTTCTCCGGCGGGGCGCTGTTGTGCCTGCCGCTCGGGTTGCAGCAGGAGCGATAAGGAAGTAACGATGCGAACCCCCCTGATTGCCGGTAACTGGAAGATGAATATGACGATCGCCGACGGCACGGCGCTCGTAACCGAGTTGAAGCATGCGCTGCAGGGTGTCACCGGCGCGGATGCTGCCGTGTGCCCGCCCTTTACCCTGCTGAAGCCGATCGCCGACGCGCTGGCCGGCAGCAACATTGCGCTGGGCGCGCAGGACATGTTTTGGGAGCCCAAAGGCGCCTTCACCGGGCAGATTTCCGGTCCGATGTTGAAGGATGTTTGCTGCAGCTACGTGATTATCGGCCACTCCGAGCGCCGTGGCCGCTTTGGCACGCTGTCGGCGGACTGGAGCGACGAATTGCTGACGGCTTTCGGTGATAACGATGCTGTGGTGAACCGCAAGGTGCACGCGGCGTTCGCCAACGATCTGGTACCCATCATGTGCTGCGGCGAGACCATCGACGAGCGCGAGCGCGGCATCACCGACATGGTGGTAGCGAGCCAGATTCACACCGGACTGGCCAATCTCACCGCCGCGCAAGTCGCGAGCATGGTCATCGCCTACGAGCCGGTCTGGGCCATCGGCACCGGCAAGGTATGCGATCCCCAGGAGGGTAACCGCGTGATCGCCATGATCCGCCGCACCGTGCGCGAGATCGCCGGCGATGCCGCCGATCAGGTGCGCATTCAATATGGCGGCAGCGCCACGCCGGACAACATCGCCGAGATCATGGCGCAGTCGGATATCGACGGCGCGCTGGTCGGCGGCGCCGCGCTGAAGCCTGGCTTCGCCGAGATGGTGAAAGCTGCCGCGAAGCAATAACCCGCGTCACGAACCCCGCATCGCCGTCCCGAGTTACTCGGGGCGGCGATTTTTTTGCCCTCCTGCCGGAATGACGTGCCAATCCGGACGGCAGGTCGTATAATGAACATGCCACAGTGAGCAGGAGGAAACGGATGCGACGTGTCTTCGTGGTGATCGGTCGCTGTCCGCTTGCCGTCTATGTGCCATGGCGACAGCGCAGCCGTGCCATTCCGTCACTCCGGCGTCGAGACACGATGAGAGGCCATGATGACACAACAGCCCAATATCCTGATCTTTATGACCGATCACCAGCGCGGGGATACCGTGCTGCCTGAACATCCGGCGCTGACGCCCCATCTGACGGCGTTCGCGCGCGAAGGCGTCACGTTTACCCGAACCTACTGCCCGTCTCCGCATTGCTGTCCCGCGCGGGCGACATTCTTCAGCGGATTATATCCGAGCGGGCATGGGGTGTGGAACAACGTGTGCAATGAGCAGGCCTTGAATCGCGGGCCGCGGGAAGGCGTGCGGCTGTGGAGCGAAGATCTCGCCGATGTCGGGTATCGGCAATATTATATCGGAAAATGGCATGTGAGCGCGGAGGAGTCGCCGCGTGATCGCGGCTGGACGGAACTGTTCGTGAGTGCGGTGCCGGGTGAGCGGCATGGTGGCGACTGGGAGTATTACCGCATGATGGCGGAACGCTCGGTGTCGGCGCCGCGCGGCGATGGAGAGATATTGCGTCCCGGTTATGGCGACTATCACCTGTACGGCGAATTGCCGGACGCGGGCAACCGGCATGACGAACGCGTGGTGGCCGATGCGTGCCGCCTGTTGCCGGAACTGGCCGACGGCGCCGCGCCATGGGTGGTGTTCGCCGGCGCCATCGGGCCGCATGACCCGTATGTCGTCCCCCCGCGCTACCGCGACCGCTATGATCTGGATGCCATCCCGCTTCCTCCCAGCTTTGCCGATAGCCTCGCGGACAAACCCCGCATTTATCAACGCATGCGCCGCCAATTATGGGATCAATTGAGTGAGCGTGAAATTCGCGAGGGCATCCGCCATTTCTGGGCGTATTGCAGTTATTTGGACGAGCAGTTCGGGCAGGTGCTTGCCGCGTTGGAGCAGTCAGGTCAGGCGGAGAACACCCTGGTGCTCTATTGTGCGGATCATGGGGATTATTGTGGCGAACATGGCCTCTTTTGCAAGGGAATTCCCTGCTTCCACGGCGCATACCACGTACCGGCCATCGTGCGCTGGCCGCGCGGCATCAGCGATCCTGGCCGCCGGGAGGATGCGTTCGTCTCCCTCGCGGACTTCGCGCCGACGTTCCTGGAGGTAGCCGGCGCACCGGCCCGGCAGCGCTATACCGGCGCCAGCCTGCTGCCGTTCCTGCGGAATGCACCTCCGTCCGCCTGGCGCGATGAGATGCACACGCAGTGCAACGGGGTTGAGTTGTATTTCACCCAGCGTTCGGTGATGACCGCCGACTTCAAATATGTCTTTAATGGTTTCGATTTCGACGAATTATACGACAGGCGCCATGATCCGCACGAGATGCACAATCTGGCCGATAATCCCGCCTACGCGGAGGTGAAGCGGGAGATGGTCGGTCGCCTGTGGCGTTTTGCCAGCCGGGAGGGGGACACGGCAATCAACCAGTATATCACGGTCGGATTGGCGCCATTCGGCCCGGCGGAAGCGTTCCGCGTGCCGTATGCGCCGACACCCGGCTAATCGGTCTCTGCTCCGCCGGCCTCTTCACCGCGCCATGACGGCGTCGTGTTGCTCTCCCGGCGCGGATGCGTTATGCTTGCAGTAGTCGCGCCACCCCCAGGCGTTATTGTAAAGGAGACGACCATGCGAATGCTATTGCTTTCCCTGTTGTTGCTGACGGCGTGTCTGTTCGCCGTCGCGGTGGACAACCAGGCGTTCCTGGGCATTTTCGCCGAAACGAGCGCAAACCGAGTGGCTGGCATGCCTGATATGTCGGCGATGCTGAAGGATTTGCCTCCCGGTATGAAAATACCGGAGAGCATGATGATGGGGATGCCGAAACGGCAGTTGACCGTGCGGTTGTGGTCGCCCGGTCTGGCGGCGCAAGACGCCTTCGCCTGGCTGGCAGTGCCCGAGGGGCTGAAGCTGGGCAAGCGGCTGAACCTGGGACTGTACCGTCCGACCGCGGAAAAAGCCGGCGGCAAAGAGGTATTCGACCCATCGACCATGCCAGAATTTACCATCATCCGTTACTGGGGCTCCTCGCCGAAGGTGAAAACCGGCCAGCCGGATGTGATGAAGTTCGATGGCATGAGCGACCAGGAAAAAGCCGCGATTCGCGAGCAGTCCAACAAGGCGCGGAACGAGTATTATTATAAACCGGATTGGACCACCGGCTACTGGCCCACCAACAAGCAACCGGGCAGAATCGACGCGGACGTGGCGCTGGTCGGCAATTACGCGCTGACCACCAACTATACCGGCAATGTGGCCATCGACGTGCCGGACACGGTCAATTTCCTGAATCCGATCGAGCTGTCCGCGCCCGACCTGACGCAGCAACTCGATCTGACGCAGCCCATCACCTTCAAGTGGAAAACCATTCCCGGCGTGCTTGGTTACCACGCGTACATCGTGGGCATGAAAGACCAGAACACCCTGATCACCTGGAGTTCGTCCGAGGTCAAGCGATTCGATAACTTCGGCTGGGATTACATGCAGATGAGCGAGGTGATCCAACAGGTCAACGCCACCGCGATGATGGCGCCGACGCGCACTGAAGTGACAGTGCCCGCCGGCATCTTCAACGGGTGCGATTTCGTGAATTTCATGATGATCGGCTACGGCACCGGCGCCGCGCTGGGCGAAGGCCAGCCGATTCCCCGCGTGCAGACGAAGACCGTGCTCTCCGTGATGCTCGGCGGCACGAAAATGAAGAATCCGAATCCCGGCAACCGCCGCGGCATGGGCGGCATGCCCAATATGCGCGATGTCGGCGAAGTCGATTAAGCCGGATGATTGATAAGGGAATGGTAAGCCGGGGCAGAAACCCGCGGTGATTTCCGCCCCGGCGCGCATCGCGTCGGCAACGTGTCCTGGCTACTTGGCGTTTCGTCCCGACATTATTCCCACCCCGCGTCTTTGCGGCACTCGGCAATGACGCGCATGACTTCCCGCGTCTCCTCCACCGGGACATACGGCGTTTGGTTCAGCGCGAAGTAGTCATAGCATTTTTTGTAATACTCAGTGATCGCGAAGTCGGCCAACGGCACGGTCGTTTCGCGCCAGGGGATGCGCTCGAAGTTGTCATAGCTGCGCGCGGCGGCGGCTAATTCGGTATTGAGTTGCAGGTCGCTCAGGTCGTCGGAGGTGTAATACTGCACCTGAAAAGCTGCCCCATCGTCTGCCAGTTTCGCGGTGCCGCGTTGACCGTGCACATACCATGCGGGCTGCGGCAGACTGGACGCCATGTTGATTTCCAGGTCGATCAGTGTGCCGTTTGCCATCTCGATCAATGCTTTCACCACGTCATCGGCATCGCCCAGGGTGGCGATGGCGCGCAGGTGGCACGCTATTTTAACCGCGCGGGAACGGGTGAGGTAGAGGAGCTGGTCGAGATAGTGCGCTCCATAGTTGTTCAGCATGCCGCCGCCGAATTGCCGTTGTGATTGCCAATCGTTGCGGCGGGCGTAACAGGCAACCGTGTGCTTGATCAGGAAGATCGGACCGAGCAAGTCCTGATCGAAAATATGGCGGAGCGCCGCGGTCTCCCGGGTGGTGCGATGCGGCTGGAAAATCATCAGCTTGCGTCCGGTGCGCCGCATCGCGTCGATCATGCGATCCGCCTCTGCCAGCGTCGGCGCGATCGGTTTGTCACAGAACACATCGATGCCCCGCGCCATCGCTGCACTCGCCTGCTCTGCGTGCAGATGGGTCGGGGAGGCGATGACGATCAGATCCAGCTCCTCCTGCTCCAGCAGCGAGGCCAACGTTGTGTAACCCTTCACCCCGAATTCCGACCGTGCCTCCTCCAATCGCTCCTGCAGTGGATCGACCACCGCGACCAACTCGAATCCCGCATGCGTGCGCACGCCGGGAATATGTGTCTGCCACCCAATGCGACCCAGGCCGACAACAGCGGTTTTCAAAATTTTCATTGGCGTCTCTTTGCTCCCCCGGTGACAACGAATGTATAGCTCCCTTCGACGCGATCAGCGCATTCCCTTGTCGTCTTGTCGCCGTCTGCGGTCGCAACAGCAACCGGTCAGATGCGCAGGCTGAAGCGTGATGGGATTGCTGGACAAGCATGATTCGGCGAATTCGCGCGCGAAACGAAAACTTATTCAGGTAATTTCATGTGCTTGCGAAATCATGGTTCACACAACACCCCGCGCCATTGCTGTCGTTACCTGCTATAATAGGGTACCGATGCATGACCGACCTGCTGGCAGCCAGACGTTTATCCGGCGACCCGCACTGCGATTTCTCGTGGCGCTGGCGGGCGTGGGTATGGCGGTGTTGCTACTGATCGAGGTGCTGGCGCGGTGTTGCTGGACACTGTCGGGGGCGGGAAAGCCGCTGCCGGTCGCGACCGCAGTTGCGGCGTCTCCGTCCATTGACGCGGTGGCGTATCATCGCGTGGAAGAATGGCCCGTTGCACGCGGGCGCGTTTTCCACCAGGCGCCCATGCTGGACGCACCGGTGAAGAGCGGGACATTGCCGCCGGTAGCCTCGCGCCTGCCGGAAGATCCGCAGGTGATCGTCCCGCCACAGCAGATAGGGCCGTATGGCGGCGCCTGGCGGCGCTTCGGCACCGAGCTGGCGGATATCCAACCCTACATCGCTCACCGCCTGCCCTACGGCAACCTGTTGCGCTGGGGGCCGAAAGCCGATCGCCTGTTGCCCAACCTGGCGGTGAAGTGGCAGATGTCGGCGGACAACCGCGCCTGCACGGTGTGGCTGCGCCGGGGCGTGCGCTGGTCGGATGGCGTGCTGTTTACGGTAGATGATATCCTCTTTTATTTCCAGGACGTACTGCAAAACGAGGAGTTGACCCCGTCCATCGGCCGCGAATACAAGCCCGGCGGCGAGGTAATGCAAGTCGAAAGACTCGATCTCTACACGGTGCGCTTCGTCTTCGCCGCGCCTTACGGGCGTTTCGTACACCTGCTGGCGGGCATGCCGGGCATCGATATGATCGACTGTGCCGCGCATTACCTGAAACAATTCCACCCGCGTTACGTGCCGATGGAGCAATTGACCGCCAGGGCGCGCGAAGAAGGGTATGACGATTGGGTGAAACTGTTCAATAATGCGCGCGACTTTAAAAATCCCGCCATGCCGCGGCTGTGGCCGTGGATCGTCACCCAACCGCCGCCCGCCCGGCCGATCGTGCTCGAACGCAATCCCTATTACTGGAAGGTTGATCCGCGTGGGAACCAGTTGCCCTACATCGACCGTGTCACCTTCGAACTGTTTGATCCGGAAACCATCAACATGAAGGCGATGAACGGCGAGGTGGGGATGCAGGATCGCCATATTCGCTTCGAGAACTATCCGCTGTTGATGAAGCACCGCGCGCAAGGGCATTACCGGGTGCTGCGCTGGGTGGACAGCAACGGCGGCACCAACATCCTTGGATTGAACCTGAACCATAAAGATCCGGTGAAGGCGAAGCTGCTGGGAGATCGCCGCTTCCGCATCGCGCTGTCCTATGCCATCGACCGCGAGTCGATTAACCAGGCGTGCTTCTTCGGCATGGGAGTACCGCGCCAGGTGGCGCCGCCGCCCACCTCGCTCTTCGCGGCACGCGACTACGCAAACGCCTACACTGCCTACAACCCGGCGGAGGCCAACCGGTTGCTGGATGTCTGCGGCTTGACACGGCGAAATTTCGAAGGCTTTCGCCTGCGGCCGGACAATAACCAGCCGTTGACCCTCACGATCGACGCCAACCAGATGGCGTGCAATCCCGGCGCGCTGCAACTGGTGGCGGACGACTGGACGCGCGTGGGCATCCGCACGGACGTGCGCCTGCTGGCGCGCCAGTTGTTCTATCAGCGCAAGGACGCGCTGATGCACGACGTAGGGGTGTGGTACGGAGCGGACGAGCAATTGCCGACGCTGGACCCGCGCTGGTTCTTCCCATGGTCGAAAGAATCAATCCAGGGTGTCGGCTACGCCGCGTGGTTCCGATCCAATGGGAAAAAAGGCATCGCGCCGCCGACGGAGATCGCGCAATGCATGGCGCTCTACCGCCGGCTTGAATGCACCGCCGACCTGCGCGAGCATCAGCGGATTTTCCGGCAGATCATTGATCTGAACAAGCACAACCTGTGGGTGATCGGCACGATCGGCCAGGTACCCGTGCTTTACGTGGTGCAGGACAGCTTCCGCAACGTGCCGGACGTGGCAATTAACGGCTGGCAGTTCCGCGGACCGGGCAACACCGCGCCGGAATGTTATGCCATCGAGGAGGGCAAGCGATGATCCTCCTCATTCTCAAACGCCTGCTGTGGATGATTCCCACGCTGCTGCTGGTGTCGATCATCTCGTTCACCATTATCCAACTGCCACCGGGCGATTACCTGACTTCCTATATCACCGCGCTGGAGGCGACCGGCGACACCGTGTCCACCGAGCAAGCGCAGGCGCTGCGGCAGCGGTACGATCTGGATCAACCGCTGCAGACGCAATACCTGTCGTGGATGTTCGGCAAGCGCGACCCGCACACGCACAAGCTCATCAACAAAGGGGTAATCCGCGGCGACCTGGGCATGTCCTTCGAGTGGGACAAACCAGTGAAGAAGCTGATTAAGGAACGCATCCTGCTGACCACCATCATCGCGCTGGTGACGCTGGTGCTCACCTGGGCGCTGGCGATCCCCATCGGCATCTACTCGGCGGTGCGCCAGTATTCGTGGGGGGATTACGCCTTTACCACGCTCTCGTTCCTCGGCCTCGCCACCCCGAATTTCCTGCTGGCGCTCATCTTCATGTACCTGGGCTACGCGCTGTTCGGGATGAGTCCGGGCGGGCTGTTCTCTCCGCAATACGAATCGGCGCCGTGGTCGTTCGCGCGATTTGTCGATCTGCTGGCGCACCTGTGGACGCCGGTGGTCATCATCGGCCTCGCCAACACCGCCGGGCTGATCCGACTGCTGCGCGGCAACCTGCTGGATGAACTGCGCAAGCAATACGTGCTCACCGCGCGGGCAAAAGGCTTGCCGCGCTGGCGCCTGCTGTGGAAATACCCCGTGCGCGTCGCGCTTATCCCGCTGGTGGGCACCGTCGGGTGGACGCTGCCGGCGCTGTTCTCCGGCTCCGCTGTCACCGAAATGGTACTGGGATTGCCCTCCACCGGCCCGCTGCTATTGCAGGCGCTGATGAATCAGGATATGTACCTGGCGGGCAGCATGATTCTGATTATGAGCGTGCTGACAGTGTGCGGTACGTTGATTTCCGACCTGTTGCTGCTCTGGCTCGATCCGAGGATTCGCTTCGAGCAAAAGGGATGAGGCGCTTACGCGAATGCGGGGATCGCCCTGCCGTACGTGAAGATAACACATCGATGAGTATCACGCTGGATGTACAACCAGTTGCGACAACCGCCTATTCAACCGCGCCGCCGTGGCTGATGATGTGGTGGAAGTTCCGCAAGCACCGGCTGGCGGTGGTCTCCGCGCTGCTGGTGCTGGTGCTGTACAGCCTGGCGCTATGGAGCGAATTCCTGGCACCGTATCCGCTGGACTATCGCGATATCCACTACCTGTCCGCGCCGCCGCAGCGCATTCACCTCACCGCGGGGTGGATGCCGCAACTGCCCTACGTGAACCCGCTGGTCGGCGCGCGCGATCCGGAAAGCCGGCAGATGCGGTATCGTGAGGATACGACGCGACGCGTCGCCCTTCGGCTGTTCGTGCGCGGCGAGCCATACAAGCTGTGGGGGCTGATCCCCGGCGACGTGCACCTGCTGGGCGTGCCGCGCGGTGAGACGCTCTACCTGCTGGGCACCGATGCACTGGGCCGCGACCTGCTCTCGCGTATTATTTTCGGCGCGCGCGTTTCGCTCACCATCGGGCTCCTCGGGGTGGCGAGCAGCTTCGTGCTGGGACTGTTGCTTGGCGGTCTTTCCGGGTATGCCGGCGGCTGGGTGGATAACCTCATTCAGCGCATCATCGAGGTACTGCGCTCCTTCCCGGCCATCCCGTTGTGGTTGGCGCTGTCGGCGGCGCTGCCTTCGTCCTGGTCGCCGCTGCAGGTGTACCTGGGCATTACCGTGGTGCTCTCCTTCATCGGGTGGACCACGCTGGCGCGCCAGGTACGCGGGAAGATCCTCTCGCTGCGCGAAGATGATTTCGTCACCGCCGCCGTGCTGGCGGGCGCCGGTCCGTGGCGCGTGCTGACGCGCCACCTGCTGCCGTCGCTGATGAGTCATATCATTGTCAGCCTGACGCTGGCGATTCCGGGGATGATCCTCGGCGAGACGGTGTTGAGCTTCCTGGGATTGGGGCTGCGCCCGCCGGTGACCAGTTGGGGCGTGCTGCTGAAGGATGCGCAGAACGTACAGGCTGTCGCCGACTATCCCTGGCTGCTCACGCCGGTCGTTTTTGTCATCCTGACCGTGTTGGCGTTTAATTTCGTCGGCGACGGTTTGCGCGATGCCGCCGATCCATATACGAGGTAACGGGTGGAGCACCAACAGACACAACCGATTTTGACCATCATGGACCTGCAGGTGGCATTCCACCTGGACGAGGGAGTGCTGCGTGCCGTCGACGGGGTGTCGCTGGTCATTCCGCGCGGGCGGACACTGGCGCTGGTGGGCGAAAGCGGATGTGGGAAAAGCGTCACCGCGCAGGCGGTGCTGCGCCTCATCTCCCCGCCGGGACGCATCACCGGCGGCGCCATCACGCTGCACCGCGACGGCGGCGATGTTGAACTGACCGCGCTGGACGACGACGGCGATACCATTCGCGCCATCCGCGGGCGGGAGATCGCCATCATTTTTCAGGAGCCGATGACCGCGCTGAGTCCGGTACACTGCGTGGGCGACCAGATTGTGGAGGCCATTCGCCTGCACGCGAAGATAAGCGGGCGCGAGGCGCGGGCACGGGCGATTCGCCTGCTGGAACGCGTGCGCATCCCCGACGCCGCGCGGCGCTTCCGCCAGTATCCGCATGAAATGAGCGGCGGCCTGCGCCAGCGCGCGCTGATCGCCATGGCGCTCTGCTGCCGGGCGCCGTTGCTTATCGCCGATGAGCCGACCACCGCGCTGGACGTGACGATCCAGGCGCAGGTGCTGGCGCTGCTGCGCGAACTGCAGGACGAATTCGGCATGGCGCTGCTGCTCATCACGCACGACCTGGGCGTGGTGGCGGAGATGGCGCACGCGGTGGCGGTGATGTACCTGGGGCGGATCGTGGAACAGGCGCCGGTGGAACAGCTCTTCGCCGCGCCCAGCCATCCGTATACCCGCGCGCTGTTGCACTCGCTGCCCGGGGTGGGGGAGCGGAAAACCGTGCTGCAGGTGATTGCCGGCGCCATCCCGGAGCCGTTCCAGTGCATTGCCGGCTGTCCGTTCCATCCGCGCTGCGCGGAAGCCGTGCCCGGACTGTGCGACGTGGGCGCCCCTCCGCCCTTATGCGACACGACGCCGGCGCACCGCGTGGCTTGCCTGTTGCGGCAAAAGGAGCATGCCCGTGGATAAACCCGTGCCACTGCTGCAGGTGCGCAATCTGGCCCATGAGTATCCGCTTTCCGGCGGCGTGCTCCGCCGTGCCTCGGGCTGCGTTCGTGCGGTGGACGATGTCAGTTTCGACATTTACCCCGGTGAATGCCTGGGGCTGGTGGGGGAGAGCGGTTCGGGCAAGACAACTGTCGCCCGCGCCATCCTGCGCGCGCTGCGGCCGACGCGCGGCGAGGTGCGGTTGCGGCTCGACGATCGCGAAGTGGAACTTGCGCGGGCACCGGCGTCGCAGTTGCGCGCGGTGCGCCGTCACCTGCAAATGGTCTTTCAAGATCCGTATACATCGCTGAACCCGCGCATGACGGTGCGTGAGATCGTGGAGGAACCGCTGCTGCTGCACGGCATGACGGACCGCCGTGCCCGCGAAACGCGCGTGCGCGAGTTGCTCCGCGAGGTGGGCCTGCCGGAACAGCACCTGAGCCGCTACCCGCATGCCTTCAGCGGCGGACAGCGCCAGCGCATCGGCATCGCTCGCGCGCTGGCATTGCGTCCGAAACTGATCGTCGCCGACGAGCCCGTCTCCGCGCTGGACGTGTCGATGCAGGCGCAGGTGCTGAACCTGCTGCAGGAATTGCAACATCGCGGCGGACTGACCTACCTCTTCATCGCCCACGATCTCGGCGTGGTGCGGCACATCGCTGACCGGGTGGCGGTGATGTACGCCGGCCGCCTGGTCGAAGTGGCGCCGGCGGAGTCGCTGTTCACCGCGCCGTGCCATCCCTACACACGCATGCTGCTCGCTGCCATGCCGGTGCCCGACCCCACCCGCCGCGCCTCCCGCGCGCTGCCCGCCGGCGAGATCGCCGACCCCGCTCACATTCCCCCCGGCTGCGCCTTTCACCCCCGTTGTCCGCATGCCGTCGCCCGCTGTCGCGAAGCCGTGCCCGACTCTCGCGAACTGGCTCCCGGCCACCATGTCCGCTGTCACCGCGCGGAGGAACTGGCGGCGGGATGAACGGGGACGCGCTTATGTGCGCGCGATGGTACGAAGGGCGGCGTGTTGTTGGCATAGTCCGCGCTGCCGCAACGGCAACTTGACAGTATTCATGCCATTCTGCTAGACTTCCCCGGTTAACGATGAAGACGCCCATGCTTATGCTGCGAACGGTATTCATCCTTGCCGGGGTCCTGATCCTGCTGGTATTCGGGGGATGCAATAATCCGCTGTCGTTTTTCGCAACGCGACAGCCCTCGCCTCCACCGTCGCCGCCGCCGACGCCCGTGACGACCACGATCGACCCGGCGGAGCAGGCGCTGACCACGGTACGGGAATACCTGACGGCATTGCAGGGCGGCAAATACGCCGTAGCCTACGGCATGCTGGCATCGGACGCCCAGGCCAAATTTACGCAGGCCAGGTTCGAGCAGCAGGGCAAGCAGGGGATGCCCCTCTACGATCTGAAAACAGCGAAAGTCACCGTGACCGGCGACCGCGCCCAGGTGACCATGCAGTTGTTGGAGGATCCGGCGACCGGCGGCTTTCACCTCGTCCGCGAGGGCGAACAGTGGAAAGTCGTCTACCGGGGCGGTGCACCCGGCATGCCTGACGCGAGGTAACGCCTCGCAGGGCGAGCAGAAGGGAGAAGCCGGATGAAAGTGATTTTGACGGACGAAGTCCTGGGACTCGGTGAGCCCGGGAAAGTGGTGGATGTGGCGCCGGGCTACGCGCGCAACTTCCTGGTGCCGCGCAAGCTGGCCGTGTATGCCAACGAAGGCAAGCTGAAGGAACTGGAACACAACAAGCGCCGTCTGGAGCGCAAGCGCCAGCAACTGCAGGACGCCGCGCAATCGACCGCCCAGCGCATCAACGGGCAGACGCTGACCATTCCCGCCCGCGTGGGGCAGGCTGGCAAGCTGTATGGCTCGATCACGTCGCACGCCATCGCCGATGCGTTGCAGGCGCAACTCGACGTGACCGTCGATCGCCGCAAGATTCATTTGCGCGCGCCGATTCACACGATGGGCGCCCACGAAGTGGAAATTCAGCTCATCGGTGACACCCGCGCGACAGTGACGGTGAACGTGGTGGACGAATCGGGCGCCCAGTCCGTGGTGGTGGAAACCCCGTTCGCGCCCGCCGAAGTTTCCGCGCCTTCCGAGCAGGTTGCCGAGGACGCGACCGAATAGATTGCGAAAATGCGGAAAAACCGCTGGCAGGAGCGAGCGGTTTTTGCTACAATACTCGGGTGAGGGGTCATACCCTCACCCGAAATGTTTATCCCCATGCAAAACAGCGCACCATCCATCCTGGAACGCGTTCCACCGCAGAGCATGGAAGCCGAGCAGGCCGCCCTGGGCGCCATGCTGCTCGAGCACGAAGCCATTGCCCGCGCAGTGGAGATTCTGCACGCGGAGGACTTCTACCGGGAAGCCCACCGTCAGATTTTCCTTGGCATCCTCGATCTCTACAACCGTGCCGAGCCGGTGGATCTGATTACGCTGGGCGAATGGCTGAAGACGCACAACCAGTTAGATGCCGTCGGCGGCGCCATGTACCTGACGACCATCATGTCGCAGGTACCCACCGCGGCGGGCATCGGCCACTACGCCGGCATCATCCGCAACAAGTCGCTGCAGCGCCAGTTGATCAAAGCGGCTGACGAGATCATGACCGCCGCATACCTGGGCGAAAAAGAGTTGAACGAGCTGGTCGACGAGAGCGAGCAGAAGATCTTCGCCATCGCCGAACGCAACCTCTCCAGCAGCTTCATGCGCCTGCAGGACCTGGTGAAGCAACAGTTTTACAATATCGAAGACAGTAAAATCAGCGGGATGGCCGCCACCGGACTGAGCACCTGGTTCGTCGAGCTGGACGCCATCACCGCCGGACTGCAACCCAGCGACATGATCGTGCTGGCGGCACGCCCCAGCATGGGCAAAACCGCGCTGGCGCTGAACATCGCGCACAACGTGGCGATGAAGGAGAACAAGCCGGTCGCCCTCTTCAGCCTGGAAATGTCGAAGGAACAACTGGCTTTGCGCCTGCTGTGTTCCGAGGCGGAAGTCGGACAGGACAAGGTGCGTCACGCGATGACCTCGGACGAGGAGATGTCGCGGCTGGCACAGGCGGTCGAGCAATTGTGGGATTGTCCGATCTTCATCGATGATACCCCGGCCATTACCGTGCTGGAAATGCGCGGCAAACTTCGCCGCCTGAAAGCCGAACACGGACTGGGGTTGGTGGTGATCGACTATCTGCAGTTGATGAACAGCCCGTCGCATGCCGACAACCGGGTGCAGGAGATTGCGGTGATCGCGCGCGGCATCAAATCGCTGGCGCGCGAGATGAAGGTGCCGGTGATCGCGCTATCCCAATTGTCGCGCATGGTGGAATCGCGCTCGCCCCGCCGTCCGCAGCTTTCCGACTTGCGCGAATCGGGCGCCATCGAGCAGGATGCCGACCTGGTGCTGTTCCTCTATCGCCCGGACTATTACGGCCCCGAGGAATTGCAGAAGATCGGCTGGGATCCGGATCGCGACAAGAACGTCACCGAAGTGCTGGTCGCCAAGCAGCGCAATGGGCCCACCGGCACCATCAAACTGGTCTGGCGGCCTGAATTCGGGAAATTCGGCGACCTCGCGCAATCGCGCGAACGCTGACGCCATCGAAGCGCAAAGCACTCTATACGGCGTTTTGTCGCACTACGGCCGATCCGGCGGTGAAAAGACAGGCAAAAAAATCGGCAATTTCCGACAATTCTCTTGTAGAATTGCGTGAAATATGGTATAACCATATTGGTTGCCGATTCCGGGCGACTGTCCCTCCCTGTGTTCCCAACTGGATACGGTGCGCGGCGCGATGTATTGTTGAACGCCGGCTTGCCGGGATCGCGCGGAGTGAGTGCCGGATAGGATGTCCATCACAGATCGTTTTTTTACAAAGCAGATAACGCTGCCCCACCCGAAACAGGTGATGACCGAGGATGAATTCCCCATCGACACCCCCGCAGGTGACACGGCCTGACGAAATCGTCATCGTGCTCGACTTCGGGGCGCAATACAGCCAGTTAATTGCCCGGCGCATTCGCGAATGCAAAGTCTATTGCGAATTGCTGCCGTTCGACACGCCCATCGAGAAGCTGATCGCGCTGCACCCGAAAGGGATCGTGTTCAGCGGCGGACCCGCCAGCGTCTATGAAGACGGAGCACCGCAAATCGATCCCGCGTTGTTCCAGTTGGGCGTACCCATTCTCGGCATCTGTTACGGGATGCAGTTGATGGCGCGCGTGCTGGGCGGCGAGGTGGTCGGCGGCGACAAGCGCGAATATGGCCGCACCGAACTGCGCGTGCTCGATGGCGCTGACCTGTTTGCCGGTCTCAACCCGCAGTTGATCTGCTGGATGAGTCACGGCGACGTGGTGACGAAAGCCCCGCCGGGCTTTACCGTGACGGCCATGACGGAAAATACTCCCGTCGCCGCCATGGCGCACCCGGAGCGCGGGTGGTTCGGCGTGCAGTTTCACCCGGAAGTGGTGCACACCCCGTGGGGGGTGGATATCCTGCGCAATTTCCTGTATCGCTACTGCGAATGCCAGGGGTTGTGGACGATGGCGAACTTCGTGCGCCGTTCGATCGACGACATCCGCGCGCAGGTAGGCAGCGATAACGTGGTATGCGGCTTGAGCGGCGGCATCGATTCCGCGGTGACCGGCGCGCTGGTCCACCGTGCCATCGGCGACCAGTTAACCTGTATCTTCGTCGATCACGGCTTTCTGCGCAAAGATGAAGGCGCCCAGGTGGAGCGTGCGTTCCGCGATAACTTCCATGCCAACCTGGTGCACGTGCGGGCGGAGGAACGTTTCCTGGCCCGGTTGAAGGGTGTCACCGATCCCGAAACGAAGCGCAAGGTGATCGGCAGCGAATTCGTGGCCGTCTTTTCCGAAGAGGCACTGCGCATCGGCAACGCGCGCTTCCTTGCACAGGGCACGCTTTACCCGGACATCGTGGAGAGCGGCAGCAGCAACGGCGGCAAGTCGGCGGTGATCAAGTCGCATCACAACGTGGGCGGCCTGCCGGAGAAGATGAACCTGCGCCTGCTGGAGCCGCTGCGCAACCTGTTCAAAGACGAAGTGCGGCGGCTGGCCGAAGAACTGGACCTGCCGGACAGTATCGTCTGGCGCATGCCCTTCCCGGGGCCGGGACTGGCCATTCGCATCATCGGCGAAGTGACCAGCGAGCGGTTGGAAATTTTACGCGAAGCCGACCACGTGATCGTGGATGAGATCAAGAAGGCCGGTCTGTATCGCAAACTGTGGCAGGCCTTCGCCGTGCTCCCGCTGATACGCAGCGTGGGGGTGATGGGCGACCAGCGCACCTACGCGTACCCGGTGGTGTTGCGCGCGGTGACCAGCGAGGATGCCATGACGGCGGACTGGGCGCGCTTGCCCTGGGAAGTGTTGGAAAAAATCAGCAATCGGCTGATCAACGAAGTCAAAGGCGTGAATCGCCTGGTCTATGATGTCACGAGCAAACCCCCCGGCACCATCGAGTGGGAGTAACGCGTCATGCGCGCGGCACGCCGGTGCGACGGCAGACCGCGACACGAGACACTCTGCCCGTTCTCTCATCCGCCGGTTTGGCAACGATGGCAAAGAACGGCATGTTCACGGGAGAAGGATATGGCTATCCTGTATAAAGACGATTTGAGTTCCATCCTGTATTCGGAAGAAGATATCGCCCGCCGCGTCGCGGAACTCGGGGCGCAGATCTCCACCGATTACGAGGGTAAAGATATCGTACTGGTGGGCGTGCTGAATGGCGCCGTGATTTTCCTGTCCGACCTGATGCGCCAGATCAGCGTACCCGTCGCCATGGACCTGGTGGCAATCTCCAGCTATGGCTCCTATTCCAACACCAGTGGCGTGGTGCGAATTATGAAAGACCTGGATGAGAGTGTGGAAAGCAAGCACGTGCTCATCGTGGAAGATATCGTCGATACCGGACTGACGCTCAATTATCTGGTGGAATATATGCGGTCGCGCAATCCCGCCAGCGTGAAAGTGGTGGCGATGTTGAGCAAGCCCAGCCGGCATAAAGCGAAAGTGCAGGTCGAATACCTGGGCTTCACCGTGCCCGACGAATTCGTTGTCGGGTATGGGCTGGATTACGCGCAGCGCTATCGCAATCTGCCTTGCATCGGCGTGCTGAAACCCGAAATTTATGCCGGCCCCGATACACCGCCCAGTTTATAACGACAACACGCGGTTCATGCCCCGGCCTCGTTGTGCGCAAAGGTGCACAGACGCGCTCGGAAAGCATGGGAATCGCACATACGCGGGGTTTCTACCCACCGCCCGGGAGGATACACTACCACTAACCACATCCCGGTATCGCCGATCCAATCGCATGGACGGCGCGGCGTGTCGAACGAATCCGCGCTCAATCTCACATTGAGGTATACACACCAGTGGATGATGTTCAAACCAAGGACCTACCCTCTATGGAACTGGCTGAATTGGAAGGACGCACCGTGCAGGAATTGCATGGCGTCGCCAAAGATCTCGGCATCCCCGAGTATAGCCGCCTGAAAAAGCAGGACTTGATTCTGCGTATTCTACAGGCACAGGCGGAGCGCAGCGGATTGCTGTTCCGCGAAGGCATCCTGGAAATCCTCTCGGAAGGATTCGGATTCCTGCGCGTGCGCGGCTTCCTGTCGAGCGTGGAGGATGTCTACGTTTCGCAATCGCAGATCAAGCGCTTCAACCTGCGTACCGGGGATTCCGTCAGCGGCGCCGTGCGCCCGCCGAAAGACAGCGAGCGGTACTTCAGCCTGCTGCGCATCGAAGCCATCAACGGCGAAAATCCGGAAACCGCGAAACGCCGCATCAATTTCGATGACCTGACGCCGGTCTTCCCCGACGTGCGCCTGCGCCTGGAAACGGAGCCGCGCAATATCTCCGCGCGCGTCATCGACCTGGTGGCGCCCATCGGCAAAGGCCAGCGCGGCCTCATCGTCGCCCCGCCAAAAGCCGGAAAAACCACCCTGCTGAAGGTCATTGCCAACAGCATGACCGCGAATAATCCCGAAGTGCAGTTGATTGTGCTGTTGATCGACGAGCGCCCGGAAGAGGTGACCGACATTCGCCGGTCGGTGGTGGGCGATGTCGCGGCCTCCACCTTCGACGAGATGCCGGAAAACCACATGAAAGTGCAGGAAATGGTGCTGGAACGCGCCAAACGGCTGGTGGAGATGGGGAAAGACGTGGTGGTGCTGCTCGATTCGCTCACCCGCCTGGCACGCGCCTCCAACCTCACCGTCACCCCGAGCGGACGCACGCTCTCCGGCGGTCTGGATCCCAGCGCGCTCTATCGCCCCAAGCGCTTCTTCGGCGCCGCGCGCAATATCGAGCATGGCGGATCGCTGACCATCATCGCCACCTGTCTGGTGGAAACCGGCAGCCGCATGGACGACGCGATTTTCGAAGAGTTCAAGGCGACGGGCAACATGGAACTGGTGCTCGACCGCGGGCTGGCCGACCGGCGCATCTTCCCGGCGATCGACGTGAAGCGCTCCGGGACGCGCCGTGAAGAGCTGCTCTTCAACGAAGAAGACCTGCGCCGGGTCTGGCAGTTGCGCCGCCTGCTCAACTCGCTGGAAACCGACCGTGCGGCGGAAGTGCTGCTTAGCGGGTTGCAGAAGAGTTCTTCCAACAAGGACTTCCTGCAGTATATCGAGAAGCTACGCCCCGAAGGGTAATCGACGCGCCGGCCCCGCTGCCTCACCCGCGGCGGGCCGTGCGGATGCGGAGCTCCACATGGCGGAGCAAGCCACTTACGCGGTGATCGTCCTTGGCGTGCGCCAGCAGTTCGAACAACAACCCCCGGTGCTGCTGTTGCGCGACGAACTCGATCGGACGCTCGAAATCACCATCGGCCTGTGCGAAGCGCTGGCCATCCAACTCGCGCTGAACGGCACGGTGGTGGGGCGTCCACTCACCCATGACCTGCTGCTCTCCATCGCCGAGCACCTGGACACGCCGGTGGAACGCGTGATCATCGACGACGTGTCCAACAACACCTACTACGCGCGCTTGATCCTGGCCACCCCCGACGGTCCCGTCAGTCTCGACTGCCGCCCCAGCGACGGCATCGCTGTCGCCCTCCGCGCCCACGTCCCCATCGAAGCCACCGATGCTGTCATGGCGGGTGGAGAACCCGATGCCGGGGAAGAACAACTGGACCTGCCGGAGTAAGGATATGCGGCGCGGCCGCCCCCCAGCGGAAGACCTACGGCAGGAAATAGCTCACCTTGAACAGCGGCCCGTCGCGCAGCGCCTGTGTCCCCGCGCCGCCGGGCGTCAGCATGACATGGCTGATGCTCTTCGGCCCCTGCGCCTTGCCACCGCACACAGCGTATAACGTGCGCATCCATGGCCAGTTGGGCTTTGCGGGCACCATGAAGCGATAATTCGGATTCTTCCACGGGAAGTAATACGTCTTTCCATCCGGCATCTTCAGCGCCAGTGCGTCCACGCGGTCGGGATCAAAGAAGACCGAGGAAATCACACCGATGCCGCAGGGATCGTTGGCGACTTTATCCACCATTTCAGTGTCGTCGCGCACCTCCACCGCTCGCCTACCGGGGATGATGCCCTGCTTCTTCAAATACCGTCGCGTGGCACAGGTCTGCGGATAGGTGTAGACCTGAATGGAATTGGCGATATACCCTTGCTGGTGCCACACGCTGACTTCGGCGGGGGACGCCACAAACGAGTTGTTCGTGTAGCCCTTCGCCATCAGCGCGGGAATCTGCGAGCTCTTGGCCACGATAATCAGCACCGCGTCGCGGGCGAGGGCCACCGCGTTGCCCGTCGGTTTCGTGCCGTCGGCACAGCCCCACAGGTAGTTCGCCGGACGCTTCTGCGCGGCATACTGGCCGGTGAAGCCTTTCGTGAAATACGTCGCGCCTGCTTTCACCCGCCATACCTCGGCGGCGGCGGTGATGATCGGCGAGGTGCAATACTCACCGCCGATGGCGAAGCCGGCCTTGCTCGTCGCGCCGGGAGTGAAGTCGCGCATCCCGCCGGCGGGATTGTCGATCAAGCCCAACCCGGAGGCCGCGTAGAACGCTTTGGTCACCGCATTGCCCAGGTCCTTTTCGTTGAAAGTCTTCGGCACATACTTCGCGTGACCGTCGGCATACCCGACGATGACGCCGCCGCTATGGCGCGCGACCGGCGTCACGGCCATTGCCGCGGACGACGTTAATCCACCTCCACCGACTAACCCGCCATGGGGATAAGCATGCCTGGGGCCGGCATCACAGACGACGCCAACCTCCGTCGGCGACTTGATCTGCGCTTCGGCGACCCCGCTGCCGTCCGCGCGCACCAGCAGACCGGCATAGCCGTAGCTGATCGGTTGCTCGGTCTCGCCGACCTTGGCATCACTCGGGCAGTAGAACATGTTCCGGCTGTCACCCAGGTAAATGGAGATTTTCGATGCCCAGTCAACACCGGGGAAGCGCCCGTTGGTGTCCTGGTTATACATCTGCACTGCCGTCGCCATCTGTCGCACATTGCAGAGGCAGGTGGGTAACCGTGCATCGTGATGTGGATGGTAGAACACCGGCCATAGGATCGCCACGACGATCGCAAGGATCGCGATGACGAGCAACAACTCGATGACGCCGAACCCACCTTTTCCGTGTTTCCTACCCATGTGAGTGTCTCCTTTCGAATGGTCTCGTGAGGACGAGAGCGGATCATGACGGTAGCATGGCACGGCGGTGGGGCGTCCACTCACCCATGCCCTGCTGCTCTTCATCACCGAGCATCTGGACACGCCGGTGGAACGCGTGATCATCGACGTGTCCAACAACACCTACTATGCGCGCTTGATTCGCACCACCCCCGACGGCCCCATCAGTCTCGACTGCCGCCCCAGCGGAAGACCTACGGCAGGAAATAGCTCACCTTGAACAGCGGCCCGTCGCGCAGCGCCTGCCTCCCCGCGCCGCCGGGCGCCAGCATGACGTGGCCGATGCTCGCCGGTCCCTGCGCCTTGCCCGCGCACACGGCATACAGCGTGCGCATCCATGGCCAGTTCGGTTTGTCCGGCAGTTGGAAGCGATACTTCAGGTTTTCTTGCGGATAATAATATGCCTTCCCATCCGGCATCTTCAGCGCCAGTGCGTCCACATGGTAGGGATCAAAGAAGACCGAGGAAATCACACCGATGCCGTAGGGGTCGTTGGCGACTTTATCCACCATCTCCGCGTCGTCGCGCACCTCCACCGCTCGCTTGCCGGGGATGATCCCCTGCTTCTTCAGATACCGCCGCGTGGCACAGGTCTGCGGATAGGTGTAGACCTGAATGGAATTGGCGATATACCCTTGCTGGTGCCACACGCTGACTTCGGCGGGGGACGCCACAAACGAGTTGTTCGTGTAGCCCTTCGCCATCAGCGCGGGAATCTGCGAGCTCTTGGCCACGATAATCAGCACCGCGTCGCGGGCGAGGGCCACCGCGTTGCCCGTCGGTTTCGTGCCGTCGGCACAGCCCCACAGGTAGTTCGCCGGACGCTTCTGCGCGGCATACTGGCCGGTGAAGCCTTTCGTGAAATACGTCGCGCCTGCTTTCACCCGCCATACCTCGGCGGCGGCGGTGATGATCGGCGAGGTGCAATACTCACCGCCGATGGCGAAGCCGGCCTTGCTCGTCGCGCCGGGAGTGAAGTCGCGCATCCCGCCGGCGGGATTGTCGATCAAGCCCAACCCGGAGGCCGCGTAGAACGCTTTGGTCACCGCATTGCCCAGGTCCTTTTCGTTGAAAGTCTTCGGCACATACTTCGCGTGACCGTCGGCATACCCGACGATGACGCCGCCGCTATGGCGCGCGACCGGCGTCACGGCCATTGCCGCGGACGACGTTAATCCACCTCCACCGACTAACCCGCCATGGGGATAAGCATGCCTGGGGCCGGCATCACAGACGACGCCAACCTCCGTCGGCGACTTGATCTGCGCTTCGGCGACCCCGCTGCCGTCCGCGCGCACCAGCAGACCGGCATAGCCGTAGCTGATCGGTTGCTCGGTCTCGCCGGCCTTGGCGTCACTCGGGCAATAGAACATTTTCTGGCTGTCACCCAGGTAGGTGGCAATTTTCGATACCCAGTCAACACCGGGGAAGCGTCCGTAGTTGTCCTGGGTATATATCTGCACTGCCATCGCGATCTGTCGCACCTGCGCCAGACAGGAACGGCGCGGCGAACGTTCGCGAGCCTTAGCGAAAATGGGGAAGACAATCGCCACGGCGATCGCAAGGATCGCGATGACGACCAGCAACTCGATGACGCCGAACCCACCTTTTCCGTGTTTCCTACCCATGTGAGTGTCTCCTTTCAAATGGTCTCGTGAGGACGAGAGCGGATTATGATGGTAGCATGGCACGGAATGGCAGATGCGATGGGTGACCAGTCGTGAGTGTCAACCGCTTTGCGCGCAGGCGCGCGGGCGGGGAAGGCATGAATACATGGGGCGCGAGGACGACCGGCAGCGTAATGACGCCGCTTCCACCCTGTCCATGGCGGTTTTGCATTTGTCCGTCTCCTTCAGGTTGAGTCGCCGAACGATAAAGAACCCGATCCGGAGAATATACGCAATAAAACGGAATCAATACGTCTCTATCTTACACGAAATAGATTAACACGGTGTTATGAGGCGGTTAAGGAATGACGAATGCCGGTGAAAAATGGTAACAAGCGACAGGTGAGAAGTGGTAGTCACCGTTTGGAACAGGGTGAGAACCCCGCGTTAGCATATGGTTGTGTCAGCGCCGTCATCATCCCCCTTAGACGCCCGATAAACCGGGCTGTTCGAGATGATTGCCGCGCAAAATCATTATTTAATGCCGGATTCATCCGGCGTCTTCCCGTCGCCCGGCGGTTGCCCGCCGGGACAGGGTGGCATCACCACAAATGATCACCACCGCCTTGCCGCGGGCGCGGGTGCAGATGAGAGTGGCATGGGCCGTGCCGGTGAGCTTCAGTTTCGGGCGCAACTCGTCCGGCGTAAGGGGGAAGCCGCGTTTCTTGATGGTCGCCTGGCCCACGCCGCGCGCGGCGAGCGCGGCGTTCAGGCGCTTGAGCCCCCACGGCACCACTTCCTGCACGCGAAAGCCGCGCAGCAGCGGGGAGACGATTTCCGTCTCGCCGGTGAGGTAGGCGATGTCGTCGTCGATGCGGCGCAACCCCAACTCGCCGGCCAGCCGCTGCACCAGGTGCGCGCGCACCACGGCGCCGTCCGGCTCGTAGAGCCACGCGCCGATCTCGCCGATTTCCGCCGTCGTGGGTCCCAGGTCGGTCAGCGTGTCGCCTTCCGGCAACACCGTCGCGCGCGCGGCGCAGGTGCGGAATTCGCCCAGCCACAGCACGGCCTCTTTGCACTCTCCCGCCAGCGACACGATCTCCACCTCGGCGGGAACGCGCGCGAACACCAGGTCATAATCCAGCGCGGGCGACACCTTCACGGCCACCCGCGGCGCCAGGCGGATCAACTCAAGGCACCAGGAAAGCGGCGGGGAATATTCTTCCGGCAGCAGGCTGGTGCGGCGCCCGGTTTCGCGGCGGCTGGGATCGATGAAAATGGCATCCGCCTGGCCGGTGAGCGGATGCGCGGCCACAAATTGCGTGACGTCAGCGCGGAGAAAGTCGATGCGGTCGTGCAGCGCCAGCACGCGCGCGTTGGCGCGCGCCATCTCCAGCGCCAGCGGGTCGCGTTCGACGGCGATCACCCGCCGGGCCGTCTCCGCCAGCGCCAGGCAGTCGCCGCCCAATCCGCAGCACAGGTCCAGCACGCGCGGCATGCCGGCGAAACGCCGCGCGGTGTGACGCGCCACCGGCGCCGCCGAGGTCATCTCCAATCCCTCGCGAGTGAAGAACATCGCCTGCGGGGCGGGAAATTTCGCCGCCGCGCGCCGGCGCAGCCGCGTCAATTCCACCGCCGCGCTCACCAGTTCGGCGGGATAGTCTTTCCGCCACCGTTCCAGCGTGGGCAACAGCCGGTCGTCGTCCAGCGCCTCCCCGGCCAGCGCGTCCAGCAGGCGGCGTCCCGCGTCCGTTTGCAGGGCTTGCAGCAGTTCGAGTGTCATCGCGTTATAGTGTAACGCGTTTGCGGAAAAGCGACTACCGCCGGGCGGTCTGCCGGCATGCCGGCGATTATTTCTCGGCCAGGCTCGTAGAATGCGTCAAATCGGGGAATAACGGTAGCGGAGACGGAACAACGCCCAATCGCGGTTCCGTATCCTTTCGTTTGCGCGTTCGCTTGACAGATGCCTTTTTGTCCATCACACTAATGAGACAAGGCGCCTGCCCTGAGCACGGGCGCATTCATGGATAGCCGGCAATGCCCTTTTCGCATACCAGACGCATAGAGACGTGGCTCGGTGCAGCAGACCTCATCCTGCTGCTGGTCTGGTGCGTCGCCGCCTACTTCTTCCCCGCGGGATTCCAGACCACGCTGGCCTGGACGATGGGCATCGCATGGTACGCGGGCATCATCACCGTCGGCGGTCAGAATCCCGCTTACCTGCACCCGCGCTATCGCATCCTCTATTCGATGGCGCTCTCGCTGGGATTCGCCACGCTGGTAGGCATCTTCTGGGCGGGATCCGGCCATAACTGGTACCTGATCGGCGGCGCGCACTTCCTCGTGGCGCTGGGGGTGGTGGGGCTGGTGATGCGCTTCGTGATGGCGTCGATCCTCCAGCGCCCGGCCATCCAGCTCGTACCGTGCCGCCTGCCGGCGATATATCAACCCTTGCTGGACGAACTGGCGCGCCATCCCCACGTCTACGTGGAACGACCGCTGGACGATCCCGCCGACCCGCTGCCCGAGCGGCGGCCGCGCTACCCGATTTTCCTGGCCGTCAGCGATCTGCGGCTGCACGAGCGCGCGTTCGCCGCGCTGATGCCGCTGTATCCGCGGGTGGAGATCATCGACATCTGCGAACTCTACGAAAGCCTGTTGGGCAAGGTGGCGATTATCCGCGTGGACGATGAGTGGGTGTTGCCGCGCGCGCTGCGCGTGCCGTCTCCCATCCGCGAAGTCGTCTCGCGCACCCTCGATACGCTGTTCGTGCTGATCACCGCGCCGCTCAGCCTGCTGATCATCGGGGTGGCGGCACTGGCGATCAAGCTGACCTCGCCCGGACCGGTCTTTTTTACCCAGGAGCGGCTGGGACATTACGGCAAACCGTTCCGCATGCTCAAATTGCGCACCATGCGCACCGATGCGGAAGCGGGTGGCGCGCAATGGTCGGGACAGGGCGATCCGCGGGTCACCCCGGTGGGACGCCTGTTGCGCGCCACCGGTCTCGACGAGTTGCCGCAGTTCTGGAATATCCTGCGCGGCGAGATGAGTCTGGTCGGCCCGCGTCCCGAAAGCCCGGAGATCGCCGAACGACTGGCGCGCGAGATTCCGTTTTACCACGCCCGCCTGCTGGCCGCGCCCGGCCTTGCCGGCTGGGCGCAACTGCACCAGGGTGGCGATACCAGCGCCGACGACGTGTTGAACAAAATTCGCCACGACCTCTATTACCTGAAGCACGGCACTCCGGTGATGAATCTGCGCATTTTACTCGGCACCGTCCAGATGCTGCTCCACCTGGCTAAACCCCGTCCCCGCGCGAAAGCGGATATGCGGACGCCGGTCGAGAGTTAGGGCGAGTGCTCCCGGAGATCGATCGCCGTGTGCGGTGATGCGCGCGATGCCGGCGTGCGGCACGGATACACGGCGCATTCCTCCCGCTCGCGTCAGGATTGAAGAGGATAGCGGATGGGGATAAATAAGCACGCATGAGTACTCCGCTCCGCATTGCGCATGTTGTCGAAGCCACCACCGGCGGGGTGGCGCGCCATGTCCTCGACCTGGTGGCGCATCTGGATCCCGCGGCTTTCACCTGCGTGCTCTACCTTTCTTTCGATCGCCCGGACAGTTGGCGCGACCGCTTCGACGCGGTGCGCCAGCGCGGCATCGCCATTCGTGAGATTCCGATGGCGCGCGTGCCCGACGCACGGGCGGTGAGCCAGCTTGCCGGCTGGGCGCGGCGCGATGCCGTCGATCTGCTGCACCTGCACAGCGCGAAGGCCGGGTATCATGGCCGGCTGGCGGCGCGCGCATCGGGATTGCCGGTCATCTACACGCCACACGCCTTTCCGTTTCAGCGCACCACCGACTGGCTGCGACCATTTTATCGCATCGTAGAACGCAAACTGGCCCGGCACACCACGCGCATCGTGTGCGTCTCCGCGGGGGAGCGCCAGGAAGCGCTGGCCGCGGGATTGCCGCCCGAACGGCTGGTGGTGATTCCGAACGGATTGAATTTTGACGCCTGGCCGCTGCCGACCGCGGAGGAACGCCGTGCCGCGCGCCGCGCGCTGGGGATCGTCGATGAGGATATCGTGCTCGGGGCCATGGCGCGGCTGGTGTCGCAAAAGGGTATCGACCTGCTGCTGGAAGCGGCTGAGGACGTGATGAGCGATTATCGGCACGCGCGGTTGATGATCTGGGGTGATGGACCACAGCGCCGCCTGTTGCAGGGGATGGCGCGACGGTTGAACCTGCCGCGCGTTTCGTTTCTCGGCGCCACCCGCGACCCCCGCGCGGCCTTCGCGGCGATGGATGTCTTCTGTGCGCCTTCGCGCTGGGAGGGCGGGCCATATGCGGTGCTGGAAGCGATGGCGTGTGGACTCCCGGTTATCGCCTCCGACATTCAGGAACACGCCGATTACCTGCTGGACGGCGAAGGCAGCCTGCTGTTTGAATCGGAGATTCCCGGCCCGTTGGCCGGCGCGCTGCGCGCGACGCTGGCCGACCTCGACGTGCGGTTAACACTCGGTGAAGCGGCCAGGCGTCACGTAGAGCGCGGATTTCCCCTCGACCGCATGGTCACGGCAACCGAGACGCTGTATCGCGACGTGCTGGGCAACCCGCGCAGCATCGACGCCGTCGCATAAACGCCATCGCGCCGATGCGCGCTGCCGGCTGACAGGCCGTGGCAGTTCACTATGCGAGCCGGCCTACCCACTCTCCATTACTCGACCACTTTGGTAATCCGTGCAATCTCCGGGTCGGTGAAGATATCGCATTGATCCAGGCTGCGGGTGGAGAACTCGGATACCACCGCGCCCTCCGGGCCGCCCTGGAACCAGTGCAACGTATCCGGCAGCAGCGTATATTGCTCTCCGGGGTTCAGCGCAATCTCGTGCCAGACGGTGAAATATTGGCGGCGATGGGCGGGGACCAACCCCCGGGGGGGGGCCGTCGTCTCACCGGGCACGTAGAGGAACACCTGCCCGGCGCGACAGCGGAACGTCTCTTCTTTGCCGGGCCGCCCGTTCACCATCGGATGCCGGTGCTCCGGGCAGATTTGTCCCGGGAACAGCACCAGTTCCTTCGCACACACCCGCTCGGTATTCACATACACTAGCAGTTCCAACCCGATCTGTTCCAACTCGTTCAGGCCGAAATCCGCCACCTCGACCTGCGTTCGCTCCCGCGGGGTGATTACGATGCCCGCTTGCGCCAGCACCGTGATTGCCCGCTGTTGTGCCGCCTCGAATTGCTCACGCGATAACATCGTGCGCTTCCTTTCAACGTCGGACGTTTGTATGGCATCGGAATAGACGGGATGTCCTGCATCGCGGGTGACGCCATGCGCGGCATCCGTTCATGGCGCCAACTCCCTTACGCCGCGCCACCGAGCTTGATGGCGCGGGTGCAGGCTTCGATCTCTTCGACGCCGTCCAGTACGTTCAACTCCAGCCGGTAGCTGCGCTGTTCGCCCGGCTGCAGCATCGGCAGCGTGCCCGCGGCGCGCTCGACATTGCGGCCTTCGACGTAGCTATTGGCCGGTTCCATGCCGAGCACATAGGCGCCGTAGCCCATCATCTTCCATTGCACGAAGCGCGGCAGCGTCTTTTGATGATAGCGCAATTCCAATCCCAGCCCGCCATCGAGCTCGGGATTGATCAGCGCCACGCGCACGTTGCCGTCGTTGTCGGTCGCCATTTCGTGATAAAACACCTGCTCGGCATAGCCGGCGCTGGGTGGTTGGAACTCCGCGTGGGCGTTCAGTCCCTGCGCTCCATGGGCATCACGCGGTTTCACGTCGATGCTGTTGGTGATCAGCTTCGATACCGGACTGAGCAGTGGAAAGCCGAGGTTGAAGTGATAGAGGATCATGTGCGGGGTGGGCAAGCCGCCGATGTTTTCCACGGTATCCTCGATATACAGACTGTTGCCGCCCAGCTTCGCGGAGATCACCCGTGTCAGGCGCAACGGGTTGCTGAAGATAATGCCTTCGGTGATGGTACCCTTGATATACATCCAGTAGTCATCGCCCTTCCATTCGCTCCAGAAGCCGAGTTCCTCCGCCGGCAGCGTGGAAACGCGCCCATGCAGGCCCAGCTCCTCACCTTCATCCACGCATGGGGAACCCAGGTAGCTCAGCCCGCAGGTGGCAAGCAAACCGCCGGAAAACGTGTTCAGCCACCCGAGTCCCGCCGGCTCGTAATACGTCGGATGCGGCTGGCCGGAGGGAGTATGATACGACAGCGAGCGACCACGATAGGTGGCGCGGGTGATGTCCAGCGCGCGATCGGCCAACACGGTGAATTCGAGGCCGGTGCCGGTGCTGACGTCGAAGCCACGCACGCCGCGCTCGCGCCCGGATGCCAGCTCGATAGCCCGAATGCCCCCAAGTTGCGCCATATTGCCGGTGCAGGCCTGTAATTCTTTATGCGTGAAATCGCGACCGAAAAGTCGTGCCATTGCGCGATCCTCCCAATACGTTGAATTGATGCATTGCCCACGAAGGGAAACGATGACTTGCCATAACTTCGGCACAGATGCGCGGATTCCCTGCCGGCGGCGAAACGGGGTCATGGAAAATTGTATGAGGACTGCGCTATGTTCAGCGCATAGCACCCCCCCCTCCCGGCAGCAGGAGAGGGGGGAGAGGTGAGGATTCTCTTGCGTGCGTCGAGCGCAAACGCCGCGTCGGGTTAGTCCGCCATTTCTTCGGGCCCGAACGGGGTATCTGGACGATACAACAGCACGAGCAGGCGCTTCACCCGCTGAACGCCGCCGCCGCCGCCCAGTTGCACGCGCGCGAGCACGCGCTGACCGGGTTGCAGATCGCGGACCGTGACGGGCGTCTGCAGGATGGCCGCGAATTGCGGCGGGGTATCCACCTGTACCGATTTATCGTCTACGAGCAGGATCAGCGGATTATTGTTCGTCACTTGCCCGATGATCTCGTAATACACGGTGCGCGTGCGCGGCGCCGTCGGCAACCGGCGGATCAATGGGGTGGAGTTTTCGGATACCTGTGAAGCATCACGGGTGAGCGCCACGTGATCGGGCGTCCCGCTAGCCGGCAGATCGCCGCTGGCGACGGTGAGCACGCGCAGTATGGTATCTTTCGTCACCTGATTGAATTCGCAGCGGCGCAACCCGACCATCATTGCGTGATCGTCCAGCGGAACCACCTGCTCCGATTCCCGCCAGCGGAGCAGTTCCTCGATGTGGCGGCGAATGCGGCGGGCATCCTCGGCGCGTCCCGAGTCTTCCAGTTTTTTTGCCTGCCCCGACAACGCCGCGGCCTGCTGAGCCATCTCGTCGGGCACCCGACCCGGCGCATCCGGATTCATGACGCGTAGATAGAGCAGCACGCGCACCTGGCGTTGTGCGGCATCGACGACGAGAATTTTACCGGGAATGGCGGGAGCGGCAGGTCGCGGCTGGTCGGGCTTCGGACTTTTACCGCCGCGATATGGCCCGCCGTTCGGGCGCTGGGCAAAGGTGGGAGTGACACTCACGAGTAGCACGGCGCTTAGCACGATCAGCAAGATGGCGAAATAAATTTTCATGGCACGTATCCTCTTCGACTTCTTATCCTTCTGATGCCAGCGCTTCCTGCGCCAGTCGTTGCAGCACCAGACCGGAGCTTAAAATGGCTTCCGGGGTCGGCACGGTGTCATAGGAATCCTGGTAGGCCTCATAAGCCGCTTCGTATTCGCCGCTGGCATAGGCCGCTGTGCCGGCGGCATACAGTGAGGCAGCCACGGTAACCGGTTGCTCGCGCGGGGCGCTTGCCGGCGCGGGACGCGGAGTCGGTTGCCAGTTGTTCATCGACTTTTCGGACGCATCCGGCGTACGTGGCGTCACCGGCACGTCCTGCGTGGGAAGCGGCTTCACCACGTTGAACGGCGCGGCGATGTCTTCCAATTGGGGCATCCCGGGCGTCTGCCGATTCGATGGCGGGTTCACCGCGAGATGATGGGCATCACGCGCAATCGCATCCGCGATATCCTGTCGCGGTTGGGCCATCACGATCATCATGGCGATGACGGCGGTGGCTATGGCGGTGGCGCCGAAGGACCAGCCGATCAGCGACCAACCGCACCATCCGCGGCGGGACCGGTGGGTGGTCAGCACGCCGCGCATGATGCGCTCGGTGCGTCCCGGCGCGGGCGCCAGCGCGGGATCGTCCGCATAGGCTTCCCGCAGCAACGCGGACAGCAGCGGATCGCGTAATGCGTCCTGGTCATGATCTGTGCGTCGAGTCATAATGCATCGCCCTCCTCCGCCATGGGCAAGGAAATCTCTTCTCCCAATTCAGCCATCACCAGCGCTCTTAGCCGGTGGCGGGCACGGTGGACGCGGCTCTTCGCCCCGGCCACGCCGCACCCCAGCACCGCGGCAATCTCTTCGAGCGGGCGCTCCTCCAGATAAAACATCAATACCGCCGTCCGTTCCTTCGGTGACAGGTGCTGCAGGCAGGCCCGCACCACGTCCTGACGCGCCTGCGTCATGAGTTCCTGCTCCGGCGTCGCCTGTGTTGAAGGCAATTCGCCGATCTCGTCCAGTTCCACCGTCTGGCGCGATCCGCGCTTGCGCAGCGCGGAGATGCCCAGGTTCTGCGCCACCCGCAGCAACCAGTGCACGATAGAGGGGGTGGCACGCAACGAGCCAAGGTGCTGGTACGCGCGTAAAAACGTTTCCGCGCACAGGTCTTCCGCCTCGGCGCTGTTACTCACCAGACGATAACAATGCGCGAAAACGCGTTGCTGATGCATATGCACCAGCGATTCAAAGGCGATCAAATCACCTCGTTGCGCCCTGGCGAGTAATCTGCCTTCCTCGGTCTCGGACACTGTTTTCGCCCTCTGTTATACCATTATACGCCGGAGTGGGTAGGAAGTTGCAACTGGCCCACTGGTTGCGCGTATCGAATGAGTAAAGGAAGATGGCCTGATTGCGGTGATGCGCACGCACAAAGCGGAAACAGTTCCGTGTGTGCTTCTCTTCACTCCACGTCCCGGTATGCCGGCAAGGCGCGCGCGATCACCTGCCCGGTGGCGACGTAATGCCCGGCGGCTTCACCGAGTTCGATCATCGTGCGCTGCAGACGGGCGGCGGAAGCTGCAAGGCTGGAGAAGCCGGCGCCGCGACAGGCAACCAGCAGGTTATCGATTTCACGCGGTTGCAGGCAGCGGAAGGGGATGCCCAGCGGCCCGTTCGTCGCCTCCGCGCACCCGCCATCGGGCGCATGGCGATCCAGCGCGTGATCGGTAAATGCCACGCAGTCGGGGTGGTGGGCGCCGAAGCCGCCCCGATGAAAATCCTGCTCGGTGAGCATGTAACGCGCCCGCAGTCGCGGTCCTTCGCGCACGCCGATGCGCGAGGCGAGGGAGGTGATGCCGTAACCCACCAGCCCGTAGGCCGCGCGCACTCCCGGCCAGCGTCGCGCGATGTTGCCCAACAGGCAGGCACGCGCCTGTTCGACGCCCATCGCCCATCCTGCTTCGCCGGTCACCTGCAGGCACATATTGACGTAATATCCGCTGCGTGGCAGCGCGCCGATGTGCGCCCAGTCGGAATCGTTGCCGTAACCGTCGGCCGGCAGCACAACCCGGTCAGCGCCTTCAGCAATGAGGAAGCACAGCGTCCAGCCGTTCAACTTGAACTCGCGGGTTGGCGGCGCGGAGGCTTCGCCATATTCGTCGGCAGCCTCGCGGCCCATCAGCCACCCGCACCCTGCGCGCCGCGCCAGCGGAATGTCGGCGCCGGCGTCGATGAAGTGGTTGGCGGTGACGGTGGTCACGCCGTTCGGGGTTTCCACGGTGACGGAGGCGATACGTCGCAAGCCGTCATCAGCGGGGATGGTGTGCGTGTCGAGGAAGACAGCGCGCGTCCACAGCGTAATGACGCCGGTTTCCGCCGCCATCTCGCGGATGACGGCATCCATCGCGTCGGGGGTGTAAACGAAGCCGGGGGAGATTACCATGGCCTGGCGATCCTGCCAGCGCCGCAGTGTACCTGGGTAGGCCACTTCTGGTGCGTGACGGTATAATGGCCGACCGCTGGGGGTGTCGCTGGCGCTCGCGACATAACACCCGTCGCCACGTGCGATTAGGCGCCGGGCAACCTCCGGCGCCAGCGCGCTGGCGGAATAACCGGGCTGCCACACATTCACGAGCGCGTGCACGCCGGTGCCGCCCAACCGGTCCTCTTTTTCAATCCACAGCGTGCGCACGCCCGCGCGACCGGCGGTGAGGGCCGCGCCGATGCCGCCGGAACCACCGCCGATAATGATCAGGTCAAAGTGTTGCATGCGCCGTCTCGACTAATTACATGAGTGAGGTGTCGGCGATGATGCGATCCATCTCCGCCAGTTCGTCCGTGGTGAGTTCGACCTTCCCGCCAAGAGCAATATCCGCCGCCTGACGGGCATTGCGCACGCCGACCAGCGCACAGGTGACGCCCGGGCGGCTGATGGTCCACGCGATAGTGAGCTGTGTCTGGTTGAGGCTGTATGTTTCACGCAGCGGGGCGAAACGCGCCAGCATGGCGTTGACGGCGGCAATCGATTTGGGAGTAAAGCGTTTCGACCGCGCGCGCTGGTCGCCTTCGTTGAATGTGCGCGCCGGGTCGGCGGTGCCGGTCAACAGGCCCAGCGCCAGTGAGGAATAGGACAGGATCGAAATGTGATGCTCACGGCAGAACGGCAAGTTTTCCTGTTCCAGGTCGCGATCCAGCATATTATACAGCGGCTGGTTGGCATCGAGCGGTCCGACCGCCAAGTATTCCCGCATCTGGGTAATGTTGGCGTTGCTGACGCCGATGGCGCGAATCTTGCCTTCTTCCTTTAGCCTCAGCAACTCACCCATGGTGTCGGCGATTGGCGTCGTGGTCTCCTGCCAGTGCGTCTGGTACAGGTCGATATAGTCCGTTCCCAGGCGCCGCAGACTCTGCTCTACCTCATAACGAATGCTGGCGGGATGCAGATAGCGATGAACTTTTTGCCCGCCGATTTCGAAGAAATATTCGCCTTGATCGGTATGCCACACCAATCCGACCTTGGTTGCAATGACGATCTTCGCACGGTCGCGCCCTTTGATGGCTTTGCCGACTACCTCTTCCGATAAACCATAGCCATACGCCGGCGCCGTGTCGATAAGGTTGATGCCGTCATCCAGTCCACGCTGTAGCGCGGCGATGGAATCGCTCTCCTCATTGCCACCCCAAAACGTGCCGCCGATAGCCCAGGTGCCCAACCCGATCGCCGAGATATGAATGCCGGATTGCCCCAATGCGCGATAGATCATGCGTCCTCTCCCTCACGGTTGCCGCTTGCACGGCAAAGCGGGAATATCATAACCGAAGCCGAAACAAACGTCTACGCCGTGCAGGACTGCGCCCTGATGTATGCGGATACAGGGACAGCGTCAATAACGGTGAAGTATTCGTCCGTTTGAGACGATCAATGGGTGCTATCACCCCTTCCCGCGTGTTGAATTCACCGATCAGCAGGGAGAATTGCTTTGACCAGCGAATTCACCACACATGAAGACCGAACACGCGAAGATGGTGGAGTGCCTGCTGGCGGATACGCGCGCGGCGGGGGGATTGGCGCCGGTGGATCTGGAGCGTTTCTGGGCGGACCAGGCGATCGCGCGGGCGAATCCGTTTGGCGCTCATATTCCGCAAGTGCCGCTGGGCATCCTGATGAGCGGCGAGTGCGTCTATGCCGAGTTGGGCATTGAAGAAGATTTCTGGCGCTACGAGCACGATGCGGAGTGGCGAGTCGCGCTGAATACCGCCTATAACGACATAGCCGAGCGCATCGTGGGCCGGCGATTGCTGGATGAAACGCCGCCGGTGGTGCGCGAGGGATATCCGCCGGTGAAAGGGTTGGCGGATGTGTTCGAGGCGCAGACGATCTGGGAGGCGGGTTCCAGGTGGCTCCTGCCCTCCGCCGGCACCGAGGACGAATTGCAGGCGCTGCTCGACCGCGTGGAGGCTCGCGATATCCGTCGCTTCATCCTACCGGAAGGGTGGAACGAGGCGAAAGAGCGCCTGCGCGACAGCAAGGTGAAGCCGCCGCGCTATCGCGGGCAGCGTGGCCCGGTCACCTTCGCCACCTCCATCTACGGCATCGAGAATCTGATCTACCTCATCGAGGACAACCCGGAGTTGGCGGTACGCTTCCGCGATGCCATCCTGCGCAGCATGCTGGAAATTGCCCGCGTGCTGGACGAGGAAGCCGGCGACACCCCGGAGACCGCCCCGCGCGGCTTCGCGTTTTGTGACGACAACTGCTACCTGTTGACGCCGGCAATGTATGAGTTGTTCGGTTATCCGATTTTACGCGACGTGTTCGCGCGGTTTTGTCCCGATCCGGGCGACTGGCGCTACCAGCATTCCGACTCGCCGATGGGCCACCTGCTGCCGCTGCTGGGCCGGTTGCACCTGTCCGGCGTCAACTTCGGCCCTACCGTGACAGTGCGCGACATTCGCGCCCACCTGCCCCGCGCCGTCATTGATGGCCAGTTGGCGCCGTTCACCTTCAGCCGCAATGAGGAGGCGCGGATCGTCGCCGAGTTCCTGCGCGATTTCGAAATGGCGCGCGAGCACCGCGGCCTGGTGTTCAGCACCGCCGGTTCCATCAATAATGGCTCGCGCCTTACCGGCATGCGGCTCATCATGGCCGCGATTCAGCGATATGGACGCTATGATGGGTAACGGCAGGAAATACTGGCCGGCGCAGCGAAACGCATAAGGCGAGCCGATTGTTCTTCCCGCAGTGAGGTGCAGTATGACGAGCGATATTACCGCCGAAAAGCTCTGTCCCTATTGCCGGCAATCCGTCGTACCCGACGACGCAACCGCCGTCGTGTGCGACACCTGCGGTGTCGTGCACCACGCGGAATGCTGGCGCCATTTCAATCATTGCGCCAGCCAGGGATGTACCGGCCTGCCGGCGCAAACGGTCATGACACCCACGCCGGGAGGCTTGATGCCCCCGCCCACGCCCGAGGGCTTGATCCCTCCACCCCCACCGGGAGCCTTCATCCCTCCACCCCCGCCGATGCCGTACCAGATGGAACAGCACGAACAGGCTGCGGCGCTGCCCGTGCCCGGCATCAGCCTGCATGCAGCGCTTTCCAACGGTTGGTATCTGTTTCAGCAACAGATGGGATTGATGATCGGTGCGCTGGTCGTCTACATGCTGGTGATCGTTGCCAGTGCGATCATCCCGATGGCGAGTTTAGTGGTCGTACCCGTGATGTCGGGAGGCATCATGATTTTCGGCCTCAAAGCCTTGTATGGCCGGAATCCCGCCATCGGCGATTTGTTCGCCGGCTTCAACCAGATGGGCCCCTGGCTGGGCAGTTACTACCTGTTGAGCCTCATCGGTTGCGCGACCATGCTGCCTATGATCGTCGCCTATATCTATTTCATCGTCGTGATGGTCCGCTCGGGCGCATCGAATCCGGATACGATGCCGGTGACCGCCATGGTGACGCTTGCCGTCTGTTACGTGATCTCCCTCATCATCACCGCGGCGGTGTTCATGCGCTGGGTCTTCGTCTTTTTCCTGATTGCCGAAGGTGAAGGCATCATGGACGCGATGCGTAAAAGCGCGGCTATGACTGAAGGACGACGCTTGCAAATTTTCGGCATCCTTTTCGTTTTCGGGTTGATCCAACTGCTCGGGATGTTGTTGCTGCTTGTCGGTGCGCTGTTCGCCACACCATTGACCTTCTGCGCCTACACTTGCCTGTATAACGCCTTCAAGGCGGAACGAACCGGGTAATGTCAATATGCGGCGTGGCGCGGCAGGATAACGATTCCGCCAGATTGCCGTATCGCAACGTTATGCGCCGCCGGGGTCGCGTGGCAGGCGCACCGTCACGCAGGTGCTTACACCCAGGGTGCTGGCGATGCTGAAGGTGCCCTGGTGGGCGTCGACGATGGTTTTGCAGATCGCCAGTCCCAGGCCGGCGCCGCCGTATTGGCGCGCGCGGGAGGTGTCGACGCGGTAGAAACGTTCGCCCAGGTGGGCGAGGTGTTCCGGCGCGATGCCTTCGCCGGTGTCGGCGACGGACAATTGCACCGTTTCATCTTCCGCTTTTGCGGCAAGGGTAATCGTGCCTTCCGGCGGGGTGTAGCGCAGGGCATTATCCAGCAGGTTGACCACCAGGCGCAGCAGATGGTGAGGGTCGCCGTAAACGCGTACCGCGGGATCGGGAATCTCGATGCAGACCGTCGCCTGCGCTTCGGCGGAGCAAGTCAGCGCCACCGCCTCGCGAAACAGGGCATCCGGGTCCACCGTCTGTGGCGTCAGCGCCAGTTGCCGCGCGTCGGAGCGGGCCAGCAGCAGGAGATCCTGGATGAGGCGGTTCATCACGTCGGCGGCCTGGTTAGCGCCGGCGAGTGCCTCGCGATACTGCGCGGGCGTGCGTTCGCAGCGCAGCGCCAGACTGGTGTTGGCCTTGATGGCCGTCAACGGCGTGCGCAATTCGTGCGAGGCATCCGCGGTGAAACGTCGTTGTTGTTCCACCGCCAGCCGCATGCCCGTAAACGCCGCATCCAATCGCGTCAGCGTTCGATTGATCGCCTCTGCCAGGTGCGCGAATTCGTCCGCGCCCACCACCGGCAACCGTTGTGACAGGTCTTCCGCGTTCAACGCGTCCGCGGCGTGGGTGATCGATGCGACCGGTCGCAACGCGCGATTGGTGAGGAAAAGGCCGCATAGCCCGGCCAACAGCAGCACGCATGGCGTCAGCACCAGCGTAATGGTTGTCAGTCCCTCGAGCAGCACATCCATCTCGTGCAGCGAGAAGCCAACCTGCAACACGCCGATCTGTTGTTTATTGCGCAGCACCGGGCGGGTAAAGACGCGCAATGTGGAATCGTCGCCTTTAACGGTGGAAAACGATTCGCTGCCGTGCACCGCGCGGGCATAGGCGACGGCATCCCACGGCGGCTCCTGTACCTCGGCGTATTGCCAGTCACGGGTCATGGTATGCCCGCGCAGATCGTAGACGCGCAAACTGCGCGTATTACGTGGCCGCGTGGAGGTGCCGGTCTCGCGTTCGCGAGACCGGAGATAATCGCGCGCGCTGTTCGGCCTCGAGATCACCGTGTTGATGCGGTCAGCCATTCCGTGCAGGCGCCGGTCGATGTTGGTGAGCATATACATGCGCACCGCGGTATGTACGGCGACCAGCACCACGCACAACGCCAGTGCCAGAATGCCGACGTTCCACAGTGTCAACCGCAACCGGATCGAGGTGAATTTCATGTGCCCACCTCCTCCAGCCCCGGATGTTTCAGCATGTAGCCCAGGCCATGCACGGTGTGAATCAGCTTCACCGTGCGGTCCGCGTCGATTTTCTTGCGCAGCAGGCCGATGTAGACGTCTACGGTGTTCGAGGTACTCTCATCGTTGTTCCACACCCGGTATTGGATCGCGTCGCGGCTCAACACGCGCCCTTCGTTCATCGCCAGCGCCTCCAACAGCGTATATTCGCGCAGCGTCAGCGTGATCTCCTCGCCGTCGCACGTCACCTGGCGCGTGCCGGTGTCGATCTCCAGGTGGCCAATGCGCAGCACGCGCGCCTTGTAGCGCTTGTCGCGCCGGATGAGCGCCCGCACGCGCGCCAGCAACTCGTCGAAGTCGAAGGGTTTGGTCAGATAATCATCCGCGCCGCTTTCGAGCCCGCGCACACGATCCTGTACCGCGTCGCGCGCGGTGAGCATGAGGATGGGGGTTTGCACGCGGCGGACGCGCAATTCCTCGCAGATGCGCCAGCCATCCAGGCCGGGCAGCATCAAGTCGAGGATAATCACCGCGTAATCGCCGTCGAGTGCCAGGCGCAGTCCGGTTTTGCCATCGGCAGCCGTTTCAATGGTGTAGAGGCGATCTTCCTCAAGGCCGCGCGTGAGCACATCGCGGATCAGTTGGTCATCTTCGATGAGTAAGATTCTCATAATGCACTGCTGCCAGTATGCCGAACAGGTGCGGATATTGTCAACCGTCGCCACTGAGCGAATCTTCGTGCGTCGCGTGCTTTTCATCACTTTTTCACAAGTCGCGGGTATGCTGCTTATAGCGATATCGTTCCCCCCGGTAACGCCTCGTCTATCATTGGAGGGAGGAGACATTTTGCGACGATTTTTCATGCTGCCGATGGCAGTGATTGCCGCGGTACTGGTGCTGGCGCTAGGCAGCCTGGCGCTGGCGCAGACGACCGGACACGGTCGTTGCTTCGGCCATAAGCCAGGCCGCTGGATGGCACGCATCGGCAACGAGTTGAACCTGACCGAGGCGCAGCGCGCGCAGGCGCACGAGATCATCAAAGATGCGTTGCAGCGCGCGAAACAAGTGCTGACCCCGGAACAGCAACAGCAGGCGACCGCGCAACTGCGGCAGTTCCACCAGTGCGGCGGCGGATTCCTTAGCGAGTTAAAGCTGACTCCGGAACAGTGGGCAAAGATGAAAGAACTCCACGCCGCAGTCCGGCAGAAGATCATCGCGCTGCGCGAGAACGCCGGGCTGAGCGACCAGGATCGGCAGACGCAACTGCGCGACCTGCGCCAGACCACCCGCGACCAGATCACGCAACTGCTGACCCCGGAACAGCAGGCGAAGCTGACCGAGATGAAAGCGAAGATGCGCGATGCGATCAAGCAGTTCAACCTGACACCCGAACAGCGCACGCAACTGCTGGCTATTCGCGATGAAACGCTCGGGAAAGTTCGTGCCATGTTGACGCCGGAACAGCAGACGAAACTGGACCAGTTCCTGGCTCAGCATCCGCTGTGTGGAACACAGCCGGCGAAGTAAACAGCACCCGACCGGCAGCGAGCACCATGCCCCGGCTTTTCTCATGAAGGCCGGGGCATGGTCGATATTGAGCGAATGTCGTGCACGCCTTTTCCTCGCCTTCGCCAATGTGATGCCGGACGGTCCGACTACCGCTTTCGGCGGTACTCGTGATCGGGTTGATTCGTCTGCAATGCGCATGGGCAGGGGCAGAGGTAGGGGAGAGGGGGGAGCACTGACCTTCATAACTTTTTCATCTTTACCCCGTATGATGCAAAAGGTGGGAATGAGGCGGAGCGCGAACCTGTTGTCACGACTGTATGGTCGGAGACACCCGATATCCGTCACTCCCTGGAGATACACCGTGGCGATCGAGCAATCTTCTCACGCCCGCACGCTGTTGAGTCATGAACAGTGGCACCGCGCGCGCAACCTGCAGAGTGAGACAGGCCAGACCTTCGATGATGTGCTGGTGAAGCTGGGTTTTTGTTCACCTGAGTCGGCGCTGGAGGTGCTGTCGCTGCACGCCGGATTGCCGCTGGTGCATATCAGCGACCGGGACCTTGATCCGCTGGTGATCGCCCTGATACCCACCGAATTGGCGTTTCGCCACCAGGTGCTGCCGCTGGCAGCTACGCCGAGCAGCCTGCGCGTCGCCATCGCTGATCCGTTCAACACCACGGCGGCGGACGATTTGCGCCTGGTCACCGGGCGCGACGTCGAACTGGTCTTCGCGCCGCCGGCGGAGATTCGCCGCTTCGTGGAGGAATATTACACCCGCCGCATGATCGCCGACACGAACGACGACGACGTGCAGGTACTCGACGACACCGATGACGAGATCGGTGATTTGGAGTCGATGGCGCGGGAAGCGACGGTGGTGAAGCTGGTCAACCTGATCCTGCGCCAGGCGGTGCAGGAGCGCGCCAGCGACGTGCACGTGGAGCCGTTCGAAAAGGGCATGAAGGTCCGCTATCGCATCGACGGCATCCTGCACGAAGCGCCGGCCACCCCGCGGCGGCTGCAATCGGCGATCATCTCGCGCCTGAAAATCATGGCCAATCTCGACATTGCCGAACGGCGCAAACCGCAAGATGGGCGCATTAAGACGCGCATCGCGGGTCGCGAGATCGATATCCGCGTCTCTACCGTGCCCACGCTGTATGGTGAAAGCGTGGTCCTCCGCCTGCTCGACCGCAGCGCAATGAACTACACGCTGGCCGACATCGGCATGATGCCTGCCATGCTGCACCGCATCGAGCACCTGATTACGCTGCCGCACGGCATGGTGCTCGCTACCGGTCCTACCGGTTCCGGGAAAACCACCACGCTGTATGCATCGCTGCGCGCCACCTACTCGACGGAAAAGAAAATCCTCACCATCGAGGATCCCATCGAGTATCAGCTCGACGGCGTGAATCAAATTCAGGTGCACCCGCAGATCGGCCTCACGTTTGCCGCAGGATTGCGCTCCATCCTGCGCCAGGATCCCGACATTATTATGGTGGGCGAGATTCGCGACGCGGAGACGGCGGAGATCGCCGTACACTCTGCCCTCACCGGCCACCTGGTGTTCAGCACTCTGCACACCAATGACGCCGCCAGCGCGGTCACCCGCCTGCTGGAGATGGACATCGAGGGGTACCTGGTCGCTTCCTCCGTGGAAGCAGTGGTGGCACAACGGCTGGTTCGCACCATCTGCCCGCACTGCAAGGAGCAGCGCCGCGACCTCGATACGTTGGTAGCGAAACTGTCGGGCAGCGATTTTCCCATCTCGCGCCGCGATGTGCTGTATGTCGGGCACGGCTGCGACCAGTGCAAGCAGAGTGGGTATCGCGGGCGCACCGGCATTTACGAATTGCTGCTGATGGATAACGCTATTCGCCCGCTGGTGATGGAGCGCGCGCCATCGTCGTTGATTCGCGCCGAAGCGTGCCGCCAGGGGATGCAGACGCTGCGCGAAGACGGGTGGCAGAAAGTGCTGCAAGGGCAGACCACGGTGGAAGAAGTGCTGCGCGTAACCCGCCAGGACGATATTGAGCCGGTGGAATAATACACGGCAGATCAGCACACGCACGTGATGACGGGGAACGAGTGCCCGCGGGGGCATGTCGCGTCGATCTGTACCCCGTCCCGCCGGTCAACCGGAACTCGTGCACTTCGGTCTATTGCGGTTCCACATTGATGTGGGCATTCCCACCTGTCCAGCCTCCTCACGCCGCATCAGAATTCATGCGCATAGCCCATCTCGCGCGGTTCCCACACGATTTCACGCACGATGATGCGGCTGATGCGGACCATGCTCTGGTACGCTTCGAAGCCCACGCGGCTGTAGCGTGCCGCGTCAATGGGATCGGGGTCGAATATTTCCAACTTCAACTCGCCATCGACGAAGGTAAAGCAGTGACCGTCGATGCTGCCGGTCTGGATGTGGTAGGTGTGTCCCGGCTGGAACCACGGACAGGGCACCGCCGCGATCAGGCGGTATTCCGGTGATTTCTCGATGCCGACCTTGCCGTCCCACCACCCCTGGAGGCCGGCTACATACGCCACGCCGCGCGTGTTCTGCTCTTCATCCCATTCCATATTCCACATAATGTCGATGTCGTGCGTCGAGGGCAGCACCGTGCTGGCATGAATATCCATCAGCACGTTGTATGGGTAGCGCGCCCGCGAAATCAGGCAACCCGGTCCGGGCACCGGATTGCGCCCGATAAATGCGCCGTCCTCGTAGCGCCACTCCGCGTTGCGCACTTCCCAATCCTCCGTCAGGCTTTCCGCCGACGGCGGCCGGTCGTACCGCACGGGTGAGGTATCCAGCAGGATGCGCTTGCGCATCATCAACAGTTCGGACATAGGAACTCCTTTGCGAGGTAATCGCTGGTGACTCTTTCCCGATCAGGCTGCGATTTCCTGCTCGTGCTGCGGCCTGTCGCTTTACCAAATTCTGCCGCGCGGCGCAAGCGATCTGCTCCCGCTCTGCCGCCAGGCACGCGCGCGATTTGATGAGAATTCCGGTTTCGGCTATAGTTGTCCTATGTCGATGAGTGAAAAATCCTTCACGCTAGCGCATCCGCCAGGGTATCAGTGTTACGATTGCCAGGGCTGCGGCGATTGCTGTCGGGGGCTATTCGCCATCGCGGTGACGCCAGAGGAGCGCGAGCGCATCATGGGGCAGGGCTGGGAGCGCGATCCGGAGATGCAGGGACAATCGCTGTTCCAACGACGCGGGGGACGCGATTTCCTGGTGCATCATGCCGACGGCGCCTGCGTGTTTCTGAACGAACACGGGCTGTGCCGCATTCACGCCCGCTTCGGCGAACCGGCTAAGCCGCTGGCGTGCCGCATGTATCCGTTTGTCTTTGTGCCGGTCGGGCCGGAGGCGCGCGTCGATATCCGCTTTGATTGTCCGGCGGTGGCGGGGAACGTGGGGCAATCGCTCGCCAATCAGCGCGCGGCGATGAAAGAGTTGCTGCCGCTGGCGCTGCCCAGTGCGGCGGTCGATTTGCCGGCGCCGCCGTTGTGCGCCGGGGTGCGGCTCGCGTGGCCGCTGCTGCAGCGCATCACCCAGGCCTTCGACCGCCTGTTGCTGACGGATACGCTCGATTTCACCCGCCGCATTGTGTGTTGCGTAAACCTGTCCGCCATGCTGTATACACCGCGTATCGCCGACCTGGATGCGCGGAAACTCAACGAACTGCTCGACCGCGCGGTCAGCAAGCTGCTCACTGCCGTCGCCGCCGACCCGCTGGTGCGGTTGGCGCCCACGCTTACCACCGCGCTCATGTTCCGGCAATTGCTGGCGCCGTATGGGCGGGCGGATCGGTATGGAGAACCGGCGCGGGTGGGGGAGCGGCTGGCGGTCTCGTTGCGTCTGTTGGGCGGTCGGGGGCAGACGCCGCCGTTGCGTCCGGGCTTCCCCGCGCTGCCTTTCGCCACTCTGGAACAATCGTTCGGTCTGCTCGACTCCGCCGTGGCGGAACCGCTGTGGCGTTATTACCGCGTGCACCTGGAAAGCATAAGCTTCTGCGGACGCACCTATTACGATCAGTCGTTCCTGGATGGCTTCAACGCGCTGTTGCTCACGTTTCCGCTCATCCTCTGGTACGCGCGTGCTTTCGCCGTCGCCGACGGCGCCACCGCGCTCGCCCGCGCTCACCTGACCCGCGCCATCAGCGTCGTCGACCACCAGCATGGTCGCTCTCCGCTGCTCAACGTGCCTTCCGAACGCTTCCGCCGCCGCATGCTCGGCGAGCGCAGCCACCTCCGCTCGCTGGTGGTATGGTACGGGAGTTAAACACCGTTTACCTGGTCGGCAACAGATACTCGCTATCGCATGAACATGGCATTGCATAGCGAGATGGTTCGTTATATCCCCCGAACGCTGCCCGTCTGCTCGATACGGTACTCCCATACCGTTCAATGGTCATGTGGCGACATGGCCGTCCATGATGCCACATGGGCGGAATGTCCGTGCCACACTGAAGGCAACGATGCATATTGAACGGTATTGCAGTAGGCCCTCATTTCATCAAAGCCTGTAGTTCTCACCGCGGTACTCAATGATCCTTGAACCTTGTGGCGCAACAACGCCGTTACTCCCCTCGGATCGATTTCATGCCGTCGGCGACGGCATATGTTTTTTACACACCACTCGTTACCCTATTGACGGATTAGCAATAGCTATGTTATATATTAGTCATTGCTAATAATGCAATGTAGTTTACGCTTATCGTTGATGGCGACGATAAATAGTGCATCCCCGATGCACCCCATATTGTTTGCAGGAGGTTTCAAATGAAGTTACGATCACAAATTTGTGCGGCAGCCGTATTTGGCGCCATGATGCTCATGAACGGCCTGGACGCCCAGGTAGAGCAGACTGCAGCCCAGCGCATTCAGGAGCTTGAACGCAAAGTGCAGAGCCTCGAAGAATCCGCTGATGCAATAGCCCCCCCATCGGCAATCGGGGCACAGCAGTTTTCGCTCGGTGGCTACGGTGAGGTGCACTTCAACATGGTGGAGGGTGATGGTGCTGACAAATCCGATCCCCATCGCGTTGTGTTCTACGTCGGTTATGACTTTGCCGATTGGGTAAAGTTCAACTCGGAAATCGAGATTGAGCATGGATTTGTTCAGGGGGGCAATGGTGAACTCTATGTTGAGCAACTCCATGTGGATTTCCTCCGTGGGGAGCGGTTCAACGTCCGTGTGGGCCGCCTCCTCATCCCGGTGGGCATCGTCAACCTGCGCCATGAGCCGACGACCTTCAATGGCGTCGAGCGCCCGGCTCTGGATACGGTGGTCATCCCCACCACCTTCTTTGCGGACGGCGCCGGCATCTTTGGCAATTTGTCCGAGCAGGTGAAGTACGAAGCATATGTCACGAATAGCCTGAATGCCGCCGGCTTTAGCGCGAACCAGGGTATTCGCGGAGGACGCCTAAAGGAACAACCGGGTCTGAAGCAGCTGGCCGTCAGCGGTCGGTTGGATTACTCCCCGCTGCGCAACCTGCGCGTGGGCGGCTCCTTCTTCGGTGGTGGGGCGGATAACGGCAACAAGGGGGTATCCCCCAAGCTTGATGTCAGCGTCAAGCTGTATGCACTGGATGCCCAGTATCATGCCGGCAAGGTGGACTTTCGTGGCGAGTTCGCCCGTGTGGACATCGATGGCGCGGAGAATCTGACGGCGAAGAGCGTCGGCAGCGCCATTCAGGGGTGGTTTTTGGAAAGCGGCTGGCACTGCTGGCCTGAGGCATGGAAGCAGGGGCGGCTGGCGGATGCCGATGCGGTGGTCTTTGCCCGCCTTGAACAGTATGACACCCAGTATGATGTGCCTGCCAGCGTGACAAAGGATCCGACAAATAACCGCAAGGATTTGACCCTCGGCATCAACTTCTATCCGGTCAGCAGCCTGGTGTTGAAAGCCGATTACCAGTTGCTGAAGAGTGCTGGCACCGATCCGGCCAACCAGTGGAATCTTGGCATGGGCTGGATGTTCTAATCTTCGTGTGTGACGTGGAAGCGCGCACCGGAGGGGTCATTGCCCATCCGGTGCCTCTCACGAAAGGGGAAACCATGTTACGTCATCTTTGCTGGATCGGTGTAATGGCATGTGTTTTGTGGCTGCCGGCACAGGCAGGCGTGTTTTTGACCACCGAGCAGGCGTTGGATTTAGCCTTCCCCAAGGCGCAAACAGTGCAGAAGAAGACCACCAACCTCTCCGCCGATTCGGAGAAGAAGATTAAAAAACTGGCACAGGTTGGCCAACTGGATCGCAGCTTTACGTACTATACCGGCATGAAGGACGGCGTCAACCTGGGGTATGCCGTCATCGCTGATGTGCGTGGCAAGAGTCAGCCCATCACCTATATGGTCGTTATCGATGCCGGCGCCGTGGTGAAGTCAGTGGAGATCCTTGCCTACCGCGAATCGCATGGGGGAGAAGTGCGGCAACGACACTTCCTCGGGCAATTCCGTGGTAAGAAATTCGGCGATCGCCTGCGGATCAATTCCGATATCCGGCATATCAGCGGCGCCACTCTCTCCTGCCGCGCCATCACCGACGGCGTGCGGGTCATCCTGGCGACTCTTAACGTGATATTGGCCGAGGGGAACAAGGCGGAAGTCGAAACGCCGGTACGGTTGGCTGATCGTGGAGCGGACGGACCGTATCGCCGCGTCCAGTATTTAATGGGCACATTGTTGGAAATCACCCTCTACGCCCCGGATCGCATCGTCGCCGACCGGGCTATCTCCGCTACCTTCACCGAAGTGGCACGTGTGGAAAGGTTGCTGAGCACCTGGCGGCCGGAGAGTGAGATTTCCCGCCTGAACCACCAGGCTGGCATTAGCGCGGTGCCGGTCGGTGCTGAGGTAGCGGCATTGTTGGCACGCAGCCGGCAGATTGCCGTTGCGACGGACGGCGCCTTTGATATCAGCATCGGTCCGCTGGTCCGCCTGTGGAAGGAAGCCGCACGGCAGGATCGCCTGCCGACGGCTGCAGAAATTCGGATGGCGACCACGCGCATCGGCATAGAGCGGCTGGTGCTGGACGGCGGCACCGCCCGGCTGCGACAGCAGGGGATGACCGTTGATCTCGGCGGCATCGGCAAAGGCTATGCACTGGATCGTGCGGCGGCGACATTGGCGGAGTACGACATCACGGCGGCGCTGCTCAATTTCGGCGGACAATTGCTCGCGGCCGGACCCCCGCCGAAAGCTGCAGGCTGGCCGATACTGGTGCGTGATCCGCGGCGAACGGATGCAATGCTGACCACGGTGTGGCTGTCTCGAGGTTCGATTGCCACTTCAGCGGACTATGAGCGTGGATTGATTATTAACGGGCACGCGTATTCCCATATAATCGACCCGCGAAGCGGAAAACCGGCGGTCGGCACGCTGAGTGCAACCGCCATCGCTCTCACGGCGACGGAAGCCGACGCTTGGTCTACCGCCCTTTTCGTGCTTGGTGGCAAGCGAGGCACCGAGATGGCCCAGCAGCAAGGGATCGCCGTGTTGCTGGTGTCCGCGGATGGCTCGGTCACACGCACGGCAGATTTCCGTGTGCAGGAGGAGACACTGGCAGCCTGCCTGCCACTTAGGCCGAATATTCTGAGGCTGGTACAATGAAGCATTGGACTGTCACCGATGGCATTTGGGGCCTGCGCTGGGAGGCGAAGGTGATTTACACCGTGTTCCTGGCGTTCAGCCTGCTCGGTTACGGAGTAATGGGGGTGATGATGGCGACACGCACCGGCTTCACCCCGGACTCCATCGCCGCCTATTATGCCGGGAACGAGGCAGCGGGGATTTATGCCAAGACCGTCGGCGAGTTGCTGGAAGTGACGCATTACCACCTTTTTGCCATCCCGTTGTTTCTCTTCGTCCTCGGGCACGTCTTCCTGCTCTGCGCCGGACCGTCGCACCGGGTGAAAATCCTTGCGCTCGTTGCCGCCTTCCTTGGCGCGGCATTGCACATCGTCGCTCCGTGGCTCATCGTCTACGTTACTCCCATCCTGTCGCCACTGGTCCTGGTCGCCCGCGTCTTGCTGGGCGGGTCACTGTTGCTCTTCATCGTTGCTCCACTGCGCGAGATGTGGACAAAATCCCCTGCCAAGCCCACAGCGCCGTAACACGCTCGTGTAAACAGGCAGACGACACGCAGTCGGGATATTCCGATGAAGGCAGATGGCCTTGTGGTAAATCCACAGCCAATCACGAGGCACGCATTGCCAACCGGTGTCCAGTTGCCGTTTCCATGGCGGATGCGAATATGCGTCATGCGAGAGATGCCGGAGTGGGTACATTCGCATGCCCTATTTCGCGGTTCTTCGTTCTGTATCGATGCGAATGAATGTCTTTGACGGATGCGTCCTTCCCCGGTACAATGTATTCAGATCCGGCACGTGGCACCTGGTCGTGTTGGATCTAGAAGAGTCTGATGAAACTGCAACAACCTGAACAGGATTGTTCGAGCAATTCGCCGACTGACGACACGTCGTACGATGATCCTCCGCACGAACGTATGACCATCCGAGAGGTGTCGGTATGACACCGGTCACCTGGCTGGTCATCTTTTTCCTCATTGCCGTCAATGCCTTGTATGTCGCAGCCGAGTTTGCTGCCGTCAGCGTGCGGCGCAGTAAGCTGCACCTGTTAGCCGACGCGGGGAATCTGTTCGCGCGGCGATTGCTTCCCGCGTTGCAGGATGCCGCAACACTCGACCGCTATGTCGCGGCTTGTCAGTTTGGCATCACACTTTCCAGTCTGATACTCGGCGCCTACGGACAAGCGACGCTTGCGCGCGAACTCACCCCGCTCTTTACGCATTGGGGTGGTTTGCAGGAAGCCGCCGCGCAATCAACCTCAGCCATTGTCGTGCTGGTGGGATTAACCTTCCTGCAAGTAATTTTCGGTGAACTCATTCCCAAATCCCTGGCTCTGCAATATTCAACGCAAGCGGCCCTTTTCACGGTCATGCCGATACGCTGGTCGCTCACGCTGTTTTCCTGGTTTATCGCCATCCTGAATGGCAGCGGCATCATCGTCCTTAAGTGGCTGCGCATACCGTATGGGGGGCAGCGCCATATCCATTCACCGGAAGAGCTTGACCTGCTCATCGCGGAGAGTCGCGATGGCGGGCTGTTGGAGGAAGACGAACACCATCGTCTGCATGAGGCACTGCACCTGACGACGCGCACTGCCGGGGAATTAATGGTGCCTCGCCGCTACATTACAGCGATAGACATTGAAGCGCCCGTTGAGGACATTCTGCGCCAGGTAGGTGAAGGTCCGTATACGCGTGTGCCGGTCTACCGGACCACGCTCGACAACGTCGTCGGCGTCATCCATGCGAAAGACTTGATGCTTCGCTCTTTCGAGTCCGGTGGTCTGACGGCGTTGTCCGACGTCATGCGCCCAGCCGTATTCGTGCCGGAGAACGTCACCATGGATCGCCTGTTGGTTCTCCTGCGAGAGAAGCGAAGCCACCAGGCCATCGTCATCGATGAATACGGCGGAGTCGATGGTCTGGTGACCCTGGAGGACGTGTTGACGGAACTCCTTGGCGAGGTTGGCGATGAGTTCAAGGCTGACCAGCGGGAGCCGGAAACACTGCCCGATGGGCGTATTCGCCTGCCCGGCTTGCAGCATCTCGAGGGTATAGCGCAATGGACCGGCATACCCTGGGAAGGCGAGGCGACGACGGTTGGTGGCTATGTGGCCGAAATACTGGGGCATATCCCGATAGTACATGAACGAACGACCATCGATGGCGTATTGGTGGAAGTAGAGCAGATGGACAATCACGCGGTCGTCTCCGTGCTCGTTACGCCCCTGCCGCCACCTGAGAAGGACGACTGATGATGGAGATTGTCATTCCTCTTCTCATCATATCGGTGCTGATTCTGCTCAACGGTGTGTTTGTCGCCGCGGAATTCGCCATTGTCGGCGTTCCCCGCGCCACCATCGAACGACTGGCAGCGCAAGGCCACCGTGTTGCACGGCAGGTTCGGCGGATCATTCATGATCCGCGTCGCCAGGATTGCTACATCGCGACGGCGCAGATGGGAATTACCGTGGCCAGCCTCGGGCTCGGTATGTATGGCGAGTCTATTCTAGCCGGGTGGCTGGCGCATGCGCTCGAAGTACTGGATGCGACTCGCTGGATCGCCGCTCATGCGCTCGCAAGCGTGCTGGCTATCACGATCCTGACCTATTTCCACATCGTGTTGGGCGAGATGGTGCCCAAATCGCTGGCGCTGTTATCCGCCGAACACACCGCACTGTGGATCACCCCACCGATGCGCTGGATACAATTCAGCGTATATCCACTTGTCATCAGTCTCAACGCCGTCGGAAACGGAGTATTGAGGCTGATGGGCATCCAGCGCAAGTTTTCAGAGAGCTATTACCATACGTCGGACGAAATCGAATACCTGGTGCGGGAGAGCGAGGAAGGCGGCTTGCTGCGTGCCGAGGCCAGTAAAGTGCTGCGTGATCTCTTTGAGTTTGGCACGTTAACCGCCTCTGAAGTCATGGTGCCGCGTGTGCATGTGCTGGGCTTGCCACTGGATGCATCGGCAGAGCAGATACTGACGCGTATCCGTCAGTCACGCCATACGCGTTATCCCGTGTATGAAGGCGACCTGGACCACATCATGGGGATGGTTCATATCAAGGATATCTTTCGTTTGCTGCGTAACGGTAAAACACTGCGCGAGAATGGTATTCGTCCCGTGCCGTACCTGCCGGAAACGGCGGAACTCGATACGGTGCTCATTACCATGCGTCAGGCGCATGCACAACTGGCCGTGGTGATGGATGAGCATGGTGGCACCGCCGGCATTATTACGCTGGAGGATCTGTTTAATGAAGTGGTCGGGGGCATCGAGGAAGGCATTGTGACTACGCCGGATATTGTCAAAGAGTCTGAGGAATGTCTCAGCGTTACCGGTACCGTTCGCCTTGCTGAAATCGGCGAAGCCCTCGATATTCCGCTCGAGCACGAGGAAGTCGATACGATCAGCGGACTGGTGCTTTCGCTGCTGGGTCGTCCGCCGGTGGTGGGGGACGTGGTCTCCTATGGGCGGATCCACTGTGAGGTAACCGCGGTGGCGGGGCATGGTGTGAATGCGTGTCTGATCAGACGAATGCCGTTGCCGGAGAGCGAATGATGCCGGGTATTCCGGTGCGCTGCCTGGCAGCAGGCATGCGGTGCTTACACTGGAGATGTGTCTGGTCTCCAACAATTCAGGATCGCGAGAAGTCCGCATTCCCCGGGCAGGAGCAGGTCGAAAGCGGAGTGCGCCCGCATCTTCACGCGCCTCGGTGTTTCAAGGCATCTCCCAGCACCCAATTTTCCTCGGCGAGTTGCGCGATATGCACGGCAAGGGGGGTGATGTCGCGGAAAAGCAAGACGCAATGATCGTCGGGCAGCGGAAGCGTGGCGACGAGATACGTCCGCGCGGTGCCGTCCTGGGCAGTGCGTTGCACCTGCCGTTCCTCACCGGCCTGCCCGCACACGGCACAACGTGTGCGCAGACAGGAGTCGCACGGGATGACCGACGAGCAGAGCGGCAATTCGTCACCCGCCGCCGGAAGGCTGAACAACGCGACGGCGGCGGGATTGGCGCGGTGGATGCGGCCGGTGCGATCGACCAGCAGCAGCGGGTCGGGGAGGACATCGATGAGCGCCTGCAGGATATCGATTTGCGCGCGGAACTGCTGCAATGCCTCCTCCGCCCGGCGAGTGTAGTCGTCCAGCCGGCGGGTGATCGCCCGATACGAAGCGACCTCGCGCTGCAGCCGCTCGATGTCGCTATTGCCCATACTTCTCCGTGTAACGCCGGTGCGCGCGCGCGACTTCGTCCGCGGGAATGGGGATGGGCGTACCGAGCATCAGCGCCAGATGCACCGTGCGCGCCACGTCTTCGCACATCACCGCCGCCTTCAGGGCTGCCCGCGGGGTGGGGCCGACAGTGAAGACGCCGTGATTCTGCAGTAGGATCGCCGGCGATGGGCCAATGTGCGCCACGATGGCCTCGCCGATCTGCTCCTCGCCGATCTGACAATACGGTCCGCACGGGATAGGGCCGCCGAACTCGTCGCAGATTGCGGTGAGCACCGCGGGAATCGGTTTGCCCACGGCGGCAAAGCTGGTGGCGTAATTCGAGTGGGTATGCACCATGCCGTTGACATCCGGGCGGGCGCGGTAGACCACCAGATGGGTGGGGGTATCCACCGACGGGCGCAGCCGGCCTTCGATCACCTTCCCCTGCAAATCGACCACCGTCAGGTCGGTGGGGGTGAGATCGTCGAAGCTGATACCGCTCGGTTTGATCACCACCAGGTTGGTCTCCGGGTCACGGCCGGAGACGTTGCCGGAGGTCATGGTGACCAGCCCCTGGACCGGCAATTCTTTATTCATCGCGCAGACGATTTCGCGCAAGGCTTCGAGCATGCTTGACTCCTATCGGCGAAACTGACGAGGAGAAACCACGGATGGCATGGCGCTCTCTCATTTTCGCTTCGCTCAATATGCTGGTGCATTTAGTTCGCGGTGGAGACGGCGCTCTCCTGCCGATATATCGTTGCGGGGCGATAATGCGGTATACTGAAGACATCGGAGGCATAGATGCAGTATACGCAAGGCAAGCTGGGGCGCGTGTTTCTCGCGCGGTTGCAGGACGGGGAATCGATATACGAGGCGGTGGAAGAGATAGCACGCCGCGAGGAAATTCACGGGGCGGCGGTGCTGGCAGTGGGCGGCATCCGCTCGGGCAAGGTGGTTACCGGACCGGTTCACCCCACCGGCAAGGTGGTGCCGCATTTCGAAGAATTTGATGATGCGCGCGAATTGGTGGGCGTCGGCACGCTCTTTCCGCAGGACGGTCAGCCCGTGCTGCACTTTCACGCCGGGATGGGCCGTTGCGATACCGCATTAGTCGGCTGTCCGCGCGCCGGCATGGCGGTATATCTGGTGCTGGAAGTGGTGATTATCGAGCTGCTGGGCATGGACGCGCGGCGCGAGCTGGATTCGGAGTTCGGCGTGCATTTGCTCAAAATCGTGAGTGGGTAAGGTGGCGCGAATCATCATTCCTCAAGCGTCGGGCGACGCTTGGATGCCGGAGATATCCGGCTGCCGGATGGAGATTAAGCGGTACTCACACCCCGCCTGCCGCATACCGGCGATCGGATACCGGTGCGGGCGTTGCGTCTTGCCACACGTGCACGCCTCCGGTAGCCAGCCGCACGGGGGTGGCCGCGTAGCCGATCTCGCGCAAGGCATCCATCACGGCATCGCGCGCGTGCGGCGGACAGAGCACCGTGACGCTGCCGCCGGCGCCGTTCACCTTTTCCGCCAACGCGCCGCGCGCGCGAGCCACAGCGGCGATGCGCTGAACCTCCGGTGAGAGGAGCGCGGGGATCAGTTGGCGTTGCAGCGCCTGTTGTTCCGCCATCACCAGCGCCAGCGCGGCATCATCGCGTTGGCGCAGCGCCAGATACGCGCACTGCGGCAGCGCGCGCAACTGCCAGAGCACGGCGCGGGTGACGCGGTCGCCTTGCCGGCAGCGGCGCGCCAGCTCGCGGTAGGGATTGTGGCGCGGCATGCGGCCGGTGTGCACCAGCAGTAAGCGCCGCTCCAACTCGCCCAGGCCATGTGCCGGTAGTGCCAGCGGTTGCGTGAAGACACGCGGATACGGCTCCACGCGATAGAGCGCGATGCTCCCCAGCGCCGCCGCCATGAAGCTCTGCATGCCGCACGGCGTTCCCAGCGCCTCGCTATACAGGCGGTGTGCAATGCACGCGAGTTGATGCGGCGTATGTTGCTGTCCGGCATACCGCGCCAGCGCGCCGGTCAGGGCGACGGCGATGGCGGCTCCGGCGCCCACGCCGCTCCCCGTCACCCACGGTGATTCCACCCACACTGCCAGCCCATCGACCGCAAAATAGCGCGCGGCCAGGCGCAGTACGTCGAACGTTCCGTAAGGCGCGGGTGTGGTGCGCAGCCACACCGAGGCGTGGTCGCGGGCGCGCGCCTCCAGGGTGACGCGCACGCCGGGCTCAATGGCGCAGTTCAACGCCATGCCGTGTTCGGCAAAGGGGGTATCGGTCCAACTGCCGATATCGAGCATGCGATAGGGTGCGCTGGCGTGTATCGCCATGGGTAGCCGGACCTGCCTTCCTTGCTGCGTATTGTCTCACCATAACGCGGCGGCAGGCGGAAGGGCAGGGAGGAGACAGGACAATTTTTTCACGCAAGGCGGGATTGTCGCACGGGACGGACGTCGTTGATCAGTTGCCGTGGCAACCGTCGCGCATGATGGCGGCGATGCTGGCCTGGGCGGCCACCTTTTGCGCCATGGCACGGAAGGCGTCGGCCTGCGGAGAATCGGGATGGGCGGCCATGGTGGGCATGCCGCGGTCGCCATCGACGACAATGTCCGCCGTGAGCGGGATGCGGCCCAGGAAGGCGGTGTGCAGGGTGTGTGCCGCGCGTTCCGCCGCTCCTTCCTGCCCGAATACCTGCGTGGCGTGGTGACAGTTGGGGCAGACGAACGTGCTCATATTTTCCACGATACCGAGCACGGGGGTCTTCAGCGTGCGGAACAGATGCAGTGCCTTGGTGGCGATGGAAAGCGCGGCGTCCTGGGCGGTGGTGACAATGACCACGCCGGACAGCGGCACCAATTGCGCCAGCGACAACGGCGCGTCGCCGGTGCCGGGTGGCAGGTCGACGATCAGGTAATCCAGTTCGCCCCATTCCACGTCGCGCAGCAACTGTTGCACGGCGCCCGCCACCATCGGTCCGCGCCAGATGACGGCCTGGTTCTCGTCGATCAGCAGGCCCAGTGACATCAAGGCGACGCCGTAGCGCATGATGGGATGCAGCTTTTGCCGTGCGGGGTCGCTTTCGGGATGGGTGTGCACGTCAAAGAGCAGTGGGACGCTGGGACCGTAGATGTCGAGATCGAGCAACCCGACCGCGGCGCCGGTTTGCGCCAGCGCGACCGCCAGGTTGGCGGCGACGGTGGATTTGCCCACGCCGCCTTTGCCGCTGGCGACGGCGATAATATTGCGCACGCCTGGCAGCAGCGCGTCCTCGGTTTGGGTGGCGCGCACGCGCGCGGTGACGTGCACGGTGACCGCGGTCACGCCGGGGACCGCGCGCACCGCCGCTTCCGCCGCGCCGCGTAACGTTTCGCGCAACGGGCAGGCCGGTGTGGTTAATTCCAGCGTAAACGCGACGATACTATCATCAATCCGGATATCGTGAATCATGCCCGCTGCCACCAGCGAACGATGAAGTTCCGGATCGATGACGGTATCTAACGCGGCGAGTATCGCGTCTTCTCGCACCATGCTCGTTCCCTGTCGACTAAGCCATCACCGCTTCGGATTCGGAGGGAACGAGATCAGCGAGCGTCGTGCTCCCCAGCACGTCCAGCATGGCATTGCCCGCCTTTTCGAGGACGTCGCGCAACAGGCAGTGCGCCGGATTGTTCTCGTCGATGTTGCGACTGGAGCAATCATAAAGTTGCTGCCGTCCCTCAACGCTCTCGACGATCTGTCGCACCGAGATCTCTTCGGGGTTGCACGCCAACTCGATGCCGCCGCCATAACCGCGAATGGTGCGGACCAATCCCGATTGAATCAGGGACTGAAGAACAGTCGGAAGAAACTTCCGAGGAATCCCTTGACGTTCCGCAATCGCGGGGAACGTCGTGCGTACATCGGGATGCATGGCCAGGTCCAGCATCGCGCGTAGCGCATAATCAGTTTTTGCAGATAGTCGTACCATAGTTGTGACCGTCCCTGGGGAAAAAGATTGTGTATGCTATTCTTTTTCCCGGATTGATGTGATTTTAACCTAAAGCTTATTTTCGCAGGTGAACGATAGAATTCCTCCTAACTCCAAGTAGAAAGTACTGAAAATTTAAGAATTTGAGAAGTTCTAATAAAACGCCAACTACTACTAGCTTACTATCGTTTTCGCGATTTGGCAAGGGAGCGCGCGCGGACTGCGCGTGCGGACTGTCCGCGGCGGGCGGCAGGATTCGCGCGATGTAATCGCGAAGAATGAAGACAGGGACCGAGAACGTGGCGAACAGTTCCTCCGACAGGGCGTCGGCGATCGCCACGGCAAAGCGCGGATGAAAGAAGGATGTTGCGGCATGAGCGAAACCTATCAAGCGTTGAAAACCCGGCTGGGCGCGGGGTGGAACACCTGGAATACACGTAGCGTGCTGTCGCACGTGCTGTTGCCGGGCGGCTTCGCGATCAATCTGGGCATTAAGGACTACGCCGGTTCGTCGTACCTGAAGGAAGCCTTGATCGGGCGTCAGGGGGCGGATGACGAGCGTATTGTCCCCGGTCCACGGCGCTATGACGATCGGTATACCGAGTTGACATTGACCTGGCATGGCATCGAACTGCTGGTACAGAGCGCGCTGGAGGGCGATGACCTGGTGTTGCTGGTGACGCCGTGCACGCATCACCGGAAATCCCCACTGCTGGTGGTGGAAGCAGGCATGCTGTGGAATCGTCCCGGCAGTCTGCAGCGTGCCGGCGATGCGTTGATCGGACGGGTGCGCGAAGGCGAAATTCACGTACATGCCACCGGCGAGCACGTCACCGATCCCTACGTGAATACTCAAGCACCCTACCTGGCGCTGTCGCTGGACGGGCCGCAGGGCATCGCCACCGGGCGGTTGCGGTCGTTGGAAGAGATACAGGCCATCATCGCCGCCGGCAAAGCCGAGTGCGAGGCGTACGCGGCGCGGTTCGGCGAACTGGCCGAGGTCTATGCCGCTGTGCAAACCTGCCTGGCCTGGGACACCGTCTACGATCCGCAGCATGACCGCGTGATCAGCCCGGTCAGCCGTCTCTGGAGTTGCGGGTGGGGCGGCTACGTTTTGTTCTGCTGGGACACCTACTTTGCCGCCTCCCTGGCCGCCATCGATCACAAGGATCTGGCCTACGCCAACGCCATCGAGATCACTCGCGAGAAAACTGAGCGTGGCTTCGTCCCGAACTTTGCCACCCCGACCGGCTGCAAGAGTCGCGATCGCTCGCAGCCGCCGGTCGGCGCGATAACCGTGTGGGAATTGTATCAGCGCTTCGGCGACCGGTGGCTGCTGGAGGAAGTGTTCGACGATTTGCTGGTCTGGAACCGCTGGTGGGTTGCGCATCGCCAGACGGACGGCCTGCTCTGCTGGGGTTCCGATCCGTTCGAGTCGGTGGTGGACAACTACTGGGAACTGCATGGGGTGGATGAGCGCCTCGGTGGCGCGCTGGAATCCGGGCTGGACAATTCGCCGATGTATGACGACGTGCCATTCAACGCCGAGACACATCAACTGGCCCTTGCCGACGTCGGTCTGACCGGGCTGTATATTATGGACTGCCGCGCGCTGGCGCAGATCGCGGAGGTACTGGACAGGCGCGCGGAAGCGGATGAACTGCGCGCGCGGGTGACAGCCTTTTCCGCGGCGCTGCAGACGCTGTGGGACGACGAGCGCGGCATCTTCCTCAATCGCCGCACCGACACCGGCGCATACAGCACCCGCCTCTCGCCGACCAATTTCTACGCGCTCACCGGCGGCGCCGCCACCCAGGCGCAGGCGGAGCGCATGATCACCGAGCATTTTTACAACCCGGAGGAATTCTGGGGCGAGTGGATACTGCCGTCCATCGCCCGCAACGATCCGGGGTATCCGGATCAGGAATACTGGCGTGGGCGCATCTGGGCGCCGATGAATTACCTGGTCTACCTCGGACTGCGCAACTACGAGCTGCCGCAAGCGCGCGCTGACCTGGCTGCCAAATCGCGCGCGCTATTGCTGAAGGAATGGCGCGAGCATGGGCACGTCCACGAGAACTACCACGGCGACACCGGGGAGGGGTGCGACATCGCCAGCAGTGACCGCTTTTACCACTGGGGCGGGCTGCTGGGGCTGATCGCCTTCCTGGAAGCGGGCTATTTTGCGCGGCCGGCGTCCGCGGGCATAGCTCAAGCGTCCGCGGGGAATACTGTAACGACCGCCACCGAAGCGTAACCGATGATGGCCAAACATATATTACATGACCCCATAATGTCCCGACCACTGCCCAGTTCGCGCGTGCCCTGGCTGATGATCCTCTTGCTGGCCGCCTGCATCGTGCTGGTCTTCATGGGATTCCTGCGCGACAGGAATCGCCTGCTCGGTCCACCGCTGCCAGTAAATCTCTACACACCATACCTGGCGAAACCGAAACCCGCGTCCCCCGCGCCGCGTTCGGCGCCGCGCCCGTCGTCACCCGCCGCCCCGGCGGCGGGCAACCGGTAACGTGATGACACCCGCGCCGCTGGACGCCGCCTGGTTTCTGCAATCCACGCTCGACGTCGCGCGCGGCCTGCTCGGCGCGCTGCTGGTGCGCGAATTGCCGGAAGGGCGGCTGACGGGCCGCATCGTGGAGACGGAAGCCTACCTGCAGGACGACCCGGCCTGTCACGGCGTGCGCGAGCGGGACGGCGTCTGCTGCCATCGCCGCACCAAACGCAACGCCGCGATGTTCGGTCCGCCCGGACATGCCTACGTCTATTTCACCTACGGCAATCATTTTTTGATGAACGTGGTAACCCAGGCTGAGGGCGTGCCGGAAGCGGTGCTCATTCGCGCGCTGGAACCGCTGGAGGGGATGGAACTGATGGCACGGCATCGCGGGCTGGATCACCCGCGCCTGCTGACCAATGGGCCGGGCAAGCTGGCGCAGGCGCTGCGCATCGACGGCGTGCTGGACGGCCACGACCTTCGCCTCCCCCCACTGCTGCTGCTCCCCGGCGACGCCATTCCCTCCGCGCACGTCACCGCCACCCCTCGCATCGGCATCTCCCGCGCCATCGACCGCCCCTGGCGCTTTTATATCAGCGGAAACGAATGGGTTTCGCGCCGCTAGCGCGTGAACCGTCGAGCAAGTCGAGGGCAAGGCTCCATCCGTTGTCGCCTGTTATGGTACAATAGCGCCGGAGGCAGGAGCATTCCATGCGACATTCACGACGAAAGCTGCTCTGGGGCGCGGCGCTGGCCATCGCGGTGGCGGTGTGGTGGTGGCATCCGTGGTCGCGCATCACCATCCGGGAGAAAATTAACCCCCTCGACGGCGCGGTGATGGTGTGGGTGCCTGCCGGCACCTTCAACATGGGCACCAGCGACAGCGATCTGCTGCGCTGGTCTCGGCAACACGGCTGGCGGGCGGTAGGGGAGACGCTGCTGGTGGTGCTCACGCGGCGGACCGACTATGCTACGAACGAACGTCCCGCGCATCCCGTCTTCCTGGACGGGTACTGGCTCTAGTACGAGGTGACGGTGGCGCAATACCGCCGCTTCTGCCGCGCGACGGGCCGCATGATGCCAGAGCATCCTTGGTGGGGCTGGCGGGACACGCACCCCATGGTCAACGTCTCCTGGTTCGACGCCGCCGCCTACGCGAGGTGGGCGGGCGTGGCGTTGCCCAGCGAAGCGCAGTGGGAGAAGGCGGCGCGGGGGACGGACGGGCGGCTCTTTCCCTGGGGTGACGCCTGGGATGCCGGCAAGTGCGCGAAAAGGAGCAACTCCGACGGGCAGCAGAGGCATCCATCGGGCGTGCATCCGGTCGGCAGCTTCCCGGCGGGAGCCGGTCCCTACGGCGCGCAGGATCTGGCGGGGAATGTCTGGGAGTGGTGCGCAGACTGGTATGATGCGGCGTATTATCGCCATGCGCCCCGCCGCAACCCGACCGGCCCGTCAACGGGCACAGCTCGCGTGTTGCGGGGTGGTAGCAGGTTCTTTAACTTCAGCGGCGACTTCCGCTGCGCGTATCGCGGCGGCTACACCCCGTCCCGCTATAACAAATTCCACCACTACATCGGGTTCCGTTGTGCTTCTCTCTCGCCGGGACCGAAATGACCCCGTGCCCCGGCCCTCCTCAACCACCGGCTCCTCAACCACCTGGCTGGTGCCTTATTCGGTAGCGCGCGCCCGCCGTGGCGCGCTTGTGGGAAGTCTCTGCTCCGTGAGCGACACGAGAGTGCCGGTGGCGTGCTTGTTGAAGCTGTCACCGGCAGCGAGTTGGCGTCTGCGGGTGATGCCTGTGGGACAGGCGCGCCACGGCGGGCGCGCGCTACAAAATACGGCGCGGCTGCGGCCGAGCTTCCAGACTGAGAATCTTCGACGAAAAGCCGCAAAAGGACGTCATGGGTAAGCAGGTCTGTGACGTCCTTCTGTCTGTAACCGAACACGATTCTCAGTCTGGAAGCTCGGTCGCAGCCGCGCCGTCTCTCCTCCCACGTGGCACGGGCGTCTCGCCCGCGTCATCATGGCCGGGACGGCCATGCCACGGGGTGGGGGGAAGGGTATTCCACCCACCCGGCGGTTGAACCGGTATCAGTTCGCCTCGAACACCGTCCGGCATTCTTTGAGCTGCCGGCGGATGGCGATGTGCTGCGGGCAGTGTTCTTCGCAGGCGCCGCACTCGGTGCAGGCATCCGCCTTGCTCCCGGTGACCCATTCACTGGCGCCGATGCCATGATACTGGCCGCGCGCATGATCATGCAGTCCGTAGATACGATAGTTGTTCATCGCATCGAAGATCGCCGGAATGTTGACTTCCTGCGGGCAATGCGGCTTGCAATAGTTGCATCCGGTGCAATATAACTCGGCCAGCCGCTTGTTTTCCTCCATAGCCGCGTTGATCCCCGCCACTTCGCCGGGAGAAAGCGGGTCGCAGTTGGAGGCGATGACGGCGTTTTCTTCCACTTGCGCGAAGGTGCTCATGCCAGAGAGCGCGCAATCGACGTTGGGATTGGCCAGCACGAAGCGCAATGCAAGCTCCGCGCTGCTTTGCACGCGAACCCCCAGCCGCTCCGCGACCTCGGGTGTGAAGCCGGCGATACGACCGCCGCCCACCGGGCCCATCACCGCCACGCCCAGCCCTTTCGACTTCGCGTAGGCTATTCCCGCTTCGTTGGAGCGGTCAAGCAGGTTATACTGGCAGAGCACCGACTCGAAAATGCCGAGATCGACCAGCTTGGGCAGCGCTTCCGGTTTGTCGTGGAACGAGAAGGAGATGTGCCGGATCAGGCCTTCTTCTTTGGCCTGTTGCAGTTCCTGCAGGTATTTATCGCGCTCTTCGTGCGCGATCAGCCATTCGCCGATGCCGTGCAGATGATAGAAGTCGATATAGTCCACATCCAGTTTGGTCATCTGGATTTCCAGCAGTTCCCGCAGTCCGTGTTCCTTCATGAACGGGTACTTGGTGGAGAGGTTCACCCGGTCGCGCCACCCTTTCAGCGCTTTGCCCACGGTGTATTCGCTCAGGTGATCGCAATAGAACCAGGCCGTGTCCAGGTAATTGACGCCCAGTTCGAACGCGCGCCGCAGCAACGGAATCGCAACGTCCTCATCGATAACTTGCTTGCCGTCCACCCGGGTCATCGGCAGCCGCATGCTGCCGAAGCCGAGACGGGAAACGGAAATGCCGGATTTTGTGCCGAATGGCGTGTAGCGCACGTAATACTCCTCGTTAGGCGGTTTGCTGGGCCAAGCGCGTCAGAGCCGCTTGCCGGGCGTTATCATACCATGCCGCTGCCCCGGCGGTCATGTGTTTCGCGAAAAAATCCCGCGCCCGTGTCCAGGTGCATCCCATCCCACCGCCACAGTGCTCACTGCCCGTTATATTTCCCGATCACCGATCACGGAAGGCCAGTCGCCCCATTCGATGGCGAAATCCTGCCAGGGGAAAAAGCCGGGAACGGAAGTGAACGGCTCGTTCAGGAAAGGCAACGCCGTTGGATCAATGCCATCGATTTGCACGCTGGACGCCTCCACGCGCCGGCCGTTGACGGCGGCGAAGCGCGGGCACGGCGTACCGGGCGTCCACGACGTTTCCAATTCCAACGCCGGGAATACCGATCCAGCCGGTCGGCGATAGCGCGTGCGGCGGGTGGAAAAGAAGTAATCGGTGAATTGCGCCGCGGACAGCTCGGTGGCGAAGGCGGTCAGCGAGGGATAATCGTCCACGCCGGCGTGCTCGGTAATGAAGCCGCCGAAGGTATGCCGCAGTTCCTCACGCTCGAAAATGCGCTGCTCCCCTCGGTAGAAGGTCGCCCGTATGCATTCGTGGTGATTCACGCGTTCCAACGTCAGCGCCACCGGCCACAGCGCGAGCGAATAGGCTAGCGGGCGGATGGCGATCAGCAGTCGCCCGCGCCGGCAGGCAATCCACTCGCCCCGCGCCACCGTGCCCGCCCATGTCTCACGCGGGACGCCGCCGACGATCAGTTCCTCCGCGCCGCCGAAATGGGCGGGGAAGATGACCAGTTCGCTCAACCGCGCGATATTCCGTCCCGCGTTGCCGAAATTGAGTTCTGACGTGGGCGCACTGCCCAACGCCAGGCGCGGGTGGGTGAGCACCAGCGCCGTCGCGTCATGCTGCACGGCGAAGGTGTTGGCGTATCCGGCGAGCATGCTGGCTTCGCCGGTGTTGACGTGCGTCAGCGTCCGACCGCGCACCTCCGAAGTGCTGCGCCGCGTCACGCTGTCGCCCGGCGCCTCATCGTCCAGCACGATTTTGGTAAAGACCGTGCCGACGTCGCGATACGACGTCACCGGTGTGCGACGGCAATAGGTCGCGAAATAACTGGTGGTTTGCTCGCCGTTATAAAAAGGCGTATCGACGGTGGCGACAGTGAAATCGGGGTGGAGCACCGTCTCCAGGCGGCACGGGCGGGCGGGGAAATCCGGGTTGACGTAGCCTTGCTCGGCGGTGGCCGCCGCACGGAAGGGATAGTGCTTGCCGGCGAACAACGCGCGCGCCGGCGCCGGCACGTGATAGCTGCCGGCCGCGAGCCAGCACATCTGCGCGATGTTGAAGGGATAATCACCCTCATGGTGCACGACCAGTTTCGGGTCCTGCTCGAACAACAGCATCGGCGATGGGCGCGCCACATCGCCCAGTACAAACCAGAGCAGGCTGGCGGCACAGCTCAGGTGGGCGATGCAATCGACGTGGTACGCGCGCGAATACGGTCCGGCCAGCACGCCCATTTCCGGGTGAAAGCGCGCGGCCAGGTCGATCCACAACCGCTCTTCGATGCCGCGGGCAATTGCGCGTGCCTCCGGATGCTGCGCGTGTTCGGCGATTTCCGCCATGGCATGGAGGATCAGCGGCGTGTAGGTGGGCGAATGGTATTCGCTGTTCATGCCGTTGCGCACCAGCATGGCGCGCAGTTGACGCAGGTTCCACACACCATACGCAACCGCGTCGGCGTCACCGAGCAATTCGCCGCCCAGCACCAATCCCAACGTGGCCTTCGCCGGCATGTTGTCGTTGAAGCCATGGAACTGGTAGTCGGGTTGGCGATTGCCGGGATGGAAGGAAAAGCCGTCGCGCACCAGTTGTGTCAGCTTCGCGCGCACGTCTTCCGCCATGTTCGCGCGCTGGTTCACCAGCAGCGCGGCGGCGATGTTGGTGTCGAATATGTTGAAACGGTGGTCGCGGAAGCGTTCTGTTTCCGCCTTGCGCAAGATCGCGTCGGCCAACGCCGCCGCTCCGTGGGGGTACAACGCGCAACAGAGCCACATGCGCTCGCGCGAGATTGCCGGCGTGCTTGGCGCCACCCAGTCGCCGTCCGCATGATACCATGTCTTCGCCGCCGCCGTCGCCGCGCTCAAAAAGCGTCCGGTGCGCTTTCGATACCCGGTATCCTGCTGCATCATCGGCAACCCCTATTGTGTAAAATGCGGAAAAGACCGGCATGGCTTACGCGGGTATTGTACGCCGGCACGTGCGAACAGTGAGACGCGCGTCCGTGTTAATTCCGCACCTTCACCGGCAACGGATTCTGGCGGTGGCACTCCTCGTGGACGGCTACCTGGCGGCGCACTTCGTCATGGCGGACGATGAGCGCGGCGCCGTTGACAAGAACATCGTAGAGATTATTGTAGAACGCGCGGCTGAGATAGCGGAATCCCTGGCGTTCGTCCTCGTTCGGCTCCCAGCTTTCCTCCACCCAGGGCAAGTCTTCATGGCAGTATTCGCGGTTGCGGCTCCACGGCTGCCAGAATGCGGGGATGGGCGCCTGTTGCGGATCGAAATATCGCCAGCGCAGCCCATTCGGACCGCCGGCAATGCCGCCGTATTCGCAGGACAGTGCATACATCTCGGACGGCGGATACGCCTGGAAAGAACTGATGAGGATATCGATGACCGGGCCGCCTTCGCCATAGAGGGTGACGCTGGCAAAATCATCCGCATCGCCGCCGCCTGGCTGCACGGAGAGCATGCGGCAGAACACGTGCGGCATCGCTTCCCCGAAGAGCATGATGCCGTGATCCACCGGGTGCGGTCCGGTGTTCAGCAGATTGCCGCCGTCAAACTGCTGCAGCGTTTGCCAATCCCAGCGCCGGCCGTATCCGCCCCATGAGGTGCGCGCGTGCAGCAGTTTCCCCAGCTTGCCGGATGCGAGTACTTCGCGCATTTTGGTGAAGAATGGGTAGAAGCGGGAATTCTGGAAGGGAGCGAAGATTTTGCCGGACGCCCGCGACGCCGCGAGGATGCGGTCGAAGTCCGCCACCCGGCGCGCCGACGGCTTCTCACTGACGACGTGGTAACCCGCGGTCAATCCCGCGATGGATGCCGGCGCATGCAGCACGCTCGGCAGTGCGTTGATGAACAGGTCGAAACCGCCTGCCGCCAACATCTCCTGAAAGTCGGTGTAGGTGCGGGCGCCGAAATCCCGCTCCGCGTCCGCTCGCCGCTCCGGCAACTGGTCTGCCACCGCGACGACGGCAAACTGTTCGCGCGCCTCTTTCAGCCATGCCGAGTGGATGTCACACCCGCTGCGCCCGAAACCACCGATACCGACTCGAATCACCGCCATACCTGTTGCCTTCCCGAATAATCGATTGGGAATCACCCGATAGAGCGTATTATACGCCCGGCGCTATTTGTTCGCAATGGAATAGGCGGTCTCGCGTAATACATTCGAGCAGGCGACGGCGCATCATCGTTCGCGCCGAGGAGGAATTCTGGGATCTCCGCACGAATGGTATATGCATTGCTCAAGATCAGCGAGCGCTTCCGTAGCCTGGCACTGTGGACGGTTGATGTGCCGCCGAGGTGCTGCGCACCGTATTGTGCGAACTGCGGTACGATTATTGCCAGCGATGAGGAAAAGCATCTCGTGAAGATTCTGATCATCGATGACCACCCTGACGTGATCACCGCCCTCACGGCCATCCTGCAAGAGCATCAGCCGGAATGCGAGATTATCACCAGCCCCATCGCAGAGGGGCTGCTCCATGCCCGCGTCGACCAACCCGATGTTATCCTGCTGCACTACCAACCGCGCGAACACGCGGATCAGCGTGATTGCGGGACGTTGAAGGCTGATCCCGTAACGCAAACCATCCCGATCATCCTCTTCGTTGACCCGACCACCGAGCCGGCCGCTCGCTTTGCGGGATTGGCGGTCGGCGGCGATGCGTTGATGGCGCTACCCGTTGATCCTGCCGCACTGCTCGCTCAGGTACGATCAATGGCGCGCCTCAAGCAGGCGGAGGACGCCGTCCGCCGCGAGGCCGACGAGATCGCCGTCCGCATCCAGTTGGAAGACGCGTTGCGTGAGAGCGAGGAGAAGCATCGCATTCTGCTCGATGAATCACCCGACCCCATCTTTTCATTCACGATCGAAGGCAAGTACCGTTACGCGAATAGAGCGTTTGCCGATGGGACCGGCAAATCGCTCGACCAGATCATCGGGCACACCATCTGGGAGGTGTTTCCACGCGAAGAAGCAGAGATGCGCCTGGCCGCCTTGAGCCGGGTATTCGCCACCGGTGAGCAAAAGGTGATCGAGGTACGCGTGCCCCGCGACGATGGCGACAGGTATTACCTGACCACCATCACCCCGATTAAAGATCGCGACGGGCATGTCGCGACGGCGATCTGCTCTTCGAAGGAGATCACCGCGCGCAAGCAGGCGGAAGAGGCGTTACGCGAAAGTAAAGCACGGCTTGACCTAGCGCTGCATTCCGCCGGGATGGGCGCATGGCATTGGGACGTCGTGGCGAATAAACGCTTTTTCGACGACCAGGTCTGCCGCATGTTGGGACTCGATCCGGCAACATTTACCGGTGACGCGGAGGAATTTTTCAACACGATCCATGCCGATGATCTGCCGATTGTTCATGAAGCGCTCGCCGGCGTGTTACGCCAGGATAGCCCGTATGCCGTGGAATTCCGCGCGGTCTGGCCGGATGGCAGCATCCATCATATCGCCTCCCTGGGCCGCATGGTTCGCGACGCGTCCGGCGCGCCGCTGCGGTTGATCGGCATCACGCAGGATATCACCGAGCGCAAACGCGCCGAGGAAGCACTGCGTGAGAGCGAAGAGCGTTATCGCCTGTTGATGGAACTGGCGCCCGATGCCATCTATCTGCATCGTGACGGGCATTTCATCTATGCCAACCGGTCGGGGTTGCATTTGCTGGGCGCCGCAACGCCGGACGAGTTGCTCGGGACCCGCGTGCTCGATCGCGTGCATGCCGACTATCATGGCGTCGTGGAGCAGCTGATTCACGAGATGCTGGCGTATGGCCATTTGGCGCAACCAGTGGAAGAAGTCCTGCTGCGGCTGGATGGCAGCACCGTTGAAGTGGAAGTGATCGCGGCGATGATTCATTACCAGTGCGAGGCGACGATGCTGGTAATGGCTCGCGACATTACCGCGCGCAAGCAGATGGCGGCGGAACGCGATCTGTTGCAGCATCAACTTGCGCAGGCGCAAAAATTGGAATCTATCGGTCGGCTGGCGGGCGGCGTCGCGCACGATTTCAATAATATGCTCGGTGTCATCATCGGACATGCGGAGTTGGCACAGATGGATCTTCCCGACGACGCCCCCCTCAAACATGACTTGCAACAGATATTATCCACCGCGCAAAAATCCGCCGATTTAACCCGCCAACTGCTCGCTTTTGCCCGCAAGCAGATTATTCGGCCGGTGGAGGTGCAACTGAACGACGCGGTTTCCGGCATGCTGAAGATGCTGCAACGCTTGATCGGTGAAAATATTCGCCTGGTGTGGGAGCCGGGTGAGGCGTTGTGGCCGGTGACGATCGATCCCTCGCAGGTTGATCAGATCATGGCGAATCTGGCAGTGAATGCGCGCGACGCGATCGCGGGGGTCGGCACGGTCACCATTACGACGGCCAACGTGGTGTATGAAGCCGCCGTGCCTGCCGCTCATATCGGCCTCACGCCGGGAAATTATGTGCGCATCACTTTCACCGATGACGGCAGCGGCATCGACCCAAGCGTCCTTCCGAGCATTTTCGATCCCTTCTTTACCACCAAAGGCTTTGGGCAAGGCACGGGATTGGGATTGGCTACAGTCTACGGCATCGTACAGCAGAATCAGGGAGGCATCGAGGTGAGCAGCACGCCGGACATGGGCACGACGTTCACCATCTACCTGCCGCGCTCTCTGCATTCCGCACAGCTCTTACCGGTGATTCAGCCGGCGCTTCAGCAGCATCCCGTCACGGAAACAGTGTTGCTGGTTGAGGACGAGCCGTCGATTCTCCGTATCGCGAAGAAGATTCTGGAGGAACTGGGGTATACCGTGATGGCGGTTGACAGTCCGGAGAAGGCACTCCGTCTGATGGAGGGGTACCTGGGCACGGTACACTTGCTCCTTACGGACATGATTATGCCGGAGATGAATGGACGAGAACTGGCTGAACGCGTGGTGCGCATGCAACCCGGCGTGCGCTGCCTGTTCATGTCCGGTTACACCACCGATATCATCGGGAAGGAAGATATGCTGGACGAGCAGATGCACTTCTTGCAGAAACCGTTTACCATCGCCCAACTGGCGTCAGCCGTGCAGCGCGCGATGAAGAACAACGAAACGGAATCCGCAACCCCGTAAGGGTGTCGGTGAAGGACATCTTGGCTGTCTGGTTGATACGATGCAGGAAAATATCGTCACTGCTTGCGAGCATTATGACCGATTGATTGATGAGATCGACGATCCATTGCATCCGGCGACTGATCCGTTCCGTGATGACGGGGAGTTGCGACAATGGATGGAGCAGTCGGACGGTTCGGCGTTTCATGCCGCATTGGGCGATATGCGGGGGAAAGCCGTGTTGGAGATTGGCATCGGCACCGGGCGAGTGGCGAAGAAGGTGCTCGATTATGGGTGTGCCCGGCTCACCGGCATCGACCTTTCGGCGAAAACAGTGGCGCGAGCGCAACGCAATTTGGGCGCCTACCCGCAGGTGGAGATTCTACAGGCAGATGCGGAAACGTTCATCCGTCCGAATGCCTTCGACGTGGCGTACTGCGTGTGGACTTTCTTTCATATTGTCGACCAACCCCGCGCGTTGGCACAAATCGTCGCGTCGTTGCGTTGCGGCGGTCGTTTCGTCCTCTCATTGGAACGCGTCGATGAATGGCTGGACTACGGTTCGCGGCATCTGCGTCAGTTCCCGGTTACCGCGGACGCGGTAATCGGCTGGCTGTCCGAGCTGGGCTGCACGGTGGCGCCGCCGATAGAGGTGCTCGATGCGTTCGCCCGCACGTCCGAAGCCTCAATGCATACGACTATTATCTCAGCAACCAGAGATGGATCGCCTTCATACGGCATAAGGTTGGAGCAACAGCCACCATGCGCTTTCTGATTTGGGACTTTGACGGCACGTTGGGGTATCGCGACGGCGGTATGTGGTCGGGCACGCTATTGGAGATACTGCGTGATGCCCGGCCGGATCTGCAGGCGGCGCCGGAGGTGATCCGCGCATTGGTGGGCAACGGGTATCCCTGGCATACGCCGGAGCGTCCGCATCCGGAATTGGCGACGGCGGAATCCTGGTGGCAGGCGTTGCTGCCGGTGCTGGCGGGCGCGCTGCACGGCGTGGGTGTGCCGGAAGAGGAGGCGCGCGCGCTGGCGCGGCAGTTCCCCGAACGCTACCTGGCACTCGATCGCTGGCGACTGTTTCCCGATACACTGCCGGCGCTGGATCAACTCACCGCGGCCGGCTGGACGCATGTGCTGCTGACCAATCACGTGCCGGAACTCCAGCGCATCCTCGACCACCTGCAACTGGCCTCGCACGTGGCCGCGGTGTTCAACTCGGCGCAGACCGGCTTCGAGAAGCCACACCCGCAGGCCTTTCGCAATGTGCTGGAGTTCATCGGCGACGCGACGGCCGTGTGGATGATCGGCGATAATCCGAAGGCCGACGTCGCAGGCGCGGAGGCGATGGGCATCCCCGCCATACTGGTGCGTAGCGAGCATCCGGGGGTCAGGTATCGCTGTGCCGGGTTAGCGGAAGTGGGGCGCATCCTCGAAGCGGGTGACGGCGCCCCCTCTGTTGCCGCCGGCGTATCGACCCTGGAAGAAGTGCCAGGCATGGCATCGGTGTAAAATGGCCCGTGATTGTGCGGTGAAGGCAACGCGTACCGGTGCTGGCCAGACAAGGCGTCCGCATGATGGCGCGGAATACGAATCGGCATGCATATTCGTGAGGCAGAGGAGCGAGATATTCCCGCGTTGGAACGCGTGAATGCGCTGGGCGGGGCAGCGCATGCTGACCGGGTGCGGAGCCGGCGCGACCTGCCGATGCGCGTGCTGGTGGCGGAGGATGCGGGAGAAGTGGTCGGATACGCGTTCCTGGTGTTGGACGTACTGCCGTTCTGGACGCCTCGCTACGTGCCGCAACTGGTCGATCTCACCGTGCGCGCGGATCAGCGTGACCGCGGTGTCGGGACGGCACTGGTGGCGGCGTCAGCCGCGCTGGTGCGCGCGCACGGCGCTCCGGCGCTCTACCTGGCCGTCGATCCCGACCACAATCCCCGCGTCCTCTCGCTCTATCGCCGTCTCGATTTCACGGTGCTCGATCCACATCCCGTCGACGAATCCTGGCAATTCACCGACTCCGCCGGTGTGGTACATCGCGGCGTCGATCATGTCATTTATCTGCGCAAAAATGTCCGGACATAGGCAACAGCACACCGGTTCACGTATGCCTTCGTGTTAATACGCGGAGGGCAGCGTAGTCGCTGCCCTCCGTGAGATCACCGTATTCGCGTGCGGGATTACAGAATTTCCCACGAACTCAGTCTCCATGCGTCGTTGAAGTCGGGTGGCGTCACGATGTCCCCGTAGTTTTTCCAGGTGAACGAGGGATTGCCGTTGCCGCCGTCGGAGACAGTGGAGCACCGCAGCGAGCCGATGACGTTCGGCGTCCCGTTATTGGCCGGACCGGCCATCCACACCGTGCCGTAAATGGTCGGCGTTCCCTTGCAGATGAGACTGCCGGTGCCGATGATGGAAATGGGCGCGGTGGCGGTGCCCAGTTTGATGTTGCCATTCAAATAGATATCGCCATTGACGAAAATCGTTAATGGGCCCTTCAGGTCCGCATCAATTTCCAACTGGTACGGCGCCGTTTTGCTCGGGTTGCAATAGAGAATCGGCGTGGTAATTTGCGATGCGCTGGAGATGGTGGTTCCGCTGAAAGTGGCATTCTGGTAATGGCTGGCCCAATCGGCATACGCCGCGGAGTTCATGCCGTCCACCACGATCTTGGGGGCGACATTGGAACTGCTGCCGGTGAAGTAGTCCAGCGGATTGATCGGATTGTTTTTTTTGTCCAGCGTCGGGCCGGCATTGTTCAGGTTGCCCCCAACCTCTTGATTCATTTTTAGAATCTGCAAGAACGACGCGGTGTAGACACTGCCGTTGATGTAGCCGCCATTGGCCATGTTCAGAATCATCGAGCCATTGGTGGCCAGATCGCCGTTGATGCGGGTGGCCGTGTTGAAGCGGATTTGCGAGTCGGCGAAGACGGCGTAGCGCGTCCAGGTGGGCGGCGCCGTTTCTGTCGATTGTCGCGGACCTTCGAGGACGCCGCGCACGGTGCGCACATGCTCGCGGTAAAATCCCTTGGCGATGATCTGGAAACTGACGCCGGTGGAACCCTCCAACTGATGGTGGAACAGCCACACCGCCGCCTGTCCATCGTCAAAGGGGAAATCGCTCGGGGTAATCTGCGGTGCCGGATCGCCACCGGGTGCCAGCTCGTAGACAGCGCCGATCGTCGTCATATCCTTGAAGTCATCGATGGGCTGTCCCGAGAAGCGTTGTTGCCAGACAAAGTGATTGATCCCCGCATCCGCCATTGACAGCGCGCGCAGCGCGTTGTAGTCGCGCCGGGCATCCATCAGTTGCTGGATAGACATCGACATGAACGTGACACCGATAATCAGCATCACGGCTAAACCCACGATGGCGATTACGAAGACCACGCCTTTTTCTTTTCGTATGGTCGGCATTGGAGACCTCCCACCCTGCCGGTCAGCGGACACAGCAGCGATGATTCCACGCTAATGGAGATTACGTAGTTTAAATTCCGTCCACAGTGGGTGATAAATCGGTTTTCCCTGGAACATCGCCTTCACAATAAAGGAAATGGTAATCAACTCGGTCTGAATGGTCGGTGTATCGTCAGTCAGGTCATCAGGGGTGCCGTTCGGATTAAACGGGGTGAACACGAACAGGCACTTCTTCAAGTCCTCACGCGTCAACTCCGGATGGGCCTTGCGGAAGGCCGTGTCGTTCATCATGTTGGCCAACCAGGTCGGATTGACGATGTTGTCGACGATGATGCGCGACTTGGGAATAGTAGTCGCCGTGTTGTCGTAATGGCCTTCCGCGCGGAACAGCGTCGAGCCGTCGGCCGAGGGAGTGGCGTAATACAGGTAGGGGCCCGAGGTATCTTTCGTTCCCTTGGTCCCCAGGAAATAGGTGATCGATTTCCCTTCCACCAGCGCCAGTCGATGCTCGCTGTCAAAATATACCTTGTTCAGCCCGTTCTCGTCTTTTTCCGGGAGTTTGAGCTCGATCCACGTGGTGGGTGAGGGGGTGCCGGTGACGATTTTCATGGTATCGCGCAGTTCGCGCTCCATGCGTTTCAAGCCGAGCATCGCCGACGCCTGCGGCTCGATGTGCACCGAGGTGCGGGCATAGAGCTTGCTGCCTTGCATGATAATGCTCGTGATGGCGAGGATCAGGAAACCGATGATGAATAACACCACCATCAGTTCCATCAATGTATAAGCCGGTAACGCGCGTGGCCGCATCGTATGCTCCTCATTCCGTGTTTGTGAGCAGGGTGCTGAGCGTCACGTCGGAACGCGATTTCCGCGGGCCCAGCCAGGAAATCACGATATCGACCTTGACCTGCTGGTCGAAGCCGGTGCCGGTGGCCGGATAATTGGCCCATGTGACCCAGCACGCGCTTTCGGGCAGGGACTCGACCTGGAAGTCGACCCGATTGACGCTCGGTGTGAATTGGTATTCCGTCGGATCATACATTTCATCGTTGGGGCCACCCATCAGCGCTGCCGCTCCCAGGCTCTGGACATTTTCATATTCAAACTGGGCGCGTTGAGTCGCGAGCGACAGGTAGCGGGCTTTCTGGGTGGTCCACATGGCAGCAACATAGAGCTGGCTCATCGAAACCAACCCAAGGCTGAGGATGACGAGTGAGATAAGTATTTCCACGAGGGTGAAACCCCGATGTGTCGCATACCCATGGCGTGTCATCATCGATATACAGTTCCCTTTCCCCTGTCCACATCGCTCAGCATTGCTCACGTCAGCCCTCCATCCGCTGGATAGCCTTATACAGGTTATTCCACACTTTCTCTTCTGATAACCCTGTTACCGGCTGGAAGTGCATTATGTAGTATACCAGTACGAGGCAGCACTCGCAACTATGGTGGACCCCATTTGTCGACAGCGAACCCTCCCGGTTCTTAGGTGGA
>CAYYJR010000008.1:0-163252 GCA_964472305.1 uncultured bacterium
GCCGATCCGGCCCCGCACAGATGTCTGTCCGAACACTGTTCAGTTGTCAAGGTCCAATTGCCCGGATTTCGATGTTTTGGCGCAATAAAAAGAGGTCGTTACCCCGTAAGGGACAACCTCTCTACACTGCGCGTCTTACCGAATTTCCAGTGGCGAGGAGTATAATACTCCACCGCCGCGCCGGTGTCAAGGGCTTTGAGGAGTTATTTTCAACTTCCTCGCGTCTTTGTCACCGGTGCGTCCCAGGCAACGAGCGCAATTATACGAGGCACGCCCCACCCTGTCAACCCCTTTTCACCGGTATTTCGAAAGTATTTCAGCATTGACTTTCCCGGACGGCCGCCCGTGCCATCTCGCGCATGACCACGATGGACGATTCTGGTATACTACGGAGGTTTGACACACGGAGAGACCTGCTATCATGGCTGAACTATATGATTTACACGCGCAAGCCATTTCCCTGCAGGCGGAGGCGCATCAACTGCGCCTCCGCCTGAATATCGACGCACGCGAGGTAAAACTGGCGGAGGCGTTGCCACGTGCCGAAGACCCCGCGTTATGGAACGATCCCGATACCGCTCAACAGGTGATGTCGGAGATCGCGCGACGTCGTAATGCGCTGGAGCCCTGGCGCCGGATGGCCGCCTTGGTCGAAGACACCCTGGTTCTGGCGGAACTGGCGCTGGAAGTTGGTGATACCGAGAGCATCGCGGAGATCGAGCAGAACCTGGCGGAGGTGCGCGGATTATTGACACGGTTGGCGACCGAGGCGCTGTTTGCCGACGCGCTCGATGCCGGCAGCGCCATTCTGGAGATCAACGCCGGCGCGGGTGGTACCGATGCCTGCGATTGGGCAGAGATGCTCGGACGCATGTATTTACGTTGGAGCGAACGGCACGGATTTGCGACCGACATCATCGACAGCCTGCCCGGCGACCAGGCAGGTGTGAAGTCGATGACACTGGAAATCAACGGCGTAAACGCCTACGGGTATCTGAAGTCCGAGCGCGGTCCGCACCGACTCATCCGCTTCTCACCGTTCAACTCGGCGGGCAGCCGCGAAACGTCCTTCGCCTCGGTAAGCGTCATTCCGGATGTGGAAGACGACGTGGGAATCGACATCCGTGACGAGGATCTGAAAGTGGATACTTATCGCGCCAGCAGCGCAGGCGGTCAGCATGTGAACAAAACGGAATCCGCGGTGCGCATCACGCATCTCCCTTCAGGCCTTGTGGTCACCTGCCAGAATGAGCGCAGCCAGATTAAGAACCGCGCCAGCGCCTTGCGCGTATTGAAAGCGCGCTTGCTGGCCAGGCAGCGCCAGGAACAGGAAGAGGCGCTCGCCCGGCTGCAGGGTACGAAGGCCGACATTGCTTTCGGCAACCAGATTCGCACCTATTTTCTACAACCGTATACGCTGGTGAAGGACCACCGCACCGAGCACGAAACGGGCAACGCCACCGCCGTCCTCGATGGCGAGTTAGATGACTTCATGATCGCCTATCTGCAGTTGCTGTCGCGCCAACGGCTCGAACAGGAAGACTGACGCCTGTCAGGAGGACACCTGATCTGGGCCAGGCGTATAAATAATCTCCGGTGAGGATGGCGCGACCGTCCTGGGCGGCATCACCCGCGCCAGCGCCTGCCGCAGCGGTGCGCCGTGTGCCGCGTTCACCATGCTGATGAAGGCAATCTTCCCCCGCAGGTATTCCGTGAAATCGGCGCGTCCCGTGCGGTTCTGCGCCTCCAACCCTGTGGCGCACGCCTGATGCAGCACGGCGCGCAGCCGACGGCGCTCGGTGCGCGAGACGGCGGGTTGCGCATTCACCACCAGTCCCGTTACCTGCTGGCAAGCGCCCCGGCGGTGGAGGCGCAATTTGTCGGTATGCAGGAAAAACCGTTCGGCACGCACGATACGCCGGACCATCCGCAGCAACACCCCGAGCTTGCGCGTTTCGCCACTGAAGGTGCAATCATCCGCGTAGCGCGTATACGTGAAACCGAGATGCTGCGCCAGCCCGGTCAGCCGGCAATCAAGCCGATGTGCGATCATGTTGCTGAGGGCCGGACTGGTCGGAGCGCCTTGTGGCAGCACCCGGCGTCCGGCATGCGGCAGACGGGTGGTGCAGAGCAGCGCAAGCGCGGTCGCCACCGACCGGCCGTACCCCATTGCGGCAAATAATCCGCGGACGCGCGGGTAGGTGATGGTGGGGAAAAAGTCGCGCAGATCAGCGCACACCACCACTGCCTTGCTCGCGTGCACGCGCGCGTTCGTTATAATAGAGCGTCTGCGACGAAAACCATGCGCCGCGTCATGCAGCGCAACCCTATTCAGGACGTGGAGGAGAATCCAGCGCTGCGCCGCCTTCAGCCGCGGTTTCGGCGCCAACAGTTCACGCAGTCCACTGCCATTGGCTTTGGGAATGCGCTTCAGGCGGTAATGGCAGGAGACGCCGGTGGCGGGGTCCACGCGCCGGCGGTCGAGCAGCCAGGTTAATTGTCCAGGCGTCACTTCCAGCGCCGCAGCCAGCTCGTCCGTAGTATGCAACGGCGGCACGCCCCATCGCTGCCATGCCGCCGCATCGGGTGCTTCACGGTAGCTGTTCATTCGCCCGGCACGTGTCTTTCGGCAGACTGCGCTGATCACCCAGAACGCGACTAGCAGCAAGATGATAACGAGCAACGGCATGCGGCACTCCCGTGTGAAGCCGGGCGGATGGGCGCTGCTTCCCGACCCCGTTCGGGACCGGCTCTCTTCTCCAATCCATTATGCTGGCCAGCATCACGGATTGGTGACGGACAATGACGCACCAGCGAGCGTGCGCGACGGAACATCGCGCCGGCACATGGCCTCCAACACCCATCCCCCCGATCACCGTCATTATACCACCCATCTGCCGGGTGGCAAAGGGATCGTCCATCCCGACCCGTGCGTCACACCGCTGCCGTCACGTCCCATTCTCCAACACCGTTGCACGATTTCCCTCCGCGGTCTCGGGTTGACCGGGGTAGCGTATTATCTGGATGTCCGGACCGGTGGGAGAGTATTCCGAAGGTGATTCCGGCTTCCGAGAAGAGGGATCATGCTGACGGGAACATTGAAGGGTTTCCTTGTCCTGTTCATTATGGTCACGTTGTCGGCGTTTCCGCTCGCGCTACGCATGCCGGTGGAAGATGCGCTGCAGTGTTGCATTCGCGCCATCGTCGCGGTCAGTTGGCTCTGGCTGCTCGCTGCCCCCCCCACCCTGTTGCTTGCATACCTGTTGCGCGGGTGCCAGCGCTGACTGCCTGCTCGGTCACAATCCCTGAAGAACTACGCCGCAAGTGTGTGCATTCTCGTACAATACACCCCTTGCATGACAGAATTTTATCAATTCTTGATCTTTCTCCCCGCGAAAACCCTATCCTGATACGTTAAATAAGACGATGATTAGCTAAGCTAGTTGTTTAACCCATCCTATTCCAGCATCAAACCCTTGTTGCGCCGGGACAGTGAACCATACTATGCCTTCCCCGACACTGCAAAGCCAGGAAACACGCGACCAAGCCGCCGAAGAGACGCTGGAGAAATTCCGCGCCTATCGTGTCACGCGTTCCGTGGCGTTGCGTGATGAAATCATCTGTGCGCATCTCCCGCTGGCCTATTCGGTGGCGCATCGGTATTCCAATCACGGCGAGCCGCTAGCTGACATCATCCAGGAGGGATCGATCGGCTTGATGAAGGCTGTCGATTACTTCGATCCCGACCGGGGCGTGCGCTTCAGCACCTATGCCTGCCACCTGATCGTCAGCCAGATCCTGCATTACCTGCGCGATTGCGGCCACCTGATCCGCCAGCCTGCCTGGGTGCAGGAATTGAATTCAAAGATCACCCGCGCCACCCAGCAGATGACGCAAACCCTGGGACGTGAGCCGTCGATCGCGGAGATTGGGCAAGCATTGAACCTGACAGCCAAATCCGTCCAGGAAGTGCTGGCGGCACGTGAGCTAAGCCATGTCGTCTCACTAACCGTGCCGACGGATGAATCAGACGACTCCCCGCTGCTGTTGATCGACAAGGCCAAAATCCATCAGCAGCATTATAAGACGCTGTCGTTGCCCATCGAGGACCGTATCGTCCTTCAGGAAGCCATCAACAGCCTGCGAGGCCTGGAACGCCGGGTGCTACGCCTGTTTTTCTTCGGCAATTTAACCCTTGCCGAGATCGCGAACAAGCTGAGCATCACCACGCCGCGCTCGGCCTACCTGCTGCGCAGTTCCATCAATAAGCTCAAAGACGATTTGAACGAGCAACGCCAGCAGGAAGAGCAACTCCTGCACGACGAGACGGCTCCACCCGTGACGACCAATATTCCCATCTATGATAAACAGACCGGGGTTTATTCCGGCGACTACTTCCGGGCGCGCTTGGCGGAAGAGACCACCCGGCCGCGGGGAACGGTGGGTCGCTTCGTGTTACTGCTGGTACAGTTCGTGCTCCCCGCGCAGGGGCGTGAGCAACTGCTGACCCACATCGGCCGCCTGGTATATCACACGTTCTCCGTGACGTATCTGACAGCGCACCTGGGGGATGGCCGTTTCGGCCTTTTACTGCTGAATAACGTCCTCCCCATCTCGAAGGTCACCGAACAAGTCACCGTACAACTCACGACCGCGTTGGGCGCATTGGATGAGGCCAGCACGGTCACCTTCTCGCTCGGGTTCGCGGAATTCCCCGACGACGGCGCCATCCCGGACAAGTTGTTCAAGCGCGCCGAGCGCGCGTTGAACCTGCGCGTGGGCACCACGCCGACCGGCCGCCAACTCACTACAAAAAAAATTGAGAAATTTTCTGTCTAATCAAAAAATACACGCAAGGCTATGGAATACTATATACAGGACGCAACCAACCCTTTGGGCAACCAGGGAGTTGACTATCGTATGTTGCATTAACCACAAAGGAGGAGAGATCAACATGACCCTGCAAAAGCTTGCGGCACGCCGCCGAGGGTTTACCCTCATCGAATTGTTGATCGTGATCGTTGTCATCGCGATCCTCGCGTTAGTCGTCATCCCGCGCGTAATGGGCGCCAGCCGCAAGGCCAAGGAAGCCACGCTCAAGGGGAATCTGCACCAGTTGCGCAACGCCATCGAGCAGTTCCAGGCGGATGTGGGTGGCTATCCGGAGAAATTGGAAACATTGCTGGAGCCCAAAACGTCAACCTCTGTCAAAGCCGTGGACGATGCCGGTGATGACCTGACTGTTCCGGCGAACGCCTATCAAGGGCCATACCTGACCAAGCAGGGCGGCATTGACGGCACCGGTATCCCGAAGAATCCGTTTGCTTCGGCCACCGATACCACCGTAGCCAATCACTGGGATTATATCACCACACCAGGTACAAACCCGGTCGGCTCCGTGCTTTCGAAAGTCACCGGCCAAACGCTGGACGACAAAATCGAGTATACGAAACTCTAATCCGCGTCTAACGACGATAGACCGAACCGCCCGCGGTTATCCGCGGGCGGTTCGCATTCCAGCCGTCGTGCGTCCGCACGGCTAGTACTGTCCAACATATTAGGCGAAAATATTCTCCCCGTTTATGCCGCCGGTTGGAACGAATGCCGCGTGGTATGGAATAATACTGATAGAGCGATAATAGCTATCATCCGGGTCGCGCCTTATGTTGGCGTCGAAAGCAGCGCTCTCATTGAAGGAGGACCGATCATTATGTCCCTGCGCAAATCCGCGAGACATCGTACAGGCTTTACGCTTATCGAATTGTTGATCGTCATTGTCGTTATCGCGATCCTCGCATTAGTCGTCATTCCGCGCGTGATGGGCGCCAGCCGCAAAGCGAAAGAAACCGTGCTGAAAGGGAACTTGCACCAGCTTCGCACCGCTATTCAACAATTCCAGGCCGACATCGGCGGCTTTCCAACCGATCTCGATCAAATGCAGCTTCCCGCAACGAGCGTACCCAAGGCGATCGATGAAGATGGCGTTGAACTCACCACCATCACGGAGGGCGCCTACAAAGGTCCCTACCTGACCAAAGCCGGGGGCATTGACGGTGGCGGCATTCCGAAGAATCCATTCGAGCCAACCAATTCGACTGACTGGAAGGCTCACTGGGAATACTATACTGAAGATTCCGGCGACAATCCGGTGGGAACGGTCCTCTCGAAAGTGACGGGTAAAACCCTGGAGGACAACATCGACTTCACGAAACTCTAATCCTTGCTGGAGCAGAGCAGCGCCGAACCGCCCGCGGTCTCCGCGGGCGGTTCGCGTTTGCGTGGCATCCGCCCGGATTCTGCAGTGCGTGGTGCGTGCAAGGACCGCCATTCGCAGCGCATCGAGTGAAATGTTCTGAATAGCCATCCATCCGCATGATCAGATCACCGGCAAGGATGATGCTTATTACGCTTACGGTATCGTTCAGCAGGCGGGAAGGCAACAGACCATGTGCCAAAATCCCCGCGGAAACAAAAAAACTGGACGCATAGAGGAGAATCGGCGATCACTGAGGAATAACTTCATTATCGTTCCGCAAGAACCGGTACGATGTGTCGTTACGCACACGAAACAGCATCCCCTTGCTGGATCGCCGACAGGAAGATTCTCGTTGTGCTTACCGGGTATCATCACCGAGATCGCTTGGCAGTGCGACCAGCGGCAGACTTATCGCGCATCTGCGCCATCGATGGGGGAGTATGTCATGACCGGCGTCACACGCATAACACATCGCCACGGATTCACCTTGATCGAATTGCTCGTGGTGGTCACCGTGTTATCCATATTGGCGCTGGTCGTGATTCCGCGCGTCATGGGCGCCACGATGAAAGCACGTGAGTCCTCGCTGCGTGCCAACCTGGTGCAACTGCGCAAAGCCATCAATCAGTTCCAATCGGACGTCGGCGGTTATCCTCGCGATCTGGACCAGTTGTTCTTGCCGCATGACAGGATTCCGGCCGCCATCGATGACGAGGGCTTGCCGATCACCGTTCCGGCGGATACATATGGCGGTCCGTATCTCCGGCAAGAAGGCGGCATCAATGGCACCGGCATACCACATAATCCCTTTGCCGATCCCGATGTCACGGATGTCTCCCAGCATTGGAATTACATCAGCTCGCCGGGGAGCGAATACCCCGTTGGCGCCGTCATTTCCGCGGTTACCGGAGAAACATTAGAAGACAATACCGAGTATACAAAGCTGTGACGCGGGAGTGATCAGTCACTCTCTCGACCGTATGCTCCGAGAAGGACGTGACGGGCTTCATCGCCTGCCGCGTCCTTGCTGTGCTGCAGCGGCCGGGAGTCACTGCATCGCGTCACGCGCGAATCCTCAATACCGCCCGTCGCGGTGACCGGTTTCATACATCGCCAGCACATTCTCGGTCGGCGAGTTGTCCTGCAGGGAATGGGTGGGCGAAAAGCAGTAACCGCCACCGGGCATCATGATCGACAGCGTCTCGCGGCAGTTGGCGATGACGTCGTCTACCGTGCCATAAGCCACCGGGCCGGCGGTGCTGATACAGCCGTGGAACGCGAGCCGACCCTGGAAGGTCTGCTTCAGATACGTGGGCGACATATTGGCCGCTTCCGGTTGCAGGGTGTCGGCGCAGGTCAGCCCCATGCCGATATATTCCTCGTACGCCCAACTGCTGGAACCGCAGGTGTGCATCACCACCGGCAAGTCATACGCCTTTGCCAACTCGAAGAAGGGGCGATGGCGCGGCACGATGTGCCGTTGAAAGATCTCCCTGCTGATGAGTGGACCGAGCTGGGTACCTAAATCCTCGCCAATCCATATAAAATCGACTTTGCCGTCGGCGGCCTCCAGCTCACGCCGAGTTTGTTCGAGCTGCAGTGCCAGCATGCGATCGATGAGCAGCAGGCCGGCAGGCTCGTTCAGCGCCAAGTCGACCAGCACCTGTTCCATCCCACGCAGGAAACCTGCGGTGTTGATGATGCATGCCAGTCCGGCTCCGCCGACGTGCACGGCATATTCACCCCAGTAATGGGCATGCTCTGCCAGGTGCGAATAGTTGAAATCGTCGGGCGAAGGCATCGGCCAATTAGCCACCGTCTCCTCGTCTGCCTCCATCAGCGGAAAATCGCAATAGTCCCAATAATTGCCGCTCTCATGCTCAACGAAACGGGTCACCCACCCCATCTGCGGATCGACGTGGCGCTCCGCGCGCTCGGGGTGCAGGCGCGGACCGGTATACCAGGAGCCAACGCCGCGAAAATCCACTCCCAGCGCCTGGCGCAGCCCTTCGTCGTCGTTGCCTTGTAATCCAAAATGAGCCTTCAGCCGCGCATCGATGCCGGGATTCGCCGCATAATTGATCGGCACACGGTCAGGTTCCTGATGGGCAAAGGTGGCTAATACCCGATCTTTGGCACGCAATGGTTTTGTCATCATAATTCCTATTCCGGCGCTGTGGCGCAAGCACGAACCAGGCAACCAAACGGGAGGATCGTCCTTGCGTCCGCCATGTGCTTCCTTTATCTTAGCGCAATTCCGTCCGGCGCGCCAGCGATAGAAAAGATTGTTATCATCGTGAATCGGCAGGGAGGATTCCTCGCCTGTCGAAACGATAGATGACGTTTTCCGGTCTGTTGACCGATTCACCAGAAAGGACGTGCGTTATGTCTACTGTTACCGGCCTTGCTTCTGATTTCGATGCCGCACTCGCGGCGCTGAATAACACCGCTGCCGAAACCAACGAGACGCTGTCTCGTTTCCGCGCCGAGGTCGAGTTTGCCGTTTACCTGACGCAGGCGTACCCCGCGCAACAGGCCGCGTGGTGGGCGTTGATCATCGATGCCGTCCGGACGGTTCACGCCGCCATCGCCGCCGGCGAAGCGCCTGAGCAAGTCGTGCGCGACGCGGAGGCAATGCTGGCGCCGCTGGGCAAGGTGGCCAAGCAATACACCATCCATTGCGTCGGCCACGCGCACATCGACATGAACTGGATGTGGAACTGGCCGGAGACAGTCGCCACGACCAACGATACATTCACCACCATCGACCGGTTGATGGACGAGTTTCCCGACTTTCATTTTTCGCAAAGCCAGGCCTCCGTCTACCAGATTCTCAAAGATTACCTACCCGAGCTTTACGCGCGGGTGAAGCAGCGCGTGAAAGAAGGGCGGTGGGAGATCACCGCGTCACAGTGGGTGGAAGGCGATAAAAACATGGCTTCCGGCGAAATCATCTGCCGTCATCTGCTCTACACCCGACGCTTTATCACCGCAGAATTCGGACTGCCCTATGATGCGGTCCGCCTCGACTGGGAACCCGACACCTTCGGTCATCCGCACACGCTGCCGACGTTGCTGGCGCAAGGCGGGGTGCGCTACTATTATTTTCATCGCGGATCGCATGGGCCGCAGTTGTTCTGGTGGCAAGGCATGGACGGCGCACGCGTGCTAGCCTTCGATGATTGCACCCGCGGTTATAACGGCAGCATCCAGCCCCACATCACCAGCGGCTTATTGGAGTTCGAAAAAGCCACCGGATTGCAGGATTTCCTTTTCGTCTACGGTGTCGGCGACCACGGCGGCGGTCCCACCCGCCGCGACCTGACAATGGCTGGCAAGATGGACGCCTGGCCCATCTTCCCCAATATCAAATTAAGCACGGCGGACGCCTTCTTCAGCATCGCCGCGCAAGCGCCGGACCTGCCGGTGATCGACCACGAGCTAAACTACATCCTGGAAGGCTGCTACACCGCGGAGAGCAACATCAAGCATGCCAACCGCAAGAGCGAAAACGCGCTGGTGGAGGCGGAGATGATCGCGCTGGTGGGCAGGGGATTGTGCAACTTCCCCTACCCCGCTGATGCCCTGGCACTCGGCTGGCGCCACGCGATGTTCAACCAGTTTCACGACATCCTGCCCGGTTCCGGCGTGCATGCCACGTACGAACATGCGCAAGGACTGTTCCAGGAGATTATGGCGCAGACCACGATGGTGAAGACGCGCGCGCTGCGCGCCCTGGCTGGTCGGGTGAACACTGCGGCGCTGTGTAGCACCGGCGTTGCGCCGGTGCGGATCGGCCCCGGCATCGGCGCCGGACAAGGCGACGTCGCGCGTGATGGCGAGGTTTCACGCCACGGCGCCGGCGGAGACGTCGCCGATCCGTTCGTGATATTCAATCCCACTCCGTGGACGCGCAGCGAGGTGGTCACCACCCGGCTGTGGGATCGCAACTATGCCAATCACCAGATTGCGGTGACCGATGACGCGGGCAATACTTTCCCCGCACAGGTGACCGAGCGCGGCAACTTCTGGGGTCACGACTTTATCGGCATCGCCTTCCCGGCGAGGGAAGTGCCCGCCCTTGGCTACCGCAGCTACGGAGTGGAACGCTCCGTGATGCCCGGCAGCGCGCGCGGCTGCAACGGCAACGCCATGGGCGTCATCGAGAATGAATTCATCCATTTGCAAGTCGAGCAAGGCTCCGGCGCCATCGTGCATCTCATTGACAAGCGCAGCGGAGTGGACCTGGTGTCGCCGGGCGAGCGCCTGGGCGTACTGGAATACCTGTTGGAGGCGCCACACCCGATGACCGCGTGGATTTTTGGACAAGTCGTGCAAGCGATGCCGTTCACCAGCGGCGCGATCATCGACTGTTGCGTCAATGGTCCACACGCGGCATCCGTTACCGCCAGGCACAAACTCAACGCCAGCACCTTCTCGCTGACCATGGCCCTGACCACGGGATCACCGCGCGTCGATTTTACGCTACACGTGGACTGGCTGGAACGTGGCGCGCCCGACATCGGCGTACCCACGCTGAAAATCGCCTTCCCACTGGCAATGCGTGACGGCGTCGCCACCTTCGAGTGCGCCAACGGCTACCATATGCGTTCGACTAAACGGGAAGACATCGTGACACACACCACGAAACTGTTCAACTCCTACTTCCCCGGCGACCAGGCGATCGATCACAATCCGGCGGAAGTGCCGGCGCAGAAATGGGTCGATCTCACCGGCGTGCAAGGCGACGCGCGGGTGGGCGCCACGCTGGTGAACGACGATAAATACGGATTCAGCGTTATCGATCATACCATCCGCCTCAACCTGCTGCGCAGCAGCTATGATCCCGATCCGCTGCCGGAACTGGGTCAGCACACCATCCGCTTCGCGCTGCATCCCCACGTCGGCGACTGGTCGGTGACGGATGCCACGCGAGCGGGATACGCCTTTAATTTCCCGTTCAACGTGGTCAATACCGATGTGCATGACGGTGACCTGCCTGGCAACCAGGGATTTGCCGAGTTGCTGACGCCGAATGTAATGCTGAGCGGCATGAAAAAGGCGGAGGATTCCGACGCGCTGATCCTGCGCATCTACGAAACGGAAGGCCGGGCGACGACGGCGCAGGTGCGATTGAGCGACGTGCTGATCGCATCTTCCGCGCCCGTGGTGGAGACGGACGTGCTGGAGCAGCCGCTGACGACCAGCACCGCCCGGCTGTCGGACGGCGTGTTGAGCGTGCAACTCTCCGCCTTCGGCATGGCGACGGTGAAGATAGGGTAATGGAGGAGAACACATGCAGATGGTCGCAACCGAACAACTACGCGATGGTCGGACAATGGAACTGCTGCTGGTGTCGGCGCCGGACGTGCTGATGCTGGATGGACTGACGGCGCTACTGGGGCACAAAGGCGAGCCGTGGACGTGGCACGTGCGGGAATGCCTGCGCGGGGCCACGCCAGGGATGGATACGCTGTTTTACGTGGCGCGGATCGCGGAGCGGCTGGTGGGGAACGTCACGCTGTTCCGCAATGGCACGTATGCCTGCATCGCGCATGTCTATACCGTACCCGAGTTGCGCGGGTTGGGCATCGCTCGCCGCTTGCTTAACGCGGCCATCACCGCGTTTGAACGCGACAACGGACAGCTCATCGTGCTGGGCACGGATTTTGATTCGATGCCGTGGCGGTTGTATGAATCGATCGGCTTCGTCGGCATCTGCCCGGAACAATGCTACGGCGGCATGATCCGCTTCAGCCCCGGCATCGACTGGGCACGCGCCTTCCCCGGCCCTGCCGGCGCAGTGGTCGCCGCGGAATGGCGGCATTTCCTGGGTGTGCAACTGCTCTTCGGCGCGCCCGGACCGGAGCAACTCCGCAGCCTGCTGCTGCACGGCATCGGACCGCGTTTCACGGAAGGCCAGTTCATCGAATTGAAATACCGGCACCAGCAAGGCGCCGCCGGCGCCTTGCTGGTGATCGAGGGTGCAGACACCGCCGTGCTGGGTGCTGGGATGGTCGGCCCGCATCCGCTGTGGCAGGCACAAGGGGCGCGCCACGTACTCGACTTGTACGTGCACCCCACCGGGCAGGCGCAGGCGCCGGCGCTGCTGGCCGCCCTGCTGGCGGACGACACGCCGGTGGAGTGCTACTGCGATCCCGCGGCAGTGGTGAAAATGGCACTGTTGCGGCAACACGGCTTCCGCGAAGTGGGCCGTCTCGCCAACCAATTCCGCTTCGGCGACGAGACGCGCGATCTGCTCGTGCTGGCGCGGTAACGCCGGATTGCACAGCGAAGAACTGCGAGCGGGAATCTTCCCGCGGTAAAATATCCCGCCGGTCATTGCGAACCGGCGGGATTCCTCATGCGCAATTCATCATTCCCTTTCATCACTGCTTATCCGCCGCCGCCCAACCATTGCATGATGGGGTGTACCGGCATGAAGATGCTCCACACGACGCCGACGATGATGAGCAGGATAAGCATCGCTTTGCCCAGATCCTGGCCGACCAGGCTGCCCAGCAACGTCGGTTCGCGCGACAGATAGGCGGTCGCGGCGTAATACTCATCGCCGATGATGGTGTAATCGCAGGTCACCACGAAGAACGGTGTCTGCATCAGGTCGGGCGTACCGGCGATCTGAATGGCGCCCACCGCCTGGCCGTTTTCCGCCAGGATCAGCGATTCGGCAAAGAATTGTCCGAAGAGGAAGCTGGCTGCCACACGTTCGCGATGCAGGATACCGGTCACGCCGGCCGCGTAGGCGAACTGACGGTCGGAGAGAAAACGCACATCCTCGGAACGATAGGCTTCGGGATGCCCTTCCGCGGTGTAGACTTCGCGCAGCGCCTCTTCTGTCACCGGCATCATTGTCTGATCGCACACCGGCACAATCAGACGGGTGCCGTAGCGCACGGCGGTGCGTCCAACGTGCGTGGCTACTGCCAGCGCTTGTAAACTGATGATGCCGATGCCTTGCAAACCGGTGGAGAAGAGGATCGGACGGCCCATTTCGGTAGCGCGGCCGACTGCTTCGTCAATGGCATTGAGGCCGGGAATGCGACGGATAAACGGCAGGCGACCTTTCTGCGCGGAAACGATCGTCACCACGATCACCCCGACTATGGTCAGCAATAGTGTCGCCACGAATGGGTTGGCATGGTCAAGCGGTCTGCCAGCCCAGCGCGCCGCCGCATCGGGATGCAACCGCAGCAGCACCACGGCGGTGCCGGCGATAACCGCCACTCCGAGCAGAAACAGCAGCGGCTCCAGGTAGCGCGACACGACATGCGCCCTGTCGCTCGTTCGGACGCTTTTGCCCGATGCCAACGCCGCGCCACAGGCCGGGCATTGACCGGCCGTCTCGATGACTTCACTCCCACATTCAGGACATCGCATGGCTCACCTTTCGCGGGAAGAGGATTTCCGTAGTTATGATTCGCGCTTCGGCGCTGATTTCCTTCCGCGTTCACTCTCCAGCTCTTCTATACGCTGGATGAGGCGCTCGATGAAATCGCGCCGGCTGAAGAGATCCGCGTAGCGTTCCAGCCGCAACGGGTCGATGAAGCTACCGAGTAACGGGGTGGCGACCAGGGCAGCCTGACCGCCGAGGAAACTGATCGGTTTGGACGATTCGAGGAAGACAATGGCGGCGGCGCCCATCCCCTCGCGTACTACGCGCTGAGCAATTTCTTCCAGCGCGGCGTCTTCGTCTTCCACCGGCAGATCATGCAGCCATCGTCCCAGGTCACGAAACATTAACGCTCCTCAATCACTTCGGGTGTCACGCCGGCGGCATCCAACCAGGCGCGCACCGCGGCAAGCACCGCGTCACGCTGTCCGGTACGCAAGAACACCCCCCGGTAATTTTCCGCCCAGCCCTCCACGGCAAGTGGACTTAATTTTATCCCGTTGCGGCGAAGGTAAACCCGCCGTACCTGTGTCCACGGCAACAGGCGGTGACTGCCCGGAAAACGCACATGCGCGCCGGCCGTGTCCAGCGTGTAGGTGACCGGGAAGAGGAACTCGGCAATCGAGCCCACCAGCAGCACCGCGGCGAGGAGCACGAGGAGCAGTTTACTGCCAACTTCCCACTCCGGCGGCGCCAGCGCCGTTACGCCGGACAGCGCCAACAGCATGATCACCACCACCGCCACCACCCGCGCGGGCCGCCGCGCCGCCAGGTGGATGGTCCAGTTTGTCGGTTCCGGTGTAGACATGCCGTTAGTGTAGAGCGAAACGACGAGATTGACCAGCAGTCAGCGATTACCGGACATACTATCCTCATCGCTTGCATCCCTGCTGACGCATGGCGAACAGTGCACGCCTGGGCGCAATGGATGCCGCTGCCCCGACGTGCACTTACAGAATCAACATCGCATCCCCGAACGATAAGAAGCGATAGCGTTCGCGCACGGCTTCCCGGTAAGCGTGCAACACGTGCTCGCGGCCCGCGAAGGCGGAGATGAGCAGCAGCAGGGTGGAGCGCGGCATGTGGAAGTTGGTGAGCTGCACGTCGACCACTTTGAAACGGTAGCCGGGCATGATGAAGAGCCGGGTGGCGCCGGTATGCGGTTGTACGAGACCGTCCTCGTCAGCGGCGGATTCCAGCGTGCGGGTGGAGGTGGTACCGATGGAGACGATGCGCCCGCCACGCACGCGTGTCTCGTTCACCAGCGCGGCGGCTTCGGCGGTGATGCTGTACAATTCCTCGTGAATCTCATGTTCCTCCACGTCCTCCACCTGCACCGGCTTGAAGGTGCCCATGCCCACGTGCAAAGTGACGAAAGTCCGTCGCACGCCTCGCGCCTCCAGTTGCGCGAAGATGTCTTCGGTAAAGTGCAGCCCGGCGGTGGGGGCAGCACTGGATCCTTCCCAACGCGCATAGATGGTCTGGTAGACACCGCGCTCTGCCGGCGGGGGGCCATCGGTGATGTATGGCGGCAACGGCAACTCGCCCAGCGCGTGCAGCAAATCGTGCACGGTGCGTGTGCCGGCATTGGCACCGGGCAGCAGGCGCACCAAACGCCCGCCGCCGGGGGTGACGTCGAGAATCTCCGCGCGCAACTCCTCCTCGCCGAAGACGATGCACGTGCCCGACGGCAATCGCCGTCCGGGCCGCGCCAGCGTTTCCCACAGGTCCGAGCCGGTGGTCTTCAACAGCAGCAATTCCGCCTGCCCGCCGGTGCCCGCCTTGCGGCCGAGTAGACGCGCGGGGATGACGCGGGTATCGTTCAATACCAGCAGATCACCTTCGCGCAGGTACTCCGGCAGATCGCGAAAGCGCCGGTGCTCCAGCCTGCCGTCCGCGCGATGCAACACCAGCATACGCGAAGCATCCCGCGGGATGGCAGGATGCTGGGCGATCAACTCTTCGGGCAGCTCGTAATCGAATTCGGCAATACGCACGTCGTTACCGTCCCCGGCTGAACAGCCAGACGATGAAACTCAACAGCAGACTAAGAATAATGCTGAGAAGGATGGACGTGGCAAGCGGAAGATAGATCGTTACGCCGGGTCGCCGCACGGTGATATCGCCCGGCAGATGCCCAATCCCCAGTTTGCCTAACCCGATCAGCAACAGCCCAATCACAAACAGCAGCACCGCGACGAGCAACAGCATTCGTCCAAACGCGGCCAGGTCCATACACATCCTCCTGGGATGGGCCGGTGGAACTGTTGAGTTCGGCATGGTGAATGCAGAAGAACCCGTTCAGCATGCCCGAATTCTCATTTTTCCACCGGCATCTCCACTTCACCAGCGCCATCACTGGCTGTGCAGACATAAATGCGCCATTCAAGGCCGGTGGCGGCTTCATACGCGGCACCGACGGCATTCACGAACGAGCGTGCATGCTCGTCGGCGACCAGGCTGACGGTACAGCCGCCGAATCCGGCGCCGGTCATGCGCGAGCCGTAGACGCCAGGTTGTTGACGTGCCAACTCGACCATCAAGTCCAGTTCCTTACAGCTCACTTCGTAATCGTCGCGCAGGCTCTCATGCGAAGCATTGAACAGCGCCCCCAGGCGCGGCAGATCGCCGGCGGCCATCACCTGCACGGCTTCCAGCACGCGGGCATTTTCCGTCACCACGTGGCGACAGCGGCGATAGGTCATCGCGGACATCAGGTCCGTATGCGCGTCCAACTGTGCGGGTGTCACGTCGCGGAGCGCGGTAATGCCGGGCAGCACGGTTTGCAACAGCGCCACCCCTTCCTCGCACTGCGCCCGCCGCGTGTTGTATTCCGAGGAAACCAGTCCACGGCGCACGCCTGTGTCGCTCACCACCAGTTTGGCGCCGGCGGGAACGGGGATGGGGCGGTATGCCAGCGAGCGACAGTCGATGAGCAATGCATGCCCGCGTTGGCCGAGTGTGGAGATGAACTGATCCATAATGCCACAGCGCGTGCCGACGAACTCGTTCTCCGCGCGCTGACACAGTTTCGCGATGACTTCGCCGGGCACATCGTACTCCGACAACGCCAGGAAGGCAGTGGCGGTCGCCACTTCCAGCGCGGCGGATGAACTCAAGCCGGAGCCAATGGGCACATCACCACCGAAGACGATCTCAGCACCGCGCAGGTGATAACCCGCATCCTCCAGCACGAAACAGACGCCGCGCAGATAATTGCTCCATGGCTGTTCGGCATCATACCCGATCTCGTCCAGCGAAAAAGTCGACGTGCCGGAAAAATCGAGCGAGCGCAGCGTTACCTGACGGCCGCCGTGCGGACGCACGCCTAACACGATTTCGCGGTCGATGGCCGCGGGCAAGACGAACCCGTCGTTGTAATCGGTGTGCTCCCCAATGAGATTCACCCGTCCGGGCGCGCGAAACAGACGCGCATCATCGCCGAGTTCGGCCATTACAAGGCGTCTGAAGGCTTCAGTGTCCATGGATTCAACTCCCATTCGATGCTGATACGCAAGCTGCGTTCAGTAGTTGACTGCATCTTTACGCGATCCGCGATGCGAAATCCTGCTACCCAGACAATGCCGTGGGCATCAAATATCACGGGAATTTGCCCGCGCAGGCGTCGCGGTACACCCGCGTCGACGAAAATATCCTGTAATTTGCGTTCGCCCGGCGCGCCCAGCGGGCGATAACGGTCGCCGGGACACCAGGCGCGCACCAGCAATGTCCCCTCCACCGTCGCGGCGTCCAGCACCGCCACGTCGCCCCCCTCGATTGCCTGCGGCCCGGCATGGGTTTCCACGCTGAGGCAGCAGTGCGCGGCGTCGAGGCATACGCGACCCGGCGTCGGCAGCGTCTGCTCAACGATCCCCGCCGGCGGTTCGGCGCCGGTGGGTGCGGCAAGAAAGACCAGCCGGGCTGCCTCGTGCAGCACACGCACACCCGGCAGGTGCACTTGCTGGCCCATGGGCAGATGCTGGATGTTTTCCAGATGATCGAAGCTGATATCGTCCAACCGACCGCCGCGCACCTCGGAGATGGCGCGCCGCCACAGCCGCCAGCGCAGCGCGTGGGGCAGTTCCATCACCGGCGGCAACGCGATGCCGCCGGGCTGCCACTGGCGCACACGCGCATATTCCTCGTCCGCGCGTGACTCCAGTACGTAACTGTCTTCCCGCGCCATCTCCGCCAGGTGGTGCAGGCGCTGGCGTAAACGAGGAGCATAGTCGCGCTCCAACAGCGGCAGCAACTCCAGGCGAATGCGATTGCGTGTCATCTCCAACGACGCATTCGTGGCATCGACACGGTATGCCAACCCGCGTTCATGGCAATGGGCGAGAATCTCCTCGCGCCACACCTCCAGCAATGGACGCACGATGTTGCCGCGCCGGGCGGGGATGCCCGCCAGTCCAGCCACGCCGGTGCCGCGCAACAGGCGCATCAGCACTGTCTCCGCCTGATCATCGGCGGTGTGGCCGGTGACGATGCGCTGGGCATCTAGTCCGTGCGCCATTTCCTGCAGCGCGGTATAACGCAATTCGCGCGCGGCCTCTTCCACCGATTCGCCGGCGTCAGCCATGCGTGCGCGCACATTCACCTGCCGTTGCGCGTAGGGTAACGCGGCGCGGGCGGCCAGGTGGGCGACAAACGCGGCATCCGCACCGGCCTCGGGGCGCAGGCCGTGGTTCACGTGCGCAACCGCCAGCCGCAGATGCGCCGTTGGCTGGATGATCCGCAGCAGATCGAGCAGTGCTACCGAATCCGGACCGCCGGAAACGGCGACCAGCAGCAAATCGCCGGATTGCCACAGTCCTTCCTCATGCGCATACGCCTGCACACGCTCCGCTAACGGGAGCATCTCTCCCCTGGATGCCTCTATCGCTGCCATGCGTTCCCCTATCCCGCTTCCCCGAAAATCCTCGGCCCGACAGGCCTTTGCTTTGCCGCAACCATCCTATTATACTCGATACACCCACAGTCTGTGGAGCACGGGAGAACGATGGACGCGGCGCAGGCATACGGCGCGTTGTCGGTAACACCGCAAGCAGGTATAATGCACCCATGTCCAAAACATCTACCGTGGTCAAAGGCGCGGCAATCATCGCTGCAGGCACGTTAATCAGCCGCGTGTTAGGATATGTACGCGAAAAAGCCATGTTCCACACCTTTGGCAACGAGTATATCACCGGTGCCTTCAACTCGGCCTTCAGCGTCCCCGATCTCCTCTATTACCTGCTTGCGGGCGGTGCATTGAGCGCAGCATTCATCCCCGTCTTCTCCGATTACCTGGCAAAAAAAGAACAGGCTGACGCCAACTGCACGGGCAGTTCGATTGGCAACCTGATGCTGCTGGCGCTGATCATCGGGGTGGCGCTGGAGATCGTGTTCGCGGAATACGTGGTAAAACTGGTGGCGCCGGGTTATACCAATTCACCCGAGGTTTTTCAGCTCACCGTTTCACTGACGCGCATGATGTGCGCCATGGTGATCTTTACCGCGCTCTCCGGCCTGCTTACCGGCATATTGAACTCATACCACCATTTCCTGGCGCCGACCATCGTATGGAACACGTACAATATCGGCATCATCCTTGGTATCACGGTGTTCAGCAAGCTGGCGCTGTTCGGCGGCAGCGCGGAGAATCCGAGTATCTACGGCGTGGCGGGCGGGGTGCTGCTGGGCGCCGTCAGCATGGCGGTCATCCAGTTGCCGGTGGTGTTCAAATACGGCTTCCGCTATTCACCCATCATCAATATGGCACATCCCGGCGTCCGCAAGGTACTCGTTCTCTTCGCGCCGGTGATGATCGGCCTTTCGCTCATCCAACTCAACCTGATGCTCATTCCGCTGATGAACGCCTCATTCGTGGGAACATCGGCGGTGACCGTGATTCGCGCAGCGAACCGCATCCTGCTGCTGCCGATGGGCATCTTCGCGGTGGCCATCTCCACCGCCGCCTTTCCACGGTTATCGCAGCTCGTTGCGCTGGGAGAGATGCAAACCTTCCGTGAGACCATCAGCCGCTCGGTACGCGCCATTCTGCTGCTCTCCATCCCATCGTCGACCATTATGTTCGTGCTCGCGCTGCCCGTCACCTGCCTGCTTTTCGGCGGTGCCAAGTTCGATGTGGAAGACGTGTTGGCCTCAAGTGCGGCGCTTTCCTTCTTCGCCTGGGGTTTGCTGGGATTGAGCCTGTTGCAAATTATCAACCGCGCCTTCTACTCGATGAAAAATATGCTCACCCCGGTGGCGGTCGGTCTGGTGATGGTGGTGGCGAACGGCACATTGAGCTACATTGCCATCCGACATTTCAACCAGGGCTACATCAGTATCCCGTTCTTCACCACCGTCACCTACACCCTCGCCGTGCTGGTGCTGTACGATATCCTGCGCCGGCGCGTCGGCGGTCTTGATGGGCGCAATACCGTGGTGATGACGTTGAAGGTGCTGGTCGCCTCCGCGGTAATGGGTGTGGTGATGCTCCAGGTGGCTAACCACATGGCCCCGCAGATCAGCGATGGCAATATCACCGGGCAGATGGTGACCGCCAGCCTGATGTTCCCACTGCCGGCGCCACACCTGACCCCGATCAAGGATGCATCGATGATCGGGCACCTGGCATTGCCAGCCAAAGCGCTGGCGACACAGGTGGGTGCCAGCATTATCGCCGGCATCCTGGTACTGGTGTTGATGTTGAAGCTGCTGCGTGTGGAGGAGTTGACTTTTATCACCGACCGACTGTTCGCACGCTTCCGCCGCCGGCCAACGGACTCCACAATGCAAACCGCCGAGCCGTAAACGGCTCGGCGGAAATCATTCTCGTGCATGGCCCGCGCTTAATAGGCGCGAATCACCTTGTTGGCCTTCATGCATGACGTGCAGACGTTCACCCACGACGGGGTGCCCTTCGCGTTGCGCACGCGCATTTTCTGAATATTGGGCTTCCACGTGCGCTTGGTGCGCATATGGGAATGACTGACGCTATACCCGGTCTGGATGCCCTTGTTGCAAACTTCACACCGACTGGCCATCGGACTCGCTCCTCTCGCTAAGACTGCCCGTAACCCGGACACGAGAAGGGATTATAGCAGGCTTCCGCGGCAAGTGCAAGGGGGTGCGTGAAAAATTCACGGAGAGGTTAGCCTCCGCTCCCCAGGCGCTCTTCCAACAAGTACCCGCTTTTCTCTCGCACTTCATGCGGATTTAATGCCTGTTTCCGCAGAATTACACGTAAAACCGGTAAGTTTTCACTTGACAGTACAGCAACCTGAGGGCTAGAATATATTAAGAAATCGGCACGTCGGTTTCACTGTCTTTCGGTTTATTTCGGAATGCGTCTTCTTAACCTCATATGCCCCACAGCATTACCAATCACCGTTGTGTTTCGTCGCTTTGGTGTTTCTTCGGCTGGGGAGCGCGTTGCATGGTAAATGGCCTGGCGTTGTCGCCGGTCGGGAGGTAATGCATCATGAGACAGCCCATTCAGCCTGACACACCCGAATATAAGGTTTCCTTTCCGATCATGACCCTGATGGGTGCCGATATTCTCGCTTTCCTTGGCGCGATTCTCCTCTCGCTGCGCTTACACTTCGATACCATGTCGTTTTCCGACATTTTTCTGCTACGCCTGCACCCGCATCTCATCAGCTTACCATTCGTATTGATTGCCTATTTGTTCAGTCTGAATGCCTTCCGCTTGTATCGGTATGCGTGGCGTTTTGCCAGCCTGGAAATGCTGTGGGGTATTCTCTGCGCCAATTCAGTCGGATTAGTTGCGCTGATCGTTATCCAGACGTTGCTGGACGGATTCACGTTCCGCGTTCCCGTGCTGTTCACCATCTGGCTCCTCAGTCTCTTTCTGGTTGGAGGCATGCGCATTCTGCTGCGATTAGCGAATATCAGCCGTTCTCACGGCTTTCAAGGATTGAATGGCTTGCATAAAGACGTGCAGCCCAAACGCGTGGTAATCCTGGGCGGCGGTACGGATGGCGTGCGGCTGCTGGCGTCACTGCGCGAAGAGATGAGCGAGCCGTATGAGGTGATCGGCTTTCTGGACGACGCGCCGGACCAGACCGGTATGTATATTCGCGGGGTGCAGGTGCTGGGCTCGTTCACCTACCTGTACAAATTACTCGCTGACCGTGCCATTGACGAGGTACTGGTCGCCACCTCCACTGCCAGTGGCGAATCGATCCGCGATTATGTCATGGCCTGCCGCAAGCAACGAATGCCGGTGAAAATCATTCCCGGATTGGCCGATGTGCTGCAAGGCAAGACGCAGGCCCGGTTGGAAGAAATCAGCGTCGAAGACCTGCTTCGCCGTCCGCCGGTACGCATCAACTCCGCCGAAATGGGCTGCTTTCTTAGCGGTCGGCGGGTGCTGGTCACCGGCGCGGGTGGTTCGATCGGTTCGGAGCTCTGCCGCCAGATCAGCGCACTCGCGCCATCACGGCTGGTGTTACTCGGCCATGGCGAAAATTCCATTCACCGCATTCACCAGGAACTGTCCAGCGCGCATCCGGAATTGGCGAATCGCCTGTATTTCGCGATAGGCTCGGTATCCGACGACGTGCGCATGGATCAGATTTTCCGCGAACACCGGCCGGAAGTCGTCTTTCACGCCGCCGCTCATAAGCATGTGCCGATCATGGAAGCGAACGTGCCGGAAGCAGTGCAGAATAACGTGTTAGGCACCCAGTGCATCGCCGAAGCTTGCGGGCGCTACCACATCGAGCGCATGCTCCTGATCTCCACCGATAAAGCTGTTTATCCCTCCAGCATCATGGGCGCGACGAAGTGGCTGTGCGAGGAAGTGGTGCGCGGATTGTCGCAAACCTATACGGGCACGCGCTATGTCACTGTCCGCTTCGGCAACGTGCTGGGCAGCCGCGGCAGCGTGGTGCCGATTTTCCGCGACCAGATCAAGCGCGGTGGACCGGTCACTATCACTCACCCGGAGGTGACGCGCTATTTCATGACCATCCCCGAGGCAGTGCAACTGGTGCTGCAGGCAGGTGCGATCGGACACTCGGGCGAGTTATTCCTGCTGAATATGGGTAAGCCGATCAAAATCGCTGATCTGGCACGCGATATGATCCGCCTTTCCGGATATGAACCTGACGTGGATATTCCCATCATCTACAGCGGAATGCGTCCGGGCGAAAAACTGCATGAGGCGCTGGCATCGGACGAAGAAATCATCGAGCCGGCGAATTGCGAAGGATTGTCCATCGTGCATCGCCGACAATATTTCGCCGCCAGCGAAGTGCGTGCCGTCGTCAAGCGCCTTCAGCAATTGGCCAGCAACAACGATACCGTGCTTTTGCTCGATTTCATCGGTGAGTTGATCCCTTCCTTTGCCAGTCATCGACTGTTGGCGGATGCCATCATCCTGCCGGATACCGAGCAATTCGTCTGAGACGTCACAGTCACCGCCGTACGCACCATCGTGCCGTTCCCTCGGCGTGGCGGAATGGCATGCCTCATTGTGATGCAATCAATGCGGTATTGCGTCCGCCGGGATCATCCTCGAATCTGCCATCTACATGCTCGTGCAAATGAAATGCACTTCCACGTTTTGCACCCCATGTCCCGCCAACTACGGGGCACCAGGAACCCCAATACAGCAGAATCGCATTGCGCAAATTCACACAAGGCCACGTCGTCAATACTCTGCCAAATCCCAGCGCGTTGCAGATGATGGCGCAGATTGCACTCGCTATCCTGCCCGCGGTGATGTGAATGGCATTGGCGTCCACGATTGTCACCCGCAACGGGTGGTCGTCGCGGTATGTGCGTGTTATAATATCGTTACCGCCAACAGCACCGATTACCCCCGGATCGCACACGTGGCAGGAATGACGCGGAAATACGAAGAAAGATTGGCTCATCGATGAGAATTGCGATAATCGGTACCGGATACGTCGGGTTGACCACCGCGGTCGCTCTGGCTTATATCGGACATCAGGTGACCGCGGTGGATCAGGATCGGCGCAAGCTGGATTTGCTGGCGCATGGCACCCCACCTATTTTTGAATATGGGCTGGAACCGCTACTGGCACAATTACCCGGCCGCATCGCCTATTCCGACCGCACCACGGAGGCGGTCGCCGATGCCGAAGTGATCTTCATTGCCGTGGGCACACCGCCCAAGCCCAACGGCGAGGCGGACACACGGGCTGTCGAAACGGTGGTGCGCGAAATCGCCGAAGGAGTGCGGTCGGACCGACCCTACGTCATCGTCATCAAATCCACCGTGCCCATCGGTACCAACCGCCGGGCAGCCCACCTGATGCAGCGCGCGCTGGACGCGCTGGGCAAAGCGGCGGATATCCATTTCGTATCCAACCCGGAGTTTTTGCGTGAAAGCATGGCGTTGAAAGACACGCTCTACCCCGACCGCATCGCCCTCGGCACCGAGTCACCGACCGCGGTGGATGCCTTGCACAAGTTGTATCGCCCGATCCTGGAGCAGACGTTCACGCCACCGACCTTTCTGCCGCGGCCGGAAGGCTATCGTCTGCCGCACCTGATTACGACCGATCCCACCAGCGCGGAAATGATCAAATACGCCGCCAACGCCTTCCTGCCGGTAAAAATCAGCTTCATCAACGAAATCGCCGGATTGTGCGAGAAGGTGGGCGCCAACGTCAGCGAAGTGGCGCGCGGCATCGGGCTGGACTCGCGCATCGGTCATCATTTCCTCGATGCCGGACTGGGCTGGGGCGGCAGTTGTTTCCCAAAAGATACCGCGGCGCTCATTGCGACGGCGGGTGAATTCGGCTACACGCTGCCTATCATCGAGGCTGCCTGCACGGTAAACCGGCGCCAGCGCTTGATGATTATCGACAAACTGCAATCGGCGCTGCACGGCCTGCGCGGGCGCATTGTGGGCGTGCTGGGCCTGGCGTTCAAGCCAGATACCGACGATGTGCGTGACGCGCCGGCGCTGGAGATCATCCGCACGCTGCTGGCGCGCGGCGCGCACGTGCGCGCGCATGATCCGGTGGCGCTGGCAAATGGTCGGCAAGCGCTAGCCGATCTCGATATGGAGTTCAGCGACGACGCGTATGCGGCGGCGACGGGCGCGGACGCGCTGGTGCTGGCCACTGAATGGCGCGTCTATCGCGAGCTTGATCTGCCACGGCTGGCCGCATTGATGCGCACGCCGCTCCTGCTCGATGGACGCAACCTGTTCTCGCCCGCGGATGCACACGCCGCCGGATTTCAATATATGGGGGTTGGAAAATAATGCAGCTACTCGTTACCGGCGGAGCTGGTTTCATCGGCAGTCATCTCGTGGACGCCTTGCTGGCGCGGGGCGATACGGTGACCGTGGTAGATAATTTCGATCCGTTCTACCCCGCGGCGATCAAGCAGCGGCAGATCGCCGCACACCGGGAATCCGCCGGCTATTCGCTGGTTGAGGCTGATATCCGCGATCGGGATAGCCTGCGTGCGGCACTGACCGGCGATTACCAGGCCATTGTGCACCTGGCGGCCAAGGCCGGCGTGCGCCCATCCATTCTCGATCCCATCGGCTATCAGCAAACCAACGTACAGGGGACGCAGAACCTGCTGGAATTCGCGCGCGAGCGCGGCATCGGACAATTTGTCTTTGCCTCCTCCAGCAGTGTGTATGGCGTCAATCCGCACACGCCGTGGAGTGAAGACGATCATGTGCTGCTGCCCATCAGTCCCTACGCCAGCACCAAGGTCAGCGGTGAGTTGCTGGGCCATGTCTACAGCCATCTTTACGATATGCGCTTCCTGGCACTGCGCTTCTTCACCGTCTATGGTCCGCGCCAGCGACCCGATCTGGCGATTCACAAGTTCGCCCGCAACATGCTGCGCGGTGAGACGATCCCCGTCTTCGGCGACGGCGCCACCCGGCGGGATTACACTTACGTAGCTGATATCGTGCAAGGGTTGCTCGCGGCTATTGCTTATGCGGACACCCGGTATGAAGTCATCAATCTGGGGAATAATCGCACCGTGAATCTGACGGAGATGATCCATGGCCTGGAGGAGGCGCTGGGTGTGCCCGCCCGACTCGATCGCCAACCGGAACAGCCCGGTGACGTGCCGCAAACCTGGGCCGACATCTCCCGCGCGCAACGACTGCTGGGCTACCAGCCGTGCACGCCGTTCACCGACGGGCTGGCCGCCTTCTGCACCTGGCTACGCGCGGAATCCATTATATAAATCGGCGGATGCGTCCGGATTATTCCTCCGATGAAGGACTGCCCGGCTCGCAACAGCATTATCAGAAATGTGATGCCTGATGCGGGCTAGCCCACACGAGGATAGTTTGGTATAGTGTCGGGAGTGTCATCACACTGCGCTTATGGCTAACGTCGTACTCGATAACTTCACACCGGATGAACTGGCCGTCATCGACCGCCTGGATCTGGAGCGTCTGCCGCGTCACGTGGCCGTCATCATGGACGGCAACGGACGCTGGGCGACCCAGCAGGGGTTGCCGCGCGTGATCGGGCATCACGCCGGAGTGGAAAGCATCCGCGCGCTCATCCGCGCCAGCCAGGACCTGGGCATCGGATATCTGACGCTCTATTCCTTCTCGACCGAAAACTGGGCGCGACCTTCGGAGGAAGTGCAGGCGCTGATGGCGCTGATCGAGCAGCAGTTCAAGCAAGAGCTGGACGGCCTGCATCGGGAAAACGTGCGCATCCTGCACCTGGGCAGGACGGAAGGATTACCCGATTCGTTGCGCGCCACCCTGTGTGAAACGGTAACGCGCACCGCGGGCAACACCGCGCTGACCGTTGTCTTTGCCATCAACTACAGCGGACGAGCCGAGTTGCGCGACGCGGCGTGCCGCCTGATGACCGCGGCGCGCGCGGGCACGCTCGACCCGGCCAACCTGCGCGAAGAGGACATGGCGGACGCACTGTACCTGCCGCACGTTCCCGCGCCGGACCTGCTGATTCGCACCGGAGGGGAAATGCGCATCAGCAATTATCTGCTCTGGCAGATCGCTTACGCCGAATTCTGGTTCAGCCCGGTGTTGTGGCCGGAATTCCGCGCGATCCATCTCGTCCAAGCGCTGGAAGACTATCAGCAGCGTCAACGGAAGTTCGGAAGGATTACATCCTGATGCTTCGTCAACGACTTGTCGCCGCCGCACTGGGCTTACCCATGCTGTTCGTGCTGCTGTGGCTGAACTGGTTTCTGCGCGAGCACGGCAGCCCGGACGATCTGCCGCTGCTGGGTATCGTGCTGCTGATCGCCGGAGCTTCCGGGTGGGAAGTCAGCCGGGTGGTGCGCCAGCGATATCCGCATACCTCGCCATTCAACGGCGTCTACGCCGCGCTGATCCTGCCGTTCATGGTGCATGCCATTCGGCTGACCAGTCACGGGCAGGAGTGGATTCCCAGCAGCTCGGTCGGGTTGTTGCTCGATTCGCTGGGGATCACCGCGGCGGTGATGTTGCTCTTCCTCGCCATCTACGGCGATATCGAACAGCGGGGACGCGAGGGACTGCGCGAGAACGTCAGCGTGCTGCTTGGCGGTCTCTATATCGGCGCGACTCTCTCCTCGCTGCTGCTGCTGGTCGAAACGCCACACCACGAAATGACGGTCGTGTTTGTCTTCATGCTGGTCTTCGCGCTGGATACCGCGGCATACTTCGGCGGCAAGCAATTCGGCGGCATGCTGCTGGCGCCGGCTGTCAGTCCGAAAAAGACGGTGTCCGGCGCGTTATGCGGGCTGCTCGCCACCGTTGTACTGGCACTCCTCTTCAAATGCGTGCCGGCCTCGCTGGGCACGGCCGGGGAAGGCCAGGCGGCGTGGCTGAACCTGAGTGCGGACCTGAAGTGGACACACCTGCTGTGGCTCGGACTGAGCATCGGCATCATCGGCCAGGTTGGCGACCTGGTAGAATCGGCGTTCAAGCGCTGGGGCGGCGTAAAGGATTCCGGCGTCATCATCCCCGGACACGGCGGATTTCTCGACCGTTTCGACAGTCTCTTCCTTGCCGCGCCGATGTGTTATCTGCTGCTGACACGCTTCCTGGAGTTGCCGCGCTGACGGTTCTCAACGACATTATTGTAAAAATCCCCCCTGCTGTGGTATATTGCTAAGTGGAAGCGAGAGCAACCACTGTATTGCGCACCAATACAGACCGATGTCCCCACCCCGATATCGGCCTTATGGAGGACGACACACTAATGCGCCCGCCAAAACAGGCTCATATACGACGGGTTATCTGTGGTATACTGCTGCTGAGTCTTTTCCTGCAGTCCGCCATCCTGGCCGCACCCGCCAATAAACGCTCACGCCTGCAACGCCAGAATGCCCGCATTCAATCGCAAATCCGCGAGGTGCGCAACGGCGTGCGGGCGGCGCGTGACCGCGCCTACCAGCGAAAAATCCAGCTCAAGGTCAATGAGCGCAAGTTGTTGAAGGCGCGACACGAGTTGCAGGTGGCCACGCTGACGCTGGCGCGAAAAAAGATCGAGTTGCATCGCGCCACCGTCAATCTGCGTGAGGCGAAGCGCGAGTATGAAGATTCGCGCGAGCAAGCGGGCGACCGTCTGGTCGCGGTCTACCGGCGCGGCGAACCGGGCTATCTGGAGATGCTCTTTTCCGCTGAAAACTTCGGCGACATACTTGAGCGCGTACAACTGGCGCAATTCATGATGGATCGTGATCGCGAGACGCTGGATACCCTCAAAGCGCGCAAAGCCAAACTGGCTTCCTACCAAACCCACGTAAAGGAAAAGGCGCGAGAGGTTTCCTCCTGGCAGCAGCAGGTGGCGGAAAAGCACAATGCAACCGCGCTGCAGCGCGAGACGACCGCGCGTAAATTAACGGCGGAGCGCAGCCAAGTGGCCGCGTTGGAAGCCGAGTTGGCTGCGTTGGAACGCGACTCAGCGGAAATTACCGCCATGCTCCGCCGCATGTCCTCCTCCTCGGCAGGACGTCGGCGCCGTGTCGCGCAGTATGCAGGCCGAATGGGTGGCTTGCCGGTGAATGGCCGCATCACCTCCGGCTTTGGTTATCGCTATCACCCGGTCCTGCATTATCGGCGCCTGCACACCGGCATAGACATTGCCGCGCCCAGTGGCACACCCATTTACGCCTACGGCGGCGGCGAGGTGATCTTCGCCGGCTGGCGCGGCGGCTACGGCAACGCGGTGATGATAGACCATGGCCGCGACCGTGTCACCCTGTATGGCCACATGTCCGCCATTTCCGTCTCCACCGGCCAGGTGGTCGCCGGCCGCCAGCTTATTGGCTACGTGGGATCAACCGGCCTTTCCACCGGCCCGCATTGCCATTTCGAGCTGCGCATCAACGGGTCACCGGTGAATCCGCGGTAGGTGCGGACACCAGGGGCTCGGGAAAGCGAGCCGTGAATCCACCTGGTGGTTATGCAGGCCAGCGGTGCATTCCGGTTACGCGTGCGACAGGTGTGGGCGTGTGCAACCATCGGCGCATGCCGCATCCCGATGTGCACCCGGCAACTCCTGCTCCCTCACCATCACTCCTGCCCGTGCAAAACGTCGAGCATGGCGGCGATGTTCTCCGGCTTCGCGTCGCCGGGGATGGCATGGGCGGGAGCGGCGATGTAACCGCCGTCTTTGCCGATGACGTCCAGCAGGTATTTCACCTCGTCGCGCACCTGTGCGAGGGTGCCGAAGGGCAGCAAACGCTGTGTGCTGATGCCGCCGAAGAAAGTCAGCCGATCTCCGAAGCGTTGTTTGATGTCAAACACGTCCACCACTTCCGGCTGGAAGGGATTGAACACGTCCAGACGGCATTCCACCAGGTCGGGAAAGATCGCATCCACTTTTCCGCAAGAATGAATCACCACGAATTTGCCGTGCGCCTTCACCCGCGCATACATCTGGCGAATGCGCGGTTTGATATACTCGCGCCACAGTTCCGGGCCCATAATCAGTCCCGTCTGCTGTCCCCAATCATCGCCGAACATCATGGCATCAATGGGATGTGCGCAGGCGTGGTCGATAACCTGCAGATTATAGTCGAGGATCCGGTCCAGCAAGCCGTTGGCGAAGGCGGGATTGTCGATCATCGCCATCAGCACGTTCTCCATGCCGGCCAGCGTCCACGCGCGCTCGAACAGGCTGAAACCGATGTCGGCAAGAGAAAACAACTCCGGTCGCGCGGCAATCGCCGCGTCATACGCGGCATATCGGATTGGATTTGCCGGGTCGGGCATCCGGCAATCGGCCAGCGTCTCCGGCGTCACCCGGCAGTTGCACACCACGCCGATATCCTTGTCCACCGTACGGTTCCATGCGACGCCGAACTCATCCGTCCAGATGCCCGGCGCCACCTCGCGCCAGCAGTCGGCTGTGCTGGTGCTCAGCGAGAGCAGGCAATTATCGATGCCCGCGGCGAAGTTGCGATCGCCGGTATATTTCACCATCTTCTCATGGGCTTGGTGGGTAAAACTGATGGAGAATGGCACCCGGTCGGGTTGTGTATGCCGCAGCGAGGCCAGCACGCGCTCGCGATTCGTCATGTCCCCTCCTCTATCTGCATTCGCACAGTGCTGCACGTCAGCTTGCTGTCATCAATCTTCGGCGGCAGGTCCGGTGTTCCTGCCCCTGGAACAGCATCATTCACCGTGGAGAGCCCCGGAGCAGCAACACGCCGCGGGGATCGGCTGATCCCCGCGGCGCATGCGCGGATACCGTGGAACACAGCCGGTTATTGCTCCACCACCGCCTGCGCGTTCACGCCCCAGGCGTGGCCGTGGTTGGTACCGAGGGCGAAGGTGACGGTGTTCACGCCGTCCCGCCACTTCGCGGGGCAGGAATACTCCCGCGCACGGATCGGATTGGTCGCCGTCGACTCGCACCCCGCCGCGACGCCGTTTACCCATACCTTCACCGGTCCATCCGCGCCGTACAACAGCGTGCCGCAGCCGCCACGAGCGAGAGTGATCGTGCCTTGCAGGAAAATCAGCCCATCCTGGCCATGATGCACCCCGCGCACGTCCACGTAATCCTGCTCGCTCTGGTAGGCGAGGGGCGTGAACGACGCGGCGCCGCGCGGATGCCGCACGGCACCGATGTCCCCGACGCCGGGCCGCAGCGCGGAGACGGTGAACTGGGTGAGGCGTACCGGCAACTCCGGCATCATCCGTTGCATCGCGTCGCGACGGGCGATCAGTTCCTCGATGAATCCCGGCGCCAGTGCGCGTTCCTCCTCGCCGATATCCACCAGCATCTCGCGCAGCACCCGCGCGGCTTCGCTGGCGGGATAGGCGTCGATCAGCTTGCGCGCCATCGCGTAATTCTCCCGCAACCCCGGATAAACGTCGATGAGATCGTTCAACAATTTATATAACGGCTGGGGATCCACCAGCTCGTCGGCCACCTTCATCCAGTCGGTGTAGGCGCGATAGCGCAGACTGAAGAAGATGAGCGCGGAGATGGTGGTGGAAAAATGCCGGGTGAGCGACTCATCCGCATCGGTGGGGAACACATGGTGCATGGTATCGAAATGCGGCTGCGCCCAGTCATCATGACGATATCGCTCGCGCTCCGCCGGATCGCGGAAGTCGGGTACGTGCTGTGGCTCGCCGTTGCGTTGCGCGGAGCGCACCGCCAGAATGCCGGGCAGCGTGACATCCGCCGCACCGTAGATATCGAACGGACCCGGTTCGCCGGTGAATATCTGCCGCGCGAAGTAGTACAGCACCCAGAAATCGCCGCCGCCGTGGCCGGTTTTCGCCGCCAACTCGCCCAGGTCATCCCACCGCGGGTTGACCGCCATTTTCGGCGATCCGCCGCTGGCCCCCAGTCGCAGTGCCAACCCGGCGCCAACATTGATTTCCGCCGACCCCAACGTGCCCCACAGGCGCTGCACATGCGTGTCATTGGTCGTCGCACCCATCAGGTTGCGTACCACGCTGCCGTTGGACATGCTGATGAGCGAAGGCGCGATGCCGCCCATCCCTTCCTGGGATGCACTCAGATAACCGGCCAGCTTCTGTTTGCCGGGCAGGGTGACCACCCGCGTGGGACGCTCGCCGGTAATGACCATAATCGGTCCCAGCGAATGGGTGCAATAATAATGGAAGTCGATCCAACTGCGCCAGTTGTGCACTGCCCAACCGGGCTGTACCGGGACACCGTCAATATAGGTGTATGCCAGCGTGCGACACTCGTGCACGTATTCGAATTCGGCATACATCAACTCACCGAACAAACCTTCTTTCCACTTGCGCGCCAGGTACATGTTCGCCGCGGAGAAGGGATAGTTTTCAGCCAGGTTGTACACCAGCCCGCTTTTTTCCACCGCTTCCACCAGTTGCACGCCTTCCGCCACGGTGTGGAACGCCGTCACCTCAGAAAGGACGTGTTTCCCCGCGGCCAGACACTTCAGCGCGTCGCCCGCGTGGGCGGGGCAGAACGTCGCCAGCAGCACCGCATCGAAGTCTTGTGCCAGAAAATCGTCCGCGTCGGCGCTGACAAAGGCGTCCGGATTCTGTCGCAGGAAATTCTCCCGCATATGCGCGTTGTAGTCGCATCCGGCCACTACGTCGATATTCAACGCGCGGCAGGTGTTGTAAAAACTCATTCCCCGACCCAAGCCCCAGATGCCCAGGCGAATGCGCCGGTCGGTGTCGAATACGCGTGGAAATTCCGCGTCAGCCATCATCGTCCTCCCGCGCGAAATATCGCGCTCTCCCCATTCGATCCCGGCGCAGCCAACGCCGTCCGCGACCTTTCCCAGCTTGTTCTGCCCGTTGCCGATGATTCCTTCCGCTGTGGCGGGCAATTCCCGCGCATGGTTATCCCTGAACAACGGATGAAAAATTTCCCTTACCCCTTTACCTGGAAACATAATTGTAATATCTTCACGGCATAGTGTAGCTGTCAAGAGAGAATCAGGGCATCTCGCTGCCGATTGATGCCGGTTGATGCCTGATCGCTTTCCACAAAATTTACCCTTTGCCAGTAGGGCTCATAACAACGGGGAAGGATATTGCGATGAGTAACGCCAGAAAAGATGCCATAGCCGCCATTGCGGCCGGTACGACGCCAGAGTCAATCGTCGATTATGTGCAGCACCCCATCACCGAAGTCTTCGGCGTAAACGTGTTCAGCGAGACGGTGATGCGCGCTCGCTTGCCCAAGGCAGCCTATAAGGCGTTGAAGAACACAATCGACAACAGCCAGCCGCTCGATCCGCAGGTAGCTGATGTGGTTGCCAACGCCATGAAGGACTGGGCTATCGAGCAAGGCGCCACCCATTACACGCACTGGTTCCAGCCGATGACCGACCTGACGGCGGAGAAGCACGATTCCTTTATTGTACCGACCCCCGATGGCCGTGCCATTCTGGAGTTCTCCGGCAAAGAACTGATCAAAGGCGAACCGGATGCCTCTTCCTTCCCGTCGGGCGGCATTCGCGCCACCTTCGAGGCTCGCGGGTATACCGCGTGGGACGCCACCTCGCCGGCCTTCCTGGTGGACGGCGTGAACGGAAAAACGCTGTGCATCCCCACGGCGTTCGTCTCCTACACCGGTGAAGCGCTGGATAAAAAAGTGCCGTTGTTGCGCTCCATAGAGGCGTTGTCCCGCCAGGCGATGCGCGTGCTGCGCCTGTTCGGCAACACGACTGCCACCCGCGTCGCCACCACCATTGGGGCGGAGCAAGAATATTTCCTGATTGACAAACGGTTCTACCTGCAGCGTCCGGACTTGATCAACGCGGGCCGTACCCTGTTCGGCGCCAAGCCGCCGAAGGGGCAGGAGATGGAAGATCATTACTTCGGCGCCATCAAAGACCGCGTACTGGCGTTCATGATGGCATCGGAGTTAGAGCTGTATAAACTTGGCATTCCGGTGAAAACCCGCCACAATGAAGTGTCGCCTGCACAGTTCGAGATTGCGCCGGTGTTCGAAACCGCGAACCTGGCCACCGACCACAACATGCTGGTGATGGAGACGCTGAAATCTACCGCCGAGCATTTCGGCCTGGCCTGCCTGCTGCACGAAAAGCCGTTCGCCGGCGTCAACGGCAGCGGCAAGCACAACAACTGGTCGATGGCCGACTCCGACGGCAACAACCTGCTGGAGCCGGGCAACACCCCGCACGACAACGCGCAGTTCCTCACCTTCCTGGCAGCGGTGATCCGCGCGGTCTATAAGCATGCCAAGCTGCTGCGCGCGGCGGTGGCAGTGGCAGGTAACGACCATCGCCTGGGCGCCAACGAAGCCCCGCCGGCGATTATCTCCATCTTCCTCGGCGCTCAGTTGAGCGAAGTGGTTGATAATCTCATTGCCGGCAGATGCGCCGGCGGCGAGCACGGCGGTTGCCTGACCGTCGGTGTAACCACGCTGCCTACGCTGCCGAAGGACGCCACTGATCGCAACCGCACCTCACCCTTTGCCTTTACCGGCAACAAGTTCGAGTTCCGCGCGGTCGGTTCGTCGCAATCGATCTCCAGCGCCGCCATTACGCTGAATACCATCGTCGCCGAGTCGATCGACTACATCGCAACCAGGCTGGAGCAGGCCGTGACGGCCGGCACCGAGTTGAACGCCGCGCTGCAAGCATTGCTGCAGGAAGTGCTGTCGGAATGCCAGGGCGTCCTGTATGACGGTGACAACTACTCAGTAGAATGGGTAGAAGAAGCCGCCCACCGCAACCTGCCGAACCTGAAGAGCGCGGTGGATGCGCTGCCTGCGCTGATCGAGCCGGAAGCGCGCAAACTCTTTGCCACTTACGGCGTGTTGACCGAGCGCGAACTGGAATCCCGGTATGCGGTGATGGTTGAGAATTACATAAAAGCAATCAACATCGAGGCGCAGTTGACCGAACAGATCGCCCGCACGATCATCCTGCCTGCCGCGATCAAGTACCAGTATCAACTGGCATCCGCGCTGGTCGCCACCAAGCAGGCGCTGGGCGTGCTGGAAGTCGTGCCGGCCGGCGCAGGCGCGAGCGTCAGCTTCAGCCCACAGGAAACGCTGCTGGCGGAAGTCACGCAGTGCATTGGGGGCATGAAGATGGCCATCGATGCGCTGGCCGCGGCCAATGCCGGCGCTCATGAAGAAGATGGTGAGCTGATCGCGCATGCCGCATACTTCCGCGACACGATCGTCCCCGCCATGCTGGCGGTTCGCGCGACGGCTGATGCCCTGGAAGCGCAAATCGATGACGATCTGTGGCCGATGCCGAAATATCGCGAGATGCTGTTTATCTACTAATCACGCGGTGTCCGATCATGCGTCCGCTTGTTCCCCGCGGGGGCAGGCGGACGCGCATTTGTCGCTATGATTTTTCACCTCTTCTCCTGCCGTGGCGCGAGACAGGTGTGAAAATTTCCGATATAATACAGCTACGACCGTGACGGTCCAAACAACGAAACATTTTTGGCTTAGCGGCAAGCGTCGGTCTGGCGTGCGACCGCGGAGTTGAAGGAGGAATTTCATGGCCCATGTGATCACCGATGACTGCGTCAGTTGCGGCGCCTGTGTAAGCGAATGCCCGGTTGATGCGATTAGCGAAGGTCCGGACAAATATGTCATCGACCCGGACACTTGCAGCGATTGCGGCGCGTGCGCCGAAGCATGCCCCAGCGAAGCCATTCTCGCCGGGTAATTTTCCACATCCCCAGCACGGCCGGCACTACCTGGTGCCGGCCGTGCACGTTTGACCACCCCATCGTTATGCAGCCCGCTCCTCCCCACCGGCTGGTTCGGCCAGAAACACTTTGACCATTGACAGAAACTCACCTGCTTTCTCATCGTGCGGGAGCATGCCGCACTCGTCGATGATCTCCAACCGTGCCTGGGGTGCGCGGTAGAGCAGGTCGGCGGCGTCGGCGACCGGAGCATAATACGCCTCGCGTCCCCACACCAGCAGCACCGGCTGTGTCAGTGCGGCGAAAGCCAGCCGAATGGGCAGATCGAGCCGACCCGTGATAAACGCGGAGGCGGCGAAACGGCTGCCCGGCAGGTGGGCGAAGGCATTCACGGTGCGCACCACATCGCGCGTTACCATAGCCGGGTCGAAATACATATGCTGGCGTAATTCACGCTCGAGTTGCGCCCGCGCCGTCATGGCGTTGTAAATCGTCTCGCCCAGCACCGGTGTGTGCAATATTTCCCAGGCAGCCCGTTCGATAATCGGCGATTCCGTCATCGTCGTGCCCAGCGGGTTGGCAAGCACCAACCGCGCCATGCGCTCCGGACGCCGCACTGCCACGTTCACCAGGTACGAGGCGCCCAGTGCGCTGCCGATGCCGATAGCCGGCTCATGCACCACGTCCTCGAGAAAATCATGTACCAGATCGGCATAGATTACCCCGCTGTAGGCAATATTCGGCTTATCAGACAGGCCAAAGCCCAGCAAATCGAGGGCGTAGACGGTATATCGGTTCGCCAACTCTGGAAACACCTTGCGCCATTCCCATGCGGAACCACCCGCGTGAGGATTGTGTACCAGCAACAACGGCGGCCCCTGACCGAGCCGGTAATACGCCACCCGCCCGTGCACCCAGTCATAATAGCCGATCTCACCCGGCAGTTGCTGTTCCATCGACGCGGCGTGCGCGGCAATCACGGCGTTGATCGCCGCCGGTACCGCTACTACCGCCCCGGCCAAGAAGAGTCGTCGCATCGACCTGTTCATGGATCTCCCCCACTCGCCGGTTGCAGCCGGCTATCCGCTGGAATGCATTATCTGTCGTACCTGCTGCCACCCCTCGGTGATGGTGCGGCGCACACGCTCGAACGGCCCTTCCGGCACTGGCGGATTGAGCAACTCGGCGATAATCGGATCGGCACTGAGGCGGGCCAACAATGCCGGCGCCTCCTCGCGAACGCGCTCAAAATCCGCGTCGGCCCCCGCATGACGGCGCAATCCGCGCAACGCGGCTCCGCGAATCAGGATTCCTGCCGCGGCATCGGGCATCAACGCCAGCAGGCGCTCCGCCGTCGCCAGCGCTTCGCGCCAGCGCCGCCGGTGCAGTTGGAAGAAACCGAGCCAGAAACAGGTATCTACGTTTTGCGGATCCAGTTGCACCGCCTGGCGCAGCAGCTTCACCGCATTGCCCAACCGTCCCATGCTGGCATACGTCAATCCCTGCTGCACCAACACTTCGGGATCACCAGGCAACAACCGCCAGGCTGTGTCCAGATCGCGTAATGCCTCATCAGGCCGATCGCTGTCGCGCAGCACCAGCGCACGCCCCAGTCGCAGCCGGGCATCCTGCGGCAATGTCTCCACTCCGGCATCCGCCATTGCCAGCGCCTCGTCATACCGATTCAGCAGGCACAGCGCCTTAATGCCGAGCAGGTAGGCGAAAGGCCGTTGAAAATCCTCATCTAACACTTCGTGCGCAAGACGCAGCGCGTCTTCGGGCTGTCCGCTGTCCAGCAGCACATCGGCATACAACCCTTTCAGCATGATCGACTCCGCGCCATGCCGTGCTACCGCCGCGCCGAACCACTCAAGGCGCTCCGCCGCCGACGCGTGCTCGGTGAGCGCCTGATGGATGCGCATGACCAGTTCTTCATTCTCTACTGCCAGGTCCAGCGCGGTGTGAAAGCCCATCTTCGCCTGCGGCTGGCGCCCGCACAACAACTCCGCGAAGGCCAGGTTATAGTGCAGGCGATAACTCTGTGGCTGCAATTCGATAGCCAGCTTGCCCACCGCCGCCGCCTGCGGATACTGCTCTAACGCCAGGTGACAGAGGAACTGTTGCTCGTAGGCCTCCAGCGCACGCGGCGCCAGGCGGGCATATTGCTGGAAATCCTCCAGAGCGGTGGAATAATTCGCCATCTGATAATAGATCATGCCGCGGCGATAATAACCATACGGCTCATCCGGGTAATCGTCCAGATAACTGCCAATCCATTCCAGCGCCACCGCATACTCACCGCGTTCCGCCGCCAGCCGCGCGCGCAACAACGCGGTGTGCGGCGCGTGCGGCTCGAACGATTCCAATGCAGCGAGCGCCGTCTCCGCCTGCACGTGAAAGCCCAAATCGGCCAACAGGTCCACCTTCAAGCGCAGTGCGGGGAGGAAGGACGCCTTCAACGTCAGACAACGGTCGCACGCGGCCAGCGCCTCCGTCCCCTGTTCCAGCGTGACATGCGCCAACGCTTCGGCAAAATGCGATTCAGGATCGTCGGAGCGCATTGCCACGCACGCCTGCGCATCCTCCAGTGCATGCGGATAATCGCCGAGTTGGCGATACAGATGCGAGCGGCGCGCCAGCGCCAGATGATCGTTTGGCACAACGGCGAGATACGAGGTCAGGCGATGGATGGCCTCGGAGTAGTCGCCGTCTTCTTCCAGCAACAACGCGCGGTTGAGGAAGACGCCGGGGGTGTTCGGATCGATCGCTTCCGCGCGGTTCAGCGTATCTTCCGCGTCCACCCGCTTGCCCAGCATCAACAACGCCTGCGCCCGGCGTGACAACACCTCGGCGTTATCGGGATGCATGGCGAGAAAGGCATCCAGATCGCGCAACGTACGAGCGGGCTCGCCGGCCAGCCAGTGCACGACCGCCATACGCACCAGCACTTCCCCGTTCCACGGCTCGCGCTCAGACCAGGCGTGCAGCAACTCCAGCGCTTGCGCGTAATGTCCTGCTTTGACAAAGGTATCCAGTTGCTGTTCGCGCTCCGACCGGTATGCGTTCTCGTCGTTGTTATACATAATTCCCACCACGCTTCCGCGGAGCCTTGCCTGCGGATTGTCTCGCAGCTATCATTGCCCACGCCACGATACGTTAGACATGCGAGGTGGTCGGAATTGCACATCCTTGTCGAATGGTGCATCGCGAGTGATGACGTAAAGACGGCCCCCGTGGTGAGCCGCCTTCACGCGTGTCCGGAGTGGCAATCAGCGAACAACAGGTCAAAATCCCTCATTGGACGCGTGCAATACCTTGCACTTCTCACGAGTGCAATGTGTGCCGCAAACCGGACAAGTCCCCTCATCTTTGCCTTCGGTCGGATACATCTCTCCACAGCGGGGGCAGCGGAAGACCTCTTCCGTCGTGCCGGTATGACTCGGTTCCGCCATGACACCCTCCTCCCGGCCTGTGCCGAACATGCGCGTTGCGTCGGATCACCTCCGGCGATCCTCACTCACCATTCCCCAACATGCACAATGGAGAACGTTAGTTTGTAATAAAGGATGCACAGCAGCAAGCAGACCACACGCATATGTTCCCGCAACTTTTCCGCATCTGCTTGTGCGCATGAAGGCAGGAGATGATATCCGTCGAATATTATGAGGTGACCGGGTGAAAGTATACGAGTCGGAAGGTAGGCGTGATGCGATTACGTGACGTGATCGGGATCTGCTGGGTGCTGAGCGGGATCGTTGTACCGCCCGCCTGGGGGATTCCCTGTGAGGTATATCCCGTACCTCCGGAGACGCACACCGGCAGCGGTTATACCGCCGTGCAGTGCGGATCGGACGGCAGAGTGTACCTGGGCACCACCTTCAATGGCGGGAGCGCGCACCTGGTGCGTTTCGATCCCGCGACGAAAAAATGGGACGACCTGTTCAACGCGCACCAGGCGACGCGTGAGTTGGGCGTCGGACTGGATGCGCAGGCGAAATTCCACGCCCGATTGCTGGTGGACGCAGACGGCACGGTCTGGGCAGCGACGAAGCAGGGGAACGAAGATTTCACCAACCGTCCCGAATACGGCGAGAGCCGTAGCGGCTACCCCGGCGGGCACCTGTTTTCATATGATCCGAAGACCAGCGCCGTCGTCGATCACGGCATCCTGTTGAAACAGGAAGGACTGCTGGGCGGCGCCATCGACCGCGTGCGCAAGCGGCTGTATTACGTCAGCGATCCCAAAGGGCATTTTCTCATTTACGATATCGCGACCAACCGCGTGCGCGACCTGGGCACGATTGGTCCGGCAGTGCGTTACCTGGCTCTCGACGCCAACGGCCGCGTATTCGGCCCCGGCGGCGTCCTGCCCGGCCAGGACACCCCTAGCCTGTTCATGTATGATCCCACGACGGACAAGTTGTCCCAGCTCGCGGTGATGCTCACCGGGTTGGCGGCCGACTATCGCACGCCTTACGTGCTGGTGCCCAATGCCGCGGGCAACCGGTTGTTCGGCTGTGCCATCGGCGGTAAATATGTGATGGATTTCGACCTCAACACCATCATGCTGGATGACAAGACGCCGCTGGCGAACGGCAGCATTCTCTGCCGGCACCCGGCAGCGGTAACTCCCCCCGGCGACCAGCACGCGGGAACGCTGGGGCAGGATGGCTGCTTCTATTTTCCCAATGACGGCAAGCTGATGCGCTACGACCCGACGCACAAGCGCGTCGATGATCTGGGTGCCATCGAGGTACCAGACGGTGGTCGCCTGGGCAATCCGCAAGGCGCCTGCGTCGGACCGGACGGCACGCTCTACCTGCAATACATTATACCCTATCAACTGCTGGTGTTTCCTAAACTGACCGTGCCCGGAGGTGAAAAATGACGCACCGATGCGCCATCATCCTGCTGTTCACCCTGCTGCTGGTCGCGCGGTTTGCGACGGCGGCGCCGGGATTATTTCAGCATCTCGCGACGCCTCCGCTGCCGTATGCGCCGGGCGAACGGAGCGTCAGCCGATTGCTGCTGCTGGGCAAGACGGTATACGGGATCATCGCCCTCGGCGGTGCGAAAGCGTATCTGTTCAGCGTCAAAGGCACCATCACACCGCTGGATGCGCTGCCGGGCATCACCGTGCCGCCACTCGATGTGCTGGGCAATCCGGCGCGCCCCTGGGCATGGGATCCCATGCGTAAACGCGGCTATTCGTTATCGGAAACCGGCGTGCTGCTGTCCTACGCCGACGATGGCAAATGCACCGAACTCGGTGCGGTGGCCGGCACACGCCCCTTCGAGGCAACCGGATATCAGGTGTCGCGAGCGCTGGCACTGGACGCAACGGGCGTCGTCTACACCGCGGGTGACGGCGGCGCCATCCACGCCTATACGCCGGGCACCAACAAGCTGGAAAAACTCTCTGCCCGCGTGCCCGCGGTGCGCGGGCGTGAACCTTGGGCCAGTCTGGACGCCGCGGTATTCGGCCCGGACGGTCTGCTCTACGGCGGCTCCTTCGATGGCTATCTTTTCACCTTTAATCCGAAGAGCAATGAGGTGATCAACCTGGGCAAACCCTTCCGCGCGCAACGCATCCAGGGATTGGCCTTTCGCAAAGGGAAACTTTATGGCATCGGCGGTGACGAAGACGGCATCCCGCGCACTTTCAACTTCGATCCCCGTACGCGCGGCTTCGAACTGGGCGGACCGCCGGCCAGCGGTTTCGAACCCATTGGCGCCATGCTCGCTGATGCCGACGGGAATATCTACTTCAGCACCGTCGGCCGGCTAGCTAACCTGCATATCTGGGCAGTAGAATGATGGCGTCGGGATGAACCGCCGCTGACGCGGAGCAGCGGCGGTGGATTTACCCGCGGGACCATACCTGTCGGACGCCGTGAAGCCGCGTGGTTACGCAATACCGGACTGCCTCACCCCTATGGGGTTGCACCCGGCGGCCATACCGAAAAGCACTCGATCAGACGCGGTGCTTACACTGCGGAACCCGTGCGCTAATACGGTCATCCGGTGGCGCAGTTCCGGGTGTGCATTCACGGAGCTACAAAACGAGCCCGGCGTGCCACGGCGGGTGCGCACGACCATCGACTCACCTTGGTGGAAAGTATCAGGATATTGACATGCCACTGAACGAGCCACAGCAGGCGGCAGCCGATACGCGCGTGCCCACGGTGCTGGTTTCCGCCGGGGCGGGATCGGGCAAAACGCGAGTGCTCACCGCACGGTATCTCGAACTGGTGCGTGCGGAACGGTGCCCGCTCGACCGCATTCTCACGCTCACCTTCACGCGCAAGGCTGCGCAGGAGATGCGGGCGCGCATTGCAGCGGGATTGCATGATGCCGGACTAGACGGGTTGCGGCGCGAGTTGGCGCATGCGCCCATCGGCACCATTCACGGCTTCTGCGAACGCGTGCTGCGCGAACATGCGCTACAGGCGGGTATCGATCCCAACTTTCGCGTACTCGACGAGGCGGAGGCGCATACCCTGCAGGAGAATGCCCTCGACGCGGTATTCGAAGAGGTGTGGCGCGGTACCCAGCAGGAGCGCGAGGAGATCGGACGCCTGTTGCTCGATTTCCCACACACCGACCTGCGCGCATCGCTGTTGTCCGTCTTTCGGTATGCCCGCACGCGCGGCGTGTCGCCGGCGGCGATCCTTCCCGCGCCCATCGCCGATCTACCCGCCGCGACCGTGCGTTTCCGTGGGGCGGTAGAGGCATTGCTGGCGTTGCCGGGCGGGGGCAAGTGGCCGGAGGCGCTGGCAGGCGTCGACGCGGCGTTCCGGGCATGGTCGCCGTTACTCGACGCGCCGGGCGGCTTCGCGTGGGATACCTTCTTCACCATCAAAAACGGCGTCAGCGCGTTGACCCCCGCCGGCGGGCCCAAGGAGACGGCGAAGACAGCGCGCGACGCGGTGAAAAAGGCCGCCGGCGACTGGTTAAGCGCCTACCTTGACCGCGCCGCGCAACCCTACCTGGCTGCCTTCATCGTGCTGCTGAAGCGACTGGAGCGCGCGTATCGCCGGGAGCGCGACGAGCAGGGACTGCTCGATTTCGAGGATATATTGCTCATCACCCGCGAATTGCTGGTGGAACAGCCCGACGGGGTGGCTGGCGAATATTATCGCAAGCGCTTTCGCCAGGTGATGGTGGACGAATTCCAGGACACCAATCCGCTGCAGTTCAGCCTGATCCAGGCCTTTCAAGGCGACGGGCATCTCTTTCTGGTGGGTGATGTAAAGCAGGCCATCTATCGTTTCATCGGCAGTGACGTACAGGTGTTTCTCGATCAGGAACGGCGCATCGCCCGGCTGCGCACCGCCGGACAGCGCATCGCCATGACCGCAAATTATCGCACGCGCCCGGAAGTGCTGCAGCCGCTGAACGCACTGTTTACCGCGCTGTGGGCGAACGAGGGAGCGGACGGTTTCACCTTCGAAGCGCTCGATGCCGCCGCCACGTTCATCCCGAAGGCCGAACCCGCCATCGAGCTGGCGCTGTGGCCTGCCGGCGAAGGAAACGCCAGCGAGTTGCGCACGCGTGAGGCGTGCTGGATCGCTCGCCGCATCCTGCAACTCACGGGTCGTTCCGGCACTGCTGCGCTGCAGGTGACGCGCGCACCGGAGCATGCTGACGACGCACCGGCGCCGCGCGATGCAACGTTCGGCGACATCATCCTGCTCTTCCGCGCGTCCACCGACATTCCCCGCTATGAGGACGCACTGCGCCGCGCTGGCATTCCGCTCTACGTGGTGAGTGGTCGCGGTTTCTACCAGGCGCGCGAGGTGCAGGACCTGATCTTCCTGCTGGCGGCGTTGGAGAATCCATGCGATGACTTCTCCCTCGCCGTGGTGTTGCGCTCACCGCTGGTGGGAGTGAGCGAAGAGACCCTTTATTGGCTGTCGCGTGATTGGCGCGCGTGGACGGCTGACACGGCGTATCCGGCGGATATCCGCACCGCGCCGCAGTTCGGGCGACTGTGGGAGGCTATCGCACAGGCGGAGGCACTGCCGCCGCTCACGATAGAAGACCGCGAAGCATTGCTGCGTTTCCGCGCGCTGGCGCACGAATTGCACGAACTGCTGCCGGCGGGACAACCGTTGGACCTGATCGATATGATCCTGGAGCGCACCGGCTACGCATCGGGATTGCTGGCCGGCGAAGGCGGCGAACAACGCTACGCCAACGTGCAGAAGCTGCGCGAGGTGGCGGCGGAATTCCAACGACGAGGTATTTTCGACCTGACCGACTTCCGGCGCTATCTGACCCAACTGGAGGCGTTGGCGCCCCGCGAGGCCAGTGCCCCGCTGGACGTGGAAGGCAGCCCGGTGGTGCGGCTGATGACGATCCACGCCGCGAAGGGATTGGAAGCGCCCATCGTCTTCCTGGCCGACGGCGGACGCGAGCCGAATGCACCAGGCGATTCCTTCGTACTCACCCCGGCGGGATTGAGCGGCAAATTGCCGTCGCCGGATGGCGGACGCGAACAACCCGCCGCCTATCGTGACGCGGTAGCCGGATTGATAGAAGACGACCGACGTGAAGCGGAACGCCTGCTCTATGTGGCCCTCACCCGTGCGCGCGAACACCTCATCTGCGGTGGCTTTACGAAATTTCCCGGCACCGGCAACGGCGGCAGCTACGCCGATCTACTCGCCGGCCTGCTGGGGCTCGACGGACCGGTTGCAGCGGATTGTGACCTGCCGCTGGCATATGCCGGCGAGACGTATCCCGTCCGCGCCTGGGCGCCGAAAACACTGCGCGCGGTGGAGGCGCAGGAACCGCCCGACCTGTCGCCGACGCTGTGGGAAGCGCACACCTCCATCCTGTTGACCGGGGCGCCGCTGCCCATAGCCACGGACGCTGCGGCGGTAGAACGCTTCACGCAAGCGGTAGCGCGCCTGCAACCGCTGGCGACGACACGGCGCGAAAGCCCGTTGCGCGTGGGCGTGAACCGCGCGATCTGCTACGCGAAATGCCCGCGTCAATACTGGTTCCGCCATGTGCTGCAACACGACGTAGCGCCGCGCATCGCCTTCACGGACGATGAAGCACCGCGGGAGACGGAGGAGCGCGAACAGGTAGACGACACCGCCTTCGGACTGTTGCTGCACGGGGTGTTGCAGCGGGCGACGTTTTCACCCAATCTGCTTGCACAGGTGCCGGCGCTGCTCGCTTCCGCCGCGCGAGAATTGGACATCGCCGCCGGCGCGGGAGACGAAGCGCGGCTGTTGGAATGCCTGCGCCGCTTGATGGCGCTGCCGGTCTTCGACGGGCTGTGCGGCGCAACGGAGATTCACCGCGAGTTGCACTTCATCGTGCGGGAACGCCAGGTGATGGCATCCGGCATCATCGACGTGCTGGCGCGCAACGGGAAGGACTGGTGGATTCTCGATTACAAATCGGGGCATCCCTCCTCCGATCACGCCCGCCAAGTGGGCGTCTATGCGCTGGGCGTGCAACAGGCACTCGGCATCACCCCTCGACGCGTCCTGCTGGCCTATCTCGCCACCGACACCCCGCGCCCGGTGCGCGATGAACCGGTGACCCCCGCGCAACTCGACGACGCCCGTCGCCTGCTCCTCGACGCCGGCGACGGCATCCGCCGCGAAGACTTCCACCCCACCCCGGGCCGCCATTGCGCAAGCTGCCCCTTCCTGACCGCCTGCCCCGCGGGACAATAGGTGCGGGTGGCAGTGGGAGTGGGAGTTGCATTTTTTTACCCTTGGCGCGGCTGCGACCGAGCTTCCAGACTGAGAATCACTGACGAAAATGGACAAAAGGACGTGACAGACATGATGGCCTGTGACGTGCTTGTTGCTGTTCTCGTCGGAGATTCGTATCTGGAAACTCGGTCGCAGATGCGCCGTAGGACTCACAGGCCGGACTCTCGCCCTGTTCCAAACAGTGACTATTCCTTCTCACTTGCCACTTGTCACCCGTCACTTGTCACCCGTTACCCGTCGCACGTAAATGTCGCCGGCGAGGGGAGTATCGAGGGCGATCTGGGTTTGGTTAACCTGAAAGACGACGCTGGGGAAGGTTTGGATGACGGCGATGGGGGAGCCGGGGAGCACGCCCAGCGCCATCAGCTTTTGCATCGTCTCCGGCTGGTAGCTTGACAGGTAGGCGATGGCGCCGCAGTCGCCGGATTTCATCTCGGCGAGGGAGACAATGACCGCGGTGGCCGCGCCTTTTCGCTCGCGACAGCAGTGGCCCGGCGGGATGACGCGGCCATGCGGACAGGTTTTCGGATGGCCCAGCAGCGTGCAAATATGCTCGTCAATGCCGTGGTGCAGCGAGTGTTCGAACTCACAGGCGGCGGCGTCCACCCGGTCACCGTGGACATGCATGACGTCGTGCAGCAGCCGTTCCGCCAGCCGGTGACGACGCACCGCGCCTTCCGCGTGCACCCGCCCCGCCGAGGTCAGCCGCATGGCACCGCCTTCGTGACGCGCAATCTGGTGGCGCAGCAACTCGCCCAGTACGCGGTCATCCGGCAGCGCGAGTTCCGCGCCTTCCCCTTCGACGTCGCGCATGTACAGGCGCTCCAGGTAATCCTCCGCCAGCGGGCTCAACGTGATACTCACCGCCGGCTGAGCGGTCTTCGTGTGACGCAACATAGGTATCCTTCACTCTTTTCGTGTTAGCAATTTCGCCAGCAATCGCGGCAGGCGCGCAGGCGGCGGCATCTCGTAGCCGCAGCGCGGGCAACGTACTTTATGACACCCGCCCGCGCCGACCAGACTGCATCGCGCGCAGGATTGTTCGCTTTGCTCCGCGGAATATCGGTAGCCGCACATCGCGCAGGTATAGTCGTCACAGGCCATGCAGCGCCTCCCGATTCAATATCAGATGGATGCCCGACGCCTGCAAACCCAGCCGCAACAGGAAGCCGACGCCAAAGGCCACTACTAAAATAAAGACGGACATCGCCAGCGTGGTACGCAGACCTCGCTCCCTTTTCATGACCATGAACTGTGCCACACAGGGCAGGAATAGTGTCAGCGTGACGGCGGTAACCAGCACCTGCACCGGGGTGATCAGCCCGGAGCGGAATAAGTGCCACAGCCCGGCGGCGCCGAAATCGCGACGGAAGAAGCCGGCAAGCAGGATAGTGCCGCCGGAAAATTCCAGCGCGGGATTGCGCGCCACGTCGGCGCTGGTCGGCAAGCCGATGAGCGCCACCAGCGGATCGAGCGCGCGTTCGAGCATGCCGAATAAACCGTGGTGCGGGTTGAAGAGCAGCACGTGTCCATTCCATGTGAGCGAACCGACCCACAGCAGCACGCTGGCCAGGATGAACATGGGCAGGATTTCGAGAAAATACCACTCCAATCGACTGTACGTCTTCACCACCACGTTGCCCAACCGCGGCAGGCGCAATGGCGGCAATTCAAGATAGAACTGCGCCTTTTGCCCGGGCAGCACCTGCGTCGCCAGCAGGCCAACCAGCAGGAAGATCAGCATCAACACGCCCAGGTAGATGAGCAGCCCATACGGCTGCACGGCGGCAAGCATGGCCATGAACAATCCGCTTTGCGCCGCGCACGGCACCGCCAGCGCCAACAGCAGCGTGGTGATGATGCGCTCGCGCTTTGTTTCCAACACGCGCGTGACCATGGTCGCCATGGTATCACAGCCGAAACCGAGCACCAGCGGGATCACCGCACGGCCATTCAATCCGATGGCTTTGAACTGACGGTCGATGAGCATCGCCAGCCGCGGCAGGTAGCCACTATCCTCTAATACCGAGAACATGAGGAAGAACAATCCCACTACCGGCAGCACGATGGCCACCGCGTAGGTGATGCCGAGGGTGAAGATGCCGTACTCGCCAACGAACAGGTTAGCCCACAGCGGATTGGGCAGCAACCGTTGGATGCCGTGCGTGAGCCACGGGTTGATCCACTGGCCGAAGAGGGTACTTTCCAGCCAATCAACCGCGACCCCACCGCCGAATACGCCCACAAATTGGTAAACGCCGAAGTAGAGCACCAGCGCCAGTACGGGCAATCCCACCAGCGGATGAATGAGCAGACGCGACAGCCATTCCATGCGTGCGGATTTGAGGGCGGCCGGCATGTGCATCACCCGCGCGATGATGTCGTTCGCCACTGCCTGCCGTCGCAAGGTGATGCCCATCGCCAGCGGTTGCGAGAAGGATGCCTGTGTTGCCGCGACGATGGCGCGCACCTGTTCGACCGCTTGCGGCGCGACTCGTGTGCGCACCAATTCCAGCGCTTCCGCGTCGAGTTGCAGCAGCAACAGCGCGAATGCGCGCGGATGGATGGCCGTCGGTGTCTCGACGATGGCGGAAATCTCGTCAATAGCCTGCTCGATGCGCGCATCATAACGGAAGCGCGCCACCGCCGGCGTGATGGCGCAGGAAGCGGCCGCCAGGCGCTCGCTGAGCACCGCCGTCAGTTCGGGCACGCCGCGGTTGCTCGCGCCGGCGGTGCCCACCACCGGAATGCCCAACTCCGCTGCCAGCGCGTCGATCTCGAAGGCAAAGCCCAGTTCTTCCGATTCATCCAGCATGTTCAACGCCAGCACCGTCGGCAGCCCGGCTTCCAGCAGTTGCAGCGTCATCGGCAGCATGCGCTGCAGATTTTTCGCGTCCACTACGTGAAGGGTTTGGCGGGGGTGTTCCTCCAGCAGCAGGCGGCGCGCGACCGCTTCCTCTTCGCTGATGGGCAGCAGCGAATACATGCCGGGGGTATCGACCACGCTGATCTCCATCCCGCCCAGCCGCGCCATGCCGCGTGAGATTTCCACCGTGGTGCCGGGATAATTTGAGACAGTGACATAGGCACCGGTAAGGCGGTTGAAGAGAACGCTTTTCCCGACGTTCGGGCACCCGACGATAGCGAGTAACGGTTGTCCGCAATCGGCGGTGGATGCCGGGCCATGACAGGATGCCCGTGATTTGGTCAGCGTGAGCAGATTCATACCGCGGCCTCCGGTTCGATCAGCAAGGAGGCGGCCATCACCCGCGAGACCGCATGGCGCTCGCCCTCCACCTCCACCGTGAGCGGTCCGTCGAAGGGTGCATGGTCGCACACGGTCACTTGCACGCCGGGACGCAGGCGCAGGTGCGTGAGATAATCGAGGGTGGGCGCGGTCTCGTCCACCACCCGGCGTAAACGGCCGGACTGGCCGGTCGCCAGCACGGTGAGCGGCACGTAACGCTCCACGGCGGTGTTATCGAGCGGATTGCCATGCGGACAGGTATCGGGATGGTGCAGCGCCTCGACCAGATAGCTTTCCACTTCCTCGTCAATGACGTGCTCGAAACGGCAGGCGATGTGATGGGCGCGCTCCCAGGGGATACCGAGTAGATCAGTCAGCAAGCGTTCTGCCAGCCGGTGGCGGCGCCGCACCGCGTCGGCATGCTCCTGCCCGCATGGCGTCAATTGCGCGCCCGTCTGCCGCGAATAAGTCAGCAACTGCTGATCCGCCAGGCGGCGCACCATGCCCAGTACCGACGGCGGCGCCAATCCCAGCTCACGCGCCAGTTCCGTCGGCGTCGCTATGTCGCCGCGATCCTGAATGCGGCAGATGGCTTCCAGATATTCCTGCGCTTGCGCGCTCATTGCCGTCAATTGTTCACCCGGTGCTATCATCGTCGTCCACCCCAAATTAGTCGAGATAAACTCGCGGATTAGTTCGAGCTAATTCCACCACATCCGCGATTGCTTGTCAAGAGGTCTTTTCGATACGCGTCGTGTCGGAGACTCGATGCGCCGCATCCCGGCAAGTCGGAACAGCCCTCCCGTTGATGACGGCGGTTGCATTATCCGTCTAAAGCACGGATAATACAGTCATCCTGCCGATGAGGAAGGCGCCATGTCCTCCACGCGACCATCGCTGCTGCGTCTATTTAAAATTCATCAAGCCATTTCGCAAAAAGACTACCCCTCAGCGGAGCGTCTGGCAGAGGAATGCGCAGTAAACGCGCGCACCATCAAACGTGACGTGAAGGTGCTGCGCGATGATTTCGACGCCCCGGTGATCTATTCGCGCCGGCACCAGGGCTACCACTACACGCGAGATTTCAATCTGACGGCACTGCCGTTGACGGAAGGCGAATTACTGGCGCTCTGCATGATGCGAGTCATGGCCGACACCTTCCGCAACACCCACTTCGCCCCTGCCATCACCCGTGCGCTGCGCAAGCTGCAGGTGTTGCTGCCAGAGACGGTGCAGTCGTCATTTGCCGATGAGTGCCCACATCTCTCCTATCTCTACGATGCCGCACCGCCGGAGCGAGCCGAAACGTGCATCTTTTTCAACGATCTGCTGCGCGCCACCGAGGAACACCGGCAGGTGCGCCTGAAGTATTACTCGATGCGCAGCGACGCCGAAACCACCCGCGTGGTCGATCCCTGCCACCTGTTTCATCGCCGCGGCATGTGGTACCTGTATGCCTGGTGCCATCTGCGCAAAGAGATGCGCGACTTCGCGTTGGAGCGCATCCGCCAACTTGACGTACTCGACGCCACCTTCATCTCCCCCGATGCCGCTGATATCCGCGCGCGGCTGGCACAACGCTTCTCATTGATCGAGGATGTATGCGTCGATGTCGCCATCCGTTTCGACCCCGACGCCGCCCGTCGTATCCGGGAGCGTATCTGGCACCCCAGCCAATGCATTGATGACCACCCCGACGGCTCGTGCACGCTGTTCCTGACGGTCGAGGGATTGCGCAGCGTCACGCGCTGGGTACTGGGCTTTGGCTGTCATGCCCACCCGTTGGCACCGCCGGAATTGGTGGAACAGGTGCGCGCGGAAGCGCAGGCGATCGTTGCCATGCTGACCGACGAAACAGCGACGTCCTCCCTCGCCACAGGTCCGCCGCTCGCTTCGCATGCCGACGCGTAATCTTTTGCGATATTGCGGCAATCGTGCTACACTTTGCGCACCACTCGAAGACGATTGAACGAAGATGAACATACTCGATTCACTGTTTGCCCAACTTGGACTTACCTATACCGTCATCCTCTTTTGCGCGTTGAGTTTTCTCATCGGTTCACTGCCGTTCGGCCTGTGGATCGGCTTGCTGAAGGGCGTTGACATCCGCACCGTCGGCAGCAAGAACATTGGCGCCACGAACGTACTGCGTGTACTCGGCCCCGGTCCCGGCTCGCTGGCCTTTCTGCTGGATGTCGGCAAAGGCGTTGTCGGCGTGGCGCTGGCCCGTGAATTGACGCATCACATTTTCTGGATCCCTGGAGTCTATAGCATTCCAGACGGTTTGTATGGGTTGCAGATGCCGCATCTGGTGTTGATCGGCCTGTGCGCCGTGCTCGGACACACCTTCTCGCCGTTCCTGCGCTTCAAGGGCGGCAAAGGCATCGCTACCACGCTGGGCATTCTCATCGCACTGAGCTGGCCGGTGGCGGTCGTCGGATTCTCCACCTGGGTTATCTTCGTCGCGCTCACGCGATATGTCAGTCTGTCCTCGCTGCTGGCGGCGATCAGCCTGCCCATCGCATCCTATCTCATCCTGCATGGCGAAGCGCGGACCTGGATGATCGGCATGACGGCCGTGTTGTTCGTGCTGGTCACCATACGCCACCGCGCGAATATCCAGCGCCTGCTGAACGGCACGGAATCCAAATTCGGTCAGCGCGCCGCGTCGCCCGTGGAACCGCCCGCTCCCGCCCCATCTTCCGACGAGGTATCATCATGACTGCAATCTCAGTTATCGGCGCCGGCGCGTGGGGCACCACGCTGGCCGCCTTGCTGGCTGGCAAAGGTTTGCCGGTCACGTTGTGGGTGCGCGAGCCCGAACTGGCGGAGGCCATGATGCAACGGCGCGAAAACACACAATTTCTGCCCGGCATTCCCCTGCCCCCCACGCTGCGCCCCACCGCCGACCTGACGCTGGCGACCGCGGGCGCGGAGTTGCTGGTGCTGGCGGTGCCCAGCCGCTGGGTGCGCGCCACCGCGCGGGAACTGGCTACGCGGCTTCCCGCCCCACCCCCGCCACTGGTCACCGTCACCAAGGGACTGGAGATCGAAACCGGGAAGCGGATGAGCGAGGTGATCCGCGAAGAATTGCCGACACTGCCCGCCATCGCCGCGTTGTCCGGTCCCAACCTGGCACCGGAAATCGCCGCCGGCCAACCCGCCGCCACCGTGATCGCCAGTGAAAACGCCGCCCTGGCCGTGCTCGCGCAGGAATTATTCCAGGCGCCGCATTTTCGTCCCTATACCGGCGCCGACATCATCGGCGTGGAGGTGTGCGGCGCGGTCAAGAACGTCATTGCAATCGGCACCGGCATCTGCGAAGGACTGGGATTCGGTGACAATGCCAAAGCCACCGTGCTCACCCGCGCACAGGCGGAGATCGGCCGCCTGGTGCATCGTATGGGCGGACACGCGGAGACGGTTGCCGGCCTTTCCGGCATCGGCGACCTGATCGCCACCTGCATGTCACCGCTCAGCCGCAACCACCGCGTAGGCCTGCAGGTAGGGCGCGGCGGCGATTACCGCGCGGCGCTGGGCGATTCCGGCCAGGTGGCGGAAGGCATGCCCACCACCGAAGCGGTGGTGCGCCTGGCCCGCCGCCTGGATGTGGAGATGCCGATCTGCGAGCAAGTCTACGCCATCCTCTTCGAAGGCCGTCCCGCGAAAGAATCCGTGCAACAATTAATGTCGCGCGAACCCCGCAGCGAGCAATTCGCCGGCGGCGCCTGATCTTATGCAGGCTGGTCGCCAACAACATGCCGGTGATTCCGCTAGCAACGGGTTGGAGAAAGGAACCAGCTGTCGTCGCCGCTTCGGCGGTTTCCCGCGTTTGACGCGAACGAAAAATGGGCAGAACGCACCGGGTCACCCATAACGATCTCCTCAATCGGCTTAATCTCGCGACCAGGGGTTATCTTTGCCGTTATTTCGCGGATGATTTCATATGTTGGTTGACGCTCCATACCGGCTCGGCTATAATGGTCCGAGCCGAAGTAGTCTGCTTCGGATTCTTGTTGCGTATGGGCGCAGCCCATGCGCGGATGCCGAGGGTGCATTCACCCCATCCACCTTCACGACGGCTCATACCGGTGCGTGAATAGGAGTACTGACGGATGCGTAGTTCATTATCCATCTGGCTAACCATCATCATCATCGCGACCATCGTGGCGTTCATGACGGTCTTCAAGCCGGTGACGTTCTCGGCACGCAAGGATCCCAGCGATCCCTCACAGTACCTGCGCCCGATTAATACGGTAGACTTCTCCCCCACCAAGGCCCCGATGCCTTTCAGCAGCTTTGGCAAAGTCAACGTCTACCTGTATCCGCCGCAGCATGATCTGCGCCTGGGGTTGGACCTGCGCGGTGGCATGCGCGTCGTGCTGCAGATTCCCGACCGCGCCATTTTCACGTATTCACTGAATCCCCCGCTGGAAGGCACGGTCGCGGTGCAGGAAAAACGTGATGCATTGAACCAGGAACTGCAGAGCGTGCAGGTGCTTGGCGATGACGCAAAGGATCCCAGCAAGGTACAGTTGAGCGTCAGTAACAACGAAGTGGAAATTGTCACGCGCCCGCTCACCGATGCCGCTGCCCAGGATCAGTTGAAGCTGATTGATGGCGCCATGACGAAGGTCTTTGGCGAAGGCAAGTTTGTCTCACCCGATTCCACCAAGGTCTTCAAAACGGTCGATCGTGAGTTGCAGAATACCGTGACCTCGATTATGGAACGACGCGTGAACCAGCTCGGTCTTACCGAAGCGGTGGGGTACGCCAAAGGAACGAACCAAGTCGTACTGGAAATTCCCGGCGTCAAAGATACCGAGCAGGTACGCCGCATGATCCACGAAACCGCGCAGTTGGAATTCCGCCTGGTTCCGGATGGGTATCTGGTCAGCACCGATGACGAAACCGGCGTTTCGCACGTCACCATGCCGAACGGCAAAACCGTCATCGACAAGGAAGCCATCAACTTCCTTCCGCGTGAGATGGGGGGTGACTCCCTGAAGCCAAACAGCAACGTGACCTACGATCAGCAGCATCGTCCCGCCGTCAGCTTCTCTATGAAGACGCAGGCCGACCGGGATAAATTCGGCGCGCTGACCAGCCAGAACATCGACAAGCAACTGGCCATCGTGCTGGACGGCAAGATCATCACCGCTCCGAAGATTCAGGATAAGATCACCGACGACGGCATCATCTCCGGCAGTTTCACCATGGAGAAGGCGAAAGAGCTATCCATCCTGCTGAACGCGGGCGCGCTGCCGGTGCCGGTAGACATCGTGGAGAATCGCACGGTCAGTGCCACGCTGGGCGCCGACTCGGTATCGATGAGCATGAAGGCCGGCATTATCGGCCTCCTCGCGGTGTTGCTCTTTATGGGTATCTACTACCGCCTGCCTGGCTTGATGGCCAACCTGGCATTGATCATCTACATCTTCTTCTCGCTGGCGGTGCTGTGGTTCTTCCAGGCCACCCTCACCCTGCCGGGCATCGCGGGTATCATCATCTCGATCGGGATGGCGGTCGATGCGAATGTCATTATCTTTGAACGTCTCAAAGAAGAATTACGGACCAAGAAAGCGTTGGAAACGGCCATCGACGTGGCCTTCCAGCGCGCATGGACGGCGATTCTGGACTCCAACGTGGCATCACTCATCACCGGATCCGTGCTGTATGCGCTGGGCACCGGTGCGGTAAAGGGTTTTGCCATTACGCTGATGATCGGCGTCGCGGTCTCGCTGGTCACCGCCGTCACCGTCACCCGGCTGTTCATGAAGCTGATGATCCGTTCCAAGGCCGCTCACAATCTGGCCTGGTACGGCGTGTAACGTATATCACTGTGATCACTGATTTTTCGGGGCGGAGTGCCCCCTGGAGGCAAAACGCGTGGTTGACCTCTTTCGTTATCGAAAATGGGACCTGGTAAGCAAACGGGGATTATATTATCTCATCTCCGCGTTGATGCTGCTTACCGGCATTATTGCGATCTTCTCCAACGTGTCGCGGCTCGGTCCGGGAAACTGGCTGAACTTCGGCATCGACTTCAAGGGCGGCGGGCTGGTAAGCTATCGCGTGGACGCCAAACTGCCCGCGGATAAAACCGATCACATCATTGGTGAGATCCGCACGCAGTTAAAAGAAATGGGGATCGAAGACAGTGAGGTGCAGATTTCACCGGGCGCCGTGGAAGACACCGGTGATATCATATTAATCCGCACGCTGCTGCCGAAGGATGTAAAGCCAAACGAGTTGGACATGGTGCTGGCCGAGCAGATCACGACCAAGATCACGCCTGCCATCGCGAAGACCATCGCCGCGTCCGTGCCATCAGCCGCGAAGATAACACGAGAAGAGAGCCGCGAGGTGGTGACCGGCACCGTATCGCGCGAACTCATTAACAACAGTGCGCTGGCGCTGGTGCTCGGTTCGCTGCTGATCATGCTGTGGATTGGCATCCGCTACAATATCGGCGGTTTCGGCATGCGGTATGCCGTGGCCGGCATCATTGCGCTGGCGCATGACCTGCTCACGCTGGTCGGCATGTTTGCCCTTTTCCATAACGTCCTGGAGGTGAACAGCCCGTTCATCGCCGCGCTGCTGACGGTGTTGGGGTATTCCATCCATGATACCATCGTCATCTTCGACCGCATCCGTGAGAATATGCGCCTGCGCAAGGGTCGCACCTTCGCCGAGACGGTGAACATATCCCTGCTCGAAACGATGGCACGCTCGGTGAACACCGTGTTGACGGTGTTGATCACCCTGTTGGCGCTGTTCTTCTTCGGTGGCCCCACGCTGCGCGACTTCGTGGCGGCTATGCTGATCGGTGTGACCATTGGTGCTTACAGCTCCATCTTCGTTGCCAGCCAGTTGCTGGTATCATGGAGCAAGGGCCGCGACCGCGAGATGCTGCCGATAGATGCCGTGGCACCCGCGGCCGTGGAAATCACTGCGCCGCAGCCGGTAGCCGTGGCAGCCGGCAACGCCGTCACCATCCCGACGATGCCCGTGCAGCCTACGGCACCCGCCTCAAAAGATGCCGTGCAGCGCGCTCGACAGGCCGGAAAAACTTCCAAGCGCCGCCGCTGATTGCCCAGCGGGATCAAGCACACACCACACCGCCGCCCCGGTCGATGTATCGGGGCGGCGTTTCTTTCCGAGGCCGAGTGCAATGCCGCATCAAACTGTTTCTAACACAATAATCTCACTCAATGATTAAGAGGATTTAACATGCAAGGCGGATATTTCGATATACAGGGCTTGACAGGCAAACAAGGCTATGGGAAGATATCTTTACCCTTTGCACTTCTTCGCACGTATTATGTTCATGGATTCACAAAAACAGGGGACGAGATGGACAACCGGCACTGTCTGGTGCTGGCGAAGCAATACGTCATCTCCCCCCTGAACGCGGTAACGTGTGAGGCCAACCCTGGTTCGGGTTAACCAAAAACATCCACCACCTGCGTGCAGGTGGTGGATGTTTTTGGTTACCCCCTGCCACAACAATATTTTCAGAGGTAACACCATGATGACACCGAGCACATCTCGGGACACCGGCCACCCGTCGATCGGGCTGGATGATTTTCGCGCGCTGGCGCGCGACCATAACTTGATTCCCGTCTATCGAGAAATTCTTGGCGATCTGCATACGCCGGTGTCGGCCTTTCACAAGCTGGATGATGGGCGCTTCGCCTATCTGCTGGAGAGTGTGGAAGGCGGTGAGAACGTGGGGCGTTACAGCTTCATGGGCGGTGCGCCGTCGGTGGTGCTGGCCACGCGCGGTCAAGAGGTAACCATCGAGCGGCAGGGGCACGTAGCACGGCGGGCGTTGGCCGCAGACGAGGATCCCCTGCACGTGCTGCAAACCCTGATGCGCGAGTATCGCGTCGCGCACGTCGCCGGCCTGCCCAAGTTCTACGGTGGCGCGGTAGGTTATCTCAGTTATGACACCGTGCGCTTCTTCGAACGGCTGCCCGACGCGCCATCCGACGACCAGCACCTGCCGGATTGCTACTTTGTCTTCACCGACGTCTGCCTCATTTTCGACCATGTGCGCCATCGCATCCTGGTCGTGTGCAATGCCCACGTGAACGGCGACGTCGATGCGGCGTATTACGGCGCGCTGGCAAAAATCGATGATCTCATCGACCAGTTGCAGGCGCCGGAAACGCGCCCGTTGGGCCTGGCACCTGGTGCGCCGGCACACGAGGCGCCGGTGGAGTCGAACTTTACCCATGACGCGTTCCTGCAATCGGTGGAGCGCGCGAAGGAATATATCGCCGCCGGCGATGTGATCCAGGTGGTGCTGTCACAACGCCTGCGCCGCGTGCTGTCGCCCGCGTTGCGCGCGCAACCGTTCAACATCTACCGCGCGCTGCGCTACCTGAATCCCTCACCGTACATGTATTACCTCTCCTACGGCGCGGTGAAGATCATCGGCTCGTCGCCGGAGCGGCTGGTGAGCGAAGAGGAAGGCCACGTCGTCACTCGTCCCATCGCCGGCACCCGCCGGCGCGGGCAAAGCGCGGAGGAAGATGCGGCACTGGCTGCCGATCTGCTGGCGGACGCCAAGGAGCGTGCCGAACATATCATGCTGGTGGACCTGGGTCGCAACGACTTGGGCCGCGTGTGCGCTTACGGCTCCGTGGAGGTGGATCAGTTGATGTCCATCGAACACTACTCGCATGTCATGCACATTGTCAGCAACGTGTGCGGCACCTTGCGTCCCGAACTCGACCACTTCGATGTGCTGCGCGCGTGCTTTCCGGCAGGCACCGTCAGCGGTGCGCCGAAGATTCGCGCCATGGAGATCATCGACGAGTTGGAACCCACCCGCCGCGGCCCGTACGCCGGTGCTATCGGCTACTTTAGCTTCGAAGGCAACATGGATACCGCCATTACCATCCGTACCGTGGTCGTGCAGGACGGCGCCGCCTACGTGCAGGCCGGCGCTGGCATTGTCGCCGACTCGGTGCCGGAAAATGAATACCAGGAGACGCTGAATAAAGCCCGCGCGCTGTTGAATTCGCTGGAAATGGCGGAACGCGGACTGTGCCGGTAGCCGGCTTCGACGGAGCAAAGGGCCCCCCCTCGGTCCCAGGAAGCGGTCACGGTGCTGATCGCTATGCATGAAGAGGGTTTTCGGGCGAGTCAATGCGGTTTCGTCCGAACCAGAAACGGCAGTCGCCGGGATAATCCCGGCGACTGCGTGTGCCTGTATGCGGTCCGTTATGACGCTGCCGGCGGTTCCGGTACCGCGGGTGGTTCTGGCGGTTTCGGCGGTTCGACCGGCTTTGGCGCGGCTTTCGGCTTCGGCGATGCCGCTTCGATGGTGGCGGCCGGGACGCTGCCCAACCCGGGCACGCGCTTCATCAGATCATCCAGCTTGATGCCGGTCATCGCTTCCAGCACCGGCGGAAGCTGCGCGATAATCTGGGTGATGTCGGCGGTCACCTTGCTGGCCCCGCCGCCTTCGTTGCCGAGGTTCACCACCACGATCTTTTCGGTCTTTGCCAATGGAGCGGAGATAGCGGCGGCGACTTCCGGTAGCTTCTCGATAAACATCTGCGCTACCGCGGCCTCGCTGTATGCGCGCCAGGCCTCAGCCTTCTTCGCCATCGCCTGCGCTTCCGCCAATCCCTGCTCGCGAATCACGTCGGCTTGCGCCAGACCGCGCGCCTTGTTGGCGTCCGCTTCCGCGAATCCGGTCGCCTTAATCGCGTCGGCTTGCCCCAGCGCGGTGTTGCGCAGACGATATTGCTCGGCGTCCGCCAGCAACTGAATCCGGTCGCGTTCCGCTTCGGCGGGCCGGTTGATGGTTGCCGTCAACTCTTTCTCTTTGCGCAGAATTTCCTTTTCCTGCACGGAAATCTGGTTTTCCTTTTCCACCACTTGCACCTTCACCTGCTCGGCGGTGACAAGCTGCTGGGTCTGGAACTTCTGCAGATCGTAGGCCAGGTCGGCCTGTGCTTTCTTCTGGTTCACCGCGGCGGTGTAGTCCGCCAGCTTCATTTTGTAATCCCGGTCCGCTTCCGCGATCTGCGTATCGGCCAGGTACTTGGCGCTCTGCCCTTCCTGGTTCGCCTGTGCGGAGCGGATCACCGCGTCGCGGTTGGCTTCCGCCTCGCCGATGACGGCGTCGCGTTTCACCTCCGCGATGCGCGGCTTGCCGAGAGCATCCAGATAACCCTGGCTGTCCTTGATGTCGCGAATCGTGAAGCTGACGATCTGCAATCCCATATTGGCGAGATCACTGGCCGCCACTTCCTGCACGCGCTGGGCGAATTTGTCGCGTTCGCGGTAGACTTCTTCCACCGTCATGGTGCCAAGGATGGCACGCAGATGGCCTTCCACCGTCTGCAACGCGATTTGACGAATCTGCACCGAGCCCATGCTCAAAAACTGCTCGGCAGCGGTGCGGATCGAGACGTCATCGTTACGCACCTTGATCTGCGCGATACCGTCCACCCGGATAGGCACGCCCATCGAGGTATAGACTTCCGGGGTTTGCACCTCCAGCGTCATCAACTCAAGGGACATGTGCTCGGCCATTTCCACGACCGGGATCACAAAGGTGCCGCCGCCGCGCACCAGCCGGAATCCCAGCTCGATCAGACGGCCGTCCGGTCCCTGCACCTTGCGCCGGCGCCCGGAGATAATCAGCACCTGGTTCGGCCCTACCTTCACCCAGCGATTGGCCACGATGCCCAGGATAAGAAAGAGCAGGACCACAAACCCGATCGCGAAATACCACACGGCTTGCGCCGCATTCGGGTCCGACATCTGCAACAACGGGACGAATTCCAGCATTCCACACCTCCTGACAAAAACAACCTGCCACAAGATTGCCCGCGTCCGGCGTCATGCCACGCCGCGGCGCACCGCGAATCTCCTACTATGCTATCAAGTTCGGCGGTCACTACGAAACTCCTTCTCCCGCGAATTGCTGCTCCTGCCGGATACTCGGTGCCGACACATCGTTTCACGATGATGCGCGTGTTCGGCAGGAGTTTAACGGCAGACGGCGGAATACGCACTGCGGACATTCTATTTCACGACACGGGAGCCATCGATCATGCACACGACGGAATCGCCGGCACGGACGGTGACGGCCTCGTACATCCAACGACCGTTTCAGGTGAGCACGCGCGAGGTGGCGCTGCGATCGCCCGGTCGCGACGAGGTGTTGCTGGAAGTGCTGGCTTGCGGCATTTGCGGCCATGACATGGAGATCGCCATGCAATTGGCACAAACGCCGCGCGCCTTCGGCCACGAGGTGGCGGGGATCGTTTGCGAAGTCGGGTCCGGAGTGAAGCACGTCAAGGCAGGCGACCAGGTAGTGCTCGAATCGAGCTCGTTCTGCGGCGTGTGCGACCTGTGCCGCAACGGACGCGTCGACCTATGCAACAAAGCGCCTGCCTTCTGGGCAGAGCCGGCGATGGGCTTTTCCCAAGCGATGATCGTCCCGGCATGCAACGCGGTGCCCGCACCCGACATCGACCCAATGGCGGCGGCGCTGACCGAGCCGTGCGGCGTGGCGGTAGACATGATCAAAGTGGCGGAGATTGCGCTGTGCGACCGCGTGCTGGTGGTCGGTACCGGCGCCATTGGGCTGATGGCGCTGGCCATTGCGCGCCGGCGCACCTCCGGCCTCATCGTCGCCGCCAATCGCTCCCCCGCCAAGCTGGAGACAGCCCGGCGACTGGGCGCCGACGCAGTCGTGGATACCAGTATCACCCCACTCGCCGAATGCGGCAAACCGTTCGGCGGTTTCGACCGCGTGCTGGTCACCGCCCCACCGAAGTTGTTGCCTGACGCGCTGAACACCACATCCTACGGCGGAAGCGTCACCTTCATCGGCTTCGACTGGGGCAACGGTGGCAACATCACCCTCGATACCACCCGCATGCACCTGGGCAAGCAGCAACTGCGCTCGTCGTTCGCGTCCCCGGCGGTCTATCTACCGGAAGCACTGCACCTGCTGCGATCAAACGTGGTGCCGGCAGCGGAGATCATCTCGCACCGCTTCCCGCTCAGCCGCCTGCAGCAGGCGATGCTCACCGCCCGCGATCAGCGCGGCACCACCCGCAAGGTGCTGGTGATCCCGGACGAACATTATACCGCATAACAGACCCCTCCCTAATCCAGGTGGAATCTGTTTCATTTCCTGATCATAAAACGGCGCGATAAAGGAATACTCCATGATCGGCATTGGCATTATCGGCTGCGGGAACATCGCCCGCTTCCATTATGAAGGTTACGCGAACGCGGGTGCGAAGATCGTGCATGCTTGCGACCTGCGGACCGAGGCGGCGGAGGCGGTGGCGAACCGGTATGGCGCGCAAGCGAGCACGGATTACCGCGCGGTGCTCGACGACCCCGCGGTACAACTCGTCAGCGTGTGCACCATCGCTTCCACGCACAAGGAGATCTGCCTGGCCGCCATCGCGGCGGGCAAAGGCGTGGTGTGCGAAAAGACGTTGAGCGACAGGGCGACGGATTCGGCGGAAATCGCCCGCACGGCGGAACAAGCCGGTGTCTTCTGCGCGACCGCTTACATGAAACGCTTCTTCCCGGCGCTACAACAGGCGAAGGCAATACTGTCCGACATGGGAACGCTTATCAGCATCCATGCGCGCACCTGGCAGCCTTGGGACCTGTGGAATTGCTCCGTCGGGCCATACCTGCAGCATCCCTCCGGCCCGATGCGCAGTTACGGCGGCGGCGTGCTGGTATGCGGCGGCAGCCACATCCTCGATCTGATTCACTGGTATGGCGGACGCGCGTCGCAGGTCGCCAGCCAGGTTCACATCCGCGAAGGCATGGATATCGATAACCAGGCCAACGCCTTGCTGTGGCTGGAACAGGGCGGCATGGTACACTTCGAAGCGTGCTGGCACCCACTGCGCTTCGGCGGACGCGCGCACGACGGCTGGGACGAACGACTGGAGATCAATACCACGAAAGGCCGGCTGGATCTCTTCACCGTGAACTGGGATACCCCCGACCGCTACCCGGCGCTGCTCATTCATCAAGACGCCGAAACAGGCCGCGTGACCGAGCATCACTTCCCGCGCGTCAACGCCTTCCACGTGGAGATGGCGAGCATGCTGCACTGGTTTGAGAACGGTGAAACGCCCGCCCCCTCCGCCTGGGATGGCTACGTGGTGGACGAGACCATCGCGCATATCGCGAAAAGCGCGCGCCAGAACGCCATCCTGCCCATCGTGTATGCGGATCGGGTGGCTATGAAGTCGTGACCGGATGACAGCGCGCTCAGTCAGGGGTCTGACCAGCCCGGCTCTCGCGCTGCGCAAAACAGTAACGATTGCGTATCACTCCCCGGAGGGGGACAATCATGACCGGTCGCGAGCGTATTTTGGCCACGCTGCAATTCAAGGAACCGGACCGCGTTCCGCATTTCGAGGAGATTTTCGATCTCAACGAGGAGGCGTTCGGCCGCGGCATGCCGTCCGGACAGGCGATTACCGAGGCAACCGCGGACGCACGCGACCGGTTGTTGCATGCCTGCGTAGAGGTGTATGCGCTCATCATCGAGCGATTCAAGTGGGACGGACTGTGCATCTGGCACCCATGGAGCGGTCCGGACCAACTGGAGTGTCTGCGCATAGCCAAACGCGAGTTAGGCGACGATATTCTGCTCGGTGGCTACATTGGCGAATCCATTCATGCCATCGACACCACCCACGACTTCGATCAATTCGCACAACACCTGTATGAGCATCCCGAACTGACTCACGCGCAGGCGTTGTCCATGTCTGACAGCGCCATCGCGCAGGGACGCGCGATGTGCGAGGTGGGAGTGGATTTCGTCAACCTGGTATCTGACGTCGCGTTCAACCAGGGCCCATTCATCTCACCACCGATGTTCCGCGAATTCATTATTCCCTACATGCATCGCCACATTCCGGCATTAAAGGCGATGGGACTTATCGTGATCCAGCACTCCGACGGCAACCTGATGCCCATCCTCGATGACTGGATCTCACCGGGTATGCACCTGTTGCACTCCATCGACCCGATGGCGGGCATGGACATGGCAGAGGTGAAACGCCGCACCTACGGTAAAGTGGCGATCATGGGCAACGTGCAGTGCAACCTGTTGCAGGATGGCCCGGATGAGGGGATTCGCGCTTCCGCGCGCTATGCGCTGCAGCATGGCGCACCCGGCGGCGGTTATATTTTCAGCTCCAGCAACACGATTTTCCCGGGGCTGCCGTTGCGCCACTACGAATTGATGTTAGAGGAGTTAGCGGCTTACGGATCCGTGCCGCGCTGACGCCGCGGACGGACTCACCCATTGGTTTGCTCGGTTGCTAGGCAGGTGAGGAAAAATCTGTTATCATGCCCTGGGGAATTCCGCCGGATGCAACGGATCGTATGTCGTTATCGGAGAGAAAGCTGCGCCAGCGTGTTCAGTTACGCCGAAGTGCGCACCTTCTTTCAGGTGGCGGCGGCGAAGGCCGAACTGCCGCTTGCCGAAGATCGGCGTGCGGTGCTGCTGGGGCCACCGTTGCCGCCGGACGCCACCAGCGAGGATGAACGTGCTGTTATCGAACTAATCGAGCCGCGCGAGCCATCCGCGGTCCGGGAGGGATTGAATGCGTATTTGCCTCCCGGCCTGACCATCGACATCACCTGGATTGCCTTCCCGGGGAGCCCGGATGAAAATCCCGCTCATTTGGACGAGGCCGCCTACGAGGTTGATTGGCAGGACGCGCCGCCGCTGGCGGAGTTGCGCGAGCGGCTTCGCGACTTTCTCGCGGCGCACGAGATTCCGCTGACCCGCATGCGGGAAAAGAAAACGCAGCAGTTGAATGCGCGAGCGCTGGTGCTGAACGTGCATGTCCTCACCGCCGGCACGCGGCAGGTGCGCCTGCTGATGACGCTTGGCGTGGGACCGCGGGGAACCCTGCGGCCCGAAGAGGTATTGCAGGTGCTGGGGTATGCCCCGGCAGCCGGAACCGTCTGCGTCCATCGCGTCGCGTTGCACCAATCGATCTGGCGTCAATCCACCCGCCTGATTCAGGCGGCGCAGTGGAGGCGCTTGTAAATTTTTTCATTGCGGAGTCCGCGATGGGCTTTAGGCCGAACCGCCGGATGCCGCATGACAGGTTGTTACATGACAAAAGAGATTATCGTGAATGCCGGCGAGATGGAAGCGCGCGTAGCGATCCTCGAAAATGGCCGGCTAATGGAACTGCACATCGAGCGCGAGCCGAAGATTGTCGGCAATATTTACAAGGGACGCGTGACGAAAGTATTGAAAGGCATGGATGCTGCCTTCGTCGATATCGGCGTCGAGCTGAATGCGTTTCTTTCCGTCTCTGATGTGGTGCCCGAGACCGACGAGGATGAGGGCAACGGCCGCCATGGTCGCCGCGAACTGCCTCCCATCACGCAACTGCTGCACGCCAACCAGGAGATTCTGGCACAGGTAGTGCGCGCGCCGATGGGCAGCAAAGGCGCCCGCATTACCACCCGCCTGTCCGTGCCGGGCCGCTACATGGTGCTCATGCTCAACAGCGGCTCCTACGTCGGTGTCTCGCGCAAAATTGAAGACCCGAAGGAACGCCAGCGCCTGCGCGCCCTCGCCAATGCCGTCCGCCCAGAGAACTACAGCGTGATCGTGCGCACCGAAGCGGAAGGCAAAACCGAAGAAGAACTGCGCGGTGACCTGGCGTTTCTGCTGGATATGGCGAAGCGCCTGGAAACGAAAGCGGAGCATGCGCCAGCGCCGTCGCTGGTACACGGCGATATGAATTTGGTGTTGCGGCTGATCCGTGACGCCTTCACCCGCGATGTCAATCGCGTGGTGGTGGACTCCCCCGAGTCTTTCGAAAATATCATCGAACTGGTCGAGTTGCTCTCACCGCACCTGAAGAACCGCATCTTCCTTTACGACGAGCCAATGCCCATCTTCCACGCGTACAATATCGAGTTGGAGATCGAACGGACGCTGCGACGCAAGGTATGGCTGCCCTCCGGCGGCTCGATCGTGGTGGATCAGGCGGAAGCACTGACCGCCATCGATGTCAACACCGGACGCTTCGTGGGCTCGGTGGAACTGGCCGAGACAGTGCTGACCACCAACCTGCAGGCCGCGGAAGAAGTGGCGCGCCAGTTGCGGCTGCGCGACCTGGGCGGCATCATCGTGGTCGACTTTATCGATATGGACAATCTGAAGCATCGCCAGCAGGTCAGCAAAGCCTTCGAGGAAGCATTGAAGCGCGACCGCGCGAAAATCAAGGTACACAGCATCTCCGCGCTGGGGCTGGTGGAGATGACGCGCAAACGCACCGGGGAAAGCCTGAATGGGATGCTCACCGAAGCCTGCCCCTATTGCAGCGGCATCGGACGCGTGCAGAACGTGATTACCATGGCGTTACGCATTCAGCGCGACCTGGCTGCCACCGCGGTGGAACATCCCAATACGGAAGCGTTCGTCATCACCGCCCACCCGCGTATTGTCGCGAGCATTCTGGGTTACGAAGGCGAAATTCAGCGCGATCTCGAGCAATACATCGGCCATCCGGTTTACCTGCGCAGTGCCGAAGGCTTCCACCCCAACACCTATCAACTTGAGCGTATGACGCTGGAGCAGGTGCTGCTGGCGGTGTCACACCTGGAGGAAGGCGAAGAGATCGAAGGCCGGGTCGTCAATCCCGATCCCACGCTGTCGCTCTCGCCGCTGGTGCAGGCTCGCGGCATCTATATTGTCGTGCCCGATCTCGACGCGCCAATTGGCGCAATGGTGAAAGTGCGCGTGATGCAGACCGGCACCTCGCTGGCGTTCGCCGATCCATTGGCCCCCGAATTGCGCGGCATCCGCACCGAGCAGCGCCCGCATGCCATTGAGCGCCCGCCATTGTTGGCGGAATCGGTACTGCCACCCTACTTGCGCGAGGAGCGTCAGGCCAAGCCGCCGCGCGGACAGCATCTGTTGTCGCCCACCGCCGCCGCCGTACCGCATCCCGTTGGGGAGGATGATAGCCTGGTGGTGGCGCCGGAACGGTACACCGAACGCCGCACGCGGAAACGCCGCACGCGTCCCGAGACGGAAGCGTTGGCCGTGCCGCAAGAAATTATGGTTGCCGCCGTGAGCGAGCCGGTTGTCGAAGAGGCGCTGGCTGCCGAGGTAGAGGATGCCCAGCCACTCGAAGCGGAAACACTCAGCAGCGGCGAAGCGCGCCGTAAACGCCGCCGCCGTCGCGGACGTGGAGGATCGAGAACTGAGCAGGCCGAGATCGCGACTGAAGCGCAGGAAGAAACGATCGCCGTCCCGGTAACCGAGCAAGGCGCGGTTACGGAAGAGTCCGCCGAAGTAACAGCCACGACCGGGGAAGCCGCGCCGGAAACGCCGTTGAGCCGCTCCGCCCGTCGCCGCCGTGCGCGCGCTCGCCGACGGCGCGAAGGGCCGCGCGAAGAGTTCACCCCGAGCTTCGAACCGCCGATGCCGGTGCCAATTCTCGAACCCATCTCACCCGAAGAAGCCGCGGAAGCACTGACGGCGCTGTTGAACGCCATTCCGGAGGCGGAAGAGGAAATCGAGCCGCAGCCGGTCGAAGCGATGGCGACACCTGCCGAAACCATGGGCGAAGCAACCGCAGCACCGGCAGAAGCGAAACCAGCTCGCCGCCCGCGCACCCGCCGTCCGCGCAAAACCGCAGAAGCACCGGAGGAGACTCCCGTAACGCCGGGGGAAACGCACGCGCCGGTGACAATCGCCATGCCGGACCCCGTAGCCGAGACGCCCGTCCCGGCTGAGGTAGCACCGGCGGAAGCGCGTCCGCGCCGCCGTCGCACCCCCACGCCCCGGCGAAAAAAAACCGAGCCGGAAGGTGAGGCGCCGCAGAGCGAATAGCTCTCCGGAAGTCGATTACCATAGCCCGCGGGCAGGATGCCCGCGGGCCATACCATTACCGCAAATCACCCCAGAGATATTGCGCCAGCGCCAGTGCGGTAAGGCTGGCGGTTTCGGCGCGCAGTATACGCGGACCGAGGTGAATGGGTAAGACACCGGCAACACGCAGCGCGCGAATCTCCTCCGCGTCCCAACCACCCTCCGGCCCAATAAACAGTGCGAGCGATGTCCTGCCGGGATGACGCGCGGCCAGTTCGTGCAGCGAGTCGCCGTCGCGTTCGTGAAGCAGCAACGCCAGATCCGCACCTGATGGCGAAACAGCGGAAAGCTCGCACGGGAGTGCGATGCACGGGGGTATGCTGCGTTCGCACTGTGCGCTGGCAGCTTCGGCAATACGCTGCCAGCGAACAGTGCGCTCGTACGCTTGCGCCGGGGTCCAGTGCGGAATACTGCGCCGGGTCCACACCGGCGCCAACGCATACACGCCAAGTTCCGTTGCTTTCTGGACCACCAGATCCATCTTTTCACCCTTGAGCACGGCCTGGTACAGCGTGATGCGGCAGGTCGATTGCCCCACTGCCGGCTCTTCACCGGTGATGTGCGCGCGCAGCATCTCAGCACTGATCTCCGTCACCTCTGCGACCAGCACCCGCCCGTCGGGTAATGCGGCGCGCAACGCTTCCCCCACCCGCGTTCGCCGCACACGCACCAGGTGATGGTAGCACTCGCCGCGAATCTCCAGGACCGTGTCGCGACATTCTTCCGCCGTAATGAATATCCAGGTAGGCATCACGCGTTAATGCTAGAACGCTCACCATGATTCGTCAACCCTCACCCGACTTTCCCAACGCGGCGAAACCGGGTACAATAGGATCATCAGTATGCCGCGCCGCACAGGCGCTTGTCGGAAAGGTCACCCGCATGAACGTCGAAGAAACCATCCGCCAACGCCGTTCCGTTCGACATTTCACCGACGAAACGGTATCAACCGCGCAAATTCGCGAAATGCTCAACCTGGCTACCCTGGCCCCCAACATCAGCAACCGGCAGATGTGGCGTTTCATCGCGTTGATCAATCCCGACTTGCGCCGCATGCTGGGCACACTGGTACAGCAGCGCATCGATGAGCTAGCGGACTGGCCGGAGTTCGCCGACCAGTTGCCGCGCATTCAGGCCTGGCGCGAGCAGTCGATGCATTTTGTGAGCGCACCGGCTGTTATCGCCTTCATCAACCAGGGATACCACACCCCACTCGATAAAATCCTCTCCGAACGCGGGATGAAATTCTGGGAAGCCGACCGGCTGTTTTCGTTCCCCGACGTGCAATCCATCAGCAGTGTTATCGCGTATCTGACGCTGTTGGCCGAGGAGCGGGGTTACAGCACCTGCTGGATCACCACGCAGTTGCTGGCGAAAAAAGACTTGCAGCATGCGCTGGAGTTGAAACCCGGCGAGGAGATCGTCGCTTTCCTGGCCATCGGAAAGCCGGCGGAAACCCCGGCGCCCAAGGGTCGCAAGCCGATTGACGATTTGATCGAGTGGCGCTGATCCTTACCGCTGGATGTGCAATCTGCCATTGACGTCCGTCAGCGGGATGAACGCATACGGGTGTATCCAGGTGGCAAAATACTGACGGTTGGGCAGCGGCGGAAAATCGGCGCCGAAATACGCCGTGAAGATGCGGCGAAAATTATTGACCGGCGTGGTGTCGTGTGGAAACAGTGCCCGGTCGCCGCGCGGCAGGTAATAACTCTGGAAGATACTGAATCGCTCGTCCAGGTCGCTGTGCGCAGGATCTTCCCAGAGTAACCCCGACCCGGGGCCATGGTCACCCTGCATAATAATGATGGTGCGCCGCGTCGCCTTGCGCAACATCTCCCCGATCATCGTCTCCACCTTGTCGTTCACGAAGCGCAGTTGTTGGATATACCGCGTCCGGTAGCTGTCTTGCGTACCGCCGATTTTACGGTAATGGCTGCCGTCGGCCAGGTTGAAACGGTAATCGGACGGTTGCTGTGCACCATTTTCATCGAAGACGAACGGCGGATGCGGGATGATGATATGCGCGAAGACGAACATCGGTTTTTTTTGATCGAGCGGATCGGCCAGGTGTGCGAACGTGCTCAATATGCGCTGCCGGTGTGCATAGTACGGGTCTGTCGCGTGGGGATTGATCAGGTGCATCACGACGGGGATAGGCGTTTTGCCAAGCAAGGCAAACTGAAACAGCGAGAGGGAAGGCGTTTCATGGTGATAGAGATCGGCGGTGCGCATCTCTGTGCCTTCCAATCCCGAGGCGAAGGCGACCACACCGTATCCGCGCGCACGCAAGAAGGCGGCGACACGGCTCTGACAGATCATCTGTTCAAGCGGTTTGCGGTCGCCACTCATCAGTCCGGCGCGCTTGGCCACTCCGTCAAGATACCCCAGGTTGAGCATTGACGACAGCGACAGCAGTGTCTGGCCATAATTCGACCGCGCCCGGTCGGCCACGAAGAATCCCTGCCCGCGCAAACGGTCGAGAAACAGGCGGTTGTCGAAGCCGTACCGCGTGCGGAGAATATCCTCGCGCGCATAGCCGTCGAGAATAATGAGGTAGATGTTGGGCCGGGTGTCAACGCCACCGGTCGCGACGGGAGTGGTACCAACCTCCGGTGCTGCCGGCAGCGTGCGCGAGACGGTGAACTGACGCACCGCATGCGGGATAATTGTCACCAGCGTGAATGCCACCAGCAGTAGTGAAACCGTGTTGAGGATGGAGATTACGCGCGGGTCAATGCGCAAGCGAGCCAGCAGCATGATCCCGATGAGCAACAGCAGCAGCCAGATGACCAGCATGGTCATGTCGTGCCAACCCGCCGGATACCACGCCATGCACCACAGATTCAAGGATCCCTGCAGCACGCTGGCCAGCAGGTCGTATGCCGTGCTCCACACCGCCAGCAGTCCGGTAATCATCGCTGCCCGCTGCCAGTCGCGGAACGCCAGCCCGAACAGCACCCAGCACGCGGCCAGCATCGCGGAAACGAGCAGCAGCGGGATCCATAACTCGTGCAGCGACAACATATCCGCGTTATGCGCGTAGAGGAAGAGCACCGGGTAGATGCCGAACAGTATGGGGTACGCCGCCAGCGGCCTTTGCATGGTCACGGCCTCGGAATCTGGTTCATGCCCGCCGGCGCCTTCGCCCTGGCGGCATCACATTTCAGTCCGTCCCTCCATGGCACGGAGAATCGTCATCTGGTCGGCATAATCCAGGTCGCCGCCCACCGGCAGGCCAAGGGCGATGCGCGTCACCTTGATACCCAGTGGTTTGATCAACCGAGAGAGATACAGCGCGGTGGCATCACCTTCCACCGTCGGATTCGTCGCCAGCACCACCTCGCGCACCGTGTCATCCTCCAGCCGCTTCAGCAACTCGCGCACGCGCAACTGCTCGGGGCCGATGCCATCCATGGGCGACAGCAATCCATGCAGGACGTGGTAGGCGCCGCGATAATCACCGGCGTTGTCCAGCGCCATCAGATCACGCACGTCGGCGACGACGGTAATCACCGCATGGTCGCGCGTCGGATCGTCGCAGACAGGACAGGAGGGTGCATCGGAGAAGTTAAAACAGGTGCGGCATTGGCCGATCGACGCCCGCGCCTCAAGTATCGCCTGGGCAAGATCGTGCGCCGTCTCCGGCGCGGTGCGCAACAGGTGCAACGCCAGGCGCTGTGCGGATTTGGGACCGATGCCGGGCAGGCATTCGAGCAGGTCGATCAAACGTTGTAACGGTCGGGCGTAGCGTTGCATGAGTGGTGGCGAATCCCCTCTGTAATTATACCGCGCGCGGCAGGCGTCATCCTGCGTGCCACACGGGAATTTCCGGAAACTTCGCGCGCCGGTGCAGCGTGGGGGTGGATGCCTGGCGTCGGCAACCCATTATACCACAAACACGCGTTTCCATCATTTCAATACACTACCAGCGCAAAACGCTGGCGCCCCACGTCAAGCCGCCGCCGAAGCCGACAAACACCACGGCATCGCCCTCGTGAACGCGTCCCGCTTCATAAGCCTCGTTCATTGCGAGCGGAATGGTGGCGGCGCTGGTATTGCCATAATGCCCGATGTTGATCACCCAACGGTCCAACGGAATGCTCAGGCGCTTGATGGCAGCATCTATAATACGGATATTCGCCTGGTGCGGCACAATTAACTTCACGTCATCCGTAGTCAATCCGGCACGGTCAAGCGCAGTGATAACCGCTTCCTCCATCACCCGCACCGCGAATTTGAATACTTCGTTTCCGCTCATGCGAATAAAGTGCTGGCGGTTCTGGATGGTTTCCGCGGTGGAGGGTCGACGCGAGCCCCCCGCCGGGATCATCAGCAACTCGCTGCCGCTGCCATCCGCGCCCAGGTGGAAAGAGAGGAATCCGCGCCCCTCCGGCACATGTTGCAGCACGGCGGCGCCGGCGCCGTCGCCGAGTAGCACGCACGTGGAGCGATCGGTATAATCCGTCACCTTCGACAGTGTGTCGGCGCCGATGACCAGCGCATTGCTGAATTGCCCGGAGGCAACCAGCGCGTGCGCGGTATTCAACGAATAGACGAAGCCGGTGCAGGCCGCACTCAAATCGAAGGCGGCGGCGCGGGTGGCGCCCAGGCGATGCTGCACCACGCAGGCGGTCGACGGCAGCGGATAGTCGGGAGTGCAGGTAGCCATCACGATCAGTTCGATCTCATCCGCCGCGAGGTGCGCACGCTCCAGTGCCTGTTTCGCCGCTTCCACCGCAATATCCGAGGTGGCGGTATTGGCGTCGGCGATGTGGCGCGTGGAGATGCCGCTGCGTGTACGGATCCACTCGTCGGAGGTATCGACGATTTTCTCGAGGTCGAAGTTGGTCAACATCGAGGAAGGCGCATATGCGCCGACGGCGGTAATGCCGATAGGCAAAGTGGCGTTTTTCACCGTAGACTGATTCCTTTATCCGCCATGCGTGCCGGCGATTATCACGGCACGGAATTGGCCAGCGTGTTTTCGGCGGAGGACAGGCGCAACGATTCCGCCAGACCGCACTCGGCGGCATGTGCCGCCAGGCGAATGGCGTTCTCGATGGCCAGCGCATTGGAGCGACCATGCCCGATTACCACAATCCCATTCACCCCGAGCAACAGCGCACCGCCGATTTCCGCGTAATCGAAGCGCTTCTTGACACGGCGCAACACGGGACGCAGGAATTTCGCCAGCACTTGGGTCAGGAAGTTTCCACCCACTTCGTCGGTAATCAGGTTCATGATCAACTCGCCGAATGCTTCACCAGCTTTGAGTATCAAATTACCGACGAATCCATCACACACCACCACATCGACCTCACCGCGCGTCACTTCTTTCGGCTCCACGTTGCCGATGAAGTTCAGGCCGCTGGTGAGCAGCAATTGATGCGTTTCTTTCGTGAGTTCGTCACCCTTCGTCGGCTCTTCCCCGATGCTCAACAGGCCGACGCGTGGGTCGCGTTTGAGAGCGATCTTCGCGTAAATCGCGCCCATGCGGGCGAACTGTACCAGGTGCGCTGGTTTGCAATCAGTGGTCGCACCGGCATCAAGCAGCACGAAACGGCCGGTGCGGGAGGGCATGAGTGTGGCGATGGCGGGACGATCCACCCCGGACTGGGGCTTCAGCACCAGCATGGCGGCGGCCATCATCGCGCCCGAGTTGCCGGCGGAGATGATGGCTTGGGCTTTGCCGTCGCGCACCAGGCGCATCCCGACCACGATGGACGAATCCTGCTTCTGACGAATGGCTGCGCCGGGTGAGTCGCACATCCCGACCACCTGCGAGGCATGGTGCACGGTCAGATTACGCGGCATGCCCCCCTGCGTTTCCAGCAGCGGGGCGAGTACGATCTGATCACCGGTCAGTGCAACCTGAATGCCGGGCAGCGCACGCGCGCCGGCAACCGCCCCGGCGACAATCGCCGCGGGCGCTTGATCGCCGCCCATCGCGTCAACGACCACGGTGATATGATCGGGGCGGGTCATTACGCTACCGGTAGCAGGTTCAGGATTCAGCGACTTGACCACGGCGGAGACTCAACACCTGACGACCATCGTATTTACCGCACGCCGGGCACACATGGTGCGGCATGTGGTAGGCATCACAATCTTTGCACTTGACCAACGTCGGCACGGTCAGCTTCCAGTTGGCACGGCGTTTGTCGCGACGCGCGTTCGAAAATTTATTTTTTGGATTTGGCACGATACTCTCCTCGACTCGTTCCGTCCGATTTACCGAACGGACCCTGCATATTACCCTTTTTGCTGCCGATCCCGCAATAGTTGCTGCAGAACGACAAATTGTGATGATGCGCTTTCCGGCACGCACGTGCACGGCCCTTCGCTCAGGCGGTGCCCGCACTGCTGACACAACCCCTGGCAGTCATCCGCACACAACGGTTTTAACGGTAGCGCAATTAAGATGCTCTGGCGCAAAAGTTCATCCAGGTGCAAATCCAGCGTGCCCGCGATGAACAGCCGACTTTCCGGCATCTCCTCTTCTTCCTCGACGCGCGGCCCCTGACCGGGCGCTTGTGCCGGGCGCACCACGAACTCCTCCTGGAATTCGGCGTGCACCGGTTGGCGATACACGGAGCCACAGCGAAAACAGACCATCTCGACTTCCGTGTCGACCGCGCCTTCCAGCAACAGCACGTTGCTGGTACTGCTCACGGTCATGTTGCCGCGTATGGGAGCCGTCAGGGTCATCCCCTCGACATCCTTCAACGTGATGTCGATGTGGTGCTCGGCATACGAGCCCGGAATACGGGCAATTTCCGTTAGGTCCAGTTTCACCGCCCGCTCCTTTCAGGGCAGCCGCGGTGACCGTCGGCGCGGGCCATCTCACGCTGCCGTTTCCATCTTCATTGTACCGTCCACGCCGGGACGAAGCCCGAGGACGTGACGTGAAGATGATACATGGCGCGCAGGACATCATCCGGCCACCCTTCGCGCCGGAGCGGCGAATGGGTGGGACTGACGAGGCATCCCTGTCAAAAAATGTGGGCAAGACGGCAGCCACCCGACGTCCAGCCCGGAGCATATGTTACACGCGACGCAAGAGGTTTGTCAAGAAAAATTCGTGGAAACAAGCGGAACGCTCAGTCTGCCGCTCAGCTTCCGGTCGCGCACCGCGTTCCCTGGCCGGCGTATCGTCATCGCGCACCTCCGCGCACTGTTCAGCGGACCGATGGCGCCGCGGTTCTCCTCATCAGTGCGTGTGTCCCCGAGCAGCCAGGCGACGGCGAAGCATCTTCCCATCGCGCCTGTTGCCCGTTCCAGGCGCCGAGGAACGTGGTTCCGGTATCGAACAGGCCCTGATGCGCGGCCATCACCGGCAGGTTATGCATGCCATCCATCCACCCGGATGCACATCGCGCATCCATGCCTGATGTCCATATTGCATCGCGCGCGCGGAAGGATTTACCCTCCCATTGCGGAACTCAACGCTAGTTCGCTTTGATTGGAGTGCGCATGACAACCATCACACCATGTCGTCCGAAGTGGAAAGGCACCATGACCGATCGCGAGCGATTCAACCGGCAGATGCATTACCAGTCGGTGGACCGCTGTTTCAACATGGAGTTCGGGTATTGGGATGAGAACTTCCGCGAATGGGATCTCTTCGTGAACAACGGCATCACCAACAATTGGCAGGCCGATCTCTTCTTCAACTTCGACCGGCTGGACGGCATCAGCGGCAATACGTGGATGAGCCCGGCGTTCACGCAGCAGGTGGTGGGCGAGACGGCCACCACACGCATCATCATGAATAGTGACGGCTTAACGGCGGAGGTGCCGAAAGACGGGCACGATACCATTCCGCATTACGTGCAAGCGAGCATCGTCACCCCCGACGATTGGGCGCGGGCGAAGGACGAGCGTTTCCGCCGCGACGATCCGACGCGAAAGGTGGACGTGGAGGCGCTGAAGCAGGCGCACCCGCGCACCCGCGATTATGCGCTCGGTGTCTATTGCGGCTCGATGATCGGGCATATCCGCGACATGCTCACGTTCGAAGGATTGGCCTATGCCACCTATGATTATCCGGAGATGGTGGAAGACATGGTGGAGACCGCCTGCCTGCTGATCGAAGATTACCTCGACCAGGTCCTCGGCCACCTCGACTTCGACTATGCCTCCGGGTGGGAAGATATCTGCTTCAAGAACGGGCCGATCGTCTCGGTGCCGTTCTTCAACGATGTCATCGTGCCGCGCTATAAGCGCATCGGCGACAAGCTCCATGCCCACGGCATCGATCTGTGGTATACCGACTGCGACGGTGACGTGCGCCCGTTGTTACCGGGTTTCCTCTCCGCCGGTATTAACTGCCTCTTTCCCTTCGAAGTCAACGGCTGTGCTCACCCGGCTGAGTTGCTGGATGAATACGGCACGGAATTGCGTATCATGGGTGGTGTGGACAAAATCGAGCTGGGCAAAGGCCCGGCGGCGATCAAGGATTACCTGGACACCCTGGTCCCGTTGGTCGAACGCGGCGGCTATATCCCCTTCTGCGACCACCGCTGCCCACCCAACGTAAAACCCGAGGACTACCTGTATTACCTCGACTTGAAAGAGCAAATGTTCGGGATGGCGTCATGATGATAGATCTCTACACCCGTTTCGAGCGTCAGCCGGATTTCGCGCAGTTTCTGAAGGTGCTGCGGCGCGATGGGGTGCCAACGCACCTCCCGTGCTACGAGCACATCGCCAGCGCGGGATTCATCGCGCGGCGCACGGGAACCGACTTCGATACGATGAGCCACGACCACCCCGACTTCTGGAAGATCTACGTCGATTTCTGGATCGGCCTGGGTTTTGACTGCGTGCCGATGGAGATTCCGTTGAACTGCCCGCTGCCGTCGGGGCACGGGCAAACCTCGGAGGAAAGCGAGGCGAAGGTTTGCATTCGCACGCGCGAGGATTTCGAGCGCTACCCGTGGCCGAGTGAGGAATCACCTCTCGATTTCAGCCATTTCGAGACGGTGGCGCAATTGCTGCCCGACGGCGCGAAGATCGTAGGCGGAGTCTGCATGGGGCCGTACGAGTGGGGCTCCACGATGCTTGGCACCATGGGATTATCGTACCTGCTCGCCGACGACCCGGAGTTGGTCGCGCAGGTTTTTGCCAGGATTGGCCGCCTGCACCACAGCGCGGTGCGCCAACTGGCCGAGATGGATGCTATCGGCGCGTTGCGCCAGGGTGACGACCTGGGGTATAAAACCGCGACCTTCCTTTCCCCCGCGCTGCTGCGCCAACTGATCTTCCCCACGTACCGCCGCATGGCATCCGCGGCGCACCGGCAAGGCAAGCCGTTTATTCTGCATTCCTGCGGCAATCTGGCGGATGTGTATGACGACTTGATCGACTGCGACATCGATGCCAAGCATTCCTTTGAGGATATCATCCAACCGGTGGAAGCCTTCAAACAGCAATACGGCACGCGACTGACTCCGTTGGGCGGGCTGGACGTGGATATGATCTGTCGCGGCAGCGAGGCGGAACTGCGCGCATACGCCCGTCGGAAGATCGAGGCATGCTTCGCCGACGGCTACTGGGCGCTGGGCACCGGCAACTCACTCACCAATTACATGCCGGTAGAGCATTACCTGACCATCCTCGACGAGGGAATGCGGTTGGGGTAATCCCATCCGCTATAACCGTCCGATCCCCGGTGATCGTGTCCAACTCGACACAATGCAAGTGCGACAGGGCCTCTACCAATACACCGCCATCGATGACTGCACCCGCTGTCTGGTGGTGGGCCTCTTCCCACGACGTACCGCCGCCAACACCCTCGAGTTCCTGGAGCAACTACTGGAGGAGATACCGTTTCCCATTCAACGGATTCAGACGGATCGCGGCACCGAGTTCATGGCGGCTGCCGTACAAGAACGCCTCTTCGAGTATCGGATCAAATACCGTCCCCTCCGCCCACGATCACCCCACCTGAATGGCAAAGTCGAGCGGGTGCAGAAAACCGTGTTAGCCGAATTCTATGCGACCATTGATCTGCATGCGCCTGATCTTGCTGACGAGTTGGCCTATTGGCAAACGTACTATACCTGGCATCGCCCGCATGGAGCATTACAGGGGAAACCCCCGCTCGACCGGTGGCTCGAACTCACCAAGATCACGCCATACTCCGACGAAGTGCTCGAACAGTTTGATCTACGGAAGGAGTATCGACGTTTGATCGCTAATCAGGAACTCGACCGCCGAAAAGTGAAACGATGTCCCTGAAACACACAATACACGAAATGACCCATCTGCACACCTCACTATCCTGGAAGCGTAGTGCAACAGATAATTCAACTGAACGCATACTGATGGGAAGGAAATTCAGTCACTGCATAGCCTGTACTTTTCTGACCGCATGCCCGGACGGCAGCATCTCCGGCAGACAAGTTGAATCGCGGCGTGGATGCCTTTAATTTGGGAGCAGCATGATCATCGTTGCGTCACGTGAGCTGTTTTGCATGGACATCCCGACTGCAGGTGGAGACAGCGTGGCCGCCGGCAGTGAAGAGCGGCAGGAATTTCAGCCTGGACTCCATCTGGTCGCCAGGTGACTGCCCGGCGGGAATGGCGATGCCGTGCAGGAAGGATTTCGCCGGGGATTGTTCAGTCTGACCGACCGCTCGCTATCACGAATGCAATGCACGGTCCCTGGCACGCACGTTGTCGGCCATTTTCGCGCGTTGCACGGTCAGGCGGGACGCCACTTGCTCATCACCCACCGCCAGCATCTGCGCGGCAAGGATGCCGGCGTTGCGTGCGCCGTTGATGGCTACGGTGGCGACGGGGATGCCATTGGGCATCTGCACGATAGCCAGCAGCGCGTCCAGTCCGCCAAGCGTGGTGGATGACGAGGCAATGGGCACGCCGATGACCGGCAGCACGGTATAGGCGGCAACCACGCCGGGCAAATGCGCCGCGCCGCCCGCGCCGGCGATGATCACCCGCATGCCGCGCTCTGCCGCCCCCCGCGCAAATGCCGCCACGTCGTCGGGCGTACGGTGTGCGCTCATCACGTGCCGCTCATACCCGATACCCAGTTCATCCAGCGCCGCTGCCGCCTCATTCATAATCGGCAGGTCGGAATCGCTGCCCATAATGATGCCTACCGTATATGCCATAATCAGTTCCTTTCATCTATCGCTTCCGCGGAATGCATCCTGTGGCTATTTGAGTGGTGATGCATCGATCCTGACACCCACAGCATCCTGTCGTTTGCATGCCGGCATCCGGAATGGCGGTTGAGTAAGCCGTATGAGCACGGTTCATCGTGACAATCCGGCACGGCGAACCATGCATCGCCTGTTACGACACTCCCATCGCCTGCATATTGCGCAGGCTGATGGCCAGGCTGTCGAATGGGTCGCGCTGGCAGACATCCTGCTCGACGGCATACCACTGCACGCCGCAGTCGCGGCAGGCCTGGATGATGCGCGGCCAGTTCAAATTGCCTTCGCCCACCTCGGCCATCGCCGGACCGCCGTTGAGGAAGACCATATCTTTGAAATGCACGATCACCATACGGCCTCTCACGCGATCGATCCACGCCGCCGGGTCGCCGCCGCCATGCTGTATCCAGTAGGTATCGATCTCCGCCAGCACCAGCGGGTCGGCGGCATCATACAGCAATGCCAATCCGGTGTTGCTGTTGAACTTTTCCAACTCGAAGCTATGATTGTGATAACTGAAGGTAAGGCCAGCCGCGGCTAGCTTGCGCGCGATGTCGGAAGCGACGGCGGCAAACTCGACGTACCCCGCGCCGTGGCGGTATTCGGCGGGCAATCCGCCGATGGCGACGTTTTTACATCCCCACAGGTTGTGCTCGTCAATCAACGCGGGCAAGTCATGCAGCAGGCGGTCCACCGAGACGTGGGTGGCGGCGGCGGTCAGGCCCTCGCCGCGCAGAATGGCGGCCAACTCGCCGGGTATGATCGGTCCCAGCCCGGAGAGCTGTACCGCGTCATAACCGATCGCTTTCACCTTTTTCAGCGTGGCGGCGATATCGCCGGGTGTCTTCAGGAAATCGCGCAGGGTATACAGTTGGGCGGCAATGCTGGAGGTAGCCATTGAACACTCCTTTGACACAGCACAGGTGGGGATTATGCTCCCATGATTTTCACAATCACGCGCTTGCGGCGCTGACCATCGAATTCAGCGTAGAAGACCGCCTGCCATGGTCCAAGGTCGAGTCGGCCATTGGTGATGGGCAGGATGACTTCCTGGTGCACGAGCAGGTTTTTCAGGTGGGCGTCGGCGTTGTCTTCGCCCGTCCGGTGATGGCGATACTGGGGATTCGCCGGCGCCAGCGTATCCAGCCACTGATCGATGTCCTGCAGCAGGCCGGATTCATTATCGTTGACGAACACCCCGGCGGTGATATGCATCGCCGACACCAGCGCCATGCCTTCGCGCACCCCGGATTTACGCACAATCTCCTCGACGGTATCGGTAATATGCACGTATTCCCGCCGGTGGGCGGTGTTGAACCACAGATATTCGGTAAACGTTTTCATCCGCGAGACTCCCGTTGTGGTTAGCCGACAGCGCGCATACAATACCATGGCCGACCGTGAAACGCAAGCCTGCCGCCCACACGGTTGCCCCTGCGACGACTTCACTGGCCGGGCTTGTTTGACCCACTCGCGGTTTTCGCGGTAATCAGCTATAATATCGGTATATACTTAACTCGTGTCGTGACTGGAGCACATCGATGACAGAGCAACACCTTCCCGTATCAGAGCGCGCCCTGGAGATGATCGCGCGCCGCTTCAAGCTGTTGTCGGAACCGACACGGCTGCGCATCCTGCAACTGCTGATGGAAAAAGAGATGAGCGTCAACGAGTTGGTTGAAGCGATCAACACCACCCAGGCGAACATCTCCAAGCACCTCGGCATTCTGGCGGATGGCGGGTTGGTCGCGCGGCGCAAAGTGGGCGTCAGTACGTTGTATCGCATTGCCGACAAGTCGATCTTCGTCCTCTGCGAACTGGTCTGCCACAGCCTGCAGGAGCGCGGGGAACAGGTGCTGCAATTGCTGCGCACGGACGAGCATCCTCCCAAGGCCTGATCCGAACGACCGCGACACACCCCGGAAAGGAACTGACGATGTCTTACAAAATCATCACGACCGATGAACTGCACGGCTATACGGCCGAGGTGGGTGAAGTGAAGTTATTCCGCTCGGGCACCGAGCGTTTTTGGGTCAACCAGGCGACCAAGGATCACAGCGAGACGATGGCCTCCGAGATGCACGACCACGAAGCGGACATTTATATCGTGCAAGAAGGCGACGCTGATATCTACCTGGGCGGCACGCTGGTCGAACCGTTCTCTCCGCGCGCAGGCCAGCACCGCGGCACCGGCCTGGATGGCGCAACCCGCCACCACATCGCCAAAGGCGATGTGGTCATCATCCCGGAAGGCATCCCCCACATGCTCGATTCGCGCAATACCCGTATTGTCTTTTTGATTATCAAGGAAGACGTTGGGGAGAAATGACCGTTTGCCTGTGACCGCTGATCATCATTGCAGAGAACGGGACGAGAGCCCGGCTATACCCATACGAGGCATAGCCGGGCTCTCGCCCTGTTTTACGCAATGACGATGCCGAAACGCATCATTATAAATGTATCTCTTCCTCCTCTGCCAGCTCGCACGTTTCGAGTTGCACCGTCTGGTGGGGCACATCGTAGCGGTCATGCAGCAGGTAACGGATTTCCTCCAGCTTGGCGATGGTGAATTGCTCCGGGACGACCACCACGTGGCAACTCATGGCATACAGCCCGCTGGTGATGGTCCAGATGTGCAGGTCATGGACACCGGTGACGCCGGGCACGTTCAGCAGGGCTGTACGGAGCGCTTCGGTGTCAATGTGGCGCGGGGTGGCTTCCAGCAGCACATCGCTCGCATCACGCACCAAGCCGATGGCGCTGACGATGATGAGGATCGCGATGACGATGGCCAGTACCGGATCGGCTAGCGTCCACCCGCAACACAGTATCAGCACCCCGGCTATGATGGCGCCCAGCGACCCGAGCACGTCGCCCAACACATGATAAAAGGCCGCGCGTATATTCAACGAATGGGCATGGCCGTGTTGCAGGAGATAGGCACTTAACAGGTTGACGATGAGTCCGCCCGTGGCGATGATCAGCATCCCTACTCCTTGCACTGCCGGAGGCTGGCGCAGGCGCTGCCATGCCTCGAACATAATGATCACCGCCACCCCCAACAGCGTGATGCCGTTGAACAGGGCGGCGAGAATCTCGATGCGGTAATAGCCGAAGGTTTTCGCGGGGGTGGCGGGGCGTCGGGCGAACCAGAGGGCGAACAGCGCCAGCATCAGTGAGCCGACATCGGTCAGCATGTGTCCGGCGTCGGACAACAGCGCCAGACTATTGGTCAGCACTCCGCCAACTACCTCAGCCACCAGGTACAAAGCCGTAATGGCCAGCACCAGGAGCAACCGGCGGCGATTCTCCGCAGCCGTATGTTCTCGATGCTGGCCATGATGGTGGTGCGGCATCGTGCCTCCGCTATTTCTTCGCGGGCGCCGGTTTGGCAGTCGGTTTGAGTGCCGGTTTCTTCGTGTCCCCGAACTGCGTCATCGCCGCTTTCGCCAGGCTGAACACGAATTTGAATTCCTCGTTCGGAATGATAATCTCACTGTGGAGGCGCCCATCCTGGATCTCCTCATACGTGCTGATTACGGCATTCTGCTGCGGGAAGATACTCAGGAACTTTTGCATATCCTTCCGACTATCGCCCGGTACCCAACTGACGCCCACCGTGCACAGGTCGAGTAGCGAGCACGTCTCGAACGCGCGCGCTTTCTGCGGGATCATCGCCTTCAGTTCCTGGTAGCGTGCACCGGCGGTGAAACCGGGCTGCTGTTGCTGCACGCGCGTCACCAGCGCTTCCATCTGCTGTCTGGCATCATACCCGAAGGTGACCAGCATTTTATCGTCCAGGTAGCCCAGCCGGCATTCGAACACCAGCTTCGTCGGGAATGGGGAGGCGGGTTTGGCCGGCACGGGTGCTGGTTTGACCGCCGGTTTCGGTGCCGGTTTCGGTGCCGGTTTGGCTGAGGTCGCTTTCGTCGGCGCCTTATGCGCAGTCGAGCCGGCGGTGGGTTTCGTCGCGGGAGCAGACGGTTTGACCGGCGGGGTCGGCGGCTTCGCCGGCGTCGACTCATCCCCCGCGGTAATGGTCACCTTCACGATGTCCACCGGCACTTCGCCGATCATCTCCCCTTCCGGCTTCAGATCGAGAGTAATGGTATTCGACAGCATACCGCCCATCACCGCGTCGCGCGTCAGCGTCAACTCCTTCACGAAGGTGCGCACGGCGGTTTTGGCGGTCTGTGCATCGGTCACGTGGTAGACTGCCACCAGCGTGCTGCTGGCGGCCCCAACGCGGGGCGGGGTGATGATACCGAGGGCGCGTCCCTGGGTGCATTGCGCCATCAGCGCATCCAGGCTTTTATTGAACGCCTGCGCACGGCTCGGGGGCAACGCCAGGTTCAAAAAGCTGAACGCCAGCTTTAACAGCGCATGCACCGATCCCGGCGAACCTTGCAGCAAGGGACCGCTGGCACTGCAGACTGCCAGGTTCTCCGGCAGATAGCCGGCGTATTGCACGGCAATGCCATCCGGTTGATCGTTGGCAAGACATTTCGCCAGCGGGCTGTTCGGCACCGGGATGACGAATGATTCCAGCGAGAGATCGTCTTTGACCATGGCAATGCCGATCTCGGCACGCAGGAAGTTCCGCTTCTGTTCATCGAGCAGATCGGTGATGGGGGTCAACAGCGACTGCATCATCGGCGGTGCTTTGGCCTTAATGGCATCGACATCCATGTTGCTCATTTGCATGGACAGCACGATGTCGCGCTTGGTGACTAACGGCAGGTCGAACGTAACCCCTTCGAAAGCCGGCGCCTTGCCGTTCATCGTGATGATGCCGTAGTCGCCGCTGACGAACATGGCCGGTTTGGTGGAGCCTTTCGCGTAGGTCTGAAACGCCGCGGCGTCATCCAACGGCAGCACGACATACATCGGCGGCATGGCAGCGGGGTTCACGTTGCCTTTGCCATCCAGCGGCGCTACCTCAGCGTCTTTCAACGCCGGCATGATCACCATCCACAAGTCGCCTTTGGCATTGATGCCGGGTACTTTCGCCAGCTTATCGGCCAGCGCGGTCAACTCAGTCGTCGCGCTTTTCTCCGTGTGTTTGGCATCGAACTTGCTGCCACTCGCCACGGTGGCGATGAAATCATCCACCAGTCCGAGCAGCGGGGCGAAGGCGATGACCTGGCGTTCCGGGTCGGTAATCTTGATCGCCATCACGCTCTTTGACAGTAAGAGCGGACCCTTGTCCTCTGCGCAGGCGACCAGCATGGCGGCCACAACGACAAAGAGCACAAAAAGACGACGCATAGGATACTCCTTTATCACGGTGATGAACGATGATGCGTTCCCCTTTCTGTTTCGACCCGTCGGTATGAATTCCTGTGCATTTTGCGGGATTCCACGAAAATAACACGGCAACCGCCGTCACGCAGGAACTCGTGCAGCATGTGGCAACGCACTTGCATGCGGTGCACCCACCATTGACTGCCGATGGGGGTTACCGAAAATGAAACGCGGAACCGCAGGGTGACTGAAAAAGCATCAGCGCGGTGGAACGGTCACGCGCACGCTGGTCGACAACAGCTCATCCCGGTGTATCCGTCCTTTTTCCGCCACTTGCCGTATCCCGCTGGCCTTGATGACGTAGTCGCCGGGCGCGAGCGCGCGGCAATCCAGCGTATAGCTGCCGTCCGGCTGCGGCGCGAAGCGGAAGGTGCGCGTATCGGACACCAGACCACCGCGGGCCTTCTCCATCGTCACCTCGGTGGCATCGATGTTGCCGGTCACCTGCACGGCCAGTGAAATCGTTCCGCGCACGGTCTGCCCGTCCGCGATGCCGGTGATCGTCACGCTGTTGAACCAGTCAAGCGGGTCATTGCGCAGCGGCGGCGTGAAATGCTCGTTCTGCGTGAGCAGCACGGCGCCGTAGGCGCAATAGCCCTGCGCGCCTTCCGGGCGCACGGCAATCTGCAGCCGTTCACTCTCGGCGGCGGTAAAGGTGCCCAGGCGATACCAGCCGTCGGCGGAACCGGCCGGCACGGTGCGCGCCAGCCGGGTGCCAGCCTCATTCGCGATGCCTTGCCGCTTGCTCACGGTAACGGTGACCCCGCGCAGACGCGGCTGCGCCAGCACCCACACGGAATAGACGCCCGGGCGCGCCAGGAACAGGTGGCTGTCCTCGCCTTGCCCGTCCGTCAGGTAGCGTCCCCACCCGCCCCAGATCGTCGCCGGCAACCAGTCGCCATTCAAGTTGCGCCCACCGGTCAACACCACGCTATGCCCGTGGGCGCGACCGACCGTTGTCGCGTGAAAAGGCGCGACGGTGATGTTACCCGCGCGGTTGGTTGCCTCCACGGTATACACCAGCATCTCGCTGCGCGGCGCCGGCAGCGTGCCGGTCCACCAAACGTGACCGCCATCCTTCACCGCCGTCAACGGCAGCGGGGTCATGCTGCGCAAATCCGGACCGGACCATACCCGCACCCCGGTGACTCCCTGCGGATCGTAGGCGGTGACGTCGATGGTCACCGGCACGCCGGCGGGAGGAAAGGCCGGACGCAACTCGACTGCGTGCAGATACGGTCCGGCCGGGTTGCTGATCGGACTGAGTGACAACACGTGCAACGGCGCTGCGCCGGCGGTGAAGGTCACGCGCAGTTCCTTGCCGCTCATCTGCGGGATGCTCAACGGCAAATCCGCAGTGGTGTCACCCGCCGCCGACAACAACGGCAGCACGGCGCCGCCGTTCACCGCCACCGTGCCGGCGCCACGCGTGACCAGGCGCAGTGCCGCCGGCGACGCGGGTACCTCCGCCAGCGGCAGGCGATAGGTGATGGCGGTGCCGGCGGGAATGATGCGGCTTTCCGCGCCCACGGTCGAAACGCCGGTGTCGGTCAGCAGCGGAGCGTCTGCCGGCGGTAGAATCGGATCGCACAGCAACAACGCTGCCCGATCGACCATGGTCGGTTGCACGTCCAGGCTGTCGGGCAAACCGTCGCCGTCGGTATCCACGCGCGTCGGATCGCTGCCCAGATAATCTTCCAGCGTGTCGTCATACCCGTCGCGATCCGTGTCGACGCCGGCCACCTTCAGCAGCAGCGGATCGGTAAGGATGACGCCCATCGTGTCTTTCTCGACCACGCGCGCGCGCACCGTGAGCATGCCGCCGCTCAACATGGGCGGCAGCACGGTTTTCCAGAGACCGTTGCCGGCCGCGACCAGATCGGTCACCCCCAGACGACCATCCGGCGCCTCGTATTGCACGCGAGCAGCCAGCACCGGCGCCGCACCCTCGGCGCGGATGGCGATAGGAATCGGCGTAGCGGCGGTAGGCGCCTGATTGCCGGCATTCGGCAGGCTGACGCGCAGCGTGGGACGTCCCCGTCGCGGCTTGCTGTTCACCGCGGGAGGATTGGCTTTCACAAAGGCGGCCATGGCGTCGAATTCCGTCTGCGCGCGCAATGCCTGTGAGGGCGACATCAGCGTGTGTGTGCGGCGAATCTCCGGCAACAACAGCGCCAGCAGAGAGGGCGGCAAGGCATCCGGGTCCAGATACATCACCTGCAACGGACCTTTGAGTTTGGCCAGCATCGCACGAAAGGCCGGGATGCTGTCAATGCGACCCACGGACAGGACGGGAAACTCCTGCAGATCCAGCGCATGGGCGCGGACGGGATCACCGAGCGGCGCGGCGATCAGTTCAGCGGCGGTCATGCGCTGGCGCGCGAGCAAGGCCTGGTATACCGCGGGCGCGTAGCCTGCCAGTGCCGTCGGGGTTTCGATGCCCACCGGCAACGTGGCCAACGCGGGATCATCCAGCAACACGCGCAGCGCGCTCACCGCGTAATCGAGCGAGCGCCCATTCTCCCCGATGGTGGCGCCGCCGCGATAAATCAGCGTGAGCGTGCTGGTGGTGCTGAGCGGCGCGGCCTGGTCGCGAGACTGCACCAACGGGCGGCAGGCCGGGAAGCGGGCGAAGCAGGACAGGTTGGCGCAGTCGCGTGCCGGCACGTAGTCGAGTGGTTGGGCGGAATGCAACGCCGCCAATTGCGCCGCCGTCTCCTCCACGCTTTGCCGATCGCCGGTGGGGCTGCCGATCACCCGGCAGTTCGCCGGGTACGCCGCCAGCACCGTTTGCAGGAAGGGAGCATCCGCCGCGACCCGCGGCGACAGGTCCACCGCCAGCAGTTTACGTGCGGTGATGAGATCGGCCAGCAGGTGCCCATTCTCCGGGACCAGCGCCAGCGTGCCGGCGTCGGTCTTCCCGGCAAACTGCGCCACCGCCTGCCGATAGGCTTGTGCGCGGTCGTCCCACCCCGTGCGCAGGTCGAGGACGGTGGGCAGACCGAGGTCGGTCTCGGTAGCGATGACCAGGCCGGGCGCCGTCGCGGCCGCGGTGAGCGCGATGTTGCGCGTCCATGGATGCGCCGGATCATACCGCACCTGGCCGGTCAATTGCGCGCGCGTTTCCTCCAGCAGCGAGCCGGACGTGAACACCTCACGCTGCAAATGATAGGTGCGCACGAGAGTGTCGGCCCAATACGCGTCGTCCTCGTTGCGCACGAGGAACACGGCAGACTCGTTATCCTGCCGATTCAACGTCCCCTGCAGCGACCCGAGCCAGGTTTCCAATTCCGGCTGTCCGGACAGATTGCGCAGATCCACCACGCGCAAGGTCGTGGGCAGTTTAGCCGCCTGCGCCAGCATCGCGCACAGCAATACGCCGATTAACCAGAGAGTGCACTTCATCATCAATCTCCATGAGACAGGATCACGGCGCCCCTTACCATCGCTGGCTGGCGCTGCCGGGCAAATATCGGTGAAATGTCGCACTTTTCGCATCCTGCCGGGCAATCACGCAGGAACTCGGGAACGCATACTCGAATTATACAACAGCATCCATTGATCGGGGGCTTTCACGGGACGCCGGGGATCAGGTGCATACCCACCCGGGCATGCTCAGCAGGTTATCCCCCGTTCCCGGATGCGTTAACCTCGACCGGCACCGACGGACAGCGGACGAAGAAACCGCACGACGACATGCGCGGTCACGCGTAGGATTTTCATAATCCCGGCGGTTAAATCGCCCAGGAATAGGATAAGATAGCCATAGGAACATGGCAAGCCTGGGGAGGAGAGTCAGCCCCGGCGGCGCGCGCCGTGGGACGAAACGGGTAGGCGTTATGCGAAAGCAACATGCGGCCGGGTTTACGCTAATTGAAATTACCGTCGTCATGGCGATTTCCGCACTCCTGGTTGCAATTATCGTGCCGGTCTATTCGAGTGCAGCCCGGTCACAACGACAACAAACGTGTATGAATAACCTCCGGGTGCTGGGCATCAATCTGGCGCAGTACCGGGAGGATACCGGCGTCTACCCCGCCGCGCCGCTGCCCGAATACCTGCAAACGCTGGACCCGAGCTTCCTGCCCTTCAGCGACTTGCCGTTCGATGCACCTGAACTGTATGCGAAAGCCTTTCACGGAAAGGGTGCGAACAAGGAAATCGTCTTACACTCCACCCCCGGCCATGACGGCTACACGGCCCCCGAATCCCATCCCTTCATGCTGCAGATCGATACCGCCGGACCGCCGGCCACCTTTCGCTGCTCGTATGATAATGGATTGACCTGGGTGAAAGAAGGCGTGGTCATTACCTCCGGAATCCCGCTGTCGATCGGCCAGGGACTGACCGCGACCTTCGACAGTGATAACGGCCACGCGACCGGCGACACCTGGACCTTCACTCCCCGGCGCGTGCAGCCCGAGTGGCCGGAAGGCGTCGTGCCGCAACCGCTGCGCTTTTCCGCGGAAGCGGCCAGTGGCGACTCCACGATACATGTCAATCCGACGGTGCAGGGGCGTGCGATCAAACTATCCAACGTCGTGAAGCCGCGCATGCCGGTGCTTCTCTGCGACCGCGGCGTCGACCCGCCGGTCGTCGAAGTGGCCACCGTGGCCAACGTCAACGCGACCGCGCTCACCATCGAATTCACCAAAAGCCTGACCTATGCCTATTCAACCGCCAGCATTCTGGATTTCCGCACACAAAATTACGGTCTGGCAACCACCTACTACCAGCGCGACCGCGTGAAAGAAACCCGGAGAGACACTGCCGACACCGAAAGCCGGCATTCGGCGGCCATGCAGGCGTATCACTGCCCGGCCATGCACTCTACCGAGGATGTGGATATCGATGCCAATCTGGCGGCGGTGAACCAGTCCGGCATGATGCAGCGACGCTTCGACCCGTTGTGGTCGGGCTACAATACTTACGACTTGACGTATAACTACGACCAGTTCGACGACGATATCTACACCTTCGATAAACGACGGGGATTCAGCTCCGCTGATCCGCTCAATCCGAAGGCGACGTTAAATCACTCCCGCCAGTTGAACCAGGTCAATCCGCCCACCGATACCGTAGTGTGCTGGTGTTATGGCCATCAACCCGACCAATCGCCCAGCGTGCTGGTGCTCGATTCCATCATCCCGGATGTGCTGGGCGACACCAACCCCGCGCGCGACCGGGAACGGGTGCGCGCGGCGGAAAAAGCGATGGCCCGCTACCAGTCGCTGGTGCTGTGGGTGGATGGCTCGGTCGGCGTAATGCGGCCGACATTGATACGCGGAAAATACGCCTACGGCGGAGGAATGCCGGCGTATTACTGGGTTCCGCCGTTCCTGTTTTCACCGGGGGATTGGCGCCAGTGAGACAACAGCGCATGCGTACAACTCGTATTGCGGTTCGGCGAGGATTCACCCTCACCGAGGTGCTGATCGCCATAATCGTACTGCTCGTCGGCGTGGTGGCGGCGCTGCAAATCTTCCCGCCCGGCTTCGCCGCTTTCACCGAGTCGCAACAAACGTATGTTGCGCAGGCCCTGAACAAAAACTGGCTCGCGACCCTCGACGAACACCCGGATAACCTGCCCGATGCCATCCTGCCGGTCAATATGGCCTACGATGACGCCGTCGCGGGACAGTTTCGATTCGACGATCTCGCCGCCGTTGACTTCCGCAACACGGCCACGGTCTGGGATTGGTACACCGCGGGGCAATTCCCGACCGGCAACGACCGCTGGCCGCTGTGGGAGCCACTGAGCGCGCGCATGTTGCGCCGGATTGTGGGCGAGAAGATTGCGATACCGACGGTGATATCGAGCGATCCGGGTAACGCCGCGATTAAATATGCCCTGGTACCCAAGGCCATTCCCATGTTTACACCCATTATGCCCCAGGGCACTTGGGTTGGCAACAGCTTTGTTCCCGACACAACCGATCCGATCATACTGTATGACATGCGATATCGCCAGGTGTCGAAAGGCCGATTACACGACTTCGGCAATCCCTATTGCTACGCCGAACAAACGACGGCAAGCAGCAATCCCGGACTGACCGCGTTACTGCTGCCGGCCTCCAACTCCACGACGAACCTGCGGCTCACCTTCATGTATACCACCACGGGCAAGGACTACGTGCATGTCCCGCCGGCAAATATCCAATTGCCACAGACCACAACAGTACCGGTGACGAAAGTGTTTACTACTGCAGCCGGCACGACGGTTACGGTTACAGCCACGTTAGATGATACCGGCATTATCACTCTCACGTTATCATCGGGCTATTTCGTGCCGGGTAGCGAACAGTTAAACCGCGCATATCGGTTCGACACCTCCGTCACAACAGCCGCGGATATTGCCAACCTTGCCAGCGGTACATATTACATGCAAACCGGGACGGATAATTTACTGCTGGGCGCCATTTTCTTCTCCAAGGAAGATGCCGGCAGGAAAGTAAAAATCGACTACATCGTTGCTGATTGGAATATCCTGCACGAAGATATCACCGTCGATGACAACGGCTATGTGACGCTGTCACTCGCGAATCCGAAGATCGCCTATCGGCAACCAACCGCGCGCGAACCCAAAACCTGGGGGCTCTACCGGCCGATGCACGATGTCGGTACCGATGTGGTGATGGGCATCATCGACAAGCTGTCCGGCATGCCTTACCATGTCATGTATCCACACAATTATAGCCGTGCGACGCGCCCCAGTCAGCCGTATGCCGTGATCCCGCAAAGCGGTAATCCTGATTTATCGACCAATCCGGCGGCGATTATCGACTTGAGCGAAGCGGCCCGCGGGCGCGTGCGCATCGGGGGATTGCAACCGGGACTCACCTGGCGCGGCGTCTGGGACGCGGCGCCGCCGGTCGATTACCATCTGAACGACGTAGTACACGATACCGTCTCCAGCAACTGGTACCAGTGCATCGACGCCCATCAATCAACCCCGGCCACCGAACCCGGCGCCGGGCCAAATTGGGAGAATAAATGGGCGGTGTTGCGCATGAGCGAGCCGGCCTGGGATGCATTAAAGGGACAAACATTCCGTATCTACTATCGCGCGCAACGCGACTGGACGCTGCAGGTGTTCAAGCCACCGACCCTGTTCTGGTATACCTCGGCTGCCAACCAGCTCGGGTGGGATCGCTTCACCATCGAGCACGATCTCGCACAATCAACCTGTGGCACCCGCGTCACCGTGCCCGCCCTCTACGGCGGCCAGTCGGTGGCGGTGGATTACGCCTACTGGCCGGAGTTCGCGCGGGTGGAGGATGATTCCACCACCCAAACGGTACGGGTGGAGAATGCCAGCGCGCTGCAGGAAGATGAGTGGTACAAGATCGTGAACCCGTCAATCGACGCTTCGACCGTGCCGAAAGTGCTCGGCATTTTCCAGGTCACGATTGATACCATCACGCGCGAGGTGACGCTATCGCCCACCCCCAGCGAGGCAGTGCTGCGCGGCGCCGTTTTCATCCAGGATGACGAAGTGTATAAACTGCACAAGCCGAGTCAAGCCCCGTCGTTGAAGCGCGTCAATGGCGAGATACATGCGGTGCCGATCGCCGGCACCGGGGCGACCAGCGATTTCCGCCTGCAGCATTTCCCCTGCATCGGCGCCCCGGTGTACCTGCGCGGAGTATCGGTGACGGTGCGCGGGCTGTGGACGCAACCACGCAGCAGTTACGCGCACCTGATCGACACGGGGAAAGATTTTGGCAGTTGGCGGCCGATCAACGAGCGATGGCAGGCGAAATCCGTCACCGCCATTCTGTCGCCCAGTAAGGAATGACGCCCGCCTGGGTGGGTATACCGGGGATAGCTGACGCGAACAGGGAACGCACCCTGTTCCGGCGAATGAGACGGAACGCGGGAGGGTAAGACAACCGAGTGAGACGCATGCAAGGATACCGAGGGTTGACATTGACCGAGTTGGTGGTCGCCATCGCGATTTTCGTGCTGGTGGCGGGCCTGCTCGGTTTCCCGCTGTATTCGGCCTTCGGCTACCTGCAAAAGGCGGTTGCGCTCTATGAGGCGCAAACACATGGCCAGCAAGCCGCGCAACGGCTGGAACGCGAACTCAGTGCCGCCGTCTACATCTTCGACCCTCCCATTGACGGCAGTTCGCTCTCGTTCATTCCGGAATACTCGTCATCAAGCACGGTGAACCTGGTGCGTTATCTGCAGACACTCGACTTCCCCTGGGTCGCAAGCGGCACGGCGTGGTCGCTGCTGGCGCCGAACACCGCCGACGTGGCTGACGCGCAAAAATACCGGTTCTACCACGCGCCTTTCTACGAAGAGCAGGCGAATGGCACCGGCGTGAATCCCTACATTCTGGGACGAACTGTGGCATCGGACCTGTCGTGGGCGACCGCCGACGCCTATAGCCGTGATGATAAGTACCCGATGAGCAGCTTCGCGCTGAGCGGCTCCCGCGAGGAGCTCTGGCGGCAATTCCGTAATAACGTAGTTTCCATCACCCCTTACGGAGCCGATTGGGACGTCTCGCGCTTCCAGGCCATTCCGACGCGCGTGGTCTCCGAAGCGCTGCTGGTGCCGACGGATGAAAACGGCAACCGCCGCCCCGTCTCCGCCGCCACGCGCTATCCCTACATCACCGGGCGCAATCGTGACCTGGACGACGCAGTCAATCTCAACGAAATTTTCGCCGATCCCACGCAACTTGCCGGCTCGATCGCGCAATATACGCCGCGCTACCCGTTCGTGCTGGCAAGTTCCACCGCGTCGCGTCGCAACAACCCTTACGGCTATCAAGTCAAAGTGTTCGATAAAGACGGCGGATTAGTCTCCGGCATCAATTCCGCGCAATCCGCCGTGTGCTATCGCCACTTCATGGACTGGCCCCCCATCGACCGTCCCGATTGGCCGGCATCAGGCGCCGGTTTGTGGACAGCCGAGGATATCCGCAATCAGCGAGAAGACGGCCAGTTCGTTTTCACACAGCCGATCAATGCCGCGGGCATGTCAACAACGTTTACCAATAATCCCGGTGAGTCATACAGCACCGGCATGCTACCGATTCCGACATCCAATTGGTGGCAAACGAGCGGCGTCCCTGTTTATTTAGTCAACCCACCGCGTGTGTTGCGAATCCAGGGGATCGCGCAGCCATTCTATCTCGTCAACAAGAAACCGTCTGACCTTAGTGATTATGAGTTCTGCCAATTTTACGCTGGCGATACATCTAAGCAATATTTGAATGATTCGCGATTAATTGCCATTTGCCAAACCGCGAGTACATTAGTTCCCAACGCTGCCGTGATCACCAACGGTTCGTATACCATCTGTGACCTGCAGCCCAGCGACACGGTGGTGGCGACATACTCGACGAAAGCGGTGATGAACATCGGGCTGACGCTGAGCCACCAGGATCGCGCCGGGGGCACGCGGGCACAGAGCCGTCGGGATTATGCGGTGAATCTGCACATCAAGGTGCGCAACATGCTGAAGCGCGCCGCGGAAGGAAATTAGTCGGAGGTGACGATGCACGCGCAACCAGCGAGCCGCAAAACACCACAGCGCCGTCCGCGGTATGCCTCGCGCGGGCAGGCACTGATCATGGCGGTGTTGCTCATGTTCATGCTTGCCGGATTGGGCGGGGTGTTCATTGCCATGCTCAACCTGGCGCTGGTGCAAACCGCGCGCGGCGTGGAGCGCGCCAAGCTGGAAGATATCGCCCAGGCGGGGATGAATGAAGCGCAGCAACAGTTGCGCTACAGTTCGGACGGCGCCGACTGGCGCCCCAATCCCGGCCCCGACCTGCAGAATCGCGGCTGGATTTTCCACGATGGCGGCTTTTACAAAATCCGCCTCACTTATGGGCGCACCACCCCGATCAACGCGAACGATCCGTTTCTCGACAACCCGCTCGACCGATATCTGAAGATCGACGTGGAAGCGAGTCTGGCGCTGAAGAATCCGCCATCAATGGCCGACCTGACCGACCCGGCACTTGAGGATTACCAGAAGGGGTATCTGATGCCCCGGCGCTACCTCTCGCGAAAGATCACCGCGTATGTGCCGATCGCGCTCACCGATTACCTGTTGTGGGTGACGAATCTCACCGCGCCGGCCGAACCGGCGGTGCTGGGGCCTGATGTCCCGCTGCACGATTTCGCCGCATCGACACTGACCACGGTCACGCAAAACCCGCAGTCGTTAGACGATATCGCGATCAACGATCCCGTCAATTGCACGAACGTGAACGTGAAGTATCGCTCGATCTACGACGGACCGATTCGCGTGGACGGACCGCTCGAAATCGGCGACGCGCTCATCTACACGACGCGCGACCGCGCCAACAACGACTACGGCAAACGGTTTCTGGTCCGGCGCGACGACCTGTTCGAAGTGCTGGGGAAACTCAGCCGCTACGAGGGGGCCAGCGCGTGCAATCCTCGGCTGATCGTGAACGGACAAAACGCGCCGATCGACAGCCTGCCGCAACCCGGCGCCGGTGTCGTGACGCAAACCTGTTTCGACCCGGCCTACGCCGCGAGTTCGGCAACGCTGTTGCCGCTGGTGGTCAGCTATCTGCAAACCCACGACAACAACGCATTGTTACAAACCCTGCAGCCGCCGCGCCTCGACCAGCCTGAACCGGCCACCGGCATCGACCGCTACCGCGCGCTCACCCGCGACTCGGGCTACGAGAACGCGTCGGCCATTAACACCGGCCTGATTGGCTGGGGCGAAGGCGTATACATCACCAATCGCGAACACCTGCAACATCCGGGCAACCAGGCTGCGCTGCGGGCGGAATGGCTGACGGGCAGCGGAGAATGCTGGCAGCACAACGTCTACCAGCCGCGCGAAGCCGGCAAGGCCGTGGAACTGGTGCTGCACGACTGGGGATACGCCGGCAACACCGCGCCCAGCATCGAGTTGATTGCCAACGATAACATTCTTTATACTGAATCCGGCACCCCCACCAATCACGTGGTGATGCCCTACCCGCGCAACGGCGTCATCTTCGCCGAAGGCAACCTGACGGTGAAAGGCAACCTGCCCACCTCCAAGGCCTGTAATGTCGATGGAACGCCATTGCTGGTGGGGAGTGTGCAGGCGCCGGGCGGCTGGGAACCGAACGACCGGACGATCAGCTATTACGTGTCACCGATGAACCGGCGCTTCGACCTGACCATCGTCTCGGGTGGGACTATTTATATCGAAGGCAATCTGCTGACACCCGCCAGCCGGCTCGAAATGGTGACCGGCATGCCCAACCCCGTCAGACGCGGATCGGAATACGACAGCAAACTCGGTTTGCTGGCACGCGATAATGTTTGCCTCAATCCCACCCGGTTGTTCACCGACCTGCGCTACCCGGACGGCACGGCGATGCAGCCGCAGCAGGATTTACCGGACACCACGTGGTATTGGCGAGCGAGCGCGGCGAACTCGGCCTTCGTCTTCACCTACGCCACAGCCGGCAACTACGGCGGCGCCAGCGACCCCACACGTGAATTAAACCCGCGCACGCGACTGCTGTTGCGCCACGCCGGGGAAGACAACGCGTCATTTTCCGCCACCACCATGCAGATGGCGATAGCCGGCAGCGGCATGACGTGGAACTATTATCAATGGACCGCCGACGCGGCGGCACCGGCCGATTCGCGCTTCAATCTACAGTTTTGCGACGGCTCTGCCGTCAACACCCTGTATAATTGGATCGCCATGTCCTCCACGCCGCCGGAATGGCCCGACAACCAGTGGGGCGGCGGCATGTTCCTCAAAAATCCGTTCACCCTGCAATCATGGCCGTTGTGGGGCTACTCCCTCGATCATCTCCCGGATGGCATCCTGCGCGGGTTGGGTCGTTCCAACCGGCTGCGCTTCGAATGGACGGACACGGATGATGCGGTGGATGCGCATGATGGTGCGAATTACCTGCTGCATGCCGGCGTCTATCCTGACGATCCCAGCGGAGACCGTTTTGGCAACGGCTCCCTGGTGACCTGTATCGATCTCGAGGTGGATGCGCTCATCTATGCGCAACAGGGGAGTTGGTTCATCATCCCCGGACATTACTGGTACGAGACCGGGAATCCCACGCCGATGGATATCAACTGGCCCTTCCCGAAAGCGAACGAGCCGTATGACGTGCGCATCATCATCGATGGAGCAATCGCGGAGAATCATCCGGCGCCGGCGGATGCCCAGCGGCAGTGGATGGAACACTGGCGCGGATCGAACATCTGGTATTTCGACAGCAACGGAGACGGCCAACCTGATCTGCGAGATCCGGCGCACGCGGGCTGGGACGCGGATCGGCAGCGCTGGCGCCAGTCCGCCACCGACGACCGCCGCCAGGGGATTGAATATCATTACGATGCGACGCTGACACTGCCGGTGTGCTACGAGGTCGATCCCGACGATGCGTCGATTCGCTACTACACGCCGCGTTTGCCAAAGCTGCCGGTTTGCCCAACCATCTTCAAGTTGGAGAAGATGCGCGGCGCGTAATACGGATGGCGCCCTCATGGCACCATCCCTGTTACCAACAACAAATGGCAGAGGTCCAACGTAGACCTCTGCCTTTGCAACGGATATGACGCGCGACGATTAGCCCATGCCGGCGGCGGCGCGCTGGCGTTTGCGCTTCGCTTTCTTCTCGCGTGTGATGCGGACCGACTCGGCCTTCTCTTTCCGCGAATCCACTTCGCGGTTGATCGCGCCCATCACCTCGCGCTCGAAGGCGAAGAATTTGTCAGGCGCCGGACTCAACTGGCGCAGCGTCTCGAAATCTACCTGCTTACCCATGCGGAATTAGTACTCCTCGAAGGTTCAACGGATACGGGTGGCATTTTAACAAGCTGCACCGTAAGCGTCAAGGGTTCATGACCCGATTTGCCGTGAAAAGCGGGAGAATCGGCCGTTTTCGCCTGCTGCCGGACATTTTTTTTCTCGCGGCAGGAATCAGACGCCTGCGAGGGGTAAAATTGTAGGCAAAACGTGATGTCGCTCACCGGTTGCCGGTGCGTCACGAGTAAGGATACCTGCGATAACCACACCGACGCTACAACACTTTTTTTATTTGTCTCCCGCCTGCACGGCACGCGACCGCCTGGAGGAAGCCGAGCAATACTACCTGCGCGGCAATCTGAACGAGGCGCTGGCCGCGGCGCAACAGGCATGGCGTGAACAACCGCGCGAGCCGGATGTCTTTCGCGTGCTGGCCTATCTGCACATGGCGCGGGGGGAATACACTCCTGCCGAACAAGCCGCGCGCCAGGCGCTGGCGCTCGATCCGGACGGTGTGTTGTCCTTCGCCACGCTGGCGCAGGTGTTTCTGGCCTTCGGCATGTATCGTTCAGCGGACGACATCCTCACGCAAGCCAGCCTCTCCTTTCCGTACGACCCGGCTTTGCTGGCATTGCGCGCAGATCTCCGGTTTCGCCAATTGCGGGACGCGGAAGCGAGTCAACTCGCAACCGCCGCACTGGAGCAAAATCCACACGACGGGTATACTAAGGCGCTGCTCGGACAATTCTATCTGCGCCGCCGGCGTTTCTCCGAGGCGATGCCGTTGCTGCGTGACGCGGTGGCGGCTTATCCGCAGCGCGCCGATTATCTGCGCGATTTCGGTGTCGCGCAGCTCGATTGGGGGGATGCCGTCGGAGCGCGGAAGGCACTGGAGCAGAGTTGCCAATTGAATCCGACTGACCCGACGAGTAAACAGCATCTGCTGTTCGCATTGCGCTGGGCAGCGGGTCAGTCACGCCTGACGTGGAAAATGGCGCGGTTTTTTTATTATCACACCGGACTGGGCTGGACCATGAGCCTGCTCGGTACGGTAACCCTGGTGATCGGACTGATCTGCCTGCTCGCGGCGGTGATCAACCTACCCGCGCTGAACCTGGAGATGTTGCTGAGCAGTTCGCTGCGCGTGCCGTCGATCCTTTGTGCGTTCGGGCTTCTGCTGGTGCTCTGCCCGCACGCGGGCATTTCGCTGCGCGGGTACAAGGGTAAACGCTTCGACGTCATGCTGCAGCGGTTGGGCGCGTCCACGCGTTACGACGCGTAACAAGGAAGGAACCCATGACGGAACCTTATCACGTGATGATACGCGACCTGCCGCCGGACGAGCGTCCACGCGAGCGCATGGAGCGGTACGGCGCCGAAGCGCTGACTATTCCGGAGCTGCTCGCGATCATTCTGCGCGTGGGCAATACACGCGTTTCCGCGCTGCAGCTTGCGCAACAACTGGTCAGTCGCTTTACCGGATTGCGCCCGCTGGCGGGGGCAACCATCGAGGAGTTGAGTACGGTCAATGGGATTGGATTAGCGAAAGCCTGCCAGTTAAAGGCGGCATTCGAATTGGGCAAGCGGCTGGCCACTTCATTCGATGCGCCACGCCCGGTGATCACCTCACCGCGCGACGCGGAGCATCTGGTAATGGAAGAGATGCGCTACCTGCGCGAGGAGCATTTTCGTATCCTGTTTCTGGATACGCGCAATCAAGTCCTCGGTCTGCAGGAGATCAGCGTGGGATCGCTCAACGCCAGCATCGTGCATCCGCGCGAAGTATTTCGCGCGGCAATCTCGCGCACGGCGGCGGCGCTGATTCTGGCGCACAACCACCCGAGCGGCGACCCGACGCCCAGCAAGGAAGACCTGGCGCTGACCGCCCGGCTGGTGCAGGCAGGGGAGTTGGTGGGCATCCCCGTCTTCGACCACCTGGTGATCGGCGACGGGCGCGCCGTCAGTTTAAAAGAAAAAGGCTTGATGTAATGCCGATAAATCGGCAGGGAGATGCAAGGGACGTGTCGAAGAGAGAGTAACCGCATCCGCTACAGACCATATCACGACTGCAAAAGGACGACGTCATGAACGAGTTGCGAATCCTGACCGGTACAGCCAATCCGATACTCGCGCGCGCGATCGCGGATCATCTGGGCGTAAAGCTTTCCGAAACGCTGGTGAGCCGTTTCAGCGATGGGGAGATTCGTGTACAGATTCAAGAGAGCGTGCGCGGCATGGACGTCTTTGTGGTACAGCCCACCTGTCCGCCGACCAGCGAGAACGTGCTCGAACTGTTGATCATCCTCGATGGCTTGAAACGCGCCTCCGCCGCGCGCATCACCGCCGTGATCCCCTACTACGGTTATGCGCGGCAGGAGAAAAAGACCAAACCGCGCGAGCCGATCGCCGCGCGCCTGATGGCCGATCTCATCACTACCGCGGGCGCCAATCGGGTATTCATGATGGACCTGCACGTGCAAACGATTCAGGGATTTTTCAACCTGCCCGTGGATCACTTGCCCGCCGGTCCGCTGCTGGCGGAATATTTCCGCGCTCGCGGTTTCGCCGATGGCAACACCGTTGTCGTGTCGCCGGACGTGGGCGGCGTCGGCCGCGCCACCTCGCTGGGCGACCGCCTGAGCGCCGACCTGGCGATTATTGCCAAGCGCCGCCCCGAACCTAACGAGTGCGAGGTGATCGACGTGATTGGCGAGGTGGAAGGTAAGCGCGTAGTGCTGGTCGATGATATCGTGGATACCGCCGGCTCGTTGGTGTCCGGCGCGCAAGCGTTGAAAGAACGCGGCGCGAAAGAAATTTACGCCTGCGCCACCCACGGCATTCTCTCCGGTCCGGCTATCGAACGCCTGCAGCACTCGACCATTGAGAAGCTGGTCATCACGGATACCATCCCGGTGCCGCCGGAGAAGCTGATCCCGCAAATCGAAGTGTTATCGGTGGCGCCCATGCTGGCGGAAGGCATCCGGCGCATCCATGCCGACCTCTCGCTTTCGACGATTTTCGATCGATTCTGGGTACAAGACAGCCGGTAACGCACTGAATTACGCTCCCGGCAGGAATGCGGAAGATTTTTCGCGCAACTGCCGGGTATGAGGTTCATTTATTGCTGCTCTTGGGGTATAATACCTCCGCGGTGGGCGATTGCCGTCCAACCGAGCCAGGCACTACGGTTTGGAGGTTGTGCAGACCATGTTATCCAATGTCTTTCGGATATTAGGCATCTTTCTACTTGGCCTGTCCATGTATTTTATTCTTAACAATCTTAGCACCGCGCGTCAGCCGGCGCTGGAAACCGCCTTGAAATTCCTGACGGCCGTGCAAGATCAGGATGCCGCTGCAGCGAAAGAATTGGTCATCCCGGGCAGTACACAACTCATTGCAGCCGGTTCACGCTTAAACGGCGTCAGTTTTAGCGAGATGTCGATTTTCGGGGGTGCCTTCTCAAAAAGCCCGCGCGTCGACTGGACCTCGCTCGACCTGTCTGCACTGAAGATTCCACGCGATGCCCGTGTCGCCGTCGTGGAAAAGTCGGGATTGGCGACGGTCAACAGCGACAACGGCACGCAGATCATTATGAAGAAGTGGACAGATGGCGCCTGGCGGATCCTCTACATTGCCCCTCCCACTAACAATTCCCAATGAGTGAAGCGTCGCTGCCCGGCGAGGACCGACTCATTGCCGGACTGACTGCCTTGTTACCGCCGACGCGACACACCCTGCTGGCGATCGGCGATGACGCCGCCGCCTTTACCCCACCCGCGGGCGAGTTAGTGCTGGTCACCACCGATGTGTTGATGGAAGGCGTCCACTTCCGTCTGTCGTGGGGCGATCTGCCGGCGCTGGGATGGAAGGCGCTGGCGCAAAATCTCTCCGACATCGCGGCAATGGGTGGCACGCCCACCCACGCCGTCATCAGTCTCGCGCTCCCTTCATCCTGGACCCCCGATGATGCCGGAGCACTCTACCACGGCCTGGCAGAGTTAGCCGCGCAGTCCGGCACCGACATCGTCGGCGGCGACACGATTCGCTCGTCCGGCCCGCTCACGCTCAATCTGACCGTGCTGGGCCGGGTGCCGCCCGCGGAGTTGCTTACGCGGAGCGGCGGGCACGCGGGGGACGCCATCTATGTCACCGGCACGCTGGGCGCGGCGGCGGCGGGCTTGCGGGTGCTCGATGCGGGGCGTTCGATTCCCGATGCGCTGCGCCCCGCCATACAAGCCCAATTGCGCCCACAGCCGCGACTGGCGGCGGCGCGCGCTCTGGCCACCAGCGGACGGGTGACGGCGATGATGGACCTTAGCGACGGCGTGGCGACCGACCTGCACCGATTGTGCCGCGCCAGCGGAGTCGGAGCGCAACTCGACGGCGCTGCCGTGCCGATTGCCCCCGTGACGACGCACGCCTGCGCGTGGCTGGCGGATGCCGCCTGTGCCCCGTTGCGCCTGGCCCTGTGCGGCGGCGAGGATTTTGAACTGCTGTTCACCGCGCCAGCCGAAACTGAATCACTGTTGCGCGAACGCATTGCCCCGTTGCCTTTGACGCGCATCGGCACGTTGACCGCTGCTCTCGATGTGCTGTTGCGCACCGGCGACCGCCTGGATCTGCTGCCGTGGGGCTTCACGCACTTCTGATCCCGCGCGTGCATTGCTTTCACTGTACGACAGCCCGCACAATCTCCCCCGGTTGGTACGCTTCATCCGACATGTGACCTCCCTTGCACACTTCCCCGCCGGCGTGCACACAGGAATAGGGGAAGAAAATCCTTGCATACACTTTCCATGCCTGGAGGTACAACATGAAAGTATGTTCCGTGCTGATGACGGCGTTGCTGCTGAGCGCTTCACTGGCGTTTGCTCAAGTCTGCCCGTCGTCGTCAACCCAATCCCAGTGCCTGGTGCCATCGAGCACCGCGACCACATATACCATCACATCCAGTACGCAGCCCACATCGGTGTATCTGCCACCATCCAGCGGTATGAGCGTCCTGGGAACTACGCAAGTGTATCCCGCGGTCGGGACATGCCCACCCGGGATGACTCTCGCCTATCCGACCACCGGCGTCGGCACGCAAGGCGTGGCGCCGATAGCGACGGCCACTGGCGTGGGTCCGATCTGCTCGACGGCCGGCTTCTCATCCGACACGTCCTGCCTGTTGAATGAACTGGCGGCACTGCGCGGTGAAGTGCGCTCGGTGCGCGGCGAAATTCGCGCCACTGCCCTGGAAACGCAGGGTAAGTTGCTGGCTGCCAACATCGACCGCTTGCAATCAGATGAAATGCTGTTCCGCCAGAATATCGCGGCTAACCGCAACCTGCCCAATGCGCAGGCCACCGCGGCGCAGTTGACCAGCAGCTCGATCGAACTCAATCGTCAGATCGACGCGTTTTATCGTGAATTGAGCACGATTTCGCCTGATTTGCGCCCGTATCTGGCTTCACGCCTGAATACCTTCGAGATCGTATACTGGACGCCGGCTTTACAGCGTTTCTCGACGTATGCGGCGCAGTTCCCGCAAGGGGCGGCGATGTATCAAACGGCCTATGCCAGCAATCCATGGCTGCAGAACTGGCAGAACAATTACCTGGTCTCGCTGAACAACATCTCACAGACACCGCAGGTATTTGCGTCCGCGCGTTGGTGGACAAATACCGCCGTCCTCGGCTCGACCGAGATGTATCCGTCATCGATGCCGGTGGCGTCGGCGCCTATGGGCACCAGCACGATGCATTACAACACGACGCCATCCGCGCTGCCGTATGGCACCGGGACGAGTATGGTGCCGATGAGTTCCGCCGCGGCGTGCGGCGTGTCGGCCGTGCCGAGTGGCCAGGTGGTTCCGCTACCGAGCGGGGCTGCTATCTTCATCCCGGCGAACGTCTTTGCCGCAGCGCCGAGTGCGCAGGTATGCCCGCCGGTGTCGATGGTGAATCCGCAACTCTCGTCCGCGTGCGTGGCACCGGCGCCCAGCACACTGTCGTCCATGACGGTCGTCTCGCCGATCATTCCGTATTGCGCCACCGCCGGCACCTCGGAAATTTTCGGAGCGACCTCGGTGGCGCCGGTGGCCGGGGGCATGTGCGTTCCGTCGGTGACGACCATTACGCCGACGGTCGTGCCGCCGGCGGCGGAAACCACCACGGTGATTCCGTCGCAAGAGACGACCACCACGGTCATTTCTCCGCCGGTCACCAGCACGACGACGGTGCCGCGCAACTATTGATGACGCGCGGAACCGGCATCCGATAAACGATGTGCAAACGGCGCGCCCCGGCAACCTGTCGGGGCGCGCCCGCGCGTGCGTGCCGCCGCATTCTCATCCGCGCGAAAAAGCGCTACACTACACGCAGCATACCGCGGGGAGAATCACCACATGCACTGGCTCGATCACTTGCGCGCGCGGAGAAGCACCAACACGCCGCTCACCATGCACGCGACGCCGCTGCCCGGCGCCGGGTGTGCGCTGGCACTCGCGCCGCACCCGGACGATCCTGACGCCATCGCCGTCACCCTGCGCCTGCTTGCGCGCGGGGGCTGGCAGGTGCACTGGCTCATCCTCACCTCGGGCTGGTCGGGGGTGGCTGATGCCTTTGCCGGTCCGGCGCTGGAAACGAAAGCGAGCGTGCGCGAAAGCGAACAACGCAACAGCGCCCGGCGCTTCGGGTTGGCGGACGACCGGCTGACCTTCCTACGGTTAACGGAGAATGCCCAGGGACACCTGGTGGACGCGGGTGACAATTATGCCTGTTTCACCACCGCGCTGGCCGCCGCGCGTCCCGACCTGGTGCTTTTGCCCCACGGCGAGGATAGCAACGCCAGCCACCGGCTTACTGCTGCCTGGTTGGCACGCTGGGCGACGACGTACCGCCATCCGTTGGCGGCGCTGGGTAACGAAGATCCGAAAACCACCGCGTTCCGTCCCGATGTGCAGGTGGTCTTCGGCGAAGAAGATGCGGCATGGAAGGCCGGCCTGCTCGAATGCCACCGCTCGCAGAGCGCTCGCAACCAGGCCACCCGCGGCATCACCTTCGCTGATCGCATTCTCGCCTGCAACCGCGCCTGTCCCGGCCTGGCCCCCGGCGAATACGCCGAACGGTTCCAATTCCGCTGCTGGGGGTAGGTGCCACAACGGCACCGCACGCCATCACGCGCGGTGCCGTTGAAGACTTGTCTGGGGCATGGGGGTTATACGCGCTGGGCAAGCACGTCGCGCTCGTAGGCCTGCACCTGTTCCAGCCAGGCGGTGCCGACCGGGGCGTCCTGCTGCTGGCAGTAATAATCCCACACCGCCGCATACGGCAGGGACTTCAGTTCTTCCAGCAGCGCCAGACGCGCGGTGTAATCACCCGCCGCTTCCGCCTGCCGCAGCAGCGCGGAAGGTTCTAACAGCGCCAGCAACAGCGCCTTCAACATGCTGCGCGTCCCGATGGTCCACGCCGCCACGCGGTTGATGCTGGCGTCGAAAAAGTCCAACCCGATATGCACGCGCTCCAGGAAACCGCCGCGCACGATTTCCTCGGCGATGGCGCGCAAGTCATCGGACAGGATCACGACATGGTCGCTGTCCCACCGCACACCGCGACTGACGTGCAGCAAAATCTCGTCCAGGTTGCACAGCACCGACGAAATCTTATCCGCGATGCCTTCGGTGGGGTGGAAGTGCCCGGAGTCCAGGCATAGCAACTTGTTGTTGGCGATGGCATAGCCCAGGTAGAAGTCGTACGAGCCGACTACGTAACTCTCCGAGCCAATGCCGAACAGCTTGCCTTCCACCGCGTCCAGGTGATATGCCGGATCGAGCGGTTCGGCGAAGATAGCATCCAGCGAATCCTGCAGCAGCTTGCGCGGGGTCAGGCGATCCGCCGGGATGTCCTTGAAGCCGTCGGGAATCCAAACATTGGTCACGCACGGTGTGCCAAGCGTTTGACCGAAGTAGGCACTGATGCGGCGGCAGGCGATGCCGTGGTCAATCCAAAAACGACGGATGCCCGCGTCGCGGCTCGACAGCGTGAAGCCGGTGTCGACCAGCGGATGCGAGAAAAAGGAACCATTGAAGTCCAAACCCAGCCCGTGCATCTTCGCCCACTCAGCCCAATTAGTAAAATGCTCGGGGGTCAATTGGTCGCGATCCACCCGCTTGCCGCCGGTTTCCGCGTAAAGCGCGTGGAGATTCACCCGGTGCGTGCCGGGAATCATGCGCAGCGCCTGTTCCAAATCTGCGCGCAGCTCGGTGGCATTGCGCGCCTTGCCAGGGTGGTTGCCGGTAGCCTGAATGCCGCCGCTCGTCAGCCCGTCATTACTCTCGAATCCGCTGACGTCGTCTCCCTGCCAGCAATGCAGCGAAATGGCGATCCCGCGCAACGCCTGCATCGCCCGCTCGGTATCCACCCCCAACTCCCCGTATTGCGCGCGGGCGATCGCATACGCCTGCTCGATCCTGGTCGTCACGGACATGCTCTATCTCCCTTCCCCATGTGGAACATCGAAGTGATCGCCCCCGGCCAGACCGCGGAGCACCATCAGCATTCGGCATGGAGGTGGGAATATCCTTGCGGTGGCATCAATCAGCAAACAAATATAAAGAAAGCATCTTAACTAATAATCATATGTAATATTTGCGATGCGGTAAATAACTATTATGCCTTCCCGCAGCCGCCAACCGGACCGATTGACTGATCCGAACTACCCTGGAAACTCCTTCACCGGGGCGTGGCGCGAGCCACGCCCCGGCGGCGTTTCCTCCAGGGAGGGAATTCCTTCTCCCATCGGCGAATACTACGGCATGGGAGGAACCATGACCGGACGTGAACGCCTGCTGACCACGCCACGTCATTCCACTGTCGTCACGCACGGAGGAGAACTACCTGGCGTTCATCGCGGCAGGATTGAACTACGGACGGTATTGACGAGGAATGGCATGGCAACACAGGAGGTGATCTGATGCGACATCGTTGGCCGCTGGTGGCGCTGCTCTGCCTTGGTGGCGTGCTGTTGTGCATGACGGCGCTGCGGCAACCGGTGATGCGACACAACCTGGGACTGCGTCCGGCGCCGAAAACGTTTACCGACCGGCTGGCCTACGCGGCGGAAGATATCGTCGATCCCGACGTGGTCTACGACGCCGTATATCAGCGCATTCCCTACCCCAACGGCGACGTGCCACCCGAACGCGGGGTGTGCGCCGACGTGATCGTGCGCGCGTATCGGCGCCTTGGTATCGACTTGCAAGTGCTGGTGCATGAAGATATGAGCCGCCACTTTTCCGCCTATCCGCGGCGCTGGGGATTACGCCGTCCCGACCCAAACATCGACCATCGGCGGGTTTACAACCTGGCGACCTATTTTCAGCGGCACGGGCAAACCTTATCCTGCTCACCGCGCGGCGCGGATTATCGTCCGGGCGACATCGTGGTGTGGCGCGTGCTCAACCAGGGACATATCGGGATCGTGTCCAGCCTGCACAACCGCCACAACACCCGCCCGCTCATCGTCCACAACATCGGCGGCGGACAGGTACTGGAAGATATGCTCTTCAACTACCCGATCACCGGGCATTACCGTTTTGCACCGAAGCGGGCACGAGCCACTCGACCGTCTGCGCGATGACCTGTTGCGTCCACTGCGCGGTGTAGAAGTTGTGCGGGGCGCCGTGGATCACCTGTGTCGCGCCGGAAATGTGGTGGCGGCAGCGCCACTCCTCGAAAAAGGCGCGCGAGCCGACGGCTTCCGGATCTGCGCTGCCGTAAAGCAGGTGCAGCGCGCCGTCGAACTCCCGCAGGTCAGCGAGAATGTCGCGTGCGGAGGTTTTGCGGCGGCGCTCCTCTGCGTCCCCCTCTTTATCGGCAGCCAGCGTTTTCATCGCGCCGCGCACGTTCGCCTCGCCGCGCAACAGCTTCATCCACGTCTCCGGGCGCAGCGCCTTGCGTACCAGTTCGCTCAGCAGCTTGCCGCGCGGGGTACCCTGGCACACGGCCTGCGTCTTATGCTCCATAAACGGCAGCAGCGACCAGCAAACCACGTCGCCGACGTGCGCGCAACGCGACGCGGCGCCCAGCGCCACATTGCCGCCGGAGCACAATCCGACCAGATGCAACCGCGTGACGCCGCACTCCACATGCAGCCATTCGGCCGCGGCCAGCGCGTCGGCAATCATTTCATCCAGCGTCACGCTCACCGGATTGCCCGGCGAATCGCCGCGCCCGCGCAGGTCCAGGCGCAACGTGGTCAAACCGCGCGCCCCCAGTGCCGCCGCCGCCTGCCAGAGGATGCGCTGGGGACCGTAACGCGTGCCACCCCAGCCGGGCAGCAACAGGGCGCCGTCCGTCCCGCCGCGAGAAAGGTCGGCGATCAGGAACGATTCCTCGCAGGGAATGATCACCGGCTGTTCGCTCACGCCAGCACCTCCTCGACCAGGGTCGCGGCCAGCGCATCGTAACAACCGGGAGCGTGAGGATTCCAGAACGGCTCGGTGATGGTGCAACGCAACGTCACCGCCCCACCCCACCGCGTTGCCAGGCGCGCGTATTCGGTGAGCGGTACCTCGGTGAACGAACATTGCCAGAGCCGCACTCCGCCGGGCGGCGGCGCGTCCGGCAAGCCGAGTGCCTCCAGTTCCGCGTAAAGCGCGGGGGAAAGCACCTGTCCCTCCACCTCGTGCGGGCCGATGGGCGGCGCGTCGCCAGTGAGGGAATCCTGAATCATGCGGCGGGTGCGCAATTGGCGCAGGTAACCGCGCCCGGCGGTCACCGGTTGCCACAGCAACAGGCGTTCGACCGTCAGCCCCTCCGCGACGGCGCGCGCCGCCAGCAGCGCCCCGGCGCGGCACCCGACCAGACGCAACGGCCCGCCGGCACGCTCGCGCAGCGTCACTGCGGCGACACGCACGTCATCCAACCAGCGGGACAACCCGATCTCCGCCAGGATGCCGGCACTGTTGCCGGTGGCGGAAAGATCGGGCATCAACACCGCGGCGCCGGCGGCAGCTAACGCGTGGGCGCTGGTGAGCAAGGTGCGGTGCGCGCAGCGTTTTTCCTCAAACAGTGGTGAGAGCAGCAGCACACAAGCGGCGACAGGACCGACAGGCGCGCAATAGACCGCATGCAGGCGCCCATTGTCAATGAGGATTGGCTCGGTTAGCGGGGTGGGCATAACAATCTCAGCGCCGCCACGCGGCGGGTCGTCACTTCAATGCCACCTGGCGATTATTCAGCACCCGCAGCTTGCGGACGTCCCGCGCCACCACGGTGCGATCATTTGACCACGCGGTGACCTCCAGCGTGTGCATGCCGTCCGACTCTTTGGTGCTATCCCACTGGTAGAGCATCGGCCAGATATTGCCCATGGCACGCAGTTGGCCATTGATGCGCAGTGAGGTCCAGCTTAAATGGGCGTTGCGATCCACCTCGATGGTCAGCGGTACAATTCCCTGTACCGGTTCTTCCGCGCCGGTATGCAGCAACCGCACCACCGTCTCCGGCTTCGCGGCCGTGATCAACTCCGGTGCCGGCACCGGCACAGCGGTGATGTCGGTCGTCGTTGATTCCGGCGGTGCGGGCAGCACCGTAGCCTGCGAACTGGTGATCACCGGCGCGTTGTCGGCAACGATAACCGGCGGCGTACGAGAGAGATCCGCCAGTATCGGCAGCCCGGTCGGCGTCAGCCGTGAAGCGAATTGCAGATAGCGCGGCGTGGTGGCGTAAATGGCGATAATATTGGACAGACCACGCTCCGGCCTGGTGAGGGTACGCCCACGCGCATACAGTCCGGAGGAATTGCCGCCGTCGAGTGCCATGGCGTCCACTGCGCCCAGGTGTTGACAGATATACGCGAGATTTTTCAATGACGCGCTTTGCTCGATGGTGAGGAAGAGCAAGAGACCGTCGGGCCGCCAGGCTACCGCGCTGCGCGGCGCTGAGCCCAATACGTGCCCGTCGCGGAAACCTTCCGCGCGACCGTTCACCGTCACCTTGCCGTTTGTCAGCAACCGTGGCCCGGCGCACATCACCGAGCGGAAGCCGGTCCAGTCGGGCTTAGCCTGCCGCGGACCCGGACGCATCACCACCTGGTTATCTGGACCGATGCAGAGCGCGGTGCCGACCACGCCGCGATAAATAAGCGAACTATTGACGGCGACATCGCCGACCGGCATGTTGGAGCGCAGGCAGAAGTAGGTGCCGTTAATGGCCGCGTCAGGTTGCAGGCGATTGATGAAGCTGCCCCAACTTTCCAGATGGGTGGGAAATCCCGGCGCCACCGCGGGGGTGACGACCACCTCGGGATCATTCATATTGACTGCGACGTATTTCACGCCGAAGTTCATGATCTTCTGATATCCCACGTTGATGCTGGACGGATCCGCCAGCGCGGCGACCGCCAGGGCGAAGAAGAGGAGCGTGATTATACTGCTGCGTGCGAATGCCATGAAATCCTCGTCAGTATCTCGTAACCTGATCTCCAGCCGGAAACCATGAACCTACCTGCGCTGCCATGCTGACCAGGAACCGGAGGCTGCCGGGGGATGCCTTCTCACGACATGGTCGTCGATCCTTTATGCGTCGTCTTATTTTAACAAAAAGTCGCCCGCATGAGTAGGGGTCTTTTCGCAACATTCGTACAGGGGACTCGATACCGTCTGTCTTGCCCTACGCGTTGGCCATGGCCAACGCGTGATCCAGGTCGGCGATAATGTCTTCGGCATCCTCCACCCCGACCGCAAGGCGGAGGAGAGTGTCGGTGATGCCAAGGGCATAGCGTTCGTCGCGAGTTTTATCATAATACGTGACCAGCGCTGGATGGGTTATCAGCGTCTCCACCCCGCCCAGGCTGGGGCCGATGAAGCACAACTGCAGATGATCCAGGAAACGCCTGGCCGTTTCCAGGTTACCGCGGATGTCAAAGCTGACCACGCCGCCGAAGCCGGTCATTTGCGCGACGGCGATCTCGTGATGCCGATGGCTGGCCAGACCAGGATAATAGACACGCGTGATCATCGGGTGGGCTTCCAGGTACTCGGCCACGCGCTGCGCCGTCGCGTTCTGTTGCGCCACGCGCAAAGCGAAGGTTTTCAAACCGCGCAGCAACAGATAACAACAATGGGCGTCGATCACCCCGCCCATTGCTTTATGCAGCTTGCGAATCGGATCAATCAGCACCGCACGACCCAGCACCACCCCGGCAAGGATATCGTTGTGTCCGGCCAGGTATTTCGTGCAACTGTGGATCACCAGGTCGACCTCCCATTCCAGCGGACGCTGATTATACGGGGTGGCGAAGGTGGAGTCAATCACGGTAAGTACGTCATGCTTCTTCGCGATGATACGCAGCTTGTCGAGATCGAAGACGTTCAGGTAGGGATTGGTGGGCGATTCACTGAAGATCAGCCGTGTATTGTCCTGCACGGCACGGTCGAGGGCATCATAGTCGCCGAAAGGCACCACCGTACATTGGATGCCGAAGCGCGCGATGTAGTGGCCGCAAAATTCCAGTGTCTTTTTATACGCGTCATCGGTAATTACCATGTGATCGCCGCTTTGCAACAGCGTCAGCAGCGTGGTGGTAATGGCGCTCATGCCAGAGGTGAACAGCAGGCCATCCTCGGCCCCTTCCAGATCTGCGAGCCGGCGCATGGCGACCTGTTCGGTTGGGTTGCCATACCGTCCATACTCAAACCGCGCCTTCCCGCCTCTGGTGTATGCCTCGATGTCCTGCGTGTCGGCGAAGGTATAGGTGGAGGTTTGCACAATCGGGGTGGTGATGGAATCGGCATAACGACGGCGGCCTTCTCCCGCGTGTATCGATCGTGTCGAAAGCCCTGGTGTCGTGGTGTCGCGTTGTGCCTGCTGTGTCATGCCCGTCTCCTCCCCCGTCCGAATCCCGCTGGGTCCGCGAGACCGAACACCCGCCGATCCCACCCCACGATTGTACCAATTTTCACCCATTCTGTGCAGGGCATGGGCAGGAGACATGAGGAAACGCTGTATGTGTCAGCGATAAAAGATCCGGTAGATGACACCATTGCCGTCGTCGCCAACCAACAGCGCGCCGTCAGCGGCGATGGCCAGTCCGGCGGGTCGTCCGAACTGCGCCTGGCCGTTGTCGGTAAGAAAACCGGTGAGGAAATTTTCGAAGCCCGTCGGTTGCCCCCCGGCGTCAAAGCGGATACGCACGACTGAATACCCCACCGCGGGTTGGCGATTCCACGAGCCATGGAACGTCTGGAAGGCGTCATTGCGGTATGCGGCCGGAAACTGCGATCCGGTGTAGAATTTCAACTGAATGGGCGAGCTGTGCGCCTGATAACCCAGCACCGCGGGCTCGGTAGTCGCGCAGAATTGCGCTGTTGTCATGCCGGATGGGTGACCGACGGTCAGCGTATCCACCTGCCGCGCCCCGAAACACCATGGCCAGCCATAATGCCGGCCTTCCCTGATGTGATTGAGTTCTTCGGGAGGCCGGTCGGCGCCGCGACCATCCGCCCCCTGATCCATGCCCCAGAGCTGGCGGGTCAACGGGTGCCAGTCGAAGGCTTCGGTGTTACGCAGTCCGCGTGCTAACACATGCCGCTCGCTGCCGTCCGCGCGCATCCGCAGGAGCGTCGCCCGCTCCGGGTTGCGCTCCACGCAGGCATTGCAACTGCTGCCCACGGACACGTAAAGCAAGCCATCCGGTCCGAAGCCCAGCGTGCGATTGGCGTGCCCACCGCCTGATGGCAGGTTGTCGACCAAAATGTGCGATTGACCAAGCGTGCCATCGGCATGCAAGTCGGCGCTGCTGATGCGCGTCGGCATCGCCAGGTAGAGCGTGCCGGCATGTATGGCGATACCGTGCACCCCCGGTAAGTCCGTTGCCACCACGCGCCGTCCCTCGGCGCGGCCATCGCCATCGCGGTCCCATAGCGCGGAGACCTGCCCCAGATTGGTTTGCGTGACATACACCGTGCCATCCGGCCCGACAGCGATTATCCGCGCGCCGTCTACCCCGCGCGCGAATACGTTCACCCGAAACCTTGCCGGCAGGCGCAAGCGCGACAGCAGCACATCACTGAACGCCAGGTGTCGAGGGGAGAAGCTGGCATTGCTCCCCGGTGCCGGGACGGTCGCCGGACGCCCCCGCGCCGTGTCCCGCGGTGCGGGCGGGCGTCTCCCGACGCATGATGCGCCCAGGCACGCACAACACATCACCAGCAGCAACAGAATACGGATCACCATATCCCCAGTATAAGCGACCTGCGCGCTGCGCATGTCGCGAATTGCGTCCTGCGGGATGCTGCGATCACACACGGAACGTCCCTCACGAGCTGTCGGGTGGAACACATCGAGTCCATCACGTGATCAGGGTGCAGGCAATATGCGCGCAACAGGTTATAACCACCGAATCTCATACCGGTGGGGCACGGGTTGGGCGGTAGCCCACAGGCGATCGGTGAGGATTGCCGCCTGCCGGCGGATCTCCGCTTCCCGCGTTTTTTCGGTCAGGTAGGCACGAAACTGCTCTCCCACCCACCCTGCTTCCGCGGCGGTTTGCGCCAGCGCGGCGGGGTTGGGCGTGCCACCGTTGCCGCCGGTCGTCATCCATTCCACGAAAACAAAGCCACGGAGCAGGTTACTGATCAGCGCGTGCCGCTCATCGTTCAACGCCATCACCTCCCGTGCTTGCCGGGTTTGCGGGGTATGCTCCGCGGCAAGGTCGATGCCGGCAGCCAGCGCCGCCGCCGCGTAACACCCGATAAGCTCACCGTCGATCTGCAGCGCATACATCCCGGCGGGTAATCCAGCCACGGTCAGCGTCTGTTGATTGCACCCGGGCAGGAACGGCAGCCACGTCGGCGCGGACGGTTCCAGCGGGAACGGCAACGCGGACTCCCGGCAGGTGAAGGCGATCACGTCGTCGCGCACCTCGACCACCTCGATGAGACAGTTCCCCTCCTGCATCACGGTGCCGGAACGGGCATCAATGCCCATGGCGGACACCAGCGACGACAGGCCTTGCGCGGCCAGGAAGGCGCCGGCCATCACGCGATGTCCGAGCGCGTCGGGATGCACGCGATCCGCCGCCAACAGACTAAAGCGCGGGTCGCGCTGTTGCTCCGCGAGCGTGATACGGTGCAGGGGCGTGAACCAATCGACGCACGGCGCCTGCATTTCTTCCGCCAGCGCAACCACCCGCTCGGTGACTTGTGCCAGCGCGTCGTTTACCCCCACTGCCGGCGACTCATCACCGACAGCCGTCTGATCATAGATGGTCGGGGTGAGGAAGATCAGCGCCACTCCTGATTCGCGCAACGCCGATGCCAGCACACGCAATTGATCGAGACACGCGTCCTGGTGCGCTCGGCGTTCCGCCTCGACAGCCGCTCCTGCTTGTCCCGCGCCATACAGGTGGCGTCCGACATCATTCATGCCGAACATCAGCGTAGCCACCGTCGGCGCGATGGGACGAATGTCCCAGTCGAGTCGCCGCACTCCCCCACCCGCGGTGTCGCCGGCCACCCCGGCGTTGAGCAGCGCGAACCGCCGCGCGGGAAAACGTGTGACGTAAAACAGGTATATGTCTTTGTGCCAGAGTCCGGCGTGGGTAATGCTGTCGCCGATGGCGCCCCAGCGGTCGCCCGCCTGAAACGGTGGGACCAATGTCGTGCGTGGCGTGCGGATTTCGTGCGGCATACGGCCTCCAGTGGTTGTCGAGTCGCCGGCATTGTAGCGAACCCTTCACCGCGCGTCAAATACGAGGGCACTGTTCGACCGCCGGCGGAGTAGCGCCATTCACTCCGTTGCGTGCCGTCGCCGGCACATTGCTGTCTTCTTGTACGCGCGCATCCGCCGTGCACCAGTACAATACATAACAACGCGAATGCGTTGAAAGGAGAATCACGATGGCGATGGACCTGTATGAGTATTTCAGCCTGCGCTGCGCGAGTACCGCAGAGGGAGTGCAGAATATGCGGGCATTATTCGGCGAGATGCTGAAAAGCACGAAACACGCACAGTTACGCGACATTGTGCAGGAACAGCATGATGCGCTGCAAGCTGCTGAAAGCAACCTGAAACAAATTACCGGCATGATCAACAAGACGGTGAAGAAGCGCCGTACCGAAGAGACCACGGAAACGCACGTCATCATTGTCGGACGTCGCTGGATCGGCGAGGCGGGGCGCGACGCGGTCGAAGAGCATCGCACCCTGATTACGGAAATTCCGCAGAACCTGATCGACATCAACGCCGCCATGCTGTCGGAAGAGGTAACGCACTTCAACCTTGGAAACTACACCGGGCTCATTGTGCTGGCGAAACAGCTCGGTGAGATGGAAATTGCCAATCTGCTGCAACAGAACATCGATCACGAAGAACACATGCGCATGCGCATCGAAGGTTCAATATGGGATATCATCGGCTCGCTGCGGGGTGAGCAACGCATGGCGGCGTAAGCGAATCCGACCGGCTATCCGGATGGGCCGATACGCCTCGCGAGTAAGCGATTCCGCTCGTCATTTCACACGGTGATCCCGCCGGAGTCGCAAGGTGGGGTGCAACACGTGGCTAGCCATTTCCACGTGTTGCACTTACCTCCATAACTCCCGTTCCGCATATTGCACGGAAAATCGCATCACCGAACTCCCTTTGCCTGACGCTCCACCCGTTGCCGTAAGCATTTCTTTGGCCAGGCGCTGGTGGATGCTGGCCTGCCAGGTGTCATGCGATAACACAATCTATGAAGCGTTCCAGGAAAGCAAGGGGAATCGCGTATTGACTGCGCCCCATGTTGAGGGGTCTCTTGACAAACCGTGCATCGCATCCCATAGTATAAAACCGGTTGACGTGGAAGGAAGTCCGATGCTGCATGGATCTGGCAAGGCGCAAAAAGTCACCATCACGCAATTAGCCGCGGCAGCACAGGTGTCAAAATCGACCGTATCGCTGGTGCTGAATGGGAAAGATCACGCCATTCCGCTAACCGATGTATTCATCTGAAAGGCGCTGGGTGCGATGCTGCAGCGGGGCTTTTCTTCCCCGAAACTCGCCGAACCGGATTGTGCCTGCCTGTGCCGTGCGGCACAACAGGCACGTGGCGATATATTGCGTATGACCACCGCCGCCGGCTCCGGCCACCCCGGGGGGGCGCTTTCCTCGCTCGATATCTTCCTGCTGCTCTTCATGGGCGCCACCCTCACTCCCGCGCGCGATCGCATCGTCGTCAGCCATGGGCATACCGCCGCGGGCGTCTATGCCGCGCTGGCACAATCCGGCTATTTCCCAGTCGACGAGGTTATTCCCCGCTTTCGCCGCTGCGGCACGCCCTTCGAGGGACATATCACCACCGCCGTGCCGGGCGTAGAATGGTCCGGCGGCAACCTGGGCCAGGGATTGTCCGTCGGCTGCGGCATGGCACTGGCTTGCCGGTTTACCGATCAGCACTACCACGTTTACGTCGTGCTCGGTGACGGCGAACACCAGAAGGGGCAACTCGCGGAGGCGCAGCGTTTTGCGACGCATCATCGACTGGCGAACCTGACGGCGATCATCGACTGCAACGGCTTGCAGGCCACTGGCGCGACGCAGGCCATCATGATGCAGGACATCGCCGCCGAATACACCGTCCACGGCTGGCAGGTGCTGGAAACGGACGGGCATGATTTTCACGCGATGTATTCCGCGCTGCACCAAAGCCGTTTTGCTGACCGACCCACCGCCATTTTGGCGCGCACGGTAATGGGAAAAGGCGTCGCCTGCATCGAAGGACAATATGCCTTTCATGGGCAGGTGCTGTCGGTAGAAGCCTGCCGGTCAGCACTGGACGAGATTGGCAACGGCACCGTACAATGGGCAGGCGAGGCGCCGGTGCCGCGAGGAACGCTCCCGGCGAATGATGACCGTGCGCCGGCGATGACCGACACCGGCACCCCGCGTTTGTATGCCGCCGGCGAGCGGGTAGCGAACCGAACGGCCTGTGGGCAGGCGCTGGCCGATCTGGCCGCGCGCAATCCGCTGGTGGCGCTCGATTGCGACCTGGGCCCCTCGGTGAAACTCGATCTGCTGGCGGCCATCGCACCGGAACGGGTGATCCAGTGCGGCATCCAGGAGCACCACACCGCCAGCCTAGCGGGCGGCTTGGCTACGTGCGGCGTGCACACCTTTTTTGCGGATTTCGGCGTCTTCGCCATCGGGGAGACGTACAATCAGCAGCGGTTGAACGATATCAACCATGCGCCGGTGAAGCTGATCTGCACGCACTGCGGTCTCGACGTGGGCGAGGATGGCAAAACCCACCAGTGCATCGACTATATCGGCCTGTTCGCCAACCTGTTCGGCTGGCAGCTCATTGTGCCCGCGGACGCGAACCAGACCGACCGCGCGGTTCGGTATATGGCCGGAACGCCTGGGCCCGTGGCATTGGCCGTGGGACGGTCGGCCCTGCCCGTTCTCACCGATCCATCCGGCGCGCCGATCTTCACCGGTGATTATCGCTTCGAGTACGGGCGGGCGGACTGGCTGCGCGAGGGTGCGGACGGCGTAATCGTCACCTGCGGCACGCTGGCGGGCCGGGCGGTCGAGGCGGCCGACCGGTTACGCGCGGATGGTCTTGCCATCGGGGTGCTCAATATCAGTTGCCCGCTGGCGCTGGATCGTGAAGCGCTCCGAGACGCCGCGGCCACCGGTCATGTGATCACCTATGAGGATCATCACGTACGCACCGGCCTGGGGGCACTGGTCGGCGCTTTCCTGGCCGAGGAAGGCTTGCCCTGTCTGTTCCGACGTTTGGGCATTATGCGCTACGGCGCATCGGGTGCGCCGGATGACCTGTATCGCATGCAGGGATTGGATGTCGAATCGCTGCGGGAACAGGTGCGGCGATCATTGGAGGTGGCGAGATGACGACCGTATCGCTGACGAACCGGCTGATCCGCTCGCAAGAGCGCATCCGCGCCGCATTCGCGCTGGCAGACCCGGTCGAGCCGCCGGTGATCGTCTGGCCGCTGCACTACATTGTCTTCGGCACTGCGCCGGAGAAGTTGCCGGTTGATTTATTCGACAGTCCGGCGCGCCTACTGGATTTCCAGCAGCGCCTGTGCGACGCGCACCTGGCGGCGCTGGATGACGATTTCATCCCCTACCTGACCCCGTATTACGGCACCGGGGTGCTGGCGTCGGCGTTCGGGGTGGCAACGCACTTCGCTCCGGGCCGCGACCCCTCGGCAGGCGAACCGATCATCAGCACGCCGGCAGACGCCGTGCGCCTGCGGATGCCTGACCCCGAGCGTGATGGCCTGATGCCGCGGGTGCTGGAGACGGCGGCCTACATGCGCGATCACGGCATTTATCCGGTGGCGCTGACTGACTCGCAAAGCCCGCTGGACGAACTGGTGCTGATGATTGGTCACGAGCGATTGTACCTGTGGATGTATGACGAGCCGGCACTGGTGCACGATCTGCTGACCCTGGTCACCGATGCCTTAATCGCCTGGGTACAAACGCAGAAGACGGTTACCGGCGAGGCACTGGATGAATGCCGCGGCGAGCAAGGCGTGTGGATTCCGCCGCCGTGCGGGGTATGGATCGCTGATGACGAGGCGGTGAACCTGCCGGCATACCTGTACGAAGAGTTCCTCGCGCCGCAGTACGCGCGCCTTTTCCGCGCGTTCGGCGGCGGCGTGCTGCACTTCTGCGGCAATGGCGCTCACCTGGGGCTGGTCATCCGGCATATCGACGGACTGCGCGCGGTCAACACCGGTCCGATGGGCTGTCCCGGCAACTTCGCCGCCCTCCAGCAGGCGCTGGGTGGGCAGGTCCCGATGATCTATCAGGAGTTGTCGCCCGCGGAGCCGGAAGCCTATTACCGAGACCTGATCGGTCAGATCGATCTGCGCGGCGTGGTCATCGCGCCGCAGGTGACCGACCGCGTGGCCGGCGGCCCTGACGGCGGCTTTACCGAGGTCACGCAAGAGCGTGAGGAGGCGGCGGCGCGGATATACACGGCAATCACGCAAGCGATTGCACTCAAAGCATAAACGGAGGCCATTATGGTAAAAATCGGCTTTATTCCCACGAACTGGGATGCCTGGGATGCCTGCAAATGGGCGGGCAAGATGCGTGACCGCTGCGTGACGGCGCTGGCGGATGTGCCCGGTTTGGAACTGGTCACCCCGCCGAAAGAGCTGACCGGCGACGGCTGCGTCAACGATGTACCGCAGGCGAAGGCCGTGCTGGAACTGTTCCAGCGCGAAGGCGTGCAGGGCATTCTCCTGGGCAACATGACCTTCGGGCACGAGGTTTCCGCCGTCGGCACGCTGGTCAACGGCCTTTCGCCGGAATTTCCCATTCTGCACTTCTGCACGCGCAGCGGGCCAATCGAGAACGGCTTGCGCTCCACCGATACCTGGTGCGGACAGTTTATGACCACTTCGGCGCTCAAACGGCGCGGTCGCAAATTCGTGCACCTGCACACGTGCAATCCGGAAGATGCCTGCTTTGCGGAGGCCGTCAGCGTCTTCACCCGCGCCGTCAATGCCGTCTCCACGTTCCGACGGGCGAAATTCGGCCTGCTCGGGCAACGCCCGCAGCTCTTCGAGTCGCAGGCTTTCAGCGAGCAGGCAATGCAAAAACGGTTCGGGCAGATGGTGGTGCCGATCAATATCGACGAAGTGTACGACGCGATGGATGCTGTCACGGCGGATGATCCGGAGGTGCAGCAGACGCTCGAAGAGATTCGGACCGGCTACGAGATGTGCGAAACCACCGCGGATGCACAGATCAACATGGCTCGCTATGAAGTCGCGCTCCGGCGGCTGGCGAAGACGCTGGACATCAATGCCATGGCGGTTACCTGCTGGACGGGCGTGCAGCGACGCTACGGCATTTCGCTGTGCTCCACCTTCGGCCGCCTCAACGACAAAGGGCTGATTACCGCGTGCGAGTCCGATCTACTCGGTGCCGTCTCGATGTGGGCGGTCTACCAGGCCGGACTCGCGCAGACGAAACCGCACTTCATCGACTGGACCGACCTGCACCCCACCGAGCCGAACGTCTGGCTGGCCTGGCACTGCGGCAACGCACCGCCCAGCGCGTGCACTGAAGGCTGCACGCCGAAAATGTATCGCAACGAACGCCTGATCCAGTGGGTGCCGAACTGCTACGGCACGGGCGAATTCCCGCTCAAACCCGGCCCGGTCACCTGCGCGCGCCTGGTCGAATACGACGGCAATTACACGATGTTCTTCGGTTCCGGCGAGGTAGTGGACATGCCGCCGTTTACCCGCGGCTCGTATGGTTGGGTGAAAGTCAACGATGTCTTCGACTGGGAAGACAAGCTGGTCGAGCATGGCATCATCCACCACGGCACGCTGATTCACGACGCGAAGGTCGCCGACGCGCTCGAACTGTTCTGCAAGTTCCTGGACATCGAAGCAGTGAGAGGGGCCTGAGATGTGGCGTCACGTCATGACGGACTGGGGACAGTTCCGCCGCGAAGATATTTCGGTGCCTGTCCCCGGCGCGGGCGAGGTGCTGCTCAAGGTGGCGCGGGTGGGCGTGTGCGGCTCGGACCTGGCGATCATCCACGGCAAGCATCCCTACGCGCGCCCACCGTTGGTACTGGGACACGAAGTATCCGGCATTGTCGCCGCGCAAGGGCCGGATGGCGCCGGGCCGCCGGTGGGCACGCGGGTGACGGTGATCCCGCACCTGGTCTGCGGGACGTGCCGCGCCTGCCGGGCGCAGCGGTATAACCTGTGCAATACCCTCAAATGCATCGGCGCACAGGCGGATGGCGCGCATGCGGAATACCTGGTCATGCCGGCGGAAATGGTGTTGCCTATTCCGGACGGCATGTCGCTGGCCGACGCGGCCATGGTCGAGCCGGCGGCGGTCGCCTACCACGGCATCAACCGCACCGGCATATTGCCGGACGACCGCGTGCTTGTCATCGGCGCCGGGCCGATCGGCGCCTTTGCGCTGCAATCGGCAAAGGCACTGGGGGCCAAAGCAGTCTATGTGGCCGACCTGTTGGACTCCCGGTTGGCGCTGGCGGAACAACTCGGCGCCGACGGTACGATCAATACCGCACGGGAATCGCTGGCGGACGGCTTGACACGCCTGCTCGGCGACGCTAAGGCGGTCGATGTCTTCGCCGACTGCGTGGGCGGCGCCGGCGTCGTCCTCGATCAGTGCATCGCCCTCGCCAACCGCGGCAGCCGCATTGTCATGCTCGGCGTGCTCGGGACGGAATACCAGTTGCCGCACCTGCCGGACTTCGTCGAGCACGAACTCACGCTTTTCGGCACCACCATGTATACCCCGCGGGATTATCGCGACGTGCTGGCGCTCATCACCGCTGGTCAGATCCGCACCGAAGGCATCATCACCCATCGCTACCCGCTGGAGTGTGCGCCTGAGGTGATCGCGGCTATCGACGCCCATCGCGATCGCTATTTCAAAGTGCTGCTGGTAAGCAATGTGACGGATATTCCACCCTTTGGAGAGGAGATCCTGAATGAACTCACGTGAACGCTTCCTGGCGACCACCCGTTTTCAACCGGTGGACCGGGCGTTTCTGCTCCATCCCTGGTGCTGGACGGAAACGCTGGCCCGGTGGCACACGGAGGGATTACCGGCTGACGCAAGCCTTGGGCAGTACTTCGGCACCGATGCCGAAGGCTACGCGCCAGTGCAGATGCAGGGACGGTATGGGCCGCACCTGCTGCCACCGCTGGAGCCGCAAGTGCTTGCCGAAACAGATACGTATCGCATCGTGCGTGACGAGGAAGGCAATACCATCCGGCTGTTCAAGGACGATCCGCAGCAATCCATGCCCGAATGGATCGCGTATCCCATGAAGGACCGGACGGATTGGGAAACACGTATCAAGCCGCGTTTCAACGCGCAGGCGCCGGGGCGCTGTCCGCAAGGCGACGAACTGGAAGCCTATGCCGGCGCGGTGCGCGAGCGCGATTATCCACTCGGTCTGTGGGCCGGCTCCTTTTACGGCTGGCCGCGCAGCCTGCTGGGCGTCGAAACCATATCTGTGCTGTTCTATGATGACCCGGCATTGATCCGCGAGATGTGCGAGCATCTCGCCGACTTCGTCATCGAGACAATCACGCCGATGCTGGAAAAGGTGCAATTCGACTACGCCTTCATCTGGGAGGACATGGCCGGCAAGGCGGGACCGTTGTGCTCGCCGGCTACGTATCGCGAGTTCTGCCTCCCGCCGCTCAAGCGCGTGGTATCGCTGCTCCGAAAGCACGGCATCGAGAACATCATCGTCGACAGTGACGGCAACAACGACGTGCTGATTCCGCTGTGGCTGGAGGCGGGGGTGAACGGCTTGCGTCCCTTCGAGATTGCCGCGAACAGCGACCCGGTGCGGACGCGCCGCGAATACCCCGACCTGATCATCCAGGGGGGCATCGACAAGCGCGCGCTGGCGCACGATGCGGAGACTATCGACCGCGAAGTGCTCTCGAAGGTCCCCTGGCTCTGCCTGCAAGGCGGGTATTTCCCGCAGGTGGATCACCTCGTGCCACCGGATGTCTCGCTGGCGAATTATACATATTACTCGCGACTACTGCGCCAGGTCGTGGAGGACCCGGAGCGTTATCTGCATGAGGCGCGCTGGCGTGGATGCTGGCAGGAGTCGCATTGATCCCCTCGCCGACCAGCGAAATGGTGGTGGCATCATGACCCATCGTGAGCGTGTTATTACAGCCTTGAACCATGAGGAACCCGACCGCGTGCCCCGCGACCTGGGCGGGAGCGTGGTTACCTCGATTGCGCTCACCACGTATCGAGATTTGCGCCAGCACCTCGGTCTGCCTGACATCGAGCCGCGCGTGATGGAGACCGTGCAACAGATCGCTTTCGTCGATGACGACGTGCTGGACGCGCTGGACCTGGACGTGGTTCCGCTTTTCGCCAATCCACCGGCACAGTCGACCATCATCCGCACCGAGCCTGACGGCGGATTGGCCTTTGAGGATGACTTCGGCGCCACCTTGCGCAAACCGCCGGGGTGCCGGTATTTCGACTGGTGCGAGTTTCCACTCCGAGAGGCTGCTCTGGACGCGCTCAATAGCCTTCCCTGGCCCGACCCGGACGATCCCGCGCGCTGGGCGGGATTGCGCGCGCGCGCACTGGCGCTGCGCGCATCCACCGACCGCGCCATCTTCGGCATGGCCCCGTGCGGGCACGATCTGTTCAATCAGTGGTTCCGCGTACGCGGCATGGGTGCGGCGCTGGAAGATCTGTTGCTCAATGAAGAGGTGGCGGAAGCGTTTTTCGACCGCCTGCTCGACACCATCCTGCGCGCGCACACGCACTTCCTCGACGCGGTGGGCGACTTGATCGACGTGCATTTCACCGCCGACGATGTGAGCGGACAGTCCGGACCACTCATCTCGCCCGCGCTTTACCGGCGGCTTATCAAACCGCGACAGGCACGGATTATCGCGCTGATCAAAGCGAAGACGAAGGCGAAAGTCTTCTACCACTCCTGCGGCGCAGTCCGCGAGTTCATCCCCGACCTGATCGAGATAGGCGTCGATATCCTCAATCCCGTACAGGTCTCCGCCGCCGGCATGGACACCGCGGCGCTCAAACGGGAATACGGTGCGCATCTCTCCTTCTGGGGCGGTGGGTGCGACACCCAGCACGTGTTGCCGTTCGGCACGCCGGCGGAAGTGCGCGCCGAGGCATGCCAACGGCTACGCGATCTGGCGCCCGGCGGCGGCTTCGTCTTTAATCCGGTGCACAACATCCAACCCGGCGTGCCGGTGAGCAACATCCTGGCGATGTTTGAAGCAGCGCAGTCCGCTTGGACGTAGCACGGTAAAACCACGGTTTGCCCCGCTATGGTACAATAGCGCCGGAGGCAGGAGCATTCCATGCGACATTCACGACGAAAGCTGCTCTGGGGCGCGGCGCTGGCCATCGCGGTGGCGGTGTGGTGGTGGCATCCGTGGTCGCGCATCACCATCCGGGAGAAAATTAACCCCCTCGACGGCGCGGTGATGGTGTGGGTGCCCGCCGGCACCTTCAACATGGGCACCAGCGACGGCGATTTGCTGCTCTGGTCTCGGCAACATGGCTGGTGGGCGCTGGGGGAGATGTGGCTGGCGGTGCTCACGCGGCGGCTCGACCGCTATGCGAGCGAACGTCCCGCGCATCCCGTCTTTCTGGACGGGTACTGGCTCTACAAGGACGAGGTGACGGTGGCGCAATACCGCCGCTTCTGCCGCGCGACGGGCCGCGCGATGCCGAAGAAGCCTCCGTGGGGTTGGCGGGACACGTACCCGATCGTCAACGTCTCCTGGTTCGACGCCGCCGCCTACGCAAAGTGGGCGGGCGCGGCGCTGCCCAGCGAAGCGCAATGGGAAAAAGCGGCGCGGGGGACGGACGAGCGGCTCTTTCCCTGGGGTAACGCCTGGGAGGCCGGCAAGTGCGCGAACTACGATAATTCCAGTGGCAGCGTGCATCCGGTCGGCAGCTTCCAGGCGGACATCAGCCCCTATGGCGCGCAGGATCTGGCGGGGAATGCCTTGGAGAGGTGCGCGGACTGGTATGATGAGGGGTATTACCGCCATGCGCCCCGCCGCAATCCGACGGGCCCGTCAACGGGCACATACCGGGTGGTGCGGGGCAATAGTTGGTACAGTAGCTGGTACGATAGCGACTTCCGCTGCGCGTATCGCTACTTCACCCTCCCGGACAGCCACTGGAACATCAACGGGTTCCGTTGCGTCTCCTTCTCGCCGGGACCGAAATGACCCCATGCCCCTCCCGGCGGTTGAGTAGGGCCGCAGGCCCGTATCGAAACCCCGGCGTGCAAGCGCAAGGCGGCGTGGTTTCGATACGGATCTGCGATCCTACTCAACCACCGGCTACTCAACCACGGAGGGCGCGGGCTACGCTGCTACCGACTCAACCACTGTCTGATGATGATGTGATCCGTATACCCCGCCAACTCTTCACTGAGTGATGCCTGTCTCAATGCATTTGCGGCCAGGGCGATGTCAAGCCCACAACGCATTGAGCGTATTGACCGTCTCATCAACGAGTTGTTGTCCGCCGTCCGGTCCCACCTCGTTGCAATACAGGCAGGCGCTGTAGCTCTCGCCTTCCATGGCTTTCTGTGTCGCCAGATACGATGTCGGGCCTCCGGCGGCCAGTTGCACCAGGAACGTCTGGAGCGCGGGGCTGCGGCCGGTGATGCGCAGGCCGTAGTCGAGGAACAGCTCGAACGCATTGGTGGCGAAAGCGACGTCGCCCAGGCGAATGACATGCAGTTCCATCGGCAGGTCGGGGTGCTGCTGTTGTTCCGCATACCGCGCCAGGATGCGCCGGCAGCGGTGCTTCCGGGCATACAGGACGCTGTCTTGTGCCATGTAATCACCGGACGCATTCGCGGTCGCCGAAAGCTGTTCGAGTGCGGCAAGGCCTTCGAGCGCCTCGCGTTGCTCCTCCTCCGAGATGCGCCGCCGCGCAAGGGCAATCGTGCGGACGACATGCCGGAGTTCCACCTGCTCCCGGCGATCGTGTATGGCCCAGGCGAGGGTTTCGTCAAAAACAGCCGCGAGCCGGTCAGCGATCTCTTGCCGGTTGGTGCGATTTTTCAATTGCCGCATTCGCTGCTCCGCGGCCTTGTTGTACATTGGGTGCGGCGACAGGTCGCCCGCGGGCGCGCACAACGGGAGCAGGTACAGTTTTTCGCCGTGCCGCTTCCGCAGTTCCAACCGCACCTCGTGCCAGAAATCCGCGGAGATGACGTTCAAGCCCTCATCTTCCTGCGACGTGCACGACAAGTTAAAAAGCGCGCCGGTAAGCCGTTGTTCCGCGTCGAAGGTGTAGAGCAGGTTGACGCTGTGATCCACGTAACCTTCCAGGCCGCTGATCCGCGGATCGTTCATCTCGCCATACATCCGGGCGCATTTTTCCGTTTTCGTGCCCGGCAACTCGCAGAAATCCGGTCGCTGTGACAGGTCGTCGAAGTACACCGCGCGGCGGTTATGGCCCACGACGGCGTAGCCGTAGCCCCAACACACCGAGCCGGGTTGACGCGCCTGCCAGCTTTCCACCACCGCCTCGACAATGCGACCGGTGAGAAAATCGCGAAATTCGGCAGCCGTCATCACTCCGGGCGGCACGGGCGGGTGCCAGACACCGAGGGGGTCGGGCGCGGTATGGGTGTGCGTCGCGCTGATGACCAGCTTTTCCGCGGGACAGTCCGGCAGGCGCTGCCGCAGCATTTCCCGGCAGGATGTCAGCACCTCGGTGGGTACCATTACCAGATCGCAGGATACCCAGATAAGCGCATCATCGCCCGCGGAAAGACTGAGTGCGGTCACCGTCACCGGATCCAACACCTCGCTCGTGATGCGCATATGAAACTGTCCACAGAGATTCACCGGGCGAGTGGGGGTGATGTCACGCGTCGCCCAGCCGATGAGCACCGGGTGTGATTGAGGCATACTGTTGCTCCTTACGTCGATTGCATGCGTTCGCAGCGCCCTATTGTACCGCATGCCGTACCGAAAAGTCAGCAGGAACACGGGTGTTGTTATTGTGGACATGCGACGGGGACACTCGGTCAGCTCCGGTTCCCTTAACGCGCCATCCACTCAAATCCGCTCGGTACATCGCTCACGCGTAGAGGAATTCGACACGATGAGAGGAATGATACGTGAAGCAGGCTTTTCGCTGCCACGTTCGTTCTTCACCCCTGTCTCCTCTCCCAATCAGAGGCCAGAGGACACAGCGACAGGCCCGCGTAACAGGCGATCGTCGTCGGTGATCCCACGGGAGGGTCGTATGGTATCTCGCATCGTGTTCGGAATTCTCTGCCCCATCTTTCTGCTGTCCCTCATGGCTTTCACACAGGAACTGCCCAATCCGAAGAATGGCGGCATCGGCGGCAAGTCGCTGGCAGTCCTGTTCCTGAGTCCCAGTCCGGAACTCGACACGGCATACGCGCAGGAGTTGTCGCAGGCGGGGTATTCCTATACGACCGCGTGCTACTACGACGAATTGACCTACAATTTCATCAAAAAATTCGATACCATTGTCATCGATAAACTGCCGTTGGCGGCGGAGGAACAGCGCTACAACGGTCAGAATATGGTCGGCTATCGGGCCAACATCGCCCAGGTATGGCGGTGCGCCGAGGAAGGCGCGGGCGTACTGGTCTACACCAATCTGGCCGACATGGGCGGTGCGTGTCGTGGCGGGTGGAACGACGAAATGCGCCGCTGGGGCATTCAACTGTATCAAGCCTGCATCGTCGATCCTGCGGGAGAATTCGAGAAATGGCGCGGGATGTGTCCGGGAGCCTACAGTTGGACGGAGAACCTGGCCCGGCATCCGGTGACCGATGGCCTGCACCGCATCTATTATGCGTCGACGAACCTGCGCTGGGATGATTGCTTCACGGCCCCCCCGCTGCTCTGCGACGAGCAGTGGACCCCGCTGGTAAAAGCAATGGCCGGCGCGCGCGTGGCGATTTCGGTCGATCGCGAATGGGCATTCGAACCGGATTGGCAGGACCAACTCGTGCTCTCCGCCGTGCGCCCGATCGGTAAAGGTCGTCTCGGCGTGGTCTCCATCAATCCGACGTACCTGCATCGCATGGGCTATGCCCGCGTCGAGAAGCGGTGGGTGGGCGAAATGAGCTACGGCCTGATCGACGGGATTATTTTAACGAAAGGCAACGGCATAACGCCCAGCGACACCGGCGCCTTCATTTCCCACCTGTACTGCTGGCTGGGCGCACACGCGGCGGCCAACGGGCATGGCGGTTACCAACACGGGCAACCGCTGGAAAAAGTGCCGGTGACCATCACGGATGCGGAAAAGCAGTATCGCCAACCGGCCGACTTCGATACTTTGCCGATGCTGCCGAGTTGGAAGCATCGCGTGGGCAGCGTGGTGGTGGACGGCAAGACATCTTCGCTGCAAGTTCCCGACCCGTTCGTTCCCGGCGACATCCGCTTTTTCAAGGCGCTGGTCGGCGTCCATAGTTCGTACAGCGACGGCAACGGCAGTGTGGAAGCGTACGCCGCGGAAGCCAAAAAAGCCGGGTATGCGCTGGTTGTTTTCACCGAGAATTTTGAACAACTCAGTGCGGACGAGTGGCTGCGACTGGTCGCGCAATGCGAGAAAGCGAGTTCAGCCGACTTCGTCTGCCTGCCCGGCTATGATATCATGGACCCGGACGGCAACCATTTCCTCATCGTGGCGCCGCCAGAGTATCCGCGCCCGTCGTGGCTCACGCCGGACGGCAAACGTCTGGCGAAACCGCAGATGATCAACCTGCCCCTGTTCAACCACCTGGTCATCGCGCACAAGGCGGAGAGCGGACCACTGCCGCAAGAGCGGCTGAAACATTTCCACGGGCTGTCCGTCTACACCTATCGCGGTACGCAGGTGGTGGATGAGAGTTTCCCCGCCTACGCCTGGCAGGTCGAAACCTGGTCGAATCCGCATCCGGTGGTCGTGCATGAAGTCTTCACTCCGGCGGAAGTGGCCATCGCGGCGCGCACCGGGTATCAGCAGTTTATGCCGTCCGATACGGTGCAGCATGCCGTCGCGTATTTCCGCGCCGGGCACTGGCATTATTTCGAGTCGCCGGTGCGCTTCTTCATCAGTGAAGGCCCTATCGTGGATACCTGGACGATGAATTCGCCTGCTATCGGCCCCGCCGCGCTGAACCGGCGGCATGCCCGACTGGACATCGGCGTCCACAGCGACGTACCACTGAAGGAAGTCACGCTGTATGACGGCACTCGCATGGTCCGACGCTGGTTGCCGCGCGTGAAGAATTTCACCGTCCGCGCTGACTTCCAGCATGCGCGCCAGTATGGTCTCTTCCTGGTCGCCGAGGACGAGCAAGGGCGGCGGGCTATCACCTCGGCCATCCGCACGGTCCCCGAACGGCGACACCAGCGCTGTTCCGACCGGCAGAACTGGCTGGGAGACGTCGGCGCCTACTACACCGGCACCTACCTGCCCGACCGCGTCGATATCCGCCTGCCCATCAAAGGCACGGTGGAAGGCAGCAGCATCTTCACCACCGTGCGCGGCACCTGTATGGCGAACAAGCTGAATTTCCCCTTTACCAGCAACGACGTGGTGCTTACCGAGTCGATCCTCGACGAAAAATATGTCGATGCACTTCACGAGGACGTGTGTTTCGATGCCAAACCGAGCAAAGCGAGCAAACCGTCCACGGTGTATGCGGCAACGTCGCGCCGTTACAGCTTCACGCCGGGGAAGCCTGATCAACCGTATCCGACGCTGGTGGAATTCAACATCGGCCTTAAGCGCAACGTGGAGCCGGTGCATCCCGCCGGATTGTTCCCCTCCTTCGGCAGTTTACGCGGCACAAAGTACGCCTGGCGCGATGCCGCCGGCACAATCATCACCGGCGAAATCGGCAAAGACGACGTATTCGACGTGCCCGTGGGCGGCATGGCCGGCGGATTCATCGCGCTGAGCGAGGGATTGCGCGTCAATCATGGCGAGTTCGGCCTGGCACCGGCGAAAGGGATGCCGCGCGCGTATCCATCCGGTACGCGCTTCCAGGCCCGTTTCCTGCTGCTCGCTGGCCCATCCTCCGACAACACTGCGCCACCGCAGTGGGATCGCGATCCGCGACGGTGGATGCAGGCGATGGGTTTTGCCGGCCAGACGCCATATACGCTCACCTTCTCGCGCGGGAAGCTGCTCGATGTCAGCTACCTTGCCACCATTACCACCGACCGCAACGGCGCCGCCGGCGCGGTCACGAAGACGGCGGACATCCCGTATCTTGTGCCGCTGGCACTCCAGGGTGTGAACGAACGCTGGCCTGCCGGCATCTGGCGTGAAGGCGGACAACTCGATTACACCGGCGTCTTCGAAGGACAGGCTTGGCCGCGGCTGGATGTCGCCCGGGCGGGCAAGTTCTTTGCCGGCAACCTGCTCACGGCCAGCGATCCGCGTCTGGTGCTGGAAATAGTCAAATGGGACGCCGCCGCTATCAAAATCGAGGCGCATAACCCGACGGATACGTCTATCGAGGCGACCATCGCCACGCCGACAGAGATTACCGGCCTGAAAGCCTATACCCGCAAGGTCGTCATCCCCGCCGGCAGCACTATTTACCTGGAAAATTAGGATACGGTACGGGAGGTCATTTCGCCGTTCGACTGTTCACCACCCGCCCGTACCGCCCAGCGGAGTTTCGCCGAGGAAGCACGGGGGTTGGCATGGCGTTCTTCGAGGGTGGGACGAAGGACGGCGGGGGCGATGGCGGCGTAGTGACCGCACAGCAGGCCGTCCTCGAAGGCGCGCTTGACACGGCGGTCTTCGCCGGAGTGGAAGGTCAGGATGGCAGCGCGACCGCCGGGGAGCAGGCAATCGGGGAGCACGCGCAGCAGGGAATCAAGCGCGGAGAATTCCTGGTTGACGGCAATGCGCAGCGCCTGGAACGTGCGGCGAATCGGATCATCACCCGCTGCCGCGCGCGCGTCAGCCGGCAAGGCGCGCACCACCGCGCGCACCGCGTCGGCCAGCGCGGTGGTGGTGGTCAGCGCGCCGCGCCGGGTGCAGAGCGCGCCGGCAATGGCGTCCGCGTGGGATTCATCAGCATTCTCGCGCAACAGACGGGCCAGCTTTTCTTCACCGATCGTCTCCAGCAGCACCGCGGCGGAGACGCCTTTCCCCGGATTCATGCGCAGGTCCAGCGGTCCTTCGCGTTTGAAGGTGAAGCCGCGCGCCGGGTTGTCCATCTGCATCGAGGAGACGCCGAGATCGGCAAGGAAGAGATTCGTCCCACGCAAGCCTTCCTCGACGAGTAAGTGCGGCAATGCGGCAAAATTCGTGCGGCGCGCCTGAAACACCGCGGGGGAGAATCCGGCGGCTCGCAGGCGCGCCTCGGTTTTCGGCAGTTCCAGCGGATCGACATCGAGGCCAAACACTCGCCCACCCGGCAGCACGGCCTGCAACAGCGCCTGCGCATGCCCGCCGAAGCCCAACGTGCCGTCCACGGCGATATCACCCGGTTGCGGGCGCAATACCTGCAGTATTTCCGCAACCATGATCGGCCGGTGGCTCCCCGCCGGCGTATCTCCGCGCGCCATCACCTTTTCCTGTTCCTCGGCGTAGCGCTCAGGATTCAATTCCTTATATTTCTCGTGAAAGGCCCGTGGATGCGTCCCGCGATACCGCGGGCGCCGCCGGCGCCCATCCGCTGCGTCGTCCATCATCATCCTCCCGGTGATTATACCGAATGGGGCGACAATTCGCCAGGACGCGCGGTCGCGGCACCATCGTGAGACGGGCGTCCCGCCGTGATGGCTGACCGGATCAACCAAACACCACCGCCGATGACGCGACGGCAGCGCCGCGTCATCGGCGGTTCCTTGACTGATTCACCGGTTATCGCACCGCGAGTTCGCGGGCGGGGCGGTAGGTGTTGACCAGGCTGCGGATGCGGAGCTTGTCCTGCACGTCGTCGAGAGTGTGCGGCGCGGCAGGAGTGAGGATGATGGTGACCGGCTTGCCGGGCCGCAGGTGTACGAAGTTATCCGAACAGCGGGCTTCGGCGCCATCAAGCTCCAGCCATGCCCACAACGCGGGTGATTGCGCCGTCAACGTAACCCGGAAGGCATTGCCGCCGGCCGGTTTCACCTCGGTAACGATCTCCGGGTCTACCAACTCCAGGTGTTTCGGGCGGGAGAAGGTGACAAAATTATCGGACACCGCTTGCCCATCCACCGACAGGTCGATCCAGAGCAACAGGTTACGCGCGCCGTGTGTCTGCAGGTATTCCCCGAGTTGCAAGGTGTCGACGTGCGTGTTGCGTCCCGGAGCAATCTCCGCCGCCACCGAGCCGCTGGCCAGCGTCTTGCCCCCCACGTCGGTGAGCAACCAGGTGATATTGCCGCTTTTCGGCTCCAGCAGATCGCTGGTAACATGTAGTTCCATCGCGCCGGTTTGCGGGTCTTCCACGCCGGAGATCAGCAACGGGGCGAAGAATTTTTTCGCCATGAATTGCAACGCCTTCCAGCGACCATGATAGTCGATGGAAGCCCAACTCGCTACCGGCCAGCAATCGTTCAACTGCCAGTAAATGGTGCCCATGGTGCGCGGCATGTGGCGGCGCCAGTTTTCCACCGCGTATTTTATCGCCATGCCGTGCAGAATCTGGCTCAGCCACAGCGTCATATCGAAATCGGTGGGCAGTCGGTACCAATCGAGCATGTAACTGATGATGGTGGTGTTGCCGATGCCGCTGCGCTGGTGATGTTCCATCACGAAACTGGTGATGTTGCGGTCGGCGGGCAAGGTGTAGCCATGCACGGCCTTCGGCTCGGGAAACGACTGGAAGCCGAATTCGCTGGCGAAGCGATGTTCGCAGGTGCGATACCACTCGAACGGCTTCTTCCCATGCCATACGTCCCACAGGTGCGCGTCGCCCCATTGCGGATTGCTGTGATCGGCGCGGTCACCTTGCGGCGAGTGCGGGCTGCAGGGCCAGTAGTCGCGCTCAGGATCGAAGGTGGCGACGACCTCCGGCAACAGCGTGTCGAATAGGCGGGAATAATGCTCCCAGCTCATCTGCCAGCCCGGATTCTCGCCCACCAGTCCCTGCTCCAACTCGTTGTTGCCGCACCAGAGGGCGATGCACGCGTGATGGCGCAGGCGCGACACGTTGTCGATAGCCTCCGCCTTCACGTTCGCCATGAACGCGTCATCGTAGGACGGGTAGGTGGAACAGGCGAACATGAAGTCCTGCCAGACACAGATGCCCCATTCATCGCAGAGGTTGTAGAACATCTCCTGTTCGTAGATGCCCCCGCCCCACACGCGCAGCATGTTCATATTGGCATCGACGACGGAGAGGAGCAGGTCGCGATAGTGATCGAGGGTGACGCGGTTGGCAAAGGCGTCGGCGGGAATCCAGTTGCCGCCCTTGGCAAAGAACGGTACCCCGTTCACCACGAACTGGAACGATTCGCCCCACTCGTCAGCGTGGCGGTCAAGGCGCAGTGTGCGCAGCCCGATGCGTTTGGTCAAGGTATTGAGGCACTGCCCGGCGGCATCGCACAGTTCCACCGTCACGTCATACAGCGGATGCGCGCCCATGCCGTTCGGCCACCACAGTTGGGGATCGGTCAGCGTCAGTGTCGCCTCGGTGCGCCCGTCCATAACTGTCGCATGGGTTTCCGCCACGGTATTCCCGGCCAGCGCGGCTACGATGCGGCAGTTCAGCGGCGCCTCGCCGGTTTCTTCGGACTGTGCGGTCACGTGCAGCGTCACCGTGCCGGGGGTGGTGGTGTGGTCCTGGCGAATATGCGCGCCGACCAGGCGGGCGGTGTTGAACGCGACAATGGCGATGGGTCGCCAGATGCCGCAGGTCACCAGCGTCGGTCCCCAGTCCCAGCCGAAGTTACACGGCTCTTTGCGTACCCACGCGCGACCCTTCACTTCCTTCGCCCCGGACCAACAGGAAATCGGCTGCTGCGCCTGTCGCTCGGCGATGTAGGGGATGGTCGCAAGAAAGCGGATGGCGAGAGTGTTGACTCCGGCACGGAGGACGTCTTTTACGTCGAATTCCCAGGTGCGGAACATGTTGTCGGTGCGGGCGACTTCGACATCGTTGACCGTCACCACCGCCAGCGTATCCAGCCCCTCGCAGCGCAATAGCACGCGATCGTGGTCCAGTGTCGCCGCGGGCACCGTAAACTCGCGGGTATAAACCCAGTCCACTTCGCCGATCCACTGCACTTCGCTCTCACGGTCGCGAAAGAACGGATCTTCGATTTTCCCCGCCGCCAGCAGGTCGGTGTGCACGCACCCCGGCACCCACGCGGGAATGCTCTTCCCCTCGCCGGCCTGCGCCACGCGCCATTGACCACCCAGATCGATCGCCAACATCATACACTCCTTATTACAACGGAATCCCCCGGCCTTGCTCGCGACGGGGAGAGGATCGTTCGAGCTACCCCACCAGTACCGGAATCATCGCATCGAGCGTGGCAAAGGTTTGATCGGCTTCGGCGCGAATCGACGGATCGTCGCTGCTGGGCGTTACAAAACACGTCATGCCCGCGCGTTTCGCCGCACGCACGCCGACCAGGCTGTCTTCGATCACCAGTACCTCCGCCGGCGGACAGCCAAGTTGACGGGCGGTTTCCAGCAACACGTCAGGCTCCGGCTTGCCCCGCGCGACGGATTCGCTGGATATCGCCAACGAAAAGCAGGTCGTCCAGCCGCAGCGGTCGAGCACCAGGCGCACCGCTTCCAACGGCGATCCCGACGCCACCGCCAGCGGATAGCGCCCAACCAGCGCGCGCACCAATGCATCCGCGCCCGGCATGGGCGCGATAGGCCCGCGGTGGAATTCCTCCAGCAGATACTCGCGCAGCAAGCGCCCGCACTCCTCCGCGTCATGCGTAACGGGACACAGCGAAGCGTGGATGGTTTTGCCAACATCCATCGCGTTTAAACCTTTATAGTGCGCGGCGATATCCGGGCGAAACGGCTGGCCCAACAGCGCATAAAGCCGTTCCTCCGCCGGTCGCCAGGCAACACTGGCATTCAGCGTATCGTCCATATCGAAGATGATCGCGCGAAAAGAAGACATCGGTGGCATCACTTTCGGGTAGCCCACATGTCTTTCGCCGCGCTCTCCGGGGTTCCTCTCGCCATTGCCGGCAATTTCAGACGCCGCTGTTTCCCGGCGGCGCGCGGATTGGCATGAAGAATGCCCCCATGGGTTGCGCAAATACCGCAACGGCAGTCTGGTCATGCGCACTGTCTCTGCTGCTGCGAAGCATACCGCAATACCATGGCGCGGTGCCGGCGGAGCAGAACCGGACACGCGCGGCACGCCGCACTTGCGAGCAACAGGGCGCGTCTGTTACACTGTCGGCGTGGGAAAGTCTGCGTACGAAACCTCTCACACGGCCCCTTCCCAACGCGGGGAGGCATCCCGCAATTTGGAGGATATCTCGTGATCATCATTATGGAAGAAGGCGCGCCCGAGGAAGCGGTTAGCCAGGTTATCAACGCGATCGAGACCGAAGGATTTCGCCCTTTCGTCAATCCAGGAGTAGAGCGCAAGGTCATTGCCGTCATCGGCGTGGTGAATGTCGAGAAGGTGGCGCTGGCGGATAAGTTCTCCGTGCTGCCGGGAGTCGAACGTGTGGCGTTGGTGTCGGAGCCATACAAGCTGGCCAGCCGCGCGCATCATCCCGCCGGCACGGTGCTCACCATCCGCGGAGTGAGCATCGGCAGTCGCGAACTGTGCATCATGGCCGGGCCGTGCAGCGTGGAAAGCCGCGAGCAGACGCTGGAAATCGCGCTGGCGGTGAAAGCAGCCGGCGCCCACATGCTGCGCGGCGGTGCCTTCAAGCCGCGCACCTCCCCCTACGCCTTCCAGGGACTGGGCGAAAAAGGCTTGCAGATTCTCGCCGAGGCGCGCGAACTGACCGGCTTGCCGGTGGTGACCGAGGTGATGGACAACGACGACTGCGATGTGGCCGGGCATTATGCCGACCTGCTGCAGATCGGCGCGCGCAACATGCAGAACTACCGCCTGCTGCGCAAGGTGGGCGCGATGATGAAGCCGGTACTGCTGAAGCGCGGTTTCGGGTGCAAGATCGAAGAACTGTTGATGGCCGCCGAGTATATCATTGCCGAGGGAAATGACCAAGTGGTACTGTGCGAACGCGGCATCATCACCTTTGAAACCGCCACCCGCTTCACCACCGACATCAATGCCATTCCGGTCATCAAGCACCACTCGCACCTGCCCATCGTGCTCGATCCCAGCCACGCGGCGGGCGACTGGCGCTACGTCGCCGACATCGCGCTGGCCGGCATCGCCGGCGGCGCTGACGGGCTGGAAGTCGAGGTGCACAACAACCCACCGCGCGCGAAATCTGACAGCGCACAAGCGCTCACCCCGGAGAAATTCAGCGACTTCATGCAGCGCGCCCGCCGCGTCGCCGAAGCCGTCGACCGCACCATCAGCATGCCCGTCACGGTGTGATTCCGGTTGTCCGCGCCACGGAAGGCGCGAACAATCCTTTTCGTGCCGCTCTTCCTCATCATTGCCATCGGTGTGCACGCATTGCTGCCCACCCATCACACTTCGGAACATTTTCACCGGCAGGATCGTCCAATACAGTAATGACGCCGGGCCGTGGCCGGGCGTATAATGAGAACGCGCAATCATCGAACCAGGAGGGATAGGATGAGACTTGCCGGAACCGGTTTTCCCGCGGGATGGCGCCAGGCCATCGCCTTCGTCGCGTGCGGCGTCCTGGCGGCGTTGCTGCTCGCGCCCACGCCGTTGCGCCACTCCTCGGCGCACGCACAACCCGCGCCGTTGCGCGTGCCGCTGCCGGAAGGCGTGCATATCAACCAGGTGGTTGTCAGTCCTGACGGCGAGCATGTAGCGTTTGTGCGCAAGACCGATGACGATCAGCAATGCGTGGTGCTGGACGGCGATGCCCAACCCGCCCATGCCGTCATTCGTGCTCCATGGCAAGCGCTGCGCCGGAGCTGTCTGCCCGAGTTCTCCCCCGGCCTCTTTTTTAGCCCTGACGGCACGCGCCTGGCCTACGCGGTCGCAATCGGTAAGCAGTGGGCGATGGTCATCGACGGCAAACCGGGACGGGCGTACGACGATCTCGACCTTCCCGTCTTCAGCCCGGACAGCCGCCGAGTCGCATATGCGGCCAAAACGGGCAACACCTGGCGGCTGGTGGCGGACGGCAAGGAAAGCACGGCCTTCACGGGTATCGGCGTGGGGCGCGGTTACGCGGGCGATCCCACCACCATCGATCCGGTCTTCAGCCCCGACAGCGTCCACCTGGCCTACACTGGTTTTCGCGTCACCGATCACCAGCATACCCAGTATGTCATTGTCGATGGGAAGGAGTTTGGCCCGTATAGCCGCGTATTCGGCTTCTCCTTCGCGGCAGACAGCAAGCGGTACGCGTTCGCCGCCACGTCGCCCACCGGCGCCGGCGTGATGGTCAACGGCACGGCGTCGGAAACGTATGCGCAGGTTGGCGCACCCGTGTTCAGTCCGGACGGCGCGCGCGTGGCCTTTCCAGCCCTGGTGAAGGAACGCGATTGGCGATTGATCGTTGACGGCAAAGAAGCCGCCGCCGGCAACAGCTTCTCCTCCCCGGTCTTCAGTCCGGACGGCAAGCGTCTCGCGTGCGTGAGCAAAGGCAAAGAAGGACAGGACCTGCTGTGGGTGGACGGCAAGGTGATCGCCGAGTCTACCCGCGTCATTCGCGACATCCTCTTCAGTCCCGACTCGCAGCGAGTGGCGTGCATCCGCGATTACGCGCATGGCTGCGGAGTCAGCATTGATGGCGCCAACCTTCCCGGCGAACTGGCGCGCTACGAGGTGATCTTCAGTCCCGATTCGCACCACCTCGCCTATATCGCGCGGCTGGGCGGGCAGCAGGCGGTGATGATCGACGGCAAACCGCTACCGGCGACGAACGGATCGATTTTCGCCCTCGATTTCACCCCCGACGGGCACCATTTGATATATGGAGTGATCAGTCGTGACCAGCCCCGCATGCAACTCGCCATCGACGGCGTGCTCGATGACACTTACCAGACGATCCTGCCTTTCCCCATCGACCGCGGTCCCTGCTTCTTCTTCACGGCTCCCGACCGCATCCACTTTTTTGCATTGCAGGAGGGACAACTCCGCCGCATCGAGCTAACGCTCCCGACCGGCCAGGCCGCGTGGGACACCGATGCCACCATCCCCCCGAACGCGCATGAAACACTGCGCAGCGTTATCGGCGCGCTGGCGCATTGAGACCAAATACGGCGCAATGAAAGCATTTCGATCGTTCATTCCCGCTGATTTGAACCATCGGGAACTGTTTCCACTCCTGCATTGGCAGGAGAGATCATCAAGGAGACGAACGGTGGGCAGCCGCTGTTATCATGCTGGTCTTCTCGTACTTCTGCTGACCCTGGCCGGCACGGGGATGGCGGAGGGGCTGTGCGATGTCGCCATTCTCAATCGGGCGGACCGGCGCAACTTCCTTACCCGCACTACCTTCCATGTCTACGTCATCAGCAATCTACCGCGGGAGGTCGTGATGCCGGCGGTCTGCCGGGAGGCGTTGTCGCGGCGGGGCCATTGCAAATACCTGCCGCTTAACGCGGTCGGCAAATTCGGTTCCCAACAGCGGGAGTTGTTGCCGTATAACGCGGGAAAGAACACCGAAACAGTGGTGGTGGCAGATCGGTCGACACTGACCGCGGAAGAACGCGCCGGATTGGAGAAGCTGCGGAAGACACTCTATCCCACCGCGCCCGCCGCCGAAGTCGGCCAGGCGTTGATCTGGGTGCAGAACAGGGGCACGACGGGGCGGGAATACCAGGTGCTGCTTGACCTGCCGGCGCCACGCTGGCTGACGACTATGGCGGATGACCTGTGGGCTATTCCACGGGAGCGCATTGCGGATAACTCACACGATGCCTGCGCGCTGATCAATCGCGTCAGCGCGACCGCCATCCTCTGCAACGACAACGAGTCGGGAGCCAGACTGGCCGGCGGGCTGCGCTACAGCGACACGCGCCTCTTTCATCCCCGCGAGCTGACCGCGTTTCGCGATGCCACCGGCATCGACCGCCGCATCATCGCCTTGAATTGGAACGGCGACCAGGAATGTGCGCCGGCGATGCTGGCATGTGTCCTCCCGGAGGCGTTGCACGCGGTGACGGCGGAGCACACCCGAGATCGCATGGGGCTGACCGGCTGGCAGCGCTTCTGCCGGCAGGCGATGGCGCGGCAATATCCCGACGGCACGAGCGCCACCTGGGTGATCGGCGCCCCCACCGCGAAAATCCTGCGCGCGCTGGCGACGACAGTCGTGCAAAACGGATATTCCGGCGGACCTTTCAGTCTGCCGATCTGCGACCTGTCATATATCAACAGCCTGGCCGTCGGCGCGTATCTCGCCTCCCCCGATCCCGATCGCAACCGGCTGGTGCTGCAACAGCAGATGGAGGAGATCGTCCAGGACACGCTGGGCTCCCGCGTACGCTCGATGGTGTCCACCTTGCATTGGGGCAGCATACTCGACCAGGCACTGGAGCGCAACCCGGCAATGGACGATCCCTTCCGTCTTCCGGAGAGCCGGCAGTTGCTGAATCAAGCGACGCAGACCGACGCCGTATTGCTGCTGTGGGTGAAAGAGCTCACTCCGCAGGTAATCTTCAGCTTTCCACGCGAGCGCGTCACCCCACCGTATGCGCCGTTCACCGAAACCGCACCGAGCCGGCCTCGTGAGCCGCACCCGGACGATCGCACCTTCGGCATTTTTGGCCACCGCACCTACCCCGGCCGCACCTCCGAAGAACGGCGCAACTCCGAAGAGTTTCAGGACGACTGGAACGACTGGCGTTATACGGAGATGCCGGAATGGGAACGCGAGCACTCCCGCTGGGAGTACCGACGAAAATCCTGGGAGGATGGCCGCTCCGCGTATCCGGTCATCTATAACTATACTGTAACCTGCACGCCGAAGGTGGGGCTGGTTGGCCACCTGCGCGTAATCGACCAGATTGATCCGCAGCGTCTATTGTGGAACAACGAGGTGCTGTGGAGTCGCACCGGCGCCACGCGCATCATGCGCACGCTATCGGTGCAGGTATGCGGCGAGAGCACCGATCCACCGTTGCCCCGCGAGGCGTCGCAATACGCCAACCAGTTTACCTGGCAAGGCGGCGCGCGCGCCATCGGCGACGATGCCCTCTACGCCATCGGCCAGCAGGCGCTGCTGGATGCCTTACGCGACGCCGTGGCCCGTCTGGCTGAGGCAGCGCTGCTCTCCGGCGATCTGAAGTCGTGGAATCAACCGCACATCGAGCAATAACGGTTAATCCCGGCGATGAAGCGCCAGAATGGAGAGACCGTTTTCCATTCCGGCAAGGCGATCCTCGACACGTGTAGGGCCGGGCTGCCGACCGCCTTCGATTGCCTGCCGCCAGCGTGATGGCACAGCACGCGAGCCCACCCCTCTGGCGCTGTTTTCGCACAGGGCTTATAATCCGGGAGAGCTTGCAATAGAGAGACGAGGGTGACCATGATGCGGTATGCGTGGGGATGGGCAACGGGGCTGCTGTGCGTGTTGGCGCTGTGCGGTGCGTGGGCGTTCGCCACGGCAGCGAAGCCGGCTGCGAAGACGACAGCGAAGGCGACAACGGTGGCGACCACCACCACCACGACCACGACCACAACCACGGCGGCGGGGACGACGACCACCACAACGACAACGACGGCGGCAGCGCCGACAGCGGTAGCATCGCCCGCGGTAAATCAAACAGTGAGCCTGAAGGAGCAAATGCGGTTGCTGTGGCCGGCGAAGGCGGGGAGCGCCGTCCGCACATGGCTGGTATGCGGTGAATTCGGCATTCCGCACGATGATGATGAGGTTATCCGCCCCGACGAACTGGAGGCCGGGTTGGCGAACGATTACCTGCACGGCCACGGCGGGGAAGCGGGCATCCGTCCCCTGCTCGGATGGACCCATCTGCGCGCGGACGGCAGCCAGGCGCCGTGGGCGAAGTATGACGCCAGGACGGAACAAGTACATTTCTCCAACGCGCTGCCGGGACGACCCGGTTTCGGCGCCGTTTGGTATGCCTTCACCAGCGTCACCCGCCCGTTGGGCGGCACGGCGGTGCTCCGCCTTGGCAGCGACAATACCGTCAAAGTCTGGGTCAACGGTGAACCGGTGCACACGCACGCCGTCGAACAGGAGAACGCCTACACCGATCTGGTGGCAGTACCCCTGCGTGCCGGCGAAAACGCGGTGCTGGTGAAGGTTGCCCAGCGGACGCCGGGCGGTTTCACCTTCCGCGTGCTGGAACTGGCACAAGCGCAAGTCATGGAGGACGTCACCCCGCGCATTGCGCCGTACATCGTCGCCACCGATGATCTCCACCCCGCGACACTGACGGTGGCCACCGACGATGGCCGCGGCAACCTGATGTTGAACAAGATTCCCGTCGCTATCGCGGTCGTCGGCCCCGACGGCAAGGTGATGGCGACGCAGACGGTCACCCGCGGCGCGCAGGCGCGCTTCGATTGCGCCGTGTGGACGGACGGGCCGTATGAAATTCGCCTGACCACCACCGACAACAATAAACGGCGCACCGTCTATCTACCCTGGTACCGCGGCGACGCGCTAGCAGCGGCGCGTCAACTGGTAGAGACGGCGCCCGATCAGGAGGATGGCACGCCGACGACCGCCGTCCACCGCATGCTGGCCGAACTGGTGCAGGCCCGCCTGGGTAAGGTTTGGTCGAAAATCACGCCGGCCATGCTGCCGGTCATAATGCCCGCACTGCTGGAATTCGCCGAACTGCAACAATTCGGCCCCGAGCACCTGCCCGACCGCCAGGGTGGTCTGGTGCGTCTGACGTATCGCGACGACTTCGACGACTCCGCGCAATTCTGCCGCGTCTACCTGCCACCCGATTATACCCCGCGCAAGACCTACCCGGTGATTATCACCCTGCACGGACGCGACGACGCCTTTCCGCCTTACGCGGAGTGGGGCGGCGTCGACCGGCAGCACGATGCGGTTGCCGAAGGTTATCACGTCATCACCGTGTATCCGCATGCCCACGGCAACACCTGGTATCGCGGCATCGGCGACCGCGACGTGATGCGCTGTCTGGAGATGGTGAAGGCGAAGTTTTCGGTGGACGACGACCGCGTCTACCTGCTCGGTTACTCGATGGGCGGAGCGGGCGTCTGGTACGTGGGCACGCGCCACCCCGAGCAGTTCGCCGCGCTGGCGCCGTTCTTCGGCGGTTTCGATTTTCGCTTTCAACTGGAGAATGCCGCGCTGGACAAGCTAACCCCGCGCGAACAGTATCGCCGCGAACGACTGAGCTATATCGCGCAGTTAGAAGCGTTGCGCACCACGCCGGTCTTTACCAGCCACGGCGACGCCGACCCCATCGTACCGGTGGATTACTCGCGCTACACCGTGCGCCTGCTGCAACGCTGGGGCTACGACGTGCGCTACTGGGAGTATCCGGACAGAGGACACGGGGGACTGAACAACGAGGAAGACGTATTGGAATGGTTGTTGGCACACCGGCGGACGACCAACCCGGAGCATGTCAGCGTGCGCGCCGCCGCATTGCGCTCCGCCGCCGCGCACTGGGTGCAAGTGACGCAGCGCAAAGATCCGTATGCCTTCATCAACGTCGATGCCGAAGTGCTGGCATCCAATTACCTGCGCCTGAACACGGAAAACGTGCTGGAGATCGTGCTGACCCCGCCGTCGTCGCTGATCGATCTGACCAAGCCGGCGCGGGTGTTGTGGAACAACAGCGAGTTGCTGGCGGTCCCGTTCATCAACGGCAAGCTGGTGCTGCGCGCGCGCGGCTATCAACCGCCGGCGTTGTGCAAGCGTCCCGAGTTGGAAGGCCCGGCCAACGATCTCTACAATACACCCTTCGCGGTGGTGGTGGGCACCATCGCACCCGACCCGCTGATGCGCCGTCTATGTGCGCGCGCAGCAGAGCGTTACGTCGCCGCGTGGGACGAACGTTTCCATGCGAAACCGCGCGTATTGACCGATACCGCGATCACCGCGGACGAACAGGCGCGTTATTCACTGCTGTTATTCGGCGGTCCCAACGAAAATGCGGTGGCGCGCGCCATGCGTGCGCAGTTGCCATTGACCATCACCCGCCATGCCGTCATCATCGACGGGCGCAAGTTTGACGTGCGCGACGCGGCCATGCAGATGGTCTACCCCAATCCGAGCAACGTTGACCGTTACGTCATCATCCGCGCCGCCACCTCCGCCCCCGCAATGGCATTAACCGAATACGTACTTAACGACGTGGATTTCTGCATTGTGGATCGCAACAATATCGACACCGCGAGCGCCGGCGCGTATTACGACGCCATCACCGGCCGTTGCACCGGCGCGCCGATCCTCGCCGGCTATTTCGACCATGCCTGGCGGGTGAAGGACGCCTATTGGGAACTGGATCGCTCGCCGCGCGTGCCGCCGTTGACGACGCCGCGTTACGCGGATGCCGCCACTGCCCCCGGCAACACGCTGTTCCTCGCCGACGTGGTGGAGTCGCACGCGGAAGGCGTCTTCCGCGACCTGACCCGCAACGTCAACGCGCAGTGGAAGCCACTGACGCTGGGCAACGCCGTCTTGACCAGCGGCATCGCGACGGCGCCGAAATACTGGCAGGGAAAGAAGGACAATGCCGTCGAGTATGACCTGACCGGTGGAAACTGGCATTGGCTGCGCGCCAGCATCGGCCTGGAGGTTGATCCCTCGAAAGAAGCGGCAGCGGCGGTGAAGCTGGCGCCGATCCACCTGGAATTCGTGGTCAAAGGCGACGGAGTGGAGTTATACCACTCGACGCCTTTCGGGTATACCACGCCCGCAAAATCCATCGAGGTCGATATTACCGGCGTGCAGATACTGAGCCTGGAAATCCTCAACAAAGGCGCCGGCACCGCGCAGGCGAAGTCAGTCGATTGGGGCAAGGTGCGCTTGGAGCGATAACCAATCTTCCCGGCCTTCGCGGGCCGGATTACCGACAAGATGCCGGTGAACATCCGGCGTTTTCCTGATATCCGAGTCCGGTTTACGGATATTTCAGTGTATCCCGGCGGTTGTCCGCCGGGAAAATCCGGGGAGAAAGCATGAAAGTCGTGTGTTTTGGCGACAGCCTGACCGCTTGCGGTGGTGAAGGCGGACGGTTCAGCGATATACTGCAGGATCGCTTCCCCGCGCACGTTTTTCTCAACAAAGGCGTCGGCGGGGAATCCTTCGTCGAGGCGCGACGCCGGCTGCGGACGGATGTGCTGGACGAGTACCCACAGGTGGTGCTGATCGAGCTGGGTGCCAATGACTGGTGGCGCAACGAGCGTCCGGTGAGCGCGTGGGCGGCGGATCTGGATTATTGCATCACGCAGATACAGCGGCAAGGCGCCTGCGCGGTGGTGCTGGGCGTCTTCGGGATGTGCCGCGATGCGCACGGGCAACTGGTTGAGAAAACCGGCGGCACCGATGAGCGCGGACTGGCCTGGCGGCAGCAGGAAGCAGCGATCGCCGCGCGACACGGCTGTGCCTACGTGGCGAACATTCAAGAGCGCATCTGCGGTGATCGCCGCTGCTGGACCGACGGCAATCACCCCAACGAATATGGCAACCGCTGCGTCGCGGATGCCATCGAGCCGGTATTGGCGGCGTTGCTGGATACCCCGGCGCTGCCGGTGCGCAAGCCGGCATTATACACCACACGCGATTTCTGGCAAGAAGCAGTGGCACTGGCGCCCGACCGACCTGCGGTGGTGGAACACGAACGCCGGCTGAGTTATGCTGAGGCGGACGCGTTCATCCGGCGGCTGGCCGCGGGCATCGTTGCCGCAACCGGCATTCCATCACCCCGGGTAGCGGTGCACCTGCCGAATTGCCTGGAATATTTTCTCATCTACTGGGCGGTGCAGCACCTGGGCGGAGTGATCGTTCCGCTGAACACCTGGCTGAAGGAAGACAGTCTGGCCGGCATCTTCCGCATGGTGGAACCCGATCTGCTGGTGGTCGCCGGGCCGCAAGATGCCGCGGTGCTGCGCGCGGCGGCTGAACGCCCGCTGCCAGTGTTCGCGCTGCACGCAAGCGAGGGATTGCGTCCTTACGCGAGCCTGCTGGACACCACCGCACCGCCGCCGACCGTGGCGATCGCTCCCGATGCGCTGTCCATCATCATGCACACCTCCGGCACCACCGCCACCCCTAAAGGCGCGATGATGCGTCACTGCGACCTGCTCTTCAACGTGACGGCGGCGATCAACGCGCATGACTTCAGCCCCGGCGACGTGCACCTGCTGGTCAATCCGATGTTCCACTGCACCGCGCTCTACAGTTCGCTACCCACCGCGGCGTATCAAAAAACTCCGGTGGTGATCGTGAACAACACGGAACCGGAAGCCTTGCTGGAAGTGGTGCAGCGCGAGCGCATCACCACCTTTCTCAGCGTGCCGTCGGTGTTTCAAACCATCCTCGCGCAGGTTGATCTCGCGCGTTTCGATACCTCCTCGCTGCGCCTGCTGGCTTACGCCGGTTCGCCTATGCCGGTGACGACCATCCGCAAGCTGCGCGAACGCTTCCCCCACGTGGCGCTGCACAACTTTTTCGGCCTTACCGAGACCATCAGCATGACGCATGTGCTGCGCAACGCTGATTGTGAAGCGCACCCGGATTCCATCGGCCGCCTGTTGCCTTTCGTCGAAGCGATCATCGTGGATGCCGATGACCATGCATTGCCACCCGGCGTGCCAGGCGAACTGCTTTTCGCGCGCGAGGAGATCATCCCCGGATACTTCAAACAACCGGAACGCCTGGCGGAAGCCATAACCGAAATCGACGGGCGGCAATGGTTCCGCACCGGCGACCTGGCAATGACCGACGAAGAAGGCTTTTGCTACATCAAGGGACGCAAGAAAGATATGATAATCGTCGGTGGTGAGAACGTCTTCGCCGTCGAGGTCGAGGCGGTATTGATGCAGCACGCGCTGGTACGCGAGGCGGCGGTGAAAGGCATCCCCGCCACCGGCATTCGCGCCCATCTCGGCGAACTGGTCAAAGCCTTCGTCGTGCCCGCCGATCCCACCCTCACCGAACGCGAACTGCGCCGCCACTGCTACGAGCACCTGCCCTCGTACAAGGTGCCCAGCGCCTTCGCCTTCCTTGACGCATTGCCGCGCAATCCCTCAGGCAAAGTGGTCAAAGATGAATTGCCGGGATAACACCAGGCATTCGCACGGGCCGGCCAAAGGAGCAGCTATGAGTGAGATAACCTTGCGCGCGCTGGCGGATCGCCGCGGGATACTGGTGGGAGCGGCATGCAGTCCGAAGATGATCGACGGAGACATGCGGTATCGCGACACGCTGGCACGGGAGTTCAACGCCATCGTGGCGGAAAATTGCATGAAATTTACGGCGCTTCAGCCGGAGCGAGGGCGGTTCGACTTCACCGATGCCGACGCGCTGACGGCATTCGCGCAGGCACATCACCAGCGCATGCGCGGCCACACGCTGGTATGGCACTACTGTCTGCCGGCGTGGATGACGGAAGGCGACTTCAGCAAAACCCAGGCGCTGGATATCCTGCAAGCACACATTTTCACCGTACTCGACCACTTCCGCGGCACGGCATTTAGTTGGGACGTGGTGAATGAGGGATTGGCGGACGACGGCGGTTGGCGCGACACGAGCCCGTGGTTCCGCTTCACCGGACGCGATTACCTGGCACAGGCATTTCGCTGGGCACATGAAGCCGACCCCACGCTGCAGCTCTTCTACAATGATTACGGCATGGAACTGCCCGGCCCCAAGGTGGACGCCTGCTACCAACTGCTGCGCGAGTTGCTCGATCAGGGTGTGCCGGTACACGGCGTGGGATTCCAGTGCCACCTCGGTTGGGAACATAAGCTGGACCGCGCACTCGTCACCGCCAATATCCGTCGGTTCCGCGATCTCGGGCTGGCAATACACTTCACCGAGATGGACATGGGCATTCAGGTGCCGGTCACCGACGAACGGCGCCGCATACAGGCGGTGGAATATGCCAACCGCCTTGCCATCGCGCGGGATGCCGGCGTTACCGCGCTGATGTTGTGGGGCTTCACCGACCGCTACTCGTGGATACCCGGCTTCAGCAAGGGTGAGCATGACGACGCGCTGATTTTCGACCGCGACTACCATCCGAAGCCGGCTTACACGGCCTTTCACGAGGCGCTGGAGGCATGGGACGCCGGATAGCCGGCGCTCATCCCCGCCAGGTCGAGTTGTTGCAGCGAACCGGGAATGCCGTTTTCATGCAGGTACAAGCCCAACCGGTTCGTTTCTCCCTGCACTGCATTCGTTTCCGCCGATTTATGCGCGAATTTCGCACGCACGGAACCGAGATAGAGCGCGCCCACGCCGGCATCCCGCAGACCGGTGACGGTATCGGCGCCGTCGGCATCCTTTGTCCAGATGGCGAGATCGTGATAGATCGTGTCACCTTCGTCGATCCAGCCGTTTCCATCCGCATCATGCGCGGCCAACTCGACCAGCCCGTCGCCGGTGCGCGGACCGAATAACTGCGCCCCGTCGCGCACCGTCTGCTGCCCGTTCAGCAGGCGCACCAGAAATCCACTATCCGGTTGCAGGAAGGGAATGCGCTCCACCTGCCCATCGGCGTTCAGGTCAAAATCGAAACGTTGCTCGGTCAGCGAAGCCGTCAATCCCTGCAGGTTCACCACCAGTGGATCCGTCAACGGCGCGTCACCCGCACGCAAATGCACCTCCTGTTCGCTGTGGAAAGCGCGCGTGGCGGAAAGATCGAGATTGAAGGCGATTTGCTGCCCGTCGGCAGTTACGGCCACGCCGCGCGCGGAGAGGCTCAATGAGGCTTGCTCGTCATACGTTCTCCGCGCATCGTAGGTCATCCCCCACCCCGCCTGCGCCTCCGCCGCGGTCGCCGTCTGTTGAGCGGAAGTGCCGGCAGACGCGCTGGCATGGCCGGTCAGTTCGTCCAGGTGAAGTCTTTTGATCTTTTGACCGGTCAGCTTCTCGATCATCAACAACAATAATCGCAATTTCGGGTTGGTTTCGACCGGATCGATGACATCCTCCGCGCGGTTCGCCTGCGCCGGCTGCCGGGCATCAACCGACAACGCGAGTTGATCGACCGCCGGGGGGCGTGGATGAGCAGAGGTAGCCTGCGGCAGCGACCCGGTCCACAAGCGCATCTGCTCCTGGCGAATCGTCCGCGCCTGCTGTTGTGATTGGGCCGCCAACGCGACCGCCGCATCGCGAATAATCATGCTATTCGTCCTTGAGCGGGTGTCACAACTTCGGCAACGACCACCGATGCACCCTTACGGTTAGTATCGACAGCGAACGGCGGACACTTGAGCGCCCCTATCCGAACCGTGCAACATCGGGTAGAATAGGCGGACTTTGCGGGAAACGAGAACGACAGCTATGTTGCAGTACCTGATCTATGCCGACGGATCATGCAAGCGCAATCCCGGACCCGGCGCGGCGGCGGTGGTGATCACTACCCCGGACGGGGCCATCGTGCGTGAATTCGTCCAGTCCTACCCCGACACCACTAACAACCGCATGGAGTTGATCGCGGTGATCGGCGCGTTGAAAGCTATACCGCACGGCGATATCGAGATCATCACCGACAGCCAGTACGTGGTCAAAGGCATCACCTGTTGGATAAAAGGCTGGAAAGCCAAAGGCTGGATCAACAGCCAGCGCCAACCGGTGCTGAACCAGGACCTGTGGGTCGAGTTGGATGCCCTCGCTGCCGCCCACGTCGGCACGCTGCGCTGGCAATGGACCCGCGGCCATGCCGGCACGCCCGGCAACGAACGCGCCGACACTCTCGCCCAACAGGCTGCCCGCGAGCAGATGCAGTAGCGCCGGACCGCGGGCAACAGGAGCGTTAGATGGCGAGGATGGTTTGACAGCGCTTACCACTCCCTGTCACTTGTCACTCCCGCGCCTCCCTCACCATCACGGCGAGTTTGCTGCACTGTGCATGGGCTTCGGCGAGGAAGGCGGCTTCGTCGGTGAAGGTCATTCTGTGCATGACCGCTTCAGAGCTAACGCATTTGCGGTAGCCGGAAGTGGCAAGCAGGCGGGCGAGGCGGGGCCAGTCAACGGTGCCATAGAAGGGGATCTTGTGCTCGTCGCTGTGGCTGTCGTTGTCATGCAGGTGGATAGAGATGAGGCGGTCTCGCAGCGATTCCAGTTCATCGAGGCCGCGGCCCATGTTGCCGTGACCGGAATCGTAGCAAAGGCCAAGGAAGTCAGGCGGATACGCAGCGAGCAGGCGGCGGATCTCCGCGAAGTCGCCGTTTTCAATGGCAATGCGCACACCGCAGGCGCGAGCAATGGGCGCCAGCGCGTCCAGTGAAGCGCGCACCGCGTCCCACCAGCCGGCCTGGTCCTCGTCCGTCGTGGCCCCGGCATGCATGATAATCACCTCGCCACCCAGCCGCGCGGCCATCTCCAGGCGGTTCGCCACCAGTTCCACTCCCGCCAACCGTTCGTAGTCACGCGGCGAGACCCAGCGTTTTTCCATTCCGTGCGAAGCGTGCAGATCGAGCACGCCCAGGCCAAACTCGCCCAGCCAGCGCGCGATCTGCTCGATCTCCCAGCGCGAGTAGAGGAAATCGGTGTTCCACTGGTGGCACCAGTGCACGTGGGTGAAACCCGCTTCCGCAATGCGCCGTAGATACGGTTCGGGGCTCCAGCACGAACTGGCGTAATCAGTGGTGATGGATAACATGCGCGCCTCCGTTTCTGCGGTTGTTCTTTCGTTACACCGCTGGTTGTTCCCTGCCATACAGGCGATGTATTATTCACCCATTCATCAAGCCGGTTGCGGATCGCTTCGGCGTGATATAATACGCCCGTGATGTCTGGTCGTTCTTCGAAAGGATTGGCGAGTACGGCGCGGCTGGCTGCGTGGCTCAGCCACGGTTGGTATTACCTGGCGCTGGCGGCGGTGTTCGTGTTGGGATGGCGGTGGCCGCAACTCGGCGCGCCTATCGACACCGCCACGCCGTACCTGGTCGCATTCGCCTTTTTCCTCAACGGCTTCACGCTCTCCACCACCGCACTGGTAGGCAACCTGCGCCAGGGGTGGCTGCTCATCGCCGCCATGCTGATCACCTTCATCCTGCCCGCGGCACTCGTCTTCATACTGCGCAAGCTGCTCCCCGGTGGCGACACGCCGCTGGCTATCGGATTCCAATTGCTGGCGGTGGTGCCGACCACGCTGGTTTCGGCGGTGGTGCTCACGCGGGTTGCCAACGGCAACGGCGCACTGGCGCTCTATATCACCGTGCTGGCCAACCTGCTGGCCATCGTGCTGGTGCCGCCGCTGATGCAGGCGACGTTAGGCCGCGCGGGGGCACAGTTGCCCATTGCGCCCATTACGCTGAAGCTGGTGTATACGGTATTGCTGCCCACGCTGGGCGGTCAGTTCGTGCGCCGCGTTGCCCGCGGCTGGGCTATCCGCCATGTGCGCCTGCTGGGCGTTATCGCACAGATCACCGTATTGCTCTTCATCATCAGCGGATTGGCCGGATTACCGGGAGACACGTTGTCGCCGATGCTATTGGCACGAGTTATCGCCGGCGCGGTGCTGCTGCACCTGACGCTGCTGGCGCTGGCCGATCTCGGCGGGCGGCTGTTGCGCATCGATACGCCCAGCCGCTTCGCACTGGTGCTCTCCACATCACAGAAATCATTGGTCGCCGCCATGCTGCTCTGGCGGTTGCTGCTGAAGCCGCTAGGCGCTGATTTCGCACTCGCCACCCTGCCATTGCTGATCTACTATGTTGCCGAGTTGGTAATCGACAGCACGCTGGCGCAATGGTGGGGGCATCGCAATCCCCTGACGACAATTGAGAACACCAGCGAATTGCCGATAGAAGCCCAGTGAATGCATTACTCATCTTGATGTTACGGGTCATCAGGCAAGGCATGCTGCCGCTGGAACGCATGACCGGAGTCAATGTGCAGCGCATCCGCGTCAACCACCCGCGTTAAAAATGCGCGGCGGGTATTTCATTCCCTCTTGCGATCACCAGACCCCGCCCGGCGTCTCGCTCGCTGATTACCAGCTCGACCTGCGCCTGTTGCGCGAATATTGCGCGCTGGCCTGCCAATAAAAGCGTGAGCTGATAACGCCGGTATTGACTGCGCGCACAGCGCGATGCGCCGTGAGGGGATGGGCTGATTCGTGGTATACTACTGACATCCAGCCGCGGGAGGGCAGTGATGTTCAGTGCGGAGCAACAGCGGTTTTTACTTTCGGTCGCGCGACAGGCGGTGGAGGCCGCCGTCACCGAGGGACGCTTGATCACGCTCACAGAGGTGGACGAAGCATTTTGCCAACCATTGGGGGCGTTTGTCACCCTCACCCGCCATGGCAGCCTGCGCGGCTGCATCGGCTATCCCGAGCCCACACTGCCGCTTTACCAGGCCATCATCCGCGGCGGCGCCTCCGCCGCGCTGCAGGATCCGCGCTTTCCACCCGTCATCCCCACCGAGTTGGACGAACTGCACATCGAAATTTCGGTCCTGTCACCGTTGCAGGAAGCGCGACCGGAAGATGTGGTGGTGGGCACTCACGGGCTGGTGATCGAAAAAGGCTTCTCACGCGGCCTGCTGCTGCCGCAGGTGCCGGTAGAGTGGGGCTGGGAGCGGGAAGAATTCCTCGCGCACACCTGCCGCAAGGCCGGGTTGCCGACAGATGCATGGCGCACCGGCGCCACCCTCTACACCTTCACCGCGCACGTCTTTTCCGAAGACGTGCACCAACCCGCCGGGTAAGCAAGGTTGCCTGCGTTTCATCGGTTATTCGATGGCCGGCAACAACTGTTGCGCGAACTGTTGCGGATGAAATTCGCGCAGGTCCTGCGCTTGCTCGCCCATGCCCAGGTAACGGATGGAGATGGGAATCTCCGCGGCGATGGAGAGCACATTGCCGCCTTTGGCGGTGCCATCGAGCTTGGACAGCACTAACCCGGTCAGGCCGACGGCGTTGGAAAATTCTCTCGCCTGCACCAGCGCGTTCTGCCCGGTGGTGGCGTCCAGCACCAACAGCGTCTCGTCAGCCGGGTGACCCAGTTCGCGCTGAATGATGCGGTTCATCTTCTTCAATTCTTCCATCAGGTTATGCTTGGTGTGCAGCCGGCCCGCGGTATCTACGATGACATATTCAATATTGCGCGCGCGTGCCGCCTGAATGGCATCGAACACTACCGCGGAGGAATCCGCGCCCATCTGGTGGCGCACCACGTCTACCCCGATGCGCTGACCCCACAGCAGCAGTTGGTCGATGGCCGCCGCGCGGAAGGTGTCGCCCGCCGCCAGCAGCACCGAATGGCCCTGCCGCTTCAGCAGATATGCCAGTTTGGCGATAGTAGTGGTTTTCCCCACTCCGTTCACGCCCACCACCAGGATAACCGCCGGACGCTGTGCCGGTTGCGCGAGCGGATGGGCGTGGAGCGCGAGCGCTTCGGCGATCAGTTCCTGTAACAGCGCGTAGGCGCGATCGACATCCTTCACGCCGTTGCGGCGGATCGTCTCCTGCAGCTTCTCCACCAGGCCGGATGCCGTCTCGACGCTGACGTCGGCCATGATGAGCGATTCTTCCAGTTCTTCATAAAGCTCATCGGTAATTTCGCTCTTGCGAAACGCCTCTTTAATGCGATCAAAAAAACCTTTGAACATAACAGCACCTTCGTGGGAAATGGACATTCCCCTGTGACGCGGTATGATACCCGCAAACCGCGCGCGATGGCAAGTCGGTTGCCGGCACAGCGCGCGCCGGCACCAAGCCTGTTGCGTGCGTATGCGAGCAGCAGCGCGTTGCCGCCGGGCTTGTTTCTCCTTCGAGCAGGTTATGTTATAATGCAGATGATGGAATAAATAGCTGTCCCCCGCTCGTTCCCCCGTCTGGTGGGGACAATCACCGCCGATGAGATTCACGCGACATCCCACAACTGAATCCGCCGCCCCGGTCGCCTTTGCCGCGTGGCTAGGCCGCCAGTTGCTCATGTCCGTGTTGATCCTGCTGCTGCTGGTCACCGTGGGCTTTGGGTTTATTGGGGTGAACCGCGATGAATTGCTGCGTCGGGCGGCGATCCTGCACCTGCGGTATGAGTTGCAGCGCGAGGTGACGCTGCAACGCCTGCATATCGATCTGCGCGGGCAGGTGCTGGCCGAGGGATTGGCTATCTACGACGGCTTTTCCCGTCGGCGCGTGCTCTGGTCTGCTCGCCGCATCGACCTCCGCTTCGATCCCTTCCGCTTCCTCGCCACCCCGCGCCGACCACTGGGCGCTATGCGCCAGGTGGTGGTCGACGATCCCTACCTGGTGGTGACGCGCGGCAGCACGGGCCAGTGGAATTTTCAGGATCTGCTCAAGCGCAAACGTAAACCTTCGACCGACCGCTTCCGCGGTGAATTGATCGTGCGCAACGGTGAAGTCCTGTTTCAGGATGCGCGTGGTTTCGGACGGAACATTCCGCCGTTCAGCGAACATCTGGTACGCGTGAACGCACGCGTCACCCAGGCCGGCGGCGACTACCTGCCGTTCCGCCTTTCCGCCGCCACCGCCACCGGACACCTGCGCGACATCAGCCTGTTCGGCAGCGTGCAGCTCGGTGCGCAGCGCAGCCAGTGCGAAGTGCGGTGTTCGGGCATCAACCTCGCCTACGTGCGAAAATTTCTTCCCAACTCGCTGCCGGTCACGCTGATGTCCGGTCAGCTGGACGGACGGGTGCAAGTACTCGTCGCCGTCAACCCGAAGACGAGGGTGATCGATCTGCAGACCACCCTGGTGGCCAACATGCACGATGTGCGCGGTGCCTTCACACAAAACGGCATCACGCTGCCCTGCTTCATCAGCGATGGCCAACTGCGGATGGCGGATGACATGGTGGAACTGGCCGCAGTGCGCGGGCGGGTGAATATGATTCCCTTTACGGCGGAAGGCACCATCACCCATTTCGCCGAACCGGTTTTCGCCATGCAGATCAAGACGCAAAACGCCCCGGTCGCCGCGATGATGCGTCTGTTGCCAGACACCGGCAAGCTGCCCATTACCGTGAGCGGCATGGTCGATGGCTGGGTACAGATTACCGGCACAATTGCGGAGCCGCAGGTGCGTGGCCATATCGCCGGTCCCGCGGTGCGCGCGACGGTCGGGAACTTCTCCGACCTGCAGAGCGATTTCACCTTCGACGGGCAGACCTTGCAGTTTGCCAATCTGACCGCGCGTGGTTATGACGGCTATCTGGCCGGCAATGCCTGGGTGAAGGTCGGGCTGACCGGCGACACGCTGGCATTATTCACCGGACAGGCATCCCGCGTGAGCGCGCAGTCGTTGGTGACACAATTAATGGCCGGTGCACCGCCGCCCGCCAATCCCAGCGCGCCTTCGCTGCGCGATGTTTCCGGCGTTCTCTCCGGCCCGGTCACCATCCGTGCGGATCGCGATGAGCGTGCCATCATCATCGCGCGCGTGCACGGCGACGTCGAAGTGGCGGACGTCACCGCCGGCACAGTGGATGCCAATGTGAAGATCACCGTCGACGGCACGCGCGCCGTTACGCACATTGAACGGCTGGAAGCGTTGACACGCGAAGGGCTCTTCCAGGCACAAGGGGATATCGACGCCGATACTAGCCTGCACCTGACCATCCGCGGCAGCCGGCTGAACCTGGCTGCCATCGGGGCGCGCGCGCAGCAACCCGATCTCCAAGGCACCGGTTACCTGACGGGCACGCTGGACGGTTTGCCGGACCAACTCTCCTTCACCGGCGCCCTTCACGTGCAACAGGGTCGGGTGCAGGGGCGCGCGTTCGACGATCTGTATGGCGACATACAGGCCTCGCTCGGGTCGAACATGCAGTTCAACATTCGCAACATGCGCCTGATTGCCGGCCCCAGCCAGCTCAAGCTGCCCGCCACTGAGTTCAGCATCGATACCGCCACGGGCGACTGGAATGCCGCCGGCAAGGTCGAGTTGCCGCGCACATCACTGAAAGAACTGGCTGCTACCCTGGGCATCGAACTGCCGATTGCCGGACTGGTAGAGGGTGAAGCCAGCTTCACCAGCAATTCCGCTATGCCCATCGCGGGCGGCACAGTTTGGCTGCGCCGCCCCACCATCGACCTGGGCGACACGAAACTGGAACTTGACAGCGTGCTGGTGACCTTCACCCTGCGCCGCGAGATGCTCACCATTTCCGATGCTGAAGTCGTCTATGAAGGCATTCCCTTTCAGGTGAAAGGCACTCTCGCGCTGCAGCCGCAGGGACGCGCAGGCGCCACCCTCGCGCTGCAGCTACGCGCGCCGCACGTCGATCTGGATAAATTTACCACGCTGGCATCCTCGCCGAGCGACCCGCTCATCGGCAAGATGACGAAAGACTTCAAGCTGTGCATGCCGCTCGACGTGGAAGGCGACCTGGCACTCACCGCGCGCATCACCGCCCGCCTGGATGCCGCGAAGGGGGTGACGCCGGAACAGGCGCTGGCGAACTCACTGGTCGTGACGAGCACGGTACAAAAAGCCGACGCTTTCAAAGTAGTCGGCGTGCCGTATCAGGAACTGCTCGCTGATGTGGAGTACCACGGCGATAGCCGTGAAGTCTCGGTCAAACGCTTTGCCCTCACCCGCGACACCGGCAAATCGAGCTATCGACTTGTCCTTCCGCTGCCGCAGGCAGGCGACGTGCCGACGCCAGGCACGCTGAACCTGGATTCCCAAATCGTCGATTTCAACCTGGCATTGGGCAACGCTGATTTCGATGGACGCGACATGACGAAAGGCGCTGACCTGGAGTTGTTGCGGCGCGACCTGGCGACCATTACCGCCGGCATCAGCGACGATCCGCAACTCGCCGAACTGGCGAAAGGATTGCGTGAAGTGGCGCAGCCGTTCAGCGGCATCGGCGCGGTCTCTATCAGTCTGAGTTCGCTGTTAACCCGTCCGACCATCGCCGCCCAGGTTGCCCTTGACAAGGTGGTAGTAGGCGGCATGGTGATGCCAAAGATCGACGGCGCCTTCGTTTTCGACACGGCTTCGCGGACGTTGGAGTGCCAATCGGTCACCGCGGTGGGTGGTCCCAATCCCGATGCGACGATGACGGTGCAGGGAGCGATTCAACTGCCGATGAAAGATGCGCGCGGCAAGGAGATCGAACCCGGCGTCATCAACAATCTGGAATGCACGGCGGATAGCATAAACCCGGGCATGCTGGGCATCTGGCTGCGCAATCCCGCCCTGGCGCAACTGGGCGGCAAGGCGACAGTGTATGCCATGATCAAGGGAACAACCGCGCACCCGGCGATGACCGGTTCCATCGACATCATGCAGCCCACCTTCAATAGCGTGCGCTTTGACAGCTTGTCCGCCCCGCTGCACCTGGAAAATGACCGCTTATGGATCGGCCGCAAAGGCATGGGCGGCGAAGGCGCTGCCACGTTGAACTTTACGCCGCCCGCCGGCGCCGACGCGGCGGAAGCCAGCGAATACAAGATGGAACCGTTGTTGTTTTACGGCTGCCTGCCCTTCGTCTGGAAAGGCACGCTGCAGCCGGATATTCCCCTGAACAAGCCGATGGCCTTCAATGTCAGCCTTCCCTTCCAGAGCCTGGACATCGCCCGCGCCTACCTGCCGCAGCCGGAGCCGGTTGCCGCGAACGCGACCAAAACGCTTGCGGCCCCCGCGCAACTGAGCGGCACGCCGGATGCCCCGGCGCGGAATGGCGCCGCGCGCACGCTGCTTAGCCGGACCACCCCCGTCAACGCGCTCTTCAAACGTACGGTCAAAAACGATGGCACGGTCAAAATCAAAGCGGTGAAAGCGGCGCCGGCGTCGCCGAAACGCTACCGCATCTTTGCTTACCGCAACGCGGAGAAGCCGAACGAGCTATATGAGGTTACCGTTGCAAAATTGCACGAAGATGCGGGCGTCACCCTGGGTACCACGGTGGGCACCATTCAAGGCGCGCTGGAGGTGCGCGGCACGCTGGAGAAGCCGGATATCACCAACGGGTCCTTCCTGCTGAACGCGCCGGAATTGATCCTGCCCAACACCGATAAAGATCTGCCCAACCGGCTGCGCCAGGTGCATGCCGACCTGAGTTTTCACTCACGGGTCACCGCCGGCAAGCGGGAAAATATCCTGGAAGTGCATGACCTGTCCGCCCTGTATGATCGCGATGAAAGCGACGCCTCGCCGAAGACCGGTGCGCTGTCCTGGCTGAAGTCGCTGCTGGGAAAGAAAAAAGATTCGTCGGAAGCGGTGAATGGCGCACTGGTCGCCGAGGGCACCGTCAGCCTGGGTCTGCCGAAGGGGCTGACTTCGCTGGCGGACATCCCCGCGCTGCTGGAGTATGATCTCTACGCGAAGATGGTGCGCACTCCCATCCGCTGGCGCAATATGCTGCGCGGGACTATCACCAGCTACCTCCGGCTGGGCAATGAACCGGGCACGCATTACCCGCTGCTCACCGGCGTCATCTACGCGGAGGACTGTCGCTTGCTGTTCGCCGGCGAGCAGGCGCCGCCGACCGCTCCGCCGCACTTCCCTTTCAATCCCGCGCTGAAAGTGGCGATTCAGTTGGGACAAGGCAACGCCTTCGAACTGGGTGCGGATAATCCGGTGATCCAGGGTATCGGGTCGGCGAAGCTGCCTTTCGTTCCGACGACCGCCTTCTCGCCCATTGCCCCGGCAGATCGGAAGGTGCAACACGAGACCAAGCCGCCACTCGACCGCACTTTCTCCTCGTTCCGCTACACAGCGAAAACGTTGCAATCCACGCCGGAGAACGGCACCTACGCCTACCTCACCGGCACGCTGGCGCGTCCCATACTCGGCGGGAACGTGGTGGTGGTGCCCGGCAAATCGCAGGTGCAGCTTCCAGGCGGCGAACTGACGGTGCAGGAAGCCAAAGGCACCATGTTTTTCCCGTTCTTCCCCGACCCGAACGCACCCGAGCAGCAACCGAAGCTGGAAGTGAAAGGCAATGCCACCGGCACGGTGGGCAAATACACCGTGGCGGCGAAGCTGCACGGCAACCTGATGCAGACGAACCTGAAAAGCCAGATCGATTTCGAGACCATCACCAGCCCGCAAGGCGCGCCGCCGTTAAGTTCCGACGAAATTCAAAACCGGCTCTTTGGCCTGTCCGACATTGCCTCGCTGTTGCAAGGCAAGGAAAAAGTCGTCACCACGGTCAGCCGCATCGGACAGACCGTGATGTTCCGCGACTGGTTCCGCCAACTGGCGGACAAGACGGGCATGGAGTCGTTCAACCTGTCCTTCGACCCCACGCTGACCCCGGAAACCACCATCGTCGCCCCGATTTCCCGCTCGCGCCTGGGTGCGTTGCGCGGCGGGTTCAGCCGCACCTTCTCGCAGCTTCCCACCTGGGATCTCTGGCTTGACTTCCAGGTGCCGGACAGCAAGCTGCTGCGCAACCTCTCCGTCACCGCCACCACCAACGAGCGCCAGGATCGCGAGATCAACCTGCAGTATCGCTTGGAATTCTGACCCGGACGCATTCCTCCGCTACCGACCGCTTCCTTACGGGTCCCCGCCTCGAAAACCTCCCGGAAATATTGCGATATCAAACAATCGTTTTCAGGTATTTTCTGGACGCGCGCGCGCGAATTTGGTATAATTACATGGTCTTCTTTCGGTCACGCGACCGGAAGATTCCATCCATGAGCCACCGTACGCCAGCCGAAGCGCGGGGATGTCGCCGTGTCCGTTGCCCGGTGTTCCCCGACTGTCCGGGGCGCAGCGAATGAGGAATCGGGAATTGTTTTTTAGAGGAGTAGACTCACTTGGCCGACGTAAATAATCTGCAGTATACCGAAGAGAATATCCGCGTTCTGAAAGGCCTGGAAGCCGTCCGCCTGCGTCCGGGCATGTTCATTGGTGACACGGATTTCAAAGGATATCATCACCTGTTCAACGAGGTGATTGATAACGCCATTGACGAAGCGATGGCTGGATTTTGCGATGAAATCATCATCACGCTCTACCCGAACGATGTGTTGTCGGTATCGGACAATGGCCGCGGCATTCCGGTTGGCATTCATCCGGAAGAAGGTCGCTCGACACTGGAAGTCGTGATGACCGTATTGAACGCGGGCGGCAAATTCGGCGACGGCGGCTACAAGGTGTCCGGCGGTCTGCACGGCGTAGGTGTGTCCTGCGTGAACGCGCTGTCCGAGTGGTTGGTGAGCGACGTCCATCGCGACGGCCAGCACTACCGCATGCGCTTCGAGCGCGGCATCCCGACAACCGGTCTGGAGACGATCGAGCCGTCCGATCGCACGGGCACCATGCAAACCTACAAGCCGGATCACCAGATCTTCGGCGAGCATATGCACCTGCACCCGGAAACCATTGTCGGCCGCATGCGCGAATTGGCGTATCTGAATAAGAACGTGAAGATTGTCTTCAATAACGAAGTGACCGGTACTTCGGAAACCTTCCACTACACCGGCGGTATCGCGCAGTTCGCCGAGAAGCTGAACGCGCTGAAGGACCCGCTGCACAAAGTGCTCTACGTGAGCAAAGATCGCGATGACGTGGTTGTCGAACTGGCGTTGCAGTATAACGAGGGTTATCAGGAGACCCTGTTCGCCTACGCGAACAATATCCATACCATCGACGGCGGCACGCACGTTTCCGGTTTCCGCACCGCGCTCACCCGCGTGCTGAATGCCTACGCGCGCAAGAACAACCTGCTGAAGGAAAAAGACCCTAACTTCACCGGTGACGACGTGCGCGAAGGGCTGACGGTGGTGCTCTCGGTGAAGTTGCCCAACCCGCAGTTCGAGTCGCAGACCAAAGTAAAGCTGCGCAACGCGGAGATCGAAGGCATCGTCAACTCCATTGTGGGCGAGGCGCTGGGCGACTTCCTGGAAGAGCATCCCGCCGTTGCGCGCAAGGTGATCGAGAAGGCGCTGACCGCATCCCGCGCTCGCGCCGCCGCGCGCAAGGCCATCGAACTGGAACGCAAGTCCGCGCTGGAATCCTCCAGCCTGCCGGGCAAGCTGTCCGACTGTCACAGCAAGGATCCGGCCGAATCTGAGTTGTTCCTCGTCGAGGGCGATTCCGCGGGCGGTTCAGCGAAAAAGGCGCGCAACAGCAAGTACCAGGCGGTGCTGCCGTTGCGCGGCGTGGTACTGAACGTCGAACGCGCACGGCTGGATAAAATTCTCAACAACAACGAAATCGCCGACATGATCCGCGCCATCGGCGCCGGCATCAGCACGGTGGGCACCGTCGGTGAGAACGAGAGCAGCGAAACGGAAGAGGGTGCCGACCCCACCAACGATACCTTCAACCTGGGCAAACTGCGCTACGATCGCATCATCATCATGACCGACGCGGACGTGGATGGCGCGCATATTCGTACGCTGCTGCTTACCCTGTTCTTCCGCTACATGACCCCGCTGGTGGAAGGCGGCCATATCTACATCGCGCAGCCGCCGCTGTTCGGCGTGAAGCACGGCAAGCAGGTGCAGTACGCGATGAACGAGCAGGAACTGGAAAATATTATGAAAGATCTGCCCAAACGCGGCGTGCAGGTGATGCGCTACAAAGGCCTGGGTGAGATGGATGCCGACGAGTTGGCAGAAACCGCCATGGACCCGCAGACGCGCCGCCTGGTGCGCATCGAACTGGAAGATGCCGTGCGCGCCGACGAAATTTTTACCACGCTGATGGGCGATGCCGTCGCCCCCCGCCGCGACTTCATCGCGCGCTACGCGCAGGAAGTCAGCAACCTGGATATCTGAACCGGTGACAGGCTGTCACCCTCCCTACCCCTCCCCGCACGGGGAGGGGTTTTATGTGGCACAACGGAACAGCGATTTCGTCCCGTTTGCTTTCTGTGCTTTCCCGGCGTATGATGGGAAGAGCGCGTCATGGCAGTCACCGACAGCAGTTTCACACCGTTTCATCCGCTGATCGCGGCGTGGTTTCGCGAGCGGATCGGCACGCCGACCGCGGTACAGGCAGCGGCGTGGCCGTGCATTGCCGCCGGCGAACATGTGCTGGTCACCGCGCCCACCGGCAGCGGCAAGACGCTCACCGCCTTCCTGTGGGCGCTCGATCAGCTCATTACCGGCGCGTATCCCGCCGGAGGCTGCCGCGTACTGTATGTCTCGCCGCTGAAGGCATTAAACAACGACATTCAACGTAACCTGCTGGCGCCGCTGGCAGCGTTGCGCGAGGTGTTCACGGCGCACGGCGAGGCCTTTCCCGATATCCGCGTGCTCACGCGCAGCGGTGATACCCCCGCCCCGCAGCGCCGCGCCATGCAGCGCCGTCCGCCGGAAATCCTCATCACCACGCCGGAAAGCCTGAACCTGCTGCTCAGCTCGCACGGCGGCATCGCGCTGCTGAGCGGATTGCGGACGGTAATCCTCGATGAAATCCATGCCGTGATCTCCTCCAAGCGCGGCGTGCACCTGATGACCGCGGTGGAGCGGCTGGTGCGCCTTTCCGGCGAGTTCCAGCGCATCGCGCTCTCCGCCACCGTGCGCCCCTCGGAGGAGGTGGCGGCATTCGTCGGCGGCTACCGGCGCGAAGGCGACCGCTATACGCCGCGACCGGTGACGCCGGTGCGCGCGGCGATCGACAAGCAGTATCAGGTGCTGGTGCGTTACCCGGCGGAGGCGGAAGACGGCTCGCGCTGGCCGCCCATTATCCGCGCGTGCAAAGAGATGCTCCGACGCAATCGCGCCACGCTGTTTTTCACCAACGCCCGGCGGCAGGCGGAAACGCTCACTTGGCAGATCAACGCGGGTGCGGAGGAGATGCTGGCCTACGCCCACCACGGCGCGCTGTCGCGCGAGCTTCGACTGGAGGTGGAGCACCGGTTGAAGGCGGGGCGGTTGCGCGCGATTGTGGCGACCGGCACGCTTGAGCTGGGGATCGATATCGGCGCGCTGGACGAAGTGGGGCTTATCCAAACCCCGCCCGGCATCAGCGCCGCTATCCAGCGGGTGGGCCGCGCCGGGCATCGCGTGGGCGAGGTGAGCCGCGCAACGCTCTTCCCCACCCACGCCCATGACCTGCTCGCTGCCGCAGTGCTGGCGCGGAACATCCTCGACCACAACATCGAAGCCACACACGCCATCCACAGTCCGCTGGATGTACTGGCGCAGGTACTGGTCTCCATGACCGCTGTCGAAACATGGGACATCGACGAGCTGTATGCCGACATCCGTTGCAGTGCACCCTACCAGGGGCTTACTCGCGGGCAGTTCGACCTGGTGCTCGCTATGCTGGGCGGGCGTTACGCGGAGACGCGCCTGCGTGAGCTGAACCCGCGCCTCTCCATCGACCGGCTGGACAATACCGTCGTCGCTCGTCCCGGCGCGGCACAGGAGCTGTACCTGTCCGGCGGTACCATCCCCGACCGCGGCCTGTACCACCTGCGCCACCGGGAGACGAACGCCCTGATCGGCGAGTTGGACGAGGAATATGTCTGGGAGGCGCGCGAGGGGCAAACCCTCACCTTCGGCACCCAGCACTGGCGCATTGACAATATCACCCACAACGACGTCTTCGTGCTGCCGAGTAGCGCCACCGAGCAGGCGCCGTTCTGGCGCGCGGAGGCGCTGGATCGCGATTTCCACTTCGCCGAGCAGATCGCTCACTTTCTGGAGGAGGCTAATACCCGGCTGGACGATCCGGAATTCCTCGCCGTGCTGCAACGCGACTATTGCCTGGAACCGGCCGCCACCGAGGCGCTGCGCGACTACCTGGCGCGCCAGCGCGAGCATTGCGGCTGCGACCTGCCGCACCGGCATCACCTGCTGGTCGAGCATGTGGAGGCCAGCCCCGCCGGGCACCCCGGCAACCAGCTCGTGCTGCACACGCAGTGGGGCGGGCGGGTGAACCGGCCTTTCGCGCTGGCGCTGGCGCAGGCGTGGGAGGAGCGATTCGGCGATCCGCTGGAAACCTTCGTCGCCGACGACGCCGTCTACTGCGTGATGGCGCGCGAGGTGTCAGGCGCGGAGTTGCTGTCGCTGGTCACTTGCGCGCGGTTGGAAGCGCTGCTGCGCCAACGGCTGGAAGGCTCCGGCTTCTTCGGCGCGCGCTTCCGCGAGGCCGCCGGGCGGGCGCTGCTGATTACACGCCGCCGTCGCACCGAGCGCATGCCGCTGTGGGTCACCCGGTTGCGCGCGAAGCGCCTGCTGGCGGCGGTGTCGCACTTCCCCGATTTCCCGCTGCTGCTGGAAGCGTGGCGCGAATGCCTGCACGACGCGTTCGACATGGACGCGCTGCGGCAGGTGCTGACGGAGTTGGAATCCGGCGTCTACGCGTGGAGCGAGGTGCGCACCCACGCCGCCAGCCCCTTCGCGCAGACGATGAGTTGGCGGCAAATGAACCATTTCGTCTATATCGACGACACGCCCGACGCGCGGCACGCCTCCAACCTGCGCGGCGACCTGCTCCAGGAAGTGGTCTTCACCCCCGGCCTGCGCCCGGCACTCGACCCCGCGGTCATCGCCGGCTTCCTTGCCAAGCGCCGACGCCTCGCCCCCGGCTACACCCCCGCCACCCCGCGCGACCTGCTGGACTGGGTGAAAGAACGCCTGCTCATCCCGCAATCGGAATGGCACGCGCTGCTCACCGCCATCGCGCGCGACCACGGACTCACCGAAGCGGAAGCGATACACGGAGTGGAGAAAAAGCTCACCATCCTCACCCCGCCCGGCGCACCATCGCTCATCGCGGCGGTGGAAAATTTACCAAGGTTGAAGAAAGTATTGCCGGAGGCTAAGGTGGAAGCGTATACATATAATACGAATTGTGGCGAGTAATGTCTGCTGCATAGAAACGCTGGAGATCGCTCGGACTGGTCGAAGTTGAGTTCAGGCAAAACCATCTGTATTGCCAATTCGGGAACCTGACCTGACTACTTGAAAGGATGCCAGGATGGCGTCTATAACCATGATTTGGTGGAAACCCCTAACCAGGGCAACTCTCCGCGTCCATGCGGAGAGACTGTTATTGCCGTGCAGGCTCTTTCTTACAACAAGGCGATGGATTATACTGGAGATGATGTCGTCGCAACTCGAGACAACAGAAGAGCGAGGCGAAGAACTCACCGCTTTCCTTGGCGAGTGGCTGCGCTTTTATGGTCCGGTGGCGCCGGGGTGGATCGGGGAGACGCTGGGGGTGCCTGTGGCGGAGGTGATGCCGGCGCTGGACGATCTACTCGACACGCGAGCGGTGATCCGGGGACGGTTGGTGGTTGGCGGCGGCGAGGACGACCTGTGTGACAGCGAGAATTTCGAAATTCTACTGCGGCTGGCGCGCGCGGCGGCGGTACCGTCGTTCACCCCGTTGCCGTGCGAACGGCTGCCGCTGTTCCTGGCGCACTACCAGGGATTATGCGCACCGGGAGACGACCAGGACGCGGTGTGGGAACGGCTGGCGCAGCTCAGTGGTTACCCGGCGCGGGCGGAGTTGTGGGAAGAAAGTTTCCTGCCCGCACGCATCCGGTGCTATGACGGCGCGTGGCTGGACGGGTTGATGCAGGAAGGCCGGCTGCACTGGGTGGGCGCGGGGACAAACAAGGTCAGTTTCTGCCTGGATGACGACCTCGAACTGGTGTTGCCGGCAACAGAGACGGGGGCGACGCGCGACTTGTTGCCCGACGCGCACGCCCGCTACACGCTGTCGGCGCTGGCGATGAAAAGCGGGCTGCGCATGGAGGAATTGACTGCGCGGCTGTGGGAGGGCGTGTGGCGCGGCGCCATCAGCAACGACAGCGCCGTCGCGCTGCGCAAGGGCATCGCCGGCGGCTTTCAACCGCCCAAACTGCCTGAAGTCGATTCAGCGCGGCGCGTGGGATGCCGCCTGCCGCGCGCGGGATTTTCGCGCTGGAGCGCGGCGGCGCCCTTCGCCGGCAACTGGTATCGCCTGCCCGCGCCGCCCCCGCCGGATGATCTGCTCGACGAGGGGGAACGCGCCCGCGACCGCGCCCGCTTGCTGCTTGCGCGCTATGGGCTACTCTTCCGCGAGTTGCTGCAATGGGAGGCGCCGGCTTTCCAATGGCCCGCCGTCTTCCGCGCGCTGCGGCTGATGGAACTGTCGGGTGAGGTGATGGGCGGCGTCTTCTTCCACGGCATCCCCGGCTTGCAATTCATCGCCCCCGCCGCGTTGCGCCAGTTGCAGCGCGCGCTGCCCGACGACGCGGTCTGGTGGCTCAACGCCTGCGACCCGGCCTCCTGCTGCGGGCTGCCGTTGGAGGACTTGCGCGGCACGTTGCCACGCCGCCTGCCCGGCACGTTCCTCGTCTATCGCGGCTGCACGCCGGTGCTGGCGCTGCTGCGCAACGGCAAGGACATGCGGTTCGCCATCCCATCCGACGATCCGTACCTGCCGCGTATCCTGGCGCCGTTGCATACCCTCTTCGACCGCCGCTTCCAGCCGCTGACGCGTCTCACCGTGGAAACCATCAACGGCGAAAACGCCTGTGCCAGCCCCTACCTCGACGCCCTCGCCGGCGGCTTCGATCTGGTGAAAGATTACAACCGCCTTTTTATGGCGCGGAAGCTGCGCTGATGTCAACGGCGTGGCAGCACGCTTCTGTTGTGGTATATTAGAACGTATGTTCTAATAATATCAACTCTTCAGTTGTCCTGGCGCAGACACGCGAAGCCGACTACTGCATTTTATCGTACCTGTTCTTTTTCACGGCGGCTGGGGAGGAATGCCCGTTATGTATTGCTTCCCGAGCGTGCAATCAGACCGCTGAGACAGTTTTACCGGGACATCACATGCCATAACGTGGATATTTGTAACGCTTGCCGACTCGCGAAAGGACGATAAACCATATTCCAGCGGTCCGTACGTGGGTGGCGGTTGGGAGCGCCGCGCATCGTTGCCACCGAATTCGCCGACGGCCGTACCACCTACCTGCACGCGCTCCACGTGCCCCCCGCGCCCCACCTGCGCCTGCCGGTGGCCGCCGTTTCACCCGCGCGACGTTATACACCATCGGGCAACCGCTCGATCTGTACTACGAAGACGACGCGCTGTGCCTCATTCTGCCTCCCCATGTATACTGGCAACCGTTGGATACGGTAGTGGCTGACCTGTCCCGGCTTTGATGGACACCGAACTTAGAGGGATGTACAATCCCAGAA
>CAYYJR010000009.1:0-138620 GCA_964472305.1 uncultured bacterium
GAATCCACCTAAGAACCGGGAGGGTTCGCTGTCGACAAATGGGGTCCACCATAATATAGGTCAATAATATATTGATCTGTCGGACCAATATGTGGAGTGATATTATACTGGTAACGAATAAATAAGTGTTGCTCAATATCAGTCGTGGCAACATTACCAGCAAGATATGCAAGGACAATTTGATCTTCAGAGTATTTATGGTCATACTTTACACATTGTGTCTCTCCATTTGCATCTGCGCAAATTGCCACATTATACCCAGCAACGAAGTTTGTAAGTTGATTAATCGCTCCACCAAAATAATCTGCCCAAAGGTATTTATGTACATTACTTTTACCATGAGTCACATGGAAAAATTCATGTATGGTAGTCCCCCGAAACACAACAGGATTTTGTGGATTTTGAAATTCGTTTCCATATACGATGAACCATTCGTTTCTTGGGAAGGCCCAATCAGTATAAGCGCCAGCTCCATTCTCATGAATTAGAAATCGCGTAATCTTCCTCCTCTGTTTATCGTTTGTAGCCATTAAAGATTGATAGACATTCTTTGCTGCCGACTCAACCAATGAACGATTAATAGTAAAGTATATCGGCCTTTCTATCGTCCATAGTATCGAAAGATCATTTGCCATGAATTCTACATAACGCGGGTTAACATAAGCAGTATCTCCTTGCCCTGCAGATAAACTTGTAACATTAATTGCAGTTGGCATAGATTCTCTTATTGAAATCAACGAATACAGGGATAGGTTATGTATTTTCACGTTCTCGATCACCAGGTTGCGCACGTCCACCGGCAGCGTGGGCGCGACGGAGTCCAACGCGTCGTCTCCCTGTTTGAAGGGAATCTCGCTGGTCACGGCGCCGTTGACCTTCTTGATCGACAGCGTATGGGCCCCATTATGCCCCATCTCCGGGATATACGGGTCCAGGTTCGGCGCCCAGGGGGTATCCCACAGCATGCGGTAACAGAGCGTGATCGGCTGTCCGCTTTGATTCGCGACCGACGGCGCCTGCGACGCCTGTGGCCTCGCGTCGGGCAACAGGCCCGGCTGATAGACATACCAGTAGGCTGTCGAGGTGAAGTTCACGTTCCAATCGGCATAAATCTTGTCGGGCGCGTAGTCATCCACCACCCGCACCACCGCGCTCTCGGCATTCACCCGCGTGCCGGGCGCCAGGGTGATCGCCAGCAGCGAGGACACGTTGCCGCCGACCGGCACTGCGCTCTTTTCTTCGGTAATATAACCGTCCCGGTCTTCCTGGTACAGCAATAACTGCGCCTCACAGACGGCGGCGGGGATCACCCGCGCCTTCACCATGTCGGTCACCTCGTCCGCCCCCAACCGGCTGTCCCAATTATACCTCAGAACGAGGGCTTGCGAATCGCAGACGTGCAATCCTTCCAGGTACACGACGGGCGTGACCTTGCCGTTCCCCAGATTCCAACTCGACGCGGGGAGACGCCCGCCTTGTTTTTGCCGCTTGCCGCACACCGCGAACTGGTTGCCGGCGGGGAGGGTGAGGGGAACAGAGGTCAAAGTTTTACCTGGTGTGCTTACTTGAAGGGCGCTTGGGGGCTGGCCTGTCAACCAGTGCGGCAGCGGCGGCATGAAGACATTCACCATCAGTACGTGCACACCGGGAGAAGTGCAGAAGGTATTTCCGCGTCGGCGTGCAATACAAGAAGAGCCCTGCGGGCAATTCTCCTCATGAAGGATATCAGTATGCCGAAAATCACCCTGATCGGCGCCGGAAGCGTCGTGTTTGCGAAGAACATTCTCTCGGACTGCCTGTCGTACCCCGAATTAGCGGACAGTACGATCGCATTGTTCGATATCGATCAAGGTCGCCTGCACACCGCTAAGAAGATGGCGCACCAGGTGGCGAACATATGGAAGGCGAATCCGAAAATTATCGCCACCACGGATCCTTGCGTGGCGCTGGAAAATGCCGACTACGCCGTCTTCATGTTCCAGGTCGGCGGTTACGAGCCGTCCACCGTTATCGACTTCGAAGTGCCGAAAAAATACGGGTTGCGCCAGACCATCGGCGACACGCTCGGGATCGGCGGCATCTTCCGCGCGTTGCGCACCATCCCGGAGATGCTCAACTACGCCGCCATCATGGAAGATCTATGTCCGAATGTCACCGTGCTGAACTACGTCAACCCCATGGCGATGAATACCTGGGCGATGCTGGAAGGCACCCCCATCCAGACCGTCGGGCTGTGCCACAGTGTACAGGGCAGTTATCGCCACCTGTGCGAGGCTATCGGCGTGAATCCTGACGAAGTGAACTACACTTGCGCGGGCATCAACCACATGGCGTATTATCTGACGCTGGAACACAACGGCGAGGACCTGTATCCGCGTATCTTCGACAAGGTGAGCAGCGGCGAATATGCCCCCGACTGGGATCGCGTACGGCTGGATATGATGATGCGCATCGGCTATTACATCACCGAATCCAGCGAACATTTCAGCGAATACAATCCGTGGTACATCAAACGCGATCGGCCTGACTTGATCGAGCGCTACAACATTCCCCTTGACGAATATCCGCGCCGCTGCATCAGCCAGAACCAGTGGTGGCAGAATCTGGCCGCTGACATGGAGGCCGGCAAGGGATTCGAGGATCTGCATCGCTCGCACGAGTATGGCTCACGCATCATTCATGCCATGGAGACGGGTGAACCGACCGTGATCCATGGGAATGTGCTGAACGACGGACTGATCGACAATCTGCCCGACCGCTGTTGCGTCGAAGTCCCCTGCCTGATTGACAAAAACGGCATTCAGCCCATGAAAATCGGTACCTTGCCGCCACACCTGGCCGCAATGAACCGCACCAACATCAGCGTGCAGGAGATGACGGTCGCCGCCGTGCTGACGGGCGTGAAGGGCTACGTCTACCACGCCGCCATGCTCGACCCGCACACCGCCGCCGAACTGAGCCTGGACGAAATCTGGTCGCTGGTCGATGATCTCTTCGAAGCCCACGGCGACATGATCCCGTTGTTCCACGAACATACTCACCATTGCGGCTGCGGCTGCGACGAGTAGCATTCGCCACCCGTAACATGTCGAGCGCCGTGATCGTCGATCACGGCGCTCGCTGTTCGTGTGGTCGATATGAATCTGCTCAATGACCGCATTCGCCCCAGCCCCGCTGTATCTCGGCGCGAACCGATCCACCGTGCGGAGTGTTAACGGCTATCACTCACCATCTTCAGATCACGCACCGCGCCTAATGCATCTCCGCCGCCACCGTTCCAAGGCCGAAGCGGTAGTAGTGAAAATGCACGTTGGGATGATCCGCCAACAGTGACATGGGCACCGCGCTGTCGGGAACGCGCTTGGAGATCATGAGCGCGCTCAGGCGCTGACCGAGCGGATTGTCGTGACAACCGGCTTGCCAGATGGATACTTTCTCCGCCTTCCACGTTTCCACCGGGCCGACGGAAGCGGCTTGAACGGGCACCATGGCCACGTTGCCGCCACCGGAGGTACGCGCATTCTGGATGATGGTCATCGGGTGCAGGTCCACGATGCGCGTCTTCAGCCTGCGGTATTCGGCGGGGGACGGCGGTGCGTCGCACCAGGCGCCGGTGCGGCGCGGCGGATCGTTGAACGCCCAGTGCTTCACCTCCCCCTGGCCACCTTGCATCACCACGCAGCGCACCTGATCATAGCTGCGGCTGTATGCCTCCAGGTCGCCGGTGGGGAAATGCATCTGCTCCGCCGGCATACGCAACGCCGGGTCGATCAGGTTGAAGCACAACTCCATATCCGCCTTCGCGAAGGACAACGGGTGAGTGATGGGCACCGGTTTGCCGTCCTCAACCCACTCGTCCATGCCCCAAAAATGGGCGTTGTGCAGCTTGAGGCCCAGTGCGTTCACGATGCGCGCCACCAACGGCAACTGCTCGGTGGGGCCGATCGGTCCACAGATGCCGGTCGGGTTGTCCGGTGTCGATTGCTGCCAGGCGCTGATATATTCCAGCGCCTCCGCCAGGTAGAATTCTTCCAGCGTATCATAAAAGGACATCTGAAAACCGGGCCGCGCCAGCTCCAGCATATCTTGCGGCTCCAGCCGGGCGGCATCCTGAATGAGTTCCGGGTCAAGCGTGGTGTAATCCCACCATTCCGGTGCGACTTTACTGATGGGGCGTGCCATGGGGGTTTCCTCCTCAATGTGATATGCCGGGCGATAAATGGTCCCACGTATCGGGTTACTTTGTATTTTCCGGCCAATATCCGCCAAGCCAGGCGCGCACGTCATTGGTGACGTCCTTGCCGGTCGGCTGATCGACGGTGATCTGGAATCCATGCTGCAGGGCAACACTGCGCGCGGCGTCGGCGGTATCCCGCGCGATGACGCCGGTGAGGGCGATACGCCGCAATGTCAGGCGGTGCACCGTTTCATCGATAGTGCGCACCGCGGCCAGCCGCTGTTGCAGGCTTTTGAAATTCGCGTTATTGATGGAATGATGAAATTCCAAGGTCTCGATTTCCAGCGGGTGCGTAGGTGTTTCCGCCATGTCGAAGGTCGGCGTCGTCACTGTCTCTATATCACGAGATCTTTCCGCGGATGGTTCCGGCGACGGCTTCCATTGCTCGATCGCCTGGCGCCGATTGCGATGCGCCACTTTCATTTGCGCGAGGATACTTTCATTCCGCGCGCTGGCGGCGGCAAGGGCAGCCGTTAACTTTTGATCCACCCGCGCCAGCTCCCCACCCTCGCCTTCATAGTTGCGGCGGTCGCGCTCATATTTCGCGCGCAGCGTGGCTGCTTCCGCGTCCAGTTTCGCGGCTTCGCGCGCCAGCGCCGCGTTGCGCGCGCTCTGTTGTTCAACCCGCTGTTGTTGCTCTGCAATTTCTTTCGCCAACTTGGTACGCTGGCGCGACTTCAGTTGTTGCTGGCTGCTCAGGAATGCCTTTTTCGCCTCCAGGCTCGCGCGGTTGCTCTCATAACGATCCTTCGCGGTATCCGCTTCCCGGCGGGCCGTTCGGACACGGCTTTCCAGCAAGGCCAGGTTCCACCCACTTTGCAAAATATCGGCACGATAGCGTTGGGCGATGGCATCTTTTTCGTTGCTGGCCTTGTGGCGCAGGGTGGCTTCAATGACAGGCATCTCTTCGGCAATCTTCATGCGCTGTTCACGCTCATGGCGCAGGAAGCTGCGGTCTTCCTCAGCGAGCTGACGTGACCGCACGCGCTCCGGAGACTTTACCGGCAACGCGGCCAGACCCGGAAGGCGCGATGGGGCGGGCGACGGCAGTGTGGCGAGTGGAGGCGATTCCTCGCGCACATATTCCGGTGGTAAGGCGAATGTTTGGCGATCCAGCAGGCGGCGGCGTTGTTCAGCCAGGCCTTCCAGGCGGCGGTCCAGATCATCGACCATCGCCTGGTTAGGATGCAGCGGTGTCAACGCCGACAGGCGCACCCATCCGGCCGTGGGAGGCACGGGTTTGCGACAGCCGGACAGCATGGCGCACAACAACAGCGCCGCGAAGAGCATACCCCACGGCCCCGAACGCGCGCGCCATGCTGCCTGCCGACTATTTATGCGCCGGTGGCACCAGCATTTCCGGCTTGAACGTGTTGTTGAGTTGCGCAACCACGTCATTGGAGATGTCCGTGCCTCCCCAGAGTACAAATCGCTCCATCCCTTCCTGCGACTGGATGGAACTGTTCAGCACAATCGACAGTTTCTTCTCTTTCGCCACGCTGGCGATGGCTTTATCAACCAGATCATATAAGACTTTACTGTAGCGCGCCAACTCATCCTGCACCTCATTCGACAGCTTATCACCCATCTCATTCAATGTAGCCGTTGTCTCCTTGAGCTGTGTGTCCAGCGCGGTGAAGCGCGTCTTCTCCTCGGCGGTCAATTTGCCTTCGCCTTTGTCCGTTAACGCCTTGTATTCGTCAAGGTTCTTCTTCGCCAGGCCTTCAAGTTCGCGAATCCGCTCCGGATTCACCTTCACCGGGCTCCCCGCCAACCGCTTGTATTCTTCAAACAATTCGGGGGTCAATCCCTGTGCCTTTTGCATGGTATCGAAGACGTCTTTACGCGCCTTGCGGAATTCGGACAGGGCATCATTCGCTTTCTGTGATCCGACATAGCCTTTGGCGATGGCATCCAGATCGACCACCCCGATACCACTGACCGGTGCGGCCGCGGGTGCTGGTGCGGCATGCACCAGCACCATTGGCGCCAGCACCAGCAAGACAACGAGCATCCCCAAACGAAACATGTGAGACATACCGACTCCTTCAGCAAAAATCATGCCGCCACGACAGCGAGCACATTACATATCGCTTTCTATCCCTTCCGCCCTAATGTTCCCACTCGGCGGAACGGCAAACGACACAGTCGAGCCACGTATGGAAAACACGCGGCCGTTTGTACGCGACGGCAAGGCGATACCACGATCGGCTCAAGTTAGAATGTCGAACCGACGCCAAAGTGGAACTCTTTACCGCCTTCAGTATTCAATCCATAGTCCAACCGCAGCGGACCGATGGGGGTTTGCACGCGAATGCCGATCCCGTAGCCGGTATGCAGCTTGAAGGAGGGATCACCGAATCCCTGCGCGAATTTGCCGCCCCAGGTGTCGCCAAAGTCGACAAATGTCACGCCTTGCAAAGCACCGGTGATCGGAATGCGCAGTTCGGTATTCAGCAACAGCATATTTTTTCCCGGGAAACGATCCTCCTGGAATCCGCGCAGCGTATCAGCGCCTCCCAGCAGAAACTGATCGAGGAAGGGCGGTGCACCGGTGATGGTACCCGCCATCAGACGTGACGCGAAGACCAGCGGAGTTTTCGCCACGCCTGGCTTCGCAGCCGACTTTTTATCCGCCTGCTTTGACCAGTAACCGCGCAGCTCACCGGTGAACTTGGTAAAACGCGCGCCGCCGAAACCGGCCAACTCGGTGCCCAGGTTGGTGTAAGTGCCTTTCGTCGGATTCAGGAAGATGTCACGCGTATCGCGGGTGGCAGCCAGGGTGATGCTGCGCACATCGGAGCCTTCCAACAATTCCGGCGGCACCGCGCTGTCGTTTTCCGGTGTGGCGGATACCTTGTCGGCGCGCATGGTAATATTGGCCCGCGTGCGCGTGTCCGCACTGATCGGACGGCCGAAGGTGATGTTGCCGCCGTTTCGCTTTTCGTTGTAGATGAAGGTCTGATTCACCTGCACCGCCTGGCGCAAAATAGTGCGATTATACAGATTCAGCGTCATATTGGTGCGTTCATCATCGATCCAGGGGTTGGAGTAGGACAACTGATAGCTGGATTCAGCGCCGAATTGCGCACGCGCGCTTAAACTGGTTCCGCTGCCGTAGACGTTGGTGTCGGACACGTCGACGAAACCGATCAGGCCTTTGATGTTGCTGTGCCCAAAGCCAACGGAAGCCAGGCCGGTGCGTCGCTCCACGACGCGAATCACGATCACCAGCGTGCCGGGTTCGGTACCGGACTCCGGTACCGCGGTCACTTCCTGGAAGATGTTCAGATTTTGCAGGTTCTGCAGCGACTTGCGCACCTCGATTTCGTTATACACATCACCGGGTTTGAGGTTGGTCAGCTCGCGCAGAATTACGTAATCTTTCGTCTTTGTCTTACCCTCGATGCGCACCTCACTAATCTTCGGCTCGAAAATGGTGAATTCCAGTTTGCCGTCCGGGGTAATGTTAATATTTGTCACGGTGACCAGGGTATACCCCAACGCCGCATAAGCCTGCTTGATGCGCCCGGCATCAGCGGCGACCACGTCGCGGTTAAGCACCTGATTGGGCTGCGTCTGGATCACCTTCAGCAGGTCGGCGTTCTTCAACCGGGTGTTGCCGATAAACGCAATCTGCGTAACGATGGGATTTTCCACCACGGCAAACAGCAGGCGCACGCCGTCGGCCATGGGCTCAGTACGGTAGTCGGCACGGAAAAACCACCCCAACTGCCGCAGCATCTCGACGTCTTTTTCCGCCGTTTGCGCGCTGAAAACCTGCCCTACCTGCGACTGAATGCGTTTTTGCACGTCATCCTGCACAGTCTGCGACACATGCTGATATCCGGTCACCTCAATGGCACGGATCACCGTTTGTGCCGGAGCCTGCGCGCGGGCGGCGCCGCCGACCAGACATGATCCGAGGATAACCGCGATCCCTATTGACAGGGTGATGAGACGATGCATTCGTTCCTCCTATTCTTCCGGCGATGCTGCCTGGCTAGATTCGCTCTCCGGGGGACGGAGATGAGGGCCCAGGATTTTTCGCAGATGCCCACGCGCACGAAAGATGCGGCTTTTGACCGCTTCGACCGAGCACCCGGTAATCTGGGCGACTTCCTGGTACGACAGTCCCTGGACGTCGCGCAATAAAATGACGGTGCGCAAATCTGGTGACAGACCCATGATGGCCTGTTGAATCAACTCCTGTAAATCATGGCCTTCCAGCACGCGTTCAGGGGATTGCGTAAAGTCCTCGATGTCGCGTTCCATTTCTTTCCCATCGGACATGATCGGCGCATCAAGCGATACCACTTCAATACGCGCGCTTCGGTCGCGCTTGCGAAAATAGTTTTTACACAAATTCACCGCAATGCGGTAAAGCCAGGTGTAGGCCTGCGCTTCTCCGCGAAAACGGTCATAGGCACGCAACGCATGCAAAAAAGTCTGCGATGTCAGATCAGTCGCGTCTTCAAAATCGCCGACCATGCGGTAAATCAGATTAAAAATACCCTTCTCGTAGCGTGTGAAGAGAACTTCGAATGGGGGAAGGGCCGTCGCCGCGATACCTGTGCTCGATTGCTGCTGGGTTTCGGCCATACACACGTCCTGCCCACTTCAACGCATTCCGTCGGTCAGCGCACATTCGGCTGCCACTCAAAGACGGACAACTGGGAAGGGGTGTCAGTTGGTCAAAGTGTAACAGGTTTCCAGTATGTTTACAAGGTGATACGTTGCTTCCGGCATGCCCAACCGCCCGGATCAATCACCAACAGCGACCCGATCTTCACACCGTAAAGTCCAGTCGATTTGACACGGCACGCGAGAGAAAGTTTTACACGCGGTGCGCGCGTGTTATGCCGGAGTTTGTTCAGCAGATCATCATGCCGGATTGGCAGCACAAGCTGTCCCGCAGCAGACCGGATACCCGCGTTTCACGTCCCAACACGCAGCCGCGCAGGTGACTGTCCGCCAGGATATGTGCACCTTCCCAGACGATGCTGTCGACTACCATGCTCTGCGCGCCCACCTGCACGCCCGTGCCCAATGCCGTTAACGGCCCGACCGTGGCCCCGGCTCCGATGTGCACTCCGTTGCCAAGCAGCACCGGCGGGCGCAGCAAGGCATCCCCGGCGATCTGCACACCATCGCCGATCCACACGCCGGGCAGCCGCTCATTACTATCGAGCGGAATACGCACGCGACGGGCAAGAATATCACGATGGGCCTGCAGATAGTCTTCCGGCGTGCCGAGGTCAGTCCAGTAGAATCCCGCGCGGTAGCCGTAGAGCGGAACATTTTCATGTAACAGGCGAGGAAAGATATCTCGCTCCACCGAGCACGGCCCGGCGGGGAAACGGGCGAGAATCGCGCGGTGCATCATGTAGATGCCGGCATTGATGTCACGACTGCGCGCCAGTTCGCGCGGCGGCTTTTCGGTAAAGGTGCGGATGCGGCCGGTACCGTCGGTCTCGATCACCCCATACCGGCTAGGATCGTCTACTTCGGTCAATGCGATGGTAATCGCTGCTCCAACGCGGGTATGTTGATCGTACAACGCCGAGAGATTCAGATTGGTAAAGATGTCGCCGTTAAATATGAAGCACTGTTCGGCGGTAAGATGCGATATACAATTCGCGATCGCGCCGCCGGTGCCCAATGGTTGCTCTTCCACCGCAAAGGTGAGTTTCACTCCCAGTTCGCGCCGTGCGAAGTAGTCGATAAACAGTTCGGCGTTATAATGCAGGCTCATCACCACGTGGTCGATGCCGGCATCGCGCAGCCAGCAGACCGTGCGCTCGATAAACGGAATATTCGCCAGCGGAATGAGCGGTTTGGGAAGCGTCCGCGTTAACGGAAGCAGGCGTGTGCCGAAGCCGCCCACAAGCAAAATCGCATCCATGACCACCCCCCGCCACGGTGATTGTCCGCAGCATCTCGATTATGCGGAACGGCGAAATAGGCACGTGTTCGGGAAGGTGACAGGGTGGGATGCCCGGTTGCACAAACGCGGCTGGTGAGTTGAGAAAGTCGACCAGAGGGATGCGTGAAAAGGAAACGGCGCCGCGACAGGGAAATGATAGCATGACACCGAGCGGCATACGCCGGGATTTGTGTCTATACGCTGAGAAGGAGTTTACCGTGCGTCCAGCCTGGGTTGAAGTCGATGTTACCGCCATCCGTGACAACGTGCGCGCAATCGACACCTTTGTCGGCACCCGTACCGGTGTGCTCGCGGTGGTGAAGGCGGATGGTTATGGTCACGGGTTAGTTCCCAGTGCACAAGCGGCGTTACAGGGTGGCGCGGAGATGCTGGGTGTCGCCATTCCGGAGGAAGCGCAGCGGTTGCGCGAAGCAGGCATCACTGCGCCGGTACTGATCATGGGGTGCAGCCTGCCGCACCAGGCCGAGCAAATCATCGATCTGGAAGCTTCCGCGGTGGCGAGTTATCCGGAAGCCGTGCGGGCATTAGCCGACGCGGCGCGAACCCGACGCACTCAGGCGCGGGTGCACGTGAAAATCAATACCGGCATGGGGCGTGTCGGCGTACGTTGGAACGAAGCAGCGGCCTTTATCCGCCAGGTGGCGTCGATGCCTGGCATCAAATTGGAAGGGCTGATGACCCATTTCGCCACGGCGGACTACGAGGATCAAACCTCGGCGCTCACCCAGTTGTCGCGTTTCCGCAGCGTACTCGACACGGTGGCCTCCAGCGGCATTCGCCCGCGCTATCGCCACTGCGCCAACAGCGCCGCCATCACTTTTCTCAAGGATTCACTCTTCAACCTGGTGCGTCCCGGCCTCATCATTTACGGCATTTCTCCGGTGCCGATGGCCGCGGACATTCCGCCGGAAACCGGCTACCCGGGCGTGCATCCCCCCACCAAACGGGTCGAATACGCGCGAGAGCGCACCGATGAGACGCGCGACCGCTACATGCCCATTCCGTTGCGTCCGGCGCTGTCGCTGCGAGCGCAGGTGGTGCAGGTGAACCGCCTGCCGGCTGGCGACGCGGTGGGATACGGTCTCACGTATCGCACCCAGCGCGACTCGGTGTTCGCATTGCTGCCATTGGGATATGCCGACGGGCTGGCGCGCGCGCTGTCCAACCGCGGGTGGGCGCTGGTAAGCGGCCACCGGGCGCCCATTGCCGGTCGCGTGAGCATGGATCAGACGCTGATCGACGTGACGGATATTCCGGGGGTGAAGGTTGGTGATGTGGCGACTCTTATTGGGGAACAGGACGGCGCGCGCATCACGGCGTGGGAGGTCGGCCTGGCGATGGGCAGCATTGCCTATGAGGTATTGACCGGTCTGGGTCCGCGCCTGCCGCGGGTATATCAACAGTAACGGTCAAGTCGCAATTGCACACAACACGTCGTACAAACACGGTCACACGCATAACGATTTACCGCGCATGGAGTGCATATGGCTGCCGACCTGCCCGATCAACCTGCCCAATCCGAGGTATTCACCGCTCCTCCCGTCTCGACACTGTGGCGGCGCGTGCTTGGCTGGTGCTGCCTGCTGACACTGGTGGGATTGATCGGACTGGGGGTGTTTCTCGACTGCTTTGGCCGGGTGGACCGCGCGCAGCCGGCACAGGCTATCGTGGTGCTGGGCGCGGGTATCCTGCCCGACGGCCAGCCGGGCGACAGCCTGTGCGCGCGCACACGGCAGGCGGTGGCACTCTACCATCGCAAATTGGCGCCAGTGCTCATCTTCACCGGCGGACAAGGCGATTTTGGGCGCCCGGAGTCGATCATCGCGTCGGAGATGGCACTAGCGCAAGGTGTGCCGGCAACGGCGCTGTTGCTTGAACAGCGCTCGACCAGCACGCGCGAGAATATACGCAACGCGGCGGAGATCTGCCACGCACACGGGTGGACGCGTGTGATTGTCGTGAGCGATCCGTATCATCTGTGGCGCGCCCGGCACGAATGCGCGCAGGCGAGCCTGGTCGCCTACCCCAGTCCGGCGTTCACCTGTCTGCGCAGCCGCCACCTTGGTATGCGCTTGCTCTGGACCGCGCGGGAAACGCTGCTGGTGATCAGAGATCGGTTGCTGCCCGGATAAGGGCTTTACGGGCATGACGCCAGGTCGCACACGATACCGTCCTGCAACTTGCGCGCGACCGCGGCCCCGTTCGCGTAACCATTGACGAAGATGATGAAAATCAGGCGCTCACCGCTCTTCGTCGTCACGTAACCCGATAGATTGGATACTCCGCGCATGGTGCCGGTTTTTGCGTGGACATTGCCGGCGGCGGAGGTAGCGAGCAGGCGTTTTTTCAGCGTACCCAGGCCGGCTTCCGGCAGCGCGCGGTAGAAAAGGCCGTAATTCGGTGAGGTCGCCATATAAATGAGGAATCGCGCCATCTGAATAGGTGTCAGCCGATTCATACGCGATAAGCCGGAACCATCCACCAGCACGCCGTTATCGTCTCGCATGCCGGAATATGCGGCAAAATCCTGCAACATCGCCGAATAGCGCACCCCCAGCGGCTTCTCCAGACTGTAGAGCGAGAGCAATGTCCAGTAGAGTTGCTCGGCGGTGTGGTTGTCACTCTCCTGCAGCATGAACGCGACTATTTCGCTCACCGGCGCGGATTGATGCTCCAGCAACAATGCGTGCCGCTGCGGATCGACATCGCCGACGGCGGTGGCGCCGATGGTGAGTCCGGCAGCCTGCAACGCGGTACGGAACTGCTCCGCGGTGAAACGCCGCGGATCGGGGATGCTGATCTTTTCCACCAATTCCGCTCCCGGCGCCACCTTGCCGGTGATGTGCACGGAATAGCCTTTGGGAATCACCTCCACCGCGCCCGTGCGCACCTTCGTAGAGGTTTTCGCGCGGTTGTGGATGGTGAAGAGCGTTGTCGCGGGGGTTAGCGTCACCTCGGGACGCGCGCCGACCTTGTCGCCGCGCACGGTGACGGTGACGGCATTACGATTGCACGACAGCGCACTCGCCGGCGCGGCATAATACCACGGCAGGTCTGATGCCTCCCAACTGGCACAGCGCAACGGTCCCGGCCGTGGAAAAAACCCGTCATCCAGTAGTAAGCGACCGCGCACCGCATGAATGGGCGGTCGTCCGGCGGCGGCATCGCCAGCCGCCAACGCCTGTGCCATGGTTTGCAGATCGGCCGGGGAGAGCGACGGATCTCCCCCACCCCGCAGGTACAGATTGCCTTGCAGCACGCCATCGACAATGGCGCCGTCGGCAAACAGACGGGTGGTGAAGCGGTATTCCGGCAACAGGTATTCCAATGCCAGTACGCCGGTGAAAATTTTCGCATTGGAGGCGGGGATGAACGCGCGGCACTCATTGCGCGCATACCAGATATTTCCATCAGTGAGTGATTGCACGTAGAGGCCAATCGTCGCTCCCGGCAGGTCGGCGTTGGCGATGTGCTGATCGATGGCAGCGGCCAGGGACGCTGGCGGAGCCGCCCACCCCCCGGTGATAACCAGCAGCAGCAAAGTGAATAAAAGCAGACAACGCGCCATGAGTATATCCTTAACCAGTGAAATGGTGCCCGGTGGTGGCAAACCCTATCCGTATCCGCGTTGAAAACCGTTCCGATCGATCGGGAATCCGCAGGAGATCTGCACGACAAATGCATTCACCCTCGCGCATCGCCCTTCCGCTCCCGCAGCAGTTGTTGGACCAGCAGCAAACCGGCAATTGATTTCGCGTCGACGATTTCGCCGTGACGCAACAAGGCATCGATCTCCGCCCAGCTCAGGCATACCACCTCGAGATTTTCATCCTCGTCGTGGGGTAGCCGTTCCGGTGTCAATACCTCGGCCAGGAACAGGTGCAGCAACTCCGAGCTGTAACCGGGCGCCAGATAAATAGCACCGAGCGCAGTTAATCGTTGCGGACGATACCCCACTTCTTCCATCAACTCACGCGTCACGCAGTCATCTGGGGCTTCGCCGGGTGCAAGACCGCCGGCAGGGATTTCCAGCAGTGCGCGACCGGCGGCGTGACGCCACTGCCGCACCAGCAGCACATGGTCGGAGTCGATCAGCGGTACCATAGCCACCGCACCCAGATGCGCCACCACTTCGCGTCGGCTGGTGTGTCCGTTGGACAGTTGCACCGTATCAACGCGAATTGTCAACAGGCGCCCGCGAAAGACGACTTCCGAACTCACCGGCTCTTCACGAAGGTGTTCGCTCATCCGTTTCCTCCCATGCGCGGCGCGTAATGGCGCGTCTGCCATCCGCAGGTCGAGCGTAGATCGCGGGAAACCGGGAAAGCTCGTGGTGAGGACACGATTATGGCCGATCCGGATATCCGTTTCGATCTCAATCTCACCCATGCCGACCTGCGCCTGGCGCTGGATGACGTTTTCATCCAGGCCGGCCGGGCATTCATCATCGACGACGTGGTGGAGGGCGAAGTTTCGGTACATGCCGCCGATCTCAGCTTCCGCGACGCGCTCGCGCTGTTGTTGCCTATCGACTATGAAGCCGTCGAGATCAATGGTCTCTACCACATTCGCCATCAGCGGCAGGCAGCGGCGTAATGCCCCGGCTCAGGGCGTGACGTCCACCTGCACGCCTTCACGCACGATCTGTGCGTCGAGGTAGGTGCAGCCGGCATCTTCCAGCGCGCGCACGACTGCCTGACGCTGTGCGGGGGGAACGATGGTCAGCATGCAGCCGCCGCCTCCCGCGCCGCAAATCTTATTCGCCCACGCCCCCGCGCTGCGCGCCGCCGCCATCATGCGCTCGATATCGGGATTGCTTACGGAATCGGAGAAGCCTTTGCGGTTTTCCCATTCTGCGTTCAGCAATGCCGCGATGACGCGCAGGTCACGTGCCTTGAAGGCGTCGTAGAACTGAAATGCGGTATCACTGGCTCGTTTCAGGCACTCGACGGTTTGCGGCACGCGATCGAAGTAGTTGCGAATCTTACTCCAGTTCGTGGTGCCGCTGTGGTGCGTCATGTTGGTATAGGTTAGCACGACATACTGCTGCAACTCCTGTATAAAGGTGCCGTCGGTATCCAGCGGTTCAACCCAGACATCTTCAATTTCGTAGTGCACCGCGTTAATGCCGCCATAGGTGGGCGGATAATAATCCTGCGTACCCGCCGGCATGCCCATCAACTGCGTTTCCAGATTATTGCTCATGCGGATGATGCGCTGCGGGTCGCGCGGCTGGTCCATATAAGCCAGCACGGCATGCGACAATGCAATGAACAGCGTAGAAGAGGCACCGAGTCCGGACCCCACCGGCGGCAGTAGCCTGGTCTTCACCTCCAGACCCCCGGCCGGCTTCAGATAACGCAATACGCGGGTGATCAGTGCCAACGCGCCGTCGACAGGCAAATTCGCCACGCCGCCGTCGCACTCCAGCGAAGCGCCGGTGTCCAGCGAGCGAACGATAATGCGATCGTCGTCGCGCGCGTCGAGCCAGACTTGTGCCCCCATGTTGACGGCGGCGTTGATGGTGATATTGCCGTCAAAATACAGGTACAACGGAAAGATATCGAGCGTACCGCCACCGAAATCGATTCGTGCGGGAGCAGACGAAGTCACTGATCGTTTCATGTTCGGAAGTATATCGGACCGTCGGAGAGGCGTCAACGGTCAATGCAGCGAGTCGTCACATCAACTCTATCGAACTCGACGGCAAATCACGGCCATTTTCAACGACAGGCAGCATGCGTAACGCGGTCACCCGCGGGTTATCACCATCCTGACGGCGTCGCCGATGGAACCGGCGGCGATGCGGAACGCGGTGGTCTGTCACCGGGAAAGGCCTGTCATGCTGTTTGTACTCATCGGATTGTTGCTGCTGTCACTGCTGGTCGCGTTCATGGTGCGCGCGTCGTGGGCATACGGTCTACCCGGTGTGCTGCTCATCATCCTGCTGATCTGGTTGCTCTTCACCTAGCAGTGCCTTTGCGATAGAACTTGTGTTTGCAAATGCCAACCCGCGGGTAAAAAATATTTACCGGCGGCGCCCAATCGCAGTCTCTTTACCGCTCCTTTCCTGCTACTGACATCGCACGGGCGCCGTCCGGCAACCGGTATCCCTGATGACGGTATGAGTGTCTGGAACGTATACGACGAAAGCGAGTATTTGGCATGACCGAAAAGCGCGAATTTAAACCGAATGAGTTTACCATTGCCTTGAACGGCAAAGACTACCTGCCCGTGGCGGCGCGTGTAAAGTGGTTCCGCACGGTGCATCCGAACGGCAGCATAGAGACGCAAGAAGTCTGCGTTGACCTGGACCGCCCGTTTACCAAGGGCGGCGGCAAAGTCTACGGCTACGCACGATTCCACGCCACGGTGCGCGATGCCGAAGGCCGTGTGCTGGGCCAGGGCACCAAGACGGAGACGGCCTCCAACTTCTTCGATTACGTCGAAAAGGCTGAGACGGGATCCATTGGTCGCGCACTGGCCGCGTCGGGTTTCGGCACTGAGCTGGATCAGGACCTGGACGAAGGGCGCGTGGTCGATGCCCCGCGCGAGCGCCGGACGCCGCGCGTGAACCACCCCACCCCGCGCACCGCCGCGCAGCGTCCGAACGGACCGATTCTCCTGCAGCCGGATATCATCGAATGGCTGGAACAACAATCCAAACGCGCGGGTTTCGAGACACTGGAAGAGGCGTGCAAAGCGCTGGATTACCCATTCGAGAGCGTGCTGACCATCGAAGCCATGCAGCGCAGCATGGATAAAGAGCTCAAGCAGCGCATCACCCTGGCGGCGTCATAACGCATCCGAGTGATCGTGTTCTCTCCGCAGTGCGCAACGGGCATATCCCATGATGGTATATGCCCGTTGCGTTTACCGAACGAGGCACCGGCGTGGAGATACCATTTCCGTCAGTGCAACGAGGGGCGCCGATCAGCCGTTACGCGGCCGGCAGTTTATGTTGGCGGTTCCCGCCGTGGCAGCGCCACTACCGGAACCGGCGACGTAACGACGGCATGCGCGGGCAGCAACGCGGCGGCGATCTCCTCGCGCACGACGGCGTCGGGTTCCGCTGCCAGCGTCCGGACGAGGAGGTTGCGCTGTCCCAATCGACCGAGTGCCCAGGCGGCGTGGCCGCGCACCAGCGGCTCGGAGTCGCGCAAGGCAATGGTCAGTGCGGGGAGATGCGCCGGGTCCGCCAAGTTGCCCAGTGCCACGCAGGCATTGCGCAACAGGCCGGCGCGTTTCGCCCGCGCCAGCGCGGTGCCACGAAAACGCCGCGTGAATTCTTCCGGCGTCAGCGCCGGCAGTTCATCTAGAGTGGGCGGCGTATACGTAACGCCGGCTTGCCGGTTATACGGGCAGGCATCCTGACAGGCATCGCAACCGAACAGGCGCGTTCCCATGTGTGGACGCAATGCAGACGGAATCGCGCCGCGATGTTCGATCGTCAGGTATGACAGGCAGCGACGCGCATCCACCACTCCCGGCGAGACCAGCGCCCCGGTCGGGCAGACATCCAGACAGCGGCGGCAATCGCCGCAACGCGGTGCGATGGGCGTCGTCGGCGCCAGTTCGAGCGTGGTGAGTATTTCGCCCAGAACGAAGCGCGAACCCAGTTCCGGATGAATCACGCAGCTCTGCTTCCCCACCCACCCCAACCCCGCTCGGCGCGCCAGCTCCCGCTCCGGCAGCGGTCCGCCATCGACGAAGATGCGTCCTTTCGCCTCCGGGGTTCGCACCGCCGCCCACAATTGCTCCAGCTTCTCCCGCATTACCTCGTGATAATCGCGACCGCGCGCGTAGCAGGCCACCGCGCCCATCGGCGACTCACCCGCTGCCGGGCCGTCGTACGGTAACGCCACGCAGATGACCGACCGCGCGCCGGACAACACCCGGGTGAGATCGGCGCGCAGCGACAGGTGACGGTGCAGATACTCCATCGATGCGCCGTACCCCGCCGCCAGCCATGCACGTAATGGCGCCGGGTCCATCGGCTCCACCGCGGCAATCCCGGCCGCCGGGAAACCGAGCGCCCGCGCGTGGTCGATGAGGTGAAGTGTGCGCGCATCATCCAGGGTCATGGGAGATATTATACCTCAGTGAACCGGCACCGGTCGCGCATCGTCGATGCGCAACGGGATGGATCGTTCCAACGTCACGCGCCCGCGCTGCAAGCGCACTAGTGCCAGCAGGCCATTGCTGATGCGGGCATTGGTCTGGTCGAAGAGGCAGTTGCCGAGACTGTAGAGGATAAGGCGGTCATGATATGTTTCCACGCGCTGGGCGACGTGCGGGTGGTGGCCTACTACCAGGTCGGCGCCGGCGTCGATGGCCAGACGCGCCAGCCGTTGCTGACCGTCGGTAGGGACGGGTGAATATTCCTTGCCCCAGTGCACGGAGACGATCAGCAGATCGGTGCCTTGCCGCGCGGCACGGAGTTCATCCGCAAAGGTTGTTTCGTCTACTGTTGCCAGGCAGACGCCGTTATCGACGGGCAGATAGCCTTCCGGCGTCCACCAGGTATACGCGACGAACGCCAGCTTGAGGCCACGGCAGGTGACGACGCGGGGGGCGATGGCGCCGGCGCGTGCTGTGCCGGCGCCCGGCGCGGCAATGCGCAGGCGTGCCAGCAACGCCAGCGTATCCGCCAGCCCGGCGCGCCCGTAATCGTAGGTATGGTTATTCGCCAATGCCGCGATATCGATGTTCCCCGCCGCCAGCACCCGCGCGGTTAATGCCGGGTCGGCGCGGAAGGAATAACGTTTGGGAATCGCTAACCCGCCGCCGGTCACCGCGCATTCCAGATTGCAAAAGCGCAAATCCGCCTTTGCCAGCGCCGAGGAGACACTAGCCCACGGCCACGACGCATCATGCGCCGCGATGCGCGCCGGTACCGTGCGCGCCAGCATCACGTCGCCCATCACCGCCAGCAACACCGACGGCTCCTCCGCGTGCGCCGCCATGCCCGCCGGCAGCATGAGCAGCAACAGGATGCAACAGCGCCTCCACCTGCAGCATCCCGCATCCACCAGCAATACACGAATATCGAATATCGTCAGCATCCCGACTCGCCGGTACTCATTTGCTCGGTAGGCACCGGTTTGCCGACGCCCGGACCGCGCAGAAAAGAGTTCGTCCACGACGGCATCGCAGGCACATTGCCTTTGCGCAGGCGCTCCTGCCAGGCTTCATCGGTCAGGCGGTCGCTGGCCGGATGCTGGAACTCATAGTAGGTGAATATCGCGCCGCGGGTAAGAGTGAGCTTTCCTTGCACCGGCGCCACCACCCAGATCTCCGCCGCATGCCCGACCGCCTCTTCCAGCACCGTATCGCCTGAGGTGTGCACGTCGGCGACCAGCGCCATGTTGCGATCCGTTTTGCTTTGAATCTCCCACCAGCTATTGGGTGTGCCCTCGTTGCCCAGGCTGGCGATCGTGAGCATCAACCGTTCCAGCTGCCCGCCATACTTTTCGATGCCACGCAGTTCGTCGCGGGTGAGTTTCTCGTTGCGCAGTTCCTTGCGCGAGACTTTCGCCAGGAAATTGGTCAGCTCGACGAAGTTATCGAAGCCATACGCCAGCTCATCGTCTTCGCTCAATAGCTTGCGCTGGATGAGACCGGCCTTGTTCAGCTTCAGCAGCCAGGATAGCCGTTCGTAGAGTTGCACCTCCGGTTCGACGTAGCCCGGCACCGGCGGCGGTTCGTCGCCGCCTTCCCCGCACTCGGCCACGCTCTGCTTGGCGTAAAGGATGGTATCGTGGCGCAACTCCGTCCAACTGCCTAGCGCGGTCACCAGCGATTTGTCCTGCCAGGCGGTGTTGCGCATGAAGCTGGGATATCCCGCTGGCCTGGGCGGCAATAGCGGCATCAGGCAATACATCCAGCCGTAGTAAAGGTTTTGCTGCCACTCCGCCGGAGTGAGCGCGCGCACCTCCGCCTGCAGCTTCTTGCGCTGACTCAGGTAGTTGGCGTATTGCGTTTGCCGGTAGACGGTATCGAGTAACTGCGCCGCGCGCGGACTGCCCAGCACCGCGAAGACGTCCAGCCCCATTGGAAACAGGCGCGGCATCTCCTGCGTGCCCACCTTCGGGTAGGTCAATTCCTGCAGCATGCGCGAATCGGGGATGAAGCGCTGGCCCATGAAGCGAAACTGTTTGCCTTGCAATCCTGCATCCGCGGTGAAATATTCGATGCCCGGTCCTGCCAGCTCTTTCATCGCCAGCACGCGGAACTGCTCCAGCTTCTTCCCGTCGTCAAAACGATCGAGTTTGCCGGCGCCGAAGACGCGTGCGAGCAGCGGTGCGTAGTCGTAGAAGGAAAGGTCGTCCGCCTTGCCCACGTAGAAGACGGTAGGATCGTATAGCTGCCGCCACAGCGCGCGCGCTTTCGCGTCGGCGGTGAGCTGTTCGGTGATGATGAGCGCCTGCAACGTGGCCAGCGTATCGAGCACGCCCGGATTAACCTCCAGCCGCATCGGCACCAACCCATACCACATCATGGCCTTGAAATAGTGCTTGAACGCCTCCGAACGGGTGTAGTGCCCCCGCGGGATAAACTGTGTGTAATCGATTTTGCTCCCGGTAATGCAGAAATCGCGCCCCTTATGCGCGGTGATGCGCGCGACTTCGCCATCGACCAGCTTCTGCACGTCCGTGGGAAGTTTGGGTGTTACCCCCAACTCCACCAGCGGCACCGCGAAGAAGACGGCATTGCGGGTAAGCGCGGTACGAATATCCGCCGGGAGTTTGCCGTCCTCCAGCGCCGTCAAATTTTTCGCCAACATCATCTGGCTGAGCTGCTTCACCGCCGGCAACAACCGCTTTTCCTCCAGGTTGCGCAGCGTGAAATCGTAGAAGATGTGGTACGTGTGCAGCACCGAGTCGGTGGTGACGAAGGTATTGATCTTCTTATACGTGTTGTTCTCATAGACGTAAAAGAGCTGTTCTTCCTTCGTCGGACGCGCGACGAAGGCATTGGCCATCAGTGCCTTTTGCTGTTCGGCGGTGAGCCTGGGCAATATTTTGGCATTGCTCACATTCCTGAGATCGGGCTTCACGGCATACGCCGGCACTTTCGCCTCCACCGGCTTCGGGGTATACGCCAGATTGCCGAACGGCGCGCAAAACGCCGTCGCGCACAGCGTGAGTAATACGAGGATGAGTAGATTGCGCATAATATCCTCCTGATTGATAATGACTTCAACACGGTCATCCCGGGCAAACCGACCGCCGATGTCATACAGTAACAGCTCGACATGAACTCCTGGTGACGATGGCGTTACGGCGCGATGAAATTTTCCGCGGCGGGCAGCGTAATGATGTGCCAGTCGCCATCCCACCAACCGGCGAGGTGGTCGGCGTCGAACCGCGCCAGTGCTTCGAGGGACGGCGGCGCCGTGGGCAAGAGCGCCAGGCGGTAGCCTGATCCGGCGGGCAGCACGCGCCAGGCGAGTGGTCGACCGTCGGCGTCGCGTCCCCAGGCGACGACCACCTCTTCGAACGCGGCCACGCGCTCCAGCCCCGGGAGCGGCGTGCTGTGCCACTCATTGCCATACCCGAATCCGATGGCCTGGTAGACGCCCAGGTTGCGCCTGTCATCGCGGGTGATCTCCACCGCGACCATGCGCCACTCGCGCGACCCACGCAACGGAGCATGGGTTGCGTCGACGTAAGGCTGGGTGAGTCGCGAACCCAGCCAGCGCGGCTCAGCCGTGCCGTGCTGCCAGGCGAACAGGAACATGCAATTATGCTCGAACTTCGCGAAGGTGGTGGCCTTGTAGGTGGCCGCGGCCAGGCATGGCTCATCGTGCAGGCGCGCCCACCACAGTTGCCACGGGCGATAATACGCCTTCACCGCTGTCACGCGCGTGCAGGTAAACGCCTTTTCCCATGTCGCCCACCACACCGCGCCATCCCGCGGCACCGGCGTGCCATCACTCCCGGTGAGCAGCGCCGCGCCGTCGCCGATCTCGGCGGGCAATACTTGCCGGATGCTCGCCGGCGCCATTCCCAGCACAATCCAATTGCGTCCATCGAAACGCAACAACGCCGTTCCCCGTGCCGCCAGCAGCGTCATCTTCCCCTGGACGCGTCCCACCGCCAGCGTGGTCACGCCGTCCGCCGGTTGCGGATCCAGCGACTCTATGCCGCCAGGTGTTACGCGTGCCAGCCGCAGTTGCGTTCCGTCCAGCGCCGCCAGCCAGCGCACTCCATCCTGCGTCCACGCGGCGTCTCGCGGCGCCAGCGCCTGCGCGCATGCCACGCACCACACGCCGATAAGGCACCAAACCAGACGCCAATGGCGGGATAGAAGCATCAACTTGATTATACCACATCACCCGGCGGGGGATTTCCACGGTACACCACTGCGGTCCGGTTGTTGACCGCGACTGTCGATCACCCCGTTCCCGATGCGCCGCTGATGATGCTCAGGTGATCTCACGAGAAGCGTTCCTCCATACCAAAGCGATAAGCCCCCGGAAAGGAGTACGGGGGCTTATCGTTCAGCAAGCATGGTTCGTATTCAGTTGTCGTTCCGATCGCAGTTAATCTGCCTTTACTTCGGTCTTCCGCCGCAGGTCCTGTACCAGATCGCGGAGGTAGATCGGGTTCGGAATATTCCGTGCCGTCAGTTCATCATTGGCAGGACCGGCAGTATCGATGCTGATATCGCCAATATTCAGCATCCGCTGCGATAAGCTCTGGTTTATCTCAATCGTGCGGACATCCGCAATATAGATTTCCAACACGTTTTTCGCCAGTAATCCGGTTTCCAGCATCAGCCGGTCCGGAAAGATGCGCAACACCAGTGATGCGCGCCGCGTCACGACGATCAGCGCCGGGATCAACAGCAGCAGGACACAGGCCAGCCAGAACAGCGGCTGCTTCAATCCCGCCTGCCAGTACTTCCCCGCCGCGATCACCATTACCACCACAAGCACCGGGCCAACTAGTAACTGCCCGAAGTAACTTGACCACGATGGTCGTGCTACCCATAACGGCTCATTCAGTGGCATTGCCGAATCTCCTGCGCGGCGGTGACGACGATGATCAGGACTTCCCTATGAGACTGCTTGCTTCATATATTCCACGATTCAAGGGATTGTTAACATATTCTTAAATTTATTTTGTGCCAATCATTGCACCGGCGGCATGATCAGCAAAAAACGTCACCTGTTTCATGGCGCCACAGTCAAAGCAGTCACGCAACGCCGTACTGACGTCGGGCAGGTCGGCACGGTTGGCGGCGTGCCACACGATCACGGCCTGCGTCTCGCGCCACATCGTCTCGTCCGGCACGGCAAGGATTCCTCCCCATTACCGGCACCATGTCCGGACGAAGGCGCAGGCAGTGCCGTGTTGTCATCTTTACAACACCTCCGGCGGCTCTTCGCCACGGTGCAATTCGTTGATCGCCTGCACCAGTTGCGAGACATAAGTCATGGTCGTGCCGCCGCCCAGCGACGCGGCAACCAGGCCCATCTCGATCATCTCTTCCGGCGTGATGCCCATATTCAGTGCGCGCTGCACGTGGTATGGAATGCAATATGGGCATTTTGAGAACACGGCCACCGCCAGCGCTGCCAGTTCTTTGGTGCGGGCATCCACCCGCTTCGGCGCCAGTGCGGCTTCATGAAACCCGATGAAGGCCTCGAATGCCTCGGGACAGGCCGCATGAATCCGCGTGTTTGTCTCGCGCACGCGCTGCAGGAATTCCAACGGATCGAATCCCATCTCCCCTACCTCCCGATGATGGATGCCTTCATGGTAACAGTGCGTACCGGGATGCGACGATGAGCCGCCGCACGCGATGATGGCTTTGTGGGGAAATGGCGACGCGCCCGGAAGGGATGTGCGTCACCCACGCACACAAGGCCCGATGTGCTGCTGATAATGAAGATGGCATGGTGGGCAACACATGATTCGCGCCGTGGGGTGCGGAGACCCGGCATGATGCCGGGGGTGGCGGACTCTGTGGGATTTCAGGACGAACACGAAGGCGACACAGGAGGGGGAGTCCCCACGCCAGACGCCCGGAATCGCAGGATTCCGGGCGTCTGGCATTCTTCGACAGGGGTATCGCTTACACGTCGGCGCTGGCCATGTAATCGTAAATCGGGAAGCGCGCGCACAGCGCAATCACCGCGTCCTTGACGGCGGCGTGGCGGGCGGCATCATCGGGATGCTGCAGCACCTCGGCAAACCAATCGGCAATCTGCACCATTTCCGGCTCGCGCATACCGCGAGTGGTGATGGCGGGTGAACCGGGACGGATGCCCGAACCCTGTGTCGGCGGCTGGGTGTCATACGGGATGGTATTGAAGTTGGTGATAATATTGGCTTCGCGCAGCAAGTCGGCTGCCTTGCGCCCCGTCAGCGATTGCCCGCGCACGTCCACCAGCATGAGGTGGTTGTCGGTGCCGCCGGACACCAGGCGGAACCCGCGTGCCAGCAGGGCGTCAGCCAGCGCCTTCGCATTTTTCACCGTTTGCTGTTGATAGGTTTTGAACTCGGATGATTCGGCTTCCTTGAACATCACCGCTTTGGCGGCGATGACATGCATCAGCGGCCCTGCCTGCACGCCGGGAAAGACAGCCTTGTCGATAAGCTTTGCCAGCTCCTTTTTACACAAAATGAATGCGCCGCGTGGGCCGCGCAGCGTTTTGTGGGTGGTGCTGGTGACGATATCGGCGTACGGCAGCGGATTGGGGTGCACGCCGCCGGCGATCAACCCGGAGACGTGGGCGATATCGGCCATCAGATAGGCGCCCACCGCATCGGCGATCGCACGGAAGCGCGGGAAATCGAGGGTGCGCGGATAGGCGCTGGCGCCAACCAGCACAATCTTCGGGCGAGATTCGCGTGCCAGCGCTTCCACGCGGTCGTAGTCGATCGTCTCGGTCGCGCAATCGACGCCGTAAGGTACGAAGTTGTAATACCGTCCGGAAAAGTTTGCGCGATTACCGTGCGACAGGTGGCCACCCTGGTCGAGCGCCATCGACAACACGGTATCTCCATGTTCCAGCAATCCGTAATACACAGCCATGTTCGCCTGTGTACCGCTGACCGGCTGCACGTTGGCGTGCTCCGCGCCGAAGAGGCGCTTGGCCCGTTCAATTGCGACTTCTTCCACCGCATCCACGTGCTCGCAGCCGTGATAATAGCGCGCGCCTGGATACCCCTCGGCATATTTGTTGGTCATAATCGAACCGGTCGCCGCCATCACGGCGCGACTGGCGTAATTTTCCGAAGGAATCATGACCAGCGTTTGCTGCTGACGGGTCAATTCGCGGTCGAGGATGCCGGCGACTTCTGGATCTACTTGCCTTAACGTGCGTTCCATGGGGTTATTCCTTTCAACGTCGCCGTATTTTACCACGTCCGGCATATGGGGGCAATCACCGGGAGCGCCTGGTCCGAGCGGGGGATTCGCATGAAGGAAGGCGAGGCGGAAAACAGTGAGTTGGATCGCTTTTCGCAATCCGTCCGTCAAATGCAACACCGATTTTTCGTGGTTGCGCTATTCATAACCGAGCGCACCGAGGCTGCCGGACCACCAGCCGAACATGGCGGCCAGCACGAGGGCATTGCCGCCGATCATCAGCGTGCCGGTCCAATGGACTGGGTCGAGGCGGCGCATGACAAGCGCAAGCACGACGGTGATCAGCACGCAAATGCCCAGCATAATGGTGGGGCTCACAGGCCATTCTTCATCCATGAAGGCCATCACGAGCAGCACCAGCAACGCCAGCCACATCGAGGGCACCGCGCAAATGAAGAGCATCAAGCCATACGGATAGCTGCGCACGCGGCCGCGGTCGCCCACGCGCATATGCGACCAGAGCATTACGTATTCAAACGGCAACAGCAGCCGCCCGTAGGCAAGACCGAGCATGACCAGAAACACGCCGACGGCTTGCACCGCCACCGCGCGCCAGGGCACGAACAGTGCGCCCTGCACCATCAGCGCGGGGAGAAAATACGACGCCAGCGTGATGGCAATGCCCAGCGCCAGCAGCGATCCCGTGACGCGCCGGCGCCGGCGCCGTTCTTCACGCAACAACAGCTCTTCCGGCGACGGTTCAATCTCAATCTCCACCAACCCGGCGTGCGCGTCGCGCGCATGCCGCAATCGTGCGGTATACTCCGCGTTGGACGGCTCCAGCGCCGTGGCCTTTTCATACGCCTGGATGCCTTCCTCCAGGCGGTTGATGGTCAGAAAAAACTCGCCCAACAGCGCCCAGCCGGGGACAAAGTCGGGAGTCTGCTCCAGCAGGCGCCGCAGCAGGTGGATGCCTTCCAGGTGTTCGCGGCGCCACAGCGCGATGCGAGCCATCAGCATGGTGCGCTCGCGCGGGGCCAGTTCTGCCAGCGGCGTGGGCAGTATCACTTGCGCGTCGCCGTCCTTCGCGATCAGCGTATCGTGCGCCGTGCGCGCTTCGCTGGTCAGCGTCAGGTACGCGTTCAGATATTTCATAAATTGGGGATCGGTGAAGATTTGCTCGACATTCAGCGTGACACGATACCGAACGACGAAACGGCGAAATGCGTATTCCACCTCCGCGGAGGTCACTTTGGGATTCAACGTGAAGAGTTGGTAATACGTTTCCATCGCGTGCCCCTCACTCCCCGGCCAACGGCTCCAATCGCACCTCGCCATTGGCCAACTCTTCTAACTGCTGCAGCTTGCCTTCCGCCTCCGCAAGGCGGGCACGGCAAAACTCGCGCAGCGTCACCGCTTCCGCACACAGATTCAGCGCGTCCGCCAGTGGCGCCTCGTTGCGGTCGAGCATGGCGGCGATCTCTTCCAAGCGCGCCAGCGCTTGCTCGAAACTCTCCGGTGTTGACGGCAATGATTGTTCCACAGTAACTCCCCGTGTAATACGCGCACTGAATCTATGTTATAATTACTGCCGCGCTCATTGAACGTATCATATTATCTGATGGCGGTCACCGGGTTTGCCAATGTGGCCCAACGGCAATAAACGCGGCGTCGTTGCCGTTCTCGATGAGCACATCCGTGAGTAGAGTTCGCGTCCTGCCGGACTATTTCCTCTTTACCCGTCGGATAGGCAATCAATGTTATCGATCGCATTGTTCACAGAATGTTTCCATCCCATGCGAAACGGCGTGGTCGTTTCCGTGGCATCGTTTGCCCGTATGCTTACGCTGTTGGGGCACCGTGTGACCATTTTCACCGCGCGCCACCCCGAGCAGGAGGCGGATGTCGAAAACGTCTATCGGCTGCCCTCCATCATGTTCCCCACCCGCGCGCGTTATCCTATCGCCATTCCGATCGCCACCGGCGCGGTGCGGCAGGCGCTGTGCAACGAGTCGTTCGATATCATTCACTCCAATGCGACCATGACAATGGGCCACCTGGCACTGGCGTGGGCGCGCCGCCGACGCATTCCGCTGGTGTTCACCTATCATACCCTTATTGAGGAGTATGCCCACTACATTCCGCTACCGGGTCCAGTGGTGCGCTATAGCGCGGTACGCATCAGCCGCGACTATTCCAACGCCGCCGATCACATCATCACACCCTCCGCGCACGTCGCCCAACGCCTGCGGCATTACCAAGTGGTGAAGCCGATCACCGTCATCCCCACCGGCATCGACATCGCGACCATCGACTCGCTGCCGGCGTGCGATGTTCGCACGCAATTCGACATACCGCCGGGAGTGCCGCTGCTGGTCTACGTAGGCCGCCTGGCGCGAGAAAAAAATATTCCGCGCTTGCTGCATGCCTTCCGCGAAGTGCTGCGCCACGAACCTGATGCGCACTTGCTGCTCATCGGCGGGGGGCCATTCGACCTTGGCGTGCGCGGCCTGTTGCACGATTACGGCATCGCCCATCGCACGCGCATGACCGGCTTCCTGTCACGCGAACAGGTGATGCAAGGCTTATTGGCGGCGAATATCTTCATTTTCGCCTCGCTTACCGAGACGCAGGGGCTGGTGCTGGGTGAAGCGATGGCTTGCGGCAAACCGGTAGTGTCCGTGGATTCCGCCGCGGCGCGCGAATTGGTGACGCATGGCGTCAATGGATTGCTGACGCCCGACGAAAACACCCCGTTTGCCGAAGCGATCCTCACCCTCATCCGCGATCATACGCTCTGCGAGCGCATGGGCGAATTCGCGCGCAAACGAGCAGAGCTATTGTCCGAGCACAGTTGCACCGAGCAATTGCTGACGGTATACGCGCAAGTAATCAGCGAGCGAGGGTGATGCCGGCAATTTCTCCCCTACCCCCTTCACGAATCACCGCTATGCCGGTACAATACAGTATGCCTACACTCAAAACATCCAGCGTTGAAGTGGTCATTTACCGCAAAGAAAGCGGTCGGAACGTCTTTTTGCTGCTGCATTGTGCACCGCAGGAACGCTTCGCCGGCTCCTGGCGCACGGCCGCGGGGCGCATTGCGCCCAACGAGACCACGGTCGCCGCCGTCTTGCGCACCGTACGCGAAGAAGTCGGGCTGGCGGTGGTGAACCTGTGGTCGCTCGATTACGCGCACACCTGTTTCGACGCGCAATCCGACAGCATCAACATTGTCCCTCTACTGCTGGCCGAAGTGAGCGAGGGTAAGGCCACGCTGTCGCCATCATACGCCGAAGCCCGCTGGGTTATGGCCGATCAGGCTGACGAACTGCTGCGCGCCGCGGATCAGCGCGAGGCAATTCACCGCGCGAACGAATCGGTAGTACAGGCTGCCGACCACGGCGCCTCGCTCCATATCGCGCTGCCACAATAACGGATCGCGGCTAACGATCGGCTTTCAACGCGGCAACCGCCTGGCGGAACACTTCGCCACGCTGTTCCATGTTGCGGAACATGTCGAAACTGGCGCACGCGGGCGACAACAACACTACTCCCGACGGTTGCGCCAGTTGCCAACCCCGGCGCACGGCAGCGGGAAGTGTTTCAGCGCGGTAGATGGGAAACGCGGGATCTGCGGCGCGCGTGGCATCCGCGATGGCGTCGGCCGCCTCGCCGATGACGATCAACGCGCGTGCCTGGGCGGCGATATCGCGCCCCAGTTCCGCGAAATCCGCTACCTTCGCCCGCCCACCCGCGATCAGCACTGGCGGCGTGGCGGCGAAGGCCTGCAATGCCATGCGCACCGCCATCGGCGTCGTCCCCTGCGAGTCATTGAAGAACGCCACGTCGCCGACGGCATCTACCTCCTCCAATCGATTCGGCACCCCGCGGAAATCCGCCAATACGTTTCCCGCGACACGTTCCACCGGCAATCCGAGCGCCCCCGCCACGGCGATGGCTTGCAAGGCGTTGGCAAGATTGTGCTCCCCGCGCAGGCGGATAGCGTTGCGCGGCATCACGCGCCGCGGCGCGCCTTGCACTTCACTGATGATCCAGCCGTCTGCCACGTACACCCCGCCGGAAATGGGGTGCTCGACACTTACACGGATGATCCGCGCCGCAGTGGCTGCCTCAACGCGCGCGCTTTCCGGGCGGTCGGCATTCACAACCGTGATGTCGTCGGCGGTCTGGCGCGCGAACAGCCGCAATTTTGCCGCCAGGTACAGCGCCATCGATTCGTCGTAACGATCCAGGTGGTCAGGATACAGGTTAGTGAAGACGGCGACGCGCGGACGGAACAGCTCCACCGCCTCAAGTTGAAAACTGCTCACCTCGGCGACCAGCAACTCGTCGGGTCCGGCGGCCACCGCCAATTCGATGAGCGGCAAGCCGATATTGCCGCCGACGTGCGCCGTCTGGCCCAGCGTATCGAGCAGCAAGCCGATGAGGGTGGTGGTGGTGGTTTTACCTTTGGTGCCGGTAATCGCCACAATGGGCGCAGCCGTCAGCCGGTAGGCCAATTCGATTTCGCTCACTACCGGCACGCCCGCGGCCATCGCGCGTTGAATGGGCGCAATCGCAAGCGGCACGCCGGGACTGGGCACCACCAGATCGGCGGATTCGATGTCGCGATACGCGTCGGCACCGAGTTGCAGGCGCACGTCGAGACCGTGCAACTTGGTGATCTCGTCCGCCAGTTCGCCGGGACTCTTTGCATCGGAGATGGTCACCAACGCCCCGCGCGCGCCCAGCACCTGTGCGCACGCTCGCCCGGTGCCCTTCGCCCCCAGGCCGATCACGTGAATCCGCTTTCCCGCAAACTCCACCCACGCCTCTTTCCGACCGCGTCCGGTCATCGGCATATGTCACGTAAGTATAATGCGCAGGGGCATGAGCGGCAAGCGCGTACGGTTTTGTGGGGTGAACGGCAGAAGAAAGCCGATAGCTGGTGGCTGAGCAGACCGGGCTTCTCCGCCTTACCGACTTCGGCGGACAAGCATGACCGCACAACCACCAGACGGAGGGCGCGAGCGCAGAAAGCCGCACCCTCCGACTTGCGCGCATCAATCAGCCCGTTACGGCTTTAACAGCGTGACGGTTTTCTCGACAACCTTGTTTTTCGCCGGGATGGCATCCAGGCCATCGCGGAAGGTAATGGGTACTGGACGCGGGGTGGAAGCCAGTTGCGTGGCTTCGCGTTGCGCGCGGACGATGCGGTCTCTGGTCAGCGGGTGCGTACTCATCCACGTCGGCGTACCGGAACGTCCGGCCACCTGCTGCAACCGCTGCAGGAACACCACCATTCCCTGCGGATTATACCCCACGTTATACGCCATGCGCATCCCGACATCATCGGCCTGATACTCATCGGCGCGTGAGTGCGGCAGTTCCAGCGCATATTGGATGGCCAGGTTGGCCGCCGTCTGTACCGCGCGCGAACTGCGGCCCAGCACCAGTTGCGACAGCAACGAATAGGTCATACCGCGCTGAATCGCCTTTACCGAGTGACGCTCAACGGTGTGCGCCTCTTCATGGCCGATCACCCCGGCCAATTCAGCATCGGATAATCCCATATTGATCAAACCACGTGTCACGTAGATCGGTCCGCCCGGCAATGATAACGCATTGATGTCATTGCTATTCAGAATGCGGAACGACCAGGGCAGGTTGGGACGCGGGGATGACGCGGCAATGACTCTGCCGATGCGCTGGATGCGCGGTGTCTGCACCGGATCGTTCACCACGCCATACTGATGCTCCAAATCGGCGGCAGCCTGTTGGCCGATATCAATCTCCGATTTTTCGTCGATCGACAGCAATCCGCCGCCACCGCCGGAACAGCCAGTGGTTGCGAAGACCAGCGGCATAATGCTGATGAGCAGCGCCATCAGCGACATTTTCCACCATGCAGACATAACGTACCTCCATCTCACAGCGTGCTCTGTGAGCGAAGTACCCCCACCCGCGGGGAAAATGCGGTTCGTATGCGCGGGGAAGTGAACAGCGTCGCGCGCCCGCGACATCGTAACGGGGATGCGATGGGTTTGCGATCACTCCGCCGCCGGCGCCATCTTTCGGGTCAGCTTGCCGCGTATTTTGCCAACCAGCAGCGTGATTTCATCCACGCGCAACAGGTGCAACACCGCAAGGTAGACCGCCAGACTGATCCCGCCCAGCACGACATACGGCAATAGCGCGAGCAGCTTGGCGAGTTTTTTCGTGACATGCTGCGGCTCCGGCAAGTAATGTGCCCCCAGCCAGAGGAGCGTGACAAACGGTACCAGCGCGATGAGCACCTTCCCCAACATTCGCAGCGTGCGCCGTCCTTCCAGATGATCCAGTTTACGCCGAATCATCGTATACAGCACGATGACCTTGGTGCCTTTGGAGATCAGCAGCGCGAGGGCGATGCCCGCTGCACCCAACCCCAGTTGCGTGGTGCTGAGGAAGGCGATGGTGATATGCAGCGGCACCATCGCCACGCCGATGATGGTGGGGCGGAGGGTATCGGAAAGCGCGAAGAAGAATTGGAGAACGATGATCTCCAGCGCCCCGATCAACATGCCGATCGCGAACACCTGCAGCGGTGCGGCGGTCACGGCTACCGAGGCGGCGTCGAAGTGCTGACTGCCATACAATCCCTGCAGAATGGGGTAGCACAGCAATATCATCGCGAGCGCCAGCGGCACGAAAATCAGCACCATCATGCGGGTTGAGGTCATCAGCATCTCACGCAGGCGCACGGTATCGCCGGCGACGGCGATATCGGCGAGAAACGGGAAGAGCGCAATGCCGAAGACATACGGAAAGAAGGTGACCGGCACGTCGCACAATTTTTTCGCGTAATCGAAGGCGGAAAAGGCGGCCGGATCGCTGAGCGCGGAGAGAAAACGGGTATCCATCAGACCGCGCAGCGTGGAGAATCCCCACCCCACGATCAGCGGCAGCGCCAGCAGCGCAAATTTCCCGACTCCCGCATGCCGGACATCGATCGTCGGACGATACTCCGCCAACCGCCGTCCCAATCCGGATGATTGCACCGTCAGTTTCACGGCAGAACCGATGACGAAGCCGAGTGCCAGCGCATACACGCCCCAGGATTTCGCGAACAGCACGGCAAAAAGCAGCACGGATGCCTTCAACACCAGATCAGAGGCTGCGGGCAGTGCGAATTGCTTGTAGGAATTTAACAGGCAGTAGGTGACGGTCGCCACCGCCATGAAGATCATCGCCACCAGCATGACGCGCGTCAATGTCAACGTCAGCGGCACCAGAGCGGGATTCTCATCCACCCAACCCGGCACGAAGACCGAGAGAAGCTGCGATGTAAAGAACAGCCCGACAACCACCACCAGCGCCATTACGACGATCATCAAGTTGATAATGGTGCTGGCCATGCGCCAGGCGTCCCGTTCGCCATGCTCGCGCAGGCGCTGCACGAACGGCGGCAAAAAGGAATGCATGATGACTTGCTCGCCAAACTGCATGATCGGCGAGGCAATACGCTTGGCAGCGCTGTAGGCGTTCGCTTGTTCATTAGTGCCGAAGTAATACGACATCACGATGTTTTCCACGATGCCGAACGTGCGTAGAAAGAACTGCACCAGCATCAGCGCCCCGGTGGCGCGCAGAATGCGGCGGGCCACCTGCGCGGCGGGCAGCGGTTGGGCATGTTGGGAATTGAGCTGGACCATCATGATCCTTTCATGGGTATGCGACACACCATTTGACACCGCATGCGGCGTTTTGTCACGGGCATTATACGGAGATACGTTCGGAACGAAAAGGGGCAGACCGAACAGCGGACGGCCGGCGATTGCGATCACCATGACAAGGTCGGCTGCACGATGGTGACGATGCTGCGGCACCCGGCAGATCAGCACGGCCGGCTGCATGCCTTATTGGCACAGCAAACCGAGTCAAACCGGCCGCCGCAGTCGACCGAGCCGGAGACCGGCGCGTCGCATTCACACGACACGCCGGTCCGTCTATACGCTTCACCCGCACCGATTAGCGACCGGTGGCGCCAGTGCCGGTCTTTGGTGTCGTATCGGTACTCGTCTTCGGTGTGGCGCCGCTTTGCCCGGTTGATGTCGTCGGCGTGCGCGTGCCCATCCCAGCCCCGCCGGATTGACCTGCCGTCGTCTTGCGCACCGTAAAGGTCTTCGTCAACTCACGCGCGGTGCCTCCGGGCGAGGGACTCAACGCCGTATATTTCCCCGTGGTGATATTGGCAGTCAGCGTTGCCGACTTGCCGGGCTGAATGTCCGCTGTTCGTCGCACGTAACCATTCGGGCCGGTCAGTTCAAAGCTGCGCGCGGCATTCGCCGCATTGGTCACCTGAAACGTGACGTTGCCGGTCGGCACACTCGCCGGGTTCATGGTAATCGCCGTATTGGTGATCCGTACCCGGACGGTCTTCGCCGTACCGGCGCCGGCACCCTGACCGCCGGAGACGTTCAGGTTCTCCTGTACCTTTTTCGCCGAGCCGGAGGCCGGACTGGTGACGGTATAGGTGTGCCCGGATTTGATGTTCGCGAACTGCACCGTTTTCGTTTCACCAGGCTGGACGGTCACACGTTGTACCGCTTTGCCATCCTCATTCAGTTGCAGTGTACGGGCGACCGATCCGCTGTTCTTCACTGCAATCTTCGCGCTGCCGGTCGGAATGTTCTTCGGCGTCACCATCACGCTGCTGTCGGTCAATGTGACGTTAATGGTCGGCGCCGCTTTCGCAGAGGTTGTGGTCTTCTGTTGCGGCTGGGAACGCTCCTGTGTCCCGGCCACGCGTTGCGACGGCGCGCACCCCGCGATGATCGCCAGGCAGATCACTGCGGCAAATGCGATGCCCCATCGTGGTTGTATCATCATGCTCCCCCTTTCTCATGCCGGGCTGATTGCTCCACGCAATGCAGCCGCGAGGAAATAGCTGCTGACAGCTTACGCTCGAACTGTGTCATGCCCACATGCCGGCGCGTAAAATGCAGATGCTGTGCAGGTATTCACACAGTGCAGTGAACGGTAAAAAATAGAAGCAATAGCAGCGAACAGCGGCGCGAGGATGCTCCCGCACCGCCGTAATGGCGGGATACCGACTGGTCAGTTGATAGGGTTAGCACGAAATCGCGCGCGATGAATAGTCCCCCAACCGGAGAAGCGGGTGTGGTGTACGAGCCGCATGACGGCAATTTGGTGCTGACTACGCGCAGCCATGACGACAGTGCCACCCGGCCCGCATCGAAGGTACTATTTCAGCATCCGGTGTGTGTGGAGTACCCGATACAGTTGTCGCTGGTCCAGGTACCGGAAATGACTACCATGCCGGGCACCGATGCGGACACGAAACATTTCGCCAGCGGGAACGTGTAAAAACATGCGCGGTGGGCTGGTAAGCGCTATTTCGTGGTACACTGAAGAAAACCCCGTCTGCAGGGCGGAGAAGGAGTCGTCAATGAAGATCATGCCGGTTGGCGCGGCGGGAGAAGTTACCGGATCGTGTTTCCTGGTGGAGACGCGCGGCGGGCGCTTTGTGGTCGATTGCGGAATGTTCCAGGGGCACGGCTCCGACGAGATGCGCAACTGGCATTTTCCCTTCGAGCCGACGGATGTGGACGCGGTCTTTCTCACCCATGCGCACCTGGACCACTGCGGACGGTTGCCATTCCTGCACGCGCAGGGTTTCCGTGGATTATGTTATGCCACCGCGTCCACCTGCGACCTAGCACAGTTCATCATGCTCGATGCCGCCAAGCTGCAGCAGGAGGATTCCGAACGCCGCAATCGCAAAGGCCGGCGCGCGGGTATGCAGGCGCAACCGGCGCTGTATGACGAGCAGGATGTCCTCCACCTGTTGCGGTACTTCCGCACGCAGCCGTATAAGGAAACACTGAAACTGGGATCGGATATTCAGGTGACCTTCCACCAGTCGGGCCACATCCTCGGCTCGGCGGCGATAGAGATTCGCGAAGGCGGTGTTTCGGTGCTGTTCTCCGGTGACGTAGGCAGTCCGGGACGCAACGTGGTGCCCGATCCCACCCCGCCGCCGGCATGTGATCTGGTCTTCTGCGAATCCACCTACGGCGACCGCATGCATCGCTCGGAAGAAGAATCGGTGAACGAGCTGCGCGACGCCATCAACTGGGCGTTGGACGCCGGCGGCAACGTAATCATTCCCTCATTTGCGCTGGAACGCACGCAGGACGTGCTCTTTCACCTGCGCGGGTTGCGCCAGCGCGGCGAGGTGCCGAATTGCCCGGTCTACGTAGACAGCCCGCTCGCGATTAACATCACCCGCGTCTACGAGCATCATACGGCAGACCTGGATGCCGCCACGCGCGCCGTCTTTGCCAAGCACACGGACCCGTTCCACTTCCCCGGCCTGACCGCGTGCAGCAGCCCACAAGATTCGCGCGCCATCAACGGCAAAGACGGAGTGATCATCATCGCCGGCAGCGGTATGTGCCAGGGCGGGCGCGTCGTGCACCATCTGAAGCACAACCTGTGGCGACAGGACACGGCGGTGGTGTTCATCGGCTACCAGGCGGTTGGCACGCTAGGCCGGCGCATCATAGACAAGGCGCCGTCGATCGTCATCGATCACGAGCCCATCACCGTCAATGCGCGCACGTTCACCATCAACGGCTTCAGCGCCCACGCCGATCAGGCCGGTCTGCGCTCCTGGCTGTCCACCACCGATCCCGCGCACATCGTGTTGAACCATGGTGAAACGGCCGCCTCCGACACGCTGGCGAAACTCCTTGCCGCCGGCGGACGCTCCGTGGAAGTCGCCAAACCGGACAAGATTTATAACACCGCCACGCTGGCCTTCGCGGCACGCAAGTAATCGACGTGGCGAGGCGAAGAGAAACCGCGGCTTACACAGAGTGCAATCTGGTCACCGCAACCTGTAATCAGCCGATCCCCAGTTCCGCGAGGCGGGCATCGGCCAGCGCGGCCCAGCCGCGGTTGGCTTGCGGATTCGCGGGGCTGGGGTGCGGCAGGCTGCCAAGGGTAACGGCAACGCCGTCGAGTGCGTGCTGCAGGCGCTTGAAGGCGAAATCGCCGATGCCGATGGCATAACGTGGCGCGAGAATCGCGACGGTGTGGCGCAGCGCCCGGTCACAGGCGGCAAAGAGCGCTTCGCGCTCGCCGGCGGGCAGTTTATCCGGAGTGCGGTTTTTTCCGCTCGCTTCCACGAATACCAGCGGGCAATAGTTCGCCACGAAAAAGCGCGCGAAAAAGCATTCCGGCGCCCCCCAACGCTCGCGTGCCCACCCCCACAGCCGCGTGCCGCTCACCTCGCGATGACGACAGGCAAATCCTTCCACCGGCCGCTTCGGGTGCTCGTACGCGGGTTTCGCCACCGGCGCTTCGATGCCCAACCAGTCCTGCACCATCGTCACGTCGCCAAACGGGATGCCGGTTTGCGCCATGCCGAAAGGGCCGGGATTCATGCCGAGGAGCAACACCTCACGCGACGCGACGCCGTAACGGCGCAAGTAGGCTTCATGCGGCGGCCAGGCGTAATCGAGCGGATTATAGCACGCGGTGACCGGCGCGGCGAAATGCAGCGGCCCCACCTCGCGTGCCAGTGCGCGGCTGACATCCACCAGGTCCATTGTGCGTGACCCTTTCCAGCAGAACCGTCACTCACGCGGCCATTTCGCTCGGCGTCTCCTTGTGCCCGACCACCCAGTACGGGCCATTGCGCACCTGCAGCCAACGGACGCTCTCTCCGCGAGCCTTGTGCTGTTCGGCAAACTGGTTGGCCTCGTTGCGGTCGCCGAAAATATGCAGTTCGGCGCCGCACACCGGGCACATCGCCTCCTGGCGCGGATTCATCTGCTGCTCGGTCTCGCACAGCGGGCAGTGAAACTGATAGGGTTCAGCATCAGCCGGATATGCCATACCGGCATGATTCCCCGCGACCGGCACGACGCGCGCGCGGTTCTCATACATCCCGCGGATTGTAGCATATTTTGCCGGGTACGTCCCGGCAGGACGCACCCTCCCGCTCATCGCAAAATCGCCACGTCATACGGCGCCAGCATCAGCGTATCCGCAACCGCGTTGCCGGTGAGCAACTCCATCGCGCGTTGCGGCAGATGCACCATGGCCGGTTCGCTGGCGTGATTGAGGAGGAAGCAGAGGTCGCCAGCGGGAACGATTTCCAGCAGCAGGTTGTCTGATGACGGTCGATCCGGCAACGGCGCGATGAGCATGGTGATCAGGCGGTCGAGTAGCGTCTGCTCGACCAGCGCGGCCACGTAGACAGCACAGCCTGCGCCGAAACGGTTGAGCGTTACCGCGGGCGCGGGACCGGGTGGAGTGCCGGCGGCAAAGCGCGCAAGTACGTCGGCGCTGTCAGCGCGCAGGTGGTCGCACCAGGTGCGCGCGGTGTATTGCCCGGCGAGTGGGCCATCGGCAAGCACCGGGATGGCCTCCACGCTGCCCAGACCCGCCCACGCGGCCGCGTCCTCCCCCTGACGCTCCTTGGGCGGTACCGCCAGCGTGCCCAGCGCGCTCCATTCCACCCGTTCCACTCCGAAAAGGTCGGTCAGGCCACACGGGGTTGGCTCAGTGGGCGCGATGTGATCGCGGGAGAGGGAGGCGGTGGCGATGGTGGCGACCAGCGTGCCACCCGCCGCGGTGAAGGCGCGCAGGCGCGCAGTCCATTCTGCATCGAGTATGCGCAGCGCGGGGGCGATCACCAGTTCGTATGCACCCGGCGCCGGCGGTTCGTAGATCACCTCGGCGTCGATGCCGCGCCGGCGCAACGCCTCATACCATTCCTCCGCGTGGGAGCGATATGCCACCCGCGGCGCACCATAGTTGGCGGCTAGTGTCAACGATTCGCAGTTGTCGAAATCAAGCAGGATCGCCGCACGGCGCGCGTGCGTCAATCCCTTCAGCGCCGCGCCCAGCCGCGCAATCTCCGCACCCACCTGTGCCGTCACACGGTAGCGCTCGTTGGGCGTGCCGGGGTGGTCAATAATGCCGCGCCAGTATTGCTCGCCGCCGAAGCGACAGGTGCGCCAGCGGAAGTAGAGAATCATCGACGCGCCGTGCGCGATAGATTGCCATGTCCACAGCCTAATGCGACGCGGATTGTCCGCCGCCATGCCGAAGGGTGTGCCGCTCTGCTGTTCCAGCATCCAGAAGGGTTGCTGTTTATAGGCGCGGGCGATGGCGTGCAGCAATCCCAACGTGGCAGGGGCAGGATCGGGGGCAAACTGCTGCGGATAGCAATCCCACCCGGCCACGTCCAACCCGAAAAACAACGCCGCGTTGTCGATACCCGCGCACCCGCTGAACATGTGGCAGACATTATGGGTGATCGGCTGGCGGGCGCCCGCCGCGCGCAACGCCGCTGCCTGCGCATGCAGGTAGGCGACGTTTGTGTCGGAAAAAAAGCGCTGTGAATCGAGCAGCAGGCCGGGATTGTGCAGGTCCTGCCGCACGTGCGGCAATGGGATATCGTCGAAATCGCGAAACTCACCACTGCCGAAGATGGTGCCAAGTCGCCGGTTAAGCGTGTCGATATCACCGTATTTTGCCCGCAGCCAGGCGCGAAATCCGGCGACACAGTGGTCGCAGTAGCAGCGTGTGCCATACATGCCAAGCTCGTTGTCGAGTTGGAATCCCATGACCGCCGGATGTGCGGCGAAACGCTCGCCCAGCGCGCGGGCGATGCGTACCGACCGTGCTCGGAAGCGGGGATGATTTACGCAACACAAGCTGCGCCCGCCGAACTGCCAGCGCGTGCCGTCCTCATACAACATGCGACAATCCTGCGCGGCGTCCGGGGCATTCACCAACCACGCCGGAGGTCCCGCGGTGGGCGTGCCCAGCAGCACGGCAATGCCGTCCCGCGCCAGCGTATCGACAGCCTTCTCCAGCCAGCCGAAGTCGAAATGCTCCTCCTCCGGCTCCATACGGCACCAGGCGAACTCGCCCAGCCGTGTCACCGTGCATCCCGCCTCGCGCATCATCCGCGCATCCAGCGGCCAGCGCTCCTCCGGCCAGTGCTCCGGGTAATAGATCGCGCCGTACCAGACGGCAGGCGGTATCTTCGGCATATCTGATTAACCTCACGGTGTGAAATCGCGAATCCGAATTACATCATCAGAGGACAGTTGCTTAGTCGGTAACAGCGAGCGCCCGGTCCGGTAGTTGAGAAGCCGTCAAGGCGAAATTACCCTACCCCCCGTCCCCTGGTTATATTGAAACCTTTGCTCCGAGCAGGCCCGTTCATCGGTCACGCGCACAACAGGCGCCGTGGTTTCGCTACAACCAAGGCACCGACGCAATCTCCAATGCTTCGTGCATCACGTATTCCAGCGCTGTCGTGGTATCGGCGTAGTTCGTCTCGTGCCCACCTTGTTCTCGATAGAGCAGGAAAACTTTGCGGTCCATCTGTTGCAGCACGTCGGCGAGGCGCAGCACGCTGCCGGGTGGCACCAGCGTGTCCAGACCGCCGGCGGTGATGGCAACCGGCATGGTGAACGCTTCCGACCAGTATTCGGCACTGCGTTTTTTGTATTCTTGCGGGATTTGCGCCTTGGTGCCGCCAAAGGAGGCGGCGATAGCGTCCTGAAAGTTGCGGTATTCCAGGTGATTGGCGGTGCCGTTCAGGCTGCACACCCCGGCGATGAGATCGGGGTGCAACGCGGTAAAGGTGAGCGCGCCGGAGCCGCCCATCGAACCGCCGTGGAGGAGGACTTTCCCCACCTTGTACCGGACGTGCAACTCGGCGATGAGCTGCACCATGTCCGCCTCCGCCTGCGGCCCCATCCACGAGGTCGTGGCGCGATAATCAGGTGAAATGCAGATCATCCCGTATTTCGCTGCCAGGTCACGCGCGCCTTTGCACTCCCCGCGTTCTTCGCGCACGAACTGCCAGCGGTCGCTGCCGTGGCCGTGCAGCACGATCAAGACGTGGTAAGTCTGCGCCGCGTCGAACGGTTGGGGCAGCAGTTCCACATAACGCTGCGTGGTGCCGTCCACCGCCGCGGTGAATGCCACGTCACGCGGTTCTCCCAATGATCCGGTCATCGCCGACCACGTTGTCGTCATCAGTCATTTCCCCCGCAGCAAACGCGCAATTCCCGCGGCACCGGCATCCCACGGACAAGAGGCCGCCGGGAAAAATCGCGTCCCATCACCCGAATATCTGCAAGAGCGCAGCTTCCACCGCGTCCGCGGTCACTTCGTAGGTACGGCCGTCGATCACCGTCACGTTAGGACGGCTGATGGCATGCGGAATGGGCTGCCGTTCAACCATTTCCATGCGCAGAGTGACGGGGAGCGCGACGGTCGGGGGTGGAATCTGCTCGATACGCCGTATCGCTTCCACGGTCTTTTCCTCGATCAGGAGATGGGCGGCTTGCGGCGCCATCATGCGCGCACACTGGCACCCGAAACCCGTTTTTACCAGACAAGTGACGATCTCCGGCACAAACGCCTGCGCCTCCCGGCAAATCTTATCGTCACCGGACACCAGGATGACGGGAACGCCATACGCGGCAGCCACCGCGGCGTCAAGGCCGAATTCGCCCACCGCTCTCCCATTCAGCCACATCTGCTGAATGGTGGCCGAACTGAAAGTATGCTCCAACACCGCCTGCGCGGTACCCGCCATAGCGTGATACCCAAGCAGAATGAGCGCGTCGCTGCCTTCGATGCCCGGCAGCCGCTGGTATGCGCACGGCCCTTGCACCACATCGACACGCTGGTCGAGGTCGTCGAGCAGGAAATTAAAACCGCTGCCGTGCCCATCGCGCACTACCACCGACTGCGCTCCGGCGTCGAAACACCCGCGAATGCAGGCGTTGGCGTCCTGCGTGTAGAGCCGGCGTCCTTCCTGGTAATGCGATCCGGAAGGCATGACCATCTCGCGGTTGCAAATGCCGCTAATGCCTTCCATATCCACGAAGAGGTAAATTTTCATTTTATCCCTCAAACAATAGTCGCACGCAAAGGACAGCAATAAGACGTGATCAAGCGTTCTTCCCCGCGATCAACCCGGCGTTGCGGGCATTATCGAGTGCCGGCACCTGATATGCGCAAGGGCTCCAGAACGGCGCGGTGTCGGAGCCGTCACGCCAGCCGCAAATATCTTTCAGGCTGCTGATGCGTTCGTAAATACGCGCAAACAACTCCCGCGCGGTCAGCGTCGCTCCCGGCGGCAAGCCCAGTCGTTCCAGGATCATCAGATCGCGCAGCGTGTTTTTCATATGCGCGTGGTAGCACAGGTTCTCATCCGGGTGATACACATTGCAGGGATCGCAAACCATGCAAATACCCTCGCACAGTGTGACCGGAATCTCCGGATTTGCGACCATGCGCTGGCGCAACTCGACCAGGTTATCCTGCGGGATCGATTCCGCTTCGGCGGTACACAGCAGGCAAAGCACGTGGTTCGGACGCATATACAGGTGATCCGCCTGTTCGAGGAGGAAACGCGCCGAGGCATCCTTGGCGGCGGTCATATCTTCTCGCGTGCGCGCACGAATCATCGCCCACAGGCCGTGGCCATCGAGTTCCTCGCCTTTCAGGTACTGTTCGCGCAGATCGTCCACGCTGCCGTCTCCCGCGATCTTCTCATAATAGCCCGCACGTGCGTGCGGGCACTCCGGCCACGCCTCCGACGGCTGCGATCCGGTACGGCAGATACCGTCCAGCGTGAGCTGGCGCTGGAAAAGAATTTTGTAGACGTGATACGCCGGCATCACCGAGTTGGGCACGATACCCAGCACGCGAATCACTTCCAGGTCCTTGCGCCGCCACACGTAATCGGCATGGCGCTGTCCGAAATCCGACGGCAGCGGCTTCTCGCCACGCCCGGCGTAGACATCCAGATAATGCGCCCGCGTGATGTCGAGATCGCCAATAATCTGCAAGGGGGTGAAGGGATATGCCCACATCACTTCCAGCAGCGCGTCGATCACTTCACGCCCCGGTGGCGGCGACTGGCACCCTCCGCGCGTGCATACCGCGCATAGTAGGTGATGCCCGCGCACAGGATAGGGCGCGGCATCCGGCCCAGAGAAACGATTGCTGGCCATCCGCTCTTGCGCGCGGCAGGTCGCAGCTTGGGCATCCATCGCGATCCCTCCTTCATCAATCTACAATACCCCTGGTCAGATGCCCTGGGGGGGCAATCGGAATCTCACAGCGAGCAGGCATCAGCGGGGGATTCACCCGCGTGATGATGCCGTTTGCCAGCGAAAATCATCCGGGCGCAATGTCCGCGCCGCGATGCACCGGATATGCATGCGCGAACCACAACGCCGCCATCACAGCCTCTTTCTCCGAACCGGAAAACATGCCGTGCGGGGCAACCCCTTCGGTGATCATGGTAGCATATCCGCTGGGGCGGTTCAAGGAAACAACAGCGGAGACGAGTGACCGAAGACGCGCAGTGACGTCGTCGTTGGCGATCACTCGGCACCGTACACGCTGGCGCGTGTTCGCGCGTTGAATGCGCCCGGTATTGTCCATAGCGCACCTGTACCCGGCGGCGAATCGGTGCTTTGCCAGTCACGGACTGGCGATTTATCACCCGCAAACGCTTTGGTTCTTCCATTTTACGGAAGGTACAACCGGCAGCGAGCCGAATGTAACGCTCTGAGCGATTCCCTGTGGAAGGAGCGTGCGGATGTTGCGTCTGGGTATTATCGGCGCCGAGAATTCACACACGGCGGCCATTGCAAAGCTACTGAACATAGAGCAAGGCGTCTCCGGCATTACGGTGACTCATCTGTGGGGCGAGACGCGCGCTTTCGCGAAAGCCGCGGCGGAGGCGGGACAGATTCCCACCATCGTGCGCAAACCCGAGGACATGCTGGGGCAGATCGACTGCCTGATGGTGGATCACCGCGACGGCAAGTATCACCTGCCGGCCGCAATGCCGTTCCTGCGGGCGGGCATTCCCTGCTTCATTGACAAGCCCTTCAGCACCTCGGTAGCGGAGGCAAAGCGCTTCCTGGCGCTGCGCAGCACGCTGGGCGTGCCGGTGGTCACCTTCAGCGCGGTCGCCATGCAATCGTGCATCCCGATGGTGCGTGAACAGCTCGACAGGCTCGGCAGCTTGCGCGTCGCGCACCTGTCCGGCTCCGGCAACTGGCGCGGCAAGTGGGGCGGCATCTTTTTTTACGGCATTCACCTTACCGAGTTGATGGTGTCGCTGTTCGGTCCGGAGGTGAAGAGTGTAGATGCGAGCATCAACGGCACGCGCTGCACCATCATCTGCCAGTATCCGAACGACTTCACCGTCACGCTTACCCTGAATCCCGACGGCCCTTACACCTGGACCGTGAACGCCATCGGTGCGCAGGACAACTTCTTCGCCCCGGTGCCGATAGATGCCAACAGCTACCTGCCCGGCGTGCGGTGTTTCACTGACATGTTCAACACCGGTGTCGAGCCATTCAGCGACGCGCGCATGCTGGCGCCCATCGCTGTGCTGGAAGCGGCGAAACAGGCTATCACGCGCAAGACCCGCGTGAGGTTGCCGGAACTGTGCGTGAAAACGGCGGTGTAAGCGAGCGATCTGTCAGCAAGCGCGATGGTGCTATCATCCCCTGCGACAACCTTTGCGCGACTGAAGCGACAGCGGCGATGTGCTGTTCGGCACACTGATGCTGTTGCCGACGTTCGGCAATGACACCGCCGTGCTAAACCGACGACTTGACCCGTGTCGACGAAACGCCGCTAAACGAGTTCATCGCATGGACAGAAGGATTGCCATGACATCACGCCGTTGGAGCGCCCATAAAGCCCGTGCCTGGTATGCCGGACAGCCCATGCCGTGCGGGGTCAACTACGTGCCCAACACGGCGGTGAACTCAACAGAAATGTGGCAGGCGGAGACGTTCGATCCCGGGACCACCGACCGGGAACTGGGATGGGCGGAGGCGCTGGGATTGAACTGCTGCCGGGTGTTCCTGCCTTTTCTGGTATGGCAGGCCGATCCCGACGGGATGCTGCACCGGTTCGCGCAGTGGCTGGGCATCGCCGACTCGCATGGCCTGTCTACCATTCCCTGCCTCTTCGACGATTGCGCCTTTTCCGGGCGCGACCCCTCCCTGGGGCCGCAGCCAGCGCCGGTGCCCGGCGTGCATAACAGCGGGTGGACGCCCAGCCCGGGCCATGCGCGCGTGGCAGACCCTGCGGCATGGCCGGAGTTGGAGGCGTATGTGACGGTGTTCCTTACGCGCTTCGCCGCCGATCGGCGCGTGCTACTGTGGGATCTGTACAACGAACCGGGCAACGCGGGGATGAACGAGCGCAGTCTACCGCTGGTGCGCGAGGCGTTCCGCTGGGCGCGTGCGGTGCATCCCGAGCAGCCGCTCACCGTCGGCATGTGGAACGATGTAACAAAGCTGAATGCACTGGCGATGGCGCACTCCGACGTTATCACCTTCCACCATTACGGTGATCTCGCATTGCTTGAGCAACAATTGGCGGCACTGCGCCCACTCGACCGCCCGCTTATTTGCACCGAGTGGATGCACCGCACCGGCGACTGCCGTTTCGAGACCCACTTGCCCTCCTTCCATCGCAACCGCATCGGCTGGCTCTGCTGGGGCCTGGTGAACGGACGGACGCAGACGCACTTCCCCTGGAACTCCCCCGCCGGCGCGCCGGAACCGGCGGTCTGGCAGCACGACTTGCTCCACGCCAACGGCAGGCCCTATTGCTGGGACGAAACCGAACTCATCAGGCGTTATACCACCCCCATCTGGGCCGACTGAACGCCTATCCGCACCTTGACGCCTGTTTCCCACGATGATAGCATGACGGGACCGGAGCACCAGTTTTTCCGCCGGCGAAGCCTTGTCTTATGAATCGTGAAATCCAATTACTGTTGTTGCTGGCAATTATCATTGCCGTCTCCAAAGTAGCCGGGCACCTCAGCCGGCGCTTCTTGAAACAGCCCGTGGTGTTCGGGGAGATCCTCGCCGGACTGCTGCTGGGTCCCTCGTTGCTGAATATCTTCGGTTGGCCGGTTTTCGCGGACTCGAGCCACGGTTCCTGGCTGCAGGAAAACATTCACACGCTGGCGTCGGTCGGCGTGCTGCTGCTGATGTTCATCGCGGGATTGGAGACCGACCTGGCGAAGATGCGCGAGGTGGGCAAAGCAGCATGCTGGACAGCCATTTGCGGAGTGATCCTGCCACTCGGACTGGGCATTGCGGTGGCGACGCTGTTCGGGCTCACCCTCACTGAATCCATCTTCATCGGCACGGTGCTTACCGCCACCTCGGTCTCCATTACCGCACAGACGCTGATGGAGATTGGCCGCCTGGCAGGTAAGGAAGGGATGACCATCCTGGGCGCGGCGGTTATTGACGACGTACTCGGGATTATCGTGCTGTCCTTCGTCATCGCTTTCGGTTCGGCTGAATCCGCCAGCGGGGGCATGCATTCCATCCGGCTGCCGGAAACGCTGGCACATTGGGCTGCGCAGGCACTCGGACATCCTGGTGCGGAACTGGCGTTGCAGATCGTTGCGGTCATCGTATTGATGACGACCTTCTTCGCACTGGCGATTCGCGTCGGCGCGCGTTGGATGGAACCTTTCCTGCGGCGCGTCCAACACCTGCATGCCAGCCATGCCGTACCCGCTGCCGCGCTGTTGCTGCTGTTGCTCTTCGCGGTGGGCGCGGAATATTTCGGTCAGGTGGCAGCCATTACCGGCGCCTACCTGGCGGGCGTCTTCCTGGCCCGCACGCGATTCGCGAAGGAAATCGAGCATGCCACCCACCCCTTCACCTACGCGTTGTTCGTACCCGTCTTCTTTATGAGTATCGGATTGGGCGCCAACGCGCGCGAACTCGGCGCCAGCCTGTGGTTCACCATCGCCGTGATCGTGGTGGCCATCGTGTCCAAAATCGCCGGCGGCGGGATTGGCGCGCGCTGGATGGGCTTTACGCAGCGAGAGGCGCTGCGCGTGGGCATCGGCATGATCTCGCGGGGCGAAGTGGGACTCATTATCGCACTGGTCGGCAAAGACGCCGGCATCATCCGTCCGCCGGAATACGCCGCACTGGTCATAATGGTGCTGGTGACCACCGTCGCCACCCCCGTCTTCCTGCGTCTCTCCTTCCCGCGCACGGTAGCCATCGAGGCGGAAGTTTACGAATCGGTGGTGGCGGTGGAGACGGACGTCGACAAGTAATCGATGCGTATCCTGCCGTGGGCATCGTGCGGCGGATGGAACAGCAGGCCGTCCGGGTGCTCGGGACATTTGCATCTCTGCGGCTATGGCATTACAGCGACGGTACCGGCACTTCCGCGCCGTTACGTTCAGCGGAGAGGTATGCTGCGTAAATCACAGCGGTGCAGTCGATGCCGAGAGCCAGGTCGGACTGTGGCAGGCCGCCGGTGGCGGCGCAGGTGAGAAAATCCTGCATCTCTTCCTGGTAACCCATAGTCCAGTGCTCGTCAGGGGCAGCAGTGTTCCAGCCTTCCGGCGTGCTGATTTTTTCCATCAGGTACAGACCTTCCAATTCCGCGCCTTTCGGATTATACAGATCCACCAGGTTGGTCGGGCTCAACCGGCAGCGCGCGCGATGGTTGTTGGCGAACACTTCCACGTAATCGTAGATGCCGCCCAGCACCACCTCACTCGTCACCACGTCACCGAAGGTGCCGTCCGCGAAAGTTACGTGCATCCAGCCGCTGTCCTCGACGTCAAGATATTTCGTGCGGATGTAACCGCGATCCTGATAGGCGGGCAGGCGCGTCAACTCGTGCGTGCGCGCGGAGACGGAGACGGGACGGATAGGCCGGCCATCGCGGGCAATGCCCTCACGACGCTTGAGATAGAGTAGCGCACCCAGCGGATGGCATCCCTTGCCAATAAACGATCCACCACCGGCATAACGCCAGATGCCGTAATACGGCGCGTGCGAGCCATTGTGTGATTCCTCGCCCAGCATGCGCAGAATTTGCGCACCGGAATGTTCGATCACCTGCCGCTCTTTTTGAATAGCCGGGCCGTAAACGAAATTCTCCGCGTAGCCGAAAACCTTGTCGTTGTTGCCGACGATACGGGCAATCTCCGCAAGTTGCGCCATTACCGTCTCCAGCATCCGCGCCTTGGGGCACGCGTTGCCGCGGAAGTGCTCATCGTCATCCGGGCCGAAATAACCGGTCAGCGGCTTTTCGCAGATGATATGCTTCCCCGCGGCCGCAGCCCACAGCATGTTCGCGAAATGTGCCGCCGGCGGCGAACAGATATCCACCAGGTCCACGTGATCGAGCATCTGCTCCAGGTCATCATACACCGGAATTCCACGCTCCGCGCCGAATTGCTGCCGCGTCTCCGGCCGCAACGAAGTGACTCCCGCGAGTTCCACCTCGACGCCATACACCCGGCGTAAACAGTCCACATGATACGCACCCGCCATGCCGGCGCCCACCAGGCCCACTCGAATCGTTGCCATGCGCTTACCCTCCCGGTCAGGGCATTATTCTAACACAATCTGGATACCGTGGAGAATCGGGGCGGTAGTTACCGGGTCATCTCGCGGGCACGCCGCGCATACCGCGGAACGTGCTGGATTCCGCCAGGCATGAAGCTGTTCCGCACCGGCACGCATACATTTGTTCCACCTGTTCCAGATGTTTGCACGCTGGCGGCATCGCATCGGGTTATCACCGGGGTTTCCGGGTATGCCGATGGCACAGGGGTGTGACTTCGCGGAACGAAAGGGGGACGCCCATGAGATCATGTCCCGTATGCGGCGAACATGTCGGCGGCGGCGCGCGGTATTGCCCGCATTGCGGCGCCGCGCTCTCGCAGCACCATGCCGCACAGGCACAACTTAGTCTGCCGCTGACGCCCTGGCCGACGCCGGCACTGGCAACGGTGGGCGGCGCGGCGGCGCCGGCTGCCCCGAATGTCGGTCAACCCCTGACCGCGCGCCAGGTGGCCGTCGCCATCGGCGCCATTCTGCTTTCGCTGATCGGCATCATGCTGTACGCCGGACGGCGGGGCGACAATTATGCAGCAACCTCCGGCAATTCACTTCCGGTGATCGGCAAAATCGGGGAACCGTTGAAGATAGGCGACACCATGCTCGGTGTGGCCTTCACCAATACTCCCGAACACCTGGGCCACCGGAGTGCGCAGCGCGGACATTTCATCGCGGTGGGAGTGGTGATCGGTAACCGCGGCAATCACGACATCCAGTTGAATGATGCCTCGTTGCGACTGGCCAATGCCGGCGGCGGCGAACGGTATCGCCCGGTGATGACCGCCTGGGGCACACCTGAAGAACTGAATGCTGGCGTGTATCATACCCGACTGGCGCTCCCCCCGCGAGAAGCCGTCACCGGCTTGCTGGTCTTTGACGTGCCCGACAACGTCACCACCCCGCATCTGCTGGTGCGCGACTTGACCGCGCAAGCAGAGACCTTCACCGGCGCCGTCGATCTGACGAAACAGGCAGAACGGTGATAGACACCATATGATGCGCATGATGACCGCGGGTCGTTGAGGATGACGACGACCCACGGGTCACCCCCGCCTTCCGTGTAAAAAAGGAGATGAGGGGTATAGCACGAATTAATAATGATTAATATATGGCCAAACAACTTCGGGAGAGAGTTCATGACGCTATTCGATCTGCTTGCGCGCACCGTTGCCACGAATCCTGCCGCGCCCGCCTTGATTTATCGCGATCAGACGCTCAGTTACGGGGAGTTGCTGGCGCTGGTGGACCGCTTCGCGGCGGGATTGAGCGGCCTGGGAATCGGCAAACGCGCCCGCGTCGCGTTGTTGCTGCCCAACTGCCCGCCATTCGTCATCACCTATCTGGCCGTCGGACGCGCCGGAGCCACCGTGGTGCCGATGAACGTGCTGTACCGCCCGGACGAAGCGCGCTATATTCTCGCTGACGCCGAGGTCGAGGTGCTGGTGACGGCCGAACCGTTCCGCCCGCTGGTGCAGGCGTTGCGGCCCCACCTGCCGCAGTTGAAACACGTGGTCATGGTCACCGAAGGCGAGACGGCGGAAGACGAGGTGAATTTCTCCACCCTGTGCGCGCACGCGCCGGGCAAGGGTGTATCGTTGTCGGAGCGTGAGATTGCCGTGATCCTCTACACCTCCGGCACCACCGGGCGCCCCAAGGGTGCGATGCTGTCGTATCGCAATCTGCTGGCGAACGCCGTCGGCTGCACCGGTGTGCTGCATGTCACCGATGAAGATTGCTTTCTCTCAGCGCTGCCGCTGTTCCACGCCTTCGCCGCGATGGTCTTCCTGGTGCTGCCGGTGATGATGGGCGCGCGCATTCACCTGATGGAGCGCTTCCTGCCCACCCACACGTTGCAGGTATTGCAGGAGTCGGGCGCGACTGTTTTCGGCGGAGTGCCCAGCATGTTCGGCTTAATGCTGCAACTGTCGCGCGAAGTGCATCCCGACCTTTCCGCGTTGCGCCTCTGTGTGAGCGGCGGTGCGCCGTTGCCCCCCGAGACGTGGACAGAGTTCGAATCAACCTACGATGTAAAGCTCGTGGAGGGGTATGGCCTCACGGAAGCCGCGCCGGTGGTGTCGGTGAATCCACCCGACGGCGTGCGCAAGGCGGGCAGCATCGGATTGCCGCTGCCCAACATACAGATCAAGATCGTCGATACCCGCGGGCGCGGCGTGGGGATGGGCGTTATCGGCGAGTTAGCCATTCGCGGCGACAACGTGATGCAGGGTTACCTGAAGCGCCCCGCCGACACCAAACAGGTCATCCGCAACGGTTGGTTGTTCACCGGCGACCTGGTGCGTGTGGATGAGGACGGCTACCTCTATATCGCCGGACGCAAGAAAGAGCTGATCATCGTCGGCGGCCTGAACGTCTACCCCGGCGAGATCGAGCGCGTGTTGCTTGAACACCCCGCCGTGTTGGAAGCCGCGGCGTTCGGCGTGCCCGATCCCGCCCGCGGAGAGGCGGTGTGGGCTGGCGTGGTGCTGCGTCCGGGCGAAACGGCCACCGGAAAGCAACTGCAGGCGCACTGTCGCGAGAAACTGGCGAGTTATAAAGTGCCGCGTGGCATCGATATCCGCGAAGCGTTGCCGAAGAATGCGCTGGGTAAAGTCGTCCGCCACCTCCTGCACGAAGAGGTTACCAGCCGCCAACAGGAAGCGGAAAAGGTCGTCACCACGTCATCATGAACAGTCGTGGTTAGCATGATGCACCTTTTAGCCTTTCCCCACCGCATACGCCAGCGGATCATTCACCCCCACCTCGGCGAAGCCGGCAAGGCGGAGTTGGCAGCTATCGCACTGACCGCACGCCGTCTCGCCGCCGGTGTAGCAGCTCCAGGTCAGGCCGTAATCGACGCCCAAACGCAGGCCGGTGGTGATGATTTCGGCTTTCGTCATGTGCAACAGCGGCGCCCAGATGCGGAATTGCGTGGCGCCTTCCACCCCGGCCTTCGTCGCCAGGTTTGCCAGGTGGGTGAAGGCGTCGAGGAATTCGCCCCGGCAATCGGGATACCCGCTGTAATCCACCTGATTCACCCCGATCACCAGCGTGTCAGCGCCTACCACCTCGGCGTAGCCCAGCGCCACCGCGAGAAAAATGGTGTTGCGCGCGGGGACATAGGTTACGGGGATGCCGTGGCTCATCGTCTCCGCGTTGCGTCCCAGCGGTACCGGAATATCGGCCGTGAGCGCGCTGCCGCCAATTTCGCGCAAAGCGATATCCACGCACTTATGCTCGCACACCTTCGTTGCCGCCGCCACCGCGCCTGCTGCCGCCACTTCGCGCGCATGCCGTTGCCCATACGCAATTGTCAACGCATACAGCTCATACCCCGCGTCCGCGGCGATCGCCGCCGCGGTGGCACTGTCCAACCCGCCCGATATCAACACCACAGCCTTCATCGCTCACTCCTTGCGTAATAATACTCGTGTGCCATGTGCGAGTACACACCCAGTTTGATTCCCTGGACCGCATGCCTCCCACCGCACGACGAAAACCAAGATCAACGTCCATCATTGTACAGCATACCGGATAGCCGTGCATCGCTCAAGGTGCCGGAATGCACGCACCCTTACCCGCCGGGTGTTGATGATGGACAGACCTGAGGTGCATCCTGTCGAACGTGCGGTGCCAGCCCATCCGGCGCAATATTTCCACCGCGACGCGGCATCCGGGTGTTTTGCGTCAGGACCTGCCGACATGCGGGCATTTCCGGCACAATTGTGAGGCAATCGCTCCGAGGAATGCGCGCCGTGGTTATACACTGGAAAGGAACAGTGAAGGAGGCCGGACGATGACGACCCGCGATCATTTGATCTATTATCTGCAGGATATCTTCGCCTTTCATCGGGACTACTTGCCGTTATTGGACGCCATGCGTCACGAAGCCGCCGGCGACGAGTTGCGCCGAGTGTTGGCGGAAGTGCACGAGAGCATGAAAGTCGAGATGGAGACGCTGGAACGCGCGCTGAACCTGCTGGGAGCACGTATCAAGATGGAACACAGCGTCCTGGATGCGGGATTGAAGGAAGCGCGTCAGCGCTTCAAGCGTCAGTTGTCCCCTTCGCGCGAGCAGCTTGGTATTCACAGCCTGTTGTGGCAGATGCAGACCGCGCAGATGACGCTGGGTGCCTACCGGGGGAGCATCGAGCTGGCGCGCGTCCTCGGCGAGCAGGATGTCGTCAAACTGCTGGAAGAAAACGCGCAGCGCCAGGAGGAGAATCTGGCGGCGCTGGTTGCGCAGGCGCCCCGGCTCATTCAGGAGGTGAGCTACGGCGAAACGCGGAAGGCGGCGTGACGATTACGCGGTGGGCGGCAAGTCGATCAGGTGGGAGAATTCAGCGCGGTATTGTTCCCCGAGCGAGCCATAGAATACCTCCGCCGCGAAGAGCCATAGCAGTATAGCGGCTCGTTCCGGTTCGCTGTCGAGGATGACGGCGAGGAATTCGCCCACCACCCGTGGATAGTTGTCGGCGGAATCGACAGGGATTTCCACCAGTCCATCGGACGCCGCCGGATTCAATTCCGCGTAAATGCGCGCGATGAAGGTTTGCACCAATTCGGGCGTGGCATGTTCCAACCGCATGCCGAATTCCGCCTGCACTAACTCGCGAAAATGCTGGAGAGTCACCGCAGCATCTCCGGGCGGGCGGGGACGCTCGGTCCCCACCCGCCCATCTGCTTTAGCTGTTCACCGGCTCGATCAGACCGTAATTACCGTCGCGCCGTCGGTAAATAACGTTCACTTCATCGCTCTCCGCATTGCGGAAGACGTAGAAGTCATGACCGATCAATTCCATCTCCATGGCGGCCTCTTCGGGGTCCATGGGTTTAATGGCAAAGCGCTTCGTGCGCACGATGTTGGATGTCATCTCCATCTCGGTCGGCGCGGGCGCCGCGGGGAGTTCGACGCCGGCGGGCAGCTCACCGGGCTTCAAGCCGCCCAGCGATTCCCGCGTGCGCGTGACGAACCGGCTTTTATACCGGGTGAGTTGACGTTCCAGTTTATCGATCACCAGATCGATGGAGCTATACATATCCGGCGAACGTTCTTCCGCACGGATCATGGTGCCGTCCGCTTTTACCAGCACTTCAACGGTGTGCTGATTCCGCATAATGCTTTCGGTGACGTGAATTTCCTGCAAGTGATCGAAGAAGCGACTCAACTTGTTCAGTTTGGCCTCGGCGTATTCGCGCAACGCCGGGGTCACCTCGACATGCTTTCCAGAAAAAATAATTTGCATCGCATGTACTCCTTCCGTTTTTCCATGAGCTCTGATCTGAGCCCCTTGCCGGACGGGCCGATGACCCGTCCGCACTATGTGTATTCCATACCCGGCAGCGGGAGCAGACTGACCGTTGCATACGCTGCGATCCCCTCGCCGGCGCCGATAAAACCTAATCCCTCCGTCGTCGTCGCTTTCACGGAGACCTGATCGACCGCCAGCGCCAGCGCCGCCGCCAGTTGTCCGCGCATGGCGTCAATATGCGGCGCCAGCCGCGGCGCCTGCGCTGCTACCACGGCGTCCACATTGGCTGGTCGATACCCGGCTTCCCGCACCCGCGCCGCCACCTCGCCCAGCAGCAGCAGGCTGGAGACACCGCGGTAGCGCACGTCGCTGTCGGGGAAATGTTGCCCGATATCGCCCAACGCGGCAGCACCCAGCATCGCATCCATAATCGCGTGGGTCAACACGTCGGCGTCGGAATGGCCCAACAGCCCCAGCGCGTGCGGCACGGTGACGCCGCCCAGCACCAGTGCGCGCTCCGGCGCCAGCCGGTGCACATCATAGCCCATGCCGACGCGCGGCGGTCCGGCCAGCAATCGTTCGGCCAGCGCCAGATCTTCCGGGTGTGTGACTTTAAAATTCATCATGTCACCCTCGACCAGGTGCACCCGATGCCCGGCACGCTCCACCACCGCCGCGTCATCGGTCACCTGCCAGTCTTCCGCCAACGCGCGTGTATATGCCGCCAGCAACAGCGGCAGGCGGAATCCCTGGGGTGTCTGCGCGCCCCACAACTCATCGCGGTTCAGCGTAGCCGTCACATGCCCCTCTGGCGACACGCGCTTCAGCGTGTCCGCCAGTGGGCGAGCGACCACCGCGGCGCCGTAACGGCGCACCGCCTCGATGCAATCCGCGATGACGCGGTGTGAGACGAAAGGCCGGGCGGCATCGTGGATCAACACGATATCCGTCCCGGCCGACACTTCCCGCAGCCCCTGCCATACGGAGTCGCGCCGTGCAGCGCCTCCGGTCACCACTTTTTCCGTGAGCCCGGGCGGCCCCGTGGTGATTAACGCGCGCGCCCGGTCCATCTCCGCCTCTCCTGCCACCAGGATGATCTCTGTCACCCCCGGATGGGCACGAAAGGTGGACAACGCATACGTAAGCAGTGGGCGTCCAGCCAGCATTACCCAGGCCTTGCGCTCACGGCTACCCAGTCTTTGGCCGGCCCCGGCGGCCGGAATAATAACTGCTATGCCCGTCGTCGGATTCCTCCTGCCCGTTCTCATACTTCAACTCGGCAAAGATCATCTTGCCGGCCACAGTCTGCAGCACGCTGGAGACGGCGACGGTCACCGCGTCGCCCAACATTTTCTTCCCGTTCTCTACCACCACCATCGTACCGTCGTCCAGGTACCCGACACCCTGGTTGTATTCCTTACCTTCGCGCACGATGGTGACATGCAACTCTTCGCCGGGCAGCACCACCGGACGCACCGCATTCGCCAGCTCGTTGATGTTCAACACACGCACGCCGTGCAGCTTGGCCACTTTGTTCAGGTTGAAATCGTTGGTGACGATATCGGCGCTCATCCCCTTTGCCAGCTTCACCAGCTTCATGTCCACCTCATCGCCGGTGGCGAAGGTGACCTTGTAGCGATCGACGATGCGCAGGGTATTGTCCAGTTCGGTCTGCATCTGGTGCAGGATATCCAGCCCGCGCCGTCCGCGGTTGCGCCGCAGCGCATCGGCGGAATCGGCGATGTGTTGCAGTTCTTCCAGCACGAAGCCGGGCAGAATCAGCGCGCCGTCCAGGAATCCGCTGCGACAGATGTCATAGATGCGCCCGTCGATGATGACGTTGGTATCCAGCAGTTTTGGGGTGGCGCCCGCCTGCGTGAGCGGCAAAGCCTGTTGCGCCGCGCGGGTTGCCATGCCGGGCACCAGGAACTTCATCTCGTCCTTCATGCTTAACGCGACGACGTTGAACAACCAGACGATCAGCACGGTGACCAACAACAGGATGGCGAATTTCACCAGCGAGTCGATGCCTTGCCAGCGGACGATGAGCGTACCGAGCATGAACACCGGGATCAGGGAAAGCACGGTGCCGAAGGTGGCGGCGATTTTATCTTCCGCCGGAATGCGTTTTAAGTTGCTGCCGATATCGGAGATGCGGTGAAAAAGCAGTGAACCGACCAGAAAGCCGACGATGCCGCCGAGGAGCACGAACAGGATGCGGGAGACGATGTCGAAAAACGGGAACGGCGAATACATGTTGCTCGGATCAGGATTCAATGCGCGCAGGTAGGGTGCCGCCAGCGCATACCCAATGAGGCCATTGCCGAAAGCAAAAATGCCGCTGAATATCCATGCCATTATCCGTACGCGCATCGTTCGTCTCCTTCTATAAGTGCCGGTCAGTCTGGTCAGGTTCACGAAAACCTCTGGTTAGACCGGCGGGCGATGATGGATTGCCGACAGATCGCGTGACTACTGACGGCGGAATTTACCGTCTCCAGTATAAGCGATTTGCTGGTGACCGTAAAGGGAAAGTCCTCATCTGCGTTGCTCGTGTCGCGGGCTTTTCTTCCTTTTCCCCATGTTCGAATGAAAACTAACAGTATCGGTGAAATAATTCGACGCTATCCGATGCGGCGATGAAAGACCCACCATTCCAGACAAAGCACCGCCAATGCGATCAGCAACATGATGCGCCAGATTTCCCGTTCGGTCTGCACCGGACCAGCCGTGGCGGTGATCTGCTCGCCGCGCCCTGCCAGTGCCAATTCTCGACGTGGCGTCAAGTCCGACTCCTCGGCGTTCAGCAGGTTGGCGGCAAAACGCAGGCTGAAATCGTGTTTGCCGGACGCGGTCTTCGCACTGACCTGATACACACCGGCACGTGTCACCTGATCCAGCGACAGCATCCCACCGTTGGTCGGCAGCGCTTCAATGCCGCCGTCGGGGCGGCGCAGGGAGGCGTCGTACGCGTCAGACGGCAGCACCACCGGCACGATCTCGCCCGTGCGCACGTTCACTGCCTGCGCGCGGTGTTGCTGGCCGGACAACCAATCCACGCAATTGGCCATAAAGATGGGGAAGGCGGCGTTCAATGGCAAGTCGGATGCATGCAAGTTCCAGCCCAGGTATACCAGTCGCTGTCCCGCGCGGTCGAGGGTGTAGGCGATGGGTCCGGCGCTCGTTTCCACCAGCGACTCGGCCCCGGATGGGAGTTCGACCACCATCGCCTCGGTAATATGGACATCACTCAGGTCCACCGACGACATCACCGGATGCCTCCGATCCCAATCCGCCACGACCGGCGTTTGCACCACGCGGCGAAGGTGCGCCGGCTGCGCACCCCCCACGCCGCCGAAACAGAGCGCGGGGACGCCGGGAGCGGCAAGCATCGGCACATTATCAAGCACCAGCACCGTGCCGCGCGCGCCGCTGTTGGGCGGCGTGGCTCGCTGCGTGACAGTCAGGGTGGGATCGAGCGAGAGCGCGGTCGTCAGAAACAAGTTCCCGGTGGTCACCAGTGTCACCGCGACCGGATCCACCCGTGGCAGCACCAACTGCGCTGCATTATCCACCGTCAGGTCATCGTGCAGATCCAGTCGGGCTTGCAACACGCCTGGCCGTGCCGGTAACTGTTGCAGCAAGTCGGTGCGCGCGGCGCCGCCCACCAGCGTCAACTCGCGCGCATCCAGCAACTGGTCGTCCAGCGACAGTTCCAGCGTGAACTGCTTCGCTGATTTGCTGTAATTCTTCAGCGTGATCAATCCCTCGAAGCCCCCCTGCTTGCTCAAGCGTCGACGCACGCTCATCATCACAATGCCGACGTTGTCGCAGCCGCGTCCCACCTGCACGAAATGGATGGGCAGGCGAAAGTCGGCAGGCAGGTTCACCGCGGGGATGGCGCCGTCACTGATAATGGCAATATCCACCGGCTCGGTGTTGTTCTTGCCGTTTGTCAGCCCGGCGGCCAGGTCGAGGGCGCCGCGAAGATCGGCGCTGGCGTCGGTCGGCTGCAGGTGATCGAGCGCGTCATGCAGATCGCGCGTATTGGTGGTAAACGGGGTGAGCGCGCGGGTGGCGCCGCCGACGGCAATGATCATCATGCGGTCGCGCGGACCAAGCGCTTCCACGGCGCGATGACCCTCCCGTTTGGCGGCGGCAAAGCGCGACGGCTTGACATCGGTGCTCTGCATGCTTGCCGAGGCATCGATGACCAGCACCACGCTGCGTCCGCCCGGTCGCCGCCAACTCATCGCCGGACGCGTCAGTCCGAAAATAACAAGAAACACGATGAGCAACTGTAACAACAGCAACAGGTTCTTGCGGAGTTTCTGCAGCGGTGCGTTGGCTTGCAAATCCTGCAGCGCCTGTTCCCACAGAAACACGGACGGGACGACGAAATCCCGCCGTCGCAGTTTCAACAAGTACAGCAGGATAATCCCCGCCGCCAGCGGAATCAGCAGCAACCACCACCAGGGCGCCAGTAGATGCACGCGTTATGCTCCTTCCATGAGAGCCATCGTCGCGATGGCTTCCGAGTGACCGAGACCTGTCCGCGTTATGCCCGGAATACACCACGGATAATCGCCGCCGCGGATCAGGCACCTTCTTCGGCGGGTGGAGCATCCCGCTCGCGCGCGGGACGCGCGCCGGCGATCTCGCTGATGCCGAAGATAACCATTACCAATCCGCACACCGTCACGCCCAACGCCATCAGTGCCAGCAACACGGTGACGACACTTGACCACCAATGCAGCATCAACCAGATGCCCACACCCAGCAACACCAATCCCATGATCGCCAGTATCACACGCGCCATAAGTGCCTCCATGACCGCGGGCACTTGCACACCCGCACAACATTCTTCATTCGCGGTCGCGAGTTGTGCCTCCTGCCGACTATGCGTCCACCTTTCATACACGTAGCATTAGACAGCGCACCTCAACCGGCGTGCGCAGGCAAGGCAGAGATCATGACGAATCCGTCGCTCTTCGAGGACGAATGGGCCCAGACGCGCACCGATCTGGTCGCCGCGGCGGTGCGCGAGCTAGCGCCGCCACACAGCGCGCTGGCCACGCTCGATCGCGGACCGGACGATCTGGCGCGCCTGCCTGACGGTGCGCTCACCCCTGACCGCATGGCGCGGCTGTGGGGCCAGTTGCAACTGGTCATGGTGGATTGCGGCGTCGATGGCATGGGGCGTACCGGCGTGCCGGAGGTGAGCGCGGCTTGGCTGCGCGTGCGCCGTTCCGCGGAAACGGTCTTCCAGGCCCTGCTGCATCGTGCCGAATGGATGTCGCTGCAGGTGGACCTGCATGAGGAAGTGCTACCCCGGTTCGCGGAAGCGGTTCCGCTGTCGCGTGCCGGACGGCTGGCACGCTGTCGCGAGGCGATCGGCCGTCTGCGCATGCTGGCACAGCGCACCAGCGGACTGCCCCATGCCTGGCGCATTGCCCGCATCACACGCCTGGCGTATCCCGACGTCACTCCCACTGGATGGCAGGGGCGCCAGGGAGAGGAATGTACTGAACCTCGCGTGCGTGCCGTGGCGCGCGCACTGCTCGAGCGTCTGCGTGAAGACGGACTGGGCGCTCTGCCGCTGGTGGTGGGTTATGACAGCCGCGTGCACGCCGACCAATTGGCGATGCTGGTGGCAGACACCGCCAGCCGCCTGGGGCAGCCCGTCCGCCTGTGCGCACACGATTGCGCGGCGCCAGCACTGGTGACATACGGCACCGAAGCACTGGGGGTGGGCAATACCGCCGGCATCATCCTCAGCACGGCGTCGCGCCTGCCCATTACCGATCCATCCACCGGACAATATACCGGTAATGAATACCAGGGATTGCGCTACTACACCGCCTACGGCACACCACCCACGGTGCGCCTGACCGAACGCATCTCACGCCGTGCGGCCGAGTTGCTGCTGGACGTGGCAGACGCCGACGCTGGGGCTGACGGGGAAGTAATCATGATACAGCCGCGGGAGGATTACCTGGCGCGGCTGCACATAGCCATGGGTTTTCCCGTCACCATGCCGGATGCGCAGCGCCCGGTGTGTGAAGCCATGCGCGAATACTGGCGCCAGCCACAGGCGCTCATCGTGATTGACGGCATGTATGGCGCGGCGCGCGACGACTTGCGCGCAGTTTGCGAGCGGCTGAAACTGCCGTGTGAGTTGCTGCACGGCGAGCGCGATCCGCTGTTCGGCGGATTGCAGGCAGCCAGTCCGGAGCCGCCCAATATCAACGAACTGATCGCGCATATCAAGGAGAAGCGCAGCGAGCATCACCCGCTGATCGGACTGGCGTTCGACGCAGACGGAAACCGCGTGGGCGTGGTGGACGAAACCGGCACCTATCGCTCAGCGAACACGGTGCTGGCACTGCTGACCGACTTCCTGCTCAATGAAGCATACCCCGGCACGCCGGGCATGATCATCCGCTGTATGGAAACCACACGCCTGCTGGACCGGCTGGCGGCGTTGCCGGAATACGTGGGGCGCACGCTGCCGCCACCCGCACAGGATCGGATGCCCGCTTATGTGCACGCACCGGAGTATCGGCGGTTGTTCGGCGATCCGACGCTGCTGCACGGCGGCGAGTTATTCGTGGTGCGCGATGACACCGAGGTGGCGCGGCTGGTCTTTCATAACATTGAGGTGAAACTGGAGCGTCGGCGGCGTGGCGAGTTGTCGCCGGCACAGATGCAGGAAGCGTTTCATGAGGATCTGGAACGTATGCTGGTCGCCGGCGATGGGCAGGGAGCGTTGCTGGCGCGCGGACACGCACCGGCGGCGGATGGACCATGGACGGCATTGCTGCTGCTCCACCTGTGCGCGGTGCGGCGCGCGCAAGTGGGCGAGCTGTGGCACCGCCTGCAGGCACGCATCGGACCGTCGCACACCGGTCAACTGGACCTGCATGCACCCGATGCCGTAAAGCGCCTGCTGGTCAACCGCTATATCGCTCAGTATGAACTGAAAGCCGCAGGACGTCCGCTTTTCAGTACTGAACAACTGGCGGGTGGCACGGTACGTTATGCCGGCGGCATGCGCGACCGTTTTCTCGAATGTGCGCTGAATGATGCGGAGGGGCATCCCGCCTATCTGTTCGTTCAGGCACGCGATCGCGAGCCGGCCATCCGTGTCAGCGCCGAATCGTCGACACCGGAATTCACCCATCGCTTGCTGTTGCTCATCGCCGGTCAGTTGGAAAACCTGCTCATCGAAGAGTTGCGCCGGGCGGAGCATCCATGGAAAGTCGTGGAAGTGCTCGCTGAGTTGCAGTGGCCACCGTCAGCGCTGGTCGATCTGCCCGGAACACTGAATTGCCGTATCGCCGAGCAGGCGTATGCACGCCTGCAGGAGTTGGCGCGACCGGGACGCGAGGCGCCGGAGTTGCTGCGCTTCGTCACTGATCGCCTGAACGAGTTGCAACCGGGCAAAGGCCGGTTGCTTGCAGCCTGTCACCTGGGCGAACCGCACGCCGCCCCTCCCACCCCACCACCCCCACGCATTATCTGGGAAGGTGACGGTAACGAGGCATGATGGATTCGCAATCCATCATGCCTCGCGAGCGGTTGCGGGTTGGTACACCCCTTATTGCGAATACAGGCTGTCGCCCACGTGCCCCTCACCACCTTTGCCGAAGCGCCAGATGCCGCCCATGCCGATAAAGGTGCTGGTGTTCAACCGATTGATATACCCGCGCAGTTCCAGGCGGTCGGTGTATTGCTTACAGGCGACCAGCGAAAGCGCGTGGCCCACCCCTTCGTGCCGGCCATATTCCAGGAACAGGTCGACATCCGTCTTCTGGTACAGCGCCGGGAAATACATCCCGTAGGTCTGCAGGTTTGCGCCATCCACACCCTGGCCGACCTCGCCGTATATATCCAGCTTGTGCGGCAGTACCGGATAGACGATGCTGGCGGTGTGCCCGTGCCCACTCTCCACCGCGGTGGCCTCCAGTGCGTGCACGCCCAGGATGCCGCCTTTGAGGTGGTAATACAGCGAGGCTAACGCACCCCGTTGCGCACCGGCGACCTCCGGATTGCTATCGTAGAGCCAGGCACTTTCCAGCGACCAGCGTCCGTAATCACCGCGTATCCCGGCGCCGCTGTAGCGATCAGCAATCAACTGCGACGATACCTGATTCTGGAACACCGGCCCCGCGAAAAAGCGCTGCCGCCCGGCAAACACCGTCCAATTCAAGCCGACGGTGCGTTCAACATATGCGGAGGAAGCCAGCCGCGTGACCCATTCAGACGCCGGGTCATTAGTGAATTTCAACGCGTTGCTCTCCAGATAATAGCGCGTCTGCCCAATCACCCCGGACGCATCGCCGCGCCCCCCGATGAAGCCGGGATTCCCGGAAAAACCGAACACCATGCCACCCAATGACGGCCGCGAGATCGACAGGTGTTTCGCGTCGAGCGCCAATCCCGCGCCGAGTCCGGCCAGCAGCACCGCGGTGGAGGATTCCGTGCGGTCGATCAACCGCAGCGATCCCGTGGTGGGGCTGGCGCCCGGGCGATACACGGATTGCCGACCGCGCACGTTCATGGTCAGCGTGCCGCCGTTCGCCAGCAACGACGCTACTAACTGGTCCACCGTGGTGATGCACAATTCCACCTCGTAAAATTGCCGGTTGGCCAACGACAGGGAGGTAAAATACGACAGGTCCTGCGCGCCGTATGTGGCGCGGAACTCGACCAGCGACAATCCCTGGTCAAGTTCCGCCTGGATAGTCGGCACCACCTCGTTGTTGGCTATCAGCATAAACGATTCGCGCAGCGTCGAATCGGTGATGAACCAGGCCGGAATTACGTCGATGCCATTCGCTTCGTCGTTATATGGTGTTGTGCGCAGTTCCTGCGCGATGGGCGACCCGGGTGTAACCGCGGTCTCTACGCCGTTGATCACGTCACCCCACCACCCCTGCGTGCTGCCGCCCTGTTCCACGGGCCGGTCGGCGGTCGGGATCTGTTGCGTCTCGTTGGGTTGCCCGTCCGCGTTCGTCTCAATAAACTGCCCGGCATCGACCGTAACGGTTTTCCCGCCGGCGGTCACCTGCACGCGGCCTTCCAGTACCACGATGCGCGTGCGGCCATCCTTCAACACGAGAACGACGTAGATGGTGCCCAATGACATCGCGGTGGCGGTTGGGGTCTCCACCGAGGTGTTGGCGCCCTTCACCACATGCACCCATACGGCGCCGGACGTCAGCTTCACCCTGCGCATCTTTTCGACTTCCTCGACCACCAGGTCGGTACGCTCATTCAGGCGCAATACCGATTTATCGAGAAAGGCAATCTCAGCCCGCGAGCGCTTCAGCGTGCGCACACCGAAGCTGTCGCGCACAGCGTCATTCTGCTTGGCCGGCACCCATTCCAAACCTTTGTCTACCGTCGCCTTTGTCATCATGACTTCGCGGGTGATGCTCAACTTGCCGACGATCTGGCCTTTCGCCGACGCCGGCAAGACGTGCAGCAAGGACACGAGCAGCATGGCAACGAGGACGAGTATAGCATAACGCGGTATCACTAACATCGGGCGCTCCTTCATAAATGTGACTGCCGCCATCGGCGGTATAACGATATGGGCACCTGTCAAGAATTCATATTCGACGCCTGTGCTATAAATCCTACATTAGCGACTGATTATTTCGAAGAAACTTCTACTTCCGACGCCGCTTCAGCGCGCGGCGTATCACTCCAGGCGGTGACGCAGAACGCGGGCACCGGCTGTGCCTTGCCTTTCACGGTCACCTCGCCCAACGACTCCACCTCCACATGCGCGCGCACGATGTCATACGTCGGGGCATCGATAATCACATCCGGCTTGCCCGTCACGCCTTGCAGGCGCGAGGCGAGATTGACGGTGTCGCCAATGATGGTAAATTCATGCCGCTGCAGGCTGCCGACGTGGCCGGCAACGAAGGGACCGGTGGTGATGCCGAAGCCGGTTGCCAGCGTATAGGCGGTGCCGTCGTCGTCGATGATCGGTTCCAGCGCCGCCTCGCGCATCAGCCATGACGCGCGCACCGCGCGGAAGGTGGCGTCCGGCAGCGACATCGGCGCGCCGAAGACCACCAGAATGCCGTCGCCGAGAAACTTATCGATGGTGCCGTCCGCCGCGTAGATAATGCGTGTGAGCCGGGTGAAATGGCGGTTGAGCAGGCGCACCACCTGTTCCGGGCTGTGCTGCTCGCTGAAGGTAGTAAAGGCGCGAATATCGCCGAAGATGACCGAGGCCACGTAACGCTGGGCGCCCATGCTGCCTTCCTGGCGCAGAATCTGCTCCAACACCGCCGGCGAGACATACCCCGACCACTTGCGCCGCAAGTGCCCGCGCTCCACCCACGCCACCCCGCCCGCGGTGATGAGGATGAGCAGGTTCGGGATCACATATGGCAGGTGCAGGTGCGTATACACGAAGAGCAGATAGGAGGATACCAGAAACGCCAGCAACACCCCCACCAGCAACACCGGTCCGCGCCAGTTTACATACTGGCGCGCGCCCCAGGTACCGATCAGCGCGAAGGTAAAGATCATCAACCAGAGCTGCCACCCGGAGAGCAATGTGATGAAATCTTCGTGCAGCAGGGCATTGAGGAGTTGCGCATGAATGATAACCCCGGGGATATTCGAGGTTTTCACACCACCGCTCTGTTCGGGACGCAGGTGCGAGTAGGCGGTGACAAACGAATCATTATTGCGATCGGCCAGTGTGCCCGTCACCCCAACGAAGACGATCCTGCCGCGAAACGAATAGGCATTTCCTTCTTTGCCTTCGCATACTTGCTCGAAGCGCGGCGTGGGAAATATCCATGACCCACCCGGAAAATCGATATAGGTGCTCGGTATGGCATACTTATTTTCATTGACGCCGTAATCCACCGCGGTTGGGCCGGTACGCGGAATGTGCAGGGTTCCCAATCGCACATACCGATCTGTCACCTCGATTTCCTTGCCGTCCGGTGTCGCGGCTGTGCCATCGCCTTTCATCATTTCCAGGTACGCGGCGGAAGCCAGCGAAGGGAGCCATGCATCCTGGCAATTCATGACCGGAACCATCCGCCGCAACACGCGTCCGGTATCCATCGTGCTGTCCAGGGGGATTTCCGCAAACGCCAGGCGCCGGTCGTGTTTCTCGAAATCAATGCCCAGTGTTTCATTGAAATACGGGGCAACCAGGCTCTGACGGTTATAGGTCGCATCGCGATTGATGCTGCACGCCAGAATCACGTTGCCGGCATTTTTCAATGCCAGATTCAACGCTCTGTCATCGTCGGCATGTTGACTCGCCGCGAGAAAGCCGATGTCATAGATAATCAACGCCGCGCCCTGGGATTTTAGATAATTGATCACCTGGGCGTGGTAGCGGCGCGGCGGTGGCCAGGGAGACAGACTCCCCTCGGTATCATGGTCGTAGCCCACCACCATAATACGCGGATCGATTTTCGCGACATTGGGTCCGCGCATGGCAAACAGCGCATCATACCCCATCCATTCCAACTTCTGGGCAGGTTGCAACAGATAGCCCAGCTTTGCGAAGATAGGATTGGGACGTATATCGCGCGTCGTGCGCGCGGAGCGGTCCGGCGGCCAGATAAGAACCGCGATGGTGGCGGTCACCGCGGCAATAATTACGGTGAGCAGATGGCGGGGAAGCCTGATGTGAATGCGCGGCATGTCGATACTCCCTGCTATGTATAAGGATACCGCATGCTTGTGTTGCTGGCAACCGGCAACCCGTGGTGTAGCAAAAAAAGGAGACAGCGCGAAAATCCCTTTCCGTGCTGTCTCCCGATTATGGAACTCCGTCTCCTTCACGAGCATCCTTCCCGTGACGGGCATCCCTTCCCGCGGGGGGCATCCCTTCCCGGACGGCGAAAATCCCTTTTCGAGTACGTCCAACGCGAATTCCATCTTCGCGCTGCAGAATTCCATTTCCGCGTTGTACAGCAGTCGAGGGATCGCGCAACGAGTCCACGACGTCCTGTCGGAACGGGGAGCATGTAGCGAGTTCTGCCCGGTTGCGTCCTCAGCTCACAGTTCGCGCGCTTTACGTTCAACGACTCCCTGTCGCCGGTATTGCGTGCGATCCACGTGGGAATCATGCTGTCACTTCTGTAAGCTTAGATGCCGCAAGCAGGCTAATACCAACGGTAAATGGAGGAATATTTTTAAAAATATTCCTCACGACCGCGATCCTGCTGGACAGCGGGGGATTTGCCGGAGATTTCTTCGAGGACATGAAGGGCGGAAGTAATGGCGGTGCGAACGCGATCGGCGTCTTCGACCTCGAGCCGCGCACGCAGCGGGGCAACCGAGGCAATATCGCGCAACTGTTGCAGCGCTTGTGCCGCCTGCTCGCGCAGGCGGGTGGAGGAATCGTGCAGCACTGGCCACAGCACCGAGGCCAGCCGCGCATCACCGAGCCGTCCCGCGCCGACCACGGCGGCCTGGCGCACGCGGAATGCCGGATCACGTAAAGCAGCCTGCAGCGCCGGCACTGCCTGCGTATGTCCGCTGGCGACCAGGATCGTGACGGCATACACGCGCTCGCTCAAGTTGTCGCTGTGCAGAACCTCATGCACCAGCGGCATCAGCCGGGATCCGCGCATCGCCTGTTGTACTCCCGGACGGGAGGCTTCACCCAGTATCGTTGCGGCAAGCTGATGGGGCAGTGTCCGGAACGGCTCGCGATACGCCGACAGCAACGGCGGCAACGCACGGACGTCATCGCGCGCCAGCAGGCTGCGCGCCGCCAGCACGCACGTGAGCGGATCAGGATGCACGAGCGCACGCGCCAGCGCTTCCTGCACCGACGCGGGTTCCCCTGGAATCTCTGCCGCCAGCGCCCGCAGCGCCTGATAGCGCGCGGTAGGCTGCGGGGCGCCCACCGTCCGGCATAACAGCGCATAACCGTCCGCTTCGCCAAGCCGAGCCAGCGCCGCCGCCGCGATGATGACCCGTGCCGGAGTTCCCAGCGAACTCGCCTCCTCCAGCAACCGGTGCAGCCGTGGCCGCAAGTATGTTCCCTGCCGCTGCACCAGCGCATGCACCATATCCGGGAGGTAGGCTGTCGTCACGGCGAGATATTGCCATAGCAGCACATCCGCGCGGGGATCGCCCATCGCCGCGAGCGTAAACAGCGCCCAGGGATAATCGGAACGATGCTGCCCGTCCAGTTCCTGCCATTCATCCGAGACATCCACCATGAAATCGGCAAGTTGCCGGTCGTCACTGAACGATAACGCCCAACTGGTCTTGTGTCGGGTATGACGATCCGGGTCTTTCAGCAATTGTGGTATGGCGTCCGTCCCGCGCGCGTCGCCCAGTTTCGCCAGCACGGCGCTGCACATGGAGCTATACCGGCTGCGTAATCCATACAGCGGCACTTCGTCCGGCTCGATCATCCCTTCGTATACGGCATCACAGACGCGCCGGTCGCCAATCCTTCCCAGCGACCTGACGGCAGCATTGCGCACCCACTCCACCGGATCGTGCAACGACGCGATAAGCGCCGGCAAGGCGCGCGCATCTTCCAGGTAGCCCAGCCCCACCGCTGCGAATTCGCGCGTGATGTCATTGGTGTCGTGCTGCATAATCTGGCAAAACAGGTCCACCGCCCCGGCATCCATCAACAGGTTCAGCATCACTGCCGCGCGCACGCGCACAATCGGCGAGGCATCCTGTTTGAGCATGTCAGCGAGTAAGGCGAATCCACTGCCGTCGCGCAGCGCCATTAACGCTTCCGCCACCGCCATCCGGGTGTCACCATCCGCGTCACGCATAACCTTGCGCAGGACAGGCAGTGCGCGGGGATCGCCAATGACACCCAGGGAGGTAATGAGCGCGCGCCGCGTGACGACGTCTCCTTCCGACTTCACCGCGGCAAGCAGCGGCATGACCGCATCAGCATCTCCATGAATTGCCAGCGCTTGCGCCGCGGCAAGCCGCAGCGTCGCATCCGCATGGCGCAGCCACAGCAACAACATCGCCCTTGCGCCCGGTTCAGGCGCCATCACGGGATAACACACGTCCTGGTAACGCATCAATGTCCAGGGAAGCCATGTCAGCAGGTAGATGACATCCTGAAAGGGTGGGCGACGTGCCAGTGCCCGCATGGCGGCCAATGCCAGCGACGGTTCTAACTCCGGTTCCCCCAGCAGTGCGACCAGCGCCCGGTCCATCCCGTCACGGGGAAACTGCGGCAACAGCGACAGCACGGCCAGCCGTTGCGCCAGTGACTGCGTCGGTCCGAAAGCTTCTCGTAATGCCTGCTGAGTGGTCTGGCCGAAGGAGATGAGGGCGGTAATCAGGACATCACCGGTTTCGCGGGCTTCCGCAGCCGGCATGGTGCGTATCAACGTAATCAATGACGCCAGCATAGCCGGTACGGCGCGTGGATCGCCGATGGCGGCAAGGGCACACGCGGCTTGACAACAGGTTGCCTCGCCGGGCTGCAGCAAGGGCAGCAGCACCTCCACTGTGCGATCATCCTTGCGCGCTCCCAGCGCCGTGATCGCCGCGCCCCGCACCTCCGGTGCATCGTCGTCCAGTGCCGCGAGCAGCGCATCGGTCACCGGTGGCTGGTGAAGATTCGTCAGCGCACCGGCTGCCGTCGCGCGCACGGATGCCGCGGGATCGTCGTGCAACATAGCCACCAGCAGCGGCAGCATCCGGCAATCCGCGAAGCCTCCGGCGACTTGCGCCGCGACGGCACGCAATCCCTCGTGCGGATGCGCCAGCGCCTTCACGACGGATGACGCCAGTTCCGGCGTGTGGTCATTCGGTTCCGCGCCCAACGTGTGCAATGCCGCTGCCTGCACCGCCGGGTCGGCATCGTCGGCGATGATGGCGCTCAGGGCTGTGGTCATCGACGCGGTGCGACAGTATGTGCCGCAGGCCGCCGCGCGGCGGCGTCGACGCGGGTCGGCAGCATGCAATGCTTCGCGCAACGGCGCCTCCAGTCTCTCTGCCGGAAAGCGGCGTAAGGCCCAGTCCGCCTCGGAGCGAATCGCTATGCTCTCATCGTCACAGAGATCGAGCAATGGTGAGACCGCACGGCCGTCACGGATGCGTCCGAGCGCATAAATCGCGTGCCGGCGGACGGCCTCATTCCTGTCTTCGCATGCCGCGGCAATCAAGGCGGGCACCGCCGCGGGTGCACGTTGCAGGCCCAGGCAGGTGGCGGCGGTGATTCGCTCGTTCTCCTTGCCATCGCGCAATTGCCGCAGCAAGACCGACTCATCAGTCTCGTACCGCAGCGGCGACATAATGATGGACGAAAGTGGCGGCGGCGGCAACCCGGGCGTGGTCAATTCGTCGGTGCCAAGCATACGCCGGAGTTGCTGGCGTGCACGCTGAATCCGCCCTTCGATAGTGGAAAGCGGCACCTTCAACCGCCGGGCAATCTGCTGGCATGACTGGCGCTCGACGGCATACAGTAGCAGCGCCTGCCTATTTTCCTCCGGTAATTGCGCCAGCGCATCCAGGCGAAGACACCAGGTTTCTCGGTCGAGGGCGAGAGTGTCGGGATTTGTCGTTTCATCGACCTGCTCTTCAATTTCGTCGACCGGCACTTCCCGTTGCGCGCTGCCGCGCAGCCACATGCGATAGACATTGAGCAGAATGGTGCGTAGCCAGGAGCTGAAGGAGGAAGCTTGCTGCAGCGTATCCAGGTGGTGCCAGGCGCGCTGCAGCGCTTCCTGGACCAGGTCTTCCGCCATCTCGCTGTCCGCCACCTGCGAACGCATATGCGCCACCAGCGACGCCCGATAGCGGTACACCAGACCGTCGAATGCCTCCAGATCGCCACGTTGTGCGCGGCGCACCAGATTCAATTCCAGTTCATGCGTTGGGGAGAGTGTCATACCTGCTCGATGCTGACGACGCTGCCCTGTAGGGATGTCCTCCAGGTGATGGTGATCAGGTGATTGTACCGGGCAACAAGGCAAACGACACGAATATTATACCATATCGCGTGCGCTTCCAACGCGTTCTGCCAGACGGGTAGCGCAGAGCCTCACGGTTTTAGCACAGACAATCCCTGTGTACCGGAACTATATCGACATCCGCGCCGCCGGGCAGGGACTCGTCCTGCGCATGCAGAAGAATCGTGCAGGCGTTCCGATGCCCGGCAGGACATCGTGCTAGCGTATCGGGTGACCGAGATGGATACCGGCGCCGTGCTGATTGAAGGCCGCATGTCGGCATGGGTCTCCATCGCCGACTTGCAAGGCGAGAAGCATTGTTATCGCATCACCTTGCAATCGGACGCTGGCGAGGAGCGCAACCATTACTTCGCCGGCACCTGGCACGCTACCGGGCGTGCCAGGAGAAGGTGGGCGTGCTGCCGGTTGGATATAGTTTGCGAGGTTCATCACGCATGCCGAAAGTCATCCTGGCGTTTGATTCCTTCAAAGGCGCAATCTCCGCCGCGCAGGCGTGCACCGCCGCGGCGGTGGGGGTGGCGCGGTTGTCGCCGACGCCGGCGATAGTGGCGTGTCCACTGTCCGACGGCGGGGAAGGTTTCGCGGAGGCGATGCGGCTGGCCTGTCACGGCGAAGTTCGCCCGGTGGAGGTGACTGGCCCGCTGTTCACGCCGACGCGCGCCGAGATGGTGTTCCTCGACGGTGGCGCCACCGCAGTGGTGGAATCCGCGCAGGCCTGCGGACTGACACTGGTGCCGTTGGAGCGCCGGTCACCCCGCAAGACCACCTCCGCCGGGCTGGGCGAGATGCTGGCGGCAGCCGCCGCCGCGGGGGCAACGCGCATCATCATCGGCTTGGGCGGCAGTGCGACCAACGACGGCGGCATGGGCATGCTCACCGCGTTGGGGTGGCAATTTCTCGATCGCGACAACCAGCCGCTGGCACCGGTAGGCGACTCGCTGGGACGGGTGACGCGCATCATCGCGGGCAATCGCCTGGAGGGTCTCCGACTCGTCGCCGCGTGCGACGTGACCAATCCGCTGTATGGTCCGCAGGGAGCAGCCAGCATTTTTGCGCCGCAAAAAGGCGCCTCCCCGGCGGAGGTCACGGCGCTGGATCGTGGACTCGAGCATTACGCACAAGTGTGCGCCGACATGCTGGGTGTCGATTTCGCACAACACCCCGGCGCCGGCGCTGCGGGCGGACTGGGATTCGCACTCCTCGCATTCCTGCACGCGACGTTCCAGCCCGGGGCGGAACTGGCGATTGCGCTGACCGATCTGCCCGGCCAACTCGCCGGAGCGGAGTTATGCCTGACCGGCGAGGGCCAGACTGATTTTCAGACCGCTTATGGCAAGCTACCCGCCGCCGTCGCCGCCTGCTGCGCGCAGGCCGGCGTGCCGTGCGTCTGCCTGTCCGGCGCCCTTGGCCAGGGGTGGCGCGAGTTGTATCACCACCACTTCACCGCGCTCTTCTCCATCGCCGAACGTCCGCAATCGCTCGACGATGCGATCGCCCACACCGCCGACGCGCTGGCTGACTCGGCGGAAGCCGTGACGCGCTTGGGCTTGTCCCACACGCGACAAAAGCAGACCGGAACCGGTTGACAGCGCGCTCCGAATTTTTTATAATGCGACATGGTGGTGCGCAACGCTGCCTGGGAAAACCATGGGCGGATAGCTCAGTTGGTAGAGCGCCTGGTTTACACCCAGGTGGTCGGGGGTTCGAGTCCCTCTTCGCCCACCATATCTACGCGTGTTGATGGTCGCTTGGCGCAGCGGTAGCGCGCCTCGTTCACACCGAGGAGGTCACTGGTTCAAATCCAGTAGCGACCACCATTTTTTCTCCCCTACCCCCTGCCCCAGTGTATTCGCTCGACATCCGCCGGCGGCAATCGACCGGAACGATCTACCTCGGTACCACCCTGTCACCACTTCTCACGTGTCCCTAGCCACTGAGCACTCGCCACTTGTATAATACGATGGAACGGAGTGTCCGATGGGTAACATTCGAACCGCCATCCTTGGATATGGCCGTAGCGGCAGCACCATGCATGCCGGCGCCATTGCTGACAACAGTAACGCATTCGAGCTGGTTGCCGTTTGTGATGTGGATCCCGCGCGGCAACGCGAAGCGGCTGAGCGGTTTGGCTGTGCGGTCTATGATGATTATCACCGCATGCTGGCAAGCGAACAACTCGATCTCGTCAGCGTAATCACCCGCAGCAGTCAACATTGCCAAATGGCGTGCGACGTGCTGGACGCCGGGGTGAACGTGCTGGTAACGAAGCCGTGGGCGACGAACGAGGCGGAAGCCCGCCGCATGATTGCCGCCGCGGAGGCATCGGGCATGCAGTTGCTGCCATGGCTGCCGGCACGCTGGGGATGCGACCTGACGCGGTTGCGTGCACTGATTGCCGCCGGGACGATCGGCAACGTGTTCCTGGTGCGCCGCGCTGTGTGCAGCTTCGGTACGCGTAATGACTGGCAGACTGAACGGCGTCACGGCGGTGGCTATTTGTTGAACTGGGGCCCACACATTGTCGATACCGCTATTCAGGTTATCGGCAGCCCGGTGCGCAGCGTTTATGGGCGCCTGCGCCAGACCATCAATCCCGGCGACGTGGAAGATATCTTCCTGGGGGTGATGACGCTGGCCAACGGCGTCATCGTGCAGGCAGAATATACCATCGCGCTGGAAGACCTGCCAGCCTGGTTCATCCAGGGCGATCGCGGCACCATCGTGGTGCGTGGGCAGCAAATGACCATCTTCCAGGATACCCCCGTGCAGCCTGATGACCCGACGCAATATGCCACCATGACAACCGACAACCGGCAGGTCAGCGAGGAAACACTGGTCGGCAACTCGTATGGTGATGAGCGCGAAGTTTATGCGGACATCGCCCGCGCCCTGCGTAGCGAGCAGGCCTTTCCCGTTCCCCCCGCCCACGCGCTGGCGCTCACCCGCGTGCTCGATGCCATCCGCCTGTCCGATGCGGAGGATCGCCTGGTGACGCTGTAGCACGCCTGCCATTCATGACGAAACGGACGTCACCGGCGAACCTGTGACGTCCGTGTTCTCTTTCAACCGAACGGTGATGGATAACTTCCACGTGCCATGCAGCACGCTTTGCTATTTCACCGCCAACGCCCAGCGACCAACGCCGGCGGCCTGGTAAATGTCATTCAGTAATTTCACGGCTCTCCGGCCTTCCGCGCCGTTGACGGAGGGTTCGCGGCCCTCGATGATGGCGTTGACAAACTCGCCGATGTTGGCGACGTGACCGCCGATGCCGATCGCCGCCGGATCGGCTGACGCGCTGCCGATGCTGGCGCCTTCACCGTCCATCAGGCCTTCCGGCATGTTCTCGCACTGCAAAGAAGTGATATTGTTATCTTCGAGTTGCAGGCACCCCTTGGAGCCACAAATGGTCACGCCGGTCGCCATGCCGGGATTCGCGAGCGTGGTACCCTGCACGGAGCCGCCGGCGCCGTTGGGGAATTTCAACGCGGCGACACCCATGTCTTCCGCTTCCATGTTGCGTTCGAGGGTGGGACAATATGCACCCACCACCTCCGGCTGCATGCCGACCAACCACAGCAGGCGATCCAGGGTATGTACGCCCTGGTTGGAGAGCACGCCGCCGTCCAGCGCCCAGGTGCCGCGCCATTCGCCGCTGTCGTAATAGGACTGGGTGCGATACCATAAGCAGGACGCGCTGGCAAAGCGAATTTCACCGAGCAGACCGTCATCGATGATCTGCTTGGCCTTCTTCGCCACGCGGGTGAAGCGATTCTGGAAAATGCCGCCCAGCGTTACGCCGCATGCTTTGCACGTCGCGACCAACGCGTCAACCTTTTCCACGTAGACATCGAACGGCTTCTCCGACAGCACGTGCTTGCCTGCTTTCGCCGCCATCATGCCGTGCTCGGCATGCAAGCCGGACGGGGTGCACACGCACACCGCATCAATATCAGCGCGCGCAAGCATGTCTTCATACGATCCGTGCCAGGCCACGCCATACTCGTCCCCGATCATCTGTGCCCGCTCGGGAATAATATCCGCCACCGCGACCAGCACCGCAGTATCCAATTCTTTCAACGCCGCCGCGTGAAACGGGCCGATCACGCCGCACCCGACAATACCAAATCGCACTTTCTCCGCCATGAAATGACTCCTCTGCCTGAAGATGTGTTTTGTATTTCGCCTTCTCGCTGCCGGTGTCCTGCCGACTGCTATACGTTCATACCACAAGATGCTGCACAGGCGAAAACGCTGGTTGATCACAACATACACATTTATCATGTCATGAGCATGAAGGCGAAGGTTACGTTGCATATCGACTGAGCACCGAACGCGCCATACAACTCTTCTCCAGCGATCACGGACTGGAATCATCGCTTCCTTTCCCCGGTGGAATCTGTTACACTGGCCGCATGACTGACGTGAAGAAACGGGTGATTGTGGTCGGCGCCGGGGCGTCGGGAATGATGGCGGCGGGCGTCGCGGCGGGGCGCGGGTGCGAGGTGACGCTGCTGGAGCGCAACCCACAGGTCGGACGTAAGGTGCGGATGGCCGGCAAAGGCCGCTGCAACATCACCAACGACACCGATATCGACGGTCTGATGGCGCATATTCCGGGTAATCCCCGTTTCCTGCGCACTGCCTTGTACAGCTTCGATCCGCAGGAAGTGATGGCGTTTTTCGCGGCGCTGGGCATGCCGACGAAGGTCGAGCGCGGCGGGCGCGTCTTCCCCGCCTCCGATGACGCGGGTGACGTGGTACGCGCGTTGATGAAGTTTATCCGTAAAGCCGGCGTGCACCTGCAGACCGGAATCACGGTGCGCCGTGTCCTGATCAGTGAAAGGCGTGTCAGCGGTGTGCAGGCGGAAGACGGCACGGTCCATCGCGCCGACGCGGTGGTGATCGCCACCGGCGGCTCCTCGTATCCCGGCACCGGCTCGACCGGCGATGGGTATCGCATGGCGGCGGAAATGGGCCATACCATCGTGCCCATTCGGCCATCGCTGGTGCCGTTGGAAACGGAAGAAAGCTGGCCGGCGGAGGCGATGGGACTGGCGCTGCGCAACATCACCCTCACCGCTGTCTCCCCGGAGGGCAAGAAGCTCTACAGCGACCTCGGTGAGTTGCTCTTCACCCATTACGGCGTCTCCGGCCCGCTGGTCCTCACCGCCAGCCGCCACGTGGGCGGCTTGCCCGGCAGCAAGCTGGTGATCGACCTGAAACCGGGGTTGACCGAGGAAGCACTCGACGCGCGGGTACAGCGCGATTTCGAGAAGTATCACCGTCGCGAATTCGGCAACGCGCTCCACGATCTACTGCCTAGCTCGCTTATCCCGATCATCATCCGCCTCTCGCACATCTCACCCGGCATCTGGGTGCATCAGGTGACGCGCACGCAGCGCCGCGCCCTCGTGCACCTGTTGAAGCATCTGATGCTCACCGTGAAAAAAACCCGTTCATTTGATGAGGCGGTGGTCACCGTGGGCGGCGTGAGCACGAAAGAAATCGACCCGCGCTCGCTGGAGTCCAGGCTGGTGCCCGGCCTTTTCTTCACCGGCGAAGTGATCGATGTGGATGGTTACACCGGCGGCTACAACCTGCAGATCGCCTGGTCCACCGGCCACCTGGCGGGTGAAAGCGTGTAACACGATCCATGTATTTGACAGGTGAGCAATCCTGTACTACTATATGCACTATGGCGCATATAGCACTGACGAATACCGCACATATGCACCAGGCGCTGGCCGATCCGCTGCGCATCCTCATCCTGCGCCTGCTCCTGGAGCGGGAGTTATGCGTATGCGAATTGGTGCGTGCGCTGGAGGAGCCGCAATATAAAATATCGCGCCACCTCGGCATCCTGAAAAAAGCCGGATTGGTGCGGGATTGGCGCGAAGGCACCTGGATGCACTACGAAATTGCCTCTGCACTGGCGCCGGAATGGCACGCGGCGCTGCGAGGATTAGCGGCGGCATGGGATCTGCATACTGAAGTGCAGGCCGCGCTGTGGCGACTGCAACAGCGTGCCACGCGCCGCCCGGGCGCATCCATCGCCATCGCGGAGTAGTCGCGCCTGGCGCCCTTGGCGGTATGCGCATCATTACATAAAGGACACTATTGCCGTGCAAGTCTTATTCATCTGCGTGCATAACGCGGGCCGCAGCCAGATGGCGGAAGCCTTTTTCAACGCGCTCGCCCCAGCGGGGATGCGGGCAATCTCGGCGGGAACGGAACCAGCGGAAGGCATCAATCCGACGGTGGCCGCGGCGATGGCGGAAGACGGCCTTAACCTGCGCGACCACGCGCCGAAGCTGGCATCGCCGGAGTTGGTCGCCGCCAGCGCGCACATCATTACCATGGGCTGTGGCGTGCAGGAAAGCTGTCCGCTCTACCTGGGTATGCGCATTGACGAAGACTGGGGATTGGCTGATCCCGCCGGTCAGGATATCACGGCGGTGCGTTCCATTCGCGATGCCATCCGCGCCCGTGTGACGGCATTAATCGCTCGCCTGCAATCCGCGGAAACCTGCTCACCATGACGACGAACGAACCACATGACGACAGCCCGGCATACGCACCGCCAGCCGTTAGACCGGCAGTGGGAACAGCACTCGCCATCGGTCTGCTCGCGCTGGCGGGATGGACAGCCGCCTATCTGCTGTTGCGACCCTTTGCCGACTGGTTCACCTTCCGCCTGCTGCGCCTCCCGCCGGGCGCGCCGGTGGGTCAAGATGCGGGCAGCCTGTGTCCGTGCGGTGTTCCCTACGCGGCCACCTCACCCGCCACGCAGTTAAGCGGCGCCGTGTGGTTTTTCGTCTACGAGGCGCCGAAGGTGTTGCTGTTGCTGGCATTGGTGGTGTTCGGCGTGGGCATTGTGCGCTCGTTTTTCACCCCGGAGCGCACGCGCCGCATTCTCGCCGGCACGCGCGAGTCGGCCGGCAATATGCTGGCCGCGCTGCTGGGTATCGTGACGCCGTTCTGCTCCTGTTCGGCTGTGCCGTTGTTCATCGGCTTTGTCACCGCGGGGGTGCCGCTGGGGGTGACCTTCTCTTTCCTCATCGCCGCGCCGATGGTGAACGAGGTGGCGGTGGTGCTGCTCTTCGGCCTGTTCGGCTGGAAGGTCACCGCGCTCTACCTGGGCACCGGCCTGCTGATTGCCGTCGTCGCCGGTTGGCTCATCGGGCGGATGAAGATGGAACGGCACGTCGAAGAATGGGTGTATGAGACGCGGGCGGGCGGCGGCGTCGATGACGAAACACTCGACTGGACCATGCGAATGCGTTTCGGCCTCGACGCCCTGCGTGACATTGTCGGCAAAGTGTGGCCGTTCGTGCTGGCCGGCATTGCCGTGGGCGCGTGGATTCATGGCTACGTGCCAGAGAACTTCATGGCTGCCATCATGGGCAAAGCCGCGTGGTGGTCGGTGCCTGCCGCGGTGCTCATCGGCGTGCCGATGTACTCGAACGCCGCCGGGATGATCCCGGTCGTCAATGCGCTGCTTGAGAAAGGCGCCGCGCTGGGGACGGTACTCGCCTTCATGATGGCGGTCATCGCTCTCTCGTTGCCGGAAACCATCATCCTGCGCCGCGTGCTGAAACCCCGGTTAATCGCCACTTTTATCGGCGTGGTGGCCACCGGGATACTCCTCGTGGGGTATCTGTTCAATCTGTTGTTTTAGGGGGAAGAGATGAAAATCACCATTTACGGTTCCGGATGCGCGAAATGCAAGCAAGCGGAGGAGATCGTGCGCAAGGCCATTGCGGAAACCGGCGCCGCTGTCGATGTCGAAAAAGTCAGCGACATGAAAGCCATCGTGCAGGCCGGCATATTATCGACGCCGGCCATCGCCGTGGACGACGTCGTGAAACTCACCGGCCGCGTGCCAAAGCCGGAGGACGTGAAAACATGGATTACGCGTTAGGGCGTACAATCGCGACCGCCATCACGGCATACGGGAGGAATGCCCCCTATCGGATTGATGCGGCACAGGCGATCTGTTGTTGTTCGCCTGTATCAGCATCCCACCCGACCCTGCGGTTGAGTAGAACCGCAGGGCCGTAGCGAAACCCCGCGTTCCGCGTGGCAGCCTTCGATGATCAGCCGACGTTGGCGGTGACGGCCGGCAGGCTGGCGGCGGCGATGGCCTGGCCGACGCGTCGGGCTTTTTCGTCGGGCATCGCCACCTGCATGGTGGCCAATTCGGGAAATTCTTCCGCCAGCACTTGCCGGGCGACGCGGATGACGATGTTGCCGCCTTCGCCGGAGGTGACGCGGCCCAGCACCAGCGCGTGCTTGATCTGGTAGAAATCGGCATAATAGGCGAGAGCGTAGCCCAGGTAGGCGCCGATGGTTTCGTAGATAAGCGTGGCGCGCGGATCGCCCGCCGCCATCATCTTCTGCACTTCCTTCAACTTCTCCGGCAGCCCCAGCGCGGGGTCGACGGTAATGCCGGCGGGTTCGAGGAGACGCCCGACACACTGCTGTGACAGGTAGAGCGCGCCGCAGCCAATGTCGCCCGACCACTCGTCGATGGGCGCGTGCGGATTGGCATCGATAGGCACAAAGGCCAATTCGTTCAGCCAGTTGGTAATCAGCCCGTCCGGCGTGACATAGCCGCCCGCCTCACTGGAACCCATTGCCACGCCGATGACCGCCGTTTCGTCCATGGACATGGCACCGGCCAGCGCGGTCACCTCGCCATCGTTGACCACTTCCAATGGGATACCGTTCCACGCCTTCTGCACGTCGAAGAACAGCGGCTTGATGCGCTGTTCAAACTGTTCCAGGGAGATGCCGCGGAAGAGAGAACCGAGCCGCACCAGGTTGTTCACATAGACGCCGGCGGAGCTGACACCGATGCCGTCCACGCGCGGCATATGCGACGCCGCCGTTTGCAGCGCCTTCATAATTTCGTCGAAGTGGTATTGCGGATCGGTCTGCGGTCGCGGATCCCACACCACCTCTTCGCTGTAGATTTCCTCGCCGTTTACCACCGCGGCAACCTTGCGGTCGCTGGCGCCCAGATCGAGACCGATGCGATACCCCTCCAGATGGCCGCCCACCGCCATCGTGGATTCCTTCGCTGCCGGCACCTCCGCAAACGTACAGGAGACCACAGTGAAGTCGCGCTCGTACACGCGGCTCATCACCTCGACGGCATCGAATGCGCGGGTACCTCCGGGGGCATACATGGCGGCAATCGCTTGCCCGATTTCCGCCGGCCCGCCAATAAACACTTTATAACCGCCGCGCATCCATAACAGGGACTTTACCAGCCGTTCGATGTAGCGCAGGTTGTTGGCCGCTTCCGGCAACTCTGACGGAAATACCTGCGTTTCGTAGCGCGAGACCGTCCCGTCGCTGCGCTCGACGGCAATCGCCAGCGGCACGCCGTTGCCGGTGGCCGTCACCGCCGCGCGGAAGGCGCGATTCGTCAGTACCAACGGACAAAATCCCGGATCGAGCGGGGCAGCAATGCGGGGTGATACATCAGTGAACTGGTAGCCCATTTTATATTCCTCGTATTCGGTGTCACCATGCCGGAAGGCATGGCGCAAAATACCGCTCCATATAGTAGTTGAAGCGCGCGCTTTCGGCAAGCGATTTTCTCACCAACATGCGTTGGGGAGCAATCCCAATCGGAATTGCTCCCCACAACCCTCTCGCTCTCCTGTCGCGTCCGTTACTTCACAAAGTTGAGGATACCCAGCACTCCGCCCATCACCAAGCCGGTCGTGCGGTCCTTCTTTGCCTGGTCGGCCATCTTCTGGCGAACCTTGTTGGCGTTTTCGTCAGCAGCGATACGCTCGTTCTTTTCCGTCTCCAGGATCGCCGCCATTTCGTCGAGCTTCTTGCCCATTGCATCTTTCAACGTGGCGAAGTCCTTGCCCAAATTGTCGCGCAGGTCGGCCAGTTCCTTTGCGAAATCCGCGCGGAGGGCGACGGCATCGGCATTCTGCTTGTCCGCCAGTGCGGTCTGCGATTTTTCTATCGCCCCGATACGGGTGGCCAGCGCGTTCACATCAGCGGCATTTGCCTTCTGGTTCGCGATAGAACTGTTGTCCACCGTTACCTGTGTCTGCAGCGTATCGAGCCGCTTCGCCAGCGCCTGTTGCGCGGCGGTCTGCGCGCTCAGAGCGGTGGCCAGTGCCTTCCGGGCGACAATTTCGTCATCAAGCATTTTTAAGGCATTCTTCAGGTTGCCGCGTGTGGTGTCGAGTGCGAGTTGGGTGCGGGCCAGGTCTTCCTGCAACACCAGGTTCGCCTTTTCCAACTCTTTCACGCGTTTGGCGAGCGCCTCCGGCATCTCCTGTGCAAACACCGGGAGCGCCAACAAGCACAGCAGGGCTACGATGTGATACATGCGCATGGGAATATCTCCTTGCCTGATAAATCTCGTCACCTCGCGGGATCTTTCCCGTAACAGAGAAGAATCCGCGAAGTGACCATCTCTTTGGCCGCTACTTCGCAACGACGGTCACCTCACCGCTGGTCATTTGCAGCGGTAGTTCCGCGCCTTTCTCGTTGATCGCGACGGCGCCTTCCAGATGGAGGGCGCTTTTTCCCGCACCGACGGCGATGAACTTGACGGTCGCCAGATTAGCCTCCGCCTGGGTGATGGGCAACGCGGCGGTTTTGCCGTCGGTGCGCCGCCCGATGATGGTGATGATGCCCTCCACGGTATCGTCATACTCCCAGGAAAGCAGGCGTCCGCCTTCGACGAAAGCACGTCCGCGCGAAATGCCGAATGGCGCGCCCAGCGGACGGATGACTTGGGGATCGTACTTCAGCGTATACCGGATGCCGAAAAGCTCCTCGGCAGGCGTCAGGTTGATTTGTATCGGAATGACCGTCGGCAGCGCGTTTGTCACCGCCGGTACTTGCGCCACGGCCGGCATGCAGGTGACGGTCTGCGCTGGCACGTTAATCTGGATCTCGCGGGTGGTCTGGTTCGCCTCGATGTTGGCGCTGGTCACCGCCAGCGACAGCTTCTGCTTGCCACCCGGCTTGCCGTTGGGGCGCACGATCCAGCTTTCCTGTGCGGTGTCGCCTGGTTTCAGGTGGGCGTAAGTGTTCTTCAACTTGCTGCCGCCGATCAGCGACAATCCTTCGGGCAGAGTCAGCGTGAGGACGACGTCATTCCCTTCGAAACCGCCGGCGTTTTGTAGATACCCGGTAATGGTATAACGCTGCGTGCGTTCGTGTTCGAAGGTTGTCTCCGCGGGCGCGGTGATGCCCAGGGTGAGATTGCCCGGTTTCACACTCACGTCGCCGATGCCGTAGTAGGTGAGATACGTGATGGGATGATCCGCTTCGAGTTCGACCGGATCCCAAAACATCGCCACCGCGGTATCGGGATCTGTTTCACCCTTACGGATAAATCCCTGGTCGGCAGCAACTACCGGTTCCCACGGTTCGTCGGCTAACGTGCCCCAGTCGGCGAACAGGATCTTGCTCGGTGCGGTCAGCGCACCGCCGCGCAGCGACCCTTGCGAGACTACGGTCGGATTGGACAGACTGTCGAACGCCTGCCAGTAGTCGGGCACGTCTTTACCGGCGAGTATGGTGGCGGTCGTGATGGCCTGGCTGCCCGCACGCACCGGCGCGCCATCGTTGGATCCGCACATGGTATCGAGCATGACGCGCAGACCAACCTGGTGATCCGCCGTACCGCGATTGGTGAGCTTATACGTGATGCCGACGGTATCGAGCATGCGCGTGCTTAATCCGCGAACACGGGTGAGTTCCTGCGTAACTTCAATTTCACCGCACTGCACGGTGGTGACAACAGCCTGATCCTTGAGCACAGGACCGGTAACGATCTTGCCGTATCTGGCATTCTGGCCCGCCCGGCGCTGAGTGTTGCCGCCGAAAACATATTTCTCGCCATCCACCAGCACGGTGGTATAACTGGTCCACGGCGTGTTGCCGCCGAAGATCAGGTGCTTATCCTTGCTGGTCGGCCGCGACGGATCGCCGCCGGTGGTGCGGATCGAAAAACGTCCCGCTTCGTCAGGACCGGAGTTCACCACGGCGCGCACGAATTCATTCTCCAGCGGGACCGGTTCCGCTGCCGTAATCGCGCGCGGCAGCAGCAACAGGACCATGATGAGTGCGGTAAAGCCGGATATAATGCGTGCTGTCATTACTTCACTTCCTCGACGACGTATTGACCGCGGGTGAACGTGACGCGCATCTGCACCACGCCACCCGTGGGGGTGCCTTTGCTCATCGCCGGCTCAAAATCGTAGCGCCGAACCAGCTTGAGCGCGATTTGATCCAGTTCGTCGGAGCCGGTGCCCTTCGCTTTGCGAATGTTGGTGACGCCGCCGGCCGCATCTACTTCGACCGTAAACAGCGCCACGCCATTTTCATTGATCTCGCCCGCCAGTTTATCCGAGCCCTCGCGACGCCCGTATTTCGCACGCGCGGCATAGGAGGGGCCACTCGGACCGATATCGGTACCCTGGGTACCGGTGCCGCCATCCACCCCTGCCGGTGCGGGAGGATTGGTACCGTTCTCAACACGCATGATCGCGGGCGGCGCGGTCGGATGGGTGCCAGTTCCCGCTGTGGGATCAGTCACCAATCCTGCTCCCGGATGCGTGCTGGTGCCATGCGTCACGCCGGACTGCGCGTGCCGATCGCCGATCGGCTTGCCGGGATCGGCAACCGCACGCGCCGGCAATTGAATCTCCGGCGGCTGCGGTGTCGTCGGCGTCACCATCGGCGTTACAGCGGGTGTCGCGGTGAGTGGCTCCGGCTCATCCGCCGGTGCCGATTCCTCGATAATATTGATCGGAATGAGGTTGGAACCCGGCAGCGGCGTCACCGCGAAATTAATGGCATTGAACGTCAACAACATGGCGGCATGCACCACCAGCGAGACGGGCAACCAGAGACGATAAAACGTGTTATTCATGGCTGTGCGACGTCGGAAGCATCGGGCTGGCGCGTGGCCAGCGAGATCTGATCCAGCCCGACCTGACGAGCCAGATCGATTGTTTGAATGACCAGGCGGTAAGGCACACCCTCATCCGCCTTCACCACCAGCGTATTCGTGTTCAGCCGCGCGCGCAATTGACTGAGCCGATCCTGCAGCGTGGCGAACGTGACCTGATCTTTATTGACGTATACCTGCTGTTCATGCGTGATGCGCACGGTGACGGAGGTCGGTAATGGTTGCTTGGGCGTAGACGCTTTCGGCAGGTTCAGATTCAGACTCGTTTCCTTCGTCAACGCGGTAGCCGTCACCATGAAAATAATGAGCAGCACCAGGCACACGTCGGTAAACGGCGTGATGTTGATGCCGGTGATGAGTTTGACGCCGGGCGCGCGTTTTGATCGGATCATACTACCGGCTCCTCCGCCGCTGCCAGAGACGGCGCGCTGGCACGAATGACCGTGGTGTCGGACAATTCGGCGGTTTCCTGCTGCAGTGCGTGCAGGCGATATGACCATTCAGTGGCGAATCGCTCGAGCCGCAGCCGGTAATCGTCTACCCAGGCGCTGCACCAATTGTTGGAGACGACGGCGCAGATGCCCACGGCTAGACCGGCGGCGGTGGCGATCAGCGCCTCCGCGATACCGCCCGATACCACGTCGGCACCGGCGGACTTCACCTGGTACACGCTGTGGAAAGCTTCCATAATGCCGATGACCGTGCCAAACAACCCGATGAACGGCGCGATGTTGCCGATGGTACCCAACACGGGCAGCGGTCGGGTGGCGGCCGCCAATTCCGCGTCGCAGGCCAGCGTCAGTGTATCGGCGATCTCCTGCTGGCTGGCTGCCTTGCGCATCAGGCTTGCTTTCGCAATGCGTGCAAAGGGATTCATCGAGCCATCCAGCAGGCGCACCGCTTCATGCCACTGATTGGCTGCGAGCAGGTTCTCGATACGGCGCATCAGTTCCTGCGGTACATTGCCGATGCGGGAATACGTCCAGATGCGTTCCAGCACCACCGCAACAATGAGGACGGAACAGAACGCCAGCGGAATCAGGGAGATGCCGCCTTGCTGAATAAGTTTCAAAATGGACATGGATGGTTACTCCTAGCAAGTTAATCACGACGTGCTGAATACAATCTGCACGGACTACGGGTGCGACGCGAGGGCACTCCCACGTCTGCTACTCCTCATCTCGACTCGCACATGGGATACCCCGGTGCTGCACCGGGAACAGGCAAGCGTGAATGCTGTCCCCGGATGCCCGCTCTGACCGGTTTGACACCAAGAGCATCCGGGAGTTGCGAGATGAGTGAGTGAACCGATGTTTTTTCTTTTTAGCATCGCCTCAATCCCATATAATGAGACGATCAGCAAGTATGCCGACGGTTCGGGGATTGCACGGCATGCCCCATTATACCCGTATTCGTCCCGGTAAACCGAGGATGCGGGGAGGTTACCGGGACGTCGTCATCCGGATGTCACCTACGCGGAGGCGGTGGCGGGCTGCATCGCCAGCAGGCCGTTCGCAGCCGCGACCAGCATGGCCGACAACGCTTCGGGCTCGAAGCGCTCGACGTTGGCGGCGGCAAAGGTCGCGTTATTAATCATGAATGTAGCCAGCATCTGCAGCGTCTTTTCCGGCGCATCGGGCATGATGCGGACGAAGAACTGCGCGACCGGCGCAATGAGCAACTGTTCCCAGGCTGCGCGTATATCCAATTGAATCTCTTCCGGCAGGTGGATGATCTCCATCATCGCCTGCCCGGTGCGGAAGCAACTGGCGCCGCATTTGGCGAACGATTCTTCAATCAGCGCCTGTGCGAACTCCGGCATGGTCGTCGACTGTTCAGCGATGCGGACCAGGCCAACGTTACGCACTGCCAACTCCGAGAGCATGCAGTCCTTGAAGAGATCGGCCTTGCTGGAATAAAAATAGTAGAGCGCCGGCGCCGTCATCTGGCAGGCCTGTGCGAGTTGCTTGAGCGTGAACCCGAGGTAACCATATCGGCCGGAAAGGCGCTTGGCCTCCGCAAGAATCAGCTCTTTTTTATTCATGCTTTCCCCTCCGCGGGTACATGTTGGTTTCTGTACCGCGTGTCCGCTGTAGATTGGCTAGTGAACATTCATCAAATCGGCATTTTACCCAAAGTCCCCCGTATTTGTCAATGCTCGTCCGGTGGATGACTCCGAGAAGTCAACCGGATACCGCATTGATCGCCCGGTGCGGGAGGCAACATCCTGGTGAATAATGAAATATTTCGCGATTGAGCCAGCGACTCCTTTTTTTATGCGAACGTCTTTGCGTGCGGTGGATGTGCGATCTCCAGCGGATAGTTCCGTGGACGATGGGCACAGTATTCATACGGCAATACGCACCCGCTCGCGGGAGGGAGGAGACACCGAGCTGCGATGACAGTACCGGATACGGAACCGTTGACACGCGAGCGCCAACTCGAAATGGCGCGACAACGATTGCAACACGTACTCGACCTGTATCTACAGGCGGAAGCGGAGGTACGCGAACTGGAGGAGGGACGGTTTCGGGTAGTGATCTTCGGTTCGGCGCGCATTGGACCGCAGGACAGCGTCTACCAGATGGTCTACCGCATCGCGCACGCGCTGGCGGAGCGCAATATCGATATCGTCACCGGCGGCGGACCGGGATTGATGGAAGCCGCGAATCGCGCGGTGCAAGAGGTGTCGCAACGGGTCAGCCGCTCCTATGGGCTTCCCATCGATCTGCCTTCGCTGGAGGAACCGGCCAATAAACATCTGGATATCAAGAGCAGTCATCGCCGTTTTACCTCGCGGCTGGACGAATTCATGCGTCTCTCCAACGCGGTGGTGGTGGCGCCCGGCGGCATCGGCACGCTGTTGGAGTTGGTGTATGTCTGGCAATTATTGCAAGTGGGCTTAACGAACGACCGTCCGGTTATTCTCCTCGGGAAAGATATCTGGGATGGCTTGCTGGCCTGGGTGCGCCACGTGCTGCTCGGTCACGGCTATATCAGTTCCGGCGACCTGCGCTGGATCAGACTGGTGACCAGCGAAAGCGAGGCAATACAACTGCTGACGCACGCACATGATCAATTTCTCGCCTCGCAACGGGCACATCGCCTGCCGGAGCAGGAAGTCGATCGCACGGTGACCGAGGATATGTTGTCCTATACCCCCACCGAAATGAGCGAAGAGGGCACCGGTGATGCGTAACGAGCGGCACGGTTCAGGTCTTGGGGCGTTTTTTCTCGCTGACGCCCTTGTTGCCTGCCTGTTTCGTCCGCTTCGTGTCCTGCGCCGAATGTGACGCCGAAGCCTCGATGCCCCCCATTCCTTTATTCGCACGCGGCATAATCGTGCCTCCCCCCGCAGTGTTCCCCGCCGCCACCGCCGCGGCACGAAAGATTTTGACATTCACCCCGGAAAGGGAAGTGACGGGCCATGGCGAAAAATCGTATGCAGATACGCGGTACCCGACGGGCGATGGTCCGCTGTTACCCCGGTGCAACGTGTCACGTATCACCACCAAACGGGAGCGCTCATGCCGTCAGTATTCAATATGTCGGATCACCCCCACCGCCGCTTGAATCCGTTAACGGGCGAATGGCTGCTGGTGTCGCCGCACCGCGCCAAGCGTCCGTGGCTGGGCCAGACGGAAGAATTGGCCGGCGAACAGCGACCCGCGTATGATCCGCAGTGCTACCTCTGTCCGGGCAACCAGCGCGCGCAAGGGGAGCAGAATCCACCTTATACCGCGACCTTCGTCTTCGATAACGATTTCGCGTCGTTGCTGCCGGATGCGCCAGCAGGCGGCAGTGCACGGGGCGAACTGCTGGTGGCGCGCGCGGAGCGCGGGATGTGCCGGGTGATCTGTTTCTCACCGCGCCACGACCTGTCGCTGGCGGAGATGTCGCACGCGGAAATTTTACCGGTGGTCGAACTGTGGGCGGCGCAATACGCGGAGATCGGCGCCCGCAAAGACATCAATTACGTACAGATTTTCGAAAACAAGGGGCTGATGATGGGGTGCAGCAATCCGCACCCGCATGGGCAAATCTGGGCTTCCGCGCACCTGCCGAATGAGCCCGCGAAAGAGTTGACCCACCAGCGGCGCCACCTGAAGCGCCATGGCTGCTGCCTGCTGTGCGAATACCTGGCGCTGGAACTGAGCGCGGAGGAACGCATCGTCTGCGCCAACGAGCACTTCGCGGCGGTGGTGCCGTTCTGGGCATGCTGGCCGTTCGAGACAATGGTGCTGCCGCGCCGGCATCTGGGGGCAATGCCCGCGCTGACGCCGGAGGAGCGCGCCGCGCTGGCGGATATCCTGCAGCGCGTCACCGCACGCTACGACAACCTGTTCCGCACCTCTTTCCCCTACTCCATGGGCTGGCACCAGTCGCCCACCGACGGCCGCGCTCACGAGGAATGGCATCTGCATGCGCACTTCTACCCGCCGCTGCTGCGCTCGGCCACGGTAAAAAAGTTCATGGTCGGCTTCGAGATGCTCGGGAACCCCCAGCGCGACATCACCGCAGAAACCGCCGCCGCGCGGTTGCGCGAACTGTCGGAAGTACATTATCGCAAGGGATGAACGGAGCGGAACTACCACTAATCCCGGAATATCAGGCGATCAATCCCATCATGGTTCAGACATCTTTCGCCGGTGGCAGCTCGATGCGGTATTTCAATCCCTCGTTGGGACGATACAGCAGGAACGTGTGTCCCACGCGTCCGACGACGTCGCTATTCGTGCGGGTGGAGAGCTCCGTCGCGGTTTCGTCGGTGACGCCGGGCATGTCGGTCTGCACGCGCACCTTGATCAGCTCGCGGGTGTGAAAGGCATCCTCGGTGGCGGCTACCGTGGTGTCCGACACACCTTCCTTGCCGATGAACACCACCGGATCGAGCAATTGCCCCTTGCCGCGCAGCACGCGTCGTTGTTTACTGGTCAGTGCCATATGGAGATCCTTATTGTCCCTGCGGAATGAATGGTCGCCTTCATTATAGCGTTATTACGAAAAAACAGGGGGGCGAGCAAGCCGGCATCCCCGACTGATCGCGTCCTTGCGCCGGGCGAGGTGCAAATCAGGTGATAACTCGAACTGACTCTACCACCCGCACTGTTAGTTAAATGATATCGCAACGCCGCGCCTACTCGATGACGCGCTTGTCCAGCACGCGCCTGGCCTTGCCTTGACTGCGCTCCAGCGTTTGCGGCTCGACCAGCTTCACCTTCACCGATACACCCAGCAGGGAGTGCAGTTTTTTGCTAAGCGACGATTGCAGATCGGTCATGGTGCTGAAGCGTTCGGTGAACATCTGCTCGGAGATTTCCACCCATACCTCCAGCGTGTCGAGCATGCCTTCGCGGGTGACCACCAGCAGGTAATGCGGCGAGGTGCCTTCCGTCTCCATCAATATGTGTTCGACCTGGGTGGGGAAGACATTCACACCGCGGATAATCAGCATGTCGTCGGTGCGCCCTTTCACACGTGTCATGCGCGCACTGGTGCGCCCGCAGGCGCACGGAGTCGTGGTGATCGCGGTCAGGTCGTTGGTACGGTAGCGCAGTACCGGCAGCGCCTCTTTCCAGAGCGGGGTAACGACCAGTTCACCGACTTCGCCTTCCTCAACCGGCACGCCTGTCTGCGGATCCAGCACTTCACAGATAAACAGGTCTTCGGCGATGTGCATGCCGTCTTGGACGATGGCGCATTCGCCGGAGACGCCCGGTCCGCATAGTTCACTCATGCCGTAGTTGTCGGTAGCGATAAGACCGAAAGATTTTTCGATGCGCGCGCGCATGCCTTCCGTCCATGGCTCGGCGCCGAACAGTCCCCACTTCAAGCAAACATCCTCGCCGATCTTCAGTCCACGCTCCTGCACCTGTTCTGCCAGGTAGGCGGCATACGATGGCGTGGAGATGAGCGCGGTGCTCTGAAAGTCCACCATAAACAGCAATTGACGATCGGTATTGCCCGACGACACCGGCACCACGGTGGCGCCCACGCGTTCCAATCCGTAGTGCAAGCCAAAACCGCCAGTAAACATACCGTAGCCAAAGGAGATCTGCGCGATATCGCGCTCGGTGACGCCCGCCAGCGTGACCATGCGCGCGACCAAGTTCACCCAGGTATCGAGGTCGTTCCTGGTGTAGCCGACCACGGTAGGCTTGCCGGTTGTGCCACTGGAGGAGTGGATGCGTACCAGTTCCTGCGGCGGTACGGCGAACAAGCCGAACGGATACGTATCATGGAAGTCCTTTTTTGTGGTATAAGGAAGCAAGCGGATATCATCCAGCGAGCGGATATCCTTTGGACTGATGCCGGCGGCATCCAACCGCGCACGGTAAAACGGCACCTTCGCGTAGGCATAGGCGACCGTCTCCTGCAGGCGCTGTAGTTGACGTTTACGGATGGTGGTCCGTGCGGCGCACTCCCACTCCGGCTCCCAGATGCGTTGCGGCGTAGTGACGGAACTCATGCGACTACCTCTTCTTGCACCTCGACCGGCGCGAGGGGATCGGCAAAAGCCTTGGTGATTAACCGTGCCGACGGCGGCGGCGTGAGCAGGCTGACGATAGATACGACGATCAGCGGAACCAACATGGGCATGGCATCCGCCAGCGGCATGCCATCCGACCCGCCCCCCCGCTTTCCGGTATATCCGACGCAGAGCACGGTGGAAAAGCAAACGGTACCGTAGACGCACACGCGCATCCACTGGTCGAATGTGTGCCCGTCGAGGAAGGAGTCGCCTACATCCTTCGTTCGGCGCATGCTCCAGAAACCGACGCCCAGCATTGCAAGTACGGTAACAATAACGATGGCCGCATCCGGAATCTGTTGCGGCATCATCTACAGCTCCGCAAGTTCCTGTGGAGTAACCAACGAGATCTTTTCCTCCGTGAGAATGGCTTCACCGGCGGTGATATCTTCCACGCCGAACGCGATCAACGATCGCACAATGGCGTATGCATATTCGACGTTGAGCCCGCGTTGGGCGAAACCTTCCAGCGCCCGCGCCAATCCGCCCGGCGTATCGGGCACGCGCGCGAGGATCACCGGACCTTCGTGCACGGTGAACTTGGCGGCGCGCAATGCCTGCACGGCCTGCGGTTCATTGTTGACAATCAAACGCAATATGCCGAAATCGGCGGTATCCGCCACACTGAAACCACGAATGTTGACCTTGTTTTCGCCGAGAATCCGCGTCACCTCGGCCAGCCGACCGGCGGTGTTGTCGAGGAACACCGATAACTGGGTTACTGCCATGGTCATGCTCCTTTCCACAACAAACGAGAGCTTATCAGCATTAATTACAACAACGAGCGAAAAACTCCTTCCCCGCTTGGCAGGATAATTCGCGTGGTGAGTCGTTCCATGTCACAAGTGACAAGGGGTGAGCGGGGCAAAGCCTTGAACCGGTCAATCACCACCCGACGCTACTGCATCTCAATCCGCGATATACCAGAGGTGCGCGCTCACGCCGGGTTCGTCGCCAGGGCCGGCGGGGGTGAGCAGGCGAGCGTGGCTCATGCCGGCGGGGCGTGAATTGGCTTCCAGCAGGACGGGAACGACCGCACCGGCATCAGCATCGAGCAACAGGTCGAGACCGACCAGCGCGGGCATCGCCGCACCCAGCGCACGAGCCAGCGCCAATGCGCCGGCTTCCGCCGTCGCGGTCACGCGCGCCCAGGAGCCTGCCAACGGCTCTCCGGCCGCATCACAAAGGTGGTCCCACACCACGCGCAACGGCATCACCCGCCCGCCGCGACCGGCGGAAGCGATGCCATCCGGTGTAACGGCAACCTGTGCGAATCCCGATTCCGCCCAGGCATGCAGACCGTCCCAGCAGACATTCACACGCAGCGTGCAGCGCACCGGGCCATCCGGCCCGGCATAGCGTACATCGCCGCGCTCCTCCATCAGCAACAGCGCCGTCCCCATCCGTCCCGCCGGTAAGTCATCCACGGCCAGGTTCACCAGTTCCACGCCGCGTCCCTCGGTGCCATCCGCCGGTTTGAGCACCGCGCGCGCGGTATGCCCGGCCATCCACGCCGCCGCCACCGCGCGCCACGCCTCCGCATTCATGCCGGCCGGGATAGCCTGAAAATCTGGTGTCGGCAATCCGGCTTGTCGCCAAATCGCCCCGGTCGCCGCTTTGTCATCAAGCACCCGCGCACCCGCATAAGGGTTGCGCACCCGCACTCCCGCCAGCGCGCATTCGATGCGCTGGTGGGCATCTGCCTCATCCGCCAGGTTCAGCGCCAGCAGCTGTGCGCCGGCCACCGCCGCCGGGACGGCAAAATTCGCCTCGCATAACCGATTGCGGTCCGCATCGTAGCGCACCCCGCGATGCAACCGGCCCTCATGCAACCAGCTTTCGTGCACGGCGATCACTTCGACCGCCGCCCCGGCGACCAGCGCATCCACCATCAACGGGAAATACTCATGCGCCGCGTGCGGAAACGCGGAAAAGCACAGCGCATACACCGGAGCGGTTGCCGGTGCATGGTCACGCGGGGACAATACCACTTCCGGTCCCAGCCGCTCGCTCAACAACGCATCCAGCGCCAACTCGACCAGCCGCGCCGCGTGTTCGTCGAGAAACGACGCATAGGCGGGATGCACGCCCGCGCGTCCTGCCGCCAGCAAATCCGCCACACACGCCATCGCCTCGGTGCATAGTGCGCCGCGCCGCACCGCGCCCAGCCGCACTCGCCGCCGCAACGCCGCCACGTCGCCCCACACCGCCGCCAGCCGTGCCGCCAGCGCATACTTCATTGCCACACTGCGCTCTTCGTCATCGAGCAGATACGCCAGCGGCAACTCCAATTCCCGTCGTGCTCGCGCGAGTCCATCATCAAGTTCAGCATACAAATATGCGGTCACCATGCCATTATACCCTGCACTCGTGCTGCCCGTCATCTCGCGCGCATTTCCGCCACACGCACATGCTCTTGCCATTCGCGGACGGAGATGGCATTATAATGCTCCATACCTAACCGGTGCGCAGGTGAGCACCGACGGAGTGACGTTGCGATGAGCGAGAACAAACTACCGGCTGAACTGTCCGCCAATACGATTCAGGCGATTCGCTGGAGCCTCGATCGCGTCGATGAGCAGATCGTCGGATTGCTCAATCAGCGCGCTGAGCTGGCGCGCCGTATCGGACAGTTGAAAGAAGCGTTCGATGGCGTGGCCTTTGTGCCGGCCCGCGAGCGCGCGGTACTGGATCACGTGCAATCGTTCAACGCCGGCCCGCTGCCCCACGAAGCGATTTACGGCATCTTTCAACAGATCATTGCCGCCTGCCGCAATCTGGAGCAACCGGTAAAAGTCGCCTACCTCGGACCGCCTTATACTTTCAGTCACCAGGCCGCCATTCAGCGATTCGGCACCACCAGCATGCTGCTGCCGGCGGATTCGGTGCATGACGTGGTCAGCCTGGTGGAGCATGGCAATGCCGAATACGGCGTGTTGCCGATTGAGAATTCCACTGACGGCGTCGTGCGCGATTCGCTCGATGCGCTGTATCGCTCCACGTTGAACATCGCAGACGAACTGAATGTGCCTGTCCACCATTATCTGTGGGGGTGCGGCACGCTGGAAGATGTCACCACGGTCTATTCTCACCCGCAGCCGCTGGCGCAATGCCGCAACTGGTTGCTGCGCCACCTTCCGAAAGCCGAATTGCTGACCGCATCGAGCACTTCGCGCGCTGCCGAAATGGTGGTCGGGCGACCGGAGGCGGCGGCTATCTGTCAGCCGCTGGCCGGCGAGCAATTCGCGTTGACGCAACTGGCAGAGCGTATCGAGGATTCGCCGCATAATCGCACCCGCTTTTGCGTGGTGGGCCCGGCGCAGTCGCAGCCCAGCGGACACGATAAAACCTCTATCGTTTTTTCCGTGAAACACCAGTCCGGCGCCTTGAATACGGCACTGACTATCCTCGAACGCCACGGGATCAACCTGACGCTGATCGAGTCGCGACCCACGAAAGAAATGCCGTGGGAATACCTGTTTTACATCGACTTCCTGGGACACACCACCGAGCCGCGTGTGATCGCCGCACTCGACGAATTACGCAGGTATTGCATGTTCCTGCGCGTATTCGGCAGCTATCCGGAAGCGAACTGACGGGAGGCGTCGCCCTCTTGCGCCGCGGCATGACAATTTCGCGCGTTGGCGCGACAACTTCGTGCGCTGCGTTGACAGTACGCACTCCCTATGCTACACTGCTCGGGATTTTGCGGAGATACATTTATCTTCGTACGATGTCTGTTGTCGGAGGTGCTTCAACATTAACAAACAACTTCGGGTCAACGAGCGGATCCGCGTGCGCGACGTGCGCCTAATCGATGAAGAGGGGCATCAGGTCGGCGTGGTCCAAACGCGTGACGCTCTGCAGCGGGCCAAAGATGCGGGTCTCGATCTCATCGAGGTCGCCCCCAATGCTGTGCCACCCGTCTGCCGCATCATGGATTACGGCAAGTTCAAATATGAACAGGCCAAACGCGAGAAAGACGCGCACAAGAAATCCAAGCAGGTGGAGCTCGCTCTGATTCGCGTGCGCCCGAACATCGACGACCATGACCTGGAGACAAAGATGAAACATGCGCGCCGTTTCCTGGAAGAAGGCGATAAAGTGCGCGTGTTCGTCGTGTTCCGCAGTCGAGAATTCACGCATCCGGAATTTGGCCGTAACCTGCTGAACCGGTTCGTGGAAACACTCACCGATGTCTCCAGCGTAGAGAAGCCGGTCAGCATGGAAGGACGGCAAATGACGCTGGTGCTGGCGCCGAAGATCAAAGTGCCCGTGAAGCCGGACAAACCGCACACCGGCACTGAGACCACGCCGCGGGTTGCGGCGGAATAACCAGGACCCACAGTACGGTCACGCGCGCGGGCCGTCCTCGGACGGCCCGCGTGGTGATTGAAGAGCCTGGGCACATGCCCGAAAGGAGAACTGACTACCGTGCCGAAAATGCGTACGCGCAAGTCGGCGGCCAAGCGGCTGGAGTATACCGGCAGCGGGAAAAAGATCAAATTCCGCTCCAACTATAACAGTCACTTGCTGACCCGCAAGAGCACATCCCGCAAACGCCGGCTGCAGACGACCAAAATATTGGATTCATCGTTCATGCATGCCGCCAAGGGAATGCTTCCCTACGGGAAATAATCCCCCGTGGTGGGTAGCACGCCCATTCAAGCGCCTGGATACGCAATCCGGGCCTCCGTGACCCCGGCCTGTGCCGGTGGGAACCGTGATCCGAAAGGAGCGATCATATGCCTCGCGTAAAACGTGGGTTGATGACCCACAAGCGACACAAGAGAGTATTAAAAGCCGCATCCGGCTTTTGGGGTGCCCGTCACCGCCAGTTCCGCCGCGCGAACGAAGCCGTCGTAAAAGCGATGGACGATGCGTTTCGCGGCCGAAAACAGAAAAAGCGCGATTTCCGCCGCATGTGGATCGCCCGCATCAACGCGGGCTGCCGCCAGAATGGCCTTACCTACAACCGGTTCATCGACGGTCTGAGCAAGTGTGCGATCGAGATGAATCGTAAGGCGCTGTCCGAACTGGCCATCCACGATCCGGCCGCGTTCGCCGCACTCGTCGAGCGCGCGCGCGCCGCGCTGGCTTCCTGAACGCCGATCGAATCTCATAATACGAGAGCGTCCCACCCCGGTGGGACGCTCTCGTGGCGTTTACGCCGGTGTGATGGGCGGCGGGGGTTCACGACGCGCCTGGGTGATGGCGCGCACGATCTCGACCCACTCCACCGGAAACAACACCACCGTATTCGACGAACTGGGCCCGAGCCCATCGATCGTCTGCAGCGAGCGCAGTTGCATGGCGCCGGGATTGCGCTGCATGATATCCGCCGCCGCGGCCAGGTTGACCGCCGCTAGTTTATCACCCTCCGCTTTGGTGATGGTGGCGCGTTTTTCACGTTCAGCGGATGCCTGTCGTGACATCATCCGCTTTAAATCCTCCGGCAATTCGATATCGAGCAGACGGATGGAATCGACGTGCAGTCCCCACTTGATTATCTGCTCCTCAACAGCCTCGCCGATGCTCTGCTGGATTTGCTCGCGCTCGGAAAGCAATTCGTCAAGCGTCATGCGCCCGACCACATCGCGCAGTGCGGCTTGCGCATATTGCGCAATGGCAAACTGATAATCCTGCACGTGGATGACTGCCTGTTCAGGATTGATGACGCGAAAGAACAGCGCGCCGTCGATTTCCGCGGGTACATTGTCGCGGGTGATCACGCGCTGTCGCGGAATATTCAGCACCAGTGTGCGTGTATCAACAAAGCGCACGAAATCAATAAACGGCACCACATAGAAGATGCCCGGCCCGCGTAGCGCGCGAAAATTACCCAGACGCAGCAGCACGCCGCGTTCCCACTGTGCCGCGACGCGGATGCCCGAGACCAGAATCCAGATGACAATGGCCACGATGATGGTGCCGCCGACGGCGCTGCCCGGAGCGGTGCCGAACAGCACGAGAGCAATGATCACGGTGGGCACCAGGAAGAGGATACCGCGCAACGCCCCGCCCAGCGAGATATGCTGACCGACCGGTTGAGCGAATTGTCGCAGCGGTAGCGACGCTGTGGGCATTTGACCGACCATGTCACACCTCCTTTATCCCTGGCGCGCGGATGGGTCTCGCCCCATCCGCCAACGCCATCGCTTCAGTCATTCCCCAGCCGCCGCCATCAAAGCGTAACTTTTGCACCGGTTCGAATGCAGCACGGCGTCCGCATTACGTTAGAAAACGTGTATTCTTTGCGCATTTACCCGGAAGGCAAGAGGAGATTGCCGGAACGGCGGCGAATTGATCTAGCTACGCATCTCACGTAAGGGAGAATCGGCTATGCCGCGGTGGATAATCGTTCTGCTTTTCGTCCTGGGTTTCGCCTGCGCGTTCCAAGTTTCGTTGTTGGTCACTCCTGCGTGTGCCTTTGATATCACACCGCCGGAAAAGACGGAAGACACAACCATCAATGCGACGCCGAATAACGGCACAACGGCGGGGACCGGCACGGCGACAGACTCTGGCACAACGACGGACTCTGGCACGACAAAACCGGCGAGTGATCTCGAGACGCCGAAAAAAGTCTTTCCTTCCAAAGCGATGATCCGCGAGATGTTCGAGGATGGCAAGCTGGACGAAGCCGAAGCGGCTTATCTGGAGTGGGCAACGTACTGGCACGATGACGACCCCGCGCTGATCGTAATGCTTGAGCGCCAAATGCTGCTGCGACAATTTCGCGAAGGCAAAAACAGCGCGCTCATCGCGATGGCGCAGGTGGGTGACGCGGAAGCGCTGACCGTGCTCACCGCGCAAGTGCTCTCCGGCGGCGGCAACTGGCCGCCCGCCGACCTCATTCCCGCCATTCGCTTCATTGGCGCGAGTCGCGATAAAAATTCGCTCAACACGCTACGCACGGTGCTGTATAGCCAGGATGCCGGCGTCGTCAACGCAACCATCAGCGCGCTGGGTGATCTGGGTGATCCGCGCATCGTGCCGGAATTAGTGAAAATGTTTGAAGACGCCGACCTGGAGCGTAGCGTCGCGCTGGCACGCACACTGGTACTGTTAGGGGCGAAGAAACAAGTGCAGGATCAGTTCGAGCCCCAGTTGCGCTTCCCGCTGGCCGGGGTGCGCGAACGCGCAGCGCTGGTGCTGGGCGCCATCGGAATCCAAACCGGATGGCCGCTCATTCAGCAAATGCTGGAAACCCAGCAGGAGGGGTATTATCCCTTGGCGTTGAAAGTGCTGGCCGCGCTGCCCTCCAATGAGAGCGAGGCCTACCTGATGAAGGCATTGGACGGGAGTGAGGCGGAACAGCTTGCCGCGCTGCAAAGCATCAGCATTCTTTCACCGCCGAAGATCATCGCCACGCTGATGGCACTGTTGAAGAATGACACGGCACCGGCGAGTGTGCGGGTGATCGCCGTGCAGATGCTGGCTGACCGCCGCGTGCCCATCGCGCTGAAGCCGATTCGCGCTCTGGCGTCAAAGCTGGAAGGCGATGCGCCGCAGGTGAAAGCGGAAGCCGTGCTGGCGCTGGCAAAATACGGCTTGTTGGATGATCAGATGATACGCGAAGCAGTACGCCAGCGCTTCACCAGCCCGGAAGAGGACGTGGCGCGCGCCGCCCGCGCCGTGCTGTTCGGCTACGCGTTAAGCGTAAAATAGACCGGAATGCCAATACAATACCGCCGCGGCGCCAATACGCCGCGGCGGTATTTTTTACATTAGCCGGACGATTACCCTACCCGCTCTACCAGATTGACCATCGCTTCCTCCATCTTCGCAATGAAGAAATCGATCACGTCCGCGCCGGCGATAATCGGCAGCTTGGCCAGCACGGTCGGCGGGCAATCGGCCTTATAGGTTTGCACGCTGATATCGAATCCCATCTCGTTCAGCCGTGCCACAAAGGCCTTGGCGCGCGCCAGGTGCGGGAAGCGCACGCCCGCCAGGTGACGCCGTCCTTCGATGCCATCGATGGAATCCGCATGGCGTTCCCCGAAAGCGCGCAATTGTTCCTCGAAATAATCACCCAGCCGGCGGATGGCTTCGGCATTAATGCTTGCCCAGCGCATGGTCACCAGGTAGGCCAGCGATGCCAATTCTTCCTGTCCGTTCGTCACCAACGCGCCGAACTGCGGCAAGTTGTCGACTTGTGCACTAAACAGGATGCGCGAGGCCGGGTACTCGCCACCAGGAAATCCTTTCCCGATAATGACGAAGGAGGGCTGCAGCCCGTATTCACGGAACTGGAAGTAACCGGGAGCCCACATGCAGGATTGAATCTCGTCGACCGCGGTTGGCACATCGTGCGCGGCGCACAGGGTGTAGGCGCGATCGAGGAAATCACGGTTCAACAGCCGCGCACCATAATTCATCATCACGATCTCATGGAAGAATCCGGCAATTTTATACTTACCTTGCTCATACTGGCGGAAGGCCTGCTCCAGATCATCCACATTGTTCGGGCGGACGGCGCACACGCGCAAAATGTCCTGCTGCTCCAGCGCGTCGAGGAACGTCGGCCACATGCCGCGCAGCGCTTGCGTGAGCACTGTCGTGCCATGGTAATTCGCCTGCAGGCCGCCATCGTCGTTGCCGATGACCACTACCACCGGCGTGCGGTCCGCATACTGCGGCATGACGCCTTCCTGCGGGGCATAGAAACGGGCAAGCATCATCTTCAGTGCCGCTTCGGCAGCCAGACTGCCGGTCTCCAGGTTCAGCACGCGATTCACGCAATTCATGCTGTCAGCGCGCAACACCGCATCCAATCCCGCGCTGTCAACAGCGGACAAGCCATGCGCCCCGCGCAGCAGTTCGGCCTCCAGTAGACGAGTGACGTGCCCGCGCGTGTTGTTGTGGGTGGCATTTGGAATGCCGAGTTGCTTCGCGCGCTGAACGAGCTCATACCCGGGGAAAGCGTGTCCGAGGGGTGCATGATAGTGTTCGCTCTTTGAAATCAGGTAGAGCCGCCCATTCTCACTCACACGATAGTAGCCATATCCGGTAAGCGGCGCCATGGCGGTGTGGGTGGCAGCCTGGAAATGCTGCGAGGTGACACCCGGCGCGGTTCGTCCGTCGATCGAGGCGCACACCGGCTGTCCCACGCACGGCAGCATCGCGCTCAAGCGGTCCTGCATGGATTGCGGATAACACGCCACCGGCTCCGTCGCCAGTGCACGCAATCGCAACATGTCCTCACCCGATACCGCCGCACGCGCGGCGCACACTGCATCGACATACTCCACGCCAATGAGATCAGCGAGCGAAACGGTCACGTCGGTAAACGGCACAACGGAACTGGATACCATAACACCTCATCCTTATCAATTTCTCTGCCAGTGACAGAACAGGTCATAACTATAAGGAGCGCACCGCTGCTTGTCAACCAGCCGAAACGGCAAGACGACACGCACCAATATCCTGGAACATGAAGCTGCGCCGAGTCGGGAATACGGGAAAGGACAGGCCTGACCGCCTGATCCCTTCTCCACACCGTGGGTGAAGGCGATCAGGGGGTCAGGATATTTCATTGGTCACAACGGCATCGGGTTCGACGGCAGAGGAACGAGCAGGAAATTCCGGATGGTATTGGCGGTAAACGTGGCGGTGAACGTCTCCGAGCGCAGGTTGTCTCCTGCCGCGTAGACCGCGTAACTGCCCGCCGGCAGCGACAACACATAACTGCCGTCGGCATTGACGTCGGCAGTGTAGACCATGCTGGGCATGATGGTATCACCCATAATCACTCCCCCGCCACCGGCGTCCGGCAGGGCATATACGTGTGTTCCCGCCGGCGCTGGCACCAGGTGGTCGCCTTCACGCATTCCTACCTTGCCGCTGAGCATGATCGTCTTCAACTCCAGCTTATGCAATGTCACATTCATGGTGACGCTGTGACCCGGCACCACGGTCACCGTTACCGTCTGCCGCTGAAACCCCTCCGCGCCGACGGCCAGCATCGTTACCTGATCGGGCACGCGCAGCAGGTACTTCCCGGTGGAGTCCGTGCGGGTGGAAAAAATCAACGGTTCCCAGGCATCCTGACGGGCGCCGGATTGCAGTGGTGTTATCCACACCGGCAGCACAGCGTTCACCAACGCACCGGGAATGGGCGTCCCGGTGGCATCCGCGGTCACCATTCCAGTGATCTCGCCCACATGAATCTCCGCCGGCGCCAGTTTGATGCTCAGGGTGACCGTCTCGTTAGCCGTGACGGTCACCGGCACCAATTGCGGCTCATACCCCTTCGCGCGCACGCCCAGTTGGGTGATGGTCGTCGGTACAGTAAGGGTGAAGGCGCCGTCGGCATCGGTAACCGCTTCCATTCCCAGCACGTCCGCAGCAAAGCCGGCAACACTGCTGTTGGGTTCGATCACGCCGCCGAACAGCGCAGACACCGCGGCGCCGGCGATAGGCGTATTATCGCGCGCGGACAGCACGATGCCCGTGATGGTGCCTTTCGACTCGGAAAGCGGTGTGAGCACTAGGTCGGCCGTCACCGTTGCACCCGGCTGCACGGTGACGGATACATCGTCCGGCAGGTAGCCCCGCGCTTCGGCGGCGACAGCCGTCACCGTTTCCGGCACCAGCAACTGGTAGACGCCGTGCGCGTCGGTGATGGCATACAGGCGAAACTCGCTGCCGTCCGGCTCGATCACTCCGCCCATCTCACGGTTCGTTACCGTGGTCATCGGCTGCGGCATAAACACCGCGCGCACCACCGCGCCGGCGATGGGCGCGCCACTCGTCGCGTCCGACACCTTGCCGGTCACGATGCCCGCCGTCTGCTCGTGCAGCTTCAGCGTAAAATTCACCGACAGCGTGGAACCCGCGGTGATGGGCACCTGCTGCTTTGCGGCGTCCAGCCCCGGACGCACCGCCACCGCGAGGTAACTGCCGGCTGGCACGCCGTCGAGCGTATACGCGCCGTCTTCCCCGGTGAACGTATAGTACTCCGCCAGCAATCCCAGGCGCGCGCCATCGGTCATGGCACTGATGCTGGTCGGAAGCGGATTCTCCGGATCGGGCGCCCACACCGGCAACAGGCGCACCAGTACGCCCGGCAACGGGCGCGACTCACCGTTGTCCAGTGCCAATGACACCACGCCGGCCATGCTGCCGGTCTCCGTTGCGGGAAGGGCGGTCAGCCGCGCATCGCCGATAGTGGTGCTGCCGGCTTGCACCAGCAACGGCAGCGAAACCGGCAGATATCCGGCGGCACAGATGGTCACCAGATAGGAACCCGCCGGCAGACCATGCACCGAGTAGGTGCCGTCCGTAGCGGTCAGGGTCAGCCGCACCGGATGAGGCAGTTCGTCGGTGGCGTTCGTTTCCACCACTTCAGTCACCGTCACGCGCGCGCCGGCGACCGGTTTGCCATCCGCGGTGACCATGCCGGTAATCCACCCCGCGTCTTCCAGCACCACGTCACCCACGCTGGTTTCCCGCCCGCGCGCGACTCGCACCACCAGCGCGAAGGCGCGGGCGTTATCGGCGGTCACGGCGAACAGCGTGTGCAAACCCGGCGGTACGCGCTCAAGAACGAAGTGGCCGGCGCTGTCGGGATGGACGAGGAGATTGGTGCCGTCCAGGCTAACCGTCATCTCGTCCGTAGCGCGCGTCAATCCGGCGGCGCGCGTTTGTTGTGAGACCACACCGGAAATGCGGCCCGAATCGCTTGTCGAGCCGCCTCCGCCGCACCCGGCAAGCAACGCCCACACCAGCGACACGGTGAATACGTAACACAGCATGCGAAGGTAATGCATGGCAATCCCTCCCCGGACAAAGCGAATTGCAGTTACTCAAATTATAGCATGGATTACTGATAATACGCTCACTACGCAGAGAAGTTGCAACAGTCATTCATCCTGAATTACCCCGCCCTGATTTACTGGTCGTCCGCGAGACGATCCACAGAAATCCGGGAAATGCCGGCACAATCAATTGCTTCCCCGCGAGAGGAGTCCTGTCGATGTTATTCGATCCGAATTATCGTCACTGGCCCTGCTGATCAGCGGCATCGGCACGATGTTTGTTTATGGAAAACGGCAGGGTAGCCTGTTGTACATGCTGGTCGGCGGCATCTTCGTCATCTATCCGTATTTTGTCCCCAGCCTGCTGCTGATGATAATGATCGCGGTCATCCTCGGCGCCGCCCTGTATTTTGACATTCGCCTGGAGTGGCAACCCTTCCACAAGACTGACGACTCCGCTCATGACAGTCACCCGCATGTCTATGGAAGAACGAACAAGGCGACCAGCGGTTCCACGCATTTCACGTCGGCGCGTCACCCGATGACGGCGGAGAATGCAAATACGCGATCAAATAATCGGCGCACGGCTGCGGGGGTTACCAGTTGCTTGACGATCATCTCCGACGCGGCGCCGAGCAGTCGTTCGCGAAGCATATCGGGGGTGAGCAGTTCCCCTTCGGCCAGATAGCCGTGCGCCTGACAATAATCACCGAAGCTTTGTATGCTGCTGGCGCGGAATCCTTTGACGTGCTTTTGCTCCAGCGCCGCGATCAATCGGCGTGCATCCCAGTCGAGTTGCTCGGCCAGCGCGGGAATGTCCTGGCGGAAGGTTTCCGTACTCAATATGCCGGACTCCTGGATCGCCTGGAAATGCAGCGGTTTGCCGCGCCCTTGCCACCAGAGTTCTTCCAAGGTCATGAGCAAATCCGTCAACGCGCGCGCCGTATTGGCCGCCGCCGTGCCGAGGAGATGATCCACCACCGTGGCTAACCGAGGATTACCAAGCTCCCCGCAGGTGGACAGGCCAGCCGTCAGCAAGGCGTGAAGGCGCTCATTATCTTCCACGACGTACCAGGCATGAGCGCTGCCCGCATGCTCGGTGAGGAAGTCCATGCGTGCGACTCCCAGGGCGTGCCCATACGCTTCGTGGCTCATGCCGTCGGGCTCCGGGATGGCGGATGATGGCGCCGGGAGATCGCCAATGATCCGGGTTGGGGGCGTATCGTCCAGCGAAACCACCCGCAGCGCCACGCCGTCCCGTGCTGCCTCCTGCTGCCATGTTGCCAATTCCGCCGGTTTGCTGGTGAAGTAAAACACCTGCCGGCCGGTTCGGCAAATCTGTAGCGCGGACGTGATGATCGCCCGCTCACGCCGGTCATCACTGCCGGCCAGCGTTTCGTCCATTAACAGCGGCAACTTCACACGCAGTTCTTGCTCATGTTTTTCCACGAACGCCATGCGCACTGCCATCAGCAACTGCACGCGGGTGGCACTGGAGAGCTGATCGAGCACGCGCTCGACGCCATCATCGCGATCATACGCCCGAAAGTCCCGGGTGGCTTGCTGGAGTCGCAAATCGTAGCGACCATTGGTAAATTCCGCGAAGAGTTGCCGTGCCCGCTGAAACACCTCCGGCAGGCTGGCTTCCAGCACTTCGGCGTCTAATTCCATGGCCAGATAATGCCCCACGGCAGCATGCAGGGTGTCTTCCAGGCGCTGGCGCAGCTTCCCGGTCAGTTGATCCAGCACCGCCTGTGCCTGTTCACCCGCCGCCTGTTCCTTGGCGGTATGAATTTGCCGTTCATAATCACCGATCGTATTGCTGATCTCCGCGACCCGCTCCGCCTGCTCTTTGTCTTCCGCAACCTGTTGACGCAGGAAGTATTCGCCGGAGGCAAGCAGTTCCGCCCAGTCGGAATATTGCGCGCCTTTGCCTTCGAGTTCATGACAGACGGCGGTCGCGCCCTTCAAGGCCTCGCGTGCGCGCCAATAATCGGCAAGCTGTGCGAGCAGCAGGATCAATCGGCGGCGCGCGTCCGCGGGGTCGGCATCCAGCGCCAGGCGAGCAAGCATCGCCCGGCGCTTCTCGATAAGGGCATCTCGCCGGTCGGCATTCTCCTGCCGGCGCTGCAGGGCATTCCGCGCGTCATTCTCCGCGCGCAGCCAGGCATTTTTTCGTCCATCCAGCAGATGCAATTGATTCCGCAGTTCTCGGCTATCGGTCGCGAGGGGATATCCGAAAGGCGCCAGCGCCGTCGCCGCCCGATCAAGCTGCTGTTGTCGATTATTCGTCAATCCGGCGAGTTCATTCTCCGCGCTCCGCGCTTGCGCGTTCTTCTGTTGCCAGACGATCAACTGGTTGACGAAAAACAGTAACGCGCTGTCGTTCTCCGCCACCCGCGTTGCTTCAATACCGAGCAGGCCGGCAAGGCGGACGCGTTCCTCGTCCAACTCCTGTAATTTTGCGTCCAGCGCCGTCAGGTGCGGCGCCAATTCACGTTGTTTACTCCGGGCATGCTCTGCCAGCGTGACGGCGGCAAGGCGCGCGTGCAACTCCAATATGCATCGTTCGACTTCAGGTACGGTCCAGCCGGTGCATCCCGGCACCTCGAAAGCCGCGAAACGCTGCTGCACCTCCACGCGCGTCAGTTCTGGCGTGCCGCGGCGCCGCGCCAGCAGGAAGCAGACGAGGGCGATCAGACTGAAGATGATCGTTAGCCAGCCAAAGACAGAGTGATACACTGCCGCGGCCAGCAAACCCGTCAGTGCCGACAATACGAGCGACATGATACCGGCGATGGACAACCAGCCCGGCGCTTCCGCTGCCGGCGAGGCAACGACCAGCCATTGCTGCAGGCATTTCACGGCCTCACGCAGCGTTTCCGGATGCTTGGTTTCCGTCGGAGGGGTGATGCTCTCCAGCCAGGTGCGCTGTGCCTCCAGCGCCTGGTGTTGCGCGTGCAATCCCGCTGCCTGTTGCGCAAACTGTCCAAGCACGTCAACCACTTCGGGATCCAGCGGGTTCAGACACTTCGCGACTTCCTGCCCACCCAAGTTGCGGTAGGCGCTTTCCGCTTCGCTCTCCGCCCGCCGCTGTTCACTCTGTATCGTGTCGATTTTTTGCTCGATGACGCCGATCGTCTCACATTGCGCCTTGACAGCCGCGACGGTGATTTCGAGTTGCGGGATATCCGCCAATCCTGTTTGCCGGAGGTGTTCCAGGGCGGCCACGTGCTCATGCTCCGCCATATCCTGCTGCTCGTTAGCGAGTTGGATTTCGCGGGTATATTCTTCAAGCTCGGTTTGCTCCTGCCCGGTTAATAACTCCAGCACCGGCGGAAAGTGCGCCAACTCATCCGCCAGCCGCTGTTCCTCCGCGTGCTTCTCGAGATAATCCAGCGCGAGCTGCAGCCGAACCAGCCGTTGCTGCGCCTGTTTGGCTTCCGCCAACGCGCGCACGTACCCGCCCAATTCTTCCTCGATGCGCTGAATCGTTATCTCGGCGTTTTTCGCTTCCCGATACGCGCGCTGGGCATTAACCAGTTCGCGCGGCGTCGAACCTCTTTTAAACGGGGCATAGTCCAACTGTTCGATTATTTTCACCAGATCCAGCCCGCCGCGCGCTTCGGTCAGCATGTGGTCAGCGAATTTCGTGTCCCCGTCAGTGGCCGTGAGCAGTTCGTGTTGCGCCAGCATGTAACGAAACCGGCAGGTGGCATCTCCCAGATACGGCAAGGCCGGATCGCCTTCAAGCATACCGCCGCGCAGCACATACGGTGCAAGCCGGCCATCTATGCTCAACTCGACGGTCAGGAAGATGCCCGTATCGGATTGCGGCCATAAGAGCGTCTGGATGGCGCGCGCGGTGGTTGTTTTCCCGGAAGCATTGGCGCCAAAAATGATGTTCACCCCATCGCAAAACGTCATCGACGGCAACCCACCGGGAAAACCGGCGGTATATTTAAGATGCAGGTTGCGCACGGTCAGCGTATTACTCATGACGGTGCCCCCTGCTGCCGCAACAGCGCGTCGAGCAGTCGCCCGCACTCCGCCTTCAACAACGCCTCAGGTGACGGCAATCCGTCGCGTGGGATGGGCTCGGGGAAGTTCGCGGCGTCCAGTATCCGCTGCACGATATCATGGGCGCCGAACAGGTAAGGCGCGACTTCGCCATCCGTACTCCCTTGTTCGAGCAGATAGAGGATAGTCGCGAGCTTGCCGATAGCATCATTCTGCTGGCGCAATTCATGCAGGTCATGCGCTGGAGCGATCCCGGTAAGATCGATCCGTTCGAGATAAATATCGTATGCCTCCAGCAGCGGTTGGTCGCGCAGGATACGCTGCCGGTCCGTGCAGAGACGTTCCACTTGATTGGTGCGACCGGTGAGCGCCACGCGACAGGCCAGTCGCGGAGCAGCGCCTTCGCGACGAATAGCCCGCAACTGCTCATCCACTGCCGGCTTTAGCCTGCCCATCAACTCATCGTCATCGGCCATACCGGTTACGTCCACGGAAAGGGTGCAATAGGCCACCGAGGAGAGCGGAAGCTGCTCGACTCCGGTGATACGTCCATCAACAATCTCCATGAGCCAGGGGCCATGACTGCCCGGTTCCCCCGGGTCAAGCGCCTGTGGGGAGCCGGGATTCAGTATGAGCGGAGTGCCGTCGAGTAATTCAGGAGCATGGATGTGACCGAGCAGCCACGCGTCCACATGACGCGTCCGGCGCAGCGCCTCGATTGAGACAGCGGCATAATCGCCCGCGGAAGTGCGGTAATCCGTATGCGCCAGCGCAATGACCGGAACGCCGGGGCGGGGGTGCGCAGCCAATTCCTCAACCGGCAGCTTCGCCACCCGTCGTCCCGCCGGATACGACCAACCGAGCAGCGATACCCGCGCGGGACCCTCCGCCGGCCAATCCACTTGTTCCCAACTCCCGTCACGACCCAGCAGACGTACCCTGTTGCTGTCGAGTAACGCCGTCAGCCGGGGCAAGGTGTGGGCATCATGATTGCCGGCCACCAGATATACGGCGATACCGTGCTCCGCGAGACGCGCGACGCCCGCCTCAAACGGGCCCATCGCTTCGTACTGATTGCTGCCGTCATCGGCGATGTCCCCGCTTAAGAGCAGCAGGTCCGCTTCGCGCGCGATTGCGCAATCCACAATGCGCATCCAGGTGTTTCGCACCGTAAAGCTGCCGCCATTATCCCCCTCCGGCCTGCACTTGCTGGAGACACGCCCAATATGTAAATCACCGGTGCATAGAATCGTGATCTGGTGCATCACACCCTCCTCTCGACTACCGGGAAACGATTGGCATATTGCGCAACGGGTGGATGCGCATCAGCAAACCAATGCATATCGGGGATATCCTTCCAGCAATAACTCACATGCCGATCCTGTTGCTCTTGTTCCGCTCCGCAAGCAAAAACTCCTGCGAAAACAGCATCCGCGGAAGACGAATTTGAGGGGAGATCGGCTTCATGCATCGATGTCTGCGCGTACTCACTCGGCACCAATGGCACACGACCATATGAGCACGAGCACGAGCATAGGCATGATAGTGGAAGCGAGAAGGGTGGAGATGGTACGTTTAGCGTGCCGGAGACGTGCTACGATAACGGAAGCAATACATGGCGAGGTGGAAGATGCTGAAGATCGCCTTGATTGGCGGGGGGCGCACGGTACAGATTGCCCATGCCCCGGCATTGCAGGCGCTGACCGATCACTATAAGGTGGTGGCGCTGGCGGATCACGATCCCGAGGCGCTGGAACGGACGGGAGTGCTGCTGGCAGTGCCGCCGGCGCACCGGTATGTGGAATATCGCGACATGCTGTTGCGCGAGGAAATTGACGTGGTCGACCTCTCGCTGCCGCATGCGTTCCATCACCGGGCAGCCATGGACGCGGTCACTGCGGGCGCACACCTGATCACTGAACGTCCGCTGGCGATCTCAGTACGAGACGCGGAGGAGTTGTTGCGCGCGGCGGAGATTCGCGGGCGGCTGATCACCGTGCTGCACTATTACCTGTATTATCCACCGTTCCGCGAAGGCATTCGCCTGTTGCGAAGTGGCGCCATCGGCGAACCGTTTCTGCTGCGTTGCGAAGGCGTCACCGGCGGCTACGGCGCGGGCACGGCGAGTTATCACCCGGCATGGCACAACGATCCCACCATTGCCGGCGGCGGGGTGTGGATTGACAGCGGGTATCACAGTGCGTACCTGTGCACCGCGCTGATGGGATCGCCGGTGATTGCGGTTTCCGCGCAAATCGACACCTACACCCCGGAGCTGCGCGTCGATGATACCGCGTTGGCGCTGTTGCGTCACGAAAACAGCGGCACCTCCAGCGTGCAGGTGGCATGGAGCGTGCCTTCCGGTGGGTCGCGGGTATTCGAGGTCTCCGGCACGGAAGGCACGATCTCGTTCGATCACGAAGGCTACCCGCTGGGGATTTTCTCCAATGCCACGCGCACCTGGAGTCATCCGCCGATTGTGCAAGAGCATGCCGCGAGCTTTATCGGCATCTTTACCGCGGTTGCCGAATGCCTACGCTTCGGCGCACCACCACCCGTCAGTCACCGCGAAGCGCTGCACACGCTGGAGATCATCACCGCGGGTTATCGCGCCGCCGAGCGCGATACGGTGGAAGGATTGGTGTTGTAACAAAAGGGAACGGACCGGAAACCATACCGCTCCGGCCCGTTCGGCGCGAGTTGAGGTGACTGTATTACGCGGCAGGACGAAATCGTTCCACCTCTCCCGTTTCGACAGCGCGCTTGAAATTCAGCAAGTCCTGCTGCAAATCCTTATGAAATGTCTCATTCACCGTGAGCTGTGCGGCCAGATCACCGATCAACCCGTACGGCGGATCATACATCAGGTGGACAGCGACCCGGCAACCCGTGTTTTCGGGAGTGAAGGTCACCGTGCCGGAGTTTTTCAGCCCGTTGGTCGAACGCCAGGAGATCATCCGATTCACCTGAAAATCGGGCATCACCGCATCCCATTCCGCATGCTGCCCGTCAATCTGTGCCTCCCAGTGCCAGGTACCCTCGCCTGTCTTGACCACTTGCTTGACGTAACGCATTATCCGCGGGAAGTTTTCGAAATTCGACCAGACGCCGAAGCATTTCTCTACCGGGACATCGACGAAGACTGATACGTCGTGCACGTATTGTCCTGTCTGCTCATCGCGATACCATTCATGTTGCTGTGCCATGATTTATTCCCCCTGTCCGCCGCGAACGACGAAAACCATCCGGGTGATTCCCACCCGTGCCATGCTGAACACATCTGATTTCCGCAGACGTGTCGAAAATCAGGACGCGAGGGGTCATGGACAGGAAACGACACACAGTCGGACTTTCGTTGGTGATGCCCAATGAGCTCGATTGCCGGCGCGAATTGATACCGGGTGCATTCTTTTTTCCCAACTCCTCTCCCATTCACCGGATGCAAGATAGTCCGACCAACAATCGAGGGGATAATCGTCGCCGATCATCCCCTCGTCCCGTCATTCTGACTTTCTTTCACACTACTTGCACTGGTGATGCTGCAGCTTCTCCTGCATTGGGCACTGACCACCCGAGCACTGCTGCCCGCAGAACATCTGCTGCTTGGGGTATGCCTGCGCCGTGCCTTGCGTAGTGTAATGCCGGACCTTCTGCGCATGGATGCGCTTTGCGCACCCCTGCTTGCTCTCACCCGCAATCATGCCGCACTGTCCGGCAGTGTGCTTCTGCTGATGATACGATTTTGCCTTTGCGACGCGCGCGGCATCGTTTTTCGGCGCTTGCGCCTGGGCAAAGGCAGCGGATACGGCCAGCACGGCGCACAGCGCCGCGGCCGACAATACGGGCATCGTCATGGCTGGTTCTCCTTAGTGGCTTCGCGGCGCGGGGGCTGCCGGTGATCGTTGACTGACATCATAAAGGATACCAGAGACGAGATGATTCCAAACGAAAATTCGGCTCTTCCGCGAAAGATAGCCAACCCGGCAGGATTCAGTTGCGTTAATCCCTAATATCTACTGCAGTGCCGTATTACCGGATGTTCTACTGCTCCAGAGCGCGCGCCCCTGTCACGTCGAGATGCCTGTGGGGCGCCAGGCGGGGCTCCGTGGAATATGGAAGTGTTACAAATCACCTCACCGATGGGTATAGATACCCTGCTGCTGCATCCGGAGCAACGCAAGAGGCTCGTTGCCGACGGCATCGTTGTCGCGGTGCGAGCGCAGATCCCACTGAACCGCGAGCGCGGTGAAGTAGTAATTCCATCGTGAAGACACTGTTGTTGACCAGAGTATTGCTGACCATCCTGCTGCTGTGCGGCGTCGTGGCGGCACCGTGGGCGTGCGACACCCCGGTGTATCAATACGCGCTGACGCGCTGGCAGGCCAGCTCATATCAGGTGCGCATCTTCCATCGCGGCGCGCTCTCCGCTGCCGACCGGACAACGGTGACCGCACTGCGACACAACGCCGACATGCTGCACGCCAATCTGCAGGTCATAACGGTGGACCTGGCAGTGAAGCCCGACGCGGCGCAGCACGCGCAATTCACCGCCCAGCATGGCATGCAGTTGCCGTGGATGGCGATCTACTACCCGCCGCAAGGCAGTGCCTGCGAAGACGCGGGTACATGCCCGCTGCCCGTGGAAACCGCGCTGCCCCTGGCGTGGGCAGGCCCGTTCGACGCCGACACGGCAACAGCGCTGCTGGATTCCCCACTCCGGCGACAGCTCACGCGCCTGCTGCTCACGCGGGAGACCATTCCATGGGTGATGCTGGACAGCGGCAACCGGCGCAAGGACGATGCGGCCGCCTATCGACTGCAGTCGGAATTGGCAAAGCTCCGGGCAGCACCGCCGGTGATCGCGTCGGCAGCCGGGCAGGATGTCGCGGCGCCTGTCCGGCTGACGTTCCCACTGCGGCGCGTCTCACGCACCGATCCGGCGGAACGCATGCTGATCGAGTTGCTGCTAAGTAGTGAGTCGGGATTGCGCGGGTTGCAGGAGCCGATCGTCTTCCCGATCTTCGGACGGGGCATCGTGCTGTATGCGTTGGCCGGGGCGGGCATTAACGGCGCCAATATCCGCACAGCGGTTGAATTCATGACCGGCGCCTGCTCATGCGAGGTGAAGGCGCAGAATCCTGGTATTGATCTGCTGATGGCAACGGATTGGGAGACGCGCCTGAAAGAACCGGACACGGCGGATACGCCTCCCCCCGCCGGCCTGAGCGAGTTCGTGGCACGAGCGCAGGCCGCGAAACATCGTGCCGGCACGCCTCCGGCGAAGCTCCGGGGCACACCGGTGCAACCATCATCCGTGCCGGCAACGCCCGCAGTCGTGACGACAAAGCCGACGATCGCACCCGTAAAAACAGCCATGCCGCTACCTGGCACGGTACCACCGACGCAACAAGCCGATCGCGCGAAAGTTGCGGCGATCAGCGCCACACTTCCACCTGCCCCGGTGCCCGTCACCCCGCCGCAACCCGAGCGCATTATCCCCACCCCACCGACCGCGAAGGCGCCCGCACCGCTGACCCGCAACCTGGTCATGCTCTTCGGCGCGGTGCTGGTGGGCGTGCTCACCGCCAGCGCGGTGTTGAAGTCACGCAAGCGAAAGGATGCGGGCACCCTGATATGACCATTCGGCAATTGATGTGGAAAGAAATCACCCACCGTAAATTAAGTTTCACGTTGGGATTGATCGCGGTGGTGATCGCCGTCGCCTGCCTCACCGGCGCGCTGACGCTGCTCCGCGCGCACGATCTGCGCACCGAGCAGATCATCGCGCACAAAGAGGCGGCCACGAAAGCGGCAATGGACAGCCTGGCGGACGATTACCGCAAAATTATGAAACAGTTAGGCTACAACACACTCATTCTGAGTGGCGCGCAACAACTCGACGCGCTGTATGCCAACGGCTATGCAACCTCCTACATGCCCGAAGCCTACGCGGAACGGCTGGCTGCTGCTCGCGTCACCACGCTCAACCACCTGCTGCCGGTGTTGCAACAGAAGATGCGCTGGCCGGAGCAAGGCCGCGACATCCTGCTTACCGGCATCTGTGGTCAGCTTCGCGTGAAAGGCGTCACCGCCGACAAGCAAGCGCCGATCATGCAGCCGGTGCCCAAAGGCGGCCTGGATATGGGCGCGGAAATCGCACGTGAACTGCACCTGACCGCTGGGAGCACGGTCACGCTGCTGGGCGAATCGTTCACCCTGCACAAGGTCTTCCGGCATAAAGGCACGGCGGACGATTTCGGCGTATGGATCAACCTGGATCGCGCGCAGGCGCTGCTGAAGCAACCGGGGAAGATCAATGGCATACTGGCGCTGGAGTGCATCTGCGCGCCGGACGCGCTGGCGCAAATCACCGCGGAGGTTGCTCGAGTGCTGCCCGATGTGCAGGTGTTCGAATTCAGTGCGCTGGCAGCGACACGCGCCGCGGCGCGAACGCGTGCGGACACGGCCGGCAAGAAGGCCATCGCCGAGGAGACAACCCATCGCGCCGCGCTGCGGCGGGAGCGTGAAAGCCTGGCGTCGGTGGCGGCGCCACTGACCATCGCCGGCTGCGCGCTCTGGATCCTGCTGCTGTTCCTGGGCAATGTGCGCGAACGGCGTACCGAGATCGGCATTCTGCGAGCCATCGGCTTGCGCTCCGGACAGCTTCATCTCTTGTTTGCCGGTAAGGCGATGCTGATGGGACTGTTGGGCGCCGCCATCGGCTATTTCGCCGGCCTCCTCGTTGGCTCGGTCTGGGGTGAGGCGCCTGATTTTCGGCATTATCCCCTGCAACTCTTCGATCCGCTGCTGTTGCTGGCCATGCTGACGCTGGCACCGGTGCTGGCGGGATTAGCGGGTTGGCTGCCTGCCATGCTGGCGGCGGAGCAGGACCCGGCGACAGCGCTGCGCGAGGAATAACCATGATCGATGCCCAACAGATCAGTAAACTCTACCTGAAAGCCGGACGTGTCATTACCGCACTCAACGCGATCACGCTGCATATCGCGCCGGGAGAATTTGTGGCGATTCAAGGACCAAGCGGGTGCGGCAAGACCACGTTGTTGCTGACAATCGGCGGATTGCTGGCGCCCGATGGGGGGCAGATTATTGTAGACAGCCGCAATCCATACACGCTTTCGCCGGATGCGCGGGCTGCCTTCCGCGCGCAGACCATCGGCTTCGTCTTTCAGCAGTTCCACCTGGTCCCCTACCTGTGCGTGCGCGACAACGTGCTGGCCGCCGCGCTGGCACGACCGATGGCGGATGCGCGCGAACGGACGGCAGAACTACTCGATCGGTTCGACCTGGCCGAACGCGCCGATCACCTGCCCGCCGACCTGAGCACCGGCGAACGCCAGCGGACAGCGCTGGCGCGGGCGCTGATGAACCATCCCAAGGTGTTGCTGGCCGACGAACCGACCGGCAACCTGGATCGCGAACACGCTGGTATCGTGCTGGCATACCTGACTGACTTCACCCGCGCCGGCGGCAGCGTGCTGCTGGTAACGCACGACGACCAGGTCGCCGTCCGGTCGGAACGTGTCATTCGCATGGCGCGCGGAAAATTCGACCACGAAGGATAGATCGTTGACCATGCCCCCACAGACGGATATCCCCATCACGGTGCGCAACACCGTATCGGAATGGTTCATTGCGGCCGCCTTTTGCGCACTGGTTTTCACAATCATGATCTGCTATCATGATTGGTGGCGGAACAAGCCGTATTCCCTGGGCACCGCCAACGAGTCGTTTGGATTGGCCGGAACGATGGGAGTTGCCGCCGCGTTGATACTGGGACCGTTATACCGGTTGACGGGTTGGTCGCGCGCGGCGCTCCGGTTGCGTCGACCCCTGGGCATGATCGCAGGAGTGTGCATGCTGTTGCACCTCGCCTGCGTCGCCGGCCCGTTGCGTCATGAATATGCCGGCGACTATTGGATGAAAACCGGAAACGTCGCCAGCCTGGTGTTCGGCATCGCGGCAGGTGCGCTGCTGGCGCTGTTGCTCCTCACCGCGTGGCCGGCCCTGCTCACCCGGTTAGGCGCGCGCCGCTGGCGGCAGGTGCAATGCCTGGCGTTTCCATTGTTAGTGCTGATCCTGCTGCATTATTTAGTCTTGGATAAAGCGGTGAAATGGCTCGCCTGGTTCCGCATACACGATCTGCCGGCGCCGGCTGGCACGTTTCCGATCACGATCTGCTGCCTGGTGGTGCTGGTGGTGCGTGCCATCGATGCCATCGCCGGCACGCGGCGCCCGGCGACCACGACACAGGAGCGTAAAACCGCATGCACGTCACCGTAATTTATATGGGGCAGATAAAAGGCGCAGCCGGCATGGCATCAGAAGGGTTCGACCTGCCTGATGGCAGCACGCTGCACGCGTTGATCGCGCGGGTGGTGACGGCGCACGGTGAGCTGCTGCGCGGTCTGTTACTGGACGACGCGGGTGCTTTGCGCCCTTCGTTGCTGCTGTCGGTGAACGGGCGACAACTTCGCCGAAATCACCCCGCCGTGCTATACGACGGCGACGAAGTGCTGGTCATGACTCCGATTGCAGGCGGATAGGATGCGGATGCCGTTAACAGACGAAGAGCGCGCCAGATACGAGTGGCAAATGTGGGTGCCGGACTTCGGCGAAGCGGGGCAGGAACTTTTGCGCGGCGCATCGGTGCTGATCTCGCGCTGCGGCGGATTGGGCGGCGTGGTTGCCTACGAATTGGCAGCGGCGGGCATTGGCAAACTGGTGCTGGCGCACGGCGGAAACCTGCTGCCCTCCGATCTTAATCGCCAGTTGCTGATGACTCACGATTGGGTGGGCAAGCCGCGCGTGGAATCGGCGGCACAACGGCTGTGCGCGCTAAATCCGCTGATCGAGATCGTGCCGGTGCCGGAAAACGTGACGGAGGAGAACGCCGCGCGCCTGGTAGGCGCCGTCGATCTGGTGGTCGATTGCGCGCCGCTGTTTCAGGAACGCCTGCTGATGAATCGCGAGGCGGTGTGTCAGGGCAAGCCGTTGGTGGAATGCGCCATGTATGAGCTGGATGCACAGATCACCACTATCGTGCCGGGTCGCACGCCGTGCCTGGCCTGCCTGTATCCCGAGCCGCCACCGGCGTGGAAGCGGCAGTTCCCGGTGTTCGGCGCCGTTTCCGGCATGGTGGGTTGCCTGGGTGCCATGGAAGCCATCAAGCTACTGGCAGGATTCGGCGAGCCGTTGCTGGGTACGCTATTGGTGGCCGACCTGCGCGCGATGAGCTTCCGTCGGGTGCGCATCGAACGTGCGGAAAATTGTCCCGAGTGTGGAGGCATATCCTGACACTTCCCCAGCATCATCACTCATGCGCCAGGGTGATGTGTGCGATCTTTCTTCGCCTCGATGAACGATGGAGACTTATGAACAAGATATTTCGCCTGGCATATCCCATTCTCTTCGGCCTGCTGTTGACGCTGGGGAGCGCCCGTGCGGCCGGCGGGTCAATTCAGGTGCTGTGCGCCGCGGGGTTAAAACCCCCGCTGGCGGAGATCGCCACGGCATTTCAGCAAAAAACCGGCATAGCCGTCGCGGTGACTTACGGGCCGTCGAACCTGCTGCTGGGCCAGTTGAAGGTGGGCAAACGCGGCGACGTCTTCCTGCCCGCCGATCAATTCTACATCAACGAGGCAAAAAAGGCCGGCCTGGTGCAGGATACGCGTACGGTCGCCTATCTGGTGCCGGTGATTATGGTTCCGAAGGGTAATCCGCGGCAGATCACCTCGATCAACGACCTGACGCGGCCCGGACTGCGGCTGGGACTGGCGGACGCGCGCACAGCCGCCATCGGGCGCACGGCGCGCGAGGTGGTGACGAAAAATCGTATCCCCCTGGCGGAGATCGAGCGTAACGTGGTTTATTCCAGCACCACCGTGAACGAGTTAGGCGACGCACTGAAACTGCGGCATATTGACGCGACGATCATCTGGAGCGCGGTGGCCAGGCAATACGCCGAGGTGAGCGAGATGGTCTTGATTCCGGCGAAAAAGAACACCATTGTCACCATCCAGGCGGCGCAGGTGGCGAGAACAGCCAATGCGGTTGCCACCCGGCGCTTCCTCGACTTCCTGTGCTCCGCGCCGGCCCGTGCCATTTTCGTAAAATACCATTATGACGTCAAACCGCCAAAGAGGTAATGCGCATGGCGAACATCATCACGTGTCTGCTGTTGCTGCTGGGCGTTGGCTGTGGATTGAATGGCCAGGCAGCCGAAAAGGCCAGCCTGTTGGTGCATTGCGGCAGTTCGATGCGTCCGGCTGCCGAGGTGCTGGCGGCGGATTATGAAAAGCGGTATGGCGTGAAGATCGAGTTCAACTTCGGCGGCACCGAGACGCTGCTGCCGCAGATCGAATTGCGCAAGGAAGGCGACCTCTTCATCTGTCACGATCCCTTCGGCGAGAAGCTGAAGCGGGATGGCTTGCAGACCAAAGCGGTCACCGTGGGTTACCTGACGCCGGTGATAATCGTACCGAAAGGGAATCCGAAATATATCCACGCACTGCTCGATCTGCTGCAACCCGGCCTGCGCGTGGGCGTCACCGATCCGCGCTTTGCCACCTGCGGACAGATGGTGGAGGAGCGGCTGCGCAAACTGCATTTGGCAAAATCATTCAACGACCACCCGAACTTCGTGCTGCAAACGCGCTCGCACGGCGACGTGGCTAACGCGCTGACCATCGGCAGCATCGACGCCGGGGTGGTGTGGAACTTCATCGCCGTCACCTTCCGCGACAAGATGGACATGATTCCCACCGGACAGCACTTCCCGGATACCCGCATCATGGTGTGCCAGTTGCGCTGCGCGAAAAATCCCGCCGGTGCCGCGCGCTTCCTGCGATTTGCCGCGTCGCACTCCGGACGAAAGGTTTTTGCCGATCATGGCTATTCCCGGACAATCCGCTAACACTCGGTCGCACGCCGTACGTCCGCCCGGCTGGTCGCTGCTCGATGCCGTTGCTCTCGTCATGCTGGTGCTGTATGTGGGATTTATCGCCGCGCTGATCATCGCGGACATCAGTTGCCTGAAGCCGGAAAAGTTCGCCGAGATTCTGCGCAGCGTCGACCTGCGCTACGCCATGCGGCTCAGCCTGCTCACCACCACCATCAGCGCCGTGCTGGCGCTGATCTTCGCCATCCCGGTGGGCTACGCGCTCAGCCGCTACCGCTTTCCCGGCATCCGGCTCATGGATACCCTGGCCGATATCCCCATCATTCTGCCGCATCTGGTGGTGGGATTGAGCCTGCTGGTCTTCTTCAGCACCCCGCTGGGACGCATGATTGAGCGGACGGGATTGCGCTTCGTCTTCGCCCCCGCCGGCATTGTGCTGGCGCAGTTCCTCATCGTTTCTGCCTTCGCGGTGCGTACCATGAAATACACCTTCGACAGCATCGATCCGCGCACGGAGAATGTCGCACGCACGCTGGGCTGGTCGAAGGCGCGCGCCTTCTGGCACGTCACGCTGCCCAGCGCACGCAATGGCATCCTCGCGGGCGCGGTCTTCGCCTGGGCGCAGGCGCTGGGGCTGTTCGGCCCCCTGATCATCTTCGTCGGCACTACCCGCATGCGCACCGAGGTGCTGGCCACCTCCATCTACCTGGAGCTTTCGGTCGGCAACCTGGAGATGGCGCTGGCGATTGCGATGATTATGGTCGTCATCGCCATGGTATCGCTGATGGTCTTCAAGCGGTTGGCCCGGGGAGGCGCATTATGGTAACCGGCGCGCCCATGGTGTCGGTGCGGGGATTATGCGTGCGCGTGCCGCAGTTCGCGTTGCGCAACGTTGCCTTCACGGTGCAGCCGGGCGAATACTTCGTGCTGCTCGGTCCCACGGGATCAGGCAAGACCATGTTGATTGAGACACTGTGCGGACTGAATACCCCTCGTGCGGGCACGGTGTGGATCGACGGGCGCGACGTAACCCGCCTGGACCCCGCGCAACGCAACATCGGCTACGTGCCGCAAGATTACGCGCTGCTGCCGTTCAAAACGGTGCACGAAAATATCGCCTTCGGATTGCATGCACGGCGTCTGCCCAAAGCGGAGATTAACGCGCGCACGGCGGAGATGCTGGCGCTCCTCAACATCACTCACCTCGCCCGGCGCTTTCCAGGTCGACTCTCCGGCGGCGAGCGCCAGCGGACCGCGCTGGGCCGCGCGCTGGCTATTCACCCGTCGGTGCTGTTGCTGGATGAGCCGTTCAGCGCCATCGACGAAGGCATGCGCGAGGAATTGGGCCTGGACATCCGCATCGTGTTGCAGCGCGTGGGGGCTACCACCCTCCACATTTGCCACAATCTGGAAGAAGCCATGCGGCTGGGCGATCGGCTGGCGGTGATGCGTGACGGCGCCATCGTACAAGTCGGCACGCCGGTGGAACTGCTGGAACGCCCGCGCAATCTCTTCGTGGCGCGCTTCCTGCGTCTACCCAACCTATCGGCGGGTGAAGTGCGCGCGGACGCGACCGGCACGGCGTTTTATCTCGGCGACACCCGCTTATGCGATACCCTGCTGCCGCCCGGCCCTGCGGTGGCGGTCATCCCACAGCACGCGATCGCGCTGTCGCACGCACGGCCCACCGCGACCGCCGACCGCCGCTGCTTCGCGACCATCATCCAGCCCGGCTTGCCGCGTGCCATCCGCCCGGAACTGCGCCTCGCCGGCGAAGTGACCCTCACGCTGCCGGGTATCTTCCCCGAGGCAGATTGGCCCGCCGGCGCTACCGTGTATGTCAGCTTCGCTCCCGCGGCGCTGCACCTGCTGCCGCATGAAGATGCGCTCCCTCCACGGCCTGACGGACAACTCACGGCTACCCGATAATATTGAGCCGCAAAAAACGCGCGGCGTTTCTCAATGGCCGAATACGTCCGCAAGCAACCCCGGTGCGGATTGCGGTTGCGGAGTGGTCACGCGCACCGGGCGGAGGGCAAGGCGGCGCAACCAGGGGGTATACAGGCCGGCAGCTTTAACGATCTCGCGCGCGAGAGCACGACGGAGCGGCGCGGCACCCGCGGTGTAGCGGGCGGCAACGCCGTCGAGACCGTCATCGAGCGCGGCGGCCAGCGCGGCGGCACTGCGGAAGGCGTAGCTGAATCCCTCCGCCGAACTGGGGCTGATCCAACCGGCGGCTTCGCCCAGCAGCACGGCGCGCGCGTTGCCCGTGCACAATTCACGTAGATGCAACGGGCGACTGACGAGCGCTCCTTCGCGGCGCAGCAGGCGGCCCGGTGCGATGCCGGCATCAATCACACGGGCAAGCAGGCGTGCGAAGTGTCCCTGCGCATCGGCGCGGGGCGTCAACGCGGCGCCGATAGCGAGCAGGCCATCCTTTGCCACTACCCATCCATAGAAGTCGCTCACCGCGCGATCGAACACCGCCAGGTGTTCGGTCAACGGCGTCGCCGGCGCATACCACCCCTGCACCGCCAGGTACGTGCGTGGCGCCGGCGCATGCGGGAAAAGCCGGCGGCGCACCAGCGAATGTGCCCCATCCGCTCCCACCACTAACCGCGCGCGCTCGGTATCGCGCCGCCCGCCGGCAGAGAGCGTCAGCGTCGCGCCCGTGTCATCCACGCGGATCTCCCGCACCTCGCAGCCGCAATGCACTGCCACGCCCGCCGGCGCCAGCGACACCAACCAGCGATCGAGCAGTTCACGATGACAATTGATATAGGCGCGCATCAGCATGCGCTCTCCCCCATTATCGGCATCGAGTACGCGCACCTGCCGCGGTTGGTCGGCGGTACGGATCGACACCGGCGGCGTCAGTCCCAACTCCGCCAGTGCTGCTTGCGCGTTTTCCGACAGCAGCCCACCACAGCATTTCCCCATCCTTCCCTCCACCGGCGGCGCATCCAATACCCGCCGATCCACCAGCAACACTCGGTAGCGCCCACCGATCAACCGCGCCAGCATTGCCCCCGCCGGCCCTGCTCCCACAATCGCCACGTCGTACATGTCACCATCCTTTCCGCCGAAGCTGGCACCATACTACGCCCGCCGGTTTCGAATGGCGACCCACTGAGTGAAGCGATTTCCGCACCTGAGTGCTTGGTCGACAATTCCAAAAGACGTATACTTGGAAGGTCGATGGTTCAGCAAGCCATGGATGGCCTGCTCAACCATCAAACGGTCTTAATTTATGCTCACCATTCTGTTAATTGAAGATAACGAACGGTTACGCCCAGCACTGAAGGCAGGGTTGGAAGCGACGGGAGCGGTGCGGGTGGCGGCATGCTGCGCAAGCGGCGAGGAGGCAGTGGTGTGGTGCCGCGCGCAGGCGCCGGACGCGCTGCTGATGGATGTGCAGCTTGACGGCGCGATGAACGGCATCGAGGCGGCAGTGGCGATTCGTCGCGAATTGCCGCGCCTGCCGGTGGTGTTTTACTCTATCCAGGACGACGATGCCTATTACCGCGCCTTTCGCCGCGCGGGCATTCTCAGTCATTACGCCTACGTGCGCAAGTCCAATTACCTGCTGCCGCAGATGATCGTGCCGTTGCTCAAGGATGCGATGAGCGGACGCAGTTTCATTGACCCGGAGATCGAGGCGCGTGTGCAGGAGGTGCGGCAGAAGGACGACCGCGATCCGATGGCGCTGCTGGAACCCAACGAACAGGAGGTGGCTCGCATGCTGGCGCGGGGGATGACCAACGAGCAGATCGCCGCGCAGATGGGCTTTCGCGATAAGCGCACCATCAGCCGCACCAATGGGTCGATTTATGCCGCCTGGGGACTGGATGAGACGAACACCGACGAGAAAGTGGCGCGCACCCGCGCCTCGCTGATCGTACACGCCGGACAGCTGATCGCCTGGGATGTCGACGGCACCCCACGCGTGGAGGATGCGCGTGGCGCCTGGGTGCTCTGGGATTGCCCATGCCCGTAAACGCCGTGATGCAATGGGCGCTGCTGGCGCTGTCGCTGATCAACGCCATCCTGCTGTTGTGGCTGGGGATGACGGTGCTGCTGAACGCCGAGCGCCGCGGCTGGGGCATCTGGGTGGCGGCGGCGGCGCTGGGTACCGGCACGCTCTTCTTTCTGTTCCACACGGTCATCATCAACCTGGGACTCGATCGCGTGACGCCGGGCATCATCGCGCGCTGGCCGCTGGCGTGGCTGGTCGGCTTCGCGCAGCCGTTCGCCTGGTATCTGGTCATGCTCTGGCATGGCGGCTTCTGGACACAGCCGCGCGCGGTGCGCCACCGCCGCTGGCACATCTTCTTTTTGCTGGCGCTGCTGATCATCGTCGCGGTCACCGGCATCCTCGCCCTCACCTTCCCGCTGTCACTGCTCCACGCGTATCCGCCCGCCGCGCTGCTTTCCGGGCCGACCATCGGGAATGTCTCCATGCTGGCAGTCGTCTACTCGTTGATGGTGATCGGCTGCATCGCCATGTCGCTGGATATCCTCCTCTTTCCAGCTCCTTCGTCCCGCTTGCTGGGTGATGTAGCGCGCCGCCGGGCGCGGCCATGGCTCATCGCCACCTCGCTGGCTGAACTGGCGGTGTGTTTGTTATTGGGTTGGACGTTGGTGCGCGTCGCCCCCGGGTTGCTTGACCGCCCGCCGGGACACGTGCCGCACGACATCTGGCTCACGCTGGTGTGGTCCGATTTGCTGATCTGCCTCTTCGTTAACGTGGCAGTGCTGCTGTTGGGCCAGGCCGCCATCGCTTACGAGCTATTCACTGGCACCACGCTGCCGCGCCATGGACAGCGGCGACAGTGGCGCAACATGATCATTGTGGCGGTCACCTACAGCGCGCTGATGGCGCTGGCGCTGGTGCGCCACACCCCACCGGTCTACGGCATCCTCTTCACCGCGTTGCTGCTCGCGGCGTTTTACGCGCTGCACAACTGGCGGTCCTACGCCGAGCGCGAGCACTTCATGGCCAGCCTGCGCCCGTTTGTCGCCGGTCCGCGCGTCACCGAGGCGCTGTTGCCCGGCGAAGTGCCGGACGCGACCGCCGCCGCACCCTTCCACGCACTGTGCGACGACGTACTGGGAGCGCGCTGGGCCTGCCTGACCGCCGGCGGATCATTCGCCGCGCTGGTGCAGCCACTCACCCACCCGGCAAACGCCGTTGCGCCGGAGATCCCCGCCGCATTGCTCGCGCGCTGCTCCGATCCGCGCACGCTTTACCTTGAGCTGGAGCCCGGCGTGTGCGGCGTGGCAATGGGAGCGGTGCCGTTATGGAGCACGCGCGGGTTTATCGGACTACTGCTGCTGGGTGAAAAACGCGATGGCGGACTGTATACCCACGAGGAGATCGAGGTGGCGCGTACTGCCGGCGAACGGCTAATCGACGCGCTGGCGGGCGCGCAGATGGCTCGACGGCTGATGCAGGTACAGCGCGCGCGGCTGGCGGATGACCAACTCGCCGACCGCCGCGGCCGCCGCGTCATCCATGACGACATCCTACCGCAAATCCACACCGTCATGCTGGCGCTTAGCAACGATCCGGCACAAGCAGCAACGGTGACGCAGCTTGCGGAGATTCACCACGCGCTGGCCGCGCTGTTGCGCGACCTGCCCGCCACCGCCGCATTGGACATCACCCATCACGGCATACTCGGCGCGCTGCGCAGCCATATCGAGCGCAGTTGCGACGGCGCCTTCACCGCGGTGGCATGGCACCTCGATCCCGCCACCGAGGCGCGGACGCGGACGTTGTCGCCGCTGGTCGCCGAGGTGCTGTATGGCGCGGCGCGCGAGGCGATCCGCAACGCCGCCCGCTACGGTCGCGGCACCGATCCCACTCGCCCGTTGACCTTGACCGTCGAACTGCGCGACACTGATCCGCCGGCGCTCACCATTGCCGACGACGGCATCGGCCTTGCCCACGCCGCCCCCTCTACCGGCAGCGGCCAGGGTATGCTGCTCCACGGCGCCATGATGGCCCTCATCGGCGGCGCATGGAATGTCGACAGCACCCCCGACACCGGCACGCGGGTGACATTGACGCTGCCGTGCGATGAGTCATGACTTCCGCTGCGACCGGTTCTCTCCAATGTGCGGCATCGGCAACAGGATTCATTGGCGATACCGGCATGGGCAGGAGTTTACCACCGCCGGGTGGAACGAACAAAACAACCACCTTTTCGGAGGGATTGCCCATGGAATTGATGGATGCTCTATACCAGCGCCGCACCGTGCGCGCCTATGCGGATGAAGCCGTGCCGCATGAGACGATTGAAATCCTGTTGCAAGCGGCGGTGCAAGCGCCAACCGGCATGAATATGCAGCCGTGGGCGTTCGGCGTGCTGCAGGGCGCCGACGTGCTGCGCGACCTTTCCGACCGTGCCAAAGCGTTTCTGCTGGAGAATATCGACCGTTTTCCTGGCTTCGAACGCTATCGTGACATGATGGCCAACCCGGAAACGAACCTGTGCTATGGCGCGTCGGCGTGCATCGTCGTCTACGCCACGCCGAACGGCGTCACCACCGACAACGATTGCACCATGGCTGCGCAGAACATTATGCTGGCTGCCACTGACCTGGGGCTTGGTACCTGCTGGGTCGGCTTCCTTGGCTTCACCCTCAACGATCCCGACGTGAAGCGCCAATTCGGCGTGCCGGAAGATTACCGCGTGGTCGCCCCCATTATCGTCGGCTTTCCGCTGGGCGAGGTGCCGCCGGTGGAGAAGAACCCGCCGCAAGTGTTGTACTGGCAGGAATAGACGACGGGAGTGATGGCGCCCCCATCCGCCGCAGGTGGGGGCGCCTGCGTCTGGGCACGGGCCGACGACCGGAGACCAGTCTGCCCGGCTGGATCACACGATGTCCAGGTAGACCGCGTGCACGACCTCGTCCAGGCTGGTGAGGCCGGCGCGGGCTTTGGCCAACCCGTCATCGCGCAGGTTGGGGATGCCGGCTTCGCGGATGATGCCGCGGATTTCCGCGGCGCTCGCTTTGCGGATGATCGCCTGCTGAATCGGCTCGCTAACCGGCACCACCTCGAACACGCTCATCCGCCCGGTGTAGCCGGTGTTGCGGCAGTACTCGCATCCGGCGCCGTGGTAATACGTGGTGCCGTCATCGGATAACTCGAGCTGGCGGCGCATAATGTCGGTCACCGGTGCCACTTCTTTGCACCGCTCGCAAATACGGCGCACCAGCCGCTGGGCCAGGATGGCGCTAACCGCGCTGGAGATCAGAAACGGCTCAGCCCCCATATCCACCATGCGCGCTGCCGCGGCGGCGGCATCGTTACAGTGCAGCGTCGAGAAGACCAGGTGCCCGGTCAGCGCGGAATGGATCGCCATGTCCAGCGTTTCCGGATCGCGAATCTCGCCCACCAGGATGACGTCCGGATCCTGGCGCAGCATGGCGCGCAACCCGTTGGCGAAAGTGAGTCCCACCTTCGGGTTCACCTGAATCTGCCCAATGCGCGGGAAGCGATATTCCACCGGATCCTCGATGGTGATGATATTTTTTTCCACGTTGTCGATGGCGGACAGGCAGGCATACAGCGTGGTGGTCTTGCCCGATCCCGTCGGCCCGGTAGCCAGGACCATGCCGAATGGCTTGCATATCAATTGCTCGACAACCTTCAGACTGCTCTCGCTCAATCCCAATTGCGGCAGGTTGAGCGCGAGTTGACCCTTGGGCAGCAGGCGCAACACGGCTTTCTGGCCGGTGAGCAGCGGCACGATCGAGACGCGTACATCAAACATGCGCTTTCCCAATCCCACGTCAAAACGCCCGTCCTGCGGCTGACGGTTCTGCGCGATATCCAGATTGGCGAGAATTTTGATGCGCGAGATGACCGCCGGGTGCAGCGCCGGTTCGAAGGTCAGCGCGTCATACATCACTCCATCAATGCGAAAACGCACATAAACGAGTTGCTCATATGGTTCGATATGAATGTCAGTGGCACGCTCGGTGATGGCTCGATGGAAGATATTCTCCAGCATGGAGACGGCATTGGGCTGATCCACCGCGTGGCCGGTCACGGATGCCGCGTTCACCTCCAGGGTGACACCGGCTTGTTGCAAAAGATCGGTGGGCGTTTCCGTGTAGTTGCGGCGATACACGGCCTCGATGCCGCGCTGAATATCCTGTTCGCTGGATGGCACCAGCGCCACTCCACAGCCGGTCAACCGCTGCAATTCCTTCACCAGCATGGCATTGCCGGGATCGGTGGTCAATACGGTCATCGTGCGAAAGCCACTCGGAGACGTGTTGAGACCGGTCGGGCATACCCGATTCGCCACCGCCACCTCACGCGGCAACAGCGCCAGCGCCTCCGGTGGCACCTGTCGCTGCCCCTCAATAGCATCCATGCCGTCATTACGCATGGCTCTACCCCTTTTTCTGTGGTCCGTGCAACCTTATAATGCAATACGACGCGCGGCGGGCAATTCCTGCGCGGAATGGTGGGCAAGGCAAAGTCGTTCTCCACCCATCACTCGGAAGGAAATCGGCGATATATGCGTAAAGAACAGGTAATGTAATGATGGGGCAACGCCCGAAGGTGAACCCCTAGGAGCGATTCCTATGCATATCGGATTGGCGAAAGTCGATATTACCCCCCGCGTCGGCGCGGAGCTGTGCGGTTTCGGTCCATTTCTGCACCGGTATTCCATCGGCGTGCGCGACAGGCTATGGGCACGCGCCATGGCCATCGAGGACGGCACCCAACGCTTGTTGCTGGTGAGTTGCGACCTGATCGGCACCGCGCTGTCCATCACCCGGCGCGTGCGCGAACTCGTCACCGCGGCGACCGGCATCCCCGGCGACGCGATCATGATCTGCTCGTCGCACACGCACAGTGGCCCCTGCACCGGCCCGTACATCGGTTGGGGCGAGGCGGATCTACCGTATCTGGAACTGCTGCCCCAGCGTATTGCCGACGCCTGCCTGGGAGCGCTTGGCGCCTTGCGCCCGGCCACGCTGTCGCATGCCGAAGTGCCGTGCGAAGGCATCGGGGTGAACCGCGAATACGACCGCGACGCCCCGCCACTGGAGGAAGTGCTGGTGGATGGCTGGCGCCCGGCCAAACCGGAGTTGACCGACACCACCTGCCACGTGGTGAAGATCGAAGCGGATGGGCAACTCATCGGCTTTGTCAGCTACTTCGGCTGCCACCCGGTGGTATGCTGCCAGCAAACGCGCTATATTCACGGCGATTACGCGGGAGTGGCGACGAACCTGCTGGAGCGCGAGCACCCCGGCAGTATCGGTCTTTTCCTGCAGGGTGCGCAAGGTGACGTGAACACCTGCGTGGTGCATAAGCCGGAAACGGAATCGCTGCTGGCGCTGGACATCATCGCCGGGCGCTACGCGAACGCGGTGCGCCGCGGTCTGGCGCAGGCGCGGCCTATCGGGATCGACGTGCTGGGTTATCAACGAAGCGAGGTGGCGTTCACTCGCAAGCCGTGGGGCATCGACAAATTGCGCACGCTGCTGGCGGAACATGAGACGCGCATGCGACAACTGCAGGCGGAGGGACGAACCGACCGGGACGACGAGGTGCGCATGACCACGGTGCACCTGACCGCCATGCGGCGCCTGGTGGCGAAGGCGGAGGCGGGTGAGAGCCTGTCGCCGCCCATCGAGTTGCACGGCTTCCGTCTGGGTCCGCTCACACTGGTCGGTTCGCCTTTCGAGGTGTTCCAGGCGATCAAGAATGACGTGCGCGCGCGCGCCCAATCCCCGGTCTTTCTCCTGATGGGTTTAACCAATGACAGCGTGGGCTACGCACCCGACCACACCGCCGCCGCACGCGGGGGCTACGCGGCGGATTTCGTGCCCATCATGTGCGGCGCGCTGCCTTTTGCCAACATTCATGACGAACTGACGCAAGCGTTTCTGGAGGTGGAAGCCGCACTCTACGGCGTAAAGAGCGTGGCGTAGCGCGTGGAGGTGCTGCGCCAGCGCAGTTTCGCCGGGTGACGAGTACACTGCCGTGCAGTGCCATCAGCACGCGACAGCATATCGAACGCGAGGATGCTGCCTCGCTGGGTGCATGCCGAACTGAACAGCGGGAAGCGTGCCCTCACCCTCCCACAAAGTTCCCCTTTCCGTCACAACAACTGTCCATGTGCGTGCGCGCACCGCTGGTATACTGCGTATGCAGGGCGACGGGAGGGAACGCGATGGCCAGAGAGATTGTACCGTTTGTACCGGACAATGGGCGGTGGTTGGCACCGTTGGGTGGATTGGTGGCGGAGGTAACGGGGAGCGAACTGCGCATTTATCAGCAGAACGGCGACGGCGTGGCGCGCTTCCCGCTGGCGCCGATGCTGGATAACGAGACGATGACGTTGGGCACGTGGCGGGTCGAACAGGGCGTGCTCACCGCCAACCTGACAGACCGTCCTACGGTGCAAGTGCGGTTGTGGACCGCGCGCGGACGCGTGCACTATAGCATCTATTGCCCGCTGCCATCCCCGCTGGACATCGCCTATTTCCCCAACACGACCTTTCGCGGGCCGCATTGGCGGACTTTTGTGCCGCCTGACGATGACCGCGAATGGCCTCGGGAGGTCGCGCACGACGTGCCGGTGGCGACCGGGACGAGTGCCATGGCAGAAGAAATACGCGGGTTGGCGCACACCGGCGTCTTCACCCCACCCCCGCGCGCCTGCGCGCTGCAATATGACGACGGCTGGCTTTCGGTCGTTATTCCCGGTGCGCTGCCGGTCGCAACTGTCACCTTTGCCGTCGATAGCCAGCAACAATTTCGCCTCACGTTCCATCATTATACGCAGGCGCATGCCGGCGACATGGGACCGGAGGTGGTTATCATGGGCGGGTTGGCGGAACCGTACCAGGCACTGGATGAATTGGCCATCGCGGCAAGCGAGATGCACACGGTGCAGCCTTTGCGCATCCCGGCCGACTGGTGGCCAACCCCACAGGTGCGCCTACCGGCCAACCGCCTGCTCGGTGAGCAAGCGTTGCTGCTGCGCGCGCGACTGGGCACACCATTCAATATTGTGCTCGGGGGTTGGTACCAGGCTGCCGGTGATTACACCGCCCACCACGCGACGTTTGGCGATGATGCCGGATTGCGTGCGATCATCGACGCATTGCACGCCGGTGGACACCATATCATCCTGCGCGTATCGCCCTTCGCACTGGCACGTCAAGCCACGGTGACGCAGCAGTATGCCGACGGCGTGCTGCGCGACCGGGAAGGCAACATGGCCACCCACGCGGACACACTGCTGCTCCGCGACGTGACGTTCCCGGCCATGCGCGAGCAATTGTGCGCGGTGGTGCAGCGCCTGGTGTCCCCCGCAGGCCTGGACGCCGACGGGTTGCAGGTCGACGACCTGGACGCCTGTCCCGATCCGCGCACCACGCACCCTTACAATCCCGCCTGGGGCATCGGCGACGAATTGGGATGGAAGGTGATCACGCTGATCACCGACGCGGCGCGGGAGGTCAAGTCGGATGCATTCATTTCCGGCACCGCTGTGATGCCGTATGCCCAGGCGCAGCAGTGTGCGATTCGCCTGGGCGACGGCGCCGGACACGCGCTGACACCATGGTGGAGGCGGGCACGCATCGTCTCGCGCACGCTGCCCGGCATGCTTATCGAAACCGGCGCCCGCCCGCTGTACCGGGAAGAGGCTGCCGTCCACTGGGTCACCGCACCGGTCTATGGCATCCCGACACTCGCGCACTTCGAACAGTTCGATGGCGCTTCACCGCTGCGTGACGAGGAGTACGGATTGCTGGCGGCGTGCTGGCATGTCTACGCCAATTCGCCGGGATGGACCGACCAGCGCGTGCTCATCGAGGCGGATGAGGCGGTCTTTGAGCGCTACAGCCCCGACGGCTTGCTAGCGGCGCAATGCCTGGAGCAGACTATATTGCTCACTGTCAGCCCCAATGAAATTCGCGCCTGCGCCCACACGACCCACCATATCGAACTGCCGTTAAGCGACGACCGCCAGGTGGTGGAAGCGTGGACGTCTACGCTGATGGGCGATGCCATGCCACTCGATCTGGGCGATGCCGGCGCGCGCCCGCTCACTGTCACCGTGCCCGCCGCGGGCGCGCAAGGGACATATCTACGGATTATGACGGTCTGATGGCATTGGTTGCTAACAGAATTGGCCCGAGCGACGTGCGCCACCCGGGCCAACAGTTCGGATGAGAGATCGTTACGCGGCTTTCGTGCCACCCTTCTTCTCTTCCATTTCTTCACCCTTCTCAATGAGGTCGCGGACTTTCTCGCCGCCCAGGTGGCCGGCTTCCTTGACCGTCATCTCCCCGGTGCCTTCTTTCTTCTTGATCTCCTCATCGCTCGGGTACTTTTTCTCTTCCGGCATAGCACCCTCCTCCGATGGAAGTACCGCCCGACGATCGCCGGTGCATGCGTGCATCCCGCGGTCGCCAGGACGCAATGGTGATACCCACCATGCACAGCGTACGACGATCACGTGCGCGACAGTTATTGATAGCGTACAAATTTTCGCGCATCATGCCGAAGAATGTGCCGCTGCGTGCATCACGGCGTCGGTGCGGGCGAGAGCCGCGCGATCCGCCGTCGTCCACTGATCAAGTGGTTTCACGTTCCCCTCCGCCGTCGGCCAGGCGCCGCCGATGGTCAGGTCTACGCGCAAGGCGTGTTGCCGTGCCAGCGTAAAGATGCCTGCCGCCGCCTGCACGTCGGTACAGGCGATGATGACACAGCCGCCGTCGGCACCGGCAGCGAGTAGTTCTGCCACGTTCATCTGCCCGGCATTGATCGCTTTCACGCCCGGCGTGGCGCATACCGCACGCACCACCGCGGAAAAATCGCCGCATGAATGCACCGCCAATCCGCCGAACGCACCGGCGATGCGCTGCAAATAGGGTTGGTAAAATTCGCGGTAGAAGTCAGCCGAGATCATCACCAGGCTGTCCGCGGAAAGCGACGCGCCGGCCTCAGGCGGCACCCAGTCCCAACCGAAAAGATGGGTGCCGACGAACTGCGCGCCCAGTAACTCTTGCTGACGCCGCCATAGCATGATGAACGCTGTGGTAACCGCGTTCATCAGTGCATGATAGCGCTCCGGGTCGGTGTATGCCGCGACAAACAACTCGTCATAACCCCATAGCTTGCCGCACACGTCCGCCGGTCCCTGCATGTCGATCACATGCACGGGAAGGCGTCCTGCTGTTTCCTCCAGCAGATAGCGCTGCATGGCCAGCCACTCACCGGCGGCGCCATCCAACTTTGGTGCGGGCAGCCGATCGATCTCTTCGGGACAGGCGATGAGCCGCTCGCAGGTGTAGTCGTTCTCGATGACCACCTCGCGCGCGCCGAACATGGTGGGGATGGTGGATTGCCGACAGCCGGGGAAGAAGGCGGGGATAAAATCGTCGTCCACCTGTCCGCGCAGGATGAATTCGTCCAGGGACGAGCGCAGCCGTGCTTCCGGCGTCTCGATCGCATCATAATAATTCAGCCGCGCCGGCGCATATACGAACGGCAACCGATCCTGCGACGCCTCGCCCCGCCACAGCCGCGTCCACCGCGCCTTACTGCGTGCCAGCCGCTCTGGTGGAAACAACGCCTCCACCTGCTCCAGTTTTGCGCTCACCCAATCGCGCATGCTGTTTCTCGCCGCCCACGCATTCCGTCAGTCAAGCGCCGGGCATCCTGTTCGACGCCGAAACAATCCGGCTTTTCACGCATGGTCGAGCAAACCATGGATGGCTTACGCAACCACCGCATTCGGTTCGGACGCAACCTCGCCCATTCGTCACACGCCACTCACCCTTCATCGCGGCCAGCGCAGGTGCACGGGCAGCATCGGTGGAAAGACGGCGTGCGGCTCGGTCTGGAACCAGTAGGCGACCGAGGCGACATCGTCCTGTAACGGTTGGAATTTGTGATTGGGCCACCAGCCAAGTGCCTGGATGGTCACCTTTAGCTCCTCGGCGAAACGGATAGGATCCATGATGTGCCAGCGATAGAGGTCATACACCGGCACCGCGTTGGGCTCGTGCCGTACCAGCGGCATACCGAGAAACGCCGTGTTGAACGCCTGCTCGCGCCCGTCCTCACCGTAAAATCCCCATGCACCGCCGAAGTAATCCTCAGTGCCGGTGCCACAGATGGTCGGGGCGTCAGTATCGCCGTCGAGGAAGAACTTGATCTCGCCTTCACCCCACCAGCCGTTGGCAAGCTGGGTCCAGGTTAGACCGGTGCCCACGTATTGCCCGTGCCCGCGGATGCCGTCCACGATCACGTGCTGTGGACAGTCGATGGGCGTCACGCCTCGCCGCCACTGCGCGTGGAAGCGCGCGGCATTATCCGGCACTTCCATCAACGCATAGGTGATCTGGTAATAACATCCACCGATATCATCCTTCCATTGGTTCTCCAAGGTGATGCGGGCGCGCGTGCCGAACGGCAGCGGCCAGTAGCTGTTGAATCCGCCGGTGGGATTCACGCAAATCGGCAACGAGTTGACCAGGTGGCGGATGGTGCTGCCGTGACAGAAGAAATCGCCCAACGGTACCTCCACCGACGGTGTCTTCTCGCCATCCCAAAACATGCGCAGGATGCAGTTGCGATAGGCAACCGGATCGACGGTGATCCAGATATGCTGGATGACGCCGGAACCGTTGACGGTAGCCAGTTCAGTGACTTTCCCTGCCGGCAGCGTAATACTTGGCCGCACCTTCCACCCCGTACCGAGCATGGACGCCGCGCTGTCCGGCGCGGGACGCTCTTTCGCTCCCCCACCCCGCGCGCCGGTGGGATTTTCGGCGGAAATCGAACGCGTCTGTGCGGTGGACAACAGCGGGATCATCCCCAATCCCTGTATGAAACCGGACTGATCCGACATCTATGCTTCCTCCTGTAGGTCACGATACTGATTATCGCGTTTTCCCGGCGATCGGACAAGGGAGGGGGAATAGGGGTTGTAGATGCAATGCGTTTTTGACCCCAGGTAACTGCAACGCGAACATGCCCCCATGGAGTCAGGGTCATTCCAATGAGCACAGCAGGAGCAGAAAAACAACACCACCCCCGGCGGAGACTCCGCTGAGGGGTGGGCGCTTATCCCTGGTTTCCGTTCACCGGAATTATTTCTTACACGCCGATGCCGGCCAGCGTATTCGACGGCGCCAGCGCCACGATGTTTCCACGCGGCAACTCGATGGGCAAGGTTGGAAAGAACGGCGTGTAATCCATCGTTTCCAACTCTTCGTAGCTTTCACGGCAGTATTCGCCCATCTGGAGCGCATTCATCACTTCGGCGTGCGCGGGGATTACCGTTTCAGCCGGCACGGTCAGCCGCGGATAGATGCATATGTTTTCGACCAGCGTCACGCCGCCTTCCACCACCACTTCGTCCCCGATGGCGGTGAACTGCTTCAACGCCACGCGCTCTTTCAGCGTGGACTTCAGCTCTACCATGCTGCCGGTGACGGCATCTTCCAGATAGCTATGGGGACCGATAAGCGAACCGGCGCCTACCGACGAGCGGATGATGGTGGCATGCTCGTAAATCTCGCAATCATCGTCGATATTGCACTCCGCCAGCACCGCGCCGGGAAAACCTGTACGTATTTACCGATACGCACCGGCCCATGGATGCCCACCAGCCCTTGCTCGATTTTTTCCGCCAGCGTCAACCGGCTGATGGGGTCGGCCAGCTTCAGCGTGGTGGGATCGATCATCACGTTGTTTTTGCGCGACAGGCTGGGCGCCATCTGCGGGAGCATGGAGAGGAACCGCCCGTACAGCGCATCGTGCATGGTGTGCAGGAAGCCGGGGATGTTACCCAGGTCACCCATGCGATCGATTTGCGAGGCGAACACCGGATAGCCGTTCGTCACCAACCACGGCAGCAGATCAGCGCCGATATCGCATTGCTTGCGCCGCATGGCCACCAGGTCAGGATGGCGGGCGATTTTGCGCATGGCGAACGTGTTCATCAGGTACAATCCGGCGCTGGTCGCCAGCGGTTCCAGTTGGCGCTGTTGTCGCGGGGTATGGAGGCCATAATGGGCATAGATCGCTTCCAGCGACGGTTTTTCCAGAAAGCCGCGCACGCGCCCGTTCGGCTGACGATCGAGCAGACCGTAGCGTCCGGCGATAACTTCAGCCGGTTGCGGCATGGAAGCGATGGTGACCACCGCGCCGGAATTCACATGCGCCTCGTGCAAGGCAGTGAGATCGACATCGAAGATCGAATCGGTGGGGAACACGACGGTGGTCCCATCCAGGCGGAAATATTCCATGTTGGTCAACAAGGCATCTCCGCTGCCGCGATTCATCTCATCATACCGCACCGGGGAATAGCGCACAGCGGCGCCCAGCGCCTCACCGTATCCGATAATATTTTTCACCTGATATCGGTTTTCCTTGCCCCGGGTGACCATCACGAATTCGTGCACGCCCTGTTGGTGGAGGTCGTGCATCACCCAATCGAGCACGCGGCGACCGAGAAAATGCATTGCCGCTTTGGCGCGCAGGTATCCATGGGCTTTCAATGTCAGGGGTCGCGAGCGCACTCCGCAGCCGGCGGCTAATCCGATTCCCAACAAGCGTTCCATGACACAATTCCTTTCACGGGATTATGTTTGCGCATCGATTGTCGGCCGTCGCAGCCTTGCTGGGTCGATTCGTCTGCAGTGACGATTTTGTGTAAGCGCGGAAGTCTGTTACAATAGCGATGATATGCCAACATTAGCACAACCAAAACCGATCGTCGCCATCGTTGGGCGGCCAAACGTCGGGAAATCTACCCTCTTCAATCGCCTGTCGGGTCGGCGCATCGCAATCGTCGAGCCTACCCCAGGCGTCACTCGCGACCGGCTCTATGCGGATTGCGAGTGGTATGGCCATCCATTTGTTCTTATCGACACCGGAGGTATCCAACTTAACCGGGAAGTGTTTGTTGATGAAATTCGCCGGCAAACCGACTTCGCCATCGAAGAGGCGGCGGTGATTATCTTCCTGGTGGACGGTACCGAGGGATTGATGCATCTGGATCATGAGATCGCGGAGATGCTGCGACGCACCGGCAAGCCCGTGGTGCTGACGGTCAACAAGGTCGAGAGCAAACGGCGCGTGGAGGAAGCGACGGAATTTTACGCACTGGGCTTTAGCGAGCCGATCACCGTCTCCGCGCTGCACGGCATGGATGTGGACATCCTGCTCGACCGTCTGACCGAACTGCTGCCCCCACCGCCCAAGGAGTTGGACGATCCCGAGGAGGAGGAGCGGCTGCACATGGCCATCGTCGGCCGACCGAACGTGGGCAAGTCGTCGCTGCTGAATGCCATCATCAAGGAAGAGCGCGCCATCGTCAGCGAGATTGCCGGCACCACCCGCGACGCGCTGGACATCCACTACGATTGGAAGGACAACAAATTCACTATTACCGACACTGCGGGTATCCGGCGGAAGAGCAAGGTGGAGGAGGACGTCGAGTATTACAGCGTGGTGCGTGCCTTCGGGGCTATCGACCGCTGCGACGTAGCCGTGGTGATGATCGACGCGCTGGAAGGGATCACCGAACAGGATAAGCGCATCATCGGCTACGCACACGAAAACGGGCGCGGTATCGTGATGGCGGTGAACAAATGGGATGAAAAGCTGAACAACACGCGGCGCGCAAAAGGCCTGGAAGGCAACGCCCAGTTGAGCAGCAAGGAGCGTCAGGCGATGCTGGCGGAATTCACCACGCATCTCCGCCAGGAAGTCGTCTTCACCGCCTACGCGCCCATCGTCTTCATTTCCGCACTGAAGCGCCGCGGCATCGACGAACTGCTCACCACCGTGCTCAATGTCGGCGAGCAACACGCCATGCGCATCTCCACCAGCGAGTTGAACCGGCTGGTGGCTGAGGCGACTTTCGAGCGACCGGTGTCGCGCCGTGGCCGGGCGCTGAAAATTTATTATGCGACTCAGGTGCGCGTAAAACCACCAACCTTCTTGCTGTTCGTCAACAACACGGAATTAGTGCATTTCTCCACCGAACGTTACCTGGAAAATCAGATCCGACAGCGCTTCTCGCTGGAAGGCACGCCGATCCGCATCAAGGTCAAGGAGAGCACGGGGAAAGAGAGAGAGACCGACGGCAAAGAAGGCGAGAAAAAACCGAGCCAGCAATCACGACGGAAGAAGAGTGATGACGGGCCGCGCGGGAAATAACCTCCGCTATGCTCATCCACGGTCTTGCCCCCTGGTCAACCAGGGGGCTGCCGGTAGACGCCCGATCAATCGGGCTTCATGATACATGCTACGGTGGGCGTGCGTTGCAAACGACGCAACAGCGACGATCACACTGCCTGCTGCCGGCACGCACATCGCGTGCAAGGTATTGCCATGACGCCTGACAATATGCAAATATTTCACGCCATCACGCTGATGTTGAAAAACGGCGGGGAGGCAGTGATTCGCCCACTGACGCGCGACGACGGGGAGGCACTCGCCGCCTTTTACGCCGGAGTGCCGTGCGAGGATATCCGCTTCTACTGCCCGCATCCGCTTGACCGCGAACACGCGTTGCGCAACGCGGCTAACGCCGAGAGTCCACTGGAGGTGGTGCTGGTGCTGGAGACGCCGGCGCAGCCGATTGCCGGGTATGCGTGGTATCGCTGGGGCAACGCCGACGCCGACGAAAGCGGATTCGGCATCTGTGTCAGCAGCGCCTGCCAGGGCAGCGGCGCGGGCAAGGCGCTGATGACCCGCCTGTTGGAAATCGCGCGGGAGATCGGACCACCGGTTATGACGCTGACCGTGCAGCAGGCCAACGCACGCGGCGTCGCGCTGTACCGGCAGATGGGTTTCCGCATCATCCGTGAGCAAACCCGCGCTGCCAGCCCGCAGTACGGCTTCGGGGAAGAGCCGGAATACGCCATGGCGCTGCGCGTGCGGTGAATCCCCCTCCGGGTGTCACCCCATATCCCCGTATCCGGCGGTGGCGGCATCACGCAAATCGGCGTCGAGCAGTTCGTCGCATTCCAGGTTAGGCGTTCCATCGAGTACCTGGCGCACCTGCTGACTGGTCAACACCATCTTGCCTTCGTCCTCCAGCCGGTAAATGTCGCTGATCAGCGTGCAGGACAGCATTTCGTCAACAAATTCCGGCTTGAACTGACTGCCGCGCTGCTGTTGCAGTTGCCAGCGGATTTCACTCTCCGGCAGGCGGATGCGATAACAACGGTCACCGCTCATGGCGTGCACTGCGTCGCACAGCGACAGGATTTGCGCTTCCCATGGAATCTGTTCGCCGACCAACCCATCCGGATAGCCTTCGCCATCCCAGCGCTCGTGATGCGCGCGCACGATGGGTGCAAGATCAGCCAGCGCCTCGACGCTGCTGATGATCTCAGCGCTCAAAATCGGATGGTGCTGCATGGCGGCCAGGTCGACGGGATTCAGCGATTCTGGACGATTGAGGATGTCCTCCGGGATGCCGATTTTGCCCAGATCGTGTACCAGCGCGGCGCGTTTCAGCCGCAGGTGATCGACTGTGGGCAGCCCCAGGTGCTGGGCGAAGTGATCGACCAGCCAGAGAACCGCCAGGCTGTGCTGGCCGCTGTAGGCATCGCGAAGTTCCAGGCTCATCAGCAGCGCGTAGATGGTGTCGCGCACGTGGGTGGAAATGCGGTATTTCGCCGCATCCACTTCCTGGCGCAGGGTTTGCAGATCGTGGCGGATCGATTCCATCAGCGCCGAGTCGCGCAACGTCTCCATCCGGCGCTCGATGCCGCGGCGCACGATGCCTTCCAACTCGCGCGGGTCGAAAGGTTTGGTCAGGTAATCAAAGGCGCCCAGGCGGATCGCTTTGCGCGCGGTGTCGATGGAGGCATACGCCGTAACCAGGATCACCTCGACGTTGGGATCCTGTGTTTTGATCTTCTGTAAGACATCGGTGCCGTGCATATCGCCCAACCGCAGGTCGAGTAATACAATATCCGGTTGCACTTCCGGCAACTTGGCGATCGCATCCGCGCCGCTAATCGCCAGCGACACGTCGTAGCTATCCTTCAACAATATCCGGATCGACTCACGTACCCCACGCTCATCGTCGACGACGAGCACTTTGTGGCGCGTCATGTCTATCCTCCTCGCGGGAGTTCTCGTTGTCGGCACGCAATGGCAAGCGGCAGAGAATCGTCAGGACATTCTCCGCTACGGACACGCGCAACGCCCCTTCATGTTGTTCCACGATATACTGCGCCGTTGCCAAACCCAGGTCGATATCTTCCTCGGAAAAATCGATAAATTGCTGCCAGGGACTCAGGAATCGCTCAGGATTGACGCCGGGTGCAATGGGCGCCTCGATGCTGATGACAATGCCGTCGCCTTCGACGCCGACCTTCATCGTGGTGGGCGTCTGGCGATACGACAGGCGGGTGGCGGTGCGCAGTATGCAGGTGAGCGCCGTTTCCAGCCGCTGCTCGTCGCCCGTCAGGTGCGGCAGCGCGACGGGGATCGACACCACCACGGCGGCGCGCATTTCCTCGGTGCCGGTCACGCGATCGAAAACCGGCGTCAAGTCCATCGGGTGGAACTGCAGTTCCACATCCTGGGTGAGTACCAGCAGTTGCTCCAGCATGAGGTTCACGCGGCCGATTTCGACCCGCAGCACCGAATCGCAGAATTCCTTGAAGTCGGGATCATCGGCGCGGGTGGGCGCCAGATTGCTGAAGGTGGACAGCGCCACCAGCGGATTGCGCAGTTCGTGCGCCAGGTAGTGCACCAGGTTGGTCAACACCTCCAGATTGACACGGCGGTCATGCTCTTCCTCCAGCCGTTTGTGCGCGGACAGGTCTTCAATCAGCAGCATGGCGCTGGGCGGGGTGGTGCCCAGCGGGAATCCCGTCACCGCCAGCGGATGGGCCAGCGCATCGTTATTCACTTCGCGTCGCGCCAGATCCTGACGGCCCACCAGCGCTTCGTACGCGAGATCACCGAGCGGCGAGGGCAGCGCGCGCATATCGGCGCCATACAGCGTGGCGCGAGACTTGCCCAGGATGGCGGCGGCGGCGGCATTGGCGAAGACAATGTGATTATCTTCACCCAGCACCAGCGTGCCGGTGGGCATCACGCTCAACATGTGTTCGGTCATCTCCTGCTGGGTGTGCAGCGTGCGGTGCAGCCGGCAGTGGTGTAGTGCGGCGGCGATCTGGCTGCCCAGGGCAAACAGCGCTTCCAGTTCGGAGGCGCCATAACGCTGGCCGACCAGCCGCGGCCCGATGCCCAGGATTCCCACCAGTTGACCGTCGAACATCACCGGCACCGCGGCAACCGCCTGCATCAACTCCAACTCGGCTACCGCGTCGGGTGCGGAGAATTGATCGGCATCCTTCAGCAGAATGCGCGCGGAAGTCGCCAGCCAACGGCACAACGGTGCGGTTTGCGCAAAGGCGCAGTGCGGCACCAGCGTGGAAGGCAATCCGCGCTGGGCGCGGCAGACGAAATCTCCGTTCGCGGGGTCGCGCAACAGCAATACCACGCGGCTGGTCTGGCATGCCTGTTGTACCCAGGCGGTAAAGGATTCAACAAGCTGCCCTTCCTCCATGCCGGCGAAAATCTCGGCAAACTGGCGGAACTGCGGCGTCTCCAGCAGGCTATGCTCAGTGGGAGCATATTGTGGCTCGGTGGCAGGCGCAACCGGCATGGTCTGGACTGTTGGCGGCGGGGATGGACGCTCACCGGCGGTGTGTTGCAGACGGTAGAGGAACAGGTCGAGCGGTTCGTCCAGACGGGCCAGTTCGTCCGCCACCAGCCACCATGACTCATCTGTCTGCGCGGGCGACAGCATCAGCACCGGCAGCGGACGCGGCAGATGGCGCAACGCGGACAGCAATTGCAACCGCGTCTCACGTGGCCAGGAGATATCCACCATCGCCGCGCGCACCGGCAACGTCTGCGCCTGGTCAATCAACTCGGGGACGGAGCGCGCCGTCACCAACCCCATCGGTGGGGTGGCCAGCGCCAAACGGGTGCGCACGTCGTCCAGATATTGTGTATCGTGAAGCAGATAGCTGATCAGGAACATAACAACTCAGCTTCCCGCGCCTGGCGCACCGGCAGCGTCAGCACAATCGACAGTCCTCCGCCGGGTCGGCTATCCGCCCGCACCTCGCCGCCATGCGCGCGGACGAACTGATAGGTTAACGCCAGGCCGAGTCCGTGGCCTTCCGCTTTCGTCGTGTAGAGCGGTTCGAAAATACGCGGCAACTCGTCCGCCGCCACCCCCGGCCCGGTGTCGCTGATGCGACAGGTCAGGGTACTCCCGTTCGACGTCAATTCGATGCTCAGGTCGCCCCCGTCCGTCATCGCCTGAATGGCATTCACCATGATATTCATCACCGACTGGTATAACTGGCCGGGCATTCCGAAGACGGCCGGCAAATCCGGCGCAAAACGGGTCTGCACGCGCACGTGATGGTGTTCGCACTCTGCCCGCATCAGCACCAGCAAGCGCTCGATCAACTCGCGCATATCGACCAGATCATGCTCGGCAGAGGGTTTGCGCACCAGATCGAGCATCTGCCCGACCAGCCGGTTAATCCTCTCTACCTCATTCACTACCGTATGGCTAAACTCCTGCCGGAATTCTTCATCGTCATAGCGCGTGGGCAATAAGTGCGCGAACATTTTTATCGGCACCAGCGGATTCTTGATCTCGTGCGCCAGGCTGGCAGCCATCGCACCCATCGAACTAAAGCGTTCCGCCTGCACCTTTTCCTGTTCCAGCGCGCGTAAAGCGGATAGATCGCGCACAACCACCAGGTGACTTTGTGCCACTTCCCAACGGCGGATGAAGGGAGTCACCGTAACCAGCGCCGGGATGATGCTGCCGGTGCCGGTGGTAATGGTCAGTTCACGCGCTTGCTCGGTGATCGCCTCGATAGGCAACTGCGTGATGCCCAATTCGTCAAGACGCTTGCCGATGGCCGCGACGGCGGCAACACCGAAGATGCCCTCGGCGGCAGGATTGAAGGTCAATATTCGCTGCTGGGGATCGAGGGCGATCACGCCGTCCTGCATGGTCTGCAGCAAGCGGGCATGATACTCGTTCATCAGCACCATCTCATCATAATGCCGCGCGTTATCCAGCGCCACGGCGGCCTGCTTGCCCAGGATGCGCAGCAGCCCGATGTCGCCGGCGGTATACAT
>CAYYJR010000009.1:138720-148103 GCA_964472305.1 uncultured bacterium
CGGCGGCCTGCTTGCCCAGGATGCGCAGCAGCCCGATGTCGCCGGCGGTATACATGTCGCCGGACAGTTTTTCCCCCAGCAGCACGAGGCCGCTCAACCGGTCGCCGGCGATCAACGGCACAGCGACTGCCACCTCCAGCGCCTGCAGGCGCCGACCGATCTCGACCGTGCCATCGCTTTGCCGCACCAGTTCTTCGGTGAGCATCACGTCATCCGTCTCGTGGGCCAGCAGTAACACCGGTTCGGGGTCGGCCAGGGCGTCGGGCAGCAGGTCTCCAGTACCAAGGCAGGCGACACGCGTCAACGTGCCCGCCCGGCCCGGCAGATAGACGGCAAGGCCGCGCGGACGCAAAGCGCGCGTCAGCGCATCCATCAAAATCGCGACTAACTGGTCACGGTCCCGCACCGCGGCCAGCGCTTTCCCCGCCTCGCGCAGCGTGAGTTGAAAATCATAGACGCTTTTGAAGAACCGCTGGTCCACCCAGTGCTGCACCTGACGGCGCAGCGGCTGAAAGCCCAGCGCGATAAGAAACGCCATCAGGAAGCTGCCGATGCCGGAGGGGAAGAGCAGCGAATGGGTGAGGAGCTGCTCCAACAGCGGTACCAGCAGCGCGAAGAGCAGCGACAGCACCCCGAGGGTCAACGAGTAAATCAATCCCGCGCGCAACACGAAGCGGATATCCAGCAGGCGGTAGCGCACGATGGCATAGGTGGAGGTGGTGGTGACGAACAACGATGCCAATCCGCCCAGCGGGGCATAGCGATTGTCATGGTAAAGGGACGGCAGCACCAGGTTGGTAATGGTGCCCGCGATGGCCAGCCCGATGATGCCCAGCAGCACGAAGCGCACCTGCTGGCGATCCAATCCGCGCAGCTTGCGAGCTTTGTATAACAGGTGAACGACGCTGACCACGATGCAGGTAAAAATCCAGATGGTGAATGGCATCACCAGCATGCCGACGTCGGCCTTCACGCCCCACGGCTCGCGGCTTACCCGGATGATCATCTCGGGGAACCACGCGCAGATCAACCATGGCAAGCCCAGCACGGTCAGCCAGAACGCGAAGTAACGGAAACGCCGCGAGGACTGCGGAAAATCGGCGCAGAACCACAGCCCGCTGATACCCATGAACGTGGCGATGGCGAACGTCGCACGCGCCAGCCACAATGCCGAGGGGAAAACCTGGGGGAATTGCATGATGCCCACGCACAGGTTCCACGCGGCATTGGTGAGAATGAACCAGGCAAAATTGCGCCCTGCCCGGTGGGCGCGCGTATGCTGCAGGATGAGGACCACCAGCACCAGATTGTATAAGGCGGCCGCGAACAGCGCGAATTGTACGGGCGTGATCACGTGGATTGCTCCTCCGCCGGGCGGCGTTCCGCGCACACGAGCCAGCATTGCTCCGCATATACCGATTGCTGCGCGCGCACATCAAAACCGATGGCCGCCAGCAGGCGCGTGATCTCCTCGACAGAGTGAAAAGTATACGCGCCGGCGCGATGGCGCCGTTGAATCCGCGCATTGGCAATGCCGACAAGCGCCAGTCGCGGAAACGCCGGCAGCGCGCGCAGCCAGCAGGCCGCGCGCTGCGGCACCGGCAACGCGCGCAACGCGGTCAGGTGCGCCCGCACGATGGGCGCCATCGATGACCACGGTTGGCGGTCACAGAGCACGAAGCGCCCACCCGGCCGCACTACGCGGTGTATCTCGCGCAATGCGGCTTGTTGATCGGGCAGGGCATACAACACGTTGCACATCACCGCCACGTCGGCGCCGGCATCGGGCAGCGGCACGCCGGCGCACAGGTCTGCCTGCAGGTGGCGCACGCGGGGCCGGTCGGCGCATTTCGCCCGCGCGCGTGCCAGCATAGCCGGTGAGAAATCCAAGGCATCCACTGCCAATCGCGGAAACCGCCGAGTCGCCAGGCATTCCAGATTGCCCGTTCCGCAGCCGGCTACCAGCAGGCGTTCATGACCCGTGAGCGCGCACGCATCGACCACCGCCTGCTGCAGCGCCTCGTAAGGCGTCAGCAAACGAAGGGCATCGTAACCCGCTGCGGCGTAATAATCCCAAAACGTCGATGACATACCCTGTTCCGTCCGGGCGACTGTCGTCAATGCTGGTAGGCGGAGACGACAATCCCGGCATGCGTACCGCCTACACCGGCGGCGTTGATCAACACGCGCCGCACGCGTGCGACGCGCGATGTATTCGGCACATAATCCAGCCGACATCCCTCGGCAGGACCGGCAAAATTGAGCGTGGGCGGTACGCGCTGGTGACGTATCGCCAGGCAGGCGGCGGCCAATTGATATCCCCCGCCGCTGGCGAACGATTGCCCTACCGCGCCGCGAATCGAGCTGACCGGAATATGGAAGGCGTGACGTCCCAACGCGGTTTCGATGCCGCGGCTTTCGGCACCGTCGGCAATGGGATGACCGGTGCCGTGCGCGCACACCCAATCGATTTCGGTGGGGGGCAGCCCGGCGTCGCGCAATGTCTCCCGGATGGTGACCGCGAACGCCTCGCCCGTCTCGTCTAGATTGGTGATCGGCCGCGCTTCCTCCGCGCTGGCAACCCCGCTGATCTCACCGTAGATGCGCGCGCCGCGCAGCCGCGCATGCTCTTCGCTCTCCAGCATCAGCGCCGAGCCACCTTCGACCAGCACAATGCCGTTATGATCGTGCGAAAACGGACGCGGAATGTCGTGGCCGTCATCCGGTGTTTGCGCCAGAATGCCGCTACGCGACATCATCGCCCACATAAAGGGAAAGAACGGGGTATCAGTGCCGCCCACCAGCATGGCATCGGCCAGGTTCTTGCGAATCTGCTGCACGCCCCAGGAGACAGTATCGATGCCGGTGACGCAACCGGACGAATGGGTGGTGATCGGACCGCGCAGACTGTATTGGATGGAAACGTGGGTGCTGCATGCGCAGGGTGTCAGCTCCACCCACGCCAACGGGCCGATGGCACGGTCGCCGCGCGCCAGGTAGCGCTTGATCTCCGTCTGCACCGCTTCGCCCAGCGAGCCGGCCGCCGTGCCGAAGGAAGTGCCGACGCGGTCAAGGTTTACGCGGTCGAGTGGAAAGCCTGAATCGGCGATTGCGCGGTCGGCGGCAACCAGCGCGAACTGGGAATAGCGCAACAGGCGCTTCGTCTCCATGTGGGGCAACTCACGATCTACGTCGAAATCCTTGATCTGCCCACCGGTGCGAAAGCGCTCGTCGGCAATCTCCCAGCCTTCCAGCAGGCCAATCCCACTGTGGCCGGCGAAAAGCTGCTCGCCAAATTCCTCGACGGTCCGCCCCAGTGAACTGACCAGGCCGAACCCGGTTATAACGACACGTTTTTCTGGCATGATGTTACTTCGATTACGCCGGTACGCGGCGTCATGACAACGATGAATACGACCCAACACGAAACTGTACGAGATTTACGCGGACAGTTTCGAAGATGGCACGACAAGCTATGCACTGCGGGGAAGGGCGCGAAATAATGCCGCCGCCCTCTGGGAAGAAGACGCTGCCGGATGAAGTGGGCACGCGCGGTGCCCGGTCGGCATCCTGACGATGCGCGACGCGTGTGCATGGCGTTGTCTGTTGCATCATAGTGTACTGCTTGCCGAACGATGACTATTACAATCAATGCTGGTGCGAAAATGCTGTAACGAACATACTGCTGGTTTTCCGGGTAAAGTTTTGTTTCCTTCCTGCCGATAACCAACAGTGGATGGCATCAGTGCAACGAAAAATCGTCAGTTCGCACGAAAAGAATGACGTAAAAAAGTTGCACAGGCACCGGCTAACCTGATATAGTATAGCCATTGCCTATCATTATACCACAACATCACGCTAAGGGAAGAGACCTATGAAATACCGCAATCTGCTGATGAGTTTACTGGTTCTCGGCTTGTTGGCGGCGCCGGTACTGGCGCAGTTGCCGGGGCCGGATCTGCCCAAACTCAGCAATCTAACCTTCGGCTGGGTATCCATGAGTGGGGTTGATCCCACCCTGGAGATGCTCACCTCGTTCGCTCCCACCTCCATGGCACTGCGCGATGCCGGTTACCACACCGGTGGGGAAATCGTGTCGGGTCGCATGTCGTTCAGCGACCTGGACGTGAATGTCAATTTTGCATCAGCGATGACCGCGCTGGGACCAGGACTGTTGCGCCTTTGTCGCTATTCGTTCGAATCGAACCAGGCGACTATCAAAGGCATGCCCGCCATGCCCGCCAGCACCAGCGGTGATTCCATTGAGCTGTCGTATGCCCAGCATGTCGGTCCCGCCACCATCGGCATCAGCCTGGTACCGCAGGATTCCACCGACATCGCCATGTTCGGCGGCGGACAGAAGATGATCGACGGCACGCTGCGCACCGATTACGGCGCCCGCGCCGGTGCGGTGATCCGCCTGCCGCATACTATGCGGTTGGGAGTCGATTACAGTTATCAAAAAGACAGCGGCACCTTGAGTGTGAATCCGGCATTGATCAATCCGCTGTTAGCCGGCAATCCGTGGATCGATAGCAAGGATGACTTCATCACCCGCTGCGGCACCATCGGCGCGTCGATAAAAGTTCGTCCGAAGACTACCGTCTACGCGGCTTACCAGAATATCCTGGCTACCGGTAAGACGCTCGGACATCGCAACGCCGATCTGGTATGGGGTGGGGTGACGCAGGAACTGGCAACGGGCCTGTCCGTGCGCGCCAACTACCTGGACGGCGGCGGGAACTACTCCGTCCAATGGCGTTCGCCCATCGGCATCGTCAACATCGCCTATACGCATAAGGCGTTGATGAACGCGAATGATATCCTCGGCAACGGTGATGCCGTCTTCGGCGCCCTGGCGCTGGCATTCTGATCGCAGCACAGCCCGGCGCGAATGAACCGCCCGTCCCGATCCATCGAGACGGGCGGTTGCGTTGTTACCGGCCAGCGCTGCATCAATGCCCGCTCATCGCCTTGACTGTCAGCGATTTCTCCTTGCCCGGGATGGCGTTGTACGCACAAAAGACGCCCATCGACGGCGTCACATCGTCCTGCAGGCCGAGGGTAACGGCGATGGGACAGGTGATGCGGCGGGCGAAGTGCACGGCATCGAAATAAGCCAGCGTGCGCGCGACGGCGAAATCGTCGCCGGTGGCGACCGCGATGGGGAAGAACGGCGGCTGGAGGTACTTCTGGTTCCAGTCGAGCCGGCACAGTGCGGGCACGGATGCCTCAGCGGATTTGAATTTCGGGTAGAGTCCCGCCGCCACTAGCACCAGCCCGCCACCCTGGCTGCTGCCGACCACCTGGATGTTGTCCGCCTGTACTTCGGACCGCGCAGCCAGCACCTCCGCCGCGCGCACCACCGCGGCATAGCAGAAGCGCAACCCATAACGGTCGCGGTCGAGAAGGCCCCGTGCCACATAGGGTGGTGGCCACGTCTCCCATTCGTATTCGGACAGATCGATATCCACGGTATTGATGTTGATCATCATGCCGACGCAGTTGTCGCCGAAAAACGGCGGTGCCTGACCGCGCATGCCCGCCGGTGGCAACCGCAGGATAGCCGGATACTTCTTCGATTTGTTCTTGGGAAGCGTGAGGAAGCCGTAGCAGCGATACCCGAGCAAGCCGGCGAAGTTGAACTTATACAGTTCGAGGGCACCCTGGTCACGCACTTTGGTCAGATGCAGGTCCAGCGGAATCTTCGCTTGCTCCTCCAGCGTGCGCTGCCAGAATTCGTCGAAATCGGTCGGCGGGTCGGGCGCCGTCAAATCGTTGGCCCGGAACACCACCCGCGGCGTGCAGCAAACACCGTGCTCGCGGTGCTGCTCGACGCCCACCTCGACCAGATAAAGCGCGGGATCGAGCTTCTCCAGTGTCCAGCGCAGCGACTGCGTGACGCCTTTCACCAGCTTCAATGGTTGACGCAACTCGCGCGCGACGGCTTTCGTCAGGTAAGACTTCAGCCGCACCACGACGATGCCGTCGAAGCCGGCGTCCGCCATGCCGGTGAAATCGGTGGTGAGTGTCAGCGGTTCGCTGTTCCATGACGTGTGGTCGTCGCGATCCACCTTGAAGGCGACTTTCACCCGGTCTTCCACCAGTGGAGCGGGGGCGATCCGCAGGGTGATCAGCTTCTGCGCGCCGCCGGGTGGGTAGCATCCGGGGAGGATGGTCACGCAGGCATCATCGGCGGCGGTCAGCCGTAAGCCGGGCAGCGTCAGGCTGGCGTCATTGGGGGCAATCAGCCGCGATTGGCCCGACACGTCCGTGATCGGCAGCGCATATTCCTCACCGGTGTCCGGGTTCTTCACGCGCGCGATACCCGCGTTCAGCGCCAACCGCAGGCAGGTGGAATCGGCCAGGCTGTGGTTCATGCCGACAATCTCGATGCGGTCGGGCAGGAAGCGCAATTCCAGCCGCGCTTTCGCATTCTCCAGCACCAGGATGTCGCGAATCAGCCGTGCGGTTGTGAACGGTATCGGTATGCCGCCATCGACCACGTAGAGCCCGTTCGCCGCCAGGAAGTCGAAACCGTTAACCCGCAGCGAGGTAAGAGCGCCCTTCGCGGTGATATGCGCGGTGTAGGGCAGGCCGGCGGTGTCCCACCCGCCATCGGGGCGGGCAACCAGTGTCGCCGGCTGTTGCGCCGGAGCCGTGTCGGCCAGCAGCAGAGCGAGCAGCGGAAGCAGCACCGGCAACACGAGTAATATGCGCATGACAGGCCCCTTGCTTTTGAGCGTGAAATTACCTGACGCTTAGTTCGCCTTGCGAGACGGGCTTCCTGCCGTTTACCCTTGACGAGGAAGACAAACGATGTGATAGTAAGACACCGGAGTCTGCTCCGGTCCCGGGAGATGTCCATGCGCCTGCGCACCGCGTGCCAGCCGAAAAGCCCGTTATATTTCTGATCGGGGTTGCGGGCAATCCCCCCATGTCTGTACGGAAAGGAACGCTCATGTATGTCGGAGTCGATTACTACCCGGAACATTGGCCGCGCGAGCGCTGGGATACCGATGCGCGTTTGATGCAGGAAGCCGGATTCAACGTGGTGCGCCTCGCCGAGTTCGCCTGGGCATTCATGGAACCCGAAGAAGGCGTCTTCAAATTCGATTGGCTGGATGACGCGCTCGACTTGCTCGGGCGACACGGCATCTCGGTCATCCTCTGCACGCCCACCGCCGTCATGCCGGCGTGGGTGGCGCGCAAATACCCGGAATCATTGGCGATGCAGACGAATGGACAGCGCATCACCTGGGGCGTGCGCAAGAACAATTGCTTCACTGCCGGCGCCTACCGGCTGCTTTCCGAGCGCATCACCCAGGCCATGGCCGATCATTACGCCGACGCGCCAAACGTCATCGGCTGGCAAACCGACAACGAATTCGGTCACCCCACCTGTTATTGCGATACGTGCCGCGGCGCCTTCCAGGATGCCATGCGTGCAAAGTACGGCACCCTTGACGAACTCAACCGCGCCTGGGGCACGCATTTCTGGGGCCATTGCTACGGCACCTGGGGCGAGATTCAGCTTCCGGTGGACAACAATACGCACAACCCGAGCCTGGGGCTGGATTTTCTGCGCTTCAATTCCTGGCTCACTGTGCGCTTCCAAGCCGATCAGGTGCACATTCTGCGCGAAAAATGCCCGGGCCACTTCATCACCCACAACTTCATGGGCCTCTTCAGTGACCTGAACTATTACGATCTGGCGGAAGAACTCGACCACGTCTCCTGGGATAATTATCCCGTGTGGGGCAAGCCGACGATTTCCTATGATGCCGCCATGGCGGCCGATGTGATGCGCGGGTTGAAGCAGAAGAATTTCTGGATCATGGAGCAGACCGCGGGACCGGGCGGGTGGAGCAGCTTCGGACGAAATCCACGCCCGGGCGAAATCCGCAAGATCGCCTACCAGCAACTCGCGCACGGCGCCGACGGCCAGGTCTGGTTCCGCTGGCGCACTTGCACCGCGGGGCGCGAGCAATACTGGCACGGATTGTTGGGTCATGACGGAAAACCGCTGCGCCGATACCAGGAAGCAGCGCAGACGGCGCGGGAATACCACGCCCTTGCCGATGAGCTGGCCGGCACCACGGTGAAGACCGACGTGGCGATGATATATGACTATGAAAGCATCTGGGCGCTGCGCATTCAGCCGGGTTATGCCGCCAACACGTTCCACGCCGCCCTGCAGCGTTATTACCAGGCGCTGTTCCAAGCCGGAGTGAACGTCGACATGGTGCCGCCGACGGCCGACCTGTCCGGTTACCGGCTGGTCATCGCTCCCGACTTGTACGTGCTGCCGGATGCGGTGGCCGCGCGACTCAACGATTACGTGGCCGCCGGCGGGGTGTTGCTCACCGATTGCCGGACGGGAGTGAAGACGGAAACAAATCTCTGTCACGACCGCACGCTGCCCGGTCTGCTCTCGCAGGCGCTGGGCATCGTCATCGAAGAATATGACGCGCTGCCCGACGACGTGCAGCACCCGGTCATCGGGCGTGACGAGATTGCCGGCGAATACACCGCCATCCACTATACCGACTGGGTCACTCCGACCGGCGCGCAGTCGCTGGCCGACTACGAGCAGTGGCACCTGGAACACTTCGCTGTCGCCACCCGCCACCGCTACGGCCTGGGCGAGGGATTCTACGTCGGCGCCGTCATCAAGGAGGGGGAGTTCTACCGCCGACTATTGCAGGTGGTGCTCGACAGCGCCGGCATCACGGCGCCCGTCACCCCGCCCATCGGGGTGGAAGTCTCCGTTCGTACTGACGGCACGCGCCAACTGCTGTTCCTTGTCAATCACACCGAGGAGCCGCAAACGGTGAACGTGCCGGAGGGGAAAGTCGAGTTGCTCTCCGGCGAAAAGACCGGCGACACCCTGGAACTGGCGCGTTACGGCGTGGCAGTCGTCAAGTTGTGATATCCGTCCAGCACCAGCGACGTATAAGCCCGGTGGTTGAGAGGATGCCTGGATAGCCATATCCATACCAACGACCAGAAAGCGTGTGGTTTGTCTGACGGTCAGCCAGGGGCAAATGCGTGAGTGTGTGAAAGAATGGGTTCACTGGGTCGATATTGTTGTCGTGTTATCCGTGTCCTCCGTAGCGTGTGGTTCCGAATTGACAATGGCACCACGCGCCGCAGGGGTGCGGATAACACGCACATACGACGTAGTGGTATCTGTTCAGTGGAGAAAGTAAGATAGCAGGTATGGCGCTCCGCCGAACCGGCCGTACCTGTTTTCCCAGCTTTGCAGACTTACGACTTGGGCTTCAACATTCCCAACACCGTCTCTGCCACTTCGAAAATGGCATCTTCGTTCTTGATCCGGTGCATATTCGCCCGTAACGCGTTGAATTCCGCGGGATCGT
>CAYYJR010000010.1:0-126102 GCA_964472305.1 uncultured bacterium
TTCGAACCCCCGGACCGCTGGTTTAGGGCGGTCACACGATTTCGAGTCGTGCGCCATCAACCGGACTCGGCCACCTCTCCGCGCACGCGTGGCGGAATGGAGTATACCATAACAGGGAAGAGGGGTCAATTTGGTCTGACCTTGCAATTGTACCGTGCAATACGACACCGTGACGGAGAGGTCGCGCCGGTTGACAGTGGCGATACGATGGATAATAATGGTGTACTTTCCAAGATTCGCTCTTGCTGTCGCACCGCCACCAGGTCGCCGCGCAATGCGTGAACGGCAGCCGTCATCGCTTCTCGATGCACATCGAAACCGCCGTGCTCGGGAAGCGGAACATCAGACACCATGACCGCCCATAGCCATTCACCACTTCAAAGGAGTTGCCGATGAAACGCCAGGTACTCGGGCTGATTGTTTTCCTGCTGCTCTGCTTCATGGCGGCGGGCATCGGGTCGCTGTTCACCATGCCGGCGATTGCGAGCTGGTATGCGACGCTGCCGAAGCCGGCGTGGACGCCGCCGGCCTGGGTGTTCGGGCCGGTGTGGAGCGCGCTCTACACGCTGATGGCCGTTGCCGCCTGGCTGGTGTGGAACCAGCGGGGCGTGCTGCGCGCGCTGCTGCCGTTGGCGCTGTTCGCGTCGCAGCTCGTGCTCAACGTGCTCTGGTCCTACCTCTTTTTCGGCCTGCACCGCGTTGGCGCGGCGGCGGTGGATATCGTCTTCCTCTGGGTGGCTATTCTGCTCACGCTGCTCGCCTTCGGACGCGTGCGCCCGCTGGCGGGTTGGCTGCTGCTGCCGTATCTGCTGTGGGTCACCTACGCCGCCACTCTCAACTTCGGCATCGTGGTGCTGCTGCGCGTGTAATCGATTTCATGGGGAAGGCACCGGATAAATCACCCGCCCGTCCATCCACGCGGTGACGGAGATGCCGGGTAGGATGTGGGCGCCGGTATCGAGCCGCGCGCCGGTGATGGGATCGCGATATTCAACGCGGGCGGTCATGGGCGCGGAGAACAGGTTGAGCAGGAAGAGCATGCTGCGTTGCCCGTCGCTGCGCAGTACGGTCCAAATATTCGGGTTGTCGCAACGCACGCACGGGTCGGCGCCCAGGTCAATCAACGCGCGCATCAGCATGGCCTCATGCTCGCGCATCGCCTGCATCCACTGCATGCCGAGCACGCTGATGACGCCGCCGGAGGGCAATGCCAGCCGCCAACCGATCTCGACCGCCTCCCGACTGGTCTCCATGGCGGTGACCCGTGCCCCCGCCGGGCGCTGCGTGGTGGCAAAAAGCGAGCCGTTCACGCTCACGTTGCACACCTCGAAGGCATGCAGCCGCGGCATCGACGGCGCATGCGGCGTCTGCGCCACCCCGCCCAGGTAATCGGCCAGCAGCGTGCAGGGAGCAAATTCTTCATCCAGCGTGGGCACCAGCGGCGCCAGCAGCAGCTTGCCGCCGGCATCCAGGAAACGGACTAACTGTTGCTGCGCGTCGCGCGGCAAGCTGGCGCCGCACGCGACCATCAGCGGTAACTCGATTTGCGTGCGCAACGCGTCGCTGGACAGATCGGTTATCTCCGGCGACAGCCCGGCGCAGTGGGCAGTCATGAGCATCCCCTTGCAGAACAGCGTCCACGCCTCGGTCTCGGAGAACAGCAATTCACCCTGCCGGTCGTTGGCGTAGGCTTTGGCGCGCGGGTATTCCCATGCCAGTCCCAGACGGCAATCCGCCACCCGCCGTGCCGATGCCAGCCAGTTTTGCTCCGCCAGCAGGCGTGCCACCGCCTGCTGGGCATAATACAACGCGCGCATCTCACCGGTCGGCGACAGCGCCGCGCCGTAGTCATACACATCGCTGGTCGTGCCCGCGCCGGGGGGATTATAGCCGCCGGCGAAGATGTAGTAGTTCCACCCCTTCACGCCGTAGGCGACGTTGGTCATATAGGCGCAGGCGGCGTCGTGAGCGGTGAACGGCGGGTAGTCCGACGCGCTGCCGCCCGGCATCTCATAGACGGTGGGCGGCTTGCCCATCAGCCGCAGCATCTCCAGCGAATAGTAGTTGCTGCACGCCCATTTCGGCGTCGGGTTGTTTTGTTCCCAATCCATGTTCAGCGTGTAGTAGTGGTCGGAGCCAAGCAGGAAATCGTGGCCCAGCCGTTCGACCATCTCGCGGAAATACGCGTTCATGCCCGGATTGGCGGAATTATGCACCACCGGCGTATCGATGCCTTCCGCGCGCAGCCACTCCGTCAGCAGTGCGCCATACTCGGCGATGGAAGCGAAGTAGCAATCCTGGTAATCGCGCACCCGCCGGCGCTCGCCCGCGGCGCCGCTGCCGACGTTGGCAATCGGCAGGATTTCCGCCCAGTTCACCGCTTCGATGCCGTATGCCGCGCCCGCCGCCGCCGGCGTGCCGTATTTCGCGCGCAGGAACTCCGGCCAGCGACCATCCTCACGCCCGATGCCCATCGTCCGGGTGTTGTAATCCCACCCGCCGGAGAACCAGTAGTGGATGCCCATCAACTCATTGTCGAACTGTACTGCGGCCACCGCGCCGCCGTGCGACGTCTGGTGGCGCGCCAGCCGCGGCACCACCTGTGCATACCAGCGCCGTGTTTTCTCCAGGAAGAGCGGATGCAGGTAGGAAATGGACATCAGGCCGATGTCTTTCCCGTCGATCGTTTTCGCGCGCAATTCGGGGTAATTTTCGCACAACCACCCCGGCAGCCCACAATAGGCCAACTCGGAATACTGGTAAGGCCCGGGCCGCACCAGCGCCCACAGCCCCACCTCGTTGCAGAGTTCGAGGAACATCTCGAAATCATACTGCGGGGTGCTGAAGTCGAAGGTTCCCTCCGTCGGTTCGTGCAACAGCCAGGGCACGTAGGTGGCGACGCAGTTGCCGCCCGCCGCCTTCAGCTTTTCCAGCCGGTCGCGCCAGCCCGCGCGCGGCGTGCGGAAGTAATGCATTTCACCGGAGATCAGGAAAATACGCTCGCCATTGGCGAGGTAGCTGTCGCGGTCGAACGTCAATGGGTGCATACCGGCTCCTTTATAACTTCAATACGCGCACGGCGTTCTGCCATGCGATCTTGTCCAGCGCCGCGCTGGAGAGCTTGCCCGTTTCGCGCAGTTCGCGCAGGTAGGTGACGATGGGCGCCGTGCGGCCGACATCGCTGCGCAGACAGGAGTCGGTGCCGAAAAGCAACTTGTCCTGGAACTCGTCGAGGAACTCCAGTCCGAACGCCAGGTCGCGGGTGATGGCGTTGTAACCGCTGCCGGCGGAGGTGTCGGCCCACAGATTCGCATACTGGCGCATTAACCGCGGCACCGCGCCCCCCGGCGCCACCGGGCCGGGGGGATAGCCGGAACGGTGGTCGGCGGGCACGTCGGCGGAGATTTCCGCCCAGAACGTGGGGCCGTGACCGATGAAGACCGTCTCCGGACAAGCCCGCAGCGTACGTTCCAGCTTCGGCAACCCGTAATCGTCGCGCAGGCCGTAGCCCTCGGGCCGGTCCTGCATGTCGAACAGCACCGGCAGTCCGTAGCGACCGGCCTGGCGATAGAGGTTGATGCCGCGTGGATCATCGAAATCCAGCTTGGGCAGCATCTCGCCCATGCCCTTGCACCCGCGCGCACCGTATTCTTCCAGCAGGTGCGAAAAGTCGATGTTGGCGTCGTTGCCATAACGCGGGTCGATCAGACAGAAGGGAATGAGCCGCTGCGGGTAGCGCGCGCAGGCGGCGAGGATGTCCTCGGTGTTGCACTCCAGGTAGGCGCCTTCCGGGTGCTCGCTCAACGGATTGATGCAGGTTTTATCGATGCCCCACGCATCCATCTTCGCGATCAGGTTGGTCACGTCGATGAATTCGCGCCGGTCGGGCGACACCCGCCCAATGTGGCCGTGGACGTCAATCAGCATGGCTGCACCTCGCAATGGTCCATGGGATCGGCCTGCCAATCCCACGATGAAAGATTTCGCTGGCGGGAAGGCCATTCCTGCAGGAAGCAATACGATTGGAGCCAGTCGATCTCAGCGCTTTGGCGCGACAGATCGCGGACACGCTGCGGCAGTAGAATCCTGACCGGCAGGTAGAATGGCAGATCGCCGCCGATATGCTGGCCGTGGGGGATGGGAATCAGGCGAGGGTGATGATGACGCGGGTACCCTGGCATTCTTCACTTTCAACAGCAAGGGTTCCGCCGTGCGCTTCAACCAGCGCCTTCGCGATGCGCAAACCCAGGCCACTATGCAGCGTCCAGTACCACTTGGTGATATCCGGTGCGACGTGGTGCATGATGAGCGTAAAGCTTTTCGTGCCGATGGGAACGTTGCTCCACGCCAACGGTAGCGTGGCGCTGGCACCATCACCGGTGAATTCCATTGGCAGGTTGCCGCCATCAACCATCGCTGGACTACACAGCGTGAATACCGCCGTGTCGGCGACAGCACATAACATCGGCAGAATCACGCTGCAGGCTACCATTATCCATCGGGCGTATCGTCGCATGGGACACACTCCTTTCGGATACTGCTGAATGACGGTGTCACTTCGCGACAGAGTTATGGCCTTTAGTGTCCCGTCGCCGGATGAAGAACCAGCTCCGTAATGCGTAAAACGCTCCCACGATGCCACCAATCGCCAACTGGAAAAGGTAGCTCCCGGAGCCGGGATCAATGTAGCAGGCGTGCGCCGGGGTGAGGGAGGCGACCAGCAACGCCATGCCGGTCAGGCCAGTCATCAACAGGTACATTGTGCGGTGACCCATCGTGCACCATCCTTTCATATCATTAAGATACTCACGCTGTGTCACGATTCTGTCGCAGAAGGATCATGTGTTTATCGTATTTGGGGAGAAGGGATGTTTTTCACCCAGCATGATTGTTACTTAGGGCCTGGCTTCCCGTACGATCGCGTTGTAAGTAACCGCCGCGCGCCAATACCGTCACCGGCAGGGCGAATGAAGCGATAGCGGGATGTAACCGGTCCCTGTATTTCTGTATTGTGGGCGATGAACCACCAGCTAAATGGCCATCATCTTCTCCGATGACGGTCCACTGTCGCAGGCGATAGTCCCATCCGTGTTCACGGTGACGGCCATCACGCCTTCCGGTGTCAGCACGCTGCCTTCACGCGGCATATACGGACCAAAACGCTGCGGATCGGTATGCAATTCGTCCGGTCCCCACGTGGCCATCCACAATCGTTGTTGCAGCCAGGGCAGGTATTGCCACGCCTGCGCCGTCTGATGGTCGCCGCCGCCGAGTGTCGGGGTGTCAGTCTTCCGCGTCTTGTAGGCGAACGCTTCCGCCCACGCGTCAAAATACGCGGGATTGCCGGTGCGCAACGAGCAAAACGGCAGGATGCGCGCCAGGTAATCGCTGCACCAGGGGATGCCATCCGGCAGTTGGATCAACTCCCCGGTATTCGGCCGATAATGCTCGCGCATCCCGGCATAAAAATGCTGATACGCCCAGGTACGCACGCCGGGCTGGCGTTCGATCCGCTCGCTCAGCAACCAGTCGCCGAACCGCAGCACGGTAGCGAGCGCCGTCGCGTCATCGGGGCACAGTTCCAGATAATCGATGATCGGTCCCACCGCCATGCTGCCCATCCACGGTTTGACGACATACGAGTTGTTGCCGTGAATGCCGGTGCCGCCGCCCTGATCGCCGAAGCTGCCGTCCGGGAACTGCGACTGGCTGATGGTGCGGATGCCGTCCCGCGCGATCTGCAGGTAATGCGCGTCGTTGAAGTAGCGATACAGCAGGACGGCGCCGCGCAGGAAACAGGCGTCGCGGCCAACCGACAGCCGCGGCCAGGCGTTCGTATGCAGTGCAAACGAGTGCTCGACCACCTCGCGCGCGGTATGCAGCAAGTAGGGATCGCCGGTTTCCAGATACGCGAGCACGCTGCCGTGCACGCGTCCCATGGGCAGCGAGACGGCGGGCGGCGCCTGGCCGTGCATGCGTGCCAGGTGATCGGCATGATCGATATAGAGATCGGTGAACGCATACGCCGCGCGGGTAGCCAGCGAATAATCGAGCGTATCTCCGGTGCGCCAGGCGCAGAGGAACATGGCGCCGGGCACTTCGCCTTCCCATCCGGGTTCAGGACGGGTGGCTTGTCCGATTTTAGCGCTGCGGGGCACGCAGCCATCCTCGAAGCCGCGCTGTCGGGTGCAGGCGCGAAACCACTGGCGCTGGTGCTCCAGATACGTATCATACACGTTGCTCACCGGCAGCAGCGGGGCAGGCGAGAACTCCTCGCACATGCCGTACCACCATGCCGGCGCCAGGTAGCGCGCCACGCGCGGCGAACGTTCGGGATTCAGACTGAGGCTGAAGCACAGGCTGCGCGCCATGCCGCGCGGTATCACGTGGTCTTCGGCATGGACAATGAACGGATCGCCGGTTACTTGTTGCGGTGGCCCACCGCCATACAGCTCCATGCCCAGATACGGTTGCCAGGCCAGCAGGCCATCGGCTATCTCCATATTTCCGGGTTGCGCCGGCGTCGCCAATGGTGCGATTTCGGTGACGTCGAACCGCACGCCGCCCATGGCCAGCGTGGTGCGCGTGCCGTCCCAGCTACCGCACAGCGCTTCCATCTCGGCAGCGCCATCCGGCGATGACATGCCCAGCAACGGCACCGCATCCGCCAGGTCGCCGCCGCGGTCTACGTATTTGCTGTTGATATGACGCGCGAAAATTTCGCAGACGCCGTTCGCGTGCAGACGCGCGTAGATCTGTCCGTAGACCCAGTTGTGCTTGTGCAGGTAGGGATCGGTGAAACCGGGGTATTGCGTAAAATGATCCAACTCAACCTTGGTGTGCGGGATGGCGCCGGACATGGCGACCACGCGACAGGCCGGCGTCTCCGCCACGGTGACCAGCCGGCAGTTCTCCCACCAGTGGACCGCGCTGCCCACGCGCATTCCGAGCGCGAGAAGCACCGATCGCTCTCCCCAACATATCCGCAATCCGTGCTGCTCCCAGATGAAATATTTGCGCGGTGCGCGCGCGATGAGCTCCATCTCCGCGTGCGGCGTTTCGGCAACCGGCGTCACCGCGGGCTCCAGCGTCAGGTGCTGCGGTGCGGTGTCCTCACCGTCGGCCACCAGCAACAGGCGGCGCGGTGCGGACTCCTGCCGACCCGGCCAGGCGCCAAGGGGTTCGACATAGGTGGCGTTGCCCCGCAAGCTGACTTCCTGCGCGACGCCGGGTGGCACCGGCAGCGAGGTGATCCACAGTCCCGCCGGCGTCTTCTCACCGAGTCGTGCCAGTGTGACACGCTCAAACAGTGCCCGCGCCGGGTGCTGCTCCGCAGAGAATAAAGCAGTATCGTCCAACAGAATGTCCTTCCGTCCCAGGTAGGTATCACAGGTTGCGCTAGCTCCACGGTTCCATTTCAGCATCGAGTCGACAGCGAACCGCAGGCCTCCCTTGATATCTGACTCGCATCAGTAAATATATCCCCGAGTCGTCCCTATTGTCAATGCCTTGTTCAGCATTCGCGCAAAATTTCATAATACCGGCGATGCCTTGCCGCCGCAAAGAATAATCTGGTGGTCGAGACAACGCGTTGGAAGGTTGTAACACGGTATCGGGTCTACGCAATAAGGTGACGGACCTGCTAAACAGGCAATCCGGCTGCGACCTAAAAGGCATCTTGTTCACTCAGCTAAGACGATTGTCATGTCCCCATCACGTTCACGCCTCCCACTTGGCTGGTCGATATGCGAGGCGCTGGTCACCGCGTTGATGCTCAAACTGTCACCAGATCAACCGCTGACCATTAACACACGCGAGACGGTTGGCGTATGTGCGCTTTGAGACCGAACCGGATACCCAGGCACAGGTAGATTCTGGCGACTTTCCGGTGACGCGCCCGGATGGCGCCACGCGGACGTCCTACCGCTTCTGTATGATCCTGGCCCACTCACGAGGAGCCGGATCATCCCCACGGCAGGACATAAATCCTGCACGCGGTATCCTCTCCGCCTGCGCCATAGTCCGCCATGTGGCGAACCGGCGATAAAATGATACTCCTGCCCGCAATATCAGTTATATTGACAGGTGACACCATCCTTGCTACCATCGATTAAGTTCACTACTGATCGACTCCCAATATCTTGTTATCCACCGGAATGCGTCATGGACGCACTAGCACCGTGGCGTAAAAGGGCACCGGCGTAACCACCTGAATGTTGAAAGTGACGAATCAATGCTAATACCTTCTGTTGCGCGTCAGGCCAGTAGACTTAGAAAGGAGCACCGAGCATGCGATTGGTCGACATTGCCCGTGATTTGAATATTTCCTATACCGCCGTATCGGTGACATTGAACGGGAAAGCGGATCGGTATGGCATCTCCAAAGCCACACAGGCACGCATCCTTGCGTACGCGGAGAAGGTTGGCTACGTCAAGGATCTGGATGCGTCCCACATCGCGAACAGCCGCACCAACCAGGTTGGCATCCTCCTCCCCAGTAATCCCAATCACCTCTCCGAAAGTCAACGCACGCTATATTTTCTGTTGCTGCAAATGCTGCACAAGGCCGGCATCGTGCCGATTATTCAGGCAGTAGACCCGCAAACCTTCCTGCAAGGGGTGCGCAATCTGCTCGGGTGTAAAGTCAACGATGTGATCGCGGTGGGCAACCAGGTCATCACCCTGTGCTTAAACGTCCACCCCTTTGCCACGCTGATGCGCAATCGACGCTTATATCTTGTCGATTTTGTCTTCGGCGTTCAGCGCGTCAATGAGAAGGTGTTTAAACATTGCTACCGCATTGGCTTTGACCGGCATAGTGCGCTTCATGAAGTGCTCGGTCATCTTCGCGACGCCGGTCACCGTGTCATCGCCATCCCGGAATATCTGCGCACGCGCCAGTTCGGCGAGTTGACCGGTGAGGAGCAAACTGTCACACTGTTGCCGATCTATGAGACCGCTGCGTCACCACAGTCCACATCGTATCAGGAGGGCAGCCGTCTGCTGCCGCAAGTGATTACGCTGATGCAGGATCACGATTGCACGGCGGTTATGATGTCCGGCGACGCGAAGGCCATAGGGTTGATCTACGCGCTGACCAATGCCGGTATCCGCGTGCCCGAAGACATTTCCCTGGTGGGATTCGAAGGCATCGTCTCGGCAGAATACGCCTGCGTGCCGTTGACCACGGTCGAGATTCCCACCCAGCAAATCATCAAGGTCGTGCAGCGCCTGCTCGTCTCTTCCCGTGATGAAAGCGACAAGCCGGCGCAGATGGAATACATCCTCCCCTGCACCTTCGTCAAGCGCAAGTCACTGGGCACGGTTCTCAAAGTGGCCAGGCGCGGTTGGCAAAAAGAGGTTTCGCAGCCAGCTTAACGTGGATGGATAGCGTGTTCCGGGTAACGGAAGATGATTCGTTACCCTGATACGCATCATCCTGCCGATACCGCAATCCCGCGAACACCCGGAGGAGATCATTCATCTTGATGATGCTCCGGTTACAGTCAGATGATTCACCGTCGAATCACGGCACAAACGCTGTCTGTTCTACGGGGGACACCGGTAATTCTTAAGATTTGGTTAAGGCTATTGACGTAGGGCAAATTCAATGGTAATATTCATCTGATGCGCATCAGGATAGCGAGGCTGTTTTGCCATACGCCTTCCAGTCCCCCAGGACGGCAGTGACGATAGTAGAGATGTAATCGCGGAAGGGGGGAGCGTCTATCATTTTATGAAAGGAGGACACTATGCAGGAGGAAAGAATTAAATATCGCGGATTTACTTTAATCGAATTACTCGTGGTGATCGCGATTATTGCGATCCTGGCGGCGATCCTGTTCCCCGTCTTCTCCAAGGCAATGGAGAAGGCCAACCAGAGCACCTGCCTGTCAAACCAGCGGCAACTGGCCATCAGCATTCTGGCGTTCGCCCAGGATAACGATGAGATGCTGCCGACTCCGCTGGAGTGGGTCAATGCTACCGGACTGAGCGCAGATCCCAAAATCTTCAACTGTCCCACCAGCTCGTTGCGCGGCACGCCCGGCCAGCCGGATTACGGCTACAACGCAAAGCTGTGTGACACGACAGGCACGACCGGCGTCGCGCTGGCACGCCTGCCCCTCGGCGCCATCACCTATCCGGACCAGGTGGCCGTCACCTGTGACATCTCGAAAGCATTGGCCTCCGGCACGTTCCAAGGCGCCTATGCGCTGATGTCGTTATCCACGGAAGCCGACAAACGCCATAGGGGCGGCTTTATCCTCTCGTTCATGGACGGCCACGTGCAATATATTCAATCACTGATCGCAGCGGTCGGCATGACGTTTGACAGCTACGGGTTAGCGGCGACCGCATCCGGCACGGTGAACATGGCGGACTACACCACCGCCGCCGACGCGCAAACCGCGATGAATGCCATCGGGCTCGTGGGCAATACGCTCGCTCCGATCAGCGGAGGCACACTCTCCGGCGGCGTGTATTCGGCACCCAGCAGCATCGCATACAGCGGCGGCAGCAGTGCGAATGGATTGGCCTTGCTGATCGAGTGCACGGGAGGCCTGCAGATTACCGCGGGGAAGTGCATGGACCCGGCGCCATCCGGCAACCTCGATGCGCTGCATAACCAGCAAAACTGGGTGCGGCTGTTGCCGGCCAGCAACCAGGTCGGATTCGGCTGGTACAGCAACGAATTTCTGGATTTGACCGGAGCGCCTACCACGACCATCCAGACGAACATCAGCGCGTTGTACGTGGGCCAGCTTGTCGATTTCCCCGCGGCGAGTAAATACCGGATTCTGATCAAGCTCGGTCCGGCTACGTCGAATGCGGTTCCCAACAACGCCGGCGGCAGCTACCTGACGGATGGCACCAATAAGCTCTATTCCCGAGACTTCAGTTGCATCGTCACCAATCTCGCGACGGGAGCGCAGGTAGCCTATACTAAACCACTGGCGCTGAATAGTAACACTACCTATGCGTTTGCATTGCAATCGCCCAATCGACAGACTGTTTTGCCCAATTTCTTAAGTGAACAGCCGATTCCCGGCATCACGAAAATCGCTTTTAGCCTGTAGCGTGCGGGGAATGCGCGTGCCAGGAATGCACGGAGAAGCCGTCGCATCGGATGGCAGCGCAACCCGGCAGTCTGATTTTATGAAAGGAGCACGCGATGTCGATGACATCATTTACATTTCGCAAACGACAGGGGTTCACCCTGATCGAGTTGCTGGTTGTGATCGCCATCATCGCCTTGCTGGCGGCCATTCTCTTCCCGGTCTTTGCGAAGGTGCGCGAGAAGGGACGGCAGACCGCCTGTATCAATAACCTGCGGCAGATGGTCATCGCCCTGCGCATATATGCCCAGGATAACGAGCAGTATTTCCCGGACACGGCCGCTGCCTGGGGCGCGCTGAACCTGCCGCCCGGCACGTTGCGCTGTCCCACCTACAAAAAAGAGCCGAACGGGTATGGCTACAATAAGTCATTGGAAGGCAAGACGACGATATCCATCGAGACGTATGTCCAACCTCAGTTCTGCGTCTGTTTCGTCGACGCCGTTGCCAACATTGTCGCCAATCCCAATTCGGAAGTCGACTATCGTCATAATGACAAAACCAGTGTCGCCTTTCTGGATGGCCATGTGGGATCATTTAAACCGGTACCCAATATGACCTATGGGGCGAATCCCAAGGCAGGCGCCGTCTCCGTCGGGCTGGCGACGTTCGACGACCAGCCGGCTGAAAACGCGCCGCGTCTTTCGTTCTGCTACCGTCCGATTACCGGCCAAAGCGCTCGAGCAGGAACTTACCTGGGCGCGGCCGATAGATATACCAGTGGTTCCGGCAGCGGCTATTGTCAAAAATGGCCGTCAACCTGGACCAGTTCCGATAACATCAACTGCCAGCAGGGGTATACCGTCAATTGCCGCACAACCTGGGGAAAGATGATGGCCCGCGGCGATATCGGGGCATCCGGCTCAAACAACGTCAATGGCTGCGGCATCGTCGGCGCGAACTTTCCGACGACTCCCGCCAGTATGTATAGCGACGGCATGTTCGCCATGGTCTATATCGCGGACTCCAGCATGAACTTTTCGCGCATGAACGCGACCACCGATGCCATGTGGGATAACACTGCCACCGAGATGAACATCAAGCGCTCGCTTCCCGCCGCCGCGACCTCCGGTTGTGGCTATTGGGGACTGTCCTTCCAGGATTTGCGGGTCATGTATCTCGGTATGCGAGGAACGAGCGGCGGCGGCGATGGCGCAGCCGCCTTGCCCGCCCAGTGCGACCCTCCCGGCTGGATCGCGATCAAGTCTTCCACCGGCGGCTATATCGCCAAGCTGTCATTCTCGGTGGTGGGCGGCGATACGCAGATTCTCTTGAACGACACTGTCGCCTACTCGACATCAGGGACCAAAAGCGTCGCCTATACGTATACCTCGAGCGGCAACACCAGCGTTTTGAATTCCACCCTCAGCGCCGTGGATAACGCCATCGGCGGCAAATTGAACTCCACCGGTCTTGGCATGACGCTTTCAATGGAATGCGTTGACGGCACCGTGAGCGTGACGTTTTCCTCGAAGGACGGGAGTCTCACCGGAATGGCCAGTGCGCCGGCGGGCGCAGGCTGGGATAAGCCGGCGTTCCTGGAATTTCAGCACCGCACTCCCACCTCCGGTGGCGGCTGCAGCTTTGCGTTCGGTGTCGCAGCGCCCCCGGACGATGTCAATGCCATCACCTTCCAGTATGCGCCGCCGCAATAAAGGCAGACGAATCCGGTAAACAGTCCGGAGCCGGTCTCGACACCGGCTCCGGACTGTGCATATATAGCACTCGGCCGGCGATCCGATCGAGCGATCTGCGAGGTATCCCATGTGTGTGAGCAATGACATTGTCGCGCGAGGCTTCGTGATGATCTTGTCCGCCATGCTGGCCAGTACTTCATTTGCGCAGGGACCAGTCGCCTGGACGCCGCCATCACTTCCCGACGGCAAAACGGTCGTCACCGATATGTCGCCGGCCTTCATCACCCCACCGGCCTGTGCGCCGAAGCCCGCGGAAGCCGGCTACACGGTGGCGACGGCGTCACCAACGATCGATTTCCTGTTCTTTCCCGGCCAAACCTATAAGGGCGGGCCGTGGTCGGGCTGGGGCAACGGGTGCGTGTTCGCGGGGAAATATTATTGCGGCATCGGCGATCACGGCTTTCATTCACACGTCTTCGAATACGATCCGGCAACCAGGCAGTTGCGCAATCTGCTGGACGTCTCCGCGTTTCTGAAAGTTCCCGAGGGTGACTATACTCCCGGCAAGCTGCACTCCTTTATCACCCCGGGGAAAGATGGCCGGCTCTATTTCGCTACCACGCGGAGCAACCCGCGCGCGGATTCCGTGGAACACCGCTATGTCGGCGACTGGCTACTGCGACTCGACCCGGCAACCGGCCGTGCGGAGATTCTCGGGCACGGCGTGGGCGGGGCGTTAAGCTGGCCGGCTGGCCTGCTCGATCCGCAGCGGTTGATCTTTTATGGCGGCGCCCAGCAGGATCTGACCTTCCTGGCTTACGACACGCAAACGAAGCGCGTGCGTTACCTTAGCGCGCCGAACGAAGGACCCAGCCGCGTGCTGCTCTTCTCGAAAACGACAGGTCGGGTCTATTATCGGACGCATGAAGTGAAAGATGGCCCGCTCCGCCGGTATGATCCGGCTACGAATACGGTAACGGCTATTACGTCCGGACTCGATCCGCGCTGCGCCAGCGCGGAAACGCCGCAAGGATTCATTTATGCCATCGACTGGGCAGGGAAGCTCTGGCGCTTCGATGTCAACACTGAGCAAAGCGAAGAGATCGCTTACGCGCCCATCGGTAAGCTGACGTATACCGCTTCGCTGGCCGTCGATCCCACCGGGCGCTACCTGTATTATAACTGTGGTTCGCATGGAGGCACAAAGGATGAAGGCACGCCCATGGTGCAGTTCGACACGATGACACGGAGGAAAAAGGTCATCGCCTTCCTCACGCCGTTCTACCCGGAGACATATGGGTATACTTGCGACGGCACCTATAGCATGGTCATTTCGGATGATGGCGCAACGCTCTTTACCACGTGGAATGGCAGTCGGAAGGGAGCGAAAGGCTTCGATGTCGTCGCAATGACGGCGATCCATATTCCGAAATCCGAACGACCATCGCTCTCCACACCGTGAAAATAACAGCGGCGCCGTGCGTGCTTCCCATCGCCGGCATGGCAAATCCGCTTGACATGTCGAGTTTCCGTTTGTTATGATCTCCTATCTAATGCGTGTTAGATAGCTGACTGTCCGGGCGGCAGTCACCAGCACCGAGCAGCAGCGGCACGAGAGTGAGGGCACTATCCATGCAGACCGCAATGCCGATCCATTTCTGGATCGATGAAAGCGCGGGGATCGACCGCGCGAGTGAACCGGTGCTGAGCGGAACACCGCTGTCGCGCGGTGCGCTATACGGCGCCGGGTGGTTTACGCTCAGTCGAGACGATGGCGCGTCTTTTCTCATGGAAGGCACGCCGGCGGCCTACTGGCCGGACGGCTCGGTGAAATGGCTGCACCTGTGCGGCGCCGTCGACCTTCGCGGCGGACAACGCAACCGTTTTACCCTCTCTCCTGCCCCATCCCCCCAAACGACAGGCCTGCAGACAACAGCAGCACACGGCGGTGTCACCGTCACCGGCGGCGCGCTCACCGTGCGCATGACCGCCGATCCAGCGGATGTGTTGCACGTCACGGATGCCGACGGCGCGTCGCTGCTTGCGGCGCCGGGCCTGTCGGCATCGCTGCGCCTGTGCGATCCCGAGCGCGCCATGCGTCCCGCGATCGCGTGGACCTTCGCACCGGCGGAAGTCGGCGTCGTCGTGCGCTCCGCCCATCGCGTCGTGCTGCGCCTGCCCGGCCAGTTCGTCGAGGGCGACCGCGTGGTCGCGGAACTGGTGCTCTTCGTGGAGGTATTGCGCGACGCGCGGCAGCTTCGCCTGGAACCGGTTTTCATCTACCTGGGCGATCCCGACCGCGACCTGGTTGCCGGGCTTACGCTTACCGTGCACAGCCCTTTGACCGGCGACGACACGCGTTACGGCTTCGCCAACGATCGTGGTCCGGGCTGCTGGGACGTGCTGCAGCCGTATGAAGGCGGACCGCGCTGGCCGCAGGCGCGGCAAGTGCAGCTTGGTTCAACCTTTTTTCGCACGGAGAAGCGCACCTGCGACGATGCGTCCTGGACCAAAGCGACGGAGGGGCAGCGTTCACAGGGTTGGTGCCATCTGGCCAATGCGCGCGGAGGCATCACCGCCGCGCTGCGCTACTGCTGGCAGGAGTATCCGCATTCCCTGGCGATCAACACCGAACACGGGGACCTTACCTTCGGCCTGGTTCCGCCCGAGACGGAACCGCTCGACCTGCGCCGTTATTCGCCGACTATCTGGGGCAGAGCCGTCTACGAATACGGCGAGACGGGCACACCCTTCCCGCAGCAGTGGAAAGGCGCCCTCGGCATCGCCAAAGCGAGCGAGTTGCTGCTGCATTTTCATCCGGCCGATGACAACAGCGCGGCGGCGGTGGGACTGGCTTTCGCCCATCCCGCGCGCCTGATTACCGATCCCGACGACCTGTGCGCCGGCGGCGCCCTCGGTCCCATCGCTCCCGCGCAGCCCGAAACGGCGGTGGAGCAGCAACTCTGTCACCTGGCCGACTTCCTGATGCAGGAGCGCGAGGTGCGCGGCTGGTACGGGCTGATGCATTATGGCGACGTGCAGATGTCGTATTATCGCGAATGGGATCGCTGGGGTTACGATCATGGCGGGTATGCCTGGATGAACACCGAAAGCCTGCCCGACCTGGGGCTGTGGCTGACGGCGCTGCGGCATGGACGGACCGACTGGCTGGAAGCCGCCATTACGATGACCCGGCACAACCGCGACATCGACATGTATCATCGCGGTAACTTTCGCGGCACCGGCACCCGTCACAACGTCAATCATTGGGGATGCGGCGACAAGGAATGGCGCGTGAGCATGCCGCTGGTGAAGCGGCTGCACTACTACCTGACCGGCGACCCGTGGACGCGCGAAGTCATCCTGAACACGGTGGAGGTATATCAAAGTTACGACCGCACCAGCAACACCGCGCCGTCGATGAGTTCGGCGCTGACCGGCTTGCTGGTGAAACACGAGTTGACCGGCGACACGGCGGATTTGCAGGCGCTACGCAATATCGCGGATGTCTACGCGCGGGCGGTGCGCGAAGACGGGCATTTCGTGAAATCGCTGCACGTCAACATTGCCACCGGCGAGGGTGAGCCCATCGCGGATGACACGACCATGGACGGCAGCTACTTCTTCCTCTACACCTTCGGCGCCCAGCATACCTTGATCGAAGTGGCCGATCTGCTCGATCATGCGGAATTGCGGCAGGCTATCCAGCGGCACATCGACCTGTGCCTGGGTTTGATCGGCGAACCCTCCACCTCGGCGCACCCGCCCAATGTGTTCGGCGCACTGCCGTTCGTCGCCTGCGCCTGGCGCTGGACCGGCGAATCGCGTTACCGCGACGCGCTGGCGAAAGCGCTGACCAACCCGGTGCCATGGGCGGCGCTGGAAGAGATCGGCGGCGACGGTCCCCTCGATGAACCGCGCCACCTGGCGCTCAATTCCACGCAACGCAACAAAATCGTCTGCAGCCTCGGTGATTTGATGCATCAATACCCGTATGCGCTGGCAGCACTGTCGGTGCCGGCTTTTTCGGCAACTGACCAAGGATGAGTCGCCTGGTGCATATCTGCCAAATGCGATTCCGCTTTTGCCGGATTCCTGGTGGCCCCGTCGTTGGCAGGACGTGAGGTGCAAAACGTGGAAGGCTATTCCCACAGTTTGCACCAGGTTTGTGTGCGGTTGATAGTCTGGCGCTATTGACAAGCAATAGAGGGATTGGTACTATTCTGATGCGGATCAGATTTTGCAGAGATGCTGTTCCAACCGGGTTATCGTGTGCGAATCTGGCTCTTCGTTTCTACCGGCTGCAGCGGGCAGCCACCATGATGTTTCCGGTTTCGGCGTATTCTGTTTACTACACTCCGATGTTGTAAGGTATTGCACGCTGATGATCACAGCTCCCAAAATAACACATGCCGATGCGTCCTCGTCGACTCGATCGGTCAAGTCCACTGGATTCCAGCAAGGTTTGACAATACGCTCACTGTCAGTGATGATCTTCGGATTGTTGCTGATGGGCATGTGGGTGCAATACGAAGAAGTGCACAACATGACCGGCGGGCCGATCGCGGAGAACGCGCCGCCGAACAGCGCCATGGGCGTGATCCTCTTCATCCTGCTGATCTCCGGCCTGCTGTTTCTGCTGCGGCGGTCACTGCGTCTGGTGCCGGCAGAACTGGTGGTCATCTACGCCGCGCTGCTGGTCGGGGCGCCGTTGATGAGTCAGGGCATGTGGTATCGTTTGTTCGGCCTGCTGAGCACCATCCCGCACAACCAGGATTTTAAATCGTATGAAAGCCTGCCGCCCATGCTGTGGCCGCATGGCGAGAACCTGATCGGGAATGGCCGCTTCGTCGACAAGCTGGACGGTTTCACGCATACCGGCGGCGGCAGCGTAGCCTGGCAACCGATAGCGTGGAAGGGTAACTCATACACCTGCCCGGTGCTGAGCAACGATGGCGATACCAAGGCGCAGGCCAGCCTGCGGGTGACGTTGCCCCGCATGGCGGGCAGCGTGGAGCAACTGGTGCCGGGTGAACAATATTTCTTTTCCTGCCTCGTGAAAGCTGAGCAGTTAAAACCGGATTCGTTATATTTCGTCAAGATGCAGGTGGATAACGGACGTCTGAACTCGCTGGTGATGCGTGCGCAGGAAACGCCGAAAACCTTTGCGCTGCCGTCCGGTTTTTTCCGTATCGGCGCCTCCCCCATCACCCTCCCGCGCCAATTACACGACAGCCTCCACCTGTATATCGGCCTCAGCGGTCCTGGCAAGTTGGCCATCCATGACGTACAGTTTTTCAACGCGATGGCGGTCGAAGGCGGCTTTTTGGGACGCAATATCGTGCGGCGGCAGAATCTGGAGAAACTCGACCGCTCCGAGCGCGATTTCACGCTGGTGAAGCCCGACAATATGTGGAGTCTCGCGGGTTTGTACTATCTGTTGCAGGGTTACATTCCGATCAAGCAGTGGGCACTGCCGGTGTTGGCCTGGTTGGCGCTGGTGGGCGCGCTGTTCCTTGGCTTCTTCGGGTTGAACGTGCTGATGCGCCGGCAGTGGGTCGAGCACGAGCGCTTCACTTTTCCATTGAATATCGTGCCGCGCTACCTGTTCGGCGGCAAAGTCGGCGACGACGACCACCCCGGCGGTCTCCTGCGCAACCGGTTGATGTGGCTGGGATTCGGCCTGACCTTCATCATTGTCACGCTGAAGGGTCTGCATTTTTACTATCCCGCGCTACCGCCCTTCTTGTGGAGCGACGTGTGGGCGCAGTTGGCGGTGAAAGATAACTTTACCAATCCGATGCTGACCACCTTTTTCCAGAGCGTGCGCTTCAGCGTGGTCTTTTCGCTGCTCGCCATCGCGCTGCTGGCGCAGACCGACATTCTGTTTTCCATCTGGTCTTCCTACCTGCTCTTTCAATTCTTGCCATTTTTCGGTAAGGTGCTCAACTTCCAGAAATACGCGGGATATCCGTGGGCATTTCAGCAAGCGATCGGCGCGTTCATCGCGTATGCGGTACTGGCGCTCGTGGCGGCACGCCGCCACCTGGCCGCAGTGTTCGCGCACGTCATGGGGCGCCAGCAGCTCGATGACTCCGGCGAAGTGGTTTCGTATCGTGGCGCGCTGTGGTGTCTGGCGATCTCCCTGTTGCTGTTTGCCGCCTGGGGCATCTGGACGAAGATGGGCGCACTCGCCAGCCTGCTCTTCTTCGGCTACATGCTGATAATCGGCTTTGCCGGCAGCAAAATCCGCGCGGAATGCGGATTGCCATTCGGCTACTGGGCGCCGTACTTCAACATGATGTTCCTCTCCGCCGTGGGCGGCTTCGTGGTCTTCGGCGCCACCGGCATGCTGGTGGCGACCATGGCCAGCGGTTTCATGAGCGTCTCCTGCTTCTTCTTCATCTCGCCGGTGCAGGTGGAGATGATGGAGCTGGGGCGCTTCTTCCGCGTGCGCCCACGCGACATCGGCCACGGCCTGCTGCTGGGCCTGCTGGGCGGGGTACTTATCGGTGGATTCGTCTTTCTGTGCTGGACCTACGGCTTCGGCGCCGACAATCGCGCCACGCAATTTGCCTACAAACAGGACTTCTATTACCGGGGGTATCGTGCGTTAGAGGCGGCTGCGGATTCCAGGGTTACGAGTAACACGCAAATCGCACCGGCAAATGCCCCGTTGAATTTCGTCCACAACGTGGATGCCAAGGGTATTGGCATCGGGTTCGTCGTGACCTGTGTGCTCTCCTTCCTGCGCGGGCTGTTCCCGTGGTTCCCACTCCATCCACTCGGGTATGTGCTGGCGACCAGCTTCTTTGCCACCTACGTCTGGTCCACCTGTTTCGTGGCGTGGATCATCCGGGTGCTCGTCTTCCGAATTGCCGGCACGCGTGCCGTGCGCAACGGCCTGCTGCCGTTCGCCGTCGGCATGTTTCTCGCCTGCGTGGTCTCGGTGGTGCTCTTCACCTGCGTGGGATGGTGCCTGCGCTCGCTGGGCTACACCGAAGTGTATACCCGGTTGCCGTAAAGGCGCGCCGGTGACAGTGCAGATGTTTCTTTTCCGGGATTCAGATGACCTTGCCGATGATATCCATGAATGAACAGTCGGTGCCGGGGCGGCGATATTCGCCGGCGGCCTACGAGTCATCCGTACGTGCCACCAGGGTGTGGACGCCCGTTCTCTCATTCGACGAGTTGTTTGTCCGGAGCGAAAGGCGTATCTTCAACCTCATTCACCGTTTGGTCGGGAATTATGAAGATGCTATCGACCTTACCTCCCAAACCTTTCTCTCAGCCTTACGCAACTACCACCAGTTTCGTGGCGAATCCCAGATCGATACCTGGCTGCAACGCATCGCGATCAACCAGTGTAAAAATTACTACCGCGATAGTGCGCAGGCGCGGCGCTTCGGCACTATTTCGCTGGATACTGCCCTGGTCTTCGAGGGAGAATCGTTGCTGCCGGTAGCCGCGGATCACTCCCGCTCCCCGGAACAGTTGCTGGAGCATCGAGAACTCCAGGCGATAATCCGATCTGCCCTCGCGCAATTGCCCCCCCTTTTTCGCAATGCCATCCTGTTACGCGATGTACTCGGATTATCATACCAGGAGGTTGCCGATACGACCGGATGCTCGTTGCAGGCAACCAAATGCCGTATCTTCCGTGCGCGTGCCTGCTTGCGTACGCTGTTGCGTTCTCATCTGCGTGCCGAGGTATGACGCGGCACGGCGCCGATGGCACCATCATCAGAGCCAACCGTATGCAACAGAACAACTCGTGCGCTCTTGACACAGTGCAATCCGGGGTGCTATCATTTCTGATGCGCATCAGGAATACTGCCGGATTCAGTATTGCGAGCAGCAACCGTAATGCGGTTAGCTGCTGATGACCTGATCGGTCAATACCAGACAAGGAGCCGTGATGAAATTGCGATTACTGCAGATGCTGACAATTCTCTGTTTGTTCCTGTTGGCGGTCGCCGTCATCGGGGTAGAGGTTGCTCCCGATGAGTTCACCGCGTCGCCGCAACGGCGGGCGGAGTTGCTGGCCAAAGTGCGGGCAAGGGACACAGCCTTCGCGGAGGCGAAGGCCAAAGGCCCTACGGTGACGATTGTGCAAAACGGGCAACCGGTAGCGACGATCGTCAGCGGAACTGAAGATAACACATCGGCGAAACTTCTGCAGGAATGGGTGAAGCTGATGAGCGGCGCCACGCTGCCCATCGCGGACAAACCGGTGGACGGTCAGGTAGCCATCTATGTCGGCAAGGCGGCACAGGACGCGGGCTTGAACCTGGCGGATATCCAGTGCCGCTCCCAGGAAGGTTATCGCGTCAGATGTGACGGGAACAACATCTTCCTGGCCGGACAATCCACTTCCGCCACCTTCTGCGCTGTCGGGCGCTTGTTAGAGGAAGAATTCGGTTGCCGCTACTTCGATTGCACTGCCTGGGGTAAAGTGTATCCCGAGATCGCCACCCTGAAAGTTCTTAAGCGGGAGTTCATGGTAACACCCGGCTTTATGTACCGCACTATCTGGGGGGCGGAAGGCGCGTTCGGCAACTACGAAGGCATGACCAAGCGGGGAGCCTGGCGTTATTGGAACGGGGAAGGCGGCAAAGGAGTGCCCATGGGTCATAGCTGGCAAATCCTTGGCAAAGGCGAGTTCCAGCAGCATCCCGACTGGTATCGCATGGATGAGAAAGGTCAGCGCATCGATGGTCCCTGGTACAACCTGGGCAATCCGGATATGCGCAAGCGCTTCATCGAATGGGCGCTGAAAGCAAGTGATAACGGGGGGAAAGCGCTCTCGCTCTCGCCACCTGATGATTATCGCGAGGACTTCAGCCCGGAAGCAAAGCAATATGACAATCCCAACGTTATCGATACCACCTCAGGTCGCATTTCGATGACGGACCGCTTCGTGGGCATTGCGAATGAAGCAGCGACCGCGATGTTCAAAGCTAATCCCGATCCCAACGTGCTGTGCGGTTTCTATGCCTACTCCGACTACACGCTGCCGCCAACGAAACCTGAGCTGCAGAAGCTGTCGCCGAATCTGTGCGTGTGGATCGCCCCGATCCGCTTCAGCCGCTATCACCCGATCGGCTCGCCGTATTCCCCTTCCATGCGAGACTTGAAGCAGATCATCGACGGGTGGAGCAATTGCGCTGCCTCGATGGGGTATCGCACATATAATTATAACCTGGGCGAGGTGATGACGCCGTTCTCAAAAATTTCCACCTGGGCGCACGACATCCCTTACCTGTACCAGCATAAGTTCATCGGGGTCAATTATGAGTCATTCGATGAATGGGAACTGAACGGACCGCATCTGTATCTGTCCATGCGAATCGGCTACGACCCCAGACTGGATCCATGGGAGATAATGGCGGATTTCTGGGACAAGAGTTATGGCCCGGCTGCCGGGGCCATGGAGAAATACTGGATGGAGGTTGACAAAGGATTTATCACCCTCAAAACGGATGCCGGTTCCATACACGCGCTGCCTTACGTCTATACCCAGGAGCGGTTGAAGCTGCTGGATGGATACCTTACCGAAGCAGAGCGATTGGTGAAAGGCAATAAGATGTGGGAACCGCGCGTGAATCTGTCACGCCGTGGCTTCACCCGCGCGCAATACTGGCGAAAATGGTATGATGCAATCAGCCGCGGCGACCTCGACAGCGCCGTCGACACGTTGAATCAGTGGGGAGCCTTCGTCGCGGACTCGATGAAACTGGGCACCACGAATAAATACGGCACAACGTATCTCGAACGATTTGTCGTGCAGAACACACAGACCGCATGGGGACGCCTGCATCCCGGACAGATCATTACGCGGCCCGAATGGTATCACTTGAAGCCCATCAACTGTGAACCGGACAAAGTGATCGCGGTGCTGCCGGATGAATGGAAGACTGCCACGCGCAACGAGATCGATAAATCGAATGCCAAGGGGAATCCCTATGATGTCAACTATGACGATGCGGGGTGGAAAACCATCAAGACCTACACCGAAACCCGCAATGCCCAAGGCTTGCCGGAATATTTCGGTGAGATGTGGTACCGGGTCACGTATACCGCTCCGAAGAGCTCGCCCAATCTGCGACTGCATTTCTTCAAAGCAGATCGGAAAGTGACGGTTTACATCAACGGCAAGCAGGTAAATGCCCAGGAAGTGGAAGCCTTCAACGGCGCCACCGTCGATGTCACCGGCTTCCTGCAACCCGGCGCGGACAATCAAATTACCGTGCTGGTGCGCCATATCCCGCTGCCCGAGATGTTCCTGGGGGGGATAGTGATGCCGGTATACCTGCTCGAAAAAGGCCAGTAAACGGTCAACGATGATGCATCCCCTGCGCACATCCGTCAGGATGTGCGCAGGGGATGCTGTTGGGTAGGTGATGCCTGCCTGAAATCGTCTTGCGGTTGCACTGCCTGGTCAGCATGCTGTCGGCAGATTTCGTCGGCGCACGATGCATCATCGAAGGGATCGCAGTAAGTATATCTCCTTGCAGAGTCAACCACGTCATCTATGCCGTCAAACAATAGCTTTATTTCCTCCAGGTAGACATCCAGTCCGCCGCTGATGACAAGATCCTTCGCGCGACCGCTGATCGACACATACCCGTCCTCATCGATGGAACCGATATCCCCTGTATGAACGACGCCGTCAGCGCAGAAGAAGTTCTCCGGCGATTTGTTACGACCTGAACCAGTACCCGGTCGCTCGATCGCATGCCGCATCGGTGTAACGAACCGGCGTATTGCGCGCTGCCGCCATGCGTTCGCGATGCGCAGACTACCGGGCGTCTTCGATAGTCAGCGTCACTTTATCCATCAGGGGCGAGCAACAATCCCAACGAGTACGGATTGTGATTCAACAGATGCCTCCTTACGTTGCGGAATACGTACTGGTATCGCGCGACGAAGATACCGGAGATCATCGGTTATCTCACCAGTGTCGCCGGAGCAAAGTTATGTATATTCTGTACCCAGGTCAGCAGCGGACAGAAGGCATACGTGTGCAGGCCTGCGGCGTCGCGGTCGAAGTGCGTCAGCATGACGTGCAGGCGGGTGCTGGGGGATGCGCCTTTGGCGAAAATCGTACCGGGCAGTTGGTTGACGGGGATGGCTAACTCGACGGAATAACCGGTGTCGCGATCGAGGGGCTGGTTGGGGGTGCCATCCACCCGGGTTGCCACGCGCATGCCGGTTACACTGGCGGCGATATCATATTCCGCCCCCCAGGCCGTGGTTCGTTTCGTATTTACGGCGTCGTAAATAGTGCCGAGAGGACTGATTTCGATCTCCCAGTATTTCAGTTGTGCCGGATCGGGTAGCAGCAGGATTTCCACGCAATCATAGTTGTAGACTTTGTCATCTCGCGCCGTTTTGGGAGCGATGATATTGGGATCCTTACAGCAAAATAACGCGTACAGGTGCGTCTCATCCCATAACAGTCGCCAGGTCGTGCCTGGTTCTTCCACCGACCGCAGTTGATTCAACGGATAGACCGTGGTGAAGGTTACGGCGTGCTGCCAAACCTTATCATCGGGAAGTCCGTCGATAATCGGCGGTATCCCGGTGTAGGGGATGGTGAATTCCGCCGGACGCGGCCAAGCCAGCAATTGCTGTAAATCAGTTGTGAAGGTCTGGATGGTCTTGCGTGCCGCGATGAGTTGTTCCTCATCGGCCGGGCTGTCGCCGGTTAACTGCGGAATCGCCTGCAGCATGCCTGCGCGCGCACATTTGAAGACCCACTCCTGCGATGGCGTCGCCGCGCTTTTCCCAATCAATCGCAGTGCCTGCTGTCCCAACGCGACATCGTCCGGCGTGGGCGTCGCCTGTGTCTCCCGGGGACACAGCAATAAACCGAGTAACACGAACAAACAGATATGGAATCTCATAACACACCTCGATCACTGATGGTAAGCTGGCGCAATTCGCGCAACAAGGACAGATATGCCGCCACCGTTTCACGCGTGATTACTTCGCCCTTCTCCGCGGTAGCCTTGGTCGGGCACCCATAGGTGCCGGTTTGACTGTGTTGGAAGCGCCAGGTTGACCAGAAGATGCGCGAACCCGGACCGAAGTTGTCGCCGCTGACCAGCGCGCTGTGCGAACGCACCGGTTCATCCACTGCCAGCGACATCTCCACGCGCTGACGCCAGTGCAACAACAGCGACGTTTCATATTCACACGCGTGACAGCATCCGCCCAATTCGCTCTCGCGCACGCGGTTGACCACTTCGTTGGCGAGTTGCCAAATGTTCGTGACCAGGATATGGGTATCGCACGCATCGGCGATTTTACGCGCTGCCACGCGGGTGATGCCATCATGATGACCATGCGAGTTCATGATGACGACCCGGGTGAACCCCGATTTATGCAGCGAGAGTATGATGTGCTCCAGCGTCGCGATGACCAGTTCCGGCGGCAGCGAAATCACCCCCGGCCACGCAAACAATCCTGCGCCGGAGTATCCCGCCCAGACGGTGGGCATCACCAGTATCGGCATCTCCTCCTGTGCCGCCAGCGCGACTTGGCGTGCCGTTTCCGTGGCAATCATCACATCACATCCGACTGGAAGATGGGGACCGTGCTCTTCCACCTGCCCCACGGGCAGCAACACGATGGCCTGTTGCCGGGACAACTCGGCCAGTTCCGGCCAGCGATAATCGGTGTAGTAAATGCTCTCTTGCATAGGCGTCTCCCATCGGCTCATTCGGGTGGTATACCGATACCCCGTTCCATAATGCGTATCGTCCCTTGCGTGCAGTCCGCTGCCCGCTTCACATGCAGGCGCCACTGTTCCGGCTCTCGCCGGGCATCCAGCACCGTCAGGTTGTGCGCGGCGAAACGAACACCTTCCCCGACACGGATTTTCAGAAAAAAGGTGTCCAGCACACCGGTGGCTCGGGCGGCGTCCACCGCGCGAAAATCGAACGTGAGGCCGTGGCGATCCTGTTGCACGTCCGTGCATCGATGATAGACCAGTTGTGAGAAGCCAGCGGCGCTGTCCGGCGCCAGCATGCGGGTAAAGCGGGTGTCATATGGGTGCAGCAAGCGCACCCAGCGGTCTACCACTTCCCCATTGCGCGTGGGATCGTGATGCAGCAAATTGGGCCAATGCATACCGCAGACAACGCCGCCAATCGTGCCGATAGGCTCGGGGGCGGTCATATTCCAGTGGCACAGGTCATGCGTGCGGTCCACGGTGAGCACACCGGCATCGATGCCGAAATCGACCGCTTCCGTTTCGCGCTCGCGGTGCATGCCGGCGAAAGGTGTCGAGATGTATTGCATGCCGAACTCCGCGAGCACAGGCGCCAACCCGCCTCCGAAGCGATGGAGAAACGCGGCAGGGACGAAGCTGCGTGGAAATGGTCCGAGGGCGTGCTGCTCCAGCAGTTGTGCGAAACATGCCATGTGGGCACGCACCTCGATTTCCGGTCGCATCCGTCCCCTCTGATCATGCCACTCGGCGCGCGAAGGGAGACCCTGTTCCCAAAATTCATGGCCGATGCCGTGCACAGCCAGCTCAATCCAGGCGGCATGGTCCCGAATGAAGGCGCTTACTTCATCCAGCCACGGTCCCTGCCAGCGCGCGTTATCCCACGCGGCGCCCATCCAGGTGCTCGACGGCAGGTCGCGAAGAAGATTCACGCGATCCCATTCGCAGAGCACCATCGCTGCTTGCGGGCGCATGCCCAACCGTTCTCCCAGTTCGACAATCGCCTTGTAGTCGGCGAGGACGTGGTCGCGCGTGCAGCCACTGCGGAACGGCCCGCCACCGGCGCTATCATCCGCGCCGCTCCACCACCCCACGTCATCGATCACCACCTGGATCGCCAGGGGGATGCACGCCGTCATCATGATGCCTCTCGCTTTCCGGATACTGCCGGAATCCCGGCAACCTATTTCAGCGCCACCGGACGCGGCCCATAATACGGCACAGGTTGGCCGATTTCATACGCGCCCAGATCTGGCGCCTTCCCGGTAAAATTATCGTTGATCGTCGGCAGTGGTTCCCCCGCATCTACGGCGGGACAGCCAGGCTTGAGTTGGAGATCGACGACCACGCCCGCATACTCCCGATCCCGGTCAAAGGTGGGAGGATTCACCAGGCTGTCCGCGCCAACCACCTGGCCGTGCATCTCCTGCCCGGTAGCGGCGCTCATCTCCGCGGGTGTCCGGTATCGCTTCCCGTTGAGGGTGATTTCCGTATCGTAGCCATTATAGTCCATACTGGAGCGTGTATCGCGAAAGGTGATGTGGGCTCCCTCCCTGCCACCCAGGAAGAGATTGTTACGCAAGCTGGAGTTGCTGATCAACGTTCCACCGCTGCACAACGAGCGCCAGAGGGCGGCCATTGTCGTGTTATGGTAGAGGAGCACTCCCGTCGGGCCGACGTATAACTTCCATGGACATTGCGTGAATCGATATGCGACATTGTATGTCACGTAAATCGGTCCGGCCAGGCAAGGTTGGATGCTGATGCCGACAAGACTATCCGTGACACGATTGCGCATCACCCGGATGTTGCACATGCCGTGATCTGCTTCAATGGCGTCATCGATGGTTTCAGAGATGTCGTTATTGTAGATGTCGATGGCGTGCTGGCCGCCTTGCGCGTCTGTGGCCCATGACAACGGCACCGGCAGCTTGACATGCGCGGTGGAAATGCCGTCCCAGAAGCAGCGAACCCGGTTATAACAGGCGACATGTCCTCGGCCGGCAATGTTGATGCCTGCCCCATAACAGGTATCGACACGCGTCTTCCACTGCGTGTAGCGGCCGGTCAGCACATTGTCGGCCACGTACCAATTATTGCAGCGAAATTGGCCGCGTGCCGTGCCGGTGGATACCCCGTAGTTCACATCACTGATCATGCAGCGCCGGATGATCAGGCCATCGGACTGCGAAGCGCGAATGCCGACTCGTCCACCGCGCACACTCAAGCCGTGGAACGTTAGATAGTGGCACTCCGGCTCGACTTCGATGACACTCCGGTCATATTTATCGCCTCCGTCAATAATGACGTTGCCGTCGCCGAAGGTTTTGAACACGATGGGAGCCTTTTCTGTTCCGCTCGCTGTGACGCGAAACGGACCGGGATAGGTGCCCGCGTGCAGCAGCACCACGTCACCAGATATGGCGGTGTTGAAGGCGGTCTGCAAATCGGCGAATGCAGCGGATTGTCGTTGACCTGTGTAATCAGCGGGGTAGACATGCATTTGCCGTTTGGCGGCATATCGCTCCGCCGGTTCGGCGCGTGTGGCAACGGTAACGGTGCTGACAGCCTGACCGCCATCCTGATCGTTCAATTCACATCGCACCTCGTAGACCGTTGCCGGATCAAGATTCAGCACGCTACCGGCAAACAAGTTGCCGGTCTCCCCGCCTTCATTTGTGGTCTGTTTGTTGATGCGTAGCATCGGCAACGCGGTCTTCCACGGTTTCTTCCCCTTCTTCCGATAGGACACTTTCACCGCGGCATTCATATTTTGGTCTCCATCGATCATCCAGCGCAGCGCCAAATGGTGGATAGTGGGATTATCTACCAGGAGTATTTTCGGCAGCACCGCGTTGAGATTCGCCGCAGTCTGTGCCCCCCCAGGCAATACCACGGACAGCGCCAGCATCAGCCAGACTCCAACGAGATACTGCCTGTGCCGGAATCCGGAAACAACACATCGTCGTAATAGCATGAATGCCATCGCACCCTCATTGTCTATAAAACTGATCCAGCAATGGTCCGCGGGGGATCTTTCGTGGCAGGTGAGGCAACGGTTCTCCCATGTCACCTTAGATATCCGGAAGGAACTCCAACGCGACCAGGCGTGAACGCACCCTCGAGACGTCGCCGTACACCGAAATAATTGTCGCTTTACGCATCGTTTTTCAACGTTACGGCAGCACCACGCGCTGATCGGCTGTGACATGCTGCCGTCGGAGCACACCTTTGCGGAAGGGGAGGATTACCTCGATGTCGCATTCCGTCAGCGGACCAAGGCCGAAATGGGCCATCGCTTCCTGCGAGCACGCAAAACCGTAGCCGATGGTAATGTCCCGGCATCCGATGAGCGCTGATCGATCTCCAAGCCGACCTGGTGTATAGATATTGACCTTCGCACCGAGTCCCATGCGATTGATGCCCGGCGCGTCCTTCACCACCACTTGCATCCAATGGCCGGCGAGGGTTTCGTTGTGCAGCAGGAAACTGGGATTTTCTGCCCACCATTCTGCCGCGAAAATGTCTATTCGGCCATCCCGATCATAATCACCGCAAGGTGCAGCCACGGCATAGGTGATTTTTCGCTCACGATTCATCTTTGCATTGAATAGTTCTGCCGAGCCACGCATGCCACGGTCTTCAGGTGTCGGGAAGTCGTTGACGGCGCTGGCATATTCGATAAATCGCACCATACCGTCCCGTATTCCGAGATTTCGGTATATTACGGGATACACCTTGCCATCGGCGAATTTGAAGGTGCTGGCATAAATATCCGGCCAGCCGTCATTGTCGAAGTCGAGAATTTCAATGTGGGGACACTTCATAAACAGAGGAGTCACTCCCGCCTGGTCGGTGACATCCTCGAATGACGGCTGCCCATCTCGCAGACCCTGGTTCAGAAACAGGCGCGGCCCGACAGGTTTCAGCCATGGTCGTTCCGAGTGTTGCCCGATGACCAGATCCAGCAAGCCATCACGATTGACATCAACAAAGCACGGCCCATACTGAGCCTGGTCGGGGATGGCACGCGCAGTAACGAAAACCTGGTTTGCTGCAACCGCCGATGTGAATTTGCCTGCTCCGTCGTTCAACAACAGACCGCCGTTACGGTAGACGTAGAAAATATCTGGAAACGTATCATTATTCACATCGGCGGTTGCACAGGTAAATCCTCCCATGCCTTCCGGCAATCCGCACTCTGCAGAGACGTCCTGGAACTTGCACTCACTCAAGTTTTTCAGGATGCGTCCGCCAGGACGTCCCTGATTGCGATACCGACCGCCGCCCAGTATGAAATCCAGCAAGCCATCCCCATCCAGGTCAAATGGTACGACGTTCCGCGTGCTATACGGAGGGCAAGCACGGCTCTCTAAAGAGATGTCGGTATATTTACCGTCGTCATTTCGATAGAGGAAGTTTGACGTTGCGAGTGCTCCGCTACCAGCATCAGCGGTATTATTGCAGATATAGAGATCGAGATCACCATCGTTGTCCAGATCGGCGAACATCCCGCCTGTCGTGCGTCCGGGATGCAACACCTGCGGTTGTGTCGTATCAACTTCGAATCGTTTTCCCCCAATATTACGAAACAAGACGCTGGACGATGAGGCTTCGGTCTGAAATGTGCCCACATAGAAGTCAATCCATCCGTCGTTGTTGTAATCACCGAGTAATCCAGCATGTGCGCGGACGCCTGTTATTGCCGGATAGAGGCCGATCTCATGGCTGACATCGCGGAAGACGAAAGGATAATCCTGCACAGCGCCCGACCAGGCGGTGAGGGTATATACTGCCGCCACAAGCCACAGGAGTATTACCGGTGTATGCCGAGGTAGCGATCGCATCATCGTATTCCGCTCATCTCCGCATAAACGGTGTGGAGAAACGGGACGCCGTATCGTACGATATCCCTCGGTGAGATCACATCCGTCATTACGCTATTTCCCCAGATCAATCACCACGATTGCCTTGTCCGTAAGACTGCCCCAGGCGTGGGGGCGCCGAATGGACAGCACGTTCTCGCCGGGCTGTATTGTGGGGGTGACATCGGCCAGGAAGGTGCTGCTCCATTCGGTGCGCGGGCGGTCTTTCGGCCCATTCGCCAATTTCCCGTTGAGATAAACCATGGCATCGGGATGGAGCGCGGAGAAGAAAAGCGCAACGCGACCATGGGCTTCCGGCACGGTGAATTTCACGCGGAACCAGCGGAATCTCCAGCCTGGCGTGGAGGCCAGATCGCCGCTGCTGGTCATCTTCACCGCATAAGTAGAAACCATGCCCCACCCGGAATCGTCAAAACCGGTCTTCTCGTAACCTTTCTCCAGGCCAAGGCCTTCCTTATCCCATTCGCTTTTCCACAGGTCGGGCAACTCCGCGATGATCGTATGCGGCGGCGACACTGCGGCCAGGCGTTCCAGGTCTTTGCCGCTGGTGACAAAACGGCGAAAGTAATCCAGCGAGTAATGATTGGTCAGGCCGGCCTTGACCAGCGCCTCATTGCGCGCGATCAGGTGGTTATGCACTTCCAGCGCTTCACGGTTATGTTGCTGCTTCATCAGGTTGACGATCTGCGTATATTCCTCGGCATTACGCAGACCCTCCCGCGTCATGGCGATGCGGGCGGAATACTTTTCGTCGCCTTTCGCGGCGAGGGCGGCTTTATCGAGCAGCTCCCGCAGGTGCGCGAGGAATTTCGGCGTGTAGATGGGAGCCAGTGCTTCCAGGCCTTTCGCACCTTTTGTCGGGTTGCATTTCATGCCTGCCACCGCTTTGTCGATGTCGAGAAAATATCGCTTGACCAGTGAACCGGCGCCGGGCCCGTAGAACTTCAGGAAATAATCGTCGATCAACGCATGCGCATTGGCCTTGGGATCATAGGCCAGCCGCAGGAACAGATACATGTGGGGCCCGTAACTCATCCAGCAGGGCAGCGTTTCCATGTCGATGCCGACACAGCCGATCTTCTTAAAATACGGCATATCCTGTCGCCAGACAGAGAGCTTGGATAACGGCAGGATGCAGTCGCCGAAGTTATAATCATAGCCGCGATAGCCAAATTTCCCGACATACTTCGCCCAACCATCATAGATCTTTTTCACCTGATTCCGAGATGGGCAGTTGGGATTGTCCAGCCCATGTAGCCAGCAATAACCGATGGGGGCGACAAACGCACACAGGTTCGATGGCAGCGGATCGCCTTTCGTCGGCGGCATGGTGTAATCCGCATACGCATAAAACGTCAATACGGAATTAGGGAAGACTTTTGCTACTTCGGTGGCGATAACGCGATAAAACTCGCTATACCGGTTGCTTTTGGATACGACACCGCCGACTTCCAGCGACTTCGGATCATCGAGGACGGTGCAGGTCGGGCACTGGCAGTGGCCGCGTCCGTCGGGCGGTGAGAGTGATGGATTGATATCGCCGGCTTTGATCGCGGCAATCACCCGGTCAGCGAAATACCGACGTAACTCCGGATTGGAGGTGCAGAGCCAGCCGTTGTTATAACGCTGACCGTTTTGCATGGCGAACCATTCGGGGTGTTCCGTGAACACCGAGGCCGGTACATATCCCGCCCAGGCATGGCCGGCGCGGAACGATTGACCACCGGCGCCGTTCCAGGTTTTCCATAGTGTATTGTTAGACCAGGATGAACCCCACGTCCGCCGCATCAGCAGCTTCGGTTGCTCGGTGATATTCAATTTGTCGACCTTGAGTGTTTTCGTCCGCGGATACACCTCACCGAGTGGATTGTCCATAAAATAACGACAACCGAGTGTTTCGAGGAACCGGCATGCCGCCTTCATGGTGGCGGTGTCGTTCTGGCCGGCAAGACGAATTTGTTTTCCATCGCAACGGATGCGCAAGCCCTCGCTGGTCGGACTATGAATGTCATTCAATATCAGCCCGGCCTTTATCGCCGCGGCGCCAACAAAGATCGCCGGACCATCCGTGGGCGCAATGTGGGTGACTGGCAACTCCGTATCGGTGATTTTCTTGATCCAGGTCACGAGGAGACGGGCGGCTTCGGTATCGCTCGCGGAGGCTTTGCCGTTGTTTCTCGTGTCACCGATGACGATGGTCGCGACAGGCTTCCCGTCACGAACCAGGTCCAGCGACCAACCTCCACCGGGAAGGAGTAGCAGCGCCAGCAGCGATATCGCAACGACGACGGTTTTCATTGTATTCTCCTCGTTCGTGCATGGGTTGACCGATGCGACGGCAGCTCGCGCTGCGCATGCGGTCGAACAGTACACAAAACGTATACGAGCCCGATTTCGCTTTACAACTCCCGTTCAGACTGCGGTATGTGGATCACGAACAGGCTGACGGCATACCAGTCTTTCGCTCCGGCAGCCGGTGGCAGGCATCCGTTCATGGTGATATACAGTGTGCTGCCGTCTGGTGACAGCGCCGAACCGTATGTGCCATCAGGATTGTAATTGTATTTTTTTGCATAATATGGATTCAGGAACGCGATAATCTTGATGGTTCGTGTCTTCGTATCATACTGCTTGATGGGCATACCTTCGTTGGCGATGCCCCCGTGACTGCCACCGACATAATACAGGTAGCGTCCCGTCGCGTCGGCATCGATCGTAGTGATAGTACTGTCCGTTTTACCAATGGACAACGGATCGATGAACTCTAATTTCTCGGTGTTGACATCGAACTTCCACAGGTTGCCGGAAAAATCGGTCACGTAGATGATGCCACCGGGCAGTTCCGCCGTGCAGGAGCGAATGTCGAATCTCCGACCGACATCGAGCTTGATCTGTGTCAGGAGATTGGTCGTCGGATCATAACGGCACATGATGCCGTTCGTGGCGTTCACCGAGCTGACGAAGTAGACCTTTCCCGTACTGCGTGCGAAGATGATATAGCGCTGCGGGCCTTGCCCGGGTTCGCTGCGGAACAGAACTTTCTTATTCACGCAATCGACAGCGAAGAATGTCTCGGTTTGTTGCGTCCCGCCGTAAAAAATCAGCCGTTCGGGATCCATCTGCCCAACCGGGATTGACTCAGGCACGTCGCCATGCATGATGATGTCGGTCTGACCGGTGGCGGGATCGGTCTTCAACACCCAATCGCCCTGATAGTGATAACGCTTGCCGCCTTCGCCGTCGGTGTAGCTGGCTGAGCCGCGATGCGTGGCATAATACAGGCAGCCATCCTTACCCACGCTGATCTTACTGTGAATTTTACCGGGCCGATATTCGCCCGTCGGGATATTCAGGAATTTCGTGGTATCGGCCACGATGCGCAGGTTTTTGGTCGCCATGTCATACGCATAAACCAGCGCATCAAATTTATGGTCACCGATTGCGGTGTAGTATTTTCCATCAACGGCGTGCCCGTCGCCCCAGCCTGACCAGGGATTGCCGATATGGTTCTGGCCGGGAAGGTAGGCGAAATCGACGGTGGGCGCCGTTTTCGCCACTACGAATTTCCCGGCAAAGGTTACCCCCTGTGGCACCTTGATGAAGTCCGGCGCCGTGTCGGTGACGATCAGCACCGGCGGATAAGGGCCTTTGGGTACGGCATTCAGTGTCGCTGCCGTCCCGATCACCATTGCTACCGCAATGATCATGGCTACTGGTTTGTAGCAGTATGCCTGGCATGGTTGCATCGGCAACCTCCTTCCCTCTGTGATCTCCCCGAGCTTGCGTCAGCCATTCTGATACGCATCAGTTTATTGTATCGCTCTACAAGGTAGCTGTCAATTCCCCACGGCGATTATTTTCCGATACGCTGTATCACCGCACATCGTGGCGCAGGCCGTCCTACATCTCGTAGTGGCGGCAGCGCCTCACTTCAACGCGCGATACAGCCGTCTGCGCGCCGTGTCCAGCACCGCCACATCCTTCGTATAATCCCAGCAATCACGCACCACCGTCCGAACGATGCGCGTACAGGCATTCGGATTGCGCTGCTGCAGTTCGCGCAACAATTCGACGTCTTCCATACCTTCCCGTTGTGCCTCAAGACGCACCGAGGACCACGGGCCGTCCGGTCCGGGATACACGATATGCGTGTCGCCTGCCGGCAGACAGTCGGCAATAGATTGCCGGAATGGATTCTGATCGCCGCGGTAGTGATTCAGTCCCCAATGCAAAAAGCCATCGAAACCGCATGCCACGCATGCCCATCCCAGCAGTGTCGCGCGCAGCAACTCCATGTCCAGCAGACGGTTCAGACCATTGCCGCCTGGCCCCATGCACGTGTAAAGCCAGATGTGGTCGCCGAATTCGCGCTGTGCCAGAAAGTGTGGCAATTGCTCGCGTACCTGGTCATTCTGAATCACCAATATATTTGCCGCACCCACCAGCGCAGGATCCATCACAGCATCGATTACCGGTACATTCGGCAGATACTTGTGCACAATGCCAACGGCAATCCGATAGGCTGTGCATGCTTCGCCGCAGGGTTCGTCAATGGCATGCTGCAACCAGCGCTCCTCCCAGCCGCATGCCATGATCGCGCCGTGCAATTGCCGCAGCAGGCGCGCCAGCGTTGCGTGCCCTTCGACGCTCATGACAGGCTGACCAGTTATCGCTAGATGATAATCACCGTCGTGAAAATGACTTGCGATGTGTCCACCTTCAATCCAATGCATGCCGGCGTCGGTGAACAACCGCACCAGGCGTTTCAATCGCGCCATATTCAGTGTCCGGTCATCGAACAGCATCTCCAGCGGGAGCCAGAACATATTTTGTCGCCCATGCGCCATTAATCGGGCATACTCACCGAGCATCCGCCAGTATGCGGGCGACCACAGTGTCAGACCATGGCGGTCCGCGATATGCTGGTAGCTGAACCAGTTGGTGTAGGGGAATGTCTGAGCACCGATCTGCGGAATCACCGGGGCATGCACGTCCAGGCGCAAGCAAAGCGCCTCTGTTGTTCCACAGATGCTGAGTTCAATCAGGTAGTCATATATTCCTGGCAGCACATCAGGGGATACCGGAAGATGCAGGCGCAGTGCGATGGTAGACGCCTCGACCTTCAGAGTAGACGGCATGGGCGCCATCGCATCGTAGATGCGGAACGGCGCCCGCCGGATGACGTAAGGATTATGCTGTTCTTCTTTTTCCAGGCCGAACCATCTACCCGTATTATGATCCACCGGCACGTCCACCAGGCGATACCACACTGCCCCGGCCACCTTCTGGCCGCGACACGTCACCTTTACATGCAGCGTTTCTCCTATCGCCAACTCGTTGCACAGCACGTGCACCGCGGCAATCGTTCCACGCGCGGTCGGCATCGTCATGTCTCGGCATGGTTGTTCCGCGACCGTATCATCCGAATATAAGGCAACCAGGCGATGTCGTAATTCAGTGCGCATACATCCTCACTTTCGTGCGTAATGCCGTCTTCTGTTCCTTGCGTACAGCACGCAAGGCGCTAAAGCGATGAAATACTATCGAACCATGTATTGCGTTACTGATCCGAATCAGGTTATAAATACCATAACGACACAAGCCTGCCAAGAGGCAACCGACGAATTCGCGAAAGGAGTGATGATGGCGGATAATATCATTTACGTTTCACCAGCAGGCAGTGACACCGCGGCGGGTGACCCGGCGCATCCCCTGCGCTCACCGGTGAAAGCCGCCGAACGTGCAACACCTGGTATGGTGATCCAACTGGAGCATGGTACCTATGCCCCGATTATCCTTGACGGCCTGCGCGGAACGGCTGAACACCCCATCGTCCTGCGCGGGAAATCGCCATTGCCGCTCGATTGGACTACCGTGATGGAAGTGGATCGCGAGATGTATGCCGTGCCCATCCGGCATGCGCTTACTGCCGGTCACCTGTCCCTGGCCGCCACGAATGGGCTGGCGGTGATCGAAGGTTACGGGAGCGCCGTCGGCCTGCTGGTGCGGAACTGCGAGCACCTGCGGATCGAGAACCTGGTGGTGCGGGATGCGCGCACGAACATTGAGTTCCATGGTGCCCGACAGGTGACCATACAGGATTGCGTGGCGACCGGCGATCCGGCGGCCAGCATCAGTGGCGTGGTGCTGGCAATCAACGAAGACGAAACCGAGCCGAACCGCTTCATTCGCTTTGAGCGGGTGCTGGCATATGGTGTGAAAGAAACCGGCTTTGCCGTCACCCGCGGCGCAGCCTATGACGTCGAGTGGGAGTGCTGCATGGCGCACGGCATGATGAGCAACGGCGGTGACGGCTTCAGCTTTCAGCACGTTGTGCCGGGGAAGCACGATGAGCCGGGTGTACCGCATGTCTCCCCCGAAGGCGTCAATTATCGCATGCGCCTGACACGATGTGTAGCGATGGAGAATCGTTTGGATGGCTTCGACATCGGTAAAGGCGTCGGAGGACTGACGCTCCAGTTTTGTCTCGGTGATCGCAACGCGTGGGCGGAATATTATGCGAAGGACTTGAAGGTCTGGTCGTCCGGCAACACATTCATTCGCTGCCGAATGACTGGTCGCGTGCAGTTCATCAGCGGTACGCATACGCTGGAAGATTTTCGCTCCGGCACCAAGTTCGACAGTCCGGAAAACCAGGAGCCGCCGCATGCGGCAGGAATGTGAAAGTCAATCGCCTGTTTGTCGAATTCGGACCGGATTGACAGGGAAATCCTCTCCCCGGCGTGGTATCGAATCCGTAAACCACTGCGGTTGCCGACAATGCATGATCTCGGAGACACGCTGCATTGTAGCTGCATCGTCACGCCTTCGACGGCTTGCGTATAAGCCGGATAAACGAGGCAGTCGACTCACTCATAATCTATTGATTGCTGTTCAAACATATGCTAAAATATCTAATACGCATCAGTTGCCAGCTTCGTCTGGCGTGTAACTGCATGAAAGGAGCGACAGCAATGCTGAAGATGATGGGGCGCGTGCCCATGCTCATCTGCCTGGTGTTACTGGCGATTGCCGCCATGTGCGCGGACGTCGTCCCCGACGAATTCACCGCCTCGCCGCAACGTCGGGCGGAGTTGCTGGCCAAAGTGCGGGCCAGGGATATAGCTTTCGCGGAAACCAAGGCCAAAGGTCCTACAGTGACAATCGTGCAGGACGGGCAACCGGCAGCGACCATCGTTGCCGCCGCCGATGCCAAACAAGCGGCGCAGATTCTGCAGGAGTGGATCAAATTGATGAGCGGCGCCACGCTGCCCATCGCGGACAAGCCGGCGGACGGCCAGGTCGCCATCTACGTGGGCCAGGCAGCGCAGGACGCTGGGCTGAACCTGGCGGACATCAAGAGCCCCTCGCGAGAAGGCATCCGCATCAAGTGCGACGGCACGAACGTGTTCATCGGCAGCCAGTCGACTGCGGCGCTGCTCCGCGCGGTAGGACGTTTCTTGGAGGAAGAATTCGGTTGCCGGTATGTTGACTACACGCCGTATGGAAAAATATTCCCCGAATCTCCTACCCTGAAAGTCCTGAAGCGCGAATTCGCGGAAGCCCCCACCATGCAGTTTCGGACGGTCTGGGGCGCGGAAGGCGCATTTGGCACCTACGGCGGCCCCAAGGCGCCGTGGCGCCTGTGGAACGGCGATGGCGGCATCGGCGTGCCGATGAGCCATAGCTGGGGTGGCGTCCTCGGCAAAGATGACTTCAAGCAGCACCCCGAGTGGTTTCGCATGGATGAAAACGGCAAGCGGGTAGATGGACCCTGGCCGAATCTCGGCAATCTGGAGGTTCGCAAAAAGTTCATCGAGTGGGCGGTCAAGGCGAGCGACAACGGGCAGAAGGGTATTTCCTTTTCTCCGCCGGACGACCATCGCGAGGATTTCAGTCCCGAAGCGAAACAGTACGATAATCTGAATGTGATCGATTCGACCTCCGGCCGCGTATCAATGACGGATCGATTCATGGGCATGGCGAACGAAGCGGCCAAAGAGCTGTTGCGCTTGAATCCGAATGCGCCGTTGAGTGGATTTTATGCGTATTCCGACTACACCATGCCGCCGACAAAGCCGGAACTGAAGAAGCTGTCGCCGAATATCTGCGTGTGGATCGCCCCCATTCGCTTTAGCCGCTACCATCCGATCGGCTCGCCGAACTCTCCCTCCGCGCGAGATTTGAAGCAGATCATCGACGGCTGGAGCGAGTGCGCCGCGTCGATGGGCCTGCGCACCTACAATTATAACCTGGCCGACCTTCAGGTGCCGTTCTCGAAAATCTCCACCTGGGCGCACGACATCCCCTACCTGTACCGGCACAAGTTCATCGGCGTCAATTACGAGTCGTTCGATGAATGGGAAATTTATGGGCCGCACACGTATCTGCAGATGCGCATTGCCTACGATCCGCGGCTGGACCCATGGGAGATCATGGCGGATTACTGGGATAAGAGCTACGGCCCCGCGGCCGAAGTGATGGAGAAATACTGGATGGAGATCGACGCCGCCTTCATCAACCTGAAGACCGACACCGGCTCCACCCACGCGCTGCACCACGTCTACACGCCGGAGCGGCTCAAGCTGCTGGACGGCTACCTCACCGAGGCGGAGCGGCTGGTAAAGGGGCGGAAGGTGCTGGAAGGACGCCTCGAACTGGCGCGGCGCGGTTTGACGCGGGCCTTTTACTGGCGAAAATGGTACGACGCGGTGAATCGCGGCGACATCGAGGGATTGATTGCCGTGTTTAACGAGTGGACACCATTCGTGGCGCAATCCATCAAGCGCGGACAAGCCAACCTGTATGCCAACACGTATCTGCAGCGTTTCATCGGGTGGAACACCTGGAACGCCGAGTCGTTGCTGCATCCCAAAGAGGGGAAGCCGGCAAAAGTCATCGCGGTGCTGCCGGACGAGTGGAAGACGGCGACGCGGGACGAGATCGACAAATCCGGCATCAAAGACAATCCCTATGACGTGCAGTATAACGACGCGGGATGGAAAACGATCAAAACCTACACGGATACCCGCAACGCGCAGGGATTGCCGGAGTATTTCGGCGAGATGTGGTACCGGGTGACGTATACCGCCCCGAAGAGCTCGCCGAATCTGCTGCTGCACTTCTTCAAGGCGGACCGCAAGGTTGTGCTCTACATCAATGGCAAGCAGGTGAACAAAGAGGAAGTAGAAGCCTTCCGCGGCGCGGCCATTGACGTCACCGGCTTCCTGAAGCCGGGCGAAGCGAACCAGATTACCGTGATGGTGCGCCATATCCCACTGCCCGAGATGTATTTGGGTGGACTGGTGATGCCGGTATACCTGCTCGAAAAAGGTCAATAAATCCGCTGCTCTATTGCGCATTTCGCATCGTGAGTCACGGTGCGAAATGCGCTTTTCAAATGAGGAAACCGATGCCAGCGATCATAGGTATTCTGACAACCAATCTCCAGAGGCTCACGTGCCTTATGGCACTATGCTTGCTGGCGGCGATTATTCCGGCATCTGCCGCTAAGGGCGCGAAACCGGGCGTGACCTACCGGGTACGCGTGATGCGTATATCGCCGGAGCAACCGGTGATGATCGGGTGGCGTTACGGTGGCGAAGGGCTGGGAGGGAGCCCGGTCAACGGCAATGTTACGCGCGAATATCTGGTGGTTCCGACGGAGCCTACCGGTGAAAACGATGCGAAGGTGCTGGCGGATGGTGTCACGTTAGGTGTGCCTCCCCCCGACACGCACACCGAACTGACGGAACAGGGGCGGACCGTCGTGAAGTATGAAACATACAGTGATGTCTACCTCTCTCCCGGCTTCTGGTCTCGCGAGGTGCCCATCAGCTCGTTCGGCGGGCATCGGGGCAATCTCAGCCTCACGTTCGGGCTCACTGGCCTGAAATCGAATGTCTACGTGACCAACACGGAACTCGAATTCGAGTTCCTTTACAATGGTGAACCACTCAAGCGATTCCGCGTAGACGGAGCACAGGGGAACGCGCTGGGTGTGATGATCCCGTTCCATCGCCTCAATCCGGACGGTTCGCCCAAGCCGGAATTCGCCCGGGAAGTAGGCAGCTTGCTTGAATACGTGCGGCGCAAGTACGAAGTATTGAAGCAGGCGCCGGGCATGGAGAAACCTGTACCGAAACTCTATGCGATCAGTACCGATTGCTACGGATTTGGCAGTGGCGGATATGCGGTCAGGACATCCGATCCGGCCACCTTTGAAATGGAATTTCAAATCCTGCGTCTCATGGGCATGAATGCCACCGTGAATATTCCGAGCTATTTCGCGGAAAAACGCACGAAAAAAGAAGGCATCTGGGCGGAATTCAACCGCCTGCAACAGGGGGGGTATGGCGGTAGCCTGGTGCCGACGGTGGGGTCGGTCTTTTATGCACCCGGCATCAAGAAACCGGCGCCCAAGCCGGGGGATGGCTGCCCGTATTATCCTGCGACAGTCCGCAGGATGGAAGGACCAGAGATACAGCAGCAGGTTGACGCGTCGCTGGCGACAGCGAGCAAATGGGGAGTTGATCAAATCTGGCCGCGCTCGGTAGACGAAATCGGTTCGATCTTCGATGGCGCACCCGAAGGCAAGGCGCACATGGGCTCGTGTCCCTACTGCCGAAAAGCGTTTCACGCTTTTGTGCGCGCCGATGGGCGCACCCTGGCCGATTTCGGCGCAACCTCCTGGGATGAGATCCGTCCGACCTACGGTTACTGGTCGAATACTTATTGGGAGAGCCTGGAAGAACTGCGTGCGGCACGCGACAACGCGCAAAAAGAATTCAATGAGATGAACGATGTCAAACTCGATCAGGGAACCGCACTACTCGATCATAAGGCACCATCGCTGGAAGATGAGGATTCGGCAGCTCGTGATGTGATCTCGCTGGATACGCGCTCGGTGTTCGAGGCGAAAAGCCAAGCATTACACGTGGCAGAAAAACGACTGAATGCCCTGGAATGGGGCGGTCCTGTGCTGGAGGTGGAGCCGACAAAACGCGAGAGTCATCTCACCGCGGCGGGGTGGAACCTCCTCGGGTATTACAGCGCGCGCTTCAACAACGAATCGACGGCGCGCTGCCTGGAGCCGTTGCGTAAAGCCTATGAGGTCGCCAACGAGCGTAAACGCCAGGCGCTGGAGCGCGGTGAGACCGACACCCCGGTGGCAAAGCAACCCTGGGGGTATTCCTTTGCCTTGCGTGCCAATACCTTCTTGATGAGCGGGCATAGCTTGGATTTCTTTGACTACTATCGTCATGCCGATAACGCCATCGTATACGAAACATCCAACCGAGACTGGCGTGTTTGGCAGTGGGACAGTTATCTGTGTGAAGTTGGGCACAGCCTGTCGCAGTATATGAACAAGCAATTCGGCATCTATGTGAAGCCGCACCGCGGCGCGCCTATCCAGCGCATTCTGACGGCGGTGGCCCACGGGGCGCGCATGGTGTATTACTATACCTATGGGCCGGAATATGTGAAAGGTGACTCCTTCGGCGGTAATGTGGACCTTATCAAGCAGATTGCCCGTGCCAGTCGGCTGGTCGCGGGTGGTGAAGCAGTGACTTATGACGCCGACCGGGCATTGCCAACCGAAGTTGCGGTGGTGCGCCCGTTGACCTCGGATTATATGTCCGGCTCTGCCTCCTATGAAAACGCCAAGTGGATTTACACAGCGCTCATGCACGCGCATATTCCGATGGATGCACTCGACGAAGGGCTCCTGATGAGCGAAAACCTGTCGCGCTACAAGGTGATTGTCATCAGCGGATCACACATCCGGCGGGATGTGGCGATGAAACTGGCCAAATGGGTGGAAGACGGTGGGACCCTGGTGACCAGCGGTTGGGGCATGGCGCGCGATGAAGCAAACCGCCCGCTGGATGATATCTTGCTTCCGGTATTCGGCCTGAAGACGCGCGGGGAGATGGATGCCTGGGGGAGCGTGCCGGGTTACGGCGCCACCCGCCTGGGCGCCGTGCAACAGATGCGGCAACCTCCGAAAGATGCGACGGTGAGAGGCAAAGAGCCGTTGAAAGGCTCGTTCATGCCGGTGGTCGGGCGCGAGGTGCTGCAGCCGATGCGTGACGACGACGTGATGGCCGCCTACGCCGACGGCGGTGCGGCGGTCATCCATCATCGCTACGGCAAAGGCACGGCCTGGCTCATCGGCACCTATGCCGGCGTGGAATACGCTTGGGAAGCGATGACCACCACCGACAAAGACCAAAAATGGTTCCGCGCGGACAAGCGATCGTGGATCGCCGGGCCGGTGCTGGACGCCGGCGTGCGCCCCGTGGTGGATGCAGAGGGATTTTACAATCTGTGGGAGGATGCGGCACTGGTGGAAGGGCATCTGCTCCGTAACCGCCAGACGGGAGCGCTGGCCGTGATCCTGATCAATTGGAATCACCACATCAGCAAAGCCGTGAAGGTGAAGATTCGCGCTGCCGGCAACATGGCGACCGCTCACTCGGTCGCTCTGGAGCAGACGTTTCCCCTCGAACGGAAGGATGGCCTGCTGGTCGTGACCCTGCCGAAGCTGGACGAAGGCGATGTATTACTGTTATCGCCATGAAAGGGACCTGATGACGCATAGTGATTTACGCATGATATGGTGTATCTGTCTGCTGACAGTCATGCTGGCAGCCTACGGCCTGGATGATGCCAAGGAGGCATTCACCGCTTCAGCGGCGAGGCGGGCGGCACTGCTGGCGACGGTGCGGACAAAGGACACGGTGCGGGACGCGGCCAAAACCAAAGGTCCGGTGTTGACGATTGTTGCGGATGGTCAGCCGATGGCGACGATCGTCTGTGTGGATGACCGACCGGCCAACGCACCGCGTTACTTCCTCTCAGAGATGGTCGCCGCCAAAATGCTACAGGAGTGGGTGAAGCTTATGAGCGGCGCGGAGTTGCCGTTGGCGAAAGCTCCGGCGGCCGAAGGCATCAATATCTACGTTGGCAAGGCTGCTTTGGACGCGGGATTGAAGCTGGCAGATATCACCAGTAAATCCAACGAAGGATTGCGCGTCAAGTGCGATGGCAGGCAGATATTCATCGCCGGGCAAACGCATGAGACGACCATACGGGCGGTCGGCCGGTTCCTGGAGGAGGAATTCGGCTGTCGGTACCTGGCGGATGCGCCATGGGGCAAGCACTATCCCGAGAAGCGGACCCTGACCGTGCTCACACGGGAATTCAGCGAAAGGCCTGGATTCCAATACCGGCGTATCTGGGGACCGGAAGGTGCGTTTGTGGGCATGCCATGGAAGTATTGGAACGGAGAGGGCGGAATCGGTACTCCCATGGCACACAGTTGGGGTTTCCTTTCGAAAGACGATTTCGAAAAGCATCCCGAGTGGTTCCGCTTGGATGAGAACGGCAAGCGCATACCTGGACCCTGGTACAACCTGGGGCATCCCGAGGTGCGAAAGCGTTTCCTTGAGTGGGCTGTGAACGCGAGCGACAATGGGAAGAAAGGCCTCTCCTTTTCCCCACCCGATGATTATCGCGAGGATTTTCCCCCGGAAGCGAAACAATACGACAATCCCAGCATCATCGATCCCACCTCCGGCCGCGTGTCGATGACGGATCGATTCTTAGGCATCGTGAATGAGGCGGCGACCGAGTTGTATAAATTGAATCCCACTGCCATTCACGGCTTTTATGCCTATTCCGATTACAGTTATCCGCCGACGAAGCCCGAGTTGCAGAAGCTGTCGCCGAATTTGTGCATCTGGATCGCACCGATCCGGTTCAGCCGGTACCATCCGCTGGGGCATCCGAACTCGCCGTCCATCCAGGAATTGACGAAAACCATTGACGGTTGGAGTCGTTGCGCCTCGATGCTGGGATTTCGAGGCTATAATCACAACCTGGCGGATATGCAGGCGCCCTATTCCAAGATTACCATCTGGGCGCATGATCTGCCGTATCTGCACCAGCGTGGCTTCATCGGCGCCAGCCTGGAAACCCCCAACGATTGGGAATTGTATGGTCCGCACACCTACCTGTCCATCCGGCTGGCCTACGATCCCCGCCTGGATCCCTGGGAGATCATGGCGGATTACTGGGATAAAGCGTATGGCCCGGCGGCGGAGGTGATGGAACAGTACTGGATGGAGATCGATACAACCTACGTCAATCTACGCACCGAGAGCGGATCTATCCACGCGTTGCCCAACGTCTACACACCGGAACGGTTACAACTGCTGGACGGGTATCTCACAAAAGCGGAACAACTGGTAACAGGACGAAAAGGCGATGAGGCGCGTGTGCGTATTGCCCGACGTGGCTTGGTACGAACCCAGTATTGGCGCAAGTGGTATGATGCCATGAATCAAGGTGATGTTGATGGTGCCAACGTGGTGTTTATCGAGTGGCACAAGGCGCTGGACGAATCTATCAAGCGAGGCGATGTAAACATCTACGCGAGATTTTATCTTGACCGGTTCGTGGGGCGCATCATGTGGCCGGCGTGGGAGATGCTGCACCCCAAAGGAGGCAGGCAAGGCAAGATGCTCGCCGTGCTGCCGGATGAATGGAAATACATGCGGCAGCAGGAATTGGAGAAAGCAGACGTCAAGGCGAACCCCGCAGAGGCGATGTATGACGATGCTGCCTGGCCGACCGTGAAGACCTTCACGAATACGCTCAGCGGGCAGGGTTATCCCCAATACCTTGGCGAGATGTGGTACCGTATGACCATTACAACACCAAAAGCCGCGGGGAAGCTGCTCCTGCATTTCGTCAAGGCGGACCGCTATCTCACGGTTTATGTGGATGGGAAGCAGGTTAACAAAGACGAATTGGACGCCGCCAGAGGGGCGACAATTGACGTGACAAACCTGCTGAAACCCGGTGCAACACAGCAGCTTACCGTGAAACTGCGCTCCCCGCTCATGTATGACATTGCCCTGGGCGGCATCCTCGCGCCGGTGTATCTGATCGAACAGGCGGAATAACCAGCGGAGACCACATGGTTCACGTGAAAACAGGGAGCGCTTCACGGCGTGACAGGTGAGCAAACGAGTCTGCGTTTGATCCGCACAACGCCGAAGACTGAATAATCGGCATGATGTCAATCATGCGTATGCCTGGCTTCGGGTGACCGATACCGCTGCATTCTCACCTCGTGACGGCACTGGGGTAACCGGTAACAGGCAGTTCCGATACTGGCTCACGGCACAGCAGATGCTCCGGTGGAAAACGCCGATGCGGTCACATTTCCGTCCAGCAGCAGGATGGGCACCAGCATCGCCGTGGGACGGCTGTCGATCACTAATTCCACAACCAACCGATTCACAGTGTTGTCCATGCGGTCTGTCTCAACCTGGAACTCCACCTGCTGGTGATCATATCCCGCGCCCGCCGGCGAGGAAAACAGCATCCCTGTCCTGCCGGGGTGAATGCGCCAGTTGTCGGGCACGTACCAGCGGAGGTGCAGGTTGGCCTGCACTTTGGAGGTATTGCGTATCGAGAGACGCAGGGTTTTTGGTGCGCCATCCCGGATCGTCGGGTCACCGCCGTAATCCACCGCCACGACGAAGTCCTGAAAGCGGAAGACGGGGCAGCCGAGATAATCATACAGCGATGTCGCCAGCGTTCCCGCCATCAGTTGGTCCGTGGTGAGGTCGGACAGGTCGGTCGGGTTCGCCGGCGTCATCTCCAGCGGCAGGCGATGGTGCTGAATCACCCGGTGCGCGAGGCGCATCGTGCGATCGGTCAGGTTGTCGATGTCGCCGGGGAAGCCGTTGCCGTAGAATCCAAACTCGCCGAGATTGAGCGTGGCGATTTTAATCTTGCGGCCGATGGGTTCGGTCCAGTGCTGTGGGATGGCGTCGAAGCCATGACGGATGCCCCAGATGGCGCCGGCTGTCGCCGCGGTGCAATCCGTGTCCTCGCCGCAATTGACCGCCGTGCACAGCGTCTGGCCGAAGTCGTCCTCGCCATACAGGAGAGCGATGATCAGCATGCCGATATTGGACGGCACGTCCCAGCCCAGCGGGCCGTCGGCAAAGCCCAGGGCACGGTCGTCGGCGGAGCATCCCGCGAGGTTCCGCCCCCGGTATCCCGCGAGGATCGCGTGGCGTGCGTCCTGCCACGATTGGCCTGATTGATAACAAGCGATCGCGTCACGCGTCGCCCGCGTGACGCCGCATTCTGCGGGAATGTAGGACAAGCCGATTTGTACGAGCGTCGCGAGATCCTGCTCGACGAACGCCGCGCTCTCCAGCGCGGCGCAGAACACTTCGGCGTACACCCCTTCACCGTCGCCGTGATCCAGGATGGCATCCTCATAGGCATACCGTGCGGCGACGGCGGGAAACCCCGGCGTAAGACAGGCCCAGATCTCCGAGCGGATGAATGCGCCACATGAATCCTTATATAAATTGTTGACCAAGCCGGACAGCGGCGGCACGAGGCCTGTGCGCATATTGATTTTCGCCGTGCCGTATTCCCCCCAGTGCGGCGTAACGTGCAGCACCCAGTATTCGGCCAGCGCGTGCGCGTCAAGGGCAACCCCTTGTTCCTCCAGCGCCACGAGCCAGAGCAACTGGATGTCGAGATCGTCGTTCGGCAGCGGCTCACCGCCCAGATCCTGCGTATAGAAGTCCACGTGGTTGACTTGCCGCAGCCACTCAAACGGCGCGCCTAATGTGCCGCCGATGTTTTTCCCCATCCAGCACCCCAGGACGCGCTGGCGATATTCCGCACGGTTGATGATCACTTTAGAGTCTCCTTCTGACATAATGACTGGTCGGGCATTGCCATGCACACTTCAATATATCCCCGTATTGCCAGACTGCTTCTTACTCCGGTGTCACGGTAAATCGGCGCAGCAAAATGGATTTCCGGGGTTGGCCGTCCGCATTCGGATAATCGAACTGATCGTAAGCCAGCAGGAAGCTGTCGGGACCGGTGGCGAGCAGGCCGGTATACCCGCTCGTGCGCGTTTGTTTTGGCCGATCCACAGGCGCTTCGCCCCGCTGAAAGCCGTAGCCTTCCCCCTGAATCCCTGTGCCTTCAAATGATTCCGTGACCACATGCACCGCATCCCCCCACTGCGTCCCCGCTCCATCGGCACTGAACAAGACGTGCGTGCCCGGTCGGCCGAACGCCAGTACCGTCATGCCGTTGTCAAGGGTGAGCAATTGGGGCAAAACCCCAAACGGCCAGATCTGCTCCGGTGTCGACCAGGTTTTTCCGCTGTCGGTGGAACGGCTACGGAACAGCGGGCCTGTTTTAAAGCATTCTGTCCGCAGCACAGCCAGCAGTGAGCCGTCGCGCAGTACAGTGAGCCGCGGCTCGGTGAAACCGGCCCACGGACTCTTATCATCGCGGGCAATGATGGCATGGAAATCCCAGGTTAGCCCATCATCGACCGAACGCAAACACCAGCAGACATATTTCGGATACGGCTTGCAGTCAGGGCCGAGACGATATCCGTAGAATACTGCCAGCAGCGAAGTATCTGGGAGCTCTACGATCTGCTCGCATCCCCCCCACCAGTAGACCACGGCATGGGCGGCACGGGGAGGATCAAAGCACATGATGCCGGCATCGGGATCGTTCATACGGGTTCCGACACACTCGAATCCCTGGCCACCCTTCACCCGCCGCATCAGGAGGTATTCCATCATTCCCGCCGGCATCCGTAGCGGATCGCGGACCGTATAGACGCCGTGATACCCATTGTCGCAGGTGCCGGCCGGCGCCGGCAGCTCTGTTTTGGCGATATCCCGCGCGGGTGGTGATTGCAGGCATATCACGTCACCATTACGGCGGGCGCATATACCGCTGGGATTGATGCGCCATCGGGTGATGGGATGGTCGGCATCCGCTGTCTGCCAGGTTTGCCCTTGATCGGTAGACACGCACACGCCCAGTGGATTGATTCTCGCCGCGCTGTCCAGAGTGGCATCATCGACGGTCTGACTGAAGGATACATCGAGCCTGCCTAACGCCAGACTCGTGATGGCCGGGAATTGCCAGATACCCCACCGCACAGATGTGTCTCCAGTTTGTGCGACCAGTAGGGGCTTGGAAACCTGTAAACGAAGGCGGTGTGTTTCGGCGTATACCGGTCTCATGTTCTATTCTCCGATAAAAAGAATGCCGATTAGACTTATCAACATCACACGGTGTGTAGTCAATCGCATCAGTATGCGCTCCCTTGGTACTGTCTGCGTTATCCCACCTGGTGAGCAGGCGTAACATCACTATGTTCAGTATCAATAAACGGCACTGTGCTGCACCTGTCCGGTATCTGATAGTGCTGTAGCCTTTAGGCAACTGTCAGACAGATTGATGACCGCAAGCGGCATCGTTCGCTCATGAAGCTTACTCACCGCATCAGCCGTCATCTCCGCCGGATTCACTTCACAATAGTCAAAAAGATGATATAATGCTGATGCGTATCAGGCACTTGGCAATTTACACGAGCGCTGACATCCTGTCAAGTCTGCCCCAAAGCTAATTGCGTGCGAGATCATTACGCGCGTAAAGGGATTTTCCGGTTCAACGCGCAATGAGAACAGCCACCAATGCCGCCGCACCATCAGGCGCATGTAATTCACAGATGCTACGACAAGAGAGGGCACATGATGCAGTCCGGGCAACAAGGGACCATCCGGTCATCTGAACTCACCATCCATACCGATCCGGTGAGCGGCGCCACAGTGCGGCAACTGACCAATTATCGGGCGCATAGCAATCACTCATACTTCACCTACCCCTGTTGGTACGACCAGGGGCGTAAGCTGGTGATTGCTTCGGATCGGGACAACCGAATCAACCTGTTCGGGGTGGATTTGACCACCGGTGCGCTTACGCAGTTGACCGATTGGGATCCCGCCAAGGTGACGAACCGACAGACACTGAGTAAGAATCCGGTGCGCGAGGAGATCTGTTACTTCTACGACGACGCGGTGATGGTGCTGGATCTGGTGACGCTCAACACCCGCACGCTAATGTCACGGCCGGATGGCTATACCGGCAACCTGGCGGATGTGACTGCCGATGGGCAATACGTCGTCACCGGATTCTCGCAGGATCTGTCCGATCGTTTCCAGGTCGATCTGCAACATGGCTATATCGGTTTCAATGAAACATGGGCGTCAATGCCGCATTCGACAATCTGGAAGATTCCGCTGCATGGGGGTGAGCCGGAATGCATCTTTGAAGAGCATTACTGGTTGGGCCACTTCAACGCGTCTCCCCGGATGCCTTCGCTGATGACGTTTTGCCATGAGGGCCCGTGGCTCAAGGTTGACAACCGAATATGGGGGCTGGATTTAGCAACAGGCCGGCACTGGAAAATTCGTCCTAATGCGCCCGGCGAACGCGTCGGGCACGAATATTGGATGGCTGACGGCGAGCATATTGGCTACCACGGCAGCAATGACCAAGGCGGGATGTTCGGTTCGATCCGGTATGACAACACCGACCACGTCGAAGCGCCATTCAACGGTCACTGCTGGCATTTTCATAGTCATATGCTGGATATCGTCGTCGGCGACGGCAACGCCCAGGAACCATACCTTCTGGCCTGGCGCTTCCGCGATGGTGCCTTTGAAGGCCCGAAAGTGCTGGCCTGGCACCGCGGCTCTTTCCATACACAGCAGGTGCACGTGCATCCCTGCGTCCACGCTAACGGGGCGAAAGTCCTCTACACCGCCGACACACAAGGCTACGGCCAGGTTTTCATCGTCGACGTGCCCGCGTGGGATGCCTTGCCTGACCGCGCCGCGGTGACGAAAAATAAGGAGGTGTGACGGGGAGTCTGTAGCAGTCCGTGGCAGCGGTGGCATCCAGGATTAACCGCATTCGCCGCATGCCATCAGGACCCGGGCGCCGAATTCCGGACTCGTGGCGAATGCCATATCCAATTGCTGACGCCTGGAGGAAGCGAGGTGTTGTCGCCCAACCAGTGTAGAAAGTTGCAACGACGTGCCAGACCGTCAGGAAACGAGTGAGGGGTGACAGCCCCCACAGGAGATGTCATGCAAACGGGTGAAACCTTCAATGAGTCGATTGAGCTTCGCGATACCGCGACAGGGCGCTTTACGCGCCAGTTGACGCAGGCGGGGCTATACAATGAAACGCCGACCTACCACCTCAATGCGGCCTTCACCGCCGACAGCCGCCACCTTATCTTCGGGACAGCACGTGAAGGGCACTCGGCGCTAATGAAGGCTGATGTCGAGACAGGCGATCTGACGGCACTGGCAGTGGCCGACGGCATCGGTATCAACGAGCATGGCGAGAACCGCCAGATTTGGTGTCGCGGCTCTGCGGGCGGTGGCTATACGGGAATACACGCGGCAGTAGCCCAGGCCAGCGGATGGGTCATCGCCGCGCTGGGGAAGAGTCTGCGGGCGATACACACGCAAACACTCGAAGAACGCGTGCTGATTGCCGACATCGGTGAGGCCTATTATTTCGGCGTCCCCGCCGGCAGTATCGACGGTCGCAAGGCGCTGGTGAACCGTGTGCGCCAGCACCCAGACCTTGCCCGCGGCCTGCCGCGCTCGCTGCGTGACTATCGCGAGGCTATGACCGCCGAATACGATGGGCAACCGACGGACTTCCTGCAGGTAGACATCGACACCGGCACCGTCGAGGTGGTGTGGCATGACGACAGGGCCGGATGCCATCATATCCAGCCATGCCCGGTTGATAGCAATATCTGGCTGATCGACCGCGACTTACCGCCGTTGTTCTGGTTCGGAGGCGATCATCGCCAGACGACGCGACTGTGGTTGCTGAATATCGAGACGAAAGAACTCACGCCGGTGAATCCACGGAACGCCAACCGGTTTCAGACGCACACCAATTGGAATTACCGGGGGGACCGCCTTTATTATCACGGACCGGCGAGGGAAGGCGGCGAATTCATGGGCGTCGCCGATCGCGCGGGGAACGTCGTATGGGAGATGGTGGTGCCTGACGCCCGTTACGGCCACGCTTGCTCGCATACGCGGAAGAACGCCTTCATCACCGACGGCATCCTGAGCGCCGACCTGGTCACCGCCGTGCATTACGAAGAACTCGACGCGAATGGTCAGCCACGGATCGAAGTGCTGGCCCGCCACGCGACGCAATGGCGATGTATGCCCGGTCAGTACAGCCATCCCCACTGCCACGTCTCGCCTGACGGCCGCTGGCTTAGCTACAACCGGGGTGAAGGCGGCCGATCTGATGTCTACCTGGTACGGCTTTTCTGACGACGAATAGTTGGCATGAGCGCGCTCGACAGACGCGAACCCTATGTCCGAATCATGGGGCGCGGTACAGAAAGAGGACGTATGTGTTCGAACGATGACATCCGTGCTGATCAACCGCAGGTAATCGATCCGTTCTATTCGGCCGACCGCGTGCATCCCGATCCAGCCGGACTGGGCCTGTTTACGGAACCCGGCGACGGGCCGTGTTGGCTATATGCGCCGGGTGCGCTGGAGATGTGGCTCTTCAATCGCGTGCGACATGAGACGTTCGGGACGTGCCGCAATATTTGCTATTACGGCCAATTCCACACGGTCCACCCTCTCCTCTCTGCTTCGCGACAATGGCCTCTGGAGGCAGTACCGGAAACGTGCCGTGTGCGAATCGCGGCGTGCGGCACATTGCACGTCACCCTCAATGACATCACCGTGCTGCATCGGCCTGCCGTTACGGCACCCGAACTGATCGAGGTCGACCTGCGTCCACATCTGATGGTCGGCGTTAACGTATTCACGATCCGCGTTCACTCCCTTGGCGAACCGCCGACACTGCTGGTGGACGGCGAGTTGCTGCGCACCGACGCTGCCTGGTCGGTTAGCATAGATGAACTCCATCCCGTCGCGCCTCATCTGCTTCCATTTGTCGGGACAGAGCGGTTCCCGCACCAGGAACGGCTACCGGAGATTACGCGCACCCCGGTAGCCACGCGCGATGGATTGTGGGACTTTGGCGTCGAGGTGTATGGGCGTCCCGAGGCTCGTGTCCGCGGCGAAGGCACGCTGCGCTTCCATCCCGGCGAGAGCGAGTCGGAAGCGCGGAATACCGATCCGAGCCAGTATGAGCAGCATGTCCCCGAGTTGACGCCGGAGGCCGGGCGGGTAGTTTCACCAGTCGAGCTGGCTTTGCGCTACCTGCGTGTCGAGGCGTCGCCGGGCTTGACGGTCGAGGACGTGCACCTGCGGGGATCGATCTATCCGGTCCGGTATCGCGGCGCATTCGCGTCGTCCGATCCGCTGCTCGACCGGATCTGGCATCATGCCGCTTACACGCTCCGCCTCTGCATGCGCGAGGTGTTCGTCGACGGCATCAAACGCGACCGACTGCCTTGGGTAGGCGACCTGTATCTGGCCGGGCTGACTAACGCTTACGTGTTCTCCGACGCGGGGATCATGCGGCGTTCGCTGGTGGCGCTCTACGGCGCCGAACCGGAGACGGTGGATTTCAATGGCATCATCGACTACTCCTTCTTCTGGATCCTGGCGCTGCACGACTATGCCCTGCACTTCGGCGACCTCGAGTTTCTCGGACAGATGCAGCCTCGGTTGGAACGATTGCTGCAAGCGCTCGAGGCGAAGCGTGATGCTGAAGGTCTGATTCCGACCGAACCCGGTCGCTGGGTCTTCATCGACTGGGCCGAGGTGGACAAGACCGGCTACAGCGCCTGCCTCGAATTTCTCGCCATTCAGGCGCTGGACGCCGCCGCCAATATCTTTCGCTGGCTGGGCGATCCGGCTGCCGCAACCACATGGCAGGACGCCGCGGCGGGTCGCCGGGCGGCGGCCCGCACGCGCTTCTGGTCGGAGCGCGACGGCGCCTACCGTGACTGTACGGACAGCGCCCGGACTGGACGGCACGCCAATTTCCTGGCGGTGCTGGCGGGGGTGGCCACCACGGCCCAGCAGGAACGCCTGGTCGCACGCGTTCTGCTGAATCCAGCCATCCCGGCGGTCGGCACGCCGTATATGCGCAGCCTGGAGATGATGGCGTTGGCTCGGTGCGGCCTGCGCGACGCAATGGCCGACAATCTCCGCGCCTACTGGGGCGGCATGATCGAAGCCGGCGCATCCACCTTCTGGGAACGCTATGATGCCAGCCAGAACGGCGACGCCCACTTCGCCATGTACGGCCGCCCCTACGGCGCCAGCCTCTGCCATGCCTGGAGCGCAGGGCCGATCTTTCTGCTCAGCCGCGAACTGCTCGGTATCAAACCGCTCGCACCGGGCTGGACGAAGTTCTCGCTGGAACCACGAACGCTCTCGCTGCAGAAGGTGGCTACCACCATTCCCACCCCGCAGGGTGATATCGCGCTCGAGCAATGCTGTGAAGAAATCACCGTGCTTGTTCCTGCGGGGACGGTCCTGCTGTGCAACGACGACGAGGTTGCCGGGCCCATTACATGGCGCATACAGATAGCATGAGCAACGGCATTCGCCGACCAATGGCTTCGTTGAGCGCTTTCACCGGACCATCCAGACAGAATTCTTCGCGGTCGCCTTGCGAGAAACGTTCTACGACAGTGTCGAGGCATTCCAGACCGATGTGGATGCCTGGCTGCACCACTCCAACGATGAACTCTCCCACCAAAGCCACCAGAATATGAGCCGACGCCCCTGGGAGACGGTTGAACAATTTGTGAGGAAAGAATCGTAAGACAACATCCATTATATCGACAGCTCCCCTTTTGGGGCTCTGCAGGCTTTGTTTATGCGAAGAAATGCGGAAGGTGCTTGCGATGGGCAAACAGCAGGGCATCGGCCAGCTTTTCGGCGTCCCGGCGGGTGTCTACGGTCAGACTGGCCATCAGCGCCTGGAGCACGAGGTTGCGGTCTCCCTTCATTGACGCCTCAACGGTCAGTTCGTGCGCACCCCAGATCCGCTGGTTGATCGCCGCGATCCCGGGCGGGATATCGCCGAACGCGATCGGGTGGAATCCGGCGCCGTTGATGAACGTCGTACATTCAAGTATGGCGCCCGGTTGGAGGTTGGTTACGATCCCGTTGTTCGGCAGATTGACGGTGCGGAACATTTCGGCTTCGCCCATGGACGAGGAGAGCACTTCGACGAACATGTCCTCGTCCCGAAAGTCATCCTTTGCTGGGGATGCGGATCTTTTGGTGATGGGTATTATCCCATCCGCCTGCGCCTTCATCTCGTCGAAAACACGGTCCCAGTGCCGGAGATAGTCGCGGATTTGCGCAGGCTCCCCGCCTGTCTGTCCGTAATATCGCCCCTTGCCGAGGAGCCCGGGCATGAACTCGCTAATGTGGCCGTCGCCCACGCACGGGAAGGCGTCGAAGGTCGTGAACAGGTCCCAGGTGAGCTGTTCCTGCCCGTCCTTGCGTGTTTTCGCCATCTTGTCGCGGATCTCGCCAAGCACCGACCGTCCCTGGTACACCATGTCGAGGATCCAGGTGAAGTGGTTCATCCCGACGGCCTTGCAGAAAACCTCGGCGTCGGGGGCACCGATCACGTTTGCGAGCCGACGGTGGAACGACCGAACGCCGCAGCAGAGGCCCACGGTCCGAATCGTGGAATACTTGGTAAGAGCCCGGCACACGGTGGTCATCGGGTTGGTGAAGTCGAACAAAGTCGCCTGGGGGCAGAGCTTTTCCATGTCATGCGCGACGCCGACCAACACGGGAAGGGTCCGGAGGGATCGCGAAATCCCACCGGCTCCGAAGGTGTCGCCCGTGTGCTGGAAGATCCCGTATTTGCGGGGAATGACGATGTCTTTTTCCCACGCTTTCCGCCCGCCCACGCCGATCGTGGCGACCACGGCGTCCGCCTCGGCAAGAACCGCTTTGCGGTCGGTTGAACCTGCAAGCGTAATCGGGGCGTGGTAGAGGTCGACCAGCCGCTTGGAGAGCCGGACGGCGATATCGAGGCAGTTGCGGTCGATGTCAACAAGGCCCACCTCCCATCCACCGCCCCACTCGCAGAGCGATTCCACAATACCGCGGGTGAAGTAGGTGCTCCCGACTCCGAGAAGGACTATCTTTTTTCTACCCTTTGTTATCATATCGCCCCTGTGCAGGCGCACTACCTGATCTGGCTTCGACCATCTTGTGGCGCTCGTGAATGGAACCGCGGCGGTCAGCTCAGCAAGTACATGCCGGCGGCGTTCCAACGCGGTGCTGGCCTGCGGCGCAAATACAGTGACGGATTATGTAGAGCAACTGACAGCTGTTTCGGGTTTCTTTGTGCCGTATGTTACCGTTTCAGCAGTGTTATCAGGTTGATACAGACGAAAGTATACAGGAAATTGATGGCGATGACGATGCGGGGGAAGCGTTCGACCACCAGCGCGCGCGCCACGATGAAGCCGACTAACCCGGCGGCGAGGACGCGCATTGCCAGGTCCAGATAATTGTTGAACGCGTTCGGGTTGAGCGGATTGATGAACAGGTGGGTCGCCGGCAGCCCGTAGAGCAATCCCAGTTCCGCGGCGATGATGGCGAGCGCCAGCATCGGCAGCGCTGGTCGCATGGCCAGCAGGATGACATAGAGCAGCAGTCCGGAGGTGAGCGCGCCGCCGAGCCGCACCAGCAGCGTCATGTGCGGCAGCAGGAAGCTGGTCAGCAACAACAGCGTCATGCCGGCCAGCACCGCGGTCATCCCATACGGCTGCTCCGGTTTGGCGTGCGCGTTGGTCAGCAGTATCGAATCCCGCTGTCTATCGTCCGGCGTAAGCGGTATGGACGAGTCCGTCATAAGCGTGTGTTCTCCGCGGGAATGATCCCGATTTCAACTTCGAACAACCGTCCCCAGGGCAGCGTCGCGCGGAACGGACGGTCGAGGGCGGCGGCGAGCGGATAGCGCCGGCACAGCGTGCGCCAGATGGCGCGCAAGGCATCATCCACCCGGTGCGCTGCCCGGTCGGCCGCATTACCCAGATTCAGCGGCGATACCCCGAATTCCTGCCACTCGGCGGCGATGCCGGCACGAATTATCGGTTGATACACGCCGTCGTCGAGCAGGCGCGTCAGCAGTGTTGCGCGGTGCGCTCGTTCCATGGCCGGCGTCGCCCCCCGCGCCAGCGCCAGGCGGCGCACGGCGGCATGCGCCAGCGTGGTGCCCAGCGTGTTGCCGGCGGTATTCCAGCCGGCATAGCTCAACAGCCGATCCGGATCGTCGCCACCCATCAGCGCGTGCAGCAGGTGCGGATCGCCGCCGTTGCAATATGCCAGATCGGCCACCGCCAGCGGCGCTTCACCCAGCGCGGCCAGCCAGTCGCCGGCGTTGGTGGGCGGAAAAGCGGTCAGCGCGGCATCCCAGGTTAAGGCGGGCAGCGGCGGCAGTTCGAACAGGTCGGGTTGCGGCGGAGTGAAGGTATGCGCAGCGAGCAGCAGTCCGTCGGGCGCCGTGACGCCACCGATCGCGCCTACGTGGCGTCGTGTCGTTTCACGCAGCGGGACGTCCTCAAACAGCGCGGGGTACTCGGCGGCCTTCGCGTCGCGGAAACGCACCGCCACTGGCAGCGCGCACCCGGCTTCGTCCAACAGCGTCCGCGCCAGCAGCGTGTGCCCCGCTTCGTCGGTACCCGCATACAGTCGCCAGCGGTCGCCCGTCGCCGTCGCGCGCGCGCTCAACGTCTGTTGCTCGGCGACGTGCAGGCCGGTCGGCGCGGTGTCTTCCTGCACCAGGGCAAGGAAATCCAGCGTGCCGTCGTCCAGCAGATCGAGCGCGGCGGCATTGACCCGATGATTACGCGCCCGCGCGTCCAGGTACTCCTGCAGCAGCGCGCGCGGGATGCGTGCCTCTACCGCGGCCAGTTCGACCGCCGCACCGGCGTCGCCCAGCCGTTCCGCCTGGTCGCGCAGCACCGAATAGCGGAAGATGTCGCGACCGGCGGCGCGGGTTTCCGCGTCGGCGCCGGTGATGGTGAGGCGCATAATGACGTTGAACGCCAGCAACCGCAGCCCGGGGTATCGCTGCTTGATCTCGCGCAACACCGCCAGCCGTGCCAGTGCATCGCCGGCGTCCACGGCCGGCGTGCGGGATGCCACCAGCCCACCGTAGGCCAGCATGTCCAGCGAAATGATGAGCGCGCGGGTGGCAGGGGCGACCGCGCGCAGCCAGTCGGCTAGCGCGTCGGGTTGACCGGGAGTGAGGAAACGGCCCAGCCGCGCGCGCGGCGGCACGCACAGCGACTCGCCCGCCACCTGGGCCAACAGCATCGGCGCCGCCAAGTTCACCGGGCGATCATCCAGCGGCAGCAATCCCAGCGGCAGCGTCACGCCGCGACCTCTTCCGCCACCTGTTTCAGGCGCTGGCAGATGGTCTTGAATATCTCGTTGATCACATAATGCGCCAACGCGTCCGGTACCGACGGACCCACCCCGTCGGGAATCGCGTAGGTCAGCTCCAGCGTCAGCTTGCTGGCAGCGCCGTCGGGCGTCACCCGCCAGCAACCATCGAACTGTTCCAGTTCGCCCTCGATGACATGGAAGCTCAGCTCGCGCTCGCTGGTGACGCGAGCCTGTTCACGCCAGCGCAGCGCGGCGATGCTGGGGATCGTCAACTCGCGCCAATAGGCCCAGCAGTCCGGTTCCAGTTCGGTAAAATCCTCCAGCCTGGTGAAGGTGAACAATTCGGCCACCCGGCGCACATCATGCACCAGCGCCCACAGGCGCACGGCGTCCGCCTGCACCGGTATGGTATGATTGAACGTTGCCAACGGCATGATCTCCTTCTGTGAGATGGCCACACCCGCGGTCCGGACACAGCGCACGCTGCCTCGTGACGCGAGGCAGCGTGCACATGCGCGATCGCTGGGCCCATGGGGTCGCGCTTCCCTATTTTTCCCACCGCAGTACAAGTGCGTAGAGCCCCGACAGGGGTTTGCCGGTTCCCACTTTCTCCATGCGTTTCTTCATCTCGACTGCTTCCAGCGGTTGTTCGAGCTTGAATAACAGCGCGGTGTATCGTCGCAACAGCAGTGCTTCTTCGGGGAAATCGGGGCGAAAGGCTTTGTCGAAAATCGCCAGCGCGCGTTTGAACAATGGCTCGGCATCGGTGTTGCGCTCCTGATCCTGGTACATCATACCCAGCATCATCACGCACAATCCCACCTGCGGGTGTTCACTGCCCAACCCACGCTCCAGCCCCTCCTTTGCGCGGTTGCACAGCTCCTCCACCTCATCAAGCGTCCCCAGGTTCAGCTTCGCCCATGCCAGGCCGTTTGCCGTCAACGCGGTATCCGGATGCGTGCGGCCCAGCAACCGCTCGCGCGCGTCAAGCGCCTGCTGCAACAATCCCTCCGCCTCGTTGAATTGCCCCTGCGCCAGGTAAATGCGGCCGAGGTGATCGCGCAACGCCGCCATGTCCTTATTGTCGTTCCCCGGCGCATCGGCACGCAAGTCCAGCGACTGGGTGTAATATTGCACCGCCTCGCTATACTTTCCCTGCGACTCCGCGATTACCCCCAGGGTGTACAGCGTGGCGGCAATGTTGGCGTTCGACGGCGGCTGCGCCGCACGCTGCATCGGCAGCACGCGGCGATACAACGGATCCGCTTTCGCGTAATCGTTCCGGGCAAAGTAGATATCGGCCAGTGTGCTGAGTATCGGCAACAGGTCTTTATGGTCCGCACCCCACGCTTTTTCCGCCAATGGCAACAGACGCGCCAGCACCGGTTCGATCTTCTCCGGTTGCTTGCGTGACTGGTAAATCGTTCCCAGTGCGCGTAGGCTCCAGATGAGTTCGGGACTGTCAGGGCCTTTCAGCTTCTCGGTAATGGCCACGGACCGCACGAACAGCGGCTCGGCTTCGTCGTATTTCCCGCTGCTGTAGAGCAGATCACTCAGGTCGTTGAGAGAACCGAGCACGGCAGGATTTTCCGGGCCGAGTCCTTTATCCAGCAGTTCCAGCGATTTCCGATACAGCGCCGTCGCTTCTTCCAGCTTGTTCGCCATATAATATAGGTAACCCATGCTGCGCAGGCAAAGGCCGATGTCGGGATGATTGGGCCCGCGCAGTTTTTCGATGGCGGACAACTCCTGACGGTAATAATAATCGGCTTCGGCATATTTTTCCCGCGCGAAATTGATGTATGCCAGGCCATCCAGCACCGTCACCTTGCGCGCGTCAATGATGTTTTCAGTGCGAATGATGGCCAGCGCGGCGGTGAACTGTTTCTCCGCTTGCACGTAGCGTTTCTCCTGCAGCGCCTTGACACCGTCGGCGATGTACTTCGGCAACGCCTCGCTCTGGCCGAACGCGACGAGGGGCCATACGATCCCGAGCAACACGAAAAATGTCAGCACTCGAATTTGCATATGTGTTTACCCTTACCGCGGAATTCATGGCGGCGCTTCCTTGCGCGGCCCGCGCCCCCGGCGCGGAAAACAGGCGTCCAGTCGCGGTAGCTGACGCCGACTACATCACATCATACCCAATTCAGGCCCAGTTGTGCAGCGGGATGAAGGGATTTCACGGGGGTTTTTTTAGCGCCGCCCATCATGGCGCCGGGCGCTACAGGTGCACCATCACCATCTGCATCGAGCTGGTCGGTGAGGTTTGGTCGAGCCGCAACGGCAGGTGCATGCGGTCGGTGAAGCCGATAAGCACGAGCCCGCGTGACAGTTTGCCATTACCGAGCAGCGCGGGGAAATTCTGCGTGAAATCCGCGTAGATACTCGCCGCGTATTCATCCCACTGCGGCGTCAGGGTGGCGCGTGCCTGCTGCACCCGCAGTGTCTGGTTGGGCGCCAGCGCGAACTCCGCCACCGAGGAGCCGTTGCAATACAGCAGGCACTTGGTGAAGTGATAGGGGGTATTGTTGGTCACCGTGCCGGTGACAGGGAGAGCATCGGTCAGGTCGGCGGTGATACCTTTGCCCATCTTCACCCGGTGCACGGTGGTGAATTGGCGAAAATCCCACATGTTCACCGGCACGCGATCCACCGTGAGTTCGCCTTGCGCCTGGCTGATCGGCAGGTGAGTGGTGGTGTCCGGATTCCGGTGATACGATTCCTGGCGCATAGTCGCGCGCGCCACCAGACTGCCTTCCCCCAGTGCCATGCGATAAGTGGTGCGCGCCGGTGAGAAGATCAGTACCTGGCTGACCGCTTCCGCGGCGGATTGGCCGGCAGTGGTCTCCACCAGGCTCACCATGTTCATCACCAGCCGATGGCCCTTGGTGAGATAGCCGATACCGTAGGCGCCTACGGTGAACAGCACCACGATCGCCGGGGTGGTGACCCAGGCCAGTTCGCGCCGGTCCAGCTTGCGCAACACGAAATAGTTCACCGGCACCAGCAGCACCAGGTAGACCAGCAGATAGACGACGATCAGGGTCAGGTTGGGTGGTTTCAGGTGGCGCACCGCGACCGCCTTGTTCAGCGTGTCCCACAGGACGTTAGCCAGCGGCGTTTCAGGTTCGCGCGCCAGCAATCGGATGAAAAACTGTGTGGCTTGCCGGGTGTTGGACAGCGTCACGGTGTCGGGGTCGAAGCTCAGCGCGGAGAGCCAGCCGGCACCGAAGCGCGCAATGGACGCACTGCCCACTCCGGTAAGGATTAATGATTTCACACTGCGCGCAAGCGTGCCGTTGCGAAAGGTGAGGCCGGTGAAGAATGGCGCGTCCAGCCGTGCCCGCACGCCGCCGCCGGCGACCAGCAGGTGGCCGCCGTTCACCAGCCACAACGGGATGGCTTGCTGCGCGTCGAAGGGGAGGGTGTTTTCCGTCACGTCGGACATCAGCGCCAGCGTGCCGATAGAACCATAGGCTTCAGGATTGTCGGGCAGAGTGGTCTGGCCGACGTGCGCGATGCGCAGGGTGCCATTCGTCGAGGCCGGTGAGCCGCCATAGTTGTGCTGGCGATAACTGTCGGTGCCGGCATAATCCCATGGGCGGGCAGGCGGCGTGGCAGCCATCGTCATCGATTGCCCGCCGACCAGCCCCAGCGAGGAGCCGGTACCGCCCACCACCACCAGCAACCGCTCCTGCTCATAAACTTCCTGGCAGCGGTTGAAGGTAGCCATGGCTGTCGCATGCCCCTGCAGCCAGTATTCGACGCGCATCATCCGCACAAAGTGGGTGGGGATGACATAGAGGAAATGTCGTTGCCGGGCGTTCCGCGGGATGTTCAACGGAAAGCGGTACTGGTCCGCCAACACCGTCTCGTCATCACAAAAGACGCGGAACTCGCCACCGCGCAGGGTGTCGCCGGTGTTGTCGATTTCGACCATGATGGGCACCAGGGTATTCGGACGGTAATACCCATCGAAACCGACGGTGACATGCAGAGTGAGACTGGCGCGGGCAGGGGCGATCGCGAGACCACCCAGGAGGCCGATCAAGGCCGTAAGGAGGAACATGTACCGCATCCGAGCGCTCCTATCTGCTGGCGATTGGGGGAAACTCCATCTGATTATACGGCGAGAATATTTTACGTCAAAGGGGTAACACCGTCACGCGGGCGCACTCCACAACAGACCTACAGTCGCGTATAGTCGATCTCGTCATCGATGGTCTTGCCCGTCACCGCGCTGCGCACTTCTCCGGTCTTCGGGTTGTAGGTCCAGTGGTGGGTGATGTCGGTATCACCTTTCAGAGCAAAGGGATTTTTGGGGATGCCGGTGCCGTTGATGCCGCCGGGTTTCGACAGATACGGTCCCTGATAGCTGCCTTTCTTCACCTTACCGTGCAGAATGCTCGCTGAAGCTGCCGTCAGATCGGTTAGGGTGATCGGGTAGCTCCGGGTGTCCGTGTAATACTGTTCGATGGCATTGCGGAGCTGGTGGAGATTACCGTTCAGTTTGGCCTCTGGTGATACTTCAAAGGATCCAAAAAATACACGAACCATGAACCCGATGAAGACCAGACATGGGGTGACGAGGACGATCTCTAACACAACCAGACGAGGATCGCGCACCGGTCCGGAGATGTGTTCACTGATTCGGGGAGCCATGGCAGCCTTCTGCTCGCAAAGCGAGCGCAGACTCATTATATCATGGTTTTGCACTGGCATGCGCCTTCTGCCGGCGCACTCTCCGGCTCGTTACTTGATCCCTACCTTCACGTTGCGGAAGCGGGCGCGCGAGGCGCCGTGGCCGACGTGCATGACCTGCATGGGGTCGCCTTTGCCGCAGTTGAGCACGCCCCACAGGCGCCATTCGTCACGGTTGGCGACGGCGTCGCAACTGTTCCAGAACTCAGGAGTGATGCCCTGGTAGCTGGGGTTGCGCACCATGCGGGTGAGGATGCCGTCCTCGATAAGCCAGCCGACCTCGGTGGAGAACTGGAAATTCAACCGTAGGTCGTCGATGCTCCAGCTTTTGGTGTCCTGCAGCAGGATGCCGCGGTCGGTGTCGGCGATCATCTCATCCAGCGTCCACGAGCCGGGCTCCAGGTTGATGTTGGTCATGCGGATGAGCGGGGAGTGCTGCCAGCCGTCGGCGCGCATGGCGCCCTGGCTGGTCAGACCGAGGCGCGGGGCGGTCTCGCGCGAGGTGAGGTAGCCGGTGAACATGCCTTCGGTGACGATCTCGGTGCGCTGGGCGGGCACGCCTTCGTCATCATAGGCGAAGGTGCCCAGCCCGGCGGGTACGGTGGCGTCGGCGACGATGTTCACCTGCTCGGACCCGTATGGCATGCCCACTTTATCGGGAGTCAGGAAGCTGCCGCCTGCCAGGCTGAGCTCGGTGCCGAAGACGCGGTCGAGTTCGATGGGGTGGCCGCAGCTCTCATGCACCTGCAGCGCGAGCTGGCTGCCGTCGAGGATGACCGTCATCTCCTCGGAAGGGCAGACGGGCGCGGTGAGCAGTTCCGCCGCCTCCTTGCCGATGGTGCGCGCGCCGGCGTCCAGGTCCATGATGTCGATCACTTCCCACCCGAGCTGCGCGTGATAGCCCTCCAGCGCGCTGGGGTAGGAACGCGTCTGCACCTCGCCATGGCCCACCGCGGTCGCCTGCAGCAATCCGCCGCACTCCAGCGTTTGCTGGTGGATATCTGATCCGTCACTGCTGGCGAAATATTTATCGGCGCGAAAGCTGTTCACCTGCGATTCGGCAACCTTCACCTCCGGCGTCTTGCGGATGTGGCGGTCGAGATCGAGCAACAACTCGATTTTTTCCTCCAGCGGCACTGTGAAAGGGTCGATGCGGTAGCTGCTGGACCAGTCGGCGGTCACCGCCTCAACCGGGCTCATCGCGATGCGGCTAGGTGGGCTGACGGCGGCACCCGCACGGGCGATGCGCACCGCTTCACGCGCGATGGCCGCCACGCCATCGGCGGTCAGGTCGTCGCCGGCGGCAAATCCCCACGCGCCGTGTACCATCACACGCACGCCGATGCCGCGGTCATCGCCGTGCACCACGCCGTCCACCTGCCCGTTCTTCACGCGCACGGATTCATGTTCGGCACTGACGATGCGCGCATCCGCGTATTCCGCGCCTTCGTTCAATGCCGTCTCGACCGCCGCCCGCACGATTTCCCGCATGGCATCCTCCTATCCCGCCGGTATCACCAGCCGTTCCTTGTTATTGTCCCACCAGAGCAGCATGGATTTGGCGCGCGCATCGGGTGGGGACGCGTTGCGACCGCCGTAATTGGCCAGCTCCGAAAACAACGGCAGCAGATCGTAATCCTTTGCCTGCAGCTTTTCCACGATGAGCGGCAGTAGATCCAGCCCCATGTTTTTCAGGTCGGTATAGACCTGCATCAACTCCGTCCGCTTTTGCTCCTTCTTCGTCACCACCATCTTCTGTGTGTCGTCATAGCTGATGGTGATGCTGTCGTAGGTCATCAACAGGTCGCCTTTCGCCTTCAATTCTTTCCAACGCGTGTATACCCGCTCGAACTCCGCGCGCGTGTTGGCGCGGTCGATTGTCCACCATTGCGTGAACAGCGCCACGCGCGCGGCGGGATCGAAATATTTGCCTTCCGGCCATGCCTTGCGCGGGAACACCTTCCCCGTCACCCGCGACAGCGCTTCCGCCAGCGCGGCGCCTTCGCGCGGCGTGGTCGCCTGTTTCATGCGCATGGCGAACTGCGGCGCCGCCAGCGGTCCGAGCTCGACCAGGTTGTCGAACTCCGCGCCCACTGTCAACAGACCCGTCTCGCCCCGCATGGCGCACCAGGCCTGCCATTGCGCGAAGCACTGGTCAAAGCGTGTGGCCAGGTCAAGCACGCCGGTGGATTGCTCGCTCGCGGCGAACGCCAGCACGCCGGCGCACCACCATAATGAGCATAACAGTATCTGTCGCATGCGAATGTTCATCTCGTCCTCCCCTGACAGCTCATTTCGTGATACGGATTCTTATGGTGCCTTCCCGGGTGGGCGCGCAGTCGGCCGGCGCGTCGCCGGGTGGATATTCACCCTCAACTTCATATCGTGCAGCAGCGCCACCGTTCCCTGGCCGTGCTTGTCGCAGGTGATGAGCGGCGCGGTGGCGGATGATTCGCCGGGGGTATAACGATAGCGGTGTGCCTGTCCCTTGCCTTCCAGTGGACAATGCAGCCGCTGCGCGGTGTCGAGGTAGCGCGGCAGCAATTGCTCCAGCCGCGCGGGCAATTCACCGTGATCACGCCGGTAGCTGTTGAGCGCGCTGCGCAGATACAGCAAATTGCGCTGGCACTGCTCGTACGATGCGCGGTCCCAACTCGCATCGCGGCGTTCCTGCAGTGCGAGGATACCGAGCACCAGGAAGACCAGCAGAATACCGACCATCGCCGCCGCGCCGCATCCGCAGCCCAGCAGCGACCAGAGCGAACAACCCTTTCGTGAACGAGGCGTCGTCATGCAGCCATCCCCCGGCCTACCGACGATACCTTATTCTTCGGCATGGCCTCTCACGATTATACCCCTGCCCATCGCGACAGGCAATCAAGGTCGGCGCACAGTTGCCATCCAGGCGAACGTCGAGTGCCCTCCCGTTGTCGCTCCCCGCTATTTGTGTTAGTCTTATGGCGGTATTTCAGCGATACACGAGATGGTGAGATGAGCAACGACGCAATGCAATCCGAGATCGAGCAACAGGTGGTGGAACAGTGCGGGCGCGCGAAGACGGCGGCTCGGCGGCTGGCCTATCTCTCGACGCGGGTGAAAAACACCGCATTGGAAGCGATGGCGCACGCGCTGGTGGAGCGCCAGCAGTTTATCCTGGAGGCGAACAGCCACGACATCAAAGCCGCCAAGGAGCGCGAGATGCCGGACGCGATGCAGGACCGCCTGCTGCTGACCGGCAGCCGCATCACCGCCATGGCCAACGACCTGCGCGCGGTGGCGGCGCTGCCCGATCCCATCGGCGAAGTCATCGACGGGTGGAAGCGCCCGAACGGGCTGGAGATTCGCCGGGTGCGCGTGCCGTTGGGGGTCATCGGCATTATTTACGAGTCACGTCCCAACGTCACCGTGGATGCCGCCGCGCTGTGCCTGAAGTCTGGTAACGCGGTGGTGCTGCGTGGCGGGTCGGAGGCGATTCACTCCAACATCGCGCTGGCGCGGGTGATCTCGCAGGCCGCCACAGACGCTGGGGTGCCGGCGGGCGTCATCGAGATGATCGAATCCACCGACCGCGCCGCCGCGCAGCAACTGATGCGCATGAACGGCGTGGTGGACGTACTAATCCCCCGCGGCGGCGCCGGGTTGATTCAGACGGTGGTGCGCAATGCGACCGTGCCGACCATTGAGACGGGCGTGGGCAATTGCCACGTCTACGTGGACGCCGACGCTAACCTCGACATGGCGGAAAAGCTGACGATCAACTCCAAATGCCAGCGCCCGTCGGTGTGCAACGCCGCGGAGACGCTGTTAATACATCAGGACATTGCCGGCGCCTTCCTGCCGCGAGTGGGCAAGGCGTTGCAGGAGCGCGGAGTGGAGTTGCGCGGCGACGACCGCACGCGCGCGCTGCTGGCGGGTGTCACGCCGGCCACCGAAGACGATTACTACGCCGAATTCCTCGCCCTGGTCATGGCGGTGAAAGTCGTGGAGAGCCTGGACGAAGCGATGGACCACATCGCGAAATATGGCTCCGGGCACACCGAGTTGATCGTGACCAACGATTTTGCCGCCGCGCATCGTTTTGTGAACGAGGTAGACGCCTCCACCGTGAACGTGAACGCCTCCACGCGCTTCACCGACGGCGGACAGTTCGGCCTGGGCGCGGAGATCGGCATCTCCACGCAAAAATTGCACGCCCGCGGACCAATGGGATTGCGCGAGCTGACCAGCACCAAGTTCATCGTCATCGGCGAAGGCCAGATGCGCGAATAAAGGGAGGACCACCACCATGACGGACGCACAATACCACACGCCCCTCCCGCAGACCGCCGGCTTTCCTGAGTCCGCGAACGGGACCGCGATGTGCGCGCTCACGCTCATCTATCACGAGGATTTTGAGCCGGCGATCAACGGCATCCTGCAGCGGGCGATGTCCATCGTGCGCTACACCAAACTCCGCGACGTGGTGGGCGCCCGTGCCGATACCCTGGATAACGCCGACATCGCCCAGGTGGGCAGCCGCCACATGATCGTCATCCTCGCCGAGCGCGAGATCATCAATACGCTGCTGATCCAGTTGCGCGAATTGCGCCAGAAAAAAGGCACCGGCCTGCGCGGCTTCGTGACGCCGGTCGAAGAAGTCATCTAACACTGCATTATGAAACCTTACCTGCCACTCCTCCTCATTGCCACTGGCGGCGCGCTGGGCGCGCTGGCCCGCTACGGACTGGGCGGACTGGCCCAGGGAGACCGTACCGGATTTCCGTATGGCACGCTGCTCGTCAACCTGCTTGGTTGCCTGATCATCGGCTTTCTCGGCTACTGGACGGAAGTCGGCATTGCCCGACCCGAGTTGCGGCTGGCACTCGGCATCGGCTTTCTCGGCGCATTCACCACCTTTTCCACCTTCAGCCTGGAGACGCTGAACTTGTATCTGAAGCACAGCCCGCTCACCGCGCTGCTTTACGTCACGCTCTCGTTGTTCGGTTGCCTGGTGATGGCGACCACCGGCTACCTGACCGCGCGGATCATCTGGCGCCCGTAAGGGAACAGGCGCATGAAGCATGGTGCACGGTGAGTCGTGAGTGTACTAGTGCCTTGCCTTTTCTACTCGCAGAGTCAATGCGTCATGGCCCAACGCCGTTTATCATGCCCAAAAGGGGGATCACATGCCCTTTTCCACATCGCGCAATGGTCAATTGCTCCGCATCTTCGTGGGCGATTCCGACCGCTGGCATGGACGACCGCTGCATGAGGCTATCGTGGAAGCAGCGCAGGTGTACGGGCTGGCGGGGGCAACGGTGCTGCACGGCATTATGGGTTTCGGCGCCCATTCGCGCCTGCACACCGCCAGCATCCTTCGCCTTTCCGCTGACCTGCCCGTGGTCATCGAAATCGTCGATCTGCCTGACCGCATTCAGGCTTTCCTGCCCGTGGTGGAGGAGATGGTCCAGGAAGGGATGGTCACCCTGGAGGCAGCGGAAGTTCTGCTTTATCGCAAGCGGGAGTCGTAAACCGCCGGCTGCCACGCACACCGGGATGCGCGGCTCGCTCTCGTCTTCCCTTGCCATCGTGCGGACCGAGCAGTCCGAGATGCGCGACGACCATGTGCAAGCCCGATGGCAGAGCAGGCCCACCCATCTAACAGCGATTTGTTCTGCCGTGCGGCGAAACGCATGAAAATCAGTACGAACAGGAGTGTGATCCCGCCCCCGGTCGCCGTGCTCTGTACGTATTCGCGCGCGGCTGGTAGTATAAAGACAAATGTTACCGTTATGCTGAACGCGAGCCGGCGCCGGTCAATGCCGGGGATGCGTTCTCGGGAGGGTGGTCTGCCGTGTCAACGAGTATCTCCGGCGCCAGCCTGCGCCGCCTGCCGCAATATATGAAATTGCTGGTCCGGTTAGTAGACGAGGGACAACGCTATGTGACCAGCGCGGAGTTGGCGCGGCAATTGAAGCTCGATGAAACGCTGGTGCGCAAGGACCTGTCCATCACCGGGTTCACCGGCAAACCGCGCATGGGATTCGACGGATTGGCGCTGTTGGGGCATCTGGAGGGATTCCTCGGGTTGCACCGAGCCAACGACGCTTTCATCATCGGCGCGGGACACCTGGGCCAGGCGCTGGCTTCGTATCCCGGATTCGAAAAATACGGGCTGCGCATCGTCGCCACCTTCGATACCGATCCGGCTAAGATCGGCGCCACCGCCAACGGGCTGGAAATTCAACCATTGTGGAAGGCGCCGGCGCTGGCGCGGTTGCTGGATGTGCGCATTGCCATCCTCACCGTGCCCCCGCACGTGGCGCAGGCGGTGGCGGATCTGCTTGCTGACGCGGGCATCATGGCGTTCTGGAACTTCTCCGGCCATCCGCTGAATATGCCGGCGCCGATCATCGTGCATAACGAGGACTTGGCGGAGTCGCTGGCCGTGCTCTCGCACCGCCTGGCGAAATATTTCCAGGAGCAGGCCCTTGCCGCCGCTGACGCGCCGGAGGCCATCCGTCACGCCGCTCCCTGATCAACAGTTCCTGCGGTCTTCGGGGATGAAATGCCGTCGCCGGGGGAATGATACGAGGTGGGTTCCTCGCTGACAGGAGAATTCCTACCACGCACCGAACGGATATGTCTATGCCATCATCAGTTGAGAAAGATGCCGGAGTGTCGACAGCCGAGAGCGCCGTCGCGCCGATGCCGACGGCTATACAGCGCCTGGGACGCAACGTTGTCTATTTCATGTTCATCCTCGGTCCGCTGGCGGTCTTTCCGCCGGGGGTGCTTCTCTACAATTCCCTGGATACCCCGCGCCGCCTGGTGCTGTTTCTCGGCGCCGGTCTATTGCTTGCGCTCATCGTGAAGAGCTGGGCTGCGCGCCGGCGCATCGCGCTGCGCTGGCACGCGCTCGATAAATTCGTGCTGTGCTTTCTCCTCGGCACCGTCCTCAGCGGCCTGGCCAGTTCCTACCCGCGCGTTTCCTTCTTCGGCCCGTTGTGGTCGCAGGATGGGCTGGTGCTGGAGCTGATCGGCATCATCCTGTATTTCGGCATCAAGGAGTTCATCCGCACGCGGGCGGAGGTCGAAGAAGCCATTCTCGTCATCGTCAGCACCGGTGCGCTGGTGGCACTGGTCGGGCTGTTCGACTACGCGGTGGGCGCACATTACCGTGCCGCACATCTCGATCCGAAGTCGTATCCGTTCTTCAACACCAACTTTGCCGGCTTGCGCGTGGTGGGCACGCTGGGCAACTCGATGTTTACCGGCACGTATTTCGCACTGCTGGTGCCCCTGGGCATCGGCGCCGCCGCCGTCACCGCCTATGCCGGGCGCCGGGTGCTGTTGCTGGCGGAATTGGCGTGCATCGCGCCGGCACTGTTGCTGACAATGGCGCGAGCGGCGTGGGTGGGCACCGCGTTGTCGCTCATCATCATAGGCGTGCTGGTGATCGTCCGGTTCCGCAAGACGGATGCAGCCCTGGCACGCCGGGTGTTGCTGGCCGGCGTCATCACCGTGTGCGTCATGCTCGGGGTAGCCACCCTTCACCCCGCGGTGCGTGCCCGTATGCGCAGCATGGTGAACATGGACGACTACACCATGCAAACGCGCAAAGTGTATATGCAGGCGGCGTTGAATATCTTCCGCGACCGGCCCATTCAAGGCGCCGGACCAGGATGCTTGCGCATCATCTTTCCCAGCTATCGCCCCTATAGCATGGTGGTTGAATCGAATCTGCCGCTCAACCGCGGCTACAGCACCGCGCTGCCGCATAACCTGTTCCTGCAAACCGCCGCTGAATACGGCTTGTTGGGACTGGTCCCCTTCGTATTGCTGTTGATTATGCTGTTGTACTCAGGCATGCGGTTGCAGCGCGGCACACCCGAACAGGCATGGACCGCCATCGGCCTATTCGGCCTGCTCACAACCTATCTGATCACGAACCAATTCGCATTCGATAATGCCATTACGCTGGCCATGTTCTGGGCGGGAGCCGGCTTGCTGATGAGCCTGGGGGCGCGGGACTATCCGCTGCCCGCGCGCTACGGCGGGTATGCCCAACCGCTGACCCGTTCTCGCGTCTCAACGCTGAACGCCATCAGCCTGTTGCTGGGCACCATCATGTCGCTGCTATTTCTGATGCAATTCCTGGGCGCCTTTTTCACGCAACAGGGGATGACGACGCTGCAACAAGCGAGCAGCAAGGTCGGCACGGATCAGGAACGCGCCTACAATCTCACCAGCGCCGGCATCGAGCAAATCAAAGCCGGTCTGCTCTTCACCCCGATTCAGGACGTGATCTGTTACCAGATGCTGTTGTTGGCTTACAAGCAACAATTGGAGTTGACCGCCGATGAGGTGCACCGGCACCGGAGTTATGAATTGATGGTCAGCAACGGCCTGCAGGGGTTGAAACTGCTGAACCGCGATCCGATCATCCAGCGCTATCTGGCGATGGAATTCATGAACTGGGGTGAATACGGTAAATCGGAAGCTTTGTTCACGCAGTTGCTGACCTTCGAGCCGCGCAGCGCTGAACTGCATATCATGCACGCCGAATTGCTGGAACGGCAAGACCTGCTGCCCGAAGCGGTGAACGAAGCGCTAAACGCCATCGACCTTGATGCCACCTTCTACGATGCGTATGCGCGGTTGGGGCATTTGCAGTTCAAATTGGCAAATGCAGGCGATCCTCAACGGGATCAACTCATGGCCGGCGCGCGGAACAACTTCGCCACGGTTATCGCGCATGGGTTGATGTTGAATCCCAATAACTGGTTGGATTACATCACGACGCTGCTGGTGGCGGATGAGAAGGACCAGGCGGTAACCGAGGCGCAACAATTACTGCGGCACTTACAAGGGACGGAAAGCGAACAGCCGGTGCTCAATGAACTCGTCCTGCGTGTCGAGGCCATCTGCGGGAAAGATACGCCCACCGCTAGGCAACTGCTGCAGGCAATGCGCTCCGTCCAGACACCCGCGCCCGCCACGCTGCCGGCATTGCCCGCCGTGAATCCATTCCCCGGCGCGCGTTAAGTCAGCGGCCGTGTTCCTCCAACACCGTATTGAACGCCGCGCGCACCTTCTCCCAGGTGCGCTCCAGCGATTCCGGCAGCACGCGGATCTGGCCGATGACCGGCATGAAGTTGGTGTCTCCCGTCCAGCGCGGTACGATGTGCAGGTGCAGGTGCTCCGCGATGCCAGCCCCCGCCGGCCGTCCCAGGTTCATCCCCAGGTTGAACCCGTCCGGGCACATCGCGCGCCGCAACGCCTCGATGGCCAACCCCGCCAGATGCATCATCTCGTTTAACGTCTCCGGTGTCAGCGCGGTGAACTCCGCCGTGTGGTGATACGGAATCACCATCAGATGGCCATTATTGTAGGGGAAGGCATTCAGGATGATGAAGTTGTGTTCGCCCCGATAGATGATATAGTTCACCGGATCACAGTCCTGGTGCGGCTTCTCGCAAAAGATGCATTCGCACTTCGACTCACCCGCTTTTTCGATATAGTCCATCCGCCACGGTGCGTAAAGCCGTTCGGGTTTGTTGCTATTATCCATGCTGCATGCTCCCGCTGCCCATTATTCCCCCCCGCGCACGCATTCACCTGCCACCGCGATACATGCTTCGCGGGTGATGTTTCGTACTCCGGGTGTGCTGCATCCGGATGGGAGTGGCGGCTCGTGCGTGCCCATCCTTCCCCTGCCGCATTGTACCGCCATTCCCACATCGCGACACGCCTGTGCGGAAAGCGGTTCGTCGCGTGCCCGTTCCCATGCGAAGATAGGGAAAACGCCCCGCGCCCGCGGGGCTGTGAGGAGGCAGGCACCATGGTGTATCAGCCACAGGATTATTCGCGCATCCTGGGCATGCAGGGAATCAGCGATGCCACCCTGCACAACCATTTCAAGCTCTACCAGGGCTATGTGAACAATACCAACACGCTCATGCAGCGTACCGCGCAGTTGCTGAAAGAGGGAAACGATCGCGCGCCGGATTATGCGGAGATGCGCCGCCGGCTCGGATTCGAGTTTGACGGCATGCGACTGCACGAGTATTACTTCGAGAACCTGAAAGGCGACGGGCGACCGGATACAACCAGCCTGATCTACAAACAAATCCAACAGGATTTCGGCGACTTCGAGGCCTGGAAGAAGGACTTCATCGCTACCGGCATGATGCGCGGCGTCGGCTGGGCTATTCTCTTCTATGACACCCGCGGCAATCGCTTGCTGAACAACTGGATCACATTGCACCACGAGAATCTGCTCGCTGGCGTGCAGCCGCTGCTGGTGATGGACGTGTGGGAGCACGCCTTCCTGCTCGATTTCCAACTTGACCGCGCCGGCTATGTCAACGCGTTCTTCAGCAACCTGAACTAGCAAGAAGTGGCTACACGCTTCGAGGCCAATTCGCAGGTACAACAGCGCAAGGCGGCGTAACAACGCGGGAGGACGGATGATAGCATGGGTGAAGAGCCAGTTCCCGGATTGGGAACTGGCTCTGCATCGATCTCGGATCAACAATAGTGACGGTTGAGCAACAAATGGGGATTGACTGCATTCAGCCCGGATAGCGGTCTCTCCCTACTGTGCGCTCGATCGGTGAACGCCGTCGGCGGGATATGCCCATCGCCTTATTGCCCCGGGATGGGCCAATCATCGGTGCGGAAGGGACTGGCGGGCAGTCCGGCCCGGTTATACAGGTTGCACGCGGGATTGTCGCCCCAGGCGTAGCGCACGGCACGGGGTTGCGGCACCCGCGGTGAAGACACCACCACCGTGTCGCCGTCGATGATAGCGTCCGCCCAGACGAAGTGCCGGTCGTCGCCGGCGATGGCAAAGCCGGTAAGCGGACCATCCTGGGCGATCAAGCCGCCGCCGAGTTGATCGAATACCAGCCGAACCGCCGCGTCCTCGACCTGCGCTGACGCATATAGCGGGCCGCATGGCGTGATGCCGGACTGACCGTAGGTTGATACCAGCGCGTTGAGTGCTAGCCGCAAGCCGACGTCCTGCTTGTTGCGCGGGTGAATGTCGTCGCCATCGCCGATGTCGATGGCCACCGCCATGCCGGTATGCGGCAACTGGAGGGTCAGCAGTTGCGCCTCACGCAATTCAGCCCAGCGACTCTCGCACGGCGTCGCGGAACGGGCCATATAATTGGCCAACTGCACGAAGTGGAAGGCCAGGTCGTCCTGCCCCCAGACGCGGCGCCAGTCGCGGATGAGCGCGGGGAAAAGCGTGCGATACAGGTATGGTTGCCCGGCATTGGATTCCCCCTGGTACCAGATGGCGCCGCGCAGCGCAAAGGGCACCAGCGGCGCGATCATGCCGTTGTAGAGGGCGAAAGGTGAGTTTGGGTCGCCCGCGCCCGGCGGTGGGGTGGGCGGTGCGGCGAACGGCACCTTGCCGAAGTTATGCTCGACGGCATACTGCCAGGAACCGGCCAGTGAGATGGGCGTGGCGTCCGGTAATCCGGCGGGTGCCAGGTGCATCTGCTCGGCGCTGCCGATAAAACCGCCGGCATAAATGTGGCTGAAGATGCGCACGGCGATGAGATTCTTCCCTGCCCGCACCAGTGCGCCCGGCACCGGGTATACGCGCGGTTGGCACCATGCATCGGCGCGTTCCTGTATGCTCATCCCACCGACCGGCACGTTGTTGAAGTAGGTGATGTCAGACTTGTCGCATGGTCCCAGGCTCAGCATCAGTTCGCGTCCCGCCCACGCGGCGGGAATCTCCACTTCTTTGCGGAACCAGAGCACGCCGCTGAAATCGAGTCCGGCATTTTGCCAGGACTGTGGCGCCTGCATCGCGTGCCAGTCGCCGTCCGGCGATTCATCGGCAGCCCATCCGCGCGCGAGGCCGGTATTGCCCGGGTCCTTTGGCTGCCTCGCCTCTTCCCACGCGGCCAGCCGGTCCTGGTATTCGGCCATCGTCGCGTCCATATTCTCCAGACTGCGCTCGTAATATGCCACGATATCGCGCAGCGCCGGCTCGGTCAACAGCCCCTCGCGGCTGGTCCATGCTTCGGCGATGGTGCCGCCCCAGGAGGAATTGATCAACCCTACCGGCACTCCCAGCCGGCGATACAACTCGCGTCCGAAAAAGTAGCCGACGGCGGAGAAGCCGCCCGCGATTTCCGGCGAGCAGACCGACCATTGGGCTTGCACATCATCCGCCGGCGCCGCCGCGGTCATATTGGGCACGGTGAAGAGTCGCATCGCGGTGTAATCGGCAGCAGCTACTTCGGCCTCCGCGTCGCAGACCGTGCCCAGCGTCATCTGCATGTTCGACTGCCCGGAGCACAGCCACACCTCGCCCACCAGCACATCGCGTATCGTCAGCGTGTCGCTGCCGTACACCGTCAGCGTGTGCGGACCACCCGCCGCCAGCGCCGGCAGTGTCGCTCGCCACGTGCCGTCCACGCCTGCCGTCGCCTGTGCCGACTGTCCGGCAAACTCGACGGTCACCACCTGCCCCGCCGTGTCCCAGCCCCATACCGGAATGGGCTTGCCCTGCTGCATCACCGCGTGATCCGTAAACAGCGCCGCTAATCGCATCATCATCTCCCCGTATATCGTGATACCGTTGTCTCGCGCACCAGGCGCACCCTATTGTGCCATCAAACCGTTGGGGTGTCGAGCAGATGGGGGCAAGAGATCGGGAAAATTCCCACGTATTCCACCGGGCGCATGGGAAGCGATGGCAGACGGGAAAATCGTGGTGTCGCTCCCTTCTGCAACAATATCGACTACGGCTTCTTCAGCGCACGCGCGGCATGTGACAACAGTTGACAGTATCCCGGTGGTTGGTAGGAAAAGACCACCGTATGATGTCCCTGGGGCACATGGACTGATTTGAATGTGCCGAAGAGTTGCTCCAGCGTACCAGGCTTCCCATCCACAAACACTGTCCAATCAGGATCCCAATTGTCAATGTAGCTCACATACCCGGTGGTTGGCGCGTAGACATGCACCGCCATGATCTCGCCGGTGAAATGCTTTACGCGGATATTCTGCAAGCAGCGATCAACCTCGCGTATGAATGCCGTGGGATTCGCAACGGTAATCGTCTTGGTGAAAAAGAGCCGCCGTCCATCGATAACGCCAAGGAGCCGCTCCGTCGCCGGGTCCTTTTTGATAAAACGCTGGCGGAAGGTGATATAGCGATGATAATACCAGTTTTCCATGATACCGACCGAATACGAAGCGTTCAACGACAGCGATGAATAGGTGTCCTGCCGTGGGGTGGTGATCGACTGTGGCATCACTACGCGATCGATGTCCAGTGTCGTACGGGTACCCGCGGAAGAATACGATGCGTTCGCACACCACATGCGCATGCCAATCGGTGCGAGTTCGCAAGTCGTGATACCGATGAACACCGCCATAACGAGTGTAATAATGCCTGCCGAGGGAGGTCGTTGCCTGGCAACGATGAGCGCCGCGAATACAGCAATAAATCCGAGAACGCCGCAGAAAATCAACGGAATCTCCTGCTTCCACACTTCCTTAAAATAGTTGATCCAGTATTCGTCATAGCATTTTGTAGTCCGTAGAATCAATTGGATACTGAGAATGACGGTATACGTAAGCCCAGTAGCCAGCAAATAGCGCATCACGCTGTGTTTAGTCTCGCCGGCTATCGTCTTCAGACGCTCCTCAAACGCCGTAACGGCGAACGCAATGAATAAGGCGATGATCGGCAATAGGATGATATTCATCCGTCCCCACACTCGCATGCTGGAAAGAACAGGCAGGTGATGCCAGAGAAAAATGAAGAGTAGGGATGATTTGCCGTAGGTGATGTAAGTGATCAGCACATACCAGAGCAGCAGCACTCCGGCGACGCGGCGATGATTGGTCGCCATGGGCGAGGTTTCGCCTGCGAGTGAGGCGCGCGGGAATATGCAGTAGAGCACGATCAGCAGCAGGCTGATGATGCCAAAAAAATACCAGCCTTCTGCCTGTGACGCGGGTGGAAAAATCAGCGAGCCGAGGGTGTCATGCCAATCGAATCTATGAGCTGTCGAATAGGCAAAATTGGTTCCTGAGCGATCTGTTGTCTCAGCCATCAGTGCTTTGATCATCAATAAATATGGACTGAGTACTCCCAGCGGCAGTGCCAATGCCAGCGCACCGAGACCGACCGATGCCCCGCTTACCGGTGGGGCATCGGGGAAGAACGTCCGGCGCAACGGCGGCAGCAGCAAGATGCACAAGTATGGGATGATGAGAAAGACGGCGTAGACGACATAATACAGATACCCGCCCGTCAGCAGGCAAGTCATGGCGCCCGCAAAGCCGATGGCGGCGAACCAACGATGGGATAAGCGTCGCGCTTGCATCACCTTTGTCAGGCAGAAGAGAATCCACGGGTACCAGGCGGCGGTATGCACGGCGTTGGGGAAACGGAGGATCTCCGCCATCTTAAAACTCATGGGCAACAGGATGGCGCTGAACAGTACCGCGCGTGGCGAGAGAGGAAAGCACCGCAACCAGCAATACAGACCGAGGCCAAAGATCACGACGCCAGACACGGTGTAGATGGAATAATCGATGATCGACATTCCCCCGTGCAGGCGATATAGCCACACCAACAACAGATTGAATGGATACAGCGCCTGCGCGAAGGGATTTGAGATAAATGGGAAACCGGCGGCTTCCGACGCGGACCAGAGTGGAAAATGTCCGTGGCTCAAACTATCGAGCAGGTAGACCTTATACACATAATACAGGCCGTTGAAATCGTTACCGATGCAGATGAAAGTGTCGCGTCCGAGCAGCGGGAGGTAATGGCAGGCGTAATACAGCCACGGCCAGAGGAAGACGATACTGGCGCCGCCAAGCCAATGCGTAATGTCGTTCAGCAGCCAGCGCCTCCAGCACGTCGCGACAGCCTGGTATTGATGCCGGGAGTAGCTTCCCCATTTAATCCACATGATCAGGTATCGTCTTTCCCTAACTGCACCAGCAACTTCTCCCGTGTTTGCCAGGCATCGTTCAGTAGCTGCGTCAATGTCGGTTTCGGACGGATGACCATGGCGATTTGGTAAGAGAAGAGACTCTTTGAGAGACAGATCAGCGCACTGTTGATCGCAATCATAATACGCGCAAGGAGGGTGTTCCCCATCGCCAACACAAACGGCACGGGGATCCCCTGTACTTCCAACACCTCGTATCCATGCGATTGCACCAGACGCCGCAGCGAACCGAAGGTAAAGAGGCGGGTATGATCGAGGTCGAGGATGCCGCGACGGCCATAATTAAACATTCCGAAGCAGAGAGCGAGACGAATGAGGAAAAAGGCGACATTACCGGTGGTGATGATCACCCGCGGCGCTTGGGCAGAGAATGCCTGGCGAATCCGGTTGAGCAACGACTCCGGTGATTTCAAGTGTTCAATAACGTCCAGCAGCAGGATGGCGTCGATCTGCCGTGTGCAGTTCACGAAATCATACGTTTCAATATCCGTCTCAATACTTTCGATGGATGCCTCGCGTGCCAGTGGCTGAATGGTGGTATCGATGGAGATCGTCTTGACGTGGTGTTGGGCCAGTGTCTGGGCCACCAATCCCGGTCCGCAGCCGATATCGAGGACGGTCGAGTCGGGAGTCAGGCGATCCAGTGCAAATTGGTGGGAACTGGCATAGCCGAATTTTGCGGTATATTTCGTGTTGCCGAACTGATAATCGAAACGAGGATCATAGAAGATGCCCAGGCGGACGATACGCGACAGTAACGTGGTGCACAGGATAAGCACTGCGTATTTGATACCGTTCACCCGCGAGATCTCATCTCCGTAAAAAGTCGGGATAGGAATTTCGCGGATGCGGTGCCCCGTATCCAGCAGTTGGACGATGATTTCTGTATCGAAGTCAAAATAATTCGCATTCAAATCGAAGGGAATCTTTGCAAGCGCCGCCACGCTGTAGGCGCGATAGCCTGAATGGAATTCGGTGAGATGAGAATGGAGCATGGCATTCTGCAGGCCGGTGAGCACCTGATTCCCAACCCACTTGTAGAGCGGCATGCCACCCTTCAATGCCTCCTTCTTATGAATCATACGCGATCCGAAGACGACATCAACCTCACCGGTGAGAATCGGTTCGATCATCGGTATGATGTATTCCGGCGGATATTGCCCATCACCATGCAGCAACAGCACCACATCGAAGCCGTATTGAATTGCGTAATGATAGCCGATCTTCTGATTCCCGCCATAACCCTGATTCACGGGATTACTCAGCAGAGTGATGCGCTGTGATCCGGTCTGCTGGGTATACGCGTGTGCCGCAGAGAAGGTGTTATCCGCAGAATGATCGTCGATGATGAGGATTTCCGTATCGTATCGCGCGGTATCCCATACTTCTGCCGGAATGCGCTTCAACACGCTATCGATAAACCGTTCGGCATGATAACAGACGATGAAGATCAGCACTTTTTTCATGGCAGATCCTTATTCCGACGCAGGATGCATGCTTGTGCCGGAAACACGAAATGTGATGAAGCGATTCAACGTAAATTGGATGATTGGGACGACAGCCAGCGTACAAGCCTTCGCCATCATCGGGTGCATGTGCCAGGAACGCACCAGCATGAAGAGCATGCCGGAACTGATGGACAGCCCGATACCGCCAACGAGCCAGAAACTGATCATGCGAAAAAGCAGTTTATCGGTGATGCGAAAGTTATAGCACGCGTTCAGGATGAAGTTATTCGTTATGCCGACCATGATGCTGATAACGTTCGCCAGGAGGTAGGGGAGATGGACGTGAGAAACAAAGACATAATATAACATCATGTCGATAATAAAACCGGAAAATCCGATGAAGCAATATTTAATGAACGTGAAAAATTCCAGTTTCATCCGGTCTCGTTGACCCCGTGACGGCACGAAGCTCGGGGGAGACCATTCGGGACATATCTTCCCATCACTCATTGTGTATCGCTCACGGACTCAGGCCTGTATGTTGTCCCCGGTTATGCGGCAACGACGGTTGACCGGTGTATGGTTCCCTTTAGCACCGGAATGCTACTCGACTCTCGGGGACAAGGTATCGTTCGCAGCCTTTATCCTGAATAAGATTGAGGTTCGCCGGTTCTCGCGGAATGCGATGTCGGGATATCCAGCATATCGACCGTTGTAATGCATACCATATCTATAATACACCTGGCATCATGCTTTCGCAAGGTACACCTTTATCAGCCCAGGAATCCTTTCAACGCGGTTCCTGCGGATAGCCCGGCGCTGACGATCCTCCGCATGTCAGCCTCACCGCACGTATTCGCGTATCCCTTCCGCGAGCGTGATGCGCGGCAGATCGAACACTTGCTGCGCGGTGAGGTCGGCACAGACACTCCCCTGCAGCAGCATGGTCAACTCGTCGTGGGTGATGGGCAGCGGCAGGTGGATGAAGTGGCCCAGGCTGATGAGCAGCGCCATCAGGCCGGCGGGGAGGTGCACGCGTGGTTTGCGCAGGTGCAGGCGGGCGGCGAGGAGATCGAGGATCTGCGTATAAGTCAATGTCTCCGGCCCGCACAGCTCGAAGGTTTTCGCGGTGGTCGATCCGTCCAGCGCCAATGCCTGCAGGAAGGTGGCGGTGACAGCGTGGATGGAGATGGGCGCGAAGGAGTATTTTCCGTCGCCGATGATGGGGAGAACCGGATAGCGGCGGAGTTGTTCCACCAGCGTGCTGATGAAGCCGTCGCCGGGACCGAAGATCAGGGCAGGGCGCAATATGGTGTAATCGATGCCTGCCGCCGCGCGCACCAGTTCTTCCGCCGCCCATTTCGTGCGGAAATACTCGGTTGATTGCTTAGGGCCGGCGCCCAGCGCGCTCATATGCAGCAGGCGAGGCACACGCGCGCGGCGCAACGCGGCCAGCACGTGCTCGGTGCCCTGCACATGCACGCCGGCAAAGGTGGCCGTGCCACGCTCGCGAATGATGCCGACCAGGTGGATAACAGCCGCGCATCCCGCCATGCCTTCAGTCAGCGCCTCGACATCACCGATATCCCCGGCTACCCAGGTGACATCCCCCTCGTCCGCCGGCGGCGTGCGCGCCAGCGCCGTCACCTGGTGTCCGTCCCGCGTGAGGGCACGGCGCAGATGCGAGCCGACGAATCCCGTCGCTCCGGTGAGGAATACGCGCATAACCACCCCTTTCTTCCTCTTCTTCGACGGCAGGGAGGCAATCCCTTGTCGCGGCGCAGGACATCAACCGGCCGGGAGCACGCATCTCAATACTGGGAACCGGGCACGCTGGTTGTACGATGGAAGAAGCCTGGAGGACGGGTATGCCGGAGGAACGAGCGCTGCCCCGACACGGCGTGCTACCGCGTTACCGCCACCGTCTCCCCCGTCAGCGCGGCCTGGTGAGCGGCGATGACGGCACGCAGAGCGGCGAGTTCCTCGGCGCGGTCGGTGGGCATAGGCATACCGTCGAGCAAGTGAGTGACGAGGTGCTCCAGGTAATTCGTGGAGAGCGGGCGTGAAGGCGGCGGCAGCTCGGTGCTTTCGCGGTCGGGCAGGAAGAGACGGTGGCGGGTGAAGCCGTCCACCGATTCCGCCATGCCGCGCGTGCCGTGCAGGCGCAGATGCTCGTTGCCCCAGGTGCCGAAGTTGCGCGGATTGAGGTAGTTGATGTTCAGCGAGGCGACGGCGCCGTTCTCCAGCGTCATCGCGAGCACCGCGGCCATGTGCATGGTTTTCGCGTCCGGGCAGCCAAGGTCGGTGGCGACGGCGCGGACAGCGGTGATCTTCAGCCCGGTGGCACCGATGATGAAGCGGGTGGCGTGGATCCCCGCCTGACGAATAAGTCCACCGTCGGTATCGAAATCACGTGGCCGTCGTTCTACCCACGGGTAAGATTTCTGCGCCTGCACGTGCACGATGGTTCCCAGTTCACCCTGGTCCACCAACTCGCGCATAGCGCGCACATTGGACTCCAGCAGTGAACCGCCCATCATCTCGCGAAACTCGCGGCCCGTGCGGCGCTCCGCCGCCAGCAGTTCATCCAGTTGCGCGTCGGTGAAGGCACCCGGCTTTTCCGCCAGCACGTGCTTGCCCGCCGCCAGGCAGCGCAGCGCGTCCGCCACCTGGTCAATCCGCCGCGGCGAACACAGTGAGACGAGATCGACCGCCTGGTCGGCCAGCAGGTCATCCAACAGCGGGTATGACGTCACCGCATCCTGCGCCGGATACGCCGCCACGGCGACGACTTTCGCGCGCACCCCTTCCGGCAAGGTCAGCGGCAACTGGTGGCCGTTAGTGCCATACAGACCGATACGAAGCATCACAACACCTTTCGGGTGAAAAGTGGGAGTACGCTCAGGGGCACAGCAGTCATATGCGCAAGGGCCCATCACCACTTCTCAACGCCAGTTAGATACCAATACAAGATTCCGAGTAGGTTTCCCAGTTCCTGCCCCGGCGCCTGAATTGTCGGCGCGTGCGCGGGAAGTAGCAAACGTTTCGGAATCTTGTACTGGCACGGACGCCGACTACCACCGGTAGTCGACGGCCAGGGAGAGATACCCGACAGCGTGGGTGCGCAGTTGCGCCCCGGCGGACGAGCCGTAAACGGCGCCGATGACCGACGGCGCCGACAGTGGGGTGCCAGCCAGCGGCACCCCGCGGGGAAAGATGCTGGCCCCCAGCCGCAGGCCGCCGCGCGACGTCGGTAGCGTCGCGAGCATGACTTCCACCCGCGGACTGAAATGACGGCCCAGATATTGGTCCTGGTACCCGGTGAGCGCGAGCTGTGCCCGTGTCCGCGTACCGAGCGGCACGGTAAGGATGCCGCCCAGCATGCGAACAGTGGCGACCGGGCGACCGTTCAGCGACACGGCATACATTCCCGCCACCGCCCGTGCTTCCAGCGCGTCACCTGGCGCGGTGACCGCGAGCAACAGGCCGGTGGACGCTGTGGTGGGGTCGGCGGCTAACAACGAGGCGGCATCCTTGCTGCTGATGTGCACCGCGTCGGCCGCGTGTTCCACCCGGAGCGCAAGACCGGGTCGTCCCGGTCTCGCCGAAAGCTGCCACTGCCCCCAGGCCGCCCAGCCGTCTCCGGCATACCGATTGTCGTGCGAGCGTCCATGCCCGGCGCTCCGGCGCGCGTCGGCGCCGGCGGACAGCGCGCCGGTCGGGTGCATACTGACCCCGGTATCCACCACCGCCAGCACTCGCCCGTCCCAGCTCAGGTAATGCGTCTCCACCGTGGCGTGCACGGTATCAGCGGCGGGGAGCAGCGCGGTTGGTTGATCGGCTCGCAGCAAGCTCGCGCAAACGAGCAGGCTCCAGACGAAATACTGGCGTGACATGGTCATCTCCCGGGGTCGTGGGCGCCGCGTCGCAACGCGGCGCCCGGCGGCGACGTGCTATTTGACATCGCGCAGGTCGATCAACAGCGTAACGCGGTTGAAGGGTACGGTACTGTCCCCGGTGAAAGTCGCCATGTTGTTCGCCACGGTGACGGTTTTTGTCAGCGGACCGGCCACCAGCTGGTTGCCGTCGAACAGATTGGCGGTGATGGTGACCTGGCCATCCAGCGGCGCAACCGTTGTCGCCGCCTGCCACTTTAGCGTGAGGTAGGAACCATTGAGGATGTGCAGCGTGCTGTGCCGCAGCCGTTGCAGGTCCAGCTTGAATGCGGTGGGCAGTGTCCAACTAGGCGGCTTGCCGGCGTGCACGGTGAACAGCACGCGCAGGCTGGTGACGCGCACGCCTTTCGTATAGAGGCGACTGCCGTGCGTGAGCGACAGGGCGTGGTCGCCGGCGGAGAGCACCGCGATGCCGCGACCGCTGATGCCGCGATTCATTGCCTCCAACGGCAGGCTGCCCGTCGCCATCCCGTTGTTGCCGAGATCGAGGTCAAGTGCGCCTTGGTTGCCATCGGTTTCCAGGGTGACGCCGTTCGTGCCGGAAAAGTCGGGCATGGTCATGGTGGCGACGGCATCGGCGGCGATGGACGGCTTCACCAGGGCGCGTGTGTAGTCATCGAGCGTGGCCGGTGCGGGTGACGGGAGCGTGGCCGTTAAATCCGTCAGGCCCGCCGCGGGCGTCTGGGTCTGGTCGCTGCAGCCGTTGAACGCCAGGCAGCACAACCCGAGAACAAGCAGGCCGCCGAGTAGACGGCACAGGTGCGTGATGTTGGACATGGTCCCCTCCTCATGTTGTAAGTATGCAGAGACAATGGCGTTGGTATGCCATACGACGCAGGCGCCGTGGGCACTGTGGCAAACATGGGCCGGAGACCGACCATACCGTAAGAGGGGACTTGCGGTGGTTAATTATTCCTTGGTTTATCGGATAATTTCACAAGGCAATGATAAATTTTGATAAAATATTGCGGTGCTTGTTCCAGTTGGTCACCGGAGACGGCTCGTCGTGACCTTACTCGAACTCATCGCGCTTGCGAAACACGAGGATGACGAACGCGAGGAGCAGAAAGCTTTCGACTGTTCCCTGGTAGGCTTCGACACCATCGGCAACCATCCAGGCGATGCGGAACAGGGAAGCCATCATATACAGCATGATGCCCCAGCGCCGCAAGCGCAGGAGGGCGAAGACGCTGACGGCGCGGGCAATGGGGATGGCGTTGGTGATGGCGAGGTAACACCAGGCAAAAGGATTGTCCCACGGATACGCGGACCCGAAGCCTTCCGGTGATACCGTGTAGGCGATTTCGTGGAGATTCACCCCCAGGATCAACCAGAGCAGCAGCACCAGCGGCCAGCCCAGCACGGGCGAACACCAATCGCGGGGGAAATGCGGGAACCAGCGCGCGAGCAGCGGCAGTGGCAGCGGCGGCATTTTCCTGATGCCATCCTGCCCGTCTTTCAGTTCACTCAGCCACTGATCCATCTCGTCGCGAGGAATCTGTAACAGGCTGTCGCTCTCCGGCGGTTGCCGTGCATCCATATCTCACTACCTGCCCGTGTCTGGTCACAACGGTCGTAAAACAGTATATCAGCTTCATCAACGGATGAATACCGGCGCGATAATCGGTATGCTATAATGAGCAACCTGACCATTGGAGGTGCCCCCATGCGACAGGTGCTGCTTCTCACCTGCTTCATCCCGGCCATCCTGGCCTGCGCTCCTCCCCTCTACGGCGCCGGAAAACCGATGCCGGGCGTGCACCCGATCATCGAGGCCAGCGCGGACACCGACAACTTCTTCGGCGGCAGCGTGGACGGCCAGTGGGTTGAGAACGTCGCCATGCTGTCCCGCGTGAAAGGCGGTGAGCGGTATCGCCTGTATAGTGATACCAGATTCCTCGGCATCACCACGGGCGGCAAGCCGGTCTACGATGAAAACGAACCAGGATCGCCGCACATTGCGGTGGAGTTGCCGTCCAACATGCCGGCAAAGAAAATGATCATCGGCGTGTGCGGCGAGTGGAACGCGCTGCCGCGTGTGCCGAAAGCACAGAGCACGGCACAACCGGCATACCGGCAGGTGATTCGCGACATCCTCACCCGGCATACACTGCCGCATGCACCGGTCAGCATCACCCGCGTGTTGCGCGTGGACCTGGAGGGCGACGGCACCGACGAAGTGCTGATCTGCGCCAGCAATCCTCGCGGTTATGATACCGACTTGCCGTGGGACCACAATACCTATTCACTGGTGCTGCTGCGCAAACTGGTGAATCGCAAGGTGGTGACCATCCCGTTGCACAGCATGTTCTACCGCGACGCGCCGGATAAAATCGGTTTCACCATCAGCACGCTGGAAGCGGTGCTGGATGTGAACGGCGACGGGGTGATGGAGATACTGACGGGCTGGCAGTACGGCGAGGGGAGGGGCATGACGATCCACCAGCTCAAGGGGACCGGCGTAGAAGAAGTGCTCTGGAACGGTTGGGGAGTGTAAGCCGTGGTGGCGCGCGTCCGGGTTCCCGGCGGAGCGCGTGGCGCCGCGCGAACCGGCGCTCAGCGATTAGCATTGGCGGGCAGCGGCAGAATCCAGAGCATGCGCTCCGCCAGCAGCGGCTGATAGCCGCGCGGCTTGAGCAGCGTCGCCAGCGCGTCGAGAACGGGGACATCGGCGACCGTCAGCGAAACGTGCGTCTGCTCCGCCAGCGCGCCGGGACAACGCACCAGCGTGCTGCCGGTGTTGGCGAGTGCCAGCAGGATGCGGTACAGCGGTTGATCCGCAAGATGCAGCGTGACGGTGGAGCGGCGTGGACCACGTCCCGGGACGATCAGGTAGACCACGTCGTCGTCCCCATCGCCGCAGGCGATCAGCTTCAGCACGGCGCCGTCCGGTTCGTCGGGCAGCGTCAGCGTCATCGCACTGCTTGCGGCGGCGATGTTGAAGCGGCGATCCGCCACCTGCGCCGGGTAGACGGTCTGCACCGTCACCGTCAGCGGCGCGGCCTCACCGGCGCGAAAGTCCACCTGCGTTCCCGGCGCGCCCGGCGGACTCACCACGCGGATGTCGAGCCGGCTGCTCGTGACGGACATGGATTCGGCAATCGCGGCGCCGGGCGCCGCCTTCAAGGCTCCGGAAAAGGACGGTTTGCCGGCCGTTTGCGTCCGCGAAACGGTGCTGTTACTCATCACGGACGAGTCATCCTTCTGTGAGCGCGCAGCCGTCGCGGTGGACGGATGCAGTGCGATGGTGGTGTCAGGCGGCGCCGGCGAGGTGCGCGAGGCATTTTGCGGTGCGGCTCTGCCGGCGGATTGCGCTTCATACCGCGGTGCCGTTGCACCGTTCGAAACCTCCAGGCGCGCGCCGGCGACTGTTTCGCCGTATGGGGAGGCGCTTGTCACGCCAGCCGTCTTGTCCGTGTCGGTGTTGAAGTCCGGCTTGCCGCCGGCTTCGTTGTTGGCCGGCTTGCTGGCGTCACGGCTGAGATGGTCGGCAACGGCGTGTTCGCGGTCTGGCGTCTCCGGTTCGCGCGCGGTGGGTGCTTTGCTCTTCAGAGGCGCATCGATTTCCTTCCCCGGCGCGTTGCGCGGCGAATCGTTGCCCATGAATGCCTTGGGCGTCAGGCGCGGCGGGGGCGGCGGCGGTGACGCGGGTCGCGCGGCATCGCCACCGGCGAACGGATCGGTGACCGAGTCGCCGGTGAAGGGGAGTGTCGTCGGCGGTGTCGGCGCGGGAGCGGGCAAGTGCTTCCCTTCCAGCTTGTTCCCTGCGCGGCTGCGCTTCTCGTCGACGACTGGTGGCGCCGCGCGCCGCAGGGCGAAGGACTCGCCCGACGGAGCCATCGGCGGCGTCGGACGCCAGAACAGCAGCAGCATGACCGCCGTGGCGGCGGCCAGCGCGCCGGCGGTGGCCAGCGGCACGGCGAAGAATGGGCGGCGGCGCGGGCGACGCTCCAGCCGCGCGCGGACCCCGACGGTAAACTCGGGCGGTACCGGCAGCTCGGACCATTCGCGCAGCGCGGCCACCGTCGCGCGCAGCGCCTCCAGTTCGGCGGCGCAACGCGGGCAGTCATCCAGGTGACGGGCGACCTGTTGCCGCAGGCGCTCCGGCAGGGCGTCCTCCAGGTACGCGGTATAATGCTCGGCCACATGTCGGTGTCGCATCATTGATTCCGACGGTTCTCACGTCCGAAAAGTTCCCGTTGCGCGGTGATTTTTTCACGCAGCAGGTTGCGCGCGCGATTCAGCCGCGACTTCACGGTGCCCAGGTTCATACGCAGGATGCCGGCAATCTCCTCGTAGCTGAATCCCTGCATGTCATACAGCACCAGCACGAGACGGAACGCCGCCGGCAGCGCCGCCACCGCCTGGTGCAGCGCGTCGCGGCGTGCGTCGCGCAGCGCCACGTCCTCCGCGCTTTCGCCGGTGGTCAGCATTTCCGCCGGCGACGGTCCGTCCGCGTCGCCCGTTTCCAACTCGGTTAGCGTGAGCGGACGCCGCCGCCGCCGCGCCAGCTCGTCGTGACAGGCATTCGTCACGATGCGAAACAGCCACGTCGAAAACGCGGCCTCGCCGCGAAAGCGCGGCAGCGCGTCATACACGCGCACGAAGGCTTCCTGCGCCAGGTCCTGCGCATCGTCGGGATTGCCGACCAGCCGGTAGGCGAGATTATACACCCGCGGGGCGAACATCTCGACCAGACGGTCGAAGGCCCCGTCGTCACCCTGCTGGGCGCGGCGGACTAACTCAAGCTCGCGTTGCGCGGTGGGGGCCGTCATGGCCGCGATGCACCTCCGATACCTGTTCTTCTTTCGGCCTCCGGGGGCGAGTTTCCTGTTACTCCTCAGCATTACACCGGCAACACCTGCTGAAACATCGACGGGTGAGGACGGTTCGCGCCTCACCCGTGTCTCGGCACCGCACGAACGATGCGGGTGATTACGCCGCCAGGCGGCCTCCCGGCGCGTCGCCCATCACCAGCGGCAACTCGGGACAGGCAGCCCATTCCGCCAGGCTGGCTTGATACAGGCGCACGCGCGGATACCCCAGCAGCGCCTTCAGCATGAACCAGACCGCCGAACCCTCACGCCCGGTGACGCAGTAGGTGATGATCTCCTTGTCCGGGGTGATGCCCTGGCGCTCGCAGCGCGCGCGCAGCATCTCCGGCGGCTGGTAGGTGCCGTCGCGCTGAAAGTCCCAGATGTAGTTGTGCAAAATGGCGCCCGGCAGGTGCCCCAGGCGCGGGGTCGGGCCGGTTGCGCCGTTATACATGCTGCGCGTGCGCGAATCGACCAGCACCACGCCGGGATCGTCCAGCCGCGTGCGCACGTATTCCAGGTCGGCAAACTGCGCCGGGTCGAAATGCGCCGCATACGTCGTCTCGCCCACCTTCGGGTAAGCCCGTATCACGGAACGGCCTTCATCCGCCCATTTCTGAAAACCGCCGTCGAGCAGCAGCGCCTGCGTGTTGCCGGTCACCGCCAGCGTCCATGCGGCATAGGTGGCGCTCAGGTGGTCGATCGGCCGGGTCGCGTAAATCACCACCGGGGTATCGACCGTGATGCCCAGCCGTCCGAAGATCGATCCCAGCACCGGCAGCGCATGCATTTTGCACGGCACTCCATGCTGGCTCATGCGCAGCGTCTCGATGTGCAGAAACTCCGCGCCCGGAATATGTCCGAGCAGATACGGCGCAAAACTGCCGCGCAGGTCCAGCAGGCGCAGCCCCGGCGTCTCCAGCCGCTCCGCCAACTCCGCGGTCGAAACAATCCCCATCATCGCCTCGCCCTCCTATTCAAATCTGTCACCGACAGTGTACCGCGCCCCCGTGCCCTGCGCGCACGGTTTTCACGCCAACCATCGCTAATGTCGAACCCTCCGCGCGTCCATGCCGCCCGCGCGTCGCGATGGGGTTTACAAACTCCCCGCGACCGGCTATAATAGGGCGTCATGGGGCGTTGGTCTATCGGTTAGGACGACGGCCTTTCAAGCCGTAGATGACGGGTTCGATTCCCGTACGCCCTACCAACATTGCCGCCGGAGGTTACTCTCCGGCGGTTTTTCATTTGGTACCCCGATTTCGCTTGTCCGCCATAGCCTTGGCGAAGGCGGGCGCCTCCCCGCCCCTTCACGCAGCACAAATGGCGAAATCCACATAAACCCAGCCGTGGACGACCCCCAACGCCCCAACCCCGACTTGTCCGCCGTAGCCAGGACGGCGAAGGCGGAAAACCGCCCCACTCCCGCATTTCAGCCACTCTAACTCTCTCTTTTCTGAAGACGACCCCTCTCTGTCGTCCACAGCTTTTTCACGCTCAAAGTGGCGGGATGGGGCTGGAGGGTTCGAGGTTGGTGAATGGATGAGCGGATGGGTAAGCCAATAATGGGATGATGAATTAAGGAGCATCTCATCGTCCGTTACGACTCATCGACGTTTTTTTCATCCGATGCTGTATACGTCATGAAGGTGCTCTTCTTTCAGCGCTCTGTTTCGGTTATGAGTAACAACATCTAGTCCTATCCGCCCAATCTCGCGAATACGATTATCCTGATGCGTTAATAGGCTTTGGAAAGCAGGCATCCATTCACTCCAGTATACTGATTGCTTACCCTGAAAAACGATATTGGCAAAAGTAGCATTTACGATCTGATTCGGCTTATATCCGGCATTCAATGCCTCAAATGCTAGCATAACCCAATCATCACATGGTTTACCAAGCAAAGGCCGCTTATGAAAAACGGCTAAATCTGCTCTTTGAAGCAAATAGCGATAGAGACGCGTGTCCTTGCCAACTATTCTGCAAATAACATCACTGTAGTGGTATTCGCCAGGTACTATATCGATAATACCCATCCTAGCGTTATAATTGAGTGAATCAAGTGCTTGGCATAATTGGGAAGAACCAAGGTATGGTAATTTAGCATTCTCGTGAAATATCCGGGCCAACCATCCTACGAATAATTGTGGATCGCGGGTGAGTATTTTACAGTATCCAGTCTCGCTCCCACTTCCACGTAACATCGCGACTCGCCACTCCTCAAGGATAGCTGTACGGATTTCACCTTCAGGTATTGAATGCCATTCAGCAATGGCAGCTGACACGGCTACGACACTATTCGAATGGCAAAGCAATAAGCGCATTGTCGATTCCGGTAGCGATTCTCGGTGGTAGCAACTGGTTGGTAGTATATCTGCAACCTGGTCATGAAATGCCGATGCTTGCTTTATGAGATCAATCGGTATATCAGGCGCCAGCAGCGAGATACCTATGCAAGTTTTGCGGACGTCCTCGTCCTCCAGTCCGCGACAAATATATGCGTCCCACCTAAAAGGACGTAATGCATTAAGTCGCCACAAGAAAGCAGGAGCCATCTCCATGCGGGCTGGTGAGTCCATAATGACATCCAGCCAAGCATCTGGCCTATCGGTCAGCGATGCAATCGTATTAAATAGCCAATGGTCACGGCGAGGGCCGCAGTCTCTGACATCTGAGTATGCAGCGCGTAGTCGCTCAAAGCGCTTTACAGAAAGAACAGGACCGTCGGCAAGCCATTGCTTCGCTGATTCTTGGATAAGGACATCTTGTTGTTGGTGAAATACTTCCCAGTCATCATCAGGATGACTGTCACCGAATAACAACTCAAAATCTGAGTCAAGCTGCAGAGGGATATCGACTTTGAATACTCGGACATAAAAGTTAAGCAGGCTATGAACACCAGGGTGACCATTCGCAAATAATGCCAGATCCGCCAGCATGCGCTTGCCGACATCCTGTTTAATCGCGTATTCCTCGTCCGTTTCGACCATTTTGCCAAATTTTCCTGTTGAATAAAGCCAGCTGTTAATAGCTTGGAATAGTGGTTGCCAGTCGGTAATGTTGATTTTGCGCAGCACTTGTAGACATTCTTCCCATAATTCCTCAATTTCCCGCAATTCTACAGGTGTTCCAACATCAAAATGAAATACGATGCTATCGCCAGTTATCGGATCGCTCCGAGTTTCATCATATTCAGGCGATATCACATACGCTAACGCCTGCACAACAATTCGATCATGTGACGATATCTCTGCCCATGTCTTAATCGCCTTTAATAGGGCTCTACGATACGGTACCATTTCATCCGTACCAGGTTCCGCAGATTCAATCCAATCTTTCAGTATTCGCATGGGCTGGTCAGTGTGTGCATGCGGTTCCCGTTTGTCCGTCACAGCAGCGTCTAATAAGTGAGGAATCATAATATCTGGAGCGATGTGTAATGCGTATGGAGCTATTACTGATAGTTTTTCTGGGTGTTCCTCAAGAACAGCCGCAACGTGATCGCGACCTAATAGGCAGAAATTCTTCCAGACGTCATCACGCAAGCATTTGTTGACCAGTTTCCATAGTAGATCATCCGGCACTGATCCACCTTGACGACGGACGCGGATCAAAGTTCGAGTTGTCGCATCGACGGATGGAACGCGATCGAGTAACCGAGTGCATGGGACAGATTTTGGCCCACAAAAGAACACCTCACGCACAAGTACGCATCGCAAAGTCTCCGAACGTACAAACAGGTATCCATCGCCTTCGCACAATATGCCACCAGCGGCCAACCGGTCAATCTCGTTTCGCAGCGAATAGGGAGAGCGCTCGATGCCATCTGCCACACTAGCTAATGTCATACCTGCCGCCCCACCTAATGCGAATGCAGCCAGCACCGCTGTAGAATCATCACCGAGGAGACGTGATAGATCGCCCTTGATGTGTTGCCTAAGCAGTGTCTCTCCTTGTACAACCTTCTGCCAGTCTCCCTGTAAACATAGACGGGCAAGTGTTACTGCTAGCCCTGGCATTCCCTGTGATTGATTGAGGATTTCACCGATTAACTCGTCAGGCCCAGCGATACCAGTATGGCGTACAATCTTTGCCATTTGTTCGCGAGTTAAGGGAGCTAGTTCATGAACAGCTGATGATGGGAGAGCCAACGCGTTCGTGATAGCATCACGGTCTCCTGGCCAACATGTAGCCACTATGGTGAAGTCACCTTTAGTCGCACTCCGAAAATGCCGCAAAGCCGCAATCAATTCTTGCTGTTGGAAGGCATCGTCTACAACGAGCACGGTAGGTTGTTGTTCACGAAAAGCCGCAGCAATAGCTTCAATGTCACCATTTACAACGAAAGCACCGGAGTGTATATGGATATATGCGGACAACAAAAAGGTTTTTCCGCAGCCAGGCTGACCGACGATGAGACGGTCACCGCCAGTCGCTGTGAGCCAATGCAAGTCATCTTCACGCCCAATAAGGGGGATATCGAATGAATAACGGATGCTACGCGGGAAAGTTGACAATGCGGGCGGTGCGCCAGTCAATCCTAATAGATCACGGCACCAGAGCGGTGAACGGTATAACAACCTCGCGAGTTTGGGTCGATCGTAGCAGCCAACAAGTGTGAAACCAAGTTTTTGGGCACGTTCTTCGAGATTACGCTGCCTGCGGCTGGTCAGCTGACGTGAAGTGGCCATAATAACTTTGCGCCTTTGGCCACCTGTAGCCAAATACTGCTCAAGGTTATGCGTCAAATTCCAGATGACATTATCGCTGGTAGTGCAGACGAGTGGGAATGGTACACCTTCTCCATCGGCTATTGCACCATCCATGCCGAGATCATTCCCGCCGGGAATAGACCCCACATGCCAACCATCAAGATTAATCAGTTCACCCGCACATCTCTCAAAAAGATTCGGGTTCAATGACTGCGAGAGTGATTCTTCGATTTTTCGGTAGAACGGGTCCATATCGTTTCCTTATCTTCAGCATAGAACGCTCTTTCCAGTTGTTCTACAGAAGGGATATACCACACCAATAACCAGCTTCCCTTTAACAAATTATTGTGAGCAGGATTATTCGTAGTCAGTTCGCCGTTGGTACCGCCGGCACGTTGAACACCCGCCGTTGCTCATCCCAGCGCATGGGGAAGGTGCGGGAGAGGCGTTTGAGGTTGATAGCTGGCGGGCAGTGGCCGGTCATGATGGCGTCGATGATGTCCGGGGCCAACAGCGTCAGGCGGATGGTACGGGCAACGTAGGGGGTGTCCATGCGCACGGCTTTAGCCAGCGCGCCCACTGTGCGATAGGTGCCGTTATCCAGCAGTGCGCGCCAGCGGAAGCCTTTGGCAATGGCCAGCGCGACCGGGTCGGCGGTAAGATCATGCGGCGCTGATGCCGTTTCGCTCCCCGCCGGTAGGACGATCTGCTCGCGCCCCTGGCGTTTTATCAAGGCCATCGCAATATGCACCAGCATGCCTTACTCAAACAAGAGGATATCACCGTCGTCTATTTTCGGCAGGACCACTCGCACGCCTTTTGTGGAGGGGGACCATGACAGTTCCAGGTCCAGTGCTGCCGAGCGAACCTGGGTGAAGTTCCCGACTCCCCGGATATCAATATACAGTTTGTCCCGTTTGAAGCAGGACCAGTCCATCAGGAAGACGGCATACCGGTCGGTCTTGTTGTTGCGGACCACCACACCCTCTATGTGCGGGGACCCGGCTTCAACCAAGGGGCGGACGCCCGCCGCCAGCAGCGGGGCCACATCGTGAATGTCCTCCGTCTGGGGCTTCATGATGCCAGAATTACGCGACTTTGGCGCGTTTGATGAGGAACGCGAGCCACAGGGGACCGAGCGTCGTGGGGAGAAAACGAGCTGTGGCGATGATCCTCTGTGGTCGACTACTGGCTGGTCAGGAAGAGCCCAGGAGAACTCCCCGTCGGGTGGCAGGTATCGCCTTGCATATACGCGGTTGGCGTCAGATATTCTCTTGCGCACGCTGGCTCCGAAGTGGGTTTTCGCTGGTGAATGTTACCGGCTTCGGCGCATTCGTCACCGGCAGCCATGTCGTATAGGCGGTTCCGGCAGTGCCTGCACTGGCGAAATCGCACAGGCACACCTTCGAGCCGTCCGCCGCGGTTGTTCGCAACAGCAGCCAGGGCTTGAGCCATCGCCGGTCGGTCACGCGGCGAAGCTTCAAGGCAGCGCCGTCCAGGATGGGCAGTTCGGCAGGATCGGAGGACTGGTGATGCGAGTCGTACGCGAGCAGCAGGGGACCGCGATAGACGGACGCCAGGCACACATTCGGTTCCGGAGTCTGTCCCGCCTGCGCCGTCTCACGCGTCCAGTAGTGCAATCGGAAATCAAAGTCGATCCGCAAGGTATCACCGTTGTTCCAACTGCGGTTGATCTCGCAATAACTCCCGGCCTTGACACCCTTGACGGGCTTGCCGTTGAGCAGAACCCGGGTTTTCTCGGACCAGTATGGGATGCGCAGGGCCAGCGTGAACGGCTGTGTCGACCGTGGCGTCACCGTGATATCCACTCGTCCCTCACGCGGATAGTCAGTGTTCTGCATCAACACCGCTTCAGGCGTCGTGATTGTGCCGGGGCCGTAGTAATGCAACGCGAAGCCGTCGGCACGTCGCATTACCGCCCACTCGCAAAGGAGCCCGAGGGCACGCGGGCCGTTGACCGAGCAGCAGTTCAGTTCGGGCGTGCCAGCCCGCGATTGAAAGACAATCGTGTGCGCGCTGGCCTGGCGCTCTCCGGCCATTGGCGTGTTGTAAGTCACCCAGCGGCCAGAGGGTGACATCATCCCCAAACCCGAATTGAGCATCGACAATTCCAATTCATCAGCGACGATAGGGCGCCCTGTAAGACGAAGCATCTCGACGCTCATGGCCATCCAGGCAACGGTGCAGCAGGTTTCAATGGCGCCGTCGTCGCAAGGGTTGCCAGTAGCCTTCTCGCCGCTGGAGAAGCCTCCGTTGTTGTGGCGGTCGCCTTTCAGCATGCTCCACCAGAGATGTTCGAACGCTCGGCGATAGTCATCACGTCCAGTCGCATAGTAGAGTTCGCTGAGTCCCATGATCGGATGCAGGCTTTCCCATCGAGGCTTGGGTGTCTCCCAAAACTCCTTGCCCGCCAGCGCGACGTTTAGATAGTCACCGGCCGGGGGGATGGCGAACTCCTCGAGAATCTGCTCGGCCATGCGGAGGTAGCGCCGCTCACCGGTCAGACGATAGAGCCAGGCTAACGCATGCACCGGGGCCTGGTTCATCTCGTGCGCGCCGGTGTCGTGCAGTCGCTCATTAAGATTGCCCAGGAAACGACGGCAGAACAGGTCGGCGATCCGCCGCGTGCAGGCCAGCGCTCGGGCATCGCCAGTATCGGTATGCCACAACAGCAACCCGACCATAACGTGGTAATGCCCCCACGCGTCCCATGGCTCGCTTGGATCGTCGTTCCACCGCGGACAATTCGGTGCCCCCTTCCGCAGGCGCCATGCCTCCGGCCACGGACCGAGATAACCGTCCTGGGCCTGCAGCGCCACCAGTTCTTCGACAAACCAGCAGATGTGCTTGCCCAATTCGGCGTCGCGGGTGAGTCGCCAGACCTGCACGGCATGCGTGAGGTACTTACCGGCAAACTCCCCGGCCCACGGCATTATATCGTGCGACGGTTGGCGATCGCGCTGACGGAACATCTCCAGCATGCCGGGATTGGCATACGGCGCGGGCAAAATCCATTGCCGCGTCACCTCCTCCAGCCGCCGGCTCATCTCACCGCCAAGTGAGAATCGGGAGTCGGCACATGTATCGAGGATCGGCTTGACTGCATTTCGCAGCATATTCTTCTTGCTCATCGTGTCATCCCGCCATTCCCGATGACACCGTTGCCTTGTTCATCCAGTAACTCATGCTTTCTCCTAACGTGATCCCGCGCCGGGTGGCTTCAGGGTCCAGATAGCCAATCTCGTACAGTGAACCGTACCCCCTTCACAGAAAAGGTCAATGCCTTTGCCATGACGCAGCCGCTCTGGCGCGGATGTGGTGCATGTCTGACCATTCACAAACGCTTCCAGCATGCCTTTATCCAGGAACACATGCATCCGGACCGGCTGACCTTGCGGTAGATACGAGGGTCCACGGCCTTGCGGCATTTCGACCGCGTCGCCAGGCCCGTCAGCGATGCTGGCGTCTACGCCATACTCATTGGTGACGGTATCAAAATAGATACGGACAAAGCTGGCTCCGTCATCGGATACATAGACTTTCAGGCCGAAACATCGCGCATTCTGCGGCGCAAACTCAGCCATGATTTCCACGGTGTCACCGCGGTGGCTGAGGTAACGGGCATGGTCCGGGGTTACGATGATGTCCTGCTGTATATGATGTCCTCCGCGCAGCGCCTGCAACTCCGGCACTGGTTCCTGATGCAGATGGTCTCCCGCCAGTTCCAGTATCCTGGGTATGGCATGGACACAACTCCAAGGAAGCCGGTTGGTACCACCACCACCGAGTTCCGTATACAGCGCCATGATGATTCGTCGTGGCGCGCCCCCGGACCCTTGCTGATCAACGCATAACGGATTGAAGCAGTGGAATGGGTTCGCATAATCGAGTAGCATGCCTTCCGGCTTGTCCGAGACAAACGTCAGCTCCCTGCGATCAAACCGTCCCACCCAGTAACGGACCGGATGTCCACCTAAAATCATGACGTCTTTGTCCCCGAAGGACAGCAGATAGGGAAATTCCATGAAACCGCTGGGAGCGAATTCGTCTTTCGGTTGCGTGAAGATTTCACCCTGTTCCTGCCATTGATTCAGGTCCGTCGACGTCCACAGCATGACCGCATCGCCCAGTGTCCCTGGTCGAGTGCCTTTACACATTCGCGAGGTAATGGTGTACCAGGTGTCGCCTTCCTTCCATACATGCCCATCATGGTGATACCTGGTCAGGACAGGCTGCTTGTCAGTATAAGACAGCAAACCGTCTACACTCCGCGCGAGCACGCCAAACTTCCCCTCGGTTCCCTGACCGGTATAAAGCGCGCGCGGAATTCCCTGGTTGTCAATAAAGTGATTCATCAGATAGATGCAGAACACATCGAGATGGCTGTCTGCCCACGGGCCGATGGGCCACTGGCACCAATGCACCAGATCTTCGCTGACATAGTGGTCCAGGCTGGCGTATTCGAGCAAGGAGAAGATATTTCGATACGAGAAGACGTGGTATTTACCGCCATGGTAGTAGGCACCGCACGGATCGAAGATGAATCCTAGCGGTTGCGTCAAATGATAGACCGGGCGCGACGGGTCCTGATCCGCCACTGTTCGCAACGACCGCCACAGGGTGGCGCATGCCTCGATGTCCTTCTCCACGGAAGCGTCAAAGAAGGCATTATAATCCAGGAAGGCCTGAGATAACGCGCTGGTAACGCCCGGATTCGATAGGTGCTCGACACCACTCAGAAGAGCAACCAGGTCATCGGGCAACGCCTGGTGCCATAGTGCCACGGTATCGATCCGGCAATCCGGGAACGCTCTCGGAGTCGAAGTGCCGTATAGATCCGGCTTGCTGCACTTGAATGCGCCGATGAGCAGATCATCATCGAATGGCGCGCACAGCTCCTGGCGAAGCGGGAAGGAGCTGATCATTTCTCCGTTGCAGCAGAAATCAAGACACCCATTGGCGATGCGAATAATCAGGTCCAGCCATTGCCCCCGCACGACAACGCCCAAAGGCAGTTCCCGATAGACCTTGCCCGCCGGAGTCTTGACCCCCAGAAATCCGATCGCCAGACCTGTCGGGTGGATGGTTAATGCCATGAAGTCGGAAAAGAATAACGCGCCACTTCCACTCGGGCCAACCCATGCTCGGACATAAAGGCAGATGGCGTTGCCTGCCGGGCGCAGCCTCCTGGCTCTGTAGGTATCAAGAGAAAGCCAGCCACCTTCCAGGATGGCTACACAACCATCGCCACCACGCTTAGTCGATTCTGTCTTCTCATCGGAAGCCAACTTTTCGCCCAGACGTGCCTTCCCGCAGACCGCCAGGTCCACAGGATAATTCTCACTCGCCGTCGGGGTTGCCATGTGCCAGACGATTTGTGCATCTAGATATGGATTGACCGGCGCCGACAGGTCTGGGGTGGGGCCAATATCCCCAGTTACCTTCTCATCAGCCAATGCGCGATTTCGTTTTATCATGACCATTCCTTTGAGTTGAGCACGGTCATTCGTTATTCGCGCTCCACCTACTGTTTTTGCACCTGGGTGGCAGCGGGCAGGCGCATGCTTGCGCCGCTATTGTCCGCACCGGTAAGTCGGCGTGCGCATCACGATACGCATATTCCACTCCCCTTCGCTGATAGCTTTGAAGCGATGGATAACGGTTCAACCACTTTGCACTCCCCCGGCAAAAGCTACTTGACCGGAATCATCCCATTTTCGCCTGCCACAAAGATCAGGTCCGTGCCGTCATATGTCTGGGGTTGCCATACGTCGTCTTGCTGGATGAACAACCGAATTTCCGGATTGAAGTCATCGATCACAATGCATTGTGAGATGTCTTTGATGGGCAGTGCGAGTTGGCCAGCCTGCTTCCAGGTCTTTCCGCCATCTGTTGATTCAAACCAGAAGAGCTGCCCTGCGCCACCCGAATACGCACGGTATGCGTTTGGTCCGATCTTCTCGATATCACGGATGCCGAACGGTATCTCATGCTGTTCCCAACCCCGCCCGTTCCACTGCGCCCAGACACGGACTTTGCCCGATTTGTAGATGACGACGGGACTCCCATCGTCCTGGTATGTCGAGTGGATCGGCATATCCTTGCGATTGAGTTGCGTCACCATGCACTTGCCGTCTAATTCATCGACCGTGATAGTCGGGCCAAGGTCTGTGCCGTCAGCACTCATGAACCGGTCGCCCAGGGGTACGAAATAGGCGAAGTAGATATTTTCATTCGTGACGTTTCGATTGAGGAACCAGGTGAGCTGCAATCGCTCCGGGGTGTTGCCACGCGCCGGCTCATACTGGGTATTCATGAGGTAAAATCCAAGGCTTTTGCTGGCGATGGCGTCTCTGACCACCGTCCAGGTGGCGCCGTGGTCGCTGGACTTGACATAGTCGAAGTAGCTGACAAGATTGTTGCCGCGTGCCCGGTAAAACACGTAAAGATTGCCTGCGCTGTCGGCCAACGGCGCCGGATAGGTGGCCGCGGTGGCCGGGAGCCTCTTGTATGTCCATTCCCCCTGCACCTCTAACGGACGAGGTGAGCGGCAGTAATACAGGCTCCCGTTGTGGGTTGACCAGAACAGGTTCAGATAGTCATCCGTTCCCTTCACCATCACCGGATAATCGTGGTAATCGGCACTGGTATACTTATACACGACCTGCGTATCGGACCACTTGCCGGTTTTGTGGTCATACATCTTTACGCACGGCTGCATTTGCGCGCCGGGCCAGCAGATGAAGGTCCGGCCCTTCGCATAGACGCCCGCGTTATGTGGACGTCGGCAATTGGACGAACCATTCTTCTCAACCCGTGTGGCTGTGAGTGAGAGTTCATTCGCGGCAAGCCTGGTACGAGCCGCGAAGAACACGATAGCCATCAAACAGATGGCGATGAATCCTGCCACGCCCAGATGGGCCGAAAAACGGATGGAATTTCGTGCTGACATTATGTCATGCTCCTATTATTGCAAAATGGGATTCGTCCGGTCTTACTTGCGCTCAATCGTCATCAACCAGCCTTCCAGGGTAAATTCCGGTTTGCCGATTTCGTCCGGATGCAAGCACGCCAGCGCCTTGGGAGGCAGCGGGTGAATCATCAGTTCGGGCAGCGTCGCACCGCGCCAGTGTAGCGGAGTGGCGTAGAGATTTTCGAGTGGGATGGCCTGCGCGTCGCACCACGCACCCGCGTTGCAGGTCGGCAGCGCACGAATCCCCTCCAGCGAATGCCCCGGCGTGCCGAGGTGCTGGTTGATCCACGCTAGCGCGTTTTTATCCACGAAGTATGGTCGATGTCCGCCGCCCGGCTGGAACCATGTTGCGATATCGTGCGGGACGCCAAGTGCGGCATACACCTTTTCCGTTTCGGTGACGACCGTCTGCGTGCTACGCCAGCAGGCGCCATCACCCTTACTGTCGATGATCGTGTCGGCGTCGCCGTTGGCAAACAGCACGGCGCATTGGGGGGCGGTTAACGCGGCATACTCGGTCCACGAACACAGTTTGCGCATTCGCTCAAATGGTAAACGCTGGCAGAGCTTGGATGAGATTACGATATCGTCATACGCCCATCCGGCGACAATCGCCATCCGCAGTCGGGTATCCATCACGGCGGTCCAGCCTGCCGTCGCCCCGCCAAGCGAGTAGCCGGCGACACCGATCCGATCATGGGCGATGTCATGACGGGTCAGCAAGAAATCCACCCCTCGCATGGTGTCGAAGACGAATTTGCCCATGATCAGCCGACCGGCTGCATCGCACCGTTCCGACACACCCCGCGCGTCGTGCGCCCGTGAGGCTAATTGTCCGGTCAGGTTGCGCTCTTCCTCACCGATGGGATCCATCGCCAGCGTAGCCACGCCGAGTTTCGCGTAGATCTGTGCCGCATAGTCGTAGCACCAGCTGCTTTTGCTGTTGCCATGACCGTAGGTGAAGACGATAGCCGGCATCGGTCCAACGGAATGCGCTGGGCGATACAGCAGCGCCGGTACTCGCGATCCCGGTTCGGCGGTGAATATCCACTTCTCGATGACAATGCCGTCGTGCTCGATTTGGCCGCGCGTCTCCGGCGCCAGATCGCAGCGCGTCATCGGGATACCGAGCATCTGCCTGAGTTGGTTGCGAAGCTGCGCATGCGTGGCTTGCGCGTAGCTGTTCATAAGCATGGTGGCTCCCAGCGTGACCGCGATGACCAGCAGACCTAGCATGCGAAACACTTGCGATTTTGACATATGCGGTTCCTCACCGGGCCGCGTTGACTGATGCGTATCAGATTATATTATCACCATCATTGTGTTCTGTCAATAACGCTGTGATTGCTAAGCTGTCGCCAACGACACGGCCGTTGCCCTCGATATCGCTGGCGTGACGGGTAGCTCCCCCTTCTGCAAATGGAGGCCAGGTTATGAAACGAAGAGTCAAATACCAGGATAACATGACATGCTCCGTTGTACTGCCTTTCCCCTGATTTTTTCATGAGTTATTGACAGCTACCGGCACAGTGGATAAGCTAGGTTATCTGATGCGCATCAGCTACTCGCAGTAGTAGTCGATTGGAACGGTACGGCCTGATGTACCGCTCCAGTGAGTTATTATAAAATTTCATAGGTTGAAGCAGTGTTGGGGATAATGCGTCTTTCCAAGGCGCAATGACGATGAACACGATGCGACACCTTACGCTCTACGTGTCCGTTGCGCTGGTGTCTACCGCCGGTGACCTGTCCCGGCTTTGATGGACACCGAACTTAGAGGGATGTACAATCCCTGAATGGTGTCTTATGGCCAAGCAGAACAACCATTACAGCCATGAATTCAAACAGGACGCGGTGCGGTTGGCGCTGTCCGGCGACAAGTCGAAAGCCCAGACCGCCCGCGACCTCGGCATCCGGGAAGGCCTCCTCTACAAGTGGATCGACCTCTACGGTCCCGCCGAGCCGGGGGCCCTCACCACGCTGACCCCCGACGAGCGGAGCGAGCTGCACCGGTTACGCCGGGAGAATCAGCGACTCCAGCAGGAGCGCGACATCCTCAAAAAAGCGATCGGTATCTGCTCGGGGGAACTGCGATGAGATACCCGTTCATCCGCGCCCACGCGGCACAGTTCCCCATTGCCCAGCTCTGCGATGTCCTGGCCGTGTCGCGGAGTGGCTATTACGCCTGGCTCACCCGGCCTGAAAGCGCTCGCGCCCAAGAGGATGCGCGCCTCCTGGAGCAGCCGATCGGCTAGTGTTTGGCGCATCGTCATGCTCATCGCCCCTCCAGCGGCCCGTAGCAACAAAAGTTGAAAAAGTAAGTCCCATCCGCCCCGGCAGCGTGCACGGCGTCAACCCGCGACTGAATGGCTTCCGGGGTATGGCGGCGGTTATGGCCGGCGTTCCATGGCTCCGGGGTCGGCCAGAGCTGCGGCCAGACGGCGCATGGCCGCGGCGAGTGCTTGGCCGCGGCAAAGAACGCCTCGGGTACCCAGTCGTAGGGATCGGGCTCATGATTGTGCGTGGCCGGGATCACCGCGTCGAGCAATCCTTCCGCCATCCACGCCAGCGGTTGCTGGCCCTGCGGTTCTCCCTGCCCCGGCTGCCAGGCGACGCGCGCGATCACCGGCTTGTCAGTGAGGGCACGCACTGCGTGCACGAAGCGGGTGCAGGCTGCAACGCGCTCGGACTGGGACGCCTCATTGGGGAAGAACGGCGCCTTGCGTTCGAAATCCAGCGAGAGCCCGTCCACGCCTTTGGCGAGTAGATCCGTGAACAGTTCCAGCAGGTACGTCTGGTATGCCTCATTGCGAAAGTCTTTACGCAGGCCATCGGCATGACAGGGACCGGGCACACCCTCGAGCCAGCGCGGGACGCAGGCGTGGTTGAGACGGATATTTCCGTAGACCCGCAGTCTGCGGGCATGACCGGCGGCGATCACGCAGTCGAGCAGGTCCTGCACCTGCGCGTTGTACCGCTCAACCACGTCTCCGATGGGGAAGATCGTCGTCTCGGCTGCCTCACCCCACATCGCGGGATGATCGGCGTGGCTGCGCTCCAGCAGGGCGCGCGTGAGGCCGCGTTCGTGCCGGGTACGGCAGTTGTGGATGCCGGTCGAGCAGAGGCTCCAATCGATGGCGGTGAACCCGGCGGCCGCCAGCGGCGCGACCAGCACCCGGTCGGCCTCCTGTGGCGTGCAATCCGTGCAGGCCAGTTCCGCCAGCAGGCCGAAGCCGTCATGGTTGAAGATTCGGTCCAGGCTCTTCATGCCAGCACCTCCGGGCAGTCCCGCGGCACCTGGCAGAGCGCCTGCACATAGGAGACGGTGCCCAGTTCGCGCAGGTACCAGGGTGGGGCGTCGCTGCCGGCGGGCGGCAGCACCTTCTCCAGGATCGCGCCCTCCAGGTTCGGATCGCTCGCGCGGGTGAACTGCATGGAGCGGCAGAAGCCCAGCGCCCGGCGGATCGGCTCGCGCCACTCGTCATCGCCATACTCCCGTACCAGATCCGCCCAGAGGATCGCCGCGCAGGCGATGCGGAGATTCAACGGCGTCTTCTCCGGCCAGGGGCCGACCCCCCGGTCCACTTTGGCGCGGACTTCAGCGCAATAGGCTTCGGCCTCGGTGCGCGTTTTCAAGCCCATGACGCGGGCGTGGTTGGCGCGGTAATTTTCCCGCATCCGGCTGACCAGATATTCCTGCATCATGCGCGGGAAGCGGTTCAACGGTTGACGCGTTTCTGTATGGGACATGGTGCACACCTTCATCAGTCGGCAGCCCGGCGCGGTTGGGGGATCAGCAACGCACTAATAATACCACACGCCCCCAATACCATGAGCGGCATGTGGCGCTGCCCCAGAAACAGCGCGCCATTGGTCATCGTCAACACGATCGTCAGCACGAAAAGCAGTGATGCGCGATACGACGACAGGTGATTCAACGCCAGGCGTCAGAGGACGGTGGCGAAGGCGGTAGAGAAGGCGGTATAGAAAGCGTTCCATGGCATGGTATTGGAGGAGCTCATTGAAGGGGCGCTGATCCACTCTCGCTTTGTTGAGCAGGCATTAGCGCACCGAGACGGCGATATTGCTCAGTGCTGTCGTCAGAGGAGTGCTTCCAGATACGGGGTCATCACGCGCTCAACCCGGCAGATGTGCGCGTATCATCAAGCTGAAGATGCCAAAAGTCAGTGACAGTGAAAACGAGAAACTTCCTGCTCCGTAAAATGAACGCGAATTCACGCCGGCAACGGCCATTCGCCAGGTGATACAGGCTGCCGGCCGCGGTCTCGTCATTCGCTCTGGTGGACCGCGCACGAATGATGAGGATGTGGTAGAGAAGGTGCGCCTGACCATGGATGCCGGTGTGCAGGGGATGATCTTTGGGCGTCATCTGTGGCGGCCATGGGAGCAGGCGTTAGTGCTGACCAGGCATCTGCACGATCATTTACGTGAGTCCGCGGTGCCTGCGGTATGATGTGATCCCTCCCGACGGTGGTAACACACCATCGGGAGGTGCCGACAGTTCATCTATTATTGAATTTGCTTCCCAAGCCATTCATCCCACGTCGTCCGCTGTGTAAAGTCGAGCAGCAGGTACTCGGCGCCGGTGCGGACATAGCCTGTTTGTGTGGGGATATAGATGCTTACGCCATGCGACCGGGGATTCCCGTTACCGTGGTACTCGGCAACGACGGCTTGGTGAATGGCGGCCATCACACGATCAGCCGCTGTGCGAACACGTGAGTCGCTCACGTTGGCTTTCACCAGGCTGGCATAATCATACAAGTCCTTGTATTCATGATACTTGTAGCTCTCGGCTTCATTGCGTGCGGTAGCCAGTTCGGCTCCCTTCGAGGACGCGACCGGGATGAGTGCCTGGGCAAAGGCATCGACCGCGGAGGCCAGTTCCTCGAGCTTTCCGACCGCCAGAACTGAGTGCGTAATATCGGACGCTGTGCCGTAGTACGCCAGTGTTTCCCGTGCCATCATGATGGAGAGCTCGCGTGCCGTCATCGACGGATTGGCGATCAGCGGACCCAACCAAGTATGGTAGGGGTATCCTGCGCCGGGAGGACTCTCCTCGGAACCCACGATATATTCTCCTGTCTCCCGGATTTCATAGGCAATCTCCAGCATTTGCATCAGCGAGGCATCGAATGAGATAATGTCCAACGGCATGGAAGTGATGAACGCCTGGGAGAGCTCCTGGGTCTTGATAAAGGTGCCCGAGGTATCGTCAAAGGAGACCCCGCGCGTCATGGCGAGCTCTGTCGAACGCGAACGCCACCCCGATCCATGGTTCCAAATGACGACCAGATAATGCTCCGCCGGGTAACGTTGTTGTCCCCACAGCAGGAAATTGCGGAAGGTATCCGCCCGCCCCATATCGACCTCACCCATCTCCTCGAGCACCGGTGAGGTAATCACCTGGGAATCATCATCGTGTTTCACCACGAAGCGTTTGGTGCCCGTCCAGTTGCCGTTTGACGTATCGTAACCGGGCGAGCGGTCCATTTGCACGACGACCGTCACCTGGTCGCTATCGGGTACCGCCTCCATTTCGTTCACATCCTCCACGCCAAAATCTTCCAGATCATTATCGGCATTGAGGAAGACCAGCACCGTCCATTTGCGTGATGCAGCAGCCAATCCCACATTCTGGACATGCGTGGTTTGTCCCGCTTCAACCGTGACAGGCATCTCCTGCATCTGGTATCCTGAATGCCTGATCACCAGGCGATGTGACCCCACCGGCGCGTTCTGCAGACTGAATGATCCATCCGCATTGGTCGTCGCTTGATGCATCAATCCCTGGATGCGCACTATCGCGCCGGCGGCTGGCGTCGAGGCAGCCGCAAGATACACATGACCATCAATGCGCCCGGTGGGTTGAGCGGTCGTCGGTGATCCACTTCTCCCGCTGCCACATCCGGTGAGGAGCAAGATCCCAACCACACTCACGAGAAGTAACGATCCCAAGTGGGCCAGTGAATGTTTCGACGATGTCAACGATTTCAATGTTATCATCTCCTTGCAGCGCCCATGCCGGGGTACGACACAGGCGCTGGGTATGTTACGACATTGTTGTGGGGGAATTATTTCCCAAACAAGCTGGGGAACTCACGCAGGAATTGCACGCCGACCAGGGTACGGTTGCGATCCTCCATGTCTGCGTGACCTAACGCGCGCTCGGCGTAGAGGCGCACGGTAGAATATTGATCGAGCTTCCGTTCACCGGCAATCCCCAGGCGCACCCGGTTGCCGCCGGGTTGCTCCCAGCGTGAGGCCTGCAGGGAAATCTCGTGTTTCTCATCGAGCGCACGATTCCATTGCACAAATTGCCCATTAACCGATCCATCACTGTCACGCCCTGCCACCAACTCGGCACGCCAGAGATTCTGCCCCGCGGAGTATTCCGCATCCAGTGCGACACGGGTTTTATCCGTAAACTCCAACGCCGGTGTCATCCTCATCTCGTCTGACATGGTCTCGGAATCCATGAGCGGATCGACCACTGTCGAGAAACGTGGCATATCCGATCCACGTAACGCGGACGCTCCCACCGTGAGCGTTCCGCTCGACAGATCAAATCGCCGCGCCACCCGTCCGGTGACGATGGGGCTGTTATTGTTATCCCCTCGTGCACCGTTGCCATGCATGGCCGCAATCCAATAGTCGTAATTCCCGGCTATCCCTTCCAGGCTCGCGCCGCGGTCAATCCGCACCCCCAGGCTTTCCGGATAAAGCGACTGCAGGGGGCGCGTGTGCGTCTCGTAGGTCGTGAGATTGCCAAAGGGGACGACAAATTGGCCGAAGCGTACATTCGGTTTGCCCAGTCCGAACTTATAGATGCCGTAGGCATTGAAGAAATGCATCTCCTTGCCGCGGCCATCGACGCCTTCCATCTGCGTCGCACTGGGCCATTGCAGACCGAGGTCCAGCACATCGCGCGTGGCATTCGCAATGGTGGCCGTGGTCTCCACCTCCGCGCCCATCAGCTCACCGCTGGAGGTCGACATCCCCTGTTCTTGCATGTTCATCAACCGGTAGTCGAGACGGCCATCAATCGCCCAGTTTGAGACGTGCCAGCCTTTGGGCTTTCCACTCGCATCGGCGTCATCATCAGCCTGCGCTTTCTCATCTGCTGTCGGCTCGTTACCGGGTGCTCCCACATCCTGCGCGGCAGCAGCCGTTTCGGTTGTCGCTGCCGGTGGCGTGACAGGCACCGGCGGCTCTTCTGCCCAGGCAGCGAATGCCATGACGATCACTAGTGCGACGGAATAAACGGTTTTCATGTCATGTGCCTTTCTGTATGTAGCCGGGGATAATTTTGCCTGGGTATGCGACCGCCGAATACTCGACTCCACTCGACAAAATCATCCCCGGCCTGTCCCGCCGCGGGATTATGCGGCAATGCTGCCGGCAATAACGCGACCGTCGCGCAACTCGACCACGCGGTCAGTCTCTGCCGCCAGGGTGGGGTCGTGCGTGACAATGAGAATCCCCAGACCTTCCGCCTGCAGGCTGCGGAAGATATCCATGATGGCGACCCGCGACCGATGCTCCAGCCGGCCTGTCGGCTCGTCGGCCAACAGCAGCCTTGGTTTCCTTACCAGGGCACGGGCGATGGCGACACGCTGCATGTCACCGCCATTGAGCTGATGCGGCAGCGCATGCACTTCTGTTAAGCCGACACGTTCCAACGCATCGAGTGCACGCTCCCGGCGATTCGATTCCCGAGCGAAAATCATCGGCAATTCGACGTTCTCCACCGCCGTCAGTGTGGGGATGAGGTAGAAGAGCTGGAAAATGAAACCGATGTTATCGCGGCGGAACATGACCAGTTCTTTCTCCGGCATCGTCGTCACTTCATGCCCGCAGACCTGAATGCTCCCCTTGGTGGGCGTATCCAGGCAGCCCACCTGATTCAGAAAGGTGGTCTTCCCAGAGCCGGAACGGCCGACAATGCCAACCATCTCCCCTGGCTGCACGCGGAGCGACATCCCCGCCAGGGCGTGAATAGTCTCTGAACCGCGCTGGTAACTGCGCCAGACTTCGGTGGCTTCCAGAATCGGAATATCGGTATGGACCTTGGGCCCTGCGTATTGTGGTACGTCCAGGATTGGTGTGTGCATGGTAATCTCCTCACCCGTTGACAATCCGACCTTCACGTAGGTGGATCACATGATCGATGCGCGTGGCCAGTTCGTGGTCATGGGTAGCCAGTACGATAGTCAGACCTTCCGTATTCAACTCGCGAAATAGCTCGAAGATGCTGTCGCGCGTCTTCGTGTCGACATTGCCGGTCGGCTCGTCCGCGAGCAGCAGTTTCGGTTTATTGATCAAGGCACGGGCGATGGCCACGCGCTGCATCTCACCGCCGGACATCTCCGACGGCCGGTGGGTCAGTCGATGTCCGAGCCCAACGCGCTCCAACAGTTCCACTGCATATTTCCGGTCCTCTTTTCCGGACCAGAGCAGCGGCATCTGCACATTCTCCACCGCCGTCAGCGTAGGCATGAGGAAAAACTCGGTGAAGATGAAACCGATATTTTCTCGCCGTAGCTTATCGCGAGCACCTTCCGACAGGCGCACTTTCCCGTCTTCCATCACCGTGGTGCCAGCAATGGCCAGCGTACCCACGGTTGGGACGTCCATGCCGCCGAGAAGGTTCAATAGTGTTGTTTTACCGGCGCCACTGGGACCGAGCACGCAGTAGAATTGTCCTTGCCCAAATGCGATGGAGATGTCCTGTAAGGCGTGGATCTCTTCGACGCCTCTTCGGTATGTTTTGCCAACCTGCGTCACCATGGCGACGAGGGGACGGTCGCCCGTACCGGCTGACAGTGATGGTGTATTTCGCTCTACCGTAGCAGTAGCTGTCATATCTTCCTCCTCAGTTCGCTCCACGAATTGCCTCGATGGGCTTCACGGCACTGGCACGCCACGCGGGATAGAAGCCAGCCAACACGCCAAGACCAACCGAGAGCACAACACACAACAACACAATATCCGACGAAACGCCGATGAGGGTACCTTCCGGCAACGCGGAGAATTGCGAGGCCAGCGCCTTGCGGAAGAACAATTCAATTCCTCGTGCACTGGTAATGGCCAACCCGATGCCAAGGAGTCCACCGGCGGTGCAGATGAGCACCGTCTCCGTCCAGATGAGGGCAAAGATGTCACGCGAACTGGCGCCAATAGCTTTCATCATGCCGATTTCCTTCGTCCGTTCGAAGACGGTCATGAGAATGGTATTGAGCACGCCCACGGCACCGATGGCGATGGCGACCAGTACGATGGCCAGCACGAACACCTTTGTCACCTGCATGAGCTGCGAGGCATTATTCAGTAACTCTGAGAGCGGGAACACGTTCATGTTGCCCCCCAGTGCCCGCAGGCCAGCCGTCGTCTCCTCCATGCTGCCAGTATCGATCTTGTCGGCGCGCACCAGCACGACGACGATTTTGCCGGGCAGTTCGAAAATTTGCTGCAGCGTATGCAGGGGCATAAAGATAAAGCCGTCATCCTGGCTCCCAGTACGCTCCAGCACTCCTACCACTTTCAGATCCGCGTTATTTTTACCGGCAGCACGTCCTGCGGCATCCTGGCGCAGTTGGAAGGTCTCGCCGACCTGTAAGCCGAGTTTCTCCGCGATTGCAGTGCCGAGGATCACCTCCTGCGCTTTATCGTTGCTGAATCCCGCGCCGTCCATGGTCCACTTCGGCCGCAGCTTGCCGTACTCGTCGGTAATGCCGAGGAAAATCTTGTTATCCTTGGTCGCCGGATTGATCATGGCGTCCATCAGGATCGGCGCGGCTTGGTTGACACCCGGCACGGCCTTGATCTTCTCGTAGTAATTCTCCTCCATGTAGCGCGGCCATTTGCCGCCATGTAACACGATCGTGGCAGCCTCATACGGGCATCCCTTCGGCACCACCATGATATGCGCACCGAGCTGGTTCAATTGGTCCTGCAAGCCACTCTCATAGCCTTTCTGGAACTCTAACAGGGAATAGAGGACCGCGATGGCCACGCCGATACCCAGCAGGGTGAGGAGTGTGCGGACTTTACGCCGCAACATATTTTTGAGTGCCAGTCGTAAGTATTCCATCAATGCGCCTCCTACTCCGTCCGCAGTGCTTCGATCGGCTCCTGACGGCTCGCGCGAAAAGCGGGATACACGCCGGCGATCAGGCCAATACCGAGCACAAACAATAGGGTCATCACCACGATCCGTGGGTCGAAGGTGGCCAGTTGGCTATGGGAATTCACGGTCATGAACTTGACGCTCGCAAGTGCACTCACCACGATTTTCTCCATGAATCCGGCGCCACCAATCGCCAATACCAATCCGATGACGCCGCCGGCGGCAGACATGAGCAATGTTTCCAGCCACACTAGCGAGAAGATATGCACCTTGCTGGCGCCGGTTGATCGCATCACGCCTATCTCACGGGTGCGCTCGAACACGGACATGAGCACGGTATTCAAGACGCCAATGGCTGAGATAGCGATGGCGATGAAGACGATGGCCATCACCAGCATTTTAGCCGATTCCATCATGCGCTGCTGGGTGCCAAGCAACTCCGACATGGTGATGACTTCCACGCCCTCAATCTTTTGCAATTGCTGGCCGATCACCCCGGCCTGCGCCGGGTCATCCAGCCGCAGAGCCACCGTGGTAACCTTGCCCGGTTTCTTGAAGATTTGTTGTGCGAGTTTATTTGGCACGTAGAAGAAGCCGTCGTCCTGGGTGCCTGTCGGCTCCAGAATGCCGATAATAGTTAATGGGCGGTTGAGTTCGGGCACCCAGACTTCCTGCCCTGGCGTAAATGGATCGGTCTGTTGATTGATGACGAGTTCCGTGACCGCCGCATCAGATCCGAGGACAATGGCATCTTCCTGATCATCGGTAAACCACTGGCCACCCGGTTTCAGCTTCCACCAATTCTTTAGCGCGATGGTGCGCTGGTCCATGCCGAAGTAGATGTCGGTGCGATCATCATGCATGATCGCCGACATGAATCCGGGTGCCATGATCTGGATGCCGGGGATCTGCTCAATCTGTTTCACGACATTCTCACCCAGATAGGCGGGTGGTTTGCCTCCTTTCAGGAGCAGGGATGCCGCCTCAAAGGGACAGCCGGGGGGCACCACCAGAATGTGCACGCCCATTTGCTGAAGTTGTTCTTTGAGTGAGGCTGTATACCCCTTGTTGAAAGACAACAGGGTATACAGGACGGCCACCGCCACCGCGATCGATAAAATCGTAAGGCCGGTACGCACCTTCCGCTGCGTCAAGTTGCGCCAGGCCAGTCGCCAGAATGACATGCGATTCCTCCATTCAGCATAGGAGCATGAGGGCGCCCCGGTGCAGAGATCAGTGTAATTCCGCCCCCAACGAGGCGATCTGCAATTCGCCACTGTCGGCTTTGACGACCTTACCGGTCGTGCGGATGTGCTTACCTTCCTGATGAAGCGGCAGAGCAAAACCACCGCCAAAACTATCAGCCCGAATCTCGCCGGTCTGATCTTTGACATACCACCAGCACCCGCTGCCGGGGCACTCTTTGGTGAGCTCACCTTCCACGGTAACCACCTGACCGAGATACTTGTTCGGTGCACTGGTGATGTCTCCGATCGCCGTCACCTCGGTGCCGGTGCCCTGACCAAAGGCTTTGTTCTTCTTCTCACCACTACCGCCAAAGGCGTACCAGATGCCGGCTCCGATGGCTGCCAGAACGATTATGCCGATCACAATGTTTTTCATGTAATGCCTCCAGGGATTACTTGTTCAGCACGTCATGGACGACGAGGATCTTCTTCACCGAGAACGCCACCGCATGACTGGACTTTTCATGTCCTTTGATAGGCTTAATATCCTTCTCGATGCTGATGGGATCGTCGACCGACTTCTCTTCGAATTGCGCGAGAAAGGTTTTCTCGTTCAGATTGGTGGGCTCACGATGGCGCTGCACATAGACGCCGATCACCTTGTTATCAGTGCCGATGCCAACCACGGTTTGCACTGCCCCATACCGTCCGCGGGCCTGGTGCGTGAGCACTGTACCGAGTTGCTTGTCCTTCTTCTTCACGCGATAAAACTTGAATTCGTTCTCATCGGGATCGAGCTGTGCGCCGATGCGCTTCTCGATTTCCTTCTCCTGGTCCTTGTTGTACTTCTTGATGTCCGTGGTGTAACTGTTGCCACCGGGGAAGAAGTTCTTGATATCCCGGTCCGGATTCAGCCAGACGCAGAGTGCCGCATAGGCACTCGTAACCAGTACACTCAAGCCCATGACCATCATTACGGTCACGGCGACCAGGCGAAATCGTTTCATGCTTAACTCCTTCTGGGAGCTTGTCTCCCGGTGTTGTTTCTTCAGGACGCAGCGTGCAGCTTGTCGGTTCCATCATTTTTCGTGAGCATGATTGATGCAATCCGTATGCGCAACGGTTGGGATCACTGCTCGATGGCTGGTGGATTGAGGGCACCTTCCCCGGAAAGGCTTTGAGCGAAAAGGGATTACCGTTGTTCGGCAACACTCGGATTGATGCCCCCCTGCTGTGGAGCGCCTTGCGGGCTGGCAATCCGCAGGCCTGTGCCGCCTTCAACGACGGCGCTTTCTGCTGCGGGAATACCAATGTAGTCGTGCCGGGTCAGGACTATCTGGTAGTCAGCCACGTCTTCTCTCCTTCGTAGGCGTATTTGGGCAAAACACATCTACCCGGAGAGACGTGGCCGTTGTGAGGAGCGGTGCGGAAAAGGGAGTATCGGCGGCGGCGACGAATTGGCTACGCATCACGCGGACGGGTGGGCGACAATGGGTGATTTTTCGCGATGCGAGCATGATCCTCGGGTGGTGGACACACTGCGGCAGCGGATCGCGGCGCGGGGGCGATTGACTTTTGCCGAGGTGATGGAGGTTGCACTGTATCACCCGGAAGGCGGGTATTACACCTCGCATGTCGTACTGGGGCCGCAAGGCGATTTCGTCACCGCGCCGGAGGAGCACCCGGCGTTCGGGGCGCTGCTGGCACGGCAGGCAGCGCAATGCTGGGCGGCGCTCGGGCATCCCGATCCCTGTGCAGTGGTCGAGATGGGCGGCGGACGCGGTACGCTGGCGTCGGCCTTCCTGGCACACGCGGACAAGCACCTGCCCGACTTCGCCGCCGCCGTGCGCTATCGGCTCATCGACCGCTCGCCACGACTGCTGGCGCAACAGCGGGCACGCCTGGGCGGTGACGCGCGGGTGACGTGGTCGGCGGAATTGCCGGCGGAGATCACCGGCATCATGTTGTCCAATGAGTTGGTGGATGCCTTCCCGGTGCACCGGGTGGTCATGCGCGCGGGCATGCTGTGCGAGCGGTATGTGGTGGCGGACGGCGACGCCTTCGCCTGGGAGGATCACGAGCCGTCGACCCCGGCGCTGGCGGCCTACTTCGCGCGGCTGGGTCTCGCGCTGGCGGAGGGGCAGCAGGCGGAAGTGAATCTGGCGGCGTCCGCGTGGATGCAGTCGGTCGCGCGGGTGTTGACGCGCGGCTTCGTGCTCACCATCGACTTCGGCCACCTGGCTGCCCAGCTCTTTCGTCCGGAGCGGTCGGATACGCTGCTCGCTTACCGGCAACAGCGGGTGTCCGACGACCTGCTGTCTTGTCTGGGACGACAGGATTTGATCGCTCACGTCGATTTTTCCACGCTGACGCAGGCAGGTCGGGAGGCGGGACTGACGGCGCTGGGGCTGGTCACGCAACGGCATTTCCTGCTCGACCTCGGCATCGAAGGGTGGCTGGCCGCGCTGGACAATCTGCCGCTGCCGCCCGCCGCGCGCGTCGCCAACCGCCGCGGTCTGCTGGCATTGATCAATCCGGCGTCCGGTGAACTGGGTGATGCGAAAGTGCTGGCGCAGGCCCGCGGCGTCACGGCTGACCTTGACGGTCTGTGTGTCGCCGCCCGCTTCCCCAACGCCGCCGCTTTACAGCAGATTCCACCGCCATTGCTGGAGGTGGGGTGACGAAGACCGAACTTGCGCCAAGAGAGCGTGTCGAATATTGGCTGTTACAGCACACAGACTGCCATCAGCAGGAAAATGCCGCTATTGCCCGAACAAGACCGTATTACCCCGGCAAAGACGAACTCCGATAAATACCGGTACCGGAGTCGCGATCTACTCAATGCGAATGTGCAATGCGTGCGGCATCGCCGGCACGCCAGGAGGAGGTGGGTGATGGCAAAACGGCAACAACATATCCAACCCAAACCCGATGCGCGGTTATGGCCCGGCTTGCTGGAGGTATTCCCGGAGAAGCAGGTGGTGCTCCGGGATTCCGACCTTCCCTATAACGTCTCGGATGTGGTGGCCAAATTTGCCGCTCCCTACCTTAAGGAAGCGGATGGCCATGAAGATTATTACTCGACGTATGTGCTGGTCAATATCGCGTGGAACCTCTCATTCTTTCCGCAGCACGAACGGCTTCGCCAGATAACCACGCTGTTGCCGACTTTTCCGGCGGCGATGCGGTTGCAGGTGAAACAATTGCTGGCGCAGATGATCGAACGGAAAGAGGAGCACTTCGCTGAATACCGGCGTATCATTGTCGACTTCAAGCTCGTTGAGGAGGCTGACTCCTACCACCTGACCATCGTCTCGCAGGAAGTCGATGCGCCTGCCGCGCAAGATAGCGAATAAAGCACCCCGATATCGGAGGTTACCATGCCGGTCGAGACACCGTTATATCGTGACGCGAGCCAACCCGCCGGGGCGCGGGCGGAGGATTTGCTGCGCCGCATGACGCTGGAAGAGAAGGTGCGGCAGATGACGCAGCGGGACACGGCGGAATTGCTGTGCGACGGCGCGGTGGACGCGGCGGCGCTGCGCGCGGCGCTGGCGCTGGGCATCGGGACGCTGCAGGACCCGCGGCTGTCCCCGCGCGCAAACGCGAACATCATCAATACCGTGCAGCGCTTTTTGACGGAGGAAACGCGGCTGGGCATCCCGGCGCTGGTGATCTCCGAGTGCCTGCACGGCCATATGTCTGACGGCGCCACCGTGTTTCCGCAGGCCATCGGGTTGGGGAGCACGTGGAATCCGGCGCTGGTCCGGCGCATGGCGGCGGCGACGGCAAAGGAGGCGCGCGCGGTGGGGGTGGCGCAGGCGCTGGCGCCTGACCTGGACCTGGCCCGCGACCCGCGCTGGGGGCGGGTGGAGGAAACCTACGGCGAAGACCCCTACCTGGTCGGACGCATGGGTGCCGCGTACGTGCGTGGTATGCAGGGAGCCGGGCCGGGGGTGGACCGGGAGCATCTGGTCTGCACCGCCAAGCACTACGCCGCGCACGGCAGTCCGGAAGCGGGGGTGAACCTGGCGCCGGTGGCGGGCAGCATCCGCGATCTGTTCGCGCTGTATCTGCCACCCTTCCGCGCGGCTATCGTGGAGGCGGGCGCGCTGTCGGTGATGCCCGCATACAGCGAGTACCTGGACACCCCGGCACACATGTCCACGCTGCTGCTCAACCGCGTGCTGCGCGATGCGTGGGGATTTCAGGGGTACACCTATTCCGATTACGGCGGGGTGGAGATGCTGCACAGCTTCCACCGCACCGCCGCCACCCCCACCGAGGCCGCGCGGCTGGCGTTGCAGGCGGGACTGGACCTGGAAGCGCCTAACGATTACTGCTTTCGCCACCTGATCGAACTGGTGCAGCGCGGTGACCTTGCCGAGGAGGCGATCGACCGCGCGGTGCTGCGCATCCTGAGGGTGAAGTTCCTCGCCGGGCTGTTCGAAGCGCCGTATGCCGATCCCGCGGCGGAGCAGGTCATCAACTGCCCCGCGCACCGCGAACTGGCGCGCGAGGTCGCCCGCGAATCGATTATCCTGTTGAAGAACGAAGACCGCGTGCTGCCGCTGCCGGAAGGTCTGCACAGCATCGCCGTCATCGGCCCCAACGCCGACGCCGCCCAGCTCGGTGACTATACCCGCCCATCGGAACGCGCCGTTTCGCCGCTGGCGGGCATCCGCGCCGCCATGCCCACCGGTACGCTGGTACGCTACGCGAAAGGTTGCGACCTGTACGGTTCGTCCACTGATGGTTTCACCGAGGCAGTGGCGGCGGCACAAGCCAGCGAGGTGGCGGTGGTCTGCCTGGGTGAAACCAGCCACGCGCTGGGCGGCACCGGCTGGGGGCTTGATACCGGCAGCGCCACCTGCGGCGAAGGTTACGATCGCACCGAACTAACCCCCAGCGGCCCACAGGAGGCGCTGGTGCGCGCCATCGTCGCTACCGGTACGCCCACCATCGTGGTGCTGTTTAATGGCCGGCCTATCAGCAGCGAATGGATCGCCGCGCACGTGCCGGCCATCCTGGAAGCGTGGTACCCCGGCGAGGAAGGCGGCCACGCGCTGGCAGAGGTGCTGTTCGGGACTGTCAACCCGTCCGGCAAACTGCCCATCACCATCCCGCGCAGCGTCGGGCATGTGCCGGCGTTTTACAACCACAAACCTTCCGCGCGTGGCTTTTACCATCGCCCCGGCGTGCCGGAAGCGCCGGGCCGTGACTACGTTTTCTCCTCCCCGGCGCCGCTCTTCCCCTTCGGTCACGGGCTGAGCTACACCACCTTCGCTTACCGTGACCTGCAGCTCGCGCCGGAGCGCATCTCGCCCACCGCCGAGGTGACGGTGCGCGTGACGGTGACCAACACCGGTGACCGCGCCGGGCAGGAAGTGGTGCAGTTGTATCTGAACGATGTCTATAGCTCGGTGACGACTCCGGTGAAGGCGTTGCGCCGTTTCGAAAAGGTCGCGCTGGAGCCGGGCGACTCCGCCACCGTCACCTTCACCCTCAACCCCGACGACCTTTCGCTGATGGACGAAGAGATGCGCCAGGTGGTGGAACCGGGCGAGTTCCTGGTGATGGTCGGCGAGTTGACGGGGACGTTTACGGTGGTGTGATCGGCAAGTATCCCGGCGGTTTCACTCGGCTGTCAAGGGCCAGGCAACCGTGAGACACCCCATGACAGGCGGTGCAACACCCCAAAGATGGTGACGGATTCAGTGTCGTGCCAGCAGGCCTTCGACGTGCAAACGCAAGCCGGCGGCGAGGGGGGTGGCGGGGACATGCAAGCCGGCGGCGGCCAGTTTGCGCAGGTCGTAGATGCGGTGGCACAGGAAGGGCATCAGGTCGGGGCACTTAGCGAGGGTCGTTTGCACCGGCACTTCCTCGACAGTCAACTCGACGCCCAGCACTTCGGCGATCAGACGATAATATTCGCGCGATTCGACGATGTCAGGGCCGGCTGTGTTGAAGATTTCGCGGTCGGCGTTCCGGTTGCCGGCGACGCTCAGGATGGTGTGTGCCAGGTCGTCGGCCAGGATCGGTTGTTGCAGGAAATGCCCGCCGCCGACCAGCCGCAACGGCGTGCCCGCACGCAGAGTGGCGATTAACTCGGGATCGCGCCCGTGCAGCGGCAGACAGCCGAGTTCCGAGGTAGGGCCGTAGATGTGGCAGGGGCGCAGCACCGTCCACGCCATGCTTCCGGTATCGCCGTCGAGCAGCGCCTGTTCGCACCGGCGCTTGTTGCGGCCATACTCGAGGACGCTTTCCCATTGCTCAGCCGTTTCCGACTGCGGGTAGCGCCGGTGGGCGGGATCGAAAACGAAATCGGTCGAGATGAAGACGAACTGCGCCGCGCGGTCACGGAACAAGCGGATATCCTGTTGGAGGGCCGGCAGGTCGAAACAGATGCAATCGACCACCAGGTCCCAGTGCGTTCCGGTCGATGCCACCGCCGCGGCCATCGCCGCATCGTCATGGCGGTCGGCCGTCAGCGGCTGCACGCCGTCATACAGCGGGCGCTGCCCGCGCGTGATGGCCCACACCGCGTGCCCCGCGGTCACCGCCGCGCGTGCCACCGCGCCGCTGACATGTCCGCTGCCGCCGATAATGAGGATGTTCATGCCGACACCAGTGTGAAAAATTCGTCGTAAAGCGCGCGCACGGCGACGGGCATGTCGTCGGAGGCAATGCCGAACATCATGCTTACTTCGCTGGAACCCTGGTTGATCATTTCCAGGTTGATGCCGGCACGGGCATAGGCGCCGCAGGCGCGGGCTGCCAGACCGGGCGTGTGCCGCATGCCTTCACCGACCAGCATGACCAGCGCCAGGCCGCGTTCCACGTAGATGTCATCGGTTCCCAACTCCCGGCGCAGCCGGTTGCACAGGTGCGTCTCGATTTCCGGGGTGAAGGAGCTTTCGCTGATGATGACGGACAGGTTGTCGATGCCGGAGGGCATGTGCTCGAAGGACAGACCCTCTTCCTCGAAGATTTGCAACAGGCGGCGACCAAAGCCCACCTCGCGGTTCATCATATATTTGCTGACGTAAATGGAGCTGAATCCGTCGGAGGCGGCGATGCCCACCACCGGGTGCTCGCTGGCCTCGCGCTGGCGTACCAGCCGCGTGCCCGGCGCGGTGGGATTATTGGTATTTTTGATTGCCACCGGTATGCCGGCGGTCACGACCGGTTCCAGCGCTTCTTCGTGGAACACCGAGAAGCCAGCGTACGCCAACTCGCGCATCTCGCGGTAGGTGATCTCGCTCACCGCGACGGGGCGTTCGACCAGCGCGGGGGAGGCGACGAAGACGGAATCGACATCGGTAAAGTTCTCATATACTTCAGCCTGTACTGCCCGCGCCAGGATGGCACCGGTGATGTCGGAGCCGCCGCGCGGGAAGGTGACCACGTTGCCGGCATGGGAATAGCCAAAAAAGCCGGGGAAGATGACGATGCCAGGCATGTCGCGCAATGCCGCCAGCTTCGCATAGGATTCCTCAAGCACGCGCGCGTTGCCCGGTTCGTCGGAGAGCAGCATGCCCCCGTCGCGCGGGTTCACGTAGGACGCCTGCACCCCGAGCGCGTGCAGGTATTCCGCCACCAGGCGCGCGCAGTTATCCTCGCCGGCTGCCTTCAGCGTGTCCAGGTAAACGCCCGCGTTGGCGGTATCCAGCGCCAGGCAGGCGCGCAGGTTCTCCGCGATGGCGGTGGTGGAGTCCCCCGGCAGGCCCAGTTCAGCGGCAATGGACTCATACCGCGCGATGACGCGCGCGATCTCCTCCTCGCCCGTCTGACCGTCCAGGCGCGCTTGCGCGGCGGCGATCAGCATATCGGTCACCTTGGTATCCTGTTTATCGCGCTTGCCCGGCGCGGAAACGACCACTACTTTGCGCGCCGCGTCGCTGATCACGATATCGCAAACCTTTTTCACCTGTTCGGCAGAGGCTAACGAACTGCCGCCAAACTTCGCCACTTTCATTGCCGTATCACTCACCTTTTCCCAGTAGGATGGTCCATTTTATACCATGAAACCGGGGTGTTCGGCTAGCAGCCCGTGTGTCGGCTGTTCAGCCATGGTATCATGCTACCGTTCCTCCGCGGATTGGCAGTGCTCAAAGCATTTGCGGAAGTGGAATCCGCAAGCTGCCATCGCCATTGCCATCGGCAGCAGGCGCGGTTTGTTCACCAGCGACCAGCACAACAAGCGCCAATAATACCCGCGTTCCTTTTCCAGCACCCCCAGCACCACCGACAGCTTCAGCGCCGACAGCAGATACGCGGGCTTGACATCCCACACGTGAAGTCCACTGGGCTGAAACTCGCGCAGGAAGATCTTCAGCCGTTCATAATAGTTCGCCGGCGCGTAGATGGACGCAACCACCTGCCGGTAGCCCTGCAGCAGCGTCTCGGCATGCATGCGGGGGATGAAGTTTAACGAACAATCGGTGTTGTTGCCGCTCATCTCGCCCAGTAGCCGCTTTTCGTCGCGCAAGCGCTGGTAGAGCCGTGTGCCGTGCGGCGCATTCAGCAGACCGACCATGGCGGTGACGATGCCGCTGTCCTGAATGAAGTGGATCAGCCGCTCGAAAATCGATTCCGGATCGTGGTCGAAGCCGACGATAAATCCGGCCTGCACCTGCAGCCCATGACGCTGCAGGTGCTTTACGCTGGCCAACAGGTCGCGATGGGTATTTATCGTCTTATTGCATTCCTGCAGGCTCGCTTCATTGGGCGATTCGATGCCGACAAAGACGGTATTGAAGCCCGCGCGCGACAGCAGGCGCAACAACTCGTCGTCATCGGCCAGATCGAGGGAGGTTTGCGCGATGAAGGTGAACGGGTAACGCCGCCGCTCCATCCATGCCCCGACCGCCGGCAACAGCTCACGCCGGGCAGCCTGTTTATTGCCGATCAAGTTATCGTCAACAAAAAAGACGCCGCCGCGCCAGCCCAACTCCAGCAATCGATCCAGCTCAGCGATAATTTGCGCGCTGCGCTTCACCCGCGGCTTGCGGCCATACAAAGTGGTTATGTTGCAGAATTCACAATCGTACGGACACCCGCGCGAAAATTGCAGGCTCAATGCCGCATACTGCCGCACGTCGACCAAGTCCCAACGCGGGAGCGGAGTGACGGCCAGATCAACATCGGGGGCGGCGGTGTAGCAATGCCGGGCATAACCGTGCGCGAAATCGTCGAGAAACAGCGGCAGCGTGGCTTCCGCTTCGTTCAGCACCAGATGATCGACATCGTCGAAGGCATCGGGATTGGCAGTGAACAGTGGGCCACCGGCTACGGTTTTCACCCCGGCGGTTCGGCAGCGATCGAGCACGTCACGCACCGAGCGCTGCTGGATCGACATGGCGCCGATCAACACTAGGTCAGCCCAGCGCAGGTGCTCGTCGCGCAGCCCCGTCACATTCATGTCAACCAGGCGCAATTCCCAACTCTCCGGCAGCATGGCGGCGACGGTAAGCAATCCGAGCGGCGGGTAGGCGGCCTTCTTACCGATAAACCGCAGGGCATGCTTGAAGTTCCAGAAGGTTTCCGGGTACTCCGGATAGATCAACAAGGCGTTCATGCTTGTATGTTTGCCGGTCGCTGGTCGGAACATTGTGCCGACGGCGACAATAATCGGCGGGAATGATAACACGCACCGAAACACGGCGACGAAAGAGAACCCCCGGAACGCGCCTGCGTTGCCGGGGGGGTGTGCGAGTCGTTTGTGCGGATGCGATTATTTTACGCTGAATTCATAGGCGCGGCTGTCACCCTCGTGCAGGGAGAGCGTCTGCGGGACACACCCCTTCGGGATATCCATGAGTATCCGTACGCGCATCTCCTGGCCGGGTTTGAGATCCTGCTGAATGCGACGATTCGAGGAGGCGAAGAGCATACATCGATAGCGCAGCGCTTCGCCGTCCGTCGAGGTTAATTCGGGGGTGATGTAATCACCGCGCAGAAAAGAGGGATTCGGCGCTTTATTTTTAATCAGCAACGTGGCTACCAGAAAACGCATATCTTTGGGCGCGGGTTCGTCGTCCAGGCCGACCGTGGCATAGTCGAATTTTTCGACCGTGATATCGAAATTCTTATACGGGTAGGCGACATTGAATTCACCCTTCACCACTGGCAACGCAGTGGAACCGGTGGGGTCGGCGGGATCAGCGATGGGTGCTTTCAACGGTGTCACCTTGTCACGCAGGTCATAGCGCAGCAACGGGCCGTCGTTGTCGTTCCACGGCTGCACCATCAACTTGGGGATGGACCCTTTGGCCGCGACCACGATCACCGTGTACGCCTCGATCTTCTGCGCCGGTTTCAGGTCGCGTGCAATGTATTGCAGGCTCTCGGCATCGCCCCAAATGCTGCGGCATTCATGGTTGACATTCATCATATCGACCGCCATGATGCGCAGTCCATCGCCACGGACAAAAGTGTCGGTTTTGTTCGGATTCTGTATGGTGAAGCGCAACAGCATCAGCTTCTCGTCAGCTTTCGGCACATAGATTTTATCGCCGATGTTCACCTGCGAGGTGGTGAATTCGACGCTCTTCAAGCAGAAATACAGCGGAGTGCTTTTACGCAGGGTATAGAGCTTTCCCAACTCGCCGTTGTCGCCCGCGAGCTGCGCGGTACCCGCGGCGCCGCCACCTGTCCCCGGGGTGTTGATGACGATTTTATGCGTGGCGGCATTGTAGGTGGCCATGCCACCCAGCAGTTTCATCAAGGTGACGATGTCAACATAAGCCTTCCCGTTCGCTTCGACCACCGGTACGGAGACGGTCTTGCCATTGACCACCACCGTGGCCGGGGCGGCGAAGGCGGCGATACCGAGCGACAGCATTAGCAGTATGAACGCGAGATAGCGAGACATGGCGAACTCCTTTGCGGTGAAATTGAATCATTACCGGCCGGCATGCCGGGCCGGGTCTTGCTTTGGAAAATTCCTTACGAAAGACGAAATTCCTGCCGTTTGTGGGAATTGCCGTAGCACGACCAGCGTGGCGCCGCGTCGTGGATTCGATACGGTCTGCCTGGTGCACGGCCGGTTCCGGCGACAGATGCGGAGTCAGTTCGCGGACGCATGGAACCGTCCTTCCCTTGCTGACCGGTGACACCCTTCCTATCCGGTTGGAGGACTGTTCCCGTCTTGCGTGCACTCGCCGGGATACGCGCGCAGCACCTCCAGGAACGCCGGGCCGTAGCACTGCAGCTTTCGCTCGCCGATGCCGGACAGGTGACCGAGCTCCATGAGCGTTTGCGGGCGATGCTGCAACATTTCGCGCAGGGTGCTGTCGTGGAAGATGACATATGGCGGCACCCCCGCGTCCTGCGCCAGTTGCAGGCGCTGCGCGCGTAATGCATCCCACAGCGCCTGGTCGTCGGTACGCGTTATCGTTTCCAGTACGGTCGTCCGCCGGCGCTTGGCGCGTTCACGGCGCGGCAGCGGGTCTTTGCGCAGGGGCACGCTTTGCTGTTGTTGCAACACCATCATCCCCGCGGGAGTGATGCGCAGACCGCCGTGTCGCGCTTCATCCACCAGCAAGTAGCCCATGGCGACCAGTTGCCGGAAGACGGAAGCCCATTCCTTGCCCTCAAGCTCTTTTCCACCGCCGAAGGCGCTTATCCGGTCGTGACCGAATTCCTCCACGCGTGGGGTGTTGTTCCCGGTCAGCACATCGGCCAGGTGCACGACGCCGAATCGCTGTCCGGTCTGGCGCACGCAGAAGATGGCCTTGCGTGCGGCCAGTGTCCCGTCCCAGGTTTCCACCGGTTGCAGACAGGTGTCGCAATTACCGCATGGCTGCGGCAGCGCGTCGCCGAAATAGTTCAGCAACACCTGGCGCCGGCAGGAGGCGGTTTCACAGTAGCCCAGCAGAGCGTTCAACTTTTGCTGTTCTATGCGCTTGCGCGCCTCGTCGGCGGTGGATTCCCCCAACAGCTTGCGCAACAGTGTGACATCGCTCAATCCGTAAAGCATCCATGCATCCGCCGGCTGGCTGTCGCGTCCCGCGCGCCCCGTCTCCTGGTAGTAGGCCTCCACGCTTTTCGGGATGTCCAGGTGGGCGACGAAGCGTACGTCGGGCTTGTCGATACCCATGCCGAAGGCGATGGTCGCCACGATGATGATGCCGTCTTCGCGCTGGAAGCGATACTGGTGGCGCTGCCGCGCCGGGGCATCCAACCCGGCATGGTAGGGTAGCGCGGTCCAGCCTTCTTCCGTCAGCCACGCTGCAATCTCCTCGGTTTTGCGCCGCGACAGGCAATAGACGATGCCGGAGTCATTGGGGTGTTCGTCGCGCAGGAAAGCTTTCAGTTGCTGTTTGGGATGCTGCTTCGCCATCACGCGGTAGCGGATGTTGGGGCGGTCGAAGCCGGCGATGAAACACGCCGCCTTTTCCAACCTTAGCCGGGTGATGATCTCCGCGCGCGTCAACTCGTCTGCGGTGGCGGTGAGCGCCATACGCGGTACCGTCGGAAAACGTTCGTGCAGCGTAGCGAGTTGCAGGTATTCCGCGCGGAAATCATGCCCCCATTGCGAGACACAGTGCGCCTCATCGATAGCGAACAAAGCCAGCGGGCTTACCGCCAGCAATGCCAGCGTGCGTTCCAGCAGCAGGCGTTCCGGAGCGATGTAGACCAGGTCCAGCGCGCCGTCGCGCATCAATCCTTCCACCTGTTGCGCCTCGGTAGACGACAACGTCGAATTGAGGAACGCGGCGCGAATGCCCAGTTGCCGCAAGGCGCTCACCTGGTCCTGCATCAAGGCGATGAGCGGTGAAACCACCACGCCGACTCCGGACCGCAACAGGGAAGGCAGTTGATAGCACAGTGACTTGCCGCTGCCGGTCGGCATCAGCACGAAGGCATCGCCGCCGCCGGTGACGTGGGTGATAATCTCCGCCTGCCGGTCGCGAAAGCAATCGTAACCGAAGATGGTACGCAGCAAATGCTGCGCGCGGGTGATGCTGTCGCGATCCTGCGGTTGGGTGTGTTCGATCATCCTCGCTCACTTGTCCGGTCATCCACCCGCTTCCGAGTCGCGGGGCATGCCGGTGGCGGATTGCGACCCCGGCAGCATGATTATACGGTATTCTTCGGTTGTGCCGCACGATATTCCTGCCGACCCGAGCGCCCGGTGAGAGGCAAAGGGACGCCTTTCTTCTTCTCCGCGGCAGGAGCCTGCCCGGCGAGAGCGAATCTTGAAGGAAAGTCTTCGTCACGACGAACGCCAACACTGGAGAGCACTATGACCATCAAACAGTTTTTCCAGGTTGCCTACACGCTATTCTTCCTGTTGATCCTGGCGATTGGCATCATTGCCGCGTTTCTGTTCGACGTGCAAGGCGATTTGAACCGCAGCCAGCGCAACCGATTGGAATCGCTCACCATTGCCGATGAATTTCGCCAGACATCGGATGATCTGACCCGCATGGCGCGAACTTTTATCGCTACCAGTGATAAAAAATACCTGAAATATTACGCGGACATTCTCGCCATCCGCGACGGCAAGAAGTCGCGTCCCGAGCATTATGAGAATCCTTACTGGGATTTTTACATCGCGCACGGCTATCCCCCTCGCAGCAATTACCTGGCGCTCTCGATCAAACATCGCATGGTACAACTCGGATTCACCAATGCGGAACTGGTGCTGCTGGCCAATGCGCAACAGCATTCCGATCAGTTGCAGAAGATCGAGCGCCAGGCTATGGCGCTGGCGCGGGGATTGTATGACGACGGCAGCGGTCACTACACCCAGAACGGCGTTCCCAACCCGGCGTTGGCAATGCGCCTGCTGAATAACATGGAATACCATCTGGTGAAGGCGCAGGTGATGGAGCCGATCGACGATTTCATCACTATGACCGATGAACGCACCACCGCCGCGGTCGCACGGTACGCCGGGCAAAGCACGTTGTACCTGGAGTTGATTTTTGGCTTGCTCTTCGTGCTGCTGGCACTCACGGTCACGTCTTCAATCCTCATCGGCTATCGCGTCACATCGCCGGTCACCCGGCTGCAGGAACAAACCCAGAGTGTGGCGGCCGACCTGGACCGGCTGGCCGATGTCGCCAACGAAATCGCACGCGGCGAGTTGTCGCTCACCTTCGACACGCTGACGCAACCGCTGCCGGTCACCACGAAAGACGAGATCGGGCAGTTGTCGCGCATGCAGAATCAGATGATCACCTGCCTGCAAGAAGCGGGAGTGGCGATCGCGAAGATTACTAAGGACATGGGCGAACAGGCGCTCAAGTTGAACGAGACGAATGCGGAGTTGGAGACGAAGAACGTCCTGCTGGTGGAGGCGAAGGAGACGGCCGACGCCGCCAACCGCGCGAAAAGTGACTTCCTGGCGCGCATGAGCCACGAAATTCGCACCCCGATGAACGCCATCATCGGCATGGCCTACCTGGCGCTGAAACAGGAGCTGACACCCAAGCTGCGCGACTACATCGGCAAGATCCATAATGCCGGCACCTCGCTGCTCGGTATCATCAACGATATCCTGGATTTCTCCAAGATCGAAGCCGGCAAGCTGGACATCGAGAGCACGGAGTTCGTGCTCGATCAGGTGACCGGCAACGTGACAAACCTGGTGGCGCATAAGATTCAGGAACAGGGACTGGAATTGGTACTGGACCTGGCGCCCGATCTGCCTCAGCATCTGATCGGCGACCCGCTGCGCCTGGGACAGATTCTCACCAACCTCATCAACAACGCCATCAAGTTCACCGAGACCGGCGAGGTGTACCTGAAAGGAAAAGTGCTGGAACAAGCCGGCGAAAAGGTGAAGGTGCTGTTTTCCGTGCGCGACACCGGCATCGGCATGACGCCGGAACAGGCCGGCAAGCTGTTCCAGGCTTTTTCGCAGGCAGATGGCTCGACCACGCGCAAATACGGCGGCACCGGGTTGGGGTTGGCCATCTGCCGGCGTCTGGTCGAGATGATGGGCGGGCAGATCTGGGTTGACAGTGAACCGGGCGTGGGGAGCACGTTCTCCTTCACCGCATGGTTCACGCTGGGCGCCGAGCAGTCGCAGGTGCGTAAAATCGTGCCGGAAAAGTTGAATGGGCTGCGCATCCTGGTGGTGGACGACAACGCGGTGGCGCGCGAGGTGATTCAGGAACAATTGCAGGCGCTGGGCTTCACCGTGCAGAGCGTCGACGCGGGCGCGAAAGCTATTGCCTACGTGAAGCAGATGGACGCGGATCGGCCGTACGATATCGTTTTTATCGACTGGAAGATGCCGGAGATGGATGGTATTGAAACCGCGCAGCGCATCAAGCAGGATCCGGCGTTGAATCATCCGCCGGCCGTCGTCATCGTGACGGCATTCGACCGCGATGAAGTGCGCCATGAGGCTGCCGACGCCGGTCTGGACGGCTTTCTCATCAAGCCGGTCACCCAATCCACCCTGCTGGATATACTGGTAACCCTGTTCAGCGGGGATTCACCGGACGCGGATGCCGCCGGCGCCGCGAGTGAGTCGGCGACCGGCGCCACGCTGACC
>CAYYJR010000011.1:0-125367 GCA_964472305.1 uncultured bacterium
GGAATCCACCTAAGAACCGGGAGGGTTCGCTGTCGACAAATGGGGTCCACCATAGCTTTCCCTGATAAGCATTATACCGATAAGCATTGGGTGGGATTGTTTCTGGTGCGCTATACCGACCACCTGGACGACGGCACTGTCCGGATGCTGACTTCCGATAATCTGTTGTTCGGTGCGGCTGGTATTGCTTACTCGATTCACCCGCCTCCGGATGTTACTGGTGTGTATGACGAGTCGTATTCACATATTACCGGACCATGGTGGTTATGGACACGGTACTATGCTGATTAACAATAACTGAGCATATTGCACTGTGACGCAGTCGCGGCCGCGCCGCATCTCGATAGCATAGGCTTTAGTTGCCAAATCACGTATTCCGGCATACGATAAAGTATCTATTTCCCCGGAGGATCGCCATGACATGGAAGCTATTCGGCGTATTGGTGTGCTTTACACTTCCCCTGTGCTGTTTTGCAGTCTCCATTGAGGAACTATGTCAGGCCTCGAAGACCGGCGATCTGCCACGAGTGCAAGCGTTGCTCACCGCAGACCATACACTGGCAACCGCCTGGAATGCTAATGATCGGACCGCGTTACATTGCGCGGCGGACGCGGGACAGGTTCAGGTGGCTGAGTATCTGCTCGCACACGGAGCGGAGATTGATCCTGATTATAGGCATACCCAAACACCTTTCATGCTTGCCGTTGCCGGCGGAAACGCGCGCATGGCCGAGTTGATGTTGCGCTATCATGCCGCGCTCGCGCCTGCTAACTGGGGATTCGACGCCATCGGGATAGCGCTGCGGCAGCGGAATACAGCGCTGGTGCAGGTGTTGCTGAACCACGGTGTCAGCGCAAACCGGAAAATCGACAACGATTATCCTCCACTTCGTAGCGCGCGTCTCTTACGGCTTAATCCCACAATCATTCGTCTCCTAGTGGAACATGGCGCACGCGATGACACTCACACGTCTTATTTCTTTTCGGCACTTCCGGCGCCATATTTGCACGATGGCGTGAGTATGATACCGGCGCCGCCGTTGACCGCCTGGTTTGGCGCTGCCTGCTATGCCAATACGAGCGGAAAGAAGGTGACGATCGTGCTTGGACAACATGCCGTCACCTTCTCTTTGCACGCAAGGAGCGCCGTTGTGGATGGCAAGTCTTTCCCGTTGCCAGCAGCGCCGGAGATACACGAAGGCGTGTTCTACGTGCCTCTGATTGGCGTCATCCGTGGTTTACGGCTCCCTGCACGATGGGATGGGCATCGGCAGCAATGGAAATTAGACCATCCGTCCACCCGCGAAGTATTGATAGTCGCCATGGTAGATCCTGATCCACCGAATCGTCGAACCGCGCGCCGAGGACGATATGCCTTCTTCGAACACAGTCTGAATGGGATGGGATTTCTTTTTAATATATGGAACGGGAAGATTCCTGAACAGTCAGGTCTTGGTGAAAATCCATATCCCGCACGCATTGAGAAAGTCTATAGCCTGACACGGTATGTCGGTACCAGGTCGGTGGAAAACCGCGATGCATTTACTAATATCAATTATTTGTATCGGCCGCATACCGTCTCGTCGGACCAGCCGTGGTTCATCGGCTTCAGCGGCGCCTGGAATGCCATGCCGCGTGCGCCGCGCATCGACAGTCCGATGCGCCCACTGTATCAGCAAGCCGCGCAGGTTATGCTGCAAGCACATGGGTTGAACGCCGTCCCGGTGCGAATCACGCGTGTGGTACTGATCGATCTTGACGGTGATGGGCGGAATGAAGTGCTGATGTCGGGTGCATATGACGAGCATCCCGATTGGGGCCACGACTCACAGTACTATCGGAAATCCCGGCTATTCTATAACTTCACTGGCCTTTGGCGGCATGCCGGCGGTAAAATGGTGCCGGTGAGAGTCGAAGGCCTGTATGCAAAATATCAACTCATGAATCATGTATGGTATGCCTTAACCGGCGTGCTCGACGTAAACAATGATGGTGTCATGGAGTATATCGTCGCGAGCGATCATTACGGTCAGGATTCCGCGTATAATCTGCGCACGGTATACCGTTTCAGCGGAAATAAAGTCGCTGCTCTTGCTGATTACTGTTGGGGAGAATAACGCCGCGCCGCATCTCTACCCATACACCTCGTCGATCACCTCTCGGGCGATGCGCACCCAACGAGCCAGGCGGTCGGGTTCGCCGTTGAGGGTATGCACGTCTTTCATGATCACCTCGGTGCTGCAGCGGTGGGCGTGGGTGAGTTGCAGCGTGTGGCGCAGGTCGGCGCGAATGGCGTCTTCGTCGAAATGCGTGGTGCTGACCAGCGTCGGGTTGGGCTTGCGCGAGTAGACGTAGCTGGTGCCGAGGACTTCCGCCATGAAGGCTTCGTCGCACCAGGGGGAGACGGAGACGCGCTTGAGGTTGGCCATGCGCCGCAGCACATGCCAGCGGGTGTTTACCGGCTCGCAACAGCCGTAGTAGACACTGCCGAAGCGCGCGGCGAGAGCGTTTTCATAGGGGAAGATGAATTCTTCATAGAGATCCGGCCCGACGCCCACCGTTTCTTGCGATTCGAGCATAGCCCACAGGTCGGCAGTGCGCACCGGGGTCTCCGGCGTCCATCCCGGTTGGGGCAGGCGTTGCGTGTAGCCGCGACTGCCGGAGCCGAGGTAATCGTTCTCGTTGTTCAATGTCAGCAGGTTTTCCCGTTCCATCCAATCAAGCAGGGCGAAATTCTCGTCGCGCAGGAACGCCATCAGTCGATGCAGCGCCTCCGGCTCGTCGAACATGTAGAGCATCAGCTCTTCCAGTCCGATCAGCAGGATGGCGGACCATGTCAGCCCCAGTGTCCACCACGGGTTGCCGCGCATGCGCACGCCCAGGATGCCGTCATACACCTCTGCCAACCGTGCCTTCACCGCCAGCGACGCCTCACGGTTCACCGCATAACTGCGCGGGCGCAGCTTGTCGAAATCGCGCGCCAGGTCGGGCAGCACGGGGTCGATATGATAGGCGCCGCGCGTGCCGTCGGTATGCGGGCGAGTCTGGTGCGTCTCCACGCCGAAGTTGCTGATGGATAATTGCCATTCGCAATTGACGTACGGCTCAATGGGAGTGTCGTCGCCGATGGTCTCGACATGACAGAGCAAGCCTTGCAGCATCCACTCCTGTCCCTGCGCCCAGGACTCCCGGCAATGCGGGGTGAATTCCGGCAGCACCATCTGCAGCCCGCCGTCCGTCTCGGTCAGCACCAGTGGACGCTCGCTCTCGCCGCGGTCGTGCTGGTGCCAGCGGCGGATGCACTCCCGGTTGCGCGGGCTGTCGGCGATCTCGCGCACGCGTGTTGCCAACTCGCGCAAACGAGCAACATCGGCGGGGAGGACTTTCCAATCAAGCGAAACGGTCATAGCGGCATACCTGTCGTGTAGCGTTACGTTATCATACTCCAGCGGACTGCCGGCTGGCAATGCACGAGGTTGGGGGATGGCAGCGTATTGGTGCCTGTATATACCCATGCGACGGCTAACGAGTTCGACACCGCATTGCTCGTTTCGATGCGGGTGAGGACGAATAGCCAGCATCAATGCAAGGTGGTCGTGATGTGCAGCGATATGCCGGCGCCTGACGCCAATTGACCATACCCGCGGAGCGCCGGTATGCGCTCATTTGATTCTCGCGGCGTTCAGCGCGTCGCGGAAAGCATAGGCTAACTGTTGTGCGGTGCCGCGTGCCTCGAAGTGAAGGTAAATAATTTCCGGGGCGGTGCCGATCATATGATGATGGAGGGCAGTCACCCAGATACCGTCCGTGCGCAGAGCCTGCGTCACCGGCGTCACCTCGCTGGGCAGCAGCGCCATCTCACAGACGATGGCGGCGTTCTGGTCGGAGCCGATGAATTGCGTTTCGATGTCCAGTCCCATGCGTCCAGTGATGCGCGCTCCCTGCACCACCAGCCGAATATCGTTGCGATCGATCATGTACCGGTAGGCGGCGCCTTGTTCCTGTCCCTGGTGGCGCACGATGCGATTGAGCCGGTCGCGGTTCAGCGATAATGCCGGCGGTGTCGCGCCGGTGGACTGCGTGTTGCGCTCGTCCGCTTCGCCATCCGGCGGCACCACATTGCCAATGAAATCGAGCGCCGGTTTCACTCGTCGCGCCAGGTCGTCGGCGGCGCCGGTCGCCGTGAAGTGCACGAACATGGCGCGCGGGGTATCCCACAGGAAGTGGTTATGCACCGCCGTCACCGCAATATGCTGGTCGAGCAGGATGGAGACGATGGCATTCACTTCTTGCTGCAACAGCACTAACTCGCCCATCATCACCTGCTGCCCGCGCGCGCCGCGCGTCATCGACACCTTGCCGGTGAAGCCGAATGCCGCCGGCACCGTCCAACCCAGCATGGTGAAGCGGGGCGCAGTGCGGGGCAAGCGAAGTTGCAACACCTGGTTTTGATAATCGCCCGTGCGACCCAGAATGGTGAGCACGTTCCGATACTCGCGCGGCATTTGCTGGGCGACGCCCGGCAGACCGGCCAGCAGCAATACCGCCAGCACCCCCAGCCACCGGCGAACGCTGTACCCGTACGGCATGTGGATCATCCTCCTCCACGCGCAGTATTCCCGCCGCCGGAGCAGATGCGAAGGCGAAAAACGGACAATGCCGACAGTGGTCGGGGGCAGTGCCGGTTGATGCCATCGGATGTCGGAGGGATTACTTCACCAGGGCGGGTACATTGACCAGCATGCCGATGAACGTCACGACGCGATACAGCAGCGCCCCCGCCAGCGCGCAGGTGGGAATGGTGAAGATCCACGCGGCCACGATATTCTTGGCGATGCCCCAACGCACTGCCGACAAGCGCTTCGAGGCGCCAATGCCCAGGATAGAGGAAGAGATGACGTGCGTGGTGCTGATGGGCACCTTCAGAAACGTCACCAGTTGGATGGTCACCGCGGCCACCGTTTCCGCGGCGAAGCCATGCACGGGCGCGAGTCGGATGATCTTATGTCCCAGCGTGTGAATCACCCGCATGCCGCCCAGGCCGGTGCCCAGCGCGATGACCAGCGCGCACGAGAGCTTCACCCAGAACGGCACCTCGACGTGCCCGCCGGCATCGAGCGCGATGAATTGCCCGGCAACCAGCGCCATGGTAATGATGCCCATCGCTTTCTGTGCATCATTGGAACCATGGGAGAATGCCATCAGCGCCGACGACACAATCTGCCAGCCGCGGAAATGCTTGTTTAGCTTGTAAGGCGCGACATTGCGGAAGATCCACATCATGATGACCATCAGCAGCCAGCCTACCGAGAAGGCCACGACCGGCGCCAGTACCATAAACAATCCGATCTTGCCGAGATATGCCATGTTCAACGGGATACCGCCCAGCACAAAGACGCCGATCAATCCGCCGAAAAGTGAGTGCGAGGTGCTGACCGGCATCCCCCAACTGGCGGTCAGGTAGCTCCACGCACTGGCGCCGATCAGGCCGCACAAGATCATCACCGGAGTGATTTGCGTCGGATCGATATGCTTCATATCGGCGAACTTGGTCGCGATGCTGGTGGCCACGCCGGCATGCGCCATGGCGCCGGCCAAATTCAATACCGCAGCCATGAGCAGCGCCGCGGTCGGCGTGAGCACCCGGGTGGAGATGACCGTGGCGATGGCGTTGCCGGCGTCGTGCATGCCGTTGACATAATCGAATGCCAGTGCCGCGATCACCACGCTCACGATCAACACCGTGTTGACCGGCACGCCGTACGCCACGGCGATGGCGACGGCAATCGCCAGCACCGCGATAATTCCCCCGGCAATCGCCCACGGCACATGGGGACGGGGAGGGACATCGGCATCTATGACGAATCGGGATTGCTCGTCAGTATAGTCAACGGTCTCTTCAATAATTGTCGTCATCATATCTTCCTTCCGGACATCAAAAAGCGGGACATCGCACGTATCGTCAGTTACCTCGCGGACAGCGGTGGAGTCTCCGATTTATGGCGGATGATTTCGCCATCGATCAGATACACCACATCCTCGGCAATGTTGGTGGCATAATCGGCGATGCGCTCCAGATTGCGGCTCACCGACAGGTAGTTGATCAGTGTTTCCACCTGCTCCGGGTGCTGCCGTATCGCCTGCTGAATGCTGTGGAACATCTGCCGGTTGATCTCATCCACCTCATCATCGGCGGCGCCAACATCTCGCGCCAGTTCCACGTCCATGTTCATCAACGCATCCAGGCTGCGGCGCAGCATGTTTTGCGTCTTCATCGACATCTCGGTCAGATCGTATGGCGGCGGGATGGCGGTATGGGCAGCCAGCACCGCGGAGCGCTCGGCGATATTCACCGCCAGGTCGCCGACGCGCTCCAGATCGTTGTTGATCTTCATGACGGCGATCACCAATCGTAAATCGATGGCGACCGGCTGATGAAGGGCAAGAATTTTTAGACATTCTTCCTCGATATCCACCTCCATCTGGTCGATATCGTTATCGGTTTCGATGACCTGGGCAGCCAGCGCGACGTTGCGTTCGCTGACTGATTTGGTCGCCAGCCGCACGCTGTCCTCGACCAGGGCGCTGAGCGTGAGAATCTGGCGTTTCAGGTTTTCGATTTCCCGTTGCAAATGGCGTGACATATCGCCTCCTTAGCCGAATCGACCGGTGATGTAATCCTCGGTCCGCTTGTCAGTCGGATCAGTAAATAATTTTGTTGACTGGTTGAATTCGATCAATTCCCCGTTGAGGAAAAATCCCGTTTCATCAGAGACGCGCGCGGCCTGCTGCATATTGTGCGTCACAATGACAATAGTATAGCGCTCTTTCAGATCGAGCATAAGCTCCTCGATACTGGCGGTGGAAATGGGATCGAGTGCCGAACACGGTTCATCCATGAGCACCACGTCCGGTCGCACGGCCAGCACGCGGGCGATGCATAACCGTTGCTGCTGACCGCCGGAGAGCGAGGTGGCTGGATGATGCAGTACCTCTCGCACTTCATCCCACAAAGCTGCCTGCCGCAGGCTGTGTTCGACGAGTGCGTCCAGTTCGGCACCGCGGGCCAGCCCGTTCACGCGCGCCCCGTAGGCGACGTTATCGAAGATCGACATCGGGAAGGGGGTCGGGCGCTGAAAGACCATGCCGACATGGCGACGGAGGGCAACCACATCGATATCCGCGGCAGTGATGTCCTCGCTGTCCAGCAAGATGCGTCCTTCAGTGCGGGTGCCTTCGATGGTGTCGTTCATGCGGTTGATGGTGCGCAGGAAGGTCGATTTACCACAGCCGGACGGGCCGATGAGCGCGGTGATCCGGCGTTCCCGGATGACCAGGTTCACGTTGCGCAGCACCTGCTTGCGGCCATAGAAGAAATGCAAGCCCTCAATGCGTAGTTTTTCCGGATTGGCCATATCTTCCTCAATTCGCAGTGGCCGTGGTTGCATGGTCGGTGTTTCCAGCATAGCTACCTCACAAAGCGGGCCCGACCGCGCGTCGCGTAGCGGGCGGCGACGCTCAGCACGAGAATCATCAACACCAGCACCAGCGCGCCGGCCCAGGCTTGCGCGTGCCAATCGTCATAGGGGGCAATCGCATAGGTGTAAATCGATACGGGCAGACTTGCTATCGGCTGGTCGAGTTGGACGCTGAAGAAGCGATTGCCGAAAGCAGTGAAAAGCAGCGGTGCGGTTTCCCCTGCAATGCGCGCAACCGCCAGCAGAATCCCGGTGACAATCCCGCCGCGCGCGCTGAGCATCACGACGGAAAGAACCGTTTTGAAGTGCGTCGCTCCCAGCGAGAGCGCGGCTTCGCGTTGTGAGACCGGCACCATGCGCACGAATTCTTCCGTCGTGCGGACGATGGTTGGAATCATCATAATCCCCAGTGCCACCCCGCCCGCCAGCGCGGAGAAATGATGCAGCGGTTTCACGATGATGCCCCAGACGAAGACGCCGATCACGATCGAGGGAACGCTTGCCAGTACATCGGCGGTGAAGCGGATCACAGTTCCCACGCGGTGTTTGCCGAATTCCGCCAGGTATATGCCACCGAGCAAGCCGAACGGCAAGCCGATCAGGCTCGCGAGGCCGATGAGGATGAGCGTGCCGACGATGGCGTTGGCCATGCCGCCGCCCGGTTCACCCACCGGTTTGGGCAGTTGGGTGAGGAATGCCAGGTTCAACGCCGGCAATCCTTGCCGGAACACGTAATACAGGACCATGATCAGCGGGATAATGGCGATGAGGGTCATCATCGCCGCCACGATCCACATCAGGTGATTGGCCGACCGTCGCCGTATCGTGAGCCAGTTCCGTTGTCGATGCAAATCGGTCATCATTCGCGCACTCCCTGCACGTCCCCACGCGACACGCTCCAGATCAGCAGTCGCGCCACGACGTTGACGAGAATGGTGATGACGCCAAGCACCAGCACCACCTCGAAGAGGGAGGCTGTTTCCAGCTTCCCAGTTGCCTCGGCAAAGTTATTGACCAGCAGGCTGGGCATGGTATACCCCGGCTGAAACAGCGAGGCGGTGATCTGTTGCGCGCTGTTGCCGATCACCATCGTCACCGCCATCGTCTCGCCAAGGGCACGGCCCAGTCCGAGGATGATTCCACCGAGTATGCCGGTACGTGCATACCGCAGTACCGGCCCGCGCAGGGTTTCCCAGTGAGTGGCACCCAGGGCAAGAGACGCTTCGCGTTGTGTGTGCGGCACCGCCTGGATGACCTCACGCGCGACGGAGGTGATATATGGCAGGATCATGATCGCCAGGATCACCCCGGCGGCCAGTAAGCCGACGCCCAGCGGCGGCCCGGTGAAGAGCGGGATGAAACCCAGGTGCGCACCCAACCAACCCTCCGCCAGGCGTATCAGCGGCACCAGCACGAAAATTCCCCATAATCCGTAGACGATGCTGGGAACAGCAGCCAGCAGTTCGACCACAAAGGACAATGGCCGCCGCAGCCATGGGGGGGCCAGCTCAGCCAGGAAAATCGCCGTGCCCAGGCTGACCGGCACCGCGATAAGCAGTGCCAGCAGCGAGGTGACGATGGTGCCGAAGATCGCGAAAAACACACCGTACTTATCGAAGACGGCATCCCAGATCGATGTGGTGAGAAATTGCCATTTGAATGCCGTGATGGCCGGCTGCGCATCGCGGAACAGCACATATCCCAGCACGATAATCAGCAACGGCACGATCAGCGCAAAGGCAAAAGTGCTCCAGCGAAAGAGGCGATCAATCACATTGCCGCCGAACAGGCCGCGCCGCCGTAAAGAAGAACGGGTTGTCGAATAGGTCGCCATCAGATCACGATTCCGTTAGTGAGTTGCATGCAGCGGTTTCCCGTTCGACGTCACCGTACCAAGCAGGTGCTCGTTCAGCGCGGTCACCGCGGCCGGCAGAGGCGCATACAGCAGCGGCGCCGCATGCTGCTGCCCGTCATGAATCGCCCACCAGAGGAAATCGACCAACTCTGCGCCTTTCGTATGATCGGGTTGCTGCTGATACAGCAAAAGGTAGGTAAAACCACTGATGGGGTAGGCATCTTTCCCCGGTGCGTTGACGATGGAAACGCGCGCGTCCTTCCGCATGGCTTCGGCAGCGCCGTTTGCAGCCGCCTTGGTGGAAGCGATGCTGGGCGTCACGAAGGTACCGGTTTGATTGCGAATCGCGGCATACGGCAGCGCATTCTGTTCCGCGTATGCCAATTCCACGTAGCCGATGCTGCCCGGGGTTTGTTTCAACAAGCCGGCGACGCCTTCATTCCCCTTACCGCCGATGCCGGCCGGCCAGTTGACGGATTTGCCACTGCCGACTCTCGAAGCCCAGGTGTTACTGACGGCAGCCAGGTAATGGGTGAAGATATAGGTCGTGCCGCTGCCGTCGGAGCGGTGCGCTACGGCAATCGCCAGGTTCGGCAGCTTGAGTGTCGGATTGACGGAAGCGATTCGCGAGTCACTCCACGTCGTGATCGCGCCGAGGAAAATGCCGGCCACCACCTCAGGCGTGAGCTTCACCCTGTCGGAGATACCGGGTAGGTTATACGCGAGCACCACCGCACCGGCGACCATGGGAAGCTGCACGACCGGCGCCGGCATCATTTTCAACTCTTCGTCCGAGAGCGGCGCGTCACTGGCGCCGAAATCGACCGTATTGGCCTGCAACTGCTTGATGCCGCCGCCACTGCCGATGGACTGATAGTTGATGCGTGCGTGCTGATGTGTTTCCCCATAGATCGCGAACCATTTGGAATACAGCGGATAAGGAAAAGTCGCGCCGGCGCCATTCAGGTTGACGACGGAGTCCGTGGCGGCTGGTTGCGCCTGGTCTTGCTGTGCCGTCAGGGGAGGAGTTTTTTTGCAGGATGCGACAGTGAATGCGATGACCAGCACGATGGCTGTCAGTATCCCCGCGCGCGGCAGGAAAACATGTGTATGTTGCTTATGCTTCATGGAAGCCAGCCCTTTCTATCGACGGCATGCACATTGATTGTCAGTTGTAGCGTACCGCCGAAATATTAGTATTGTGTGAGGATAATAGTTTGGTTGTGCGCGGTTTTGTCGTTTCATCTGATCATTGAGCGACCGGGCATAGCCGCCGCAGGTTAGAACTTGGTTGCAAGGCCGATGGCAAACTGATCCAGGTCGGGTGTATTCGTGCCGCCGTTAGTGGCATTACGCGTATACTCGGCTTTGAGGTCGGTCAACGGGGTGAGATGGAATCCCGCGCCGAGGGAGAACCGGGAGTATCGATTCACCGCCAACGTGCTGTCGACCAGTGTCGCCGTTTGCCCATCATTCAACTGCACCGTGCTATAGCGCGAGGCGAAATACAATCGGCCGGTGGCATTGATGAGTCCTTCGGCATACCAGTAGCTTGCCGTACGGTCAGTCGCGCCGGTGAAATTGTCATTGGCCTGGCCATAGGCAGTTGCGAGCTGGAATCGCGAAAGATTCGCTCCACTGGGAATGAGCGACTTGATGCCGGTGGTCCCGTAATTCCAGCGCGCGTCCACTTCCCACAGCGTACGATGCCAGCTGGTGACGCCGGCGGGAACGGCTTGCAGGTTGGCGACTTTTAACGCCGGAGCGATCACTGCGCCACCGAACTTGATATTCTCGCCGGAATCGTAACCGCTGACGGACAGGTAGACATTTTTATACGGGGCAATGCCGATTTTAGCTCCGGTCGCCAGTCCGTTGTTGGCTGAACCCACGCCACCGGTACCGTTCAGCACACTCAGCGAATAACTCGCCGGCATGCCGACCGGCAGGGAACCGCGGAAATTGATCCCGCCGTCATAGCCGCCTACTGCCGATGCTGAATTGGTGATGAGGATGCCTTCCACCGGGTTGTCGGTCCAGGTTTCCTCGCCGATATCTACCTTGACTTTGCCCATTCGCATCGTGTGTCCCGGCAGCGCGCCTCCCCAGTTATTCAAGTCCAGATAGAAGTAATCGAATCCGTTGCCGGTCGCCTTGTTGTTGCTGAAGCGATTGATGATGGTGAAGTCCTTGCGAGGCGTGAAAGTGAAGCGAAGCTTGGCATCCGGGATATCCAGTGCGCGATTGGCGTAGGCGCCATTCGCGTCGGAGTCAATGATGCCCATAAACAGGCGACCGTCGATCTTGAGGATCGAGCCATTACTGGCGGTCTGTACGGTCGGTGGGACGGCAGGCGGTATGATCGTCGTCGGCGCGTCTGCGGCAAACGCGTCCAGCGTGCCGGCGAAGATCAGTGCCAGTCCCAATGCCATTGCGGTTGTGTTCACTGTAGTTATTCCTCCTGTTGTTCTGCGTTGCTGGCATGTCGGGGACGAAGTCGCCACGGGTCGTCCCACGGGCTGCCAGCATTTAGCTTACGGGGAGGTTATGAGCGGCGTGTTAGCGCAATGTGAGAGTTTGGTGGGGGGACACAATTAGCGGAGCTATTCGTGAGTAGTCGAAAATAACTCCATGTGGTGCGTATCCCATGGTGAGAATCATCGATGCCGGCGGGGAGAGTTCCTGTTGTTACTTCTCGTCGTGTTGCCCAGCGAGATGCGGCAGATACAGGGTGAAAAGACTGCCGTGGCCTACGGTGCTTTCCACGGTGACGTGGCCACCGTGCGCCTGGGCGATGTGTTTGACGATGGCCAGTCCCAAGCCGGTGCCGCCGAGTTTGCGGCTGCGGCCTTTATCCACGCGATAAAAGCGTTCGAAGAGGCGCGGCAGGTGCTCGGTAGGGATGCCGCTGCCGTGGTCGCGCACGCTGATCACGGCGTTGTCGTCGATGCGGGTGGCCGTCAGCTCGATGCGGCTGTGCGGTTCGCTGTATTTCAGAGCGTTGTCGAGCAGGTTGACCAGTGCCTGTTCGAGCAAGGCCGGGTTAACCCGCGCGCGCAACTCATCGGGACATTCCAGCGTGATGGTGATTTCTTTCGCCCCTGCCTTGAGTTCGCACGCCTGCACGGCGTTTTGTAAGATCACCGTCATTGCGCAATCGTCCAGGCGCAGCACGGCGGTTTCCGCCTCCTGTTCGATGCGCGACAGGCTGAGCAGGTCCTCGATAATCGCCTCCAGGCGATCAGCGTGGCGGGCGATGATCTGCAGGAAATGTTCCGCGTCGTCCGGCTGCCGCAGCGCTCCATCCTGCAGCGTCTCCACGAAGCCTTTGATCGAGGTGATGGGCGTCTTTAACTCGTGAGAAACGTTGGCGACGAAGTCACGGCGGATGCGCTCAAGCCGCCGCAGCCGCGTAATGTCGGTGAGCACCACCACGGCGCCCATGCGTCGGGCGGCTTCATCGTAGAGCGGTGTGCCGTGCACTTGCATGATGCGCTCATCGTCGCGCCGCAGGATCATCTCCGCTTCCAGCGGCTCGCGGCTGGCCAGCACCATGGCGACGAAGCGCTGTAGTTCGGTGTGGCGGATCACCTCCTGTAAACTGCGTCCCGCGGCCTGCTCGGCGTCAATCCCCACTAACTGCGCCGCCGCCTGGTTCAGCTTGAACACCTGCTCGTTGGAATCGACGGCAAATACCCCTTCCGACATGCCGGCCAGCACGGCGTCCTGCTCGTTGCGCTGCCGGGTGATGGCGCGGATGCGCTCATCCAGCCGGACGGCCATCTGGTTCATCGCCTCTGCCAACTTGCCGATCTCCTCCGAATCCGGGATAGGCAGCGGGGTATCCAGTTCGCCGCGCGCGAAGCGTTGCGCGCCACGTTTCAGTGCTTCCAGTGGGCGGCTGATGCGGCGGGAAATGAGCAGGCTGGCGCCCGCGGCCAGCACCGCTACGATGAGCCAGCCGGCGATCAGCGAGTGGCGCATGGTGCGCAGCGCTTGTTCAACCGCGGTGAGCGGCACCGCGGCACGCACGATGCCGATGATCCCGCGCGTGCCGTGCGTTGGCACCGCGACATACATCATTTTCTCGCCCAGCGTGCGACTGAAACGAATCGCCTGTCCGGTGCCCCCGCGCAACGCCTCTCGTACTTCCGGGCGGTCGGCATGGTTCTCCATCTGCGCGGGTTGTTCCTCGGAATCGCCGATCACACGGCCATCCGGCAGGATAATGGTGATGCGCGTCCGGCTGTCGCGGCCCGTGTGTTTGCACGTCGCATCCACCAGGGGGTATTGCCGGTTGCGCAGGGCGGGATCGATGACGTGCGCGGCCAGTCGCGCACGCGCGGCCAGGTCGATTTCCTGCTGTTCCAGGAAGAATTGGTGGAAGAAATACGAGGCTGCCCAGCCCAGCGCCAGCAGCGAGAACAGCGTGATGAGCAGGAATGGCGAAAACAGTTGCCAGAGCAATCGCACACGGCGCATGCCTACTCCTTAAACCGGTAGCCGACACCGCGCACCGTCTCGATACAGCAGCCCGCAGGGCCCAGTTTCTTGCGCAGGCCGGAAATCTGCACGTCCACCGCGCGTTCGGTAACCGCATACTCTTCCCCGCGCACACTGTCGACAATCTGGTAGCGGGTATATACCCAGCCGGGCCGCCGCGCGAGCAGGTGCAGCACGCTGAACTCGGTGAAGGTCAGATCGAGCGGATGTCCCGCGAGCAGCACTTCCCGGCGATGCGGATCGATAGTCAACTCGCGCAGCGTCAGCACGGCATCCAATCCGGCGGGCGCCGTCTCGCGGCGGCGCAACACCGCGCGCACGCGCGCCACCAGCACCTTGGGACTGAACGGTTTGGGAATATAATCGTCGGCCCCCAGTTCCAACCCGGCGACGATATCGGACTCTTCGCCTTTGGCGGTCAGCATGACGATAGGAATATGTCGCGTGCCCTCATCCTGCTTGAACTGTCGGCAGACCTCTAATCCGTCGATGCCGGGCAACATCAGGTCGAGGAGAATCAGATCGGGTCGTACCGTGCGCGCCGCCGTCAATCCCTCTTCCCCGCTTAGCCGGCAGGTCACCTGATACCCCTCCCGGGTGAAGTTGTAATGCACCAGTTCGGTAATATCTTCGTCGTCCTCGATTACCAGCAGATGGTGGCGTACCATCGATTGCTCCTCATCGCTAACATCGTTGTCTGATGCTAACGGGGGATTGTTAGGAAAAGATGAGTGACAGCAGTGAGTATAACAACGGTGATGAGAATGCGCAATGTCGCGGGAGGTGGTCGTTCCCGGTGACACTCCAGACGGTCAACCGCCGGGCATGTCTCTCCCAAGGTGCTGTTTCTCCGGCACATCAAGCATACAGGACAGCGTGCCTTGAGTAGCCGGGCGGGTGTCTTCGACGATGGGGTAATCGTCCAGCGTCTTGATGGGATGTTCCAGCAGTTTCGATCCCAGCACGACGGCTTTGTGGGTGGCGGTCAACGTTCTTACCCAATCCCCGCGTCCGCAACGGCGCCAGGTCGAATCTCGGTGGAATGATGCCGGTGTTAGTAGATGGTGCACGGCGTGCGCGCCGGCGCCTCGCCGAGCAGCGCGGCCATGATGTCGTTACGCATGCCGTGTTATTCCCTGATGGTGCCGTTTGCTCCTGCCGCTGGTTAGATATCTTCTTGATCCACCGGCGGTTGTCGCCATTGTCGCCGGGGTCTGTCGGATTGCCGTTCCGTGGTGTCGCACGCCGTGGACAAATTTGGCCCCATCCGCGTTGTCCCGACTGAGCGCGGGGGTATGGCATGTTGGTACTCCCCGTCGGGAGAAAGGAGGGAGTTCGGATGAGAGGACTTCGCATGGTGTTGCTCACGGTGCTGACAGTCGGCACGCTGGTGCTGGCTATCACCGTGCTGCAAATCCGCGCGCAACAGACGCCCACCTCTGTGACGTCGCAAACCGTACTGCTGAATGGTGTGGAAGCCGGACAAGTGCTGGTCAGCCAATCGCCGGTATTTACCTTCACCGCTCCGGCCGGCGGTTACACGCCCGCGCAGCGCGCGGCGGTGGTGGCGTCGCGGTTGATACAACTGATGAACCAGGGTTACAACTGGCAGAATCTTGCCGTCGGACGCATGAACGGCCAGGTGGTGCTGCTGATGGGCAATAATTTGTTGACCACCGTGGATCGCGCGGAGGCACGCGCCAACCGCACGACACCGCTGGCACTGGCCTACACCTGGCGCGATCGCACGATTGCCGCGCTGGGCGGAAGCACACCGATCGCCGGCGTCGGCACACCCACCGTGGTAGCGGGCACGGCGGAAAGCTGGCCGGCATGGACGAATCCGGCAACGAAAATCGTGCCGATCTTCAGCCTGGGCACTCCGGGTTTGCGCGTGGGCTTCGCGCAGGTGACCGGTCCGGCCGAACGCATTAACGATGTGCGTTCGGTGATCCAGATTGACGCCGTGTTCCAACGCGCGGCACGCGCGCGTGTGCTGGTGCCGTCATCGGAGTTGACCGGACTGAATCGCGTACAAGGCACGGCCGTCACGGCATTGCTGCAATATGGTCTGGTGCGGTTCTGAAGGAGGATCATTATGAGAACGGGACGACGTTTTGCGTTGATTGCCGGCATCACGACCGCGCTGTTGCTGGGCGGCACCGTGAGCGGATACCTGGTGCGGCCGGCATACGCGCTGGACCTGGGGGATGTGTTGAAAGTCGGCGGGATTATCCTGGTCGTCAGCACGTTCGGCGGGCAAATCAACAGCTTCATCAATAATACGCTGCGCCAGAATGAAGTCGCGGCAATGGGCGCCTCGAAGGTGGTGCCGATCTTCTCGGTGGGGCGCGGCGCCTATGTGGGCGCGGCACAGGTAGTGGGCTTGCCCGCGAATGTGCGCACCGTCCAGGGTGTTGGCGCGGTGGAGGTGACCCTCGGCGGGCTGGGTGGCACCGCGCTGGTGCCCATCAGCACGCGCCGGCCCGGCGGCAGCACGTTGAGCCGCGTCGGTGGCGTAGGAATCTCGGCGGTCATCGATTTTCATATCTGATGTCCGCCGTTGGGGGGCGTGGAATCTCGATTGCCGCGCCCCTTCGGTTTTCTTAAAAGGAGTGATGTTGATGCACACTTTATATCGCAGCCCTGGCATCTCCTTGACCGGCATGTTGCTCGGTATGACCCTATTCGTCTTTGCGCTCACTGCCTCACCGACGCACGGGCAGTGCGCCCCTACGCCGCCGGCGGCGCCGCCGATGGCGGAGGTGACGATGACCGATGACCGGTATACGCCGGTGGAACTGGTGGTGCCTGCCGGCGCCACGGTGCGCTGGAGCAATTTCGGTCAACACCCGCATACCGTCACCACCGATACCGCAAACGCCGCCACGGGCGGTCCGGATTCCGGGCAGGTTTTTCCCAACGGCGTTCCCCCCAATGCCGCAGTCGTGTGGACGGTGCCGGTGAATGCCGCCTCCGGCACGCGCTGGTACTACCACTGTGTCTTTCACGGCGGCGCCGGCGACGGCAAGAGCCTCGGTCCAGGCATGAGCGGAGTGATCGTGGTGCAATAGATAGCATTGTGCTATGCTGATCATGCATGACCCCTCCCCGTATTATTTCGTGACATGGAACTGCTGGAGAGGGGTCGGCATGTTTTTTATATGCCGATAAACGCCATAACCTATATAATATTATATATTATGATAAACAAATTCATTGCCCGCAGGTAAGAGCGGTATTCGGTTGGCGTTGTCTTTTGGATGCAACGGCTTGTCCGGCGGTTTGAATTGGCGCGGCAAATGGGAATCCCTTGCGCGAAGGCATGAAAGCGTGTACCATTGGCGCCGACGTGGCAGGAGGGTATGGATACTCGTGGCAAAAAAATCTCTCATTATCGTAGAGTCTCCCGCAAAGACGCGGACCATCAAAAATTATTTGGGCGACGACTTTGAAGTCATGGCCTCGATGGGGCATGTTCGCGATTTGCCGGAACACGATCTGGGTGTGGATGTCGCGCATCACTTCGTACCGGAATACGTGACCATCAAAGAGAAGGCTGAGATTCTCGGCAAACTGCGTAAGGCCTCGCAACGCGCGGATACCGTCTATCTGGCAACGGACCCGGATCGCGAAGGCGAAGCGATTGCCTGGCATCTGCGCGAGGCGCTGGATTTGGGCGACGTCGAGCGCATTGAGTTCAACGAGATTACCAAAACCGCCATCACCAACGCGCTGTCCCATCCCCGCCATATCGATATGCAGCGCGTGAACGCGCAACAGGCGCGCCGCGTGCTCGACCGGCTGGTCGGGTATCAGCTTAGCCCGCTGCTGTGGCGCAAGGTGCGCCGCGGGCTGTCGGCTGGGCGCGTGCAATCGGTGGCGGTGAAACTGGTGTGCGACCGCGAACGCGAGATTACGGCGTTTGTGTCCGAAGAATACTGGACGATCATCGCCGACCTGGCGGTGTCGAGTCACCGGGAACAGACTTTTTCCGCGAAGCTGATCGAGCATGCTGGCGCGAAGATCAAGTTGGCCAACGAGGAGCAGGCGCGGGAAGCGGAACGCGCGTTGCACGACGCGGCCTACCGTATCGCCACGGTGAAGCAATCCCAGCAGCAGCGCTCGCCGCAGCCGCCGTTCATCACCAGCACCCTGCAGCAGGAAGCCTTCCGCTCTCATGGTTTCGGCGCCAAACGCACCATGGCGCTGGCGCAGCAGCTTTACGAGGGGTTGGACCTGGGCAGCGAAGGCCACGTGGGACTCATCACCTACATGCGTACCGACTCCACCCGCGTTTCCACGGAAGCGCAGGTGCAGGCGGTGAAATATATCGAAGCGAAATACGGCAAGGAATACCTGCCCGGCAAGGAGCGCAAGATCAAGGCGGTGAAGGGCGCGCAGGAAGCGCATGAAGCTATTCGACCCACCGACGTCAACCGCACGCCGGAGGAGTTGGCCAGCCGGCTCACTCCGGAACAGCTCAAGCTGTACCGGCTGATCTGGCGGCGTTTCCTGGCCAGCCAGATGGCGAACGCGGTACTCGACGTGATGGTGGTAGACGTACTCGCGGGCGACTATAAACTGCGCGCGAACGGCCAGCGGGTGAAATTCCCCGGCTACCTGTCGCTCTCGCCTGATCGCCAGGAATCGGAATTCCTGCCGCCAGTGAAAGTGAACGATGCGCTCGACCTGCACAAGCTGCATACCGAGCAGCACTTCACCCAGCCACCCGCGCGTTATACCGAAGCGACGCTGGTGAAGGCGTTGGAGTCGCGCGGCATCGGCCGCCCCTCCACCTACGCGCCCATTATCAGCACCATCCTCGACCGGCGCTACGTCTTTCTGGAAGAGAAGAAGTTTCATCCCACCGGATTGGGCATGGTGGTGACCGAGCAGTTGGAGAAGCATTTCCCCAACATCATCAATCCCGACTTCACCGCGCGGGTGGAAGGCGATCTCGACTCCATTGAGTCCGGCTCGGAAACGTGGGAAGACGTGCTGGGGAAGTTTTACGGCCCCTTTGAAAAGGCGCTGGGCGAGGCGACCGAGACGATGCAGCGCATCAAGGTGCCGGAAGTCGAACTTGAGCATACCTGTCCGCAATGTGGCAAGACGCTGGTGCTGCGCGAAGGGCGCTTCGGACGCTTCGTGGCCTGCACCGGCTTCCCCGAGTGCCAGTTCACCGCGCAGGAAGAGCAATTCCTGCAGAAGGAAGAGAACAGCGAAGCGACGGCGGAAGGCATCGAGGAACAGCCGCAGGTAATCTGCGACAAGTGCGGGGCACCGATGATCGTGCGCCGTAGCAGGCGTGGCTCGTTCCTGGGATGCAGCCGTTATCCGGACTGCAACGAAATCAAGCAGATGCCGGGCGAAGAAGGCACGGCGCAGAAGAAGGAACCCGCACCGCTGACCACCGAAAAATGCGATAAATGCGGCAAGCCGATGGCGCTACGCTCGAGTCGCCGCGGGAAATTTCTCGGTTGCAGCGGTTTTCCGCGCTGCCGCAACCTGAAACAGATTCCGACTGACGGGGTGGAGATCATCACTGCTGACGGCAATCATGAACGCGTGGATGCCCCGGTCCGCGCGCAGGTAGAGACTACCGAGGGCGAAACCGCCACCAAGCCGACAAAGCCGAAGCGCCGGACGGCGAAGACGCGCGCGAAGTAGTGTTCAGGTTCGGTCGCCACCGCACCGCCTTTACCCCGTTGTCACTTCATCAGTGACAGTTGCTGCTCTGTCCGGCAGGAACCCCGCCACTGTTGCGTAATTGGTAAGGCAGCGTCCATGGTGGAGCAGATATGATGAAGATTGCACAACACAGCAAGCTGGTGATGATCGGCGATTCGGTCACCGACTGCGGGCGTGTCCGTCCCATCGGGGAAGGATTGTTCGGAGCGGTCGGCAACGGTTACGTCTCGCTGGTCGATGCGCTGCTCAGCGCCGCGTATCCCGCCCATGATATCCGCGTGGTGAACGTCGGCAACAGTGGCAACACCGTACGCGACCTGAAGGACCGCTGGCAGACCGATGTATTCGAACTGCGCCCCGACTGGCTCTCCATCATGATCGGCATCAACGATGTCTGGCGCCAGTTCGACAGCCCCCGCCAAACGGAGATTCACGTCTATCCGGAGGAATACGAGCAGACGCTCGACGCGCTGGTGGCCGAAACGAAGTCGCGGGTGCATGGGTTGGTGCTGATGACGCCTTTCTTCATCGAACCGCTCCCACAGGATGCCATGCGCGCGCAAATGGACCGCTATGGCTGCGCCGTGGAACGCATTGCCCATAAATACAACACCCTTTTCGTGGATACTCAGGCGGCATTCAACCGTGTGCTGGAACACTGCCCCTCCGCCGCGCTCGCTTGGGATCGTGTCCACCCGAACCACATCGGCCACATGGTGCTCGCGCGCGCCTTCCTGCAAGCGGTCGATTTCTCCTGGGATGCCGCGCAGAACGCGCATGCCTTCCTCCCGGCGCGCTGAATGCCGCGTCGGTTTACAGCAGGCGGACCGATACGGTATGCTAAGCCCGATGAAAACGCGTGGCCAATTGGAAGCGGAGATCAGCGACGCCCTCAAACGTTTCGAGAAAGAATACATGGGACGGGGACCGTCCGATGTCCGCACGCGCCTGTTTGACGACACCGTCTTCGTGCGGTTGTTCGGGGTGTTGACGCCGGCGGAGCAGCAGTTGATCGCGCTGGATAACTCGCAGGAAGGTCGCCGGTTGGTCAAGCGTATGCGCATGGAGTTGCTGGAAAATGCCCGCGCATTGCTGGACGCCGTCATCTACGCCGTCACCGGGTGCACGGTCGTCAGTCTGCATACCGATATCAGCACCGTTACCGGTGAGCGCGTTATTATTTTTATCCTGAACGGCAGCCCGATGTATCAGGAGTTGTAAACGCCGCCGTCGGCTCACTTGCCGCCGCGAGGTATTGACAGTATTGCCGACTTTTTGCTACCGTTACGCATTGTGTAAGGAAGACTGCGCGGAGCGTGCGTGCGCATGAGCCGCCGGTAAGCCGGCAGACGATCTTTGTGGGGTCGGGCTGCCGGTTTTTGGTTACAGTGGACCGCCAACGTGCGGGAGACGTGGAAATGCAGGGGGGATTCGCCGTGAGCCAGCATCAACAGTTGATCGAGTGGGTTAATGAAATGGCACGCATGTGCCAGCCGGATCGCATCGTCTGGATCGATGGATCTGAAGACGAAAAGGAACGCCTCACCCAGGAAGCATTAAGCATCGGCGAGTTGATTCCCCTTGACCAGGAAAAACTGCCCGGCTGCGTGTATCATCGCACCGCGACAAACGACGTAGCCCGTACAGAAGACCTGACGTTCATTTGTACCAAGTTGCAGGATGATGCCGGACCGACCAATAACTGGATGTCGCCGGAAGAGGGGTATCGCCGTGCCGGTGAGCTCTTCCAGGGTGCAATGCAGGGGCGGACGATGTATGTCATCCCCTTCTCCATGGGTCCGGTCGGTTCACCGTTCAGCAAGATCGGCGTCGAACTCACCGACAGCATCTACGTGGTGCTGAACATGCGCATCATGACCCGCATTGGGGCCGCCGTGCTGAAACAACTCGGTACCGCCGGCGAATTCACCCGGTGCCTGCATAGCAAGGCTGACCTGAACATCACGCGACGGTTGATTTTGCACTTCCCCGAAGACAACACCATCTGGAGCGTGGGCTCCGGTTATGGCGGCAACGTCTTGCTGGGCAAGAAATGCCTGGCGCTGCGCATTGCCAGCTTCCTCGGCAAGAGCGAAGGCTGGCTGGCTGAGCACATGCTGATCATGGGCATTGAAGATCCAGCCGGACGCATCGAATATATCGCTGCCGCTTTCCCCAGTGCGTGCGGGAAGACCAACCTCGCCATGCTGCTGCCTCCGGAAGGGCTGCAGATGAAGGGGTATCGCATCTGGACCGTGGGCGACGACATCGCGTGGATGCGCATCGATACCGACGGGCGGTTGTGGGCGATCAATCCGGAAACCGGCTTCTTCGGCGTGGCGCCGGGTACGAACGCGAAGACCAACCCCAACATGATGAAGACCATCAGCAGCAACACAATCTACACCAACGTCGTGCTGGGCAACGACGGCACCGTGTGGTGGGAAGGCGGGGAAGGCGATCCGCCGGCGGAAGGCTTGGATTGGCAGGGACGTCCGTGGACGCCGGACACCGTGGACGCGGCTGGCAAGAAAGTCGTCGGCGCGCACCCGAACAGCCGCTTTACCGCGCCGATCACGCAATGTCCGACACACTCGTTCCGCATCGAGCACCATCATGGCGTGCCCATCTCCGCCATCATCTTCGGCGGTCGCCGCGCCCACCTGGCGCCGCTGGTCTACGAGTCGTTCGACTGGGAGCACGGCGTCTTCGTCGGCGCGACCATGGCCTCCGAGCGCACCGCGGCGCAGTTCGGCGCCCAGGGTGAGGTTCGCCGCGATCCGATGGCCATGCTGCCTTTCTGCGGCTACCACATGGGCGACTACTTCGAGCATTGGTTGAACATGGGCCAGCGCATGAGCCAGCCGCCGAAAATCTTCAACGTCAACTGGTTCCGCATGGATGAGAACGGCAAATTCCTGTGGCCCGGCTTCGGCGAAAATCTGCGCGTCATCGAGTGGATTCTCGACCGCTGCCGCGGCGAAGCCGATGCGCGCGAGACGCCTATCGGCTATGTGCCGACGGCGGACAGCCTGGACTTGACCGGACTGGATGTTTCGCGCGACACGCTGGAAAAACTGTTCGCCTGCAACCAGGAAGACTGGCTGCGCGAGACGGAATCCGTGCGCGTGTTCTTTGAGACATTCGGCGCGCGTCTGCCCAAGGAGATGTGGCAGCAACACACCGCGCTGCGTCAGCGTTTGGAATCCCCGGTCTCGATGTTGAAGGCAGGGAATACGTTGCGGCCTTCGGCGGTGGAACTCAATGCGATTATCGAGCGTGAGAATCCGGAACTGTTCGCCATGCTGTCGCAACTCGGCAAGCGCCTGTATTTCCCCAAGGGCATCCTGGCGCAGAGTGCGGAAGCCACCGAAAAGGCTAAGCAGTTCAACGCCACCATCGGCATCGCCCGCGAGCAGCAGCAACCGATGTATCTCCCCTCGGTGATGCAGTACCTGGACAAGCTGACACCGGCGGAGGCGCTGACCTACGCTCCGGCTACCGGTAATCCGGCATTGCGCAAGCTGTGGAAAGAACACTTGCTGGCGCAGAACCCGAGCCTGGCTGGCAAAGCGATCAGCACGCCCATCGTTACCGGTGGCGTGACCCACGCACTAAGTCTGGTGGGTGATCTGTTCGTGAACCAGGGTGATTTCATCCTGCTGCCGGACAAGTTTTGGGAGAATTATGAACTGCTGTTCGGCGTACGCATGGAAGCCCAACTCGGCGTCTATCCGTTTTATAACGCAGACGGCGGCTTCAATGTCGAGGGGTTGCGTCTGGCGCTGGCCGCGCGCCGTGACGCGGGAAAGACCATCCTGGTACTGAACTTCCCGAACAATCCGACCGGCTACTCGATTCGCAAGAACGAGGCGGACGCTGTGGTGGCGGTGCTGAAAGAGGCCGCGGAGAATGGCTGCAACCTGGTGGTCATTTCCGACGATGCTTACTTCGGTTTGTATTACGGCGACGAGGTGCTGCCGGAATCGCTCTTCGCGAAGATCACCGGACTGCACGAGCGCATCCTGGCGGTGAAAGTGGACGGGCCGACGAAGGAAGAATATGTGTGGGGTTTCCGCACCGGCATGATCACCTTCGGCGCGAATGCTGCCAGCACGGACGCGCTTTACGGCGCGCTGGAAAAGAAGGTGGCGGGCGCCATCCGCAGCGCCATCTCCAACTGCTCGCAGCCGGCGCAGTCCATCCTGTTGAAAGCGATGAACGATGACGCGTTCTCAGCGGAGATTCAGCAGAAGTACGACATTATGGCCAGCCGCGCGGCGAAGACGCAGGAGATTCTGCGGAACCCGGCGTTCACCGAGTTGTGGGAGCCGTATCCCTTTAACGCGGGCTACTTTATGTGCCTGAAGCTGAAGGGGATCGACGCGGAGAAATATCGCAAGCACCTGCTCGATAAGCACGGCGTGGGCGTCATTGCCGATGGGAAGCACGACATCCGCGTGGCTTTCTCCGCGGTCGAAGCGGAGGAGCTGTCCGCGCTCTACGATGTGCTCGCGACCGCCGCCCGTGAACTCATCGCGGACGGGGAAGCCGTTTCGGTGAAATAGCCGCGCGTTTACCGTACCGTTGCACGCCTGCGGCGCCATCGCCGCGGGCGTGCGTTTTTTGGGCGCGGAATGCACTGAAGCACGGCGGTCGAGAAAGTCAGAGCCTGCCTGCCGGGTGAAGAATCGGCGGCGTGTCGGGCCGATGGTGGGATCACTCCGACCGTAATGGCTTGTGTCAGCACCGGATGGCCGTCACCCCGCCGGCACGAAGTAAAACACAATCGCCAGTATGATATAGACGGCGGTGAGCTGCAGTCCTTCAAACCAGTTGGATTCGCCGTCGAGGGTGACGATAGCGAGGATGAGCACAGAGAGGGCGATCGCCACCACCTCGAAGACGTTGAATACCAGCGACATCGGCTTGTGAAAGAGGAAGGATGCGAAGACCAGCACCGGCGCGACAAACAGCGCGATCTGCGTACTGGAGCCGGTGCAGATGGACATCGCCAGGTCCATTTTGTTTTTTCGCGCCATTAATATCGCGGTGAAATGCTCGGCGGCGTTGCCGATGACCGCCACCACGATGATTCCCACGAAGAATTCCGTCATGCCCAGCGCCCGCGTCGCCTCGCCGATGGCACCCACCAGCAACTCAGCCTCGAAAGCCGTCATCACGGTGGCGATCATGAGCAGCACCATCGCTTTCACGCTGCTTAACCGTGGTTGATAAACCTCCGTCTCCGATTGGCTGAACAGCGAGCGATGTGTCTTCAGCGAGAAGAAAAGGCTGGCCAGATAGGTGATCATCAGTACGATGGCGACCAGCAGGCTGAAGCGCTCTTCCAACAGTGGCAGGCTGGCGCTCTTTACGGTAAAATCGAACACGGCGGGCAGCACCAGCGCCACCACCGCCAGAAAGAGCATGGCGGAACTGGCGCCCGCATTGGTACGGTTGAATCGCTGTTTCTCGCGTCCGAGACCGCCGGTGAAGATGCTCAAACCCATCACCAGCAGTATGTTGCCGATGATACTCCCACTGATGGAGGCCTTCACCACTTCGTGCAGTCCGGCACGCAACGCGAACAACGCGATGATCAACTCGGTCGCATTGCCGAATGTGGCGTTGAGAAATCCTCCCAACGCCGGACCCACACGCTCGGATAACTCCTCCGTCGCCTGCCCGATCAATCCCGCCAGCGGAATAATCGCCAGCGCGGCGGTAATGAAGACCCAGAGCCGTGGCTGATGGGTATACTCGATGATCAGGCTGACCGGCACGAACAGCAGCAACCAGCTAAGCCAGTTTTCGCCAAGAAAAGGCAGCAGCCCCACCTTCTCGGCAGGCCGTACTTGTCGTTGTCGTGTCATCGTGCATATCCTTTCCGCCGTCCCGGTTGCGTTCGTTATCCAGTGTAAGTAAATGACCGTATTCTGACAAGTACTGTCGCCTTGCACCTACCTGTTCGGCCTGTTATACTCTGCTCACCGGCTTGATACAGGCCGTGCCTCATCTGCGAACGGAGACGTGATTATGTTGATGCCCATCGAGCATATCCCGGATTGGGAACAGCGTTTGGCACGCCAGGATGCCTTCTGGAATTGCGATATCATCGACCGCCCCGTGGTGAATATGCACCTCTCTCGACCGAACCCGGCGTATCCGTGGCCGGCGGGTAAGGAATATGCCATTGCGCGCGATGCTTGGATGGATTGCGAGGCGATCGCCCAGCGCATGGTGGCCGGTACGATGAATACCGAATACCTGGGCGACGCGCTGCCGGCGGCCAATCCCAACCTCGGGCCTGAAGTGTTCAGTGCCTTCTGCGGTTGCGAGATGGATTACACGCAGGACACCTCATGGACCATTCCCAACGTACATGACTGGTCGGAAGTGTCGAAGGTGAAGTTCACCACCGAGAACTACTACTGGAAGAAGATGAACGAGCTTACCGACGCGCTGTTAACGATCGGCAAGGGTGTCTATTACGTCGGCATCACCGACCTGCATCCCGGCGCTGATGCCATCGCTGCCTTCCGCGACCCGTTGCAGATGAATATTGACATGATCGAGTCGCCGGAGGAGATCAAGTCGCTGCTCGACTATGTCACCCAGGCGTATTTCGCGGTATACGATCACTTCTTCAACAAACTGCGCGCGGCGGGGCAGGCGTGCACCGCGTGGCCCGGCATCGTGTCCAGCAAGAAGTGGTACGTGCCGTCGAACGACTTCTCCTGCATGATCTCGAAGGCGATGTTCGACGAATTCTTCCTGCCCGGCATCGCTGCCGAGTGCCGCCACATGGAGGCCAATATCTATCACCTCGATGGCCCCGGCGCTTTGCAGCACCTGGACAGCCTGCTCGGTATTCCCGAACTGAACGCCATCCAGTGGGTGTATGGCGCCGGCAATGGCCGCCCCTCCGACTGGCTGCCTGTCTACCGGAAGTGCCAGGCCGCCGGCAAGGGCTTGCAGATCGGGTTGGAACTCGACGAACTTGACCTGTTTATGGACACGCTGAAACCCAATGGCCTGTGGCTGACCATTTCGGGTGTGCCGAACCGCGAGGTTGCCGACGCGATTCTGAAGAAGATGCTGACGTGGAAGTAGGGGAGATATCCGCACCCTCCGTGTCGTAAAATGGGAACAATCATGCAATGCGGTCGCCAGGGCGGCAACATCATCGTACCCCGGGCGAATGGCTTCGGCCCTTGCCGGGCTGGGTTGCGACTGACATTGTCCCTGGAAAGGGGTGAAGACCCTCAATCCCTTTTTCGAGGAAGCGGACACGTCGTGTTATAGCAGCGGCGTCAGCAGCTCGATGGCACGCTTGATGTCGATAATCTGCTGCGGGCCGCTGATTTCGCGCTCGATGGTGAGCGAGCCGGTGTAGCCCAATGCCTTCAGCTTGCCGACCAGCGCGGGGAAGTTCACCCGGCCTTCGCCCAGCGGCTTCTCGTGGCCGAGGTAGTAGCCGTCGGTGGGGTATTCGCCGTCCTTTGCGTGCACGCCGCGCACGTATTTGCCGAAAATATCCAGCGCGTCCACCGGGTTGGCGTTGCCGTAGAGCAGCAGGTTGGCGGGGTCGAGGTTGACGCCCAGGTTGCCGGTGCCCACGTCCTGGATGCAGCGCAGCAGCACCATCGGCGTCTCCTGGCCGGTTTCGAAGTTAAAGAAGACGTCGCGCGCGAGAGCGTATTCGGTGATTTCTTTCAGCGCATCCACGGTGCCACGGTAGTTCGGGTCTTTCGGGTTGGGCGGCAGAAAGCCGACGTGGGTGGCCATGTCCTTTGTACCCAGCCAGGTAGCCACGTCCGCGCCGTGCTTCAACTCCTGGGTGCGCACGGTGCGGTATTCCGGCGGCACCAGCCCGATGGTGGACGGCCCATCGATGTAGTTCCACTCCGCCGGTCCGCTGTAGCCGCACCAGAACAGCGTGATCGTCACTCCCGCCACCTCGGCGGCGGCGCGCGTGCGCTCGGCTTGCTGCCGGGTGACCGCCGTGCCCCACGACGCGAGCTGGCATGCACTCAGCCCCACCTCGCGGATCGACGCGAACGCCGCTTCCGGCTCGTTGCTCAAGCCCATCATGACACCGATACTCAATTTTGACATGCGATTCCTCCACCGGATTCGTGTCCGCAGTGTGAAAATCCGGTTCCTTCGGCGCATCGGTCCCGTCAGGGAGCAGATCGTGCCGTTCCTCAGGGCGATCCCGAAAGGCTATTGCATTGCGCGCCATGTTTCCAACACGCGGGGCGGATTGGCGGATTCGTCGGCGCGCAGTGTGGGCATGAAGATCAGTCCTTTGCGCGCGCCGCCGGTGTAACCGATGACGCGGCGGAAATAGGCGTCCAGCGTCTCGTCATCGCCACGCGGAATGCTTCCGCAGTAGCATTTGCCGGCGTCGATGAGCGCGGGAATGATGACGGAGAAATCGTGGCGTTCAGGATTGCCGAAGTTCAGCCCGCGCACCAGCGGCTCAGCCAGTATGCCGGCGAGCAGCGCGGCGTTGTCGCCGCAATAGTGCACCCAGCCGCCGCCGAAGGCCGCCAGCGCGCGCCGGCGATAGGGGTGGACGAAGACATCCAGCATTTCCGGGGCCAGCAGCGTGGCGGTGTCCTCGCAGGAGCGTACGCCGCCGTTGGCCAGTGCCAGGTTCATATGATACCCGCCATCCAGCGACTCGCCGATCCAGGCTTTTATCACCCGCGTGCCTTCGATATAGAGTGTCGTTGCCTTCTCCAGCAAGCGGTGGGCATACCCGGGATCATCATGCAACACGTAGAAAAGGTCATTGCCATAGAGCAGGTGGGCGAGGTCGAATGGGCTTTGCGTGTCGGCGCAAAAGAGCTGCACGCACTCCGGAAGACGCGCGCGGAAGAAACGGTACAGTTCCCGCACACGCGGCATCACTCCCTCGGCGGCGAAATCGACGACGGTGGGATCGAAGGCGTCGAGGGCGTCCGGCGTCAAGTGCCCGGTCCACGGCAGGCTGACTTCGGAGGGAAGGAGCTTGCAGCCGGCGATAGAGGCCAACGTGCCGGTGCCGGTGTTGGCGCGCACCGCCAATTGTGCGTCGGAGCCGGCGCGCGCCAGGCAGACCAACCCGGCGGCCGTGTCGTAGAGCATCTGCTCGGCGTCTTCGACATGGCGGCGCAGGTCGCTATTCCAGGCAATACCCTCCGGGATATCCGTGCTGCCGAAGAGGATGGGCAGGCTGTCGGTGGGGCAGTCGTGCCACACATCGATCATGCGACGCCGGCCGGCCGCCAATGCCCGCGGATCGGGTTGGATCAAGTCGAGCAGCGCATCGAGGGGAAGCGTGGTGGTGGGCATGGGACCTTCCTTCACGTGATGCGGAAAGAATTATTCAACCACGCGCGGCACTTTGAACAGATCATCACGGCGTTCGGGGGCATTCGCCAGCGCCACATCAGGCTCTACGCTGGGCCGTTCGCAATCCGCGCGCAGCACGTTCACCATCGGCACCACGTGGGTGGTGGCGGCGCTCTGGCTGGTATCCGCTTCTTGCAACTCCTCAAAATATCCGAGGATGGAGTTCAACTGCCCGGTGAAACGCTCCACCTCATCATCGGAGAGCTTCAACCGGCCCAGCAACGCTACATGCTCGACTTCATCGCGTGACAGGCGCATCGCTTAGTTCCTTTCCGTGCGGCTCATTATATCATCGTGCCTGTCCGCGGACAAGCGGAAGGGATCACGAAATGACGGGCTGTAAAGGACACAAAGCGCATGAGTGTGTCTTTGCGTCCTTTGCGGCTAAGGTGCGTCACGCCGCTTCCGCGATTGATTGGCCGCCCAGGGTAGGATTGATTTCCAGCCAATGGCCAAGGGCAAGGTTGTAATGGAGGATGCGGTCGTTATTGGTATCAGCGATGAAGAGCTCCTCTCCTGCGATGGAAAGACCGCCGGGTTCATAGAGCGCGGGCTTGCCATCCTGCCGCAGGCCGGGACGACCGGTACCGACAGCGGTGACGATCTCGCGCGAGGCCAGATCGATGCGCTTGATTTTATGGTTGTAGGTGTCGGCCACGTAAACGTATTGTCCCTGAGCGGAGATCCCGAGAGGATGCTGCAACAGTGCATGCCCGATCGAGCCGTCCTGATCGCCGAAGGTGAATAATCCCTGCCCGACCAGTGTACTGACCAATCCTTGTGCCGCATCGTATTCGCGCACCGCGCTGGTTTCCGAATCGGCAAAGAACAACAACTCCCCGGCAGCGGATAGCCCGGATGGCTGTGCCAGCACCGCACGCCGCGCGACATTGTCGGCGATATCCTCCCGTCCGGTGCCCGCCACCACTTCCGCGATTTCCGTCTGCGGATCATAGGCCCAGATCTGGTGCAGTCCCGCCATGGCGATATACAGCTTGCCGTTGAGGAAGGCCACGTCCCACGGTGAGTTCAGCAACTGGTCGCGGCCGCGATGCCCGCCGCGCCGGTCGTAACCGATAATGCCGTTGCCAAGGGCGGTATGCACGTGAAAGCTGGTCAGATCGACTTGCCGCACCATGTGGTTATCGGTATCGGCGATATACAGGTTGTTGCCGAACAGCGCCATCCCCTGCGGATTGCGGAACCGCGCGTCGCTATACATGCCGTCCACCTGCCCGGGCATGCCGCTGCCCAGAAAGCCGATAATCTCGCCACGCCAGTCGGTGATCAGCACGCGGTGATGGCCGGAATCGGCGATGAACAGCCGCCCACCCGCGCGGTCGGCCAGCACTTTGCCGGGAAACAGTAATCCGCTGCGCGAGGGTGGGCGCTGTTCAGGTTTCAACGTGATGGGGCCGTCGGCTAACAGTTCCCGGTCGCGCCCGATGTCGAGCAATCCGGCGATCAACCGGTCTAGCTCCTCCCGATGGCCTTCCCCGCTGAACATGGCGATGAGATAGCCATTGGGATCGATTACCGCCAGCGTCGGCCAGGCATTCACCGCGTAGGCATCCCAGATGGCGTGTGCCTGATCGACGACTACCGGGTGGGTGACGCCCAGGCGCAGGATGGCCTGGCGGATATTCTCCGGGTACGCCTCGGTCGTATATTTATTGCTGTGTACGCCGATGAAGACTACCGGGTCGTGGGCGTATTTGTGCTCCAGATAAGCCAGGTCGGGGATCACGTGCAAACAGTTGATGCAACAGTATGTCCAGAAGTCGAGTACCGTCACCCGCCCGCGCAGTTCCCCGCTGAACGCCAGCGGGTGATCGACGTTGAACCACGTATAGCCGGCGGGAATTTCCGGCGCCCGCGTCGGCGGCAGATCCATGGCAGCCTCCCTGTGATACAGCTTCAGGTTGGTCTGCCCGGCATGCGGAACAGGTAAACATCAGACGGTGCCAATTGTTTGAACCGTGATGTGCGGGAGTATGGGATGCCTATGATGTCTGGATCTCTGGGTATTATGATCACTCGGTTCAGACAAGCGTATTCGCCGCGGCATCCGGCAGGTAGGCGCCTTCGTCGAGCAGTCGGCGGCAGAGGCGCAGCGTGTCGACGGCGTGCACGTCGGCGTCGCCGGCGGCGGCGAGGGCGGCGGCAAGGCCAGCGGCTTCACCCATGGCCAGGCAGACGGGCATCACGCGTATGGACCCCTGCACGGGACGATCGCAGGAGATGGCGCGCCCCGCCGTCAATACGTTGCGCAGATTTTTCGGGATCAGGCAGCGATACGGAATGCCGTGCGATTCGCCGGGATGATAGTTCTCGTAGCGTTCCATCACATTCAGTTGCCCCTGGCGCGATTGCGCGATTTCGTGCTTGGCGGTGTGGATGTCGATCGGATACGCGTTACGGCAAATTTCATCGGGAAAGCCGCGGCGGGCAACGTAATCTTCGATGGTGAGCACATAGTCACCGAGGATGCGGCGCGTTTCGCGAATGCCCATCAGCGCGCCGGTATTGGCGAGGAAGGCGTTGGCGAACGCGGGGTGGTATTCGCGCAGCGCCGCACAAAACTCCGCCGCGAGCTGGCGCCCCGCGATGAGCGCGGCGGAAACGCTGTGCGGATCGGTGTTGTCGATGTCCCACAAGTGACCGGCGTTGAAGCCGACGGCGCCCGGCCCGACCAGGTTGTTACACAGGTGCATGTCCGGGATACGCGGGTAGCGGCCGGAATCGAGAATTTGTTTGAGGATGGCCGGATGCAGGCGTGGACCGTGGAGATAGGCGTAGGTATCTACATTGGCGAGTACAAAACAATGCGTGGCTGGTTGCAGTTCGCCGGTGGCATCGTCGCCTTTCTGGAAATCAGCGCCTGCCCACGCGGCCAGGTCGCCGTCACCGGTGCAATCGACGTAAATGGGAGCGCGGTACGCCGCCAGGCCGTCTTTATTGCCGAGGATAAGGGCGGATACGCCGTTTTCATCGGTCTCGACGCTGCAGAGTTGTGTATTGAAGAGCACCGTGGCGCCTGCGCCGGTCACCAGCGCATCATAAATACGTTTCAAGGCTTCGGCATCGATCGGCACCCAATCCCGCGCCTCGCTGTTGACATGCGCCATGGCCTGCTTCGTCGCGCGGAAGACCTGCTCCGCCAGGCCGCGGTAGATAACGCGCTCTTTATCGGAAAACGGGCACCAGGCGGGCACCAGTCCCACGGTGCCCATGCCGCCCAGGCAACCGGTAGCCTCCACCAGCAGTGTGCGCGCTCCTTCGCGCGCCGCCGCTGTTGCCGCCGTGCAACCCGCCGGTCCTCCGCCGACCACGACCACATCCCAACCATCATGCAGTGGAAGCGACTGTGTAAAGCGATAACTGGACATAAGAAATCTCCGTTGGCGAATTGTCCGGTGGCTAAAACGGTTAGCCATGACTTCCTCAACCATCGTGTGGGGCGCTATCCGTCGCGTAAAATCGTCGTGAGTTCTGACAGAGCAGACCAGCACAACACCATACGAAATCGATTCAGTCCACTCGATAATGCGCGCCCATGCTGATCGGATTGCGCAGGGCAGCGTCGGTGATGAGCAGTGCGACTTCGATGGCGTTGCGCAGGCCGATGAGCTGGTCGGAAAGCTTGGTTTCGCGATAGAACTGTTCGATGCGGTGTTCCAGGTAGCTCAGGTCGGCGCGGGCGCGGACCAGACGCTTGGTCGTGCGCACGATGCCGGCGTAATTCCACATGGTGGTACGGATGGTCATCCAGTCCTGCACGATGAGCGCCGGGTCGATGCTCTCCGTCAGGTCGGCGTCATGCCATTCGGCGACGTGGTCGAAGCGCGTTTCTGTTTCGGCACGGGCGGCGCGGGCAGCGTCCTCCCCCGCTTTCACTCCCCATGTCAGCGCTTCCAGCAGCGAGGTGCTGGCCAGCCGGTTGGCGCCGTGTACGCCGGTGCAGGAGGTTTCGCCTACGGCGTAGAGATTCGGCAGCGACGAGCGGCCCAGCAGGTCCGCCTTGATACCGCCCATGAAGAAGTGCGCAGCCGGCACGACCGGAATCGGATCGCGGGTGATGTCCACGCCGTAATTCAGCAGCGTGTGGTAGATGGTGGGGAAGCGTTTGGTGACGTCTACCTCGATCTCCGAAAGATCGAGCAGCATGTATTCCGAACCTTCCTTCAGCATTTCTTCCCAGATCGAGCGGGCAACCACGTCGCGCGGGGCCAGTTCAGCGAGCGGGTGGTAATGCGCCATGAAGCGCTCGCCTTTCCGGTTGCGCAGCACCGCGCCTTCGCCGCGCACCGCCTCGGAGATGAGGAAGCGGTCGGCGTCGCGGTGATAAAACGCGGTAGGATGGAACTGCACGAATTCGGCGTTGATGATCTCCGCCTGAGCGCGGTGCGCCATGGCCAGACCATCACCGCGCGCACCATGCGGGTTGGTGGAGTGCAGATAAATCTGTCCCAGCCCACCGGTGGCCAGGATCGTCTTGCGCGCCAGCACTTTGCGCACTCCCCCGGTGCCCTGGTCCAGCAGATAGGCCCCCAGGCACACCACCGGCTCGTAAATGGCCAGCGGGTCGAGGGAATGGTGCGGCAAACTGATAAGGTCGACGGCGGTGTGGCCGTGCCAGATTTCGATGTTTGGGTGGGCGCGCACGCCGGCGGCAAATCCCTCCGCCATGGCGCGCCCGGTGGCATCAGCAGCGTAAAGAATGCGGCGGGTGGAATGCGCGGCTTCCTGGGTGTATTCCAGCTCCTCGCCTTTGCGCGAAAAGTTCACACCCAGGCGGTTCACCAGCATTTGATACACCAGCGGAGGGCCGTCCTCCGCCAATTGCCGCACCGCGGGTGGCCAACACAAACCATTGCCGGCGGCGACCACGTCCTTCGCCAACAATGCCGGCGAATCGTCGCCACCGCGCGCGATGATGCCGCCTTGCGCATACGCGGTGTTCGAATCGGTGATGCTGGCGCCTTTGCAAACGAGCAACACCCGCGCGCCCAGATCGGCAGCCTGCAATGCCGCCGCGCACCCTGCCGCGCCGGTTCCGAGAATTAATACGTCATAAATCGGTGAATCCATCATCGCCATAACTTCGTCTCGCGTCACAGTATAGCATGCCGTGTGCGAAGGGAAAATCTTGTGAACGCTTTCACGAACCCACACTCGTTTCCGCGTGCATGCGCTGTGCATGGCATATGCGCTGTGGTACCCCGGTCACAGCGTTTTATTATACAACATCGGCACGTCGAACGGATGCACCTGCAGGACGATCATTACGCGCTTCTCGGACGAACACTGATGCGTTGAGCCATTCTACCAGATAGACTCCACCTTGTGGACGATGTTGGCGGGTGGTGAAGAAGACGCCGTGCTGTTCCGGCAGCGAGTGCAAGCCGGTTGTGCCGTCAACACAACCATTCGATCTCATCCGAGGCGATGCCAAGGAGTATCAGTCGATATCGATTGCCCCGGCAGTCGGTGAAATTCGGTAAGAACACGTGCAGGAATACGAACATGACAAAAGGGCAAGACCGCGTCTTACCGCAATCTCGCCCTTCATCCTGTTTCCGGAAACGCGCCTATTCCTTTTCCATCATCAGATCGTAGAACAGCACGTAATCGTCCGACGCGTGGCTGGAGCGCAGTTTGATGGCCATGCGCGGATGCTGGTTGAGCTGGCCAGTGATCATGTAGGGGATGGAATAGCCCCAATCGAGCTGCTTGCGCAGGGGCAGAAAATGCTCCTGAATGCATTCCAGCACCGGGCGCAGGTGGAATTTCGGATTCTTCAGGAAGCCGATCAGCAGTTCCAGCGGGCAGTTGCCGGCGCCGCGGCCAAGGCCGTTGATGGTGGCGTCCAGACGGCTGGCGCCGACGATGAGTGACTCGATGGTATTGGCATAGGCGAGTTGTTGGTTGTTATGGGTATGGATGCCCACCTCTTTCCCGGTGCCTTCCAGCGCTTTGAGAAAGATCAGCGTCATGTCACGAATCTGCTCGGGGTAGAGCGAGCCGAAACTGTCGACCAGATAGAGCACGTCAACCTTGCTTTGTGCCAGCACCGCCAGCGCGTCTTCCAACTCGCGATCCTGTACGGTGGAGACGGCCATCAGGTTCAGCGTGGTTTCGTAGCCTTTGTCGTGCGCGTCCGCGATCATGTCGATGGCGGTAGGAATCTGGTGAATGTATGCGGCGACGCGGATACAGTCGAGTACGCTCTGTTCCTTTGGCAGGATATCGGTGTGGTAATCCGTGCGCTCGGCGTCGGCCATGGCGCACAGCTTCAGCGGAGTCGGATTGTCGCCCACCAGCCGGCGCAGGTCGTCTTCGTCGCAGAATTTCCATGTGCCGTGATTCTTGCCGGCAAACTGTGTCTTCGACGCCTTGTAGCCCACTTCCATATAGTCCACGCCGGCGGCGACGCAGGCATGATACACGGCGCTGACAAATTGATCTTCGAACTGGTGATCGTTAATCAAGCCGCCATCGCGAATGGTGCAGTCCAGCACCTTGATCTCAGGTCGGTACGTAATCAGTGTGCCTTTGGCGTGTTCGTCTTTGTAATGAGTCATGAACCTAATCCTTATTTATTAACGCTGGGCTCTAATACTTACAAATTCATCGGTTTTTGTCAATGGTTTGCCGGTGGCGGAGGGCATGGGGATGCGTCGTCGACCAGGTCCACCGGTATCCACCCGCGCACGGAATTGATGAGATAGATTGCCTCAGCGCCGGTCAGGTCCTCGCAAGTGATGACGGCCTCGCGCAGGCGACCGCGGGCCAGCAGTTCCGCGCGGAAGACGCCGGCCAGCAGACCGCAAGCGACGGGCGGGGTGAGCAGCGTGCCGTCACGGCGGATGACCACGTTGGCCAGCGTCGCCTCGGTCACCTCGCCGCGAGTGTTCCACAGGATGATGTCGTCGCAGTCCGGGCACGCCGCGCGCGCCGACTCGTATACCGCGCGCTGCGTGGTTTTATGATAGAGGAAGCGGTTGTCAATTTCTACCGGCGTCGTCGCCAGCGCCACCCGCCACCGGCGGCGTGGAGTGGAACGCTCCAGCGGATAGGCTTCGACCATGATCTCGCCGTCTTCGGCGACCAGCAGGCGCACCCGGCGACGGCCGGCGCCGAATTCGGCTGCGGTCGCGTCAAGACGGGCTGTCACGAGCGCGAGATCAAGCGGGTAGTTGAAATACCGCGCGGCGTCCGCCAGCCGCGCCAGGTGGCGGTCGCGCAGATAATAGCCGGCGTCCGGCTTCCATAACAGCGTCTCCAGCAGGCAGAACGCCGGGCGGTCGGAAAACAGCACCAATGCTTTGGTGCGGCATTCCTCATATTCATCCTCGGCGCGCGAATCCCATACAATGCCGCCGCCGGTGCCGTACTCCGCCCATCCGGTGCCGCGGTCCACATGCACGGTACGAATGGCGACATTAAACTGCGCCCGCCGTCCCGGCGCGATCCATCCGATGCTGCCGGTGTAAATGCCGCGCGGCGCGGTTTCCAATTCGGCGATAATCTCCATAGTGCGCACTTTCGGCGCGCCGGTGATGGAGGCGCAGGGGAAGAGCGCGCGCAAGATTTCTTGCAGCGGCACGCGCGTTTCCGCCTGCACGGTTGAGGTCATCTGTAACAGGGTTGCGTAGCGTTCCACCGCAAACAGCGTGGGCACCCGCACGCTGCTGGCGCGGGCAATGCGTCCCAGGTCGTTGCGCATCATATCGACGATCATCACGTTTTCCGCGCGATTCTTCATCGAGTAATGCAATGCCCGCGCCTGTGCTTCGTCGTCCTGCCAGGTCAGACCGCGCGGCGCGGTACCCTTCATCGGACGGCAGGTGATCTTCTTGCCCGCCAGGCGGAAGAACAGTTCGGGTGATGCGGAACAGAGCGCATGGTCGCCCAGGTCCAGATAAGCCCCGTACGGCACGCGCTGCGCCCTGCATAATGCGGAGAATAGCGTCCACGGGTGCGCCTGCACGGCCGCGCGCAACCGCAGTGTATAGTTTACCTGGTACGTGTCGCCGGCGGCGATGTAGTCTTTGATGCGTGCGATGGCCCGGCGGTAGGCTGTGCGTGTGACAGACGGGGACCATGCCGGGATGGGGCATGCCTCAATCCATGGCGGGCGGCGCAGCATGCTGACATCGCGGTACAGTCCGAAGTGGAGCAGCGGCAAGGGACCGGGTGGGCGGACGACGAAGGCGTCATCGAAGGCCGGTGCGGCCTCATAACTCAGGAATCCCACTGCGTGCAACCCGTGTGCCGTTGCGGCATCCACTTCGTCCAACGCGGCGGTCACTTCGTCGAGGCGAGACGTTCGCACCTGACCGACCGGGTCGGCGAAGTGCCACCAGGCATCGTCGCAGTGCAGCAAGGCGCTGCCGGGTGCGGGTGCAAGGTCGTCCGTGGTGGCGGTCATGCGTGCGTCGGAGATGATGCGAGCCATTGTTGCCACAGTGTTACGCCTCGTCGCCGCCTAATTCCTGCAATGCCAGGCGAATTTTATCCGCGACGGGGTGATGGGGGTGATGCCGCAGGAAACGGCGGTAGATGGCGCGCGCTTCGGGGCTGCGTCGCTCACGCAGGCGAATATTGCCCAGATTGGCCAGCGCGGTAGGCTCGTCGGGCCACAGCGTGAGGATGCGCAGAAAATGTCCGGCGGCGCGTTCCAGGTCGTCATGGCGCGCCGCGTCGATGCCCGCGTCGGTCTCCAGCGCCAGATATTCCTCGCTCAGTCCCGGGTCATGCGACGCCAGCGCCAGCGCCTGTTGCATGATCGCCGCCGCCGCTTCCCACTCACCCAGCCGCGCCAGCGCCAGCGCCAGGTTGCGGTGCGCCTGCGGATGGCGGGGAAGGTCGGTGATAGCGCGGCGATACAGGTCGCGCGCGGCGGCAAAGTCACCCGCCTGCATGGCGCGATTGCCCGCCAGCACCAGGGCGTGCGGCGCAGTGCTGCTGTGCGGGGTGGCGGCGACACGATCCAACAGCGCGACGAAGCTCGTAGTATTCAGTAGCGGGGTGATGGCGCCGTCAGGCGCCCGCAATTCCGCTTGCGCCGCGAAGTGGCCTTCCGTGTTCCAGTGCAGCGTCACGCGCAGGTCGGCCCGTTCGCGCACTTGCCACACCCGTGCCCACACGGCGACCACCGTCTTCCCCGCCAGCGCCGGAGCGCCCGGCCAGGCGATCTCCGGCGCCAGCGAGGAGAGCAATGCGGGCAGATCATCGGCGACACCCGGTTGGATGCGCAGGGTTGATGGCGCGCTGTTGGCGAGGTGCCACAGGACTGCCCGTCCTCCGGCGTCAGTGGGATCGGCTATCTGGCGCAATTCCGCCTCGCGGTCGCGGTCGAGGCCCGCCAGTGCATGCATCCAGCGCGTTGTTTCGAGACCGGCGCGCGATGGAACGGACATCACGGTTTCCTTTCGAGAACAGCAGACACCATGCCGAGCGGGACCTGATGGTGTCATGGTGGTCTGAACCGTCGGTTTTCGAGTGATTCTGCCCCGGAATCACTGTGGCACCCGGCGTAAAGTGTCATCCAGTGCGTGATCGCGCAACAGCGCGGTCATCCACGCCAGCCGGGTGAAGCGCGATTGCAGGGCGTCGAGTGTCGGCGTGGTTTCCTGAAAGCGCTGATAAAGCTCGAGCGCGCCACGTCGCGCATCCCAGCGCGGGGTGAACGCGGGAAAGGTGCGCGCGAACTTGCTGAAATCGACCCGGTAGTTGCGCGGGTCGGGGCTGCCCGTGCCCGCATACGCGACGGTGCAATCGGGCACCGTGTCGCGCACGATTGCCGCCAGGTCACGCACCCGGTAATTCTCCGTGTTCGCCCCCACGTTGAATGCCTGATTATGGATAGTGTCGCGCGGTGCCTCCAGCACGGTCAGGAAAGCGGCGGAGATATCCTCCACGTGCGCCAGCGGTCGCCAGGGTGTGCCGTCACTCATGATGCGCACACAACGGGTAGTATACGCCCAACCCATCAGGTTATTCAAGACAAGATCCGCGCGCAGCCGCGGCGAAGCGCCGTAGACGGTCGCGTTGCGCAGGAAGACCGGGCTGAACGTTTCGCCAGCCAGCGACGCTAGCCCAACCTCGGCACGCAGTTTCGACGCGGCATATGGCGTCAGTGGACAGAGCGGCGCCGTTTCCGTCAGCAGCGCTTCGCCCGCCGCACCATACAGGCTGCAGGAGGACGAATAGAGGAAACGTCGGACCCCGGCCTCCCGCGCGCAACGGGCCAGGTGCACGGTGCCGTCATGATTGATTTGATGGGTCCATGCTTCGCGCAGATCGCCCAGCGGATCGTTGGAGAGCGCCGCCAGGTGGATGACCGCGTCGAATCCTTCCAGCAGGTGTGGAGTCACGTCGCGGATGTCGCGGCATACCGCCGGCGGTGGCAGGGCTTCCTTCGTGCCCAGCGTACAGGGGGCAAAGAAGAACGTATCCAGCCCGCAGACAGTATGGCCGGCTGCCTGCAACAGCGGCGTCATCACCGATCCGATATACCCGTTGTGTCCCGTCAGCAATATCCGCATGCATTGCTTCCTCCCTGTCAATGGTAGCGTTCCTCGCACGCGGGTCAAGCGCGCGATGTGCTGTATTGCCGCCATCGGATGCCGCGAAAGGGTGCGTTGTGCGCCGGTGGCCACATGACGCCCGCGGACATTTCGTTATGCTGGGCGTCGGAGTGAGGGAGGGAGAGGATGCAGAACGCGGAAGCGTTGCGACAACGGATTCTGGAACTGACGCGCGAGTATTATCACGCACAATGGCCTGCACGCCCTTTTCGAGCCGGCGAAATGCCGGTGCCGGTGAGCGGCAAGGTGTTCGATGATGATGAGCTGGCGTGCCTGGTCGATGCGGCGCTGGATTTCTGGTTGACCACCGGACGTTATGCCGAACAGTTTGAGGCGCAATTCGCCGCGGCGGTCGGAGCGCGGCACGCGATGTTGACCAATTCCGGTTCCAGCGCCAACCTGCTGGCGGTGGCTGCGTTGACCTCGCCCACGCTGGGCGAGCGGCGACTGCGCCCCGGCGACGAAGTGATCACAGTCGCCGCCGGATTTCCCACCACCGTCAATCCAATTCTCCAGCACGGTTTGACGCCCGTCTTTCTCGACGTGACTATCCCCACGTATAACGTCGATGTGACCCAACTCGAAGCGGCGATGAGCGCGCGGACGAAGGCGGTCATCCTGGCACACACGTTGGGGAATCCCTTCGATCTTGCCGCGGTGAGCGCCTTCACCCGCGCGCACGGCTTATGGCTCATTGAAGATTGTTGCGATGCATTGGGCGCGACCGTGCAGGGGCGGCGCGTCGGTTCCGTAGGCGATCTGGCTACATATAGCTTTTATCCCGCGCACCACATCACGATGGGTGAGGGTGGGGCGGTGACAACCGCTGACCCACAGTTAAAGCGACTGGTGGAGTCGTTTCGCGACTGGGGGCGTGACTGCTGGTGTCCGCCCGGCCACGACAACACCTGCTGTCGCCGCTTTGATTGGCAACTGGGCGGCCTGCCCCACGGATACGATCACAAGTTCACCTTTTCGCATATTGGCTACAATTTGAAATCGACCGACTTGCACGCGGCGGTGGGGGTGGCGCAGTTGCGCAAGCTGCCGGAATTCATCGCGGCGCGCCGGCGCAATTTCGCGCTGCTGCTGGAGGGATTGCGCCCGTTGAACGAGCAACTGATTTTGCCGGAGGCGACACCCGACAGCGAACCGAGCTGGTTCGGTTGCCCGCTGGCCGTGCGTCCCGGCGCCTCGGTAACGCGCGACGAGATTATCCGCCGCCTCGATGCCGCGCGCATCGGCACTCGCCTGCTTTTCGGCGGCAACCTGCTGCGCCAACCGGCGTATCGCGACGTGCCGCACCGTGTCATCGGCACACTGCCCAACTCCGATTTCGTAATGCATCATGTCTTTTGGCTCGGAGTCTATCCCGGCCTGCATGCGGATATGATCGCCTACCTGCTGGAAACGCTGCACGGCGCGGTCGCTGCGAAGGTGCAGGCACGCACTTAACGGACAAAGTGGGAAACACATATTTGTACAAAGGAGCAACAAGGCCGGTTGTCGAATACTTCCGGCATGGGCACGGTATCGCTGTGGTTGGGCCCGGCGGGGTGCGGCAAGACCGGCATGGCATTGTCAGTGCTGCGGGAGGAACTTGACCGCGGGTGGCAGGGAGTGCGCTTGCTGGCGCCGACGGTCGGGCACAAGCAGAGCATCGAGCACCTGTTGCTGGGGTGTGATGAGCGCCGCGGACTGATCGGCGATCCCGTCACCACCTTCTTCAACTTCGCGGAAGAGGTGGTGGAGCGCAGCGGCGTGCGCGTGCGCCGGTTGAGCGAACTGCAGAAGCACCTGCTGCTGAAGAAGCTCATTCGCGAGACGCCGTTGAGCTATTTCGAGCGCGCGCGCGCCTTTCCCGGCTTTGTGCTGGCGCTGGGCGAGGCGATCGATGAACTGAAGGTGCATATGATCCGGCCGGAGGCGCTGCTGGCCGCCGCCGAGATCGCCGGCACGCGCGGCGCGGCCGGTTTCGCGCGCAAGTTGCACGAGCTGGGTGTGCTTTATCAGCAATTTCAGACACTGGTATACCGTGAGGACCTGTTCGACAATGAAGGCATCATGTGGATCGCCGCCGAGCACCTGGCCAATCGTCCGGCGCTCTTTGCCGACTTGCGCTGCCTCATTCTTGACGGCTTCGCCCGTCTGACCCCTATTCAGGTGGAATTTCTTCGCGCCTTCGCGACGCGGCAGACACGCATCATTACGCTGTTCGATTACCAGGAAGGCCGCTCGGTCGCCTATCATCCGGTGGAAGAGTCACTGCGCAAGCTGGACGAAGCGCGCGTCCAGGGTGGCTTTACCGAGGAGCGCCGCCTCTTCGACCGTTGCGTGCCCGCGGGCACCACGCTGGCATTCGTGCGCACCGAGCTGTTCTGCGAGCGCCCGCATACCTGCGATCCTGACGACTCGCTGCACCTGCTGGTCGGCGCCACCCCCGCCCATGAAGCGGAACTGATCGCCCGCGCGGTGCGCGCGTTGCTGCGCGAGGGGCGTCTGGACGGCAAGCCGGTGACAGTGGACGATATCGCCATCCTGGCGCGCAACGCCGACAGCGTGCGCGAACGACTGGCGCGCACCTTCCGCCGTTTTGGGTTGTCGCTGCGCGAGGAGCCGCCGTTGCTGGCGCATACTCCGGTGGGGCGCGCTCTGCTGGCGACACTGCGACTGATCCGCGACGACTGGAAGCGTGAGGACTTGCTGACGCTGCTGAAGAGCGGTTTTTTGGCTATCGACCCCGCGGTGGCGTTCGAAATTGACCTGGCGGCGCGCACGCGGTACCTGCGCAGCCGTAAAGTCACCTGGCTGAGCGAGTGGCCGGATGAGGCGACCGCCGAGGTGTTGCGTGCGGCGCTGGCGCCCATCGCGATGTTCGACGAGGCGTTCCGCCAACACGGTCTCGACGCCGCCGCGCTGCTGCAGGCGGTCGAAGCGCTGCTGGAGGCATTCCGCGTTAACGCGTTGCCCGCACAGCCGCCGTTGCCGGACGAACACCCCGCGGAGGCTGCACGGTATCGCGAGCAGACGGCGGCGTTTGCCCAGGCGGCGAGTGTGTTGACCGAGTTGCGCGGACTGGATGCGCTGCTGGGCGGTTTTCGCCGCGAGGAGTTGATCGAACTGGTCACCACTTCGCTGCTGCACGTGCGTATGCCCGCCCGGTCCGGTGAAGGCGTAGCATTGCTCTCCGCGCACACTACCGGCGGGCAAAAGTTTCCAGTCGTGTTCCTCTGCGACTTGCTGCAAGGCGTCTTCCCGCGCCGCCAGCGCGAATCGGCCTTTCTACTCGATCACGAGCGCGACGAGACGTTGCGCGACTTGAACGTGCTCATCGACACCCGCAAGCATCTGGAGGAAGACGAACAGTTTTGGTTTCTCCACGCGCTGTCCTCCGCCACCCGGCGGCTGGTACTCAGCTATCCGGCGCACGACGGCGATGGCCGCTCGCTGGAAACGTCGACCTTCGTGGACGAGGTGCTGCGGCTGGCACCCGCGCTGGTGGCAACCGCCGGGCGCACGTCCTTCCGCGACGTGGTGCCGCCGCTGGAACAGGCGGAAAGCGCCGCGGAGTTTCTCGCCGGGCTGGTGCTCGGGCTGCGCACCGCGCGGGATCGGCAGGATTGCGCACAATTGGCTGTCGCCTACACCGCGAGCGCGCCGACGCACCGCACCCGCCTGGCTGCGTTTTTTCGCGCTGCGCAATCCGCCATCCCGGCGCTGGTCGCCCCCAACCTGCTGGACCGGGTGCGCGCGCGCCCCCGCGCGTATTCCGCTTCCGAACTGCAATCATACCTGGATTGCCCGTTCCTCTGGTTCGGCGCCTTCTGTCTGGCGGTCAGGCCGGTGGTGGAGGAATACGGCCCACTCGACCGCGGTGCCATCCTGCATGCGGTGCTGGAACAGCTCTACCGCGGTCGGCAACGGCGTCCCGGCGAACCGGTGCACCTGGAAGGCATCGATCCGGAGGCACTGTGGCCGGAAGTGGAAGCGGCGCTGCGGGAGCGACTGGCGCAGGAACCGCGCTTTACAAACCGTCCCACCTTCCTGCGCGACATCGAGATGGAGAGCCTGTGCCGCCTGCTGCGGCGTTTCATCGCCAATGAGATTGTTCGCGCGCGCACCCGGCGCACGCATCCTGCCTATTTCGAGCGCCATTTCGGCAGTGGCCGTTACCAGCCGCTGCTGCTGGGCGACGGCACGGTGCCGCTGCGCGGCGTTATCGACCGCATCGACCTGGTTGATGATAATCCCGAGTGCGCGGTGGTGGTGGACTACAAGACTTCCGCGGGGATGACGTTGAAGGAGTTGGAGAGCGGCACCGTGCTGCAGGCGCCCATTTATGCGCTGGCACTCGAGCGCGTAACCGGTTTCACGCCGCTGGGCGTCGAGTTCATGGATTTGCGCCAGGGTGAAGGCAAAGGCATCTTTCATCAGGACGCCACCAAGCTCTATGGCAGTGGGAAAGGGATGAAAACGCTTGACGCCGTGGCCTGGCAGGCCTACCTTGCCGCCTGTGAAACCCGCCTCGTGGCCGCCGCCGGCGCCATGGCTGCCGGACATATCCCCCTTTCCCCCATGACCAAGCACTGTCCCCGCCATTGCGACTACCTCTCCCTCTGCCGCGGCGAACCCTTCTCCCTGGAAGAAATCGTCCGCGCCGGGAATAGCGAGACGCACTCGGTGGCCGAGTAGGCAGTTTGGGTGATATGCCGGGAGGAATATCGGCTGGCATGTGTCTGAATTGACACATGCGGGTATGCCGTCGCGGGCAGCAAGCAGGGACTGACATGTTTAGCCCTCACCAGCGTCGGGTAATCCCCCTGAGGGATGGTTTCTGATTTCAACGCTCGCCCTGGTGGGCAACTGGCGGCTATGGAAATATTCACCTGCAGACAATGCGGTGCGGTGTGTGACGAACAGACGGAGTCTTGCGCAGCTTGCGGCGCGCTCTTGCCGCGGGAGGCGGAGGCGCTGGCACCACCCGATCCAAAGACGCTGCGTGTGCGCGAACTGCTGGATCAGTCGCGCCGCCAGCAACACGTGGGCGACCTGACCACTGCCATTCGTTGCGCGCGCGAGGCGCTGCTGCTCCGCCCGGATTGCTCCACCATACACGCCACCCTGGGTGCGCTGTATGAGCAGGTGGGCGACGAAGTCGCGGCGCGGTATCATTTTCAGACCGCGCTGTCGGTGACACCCGTGCACGACTGCCCGGTGCCGCCGGTCGTCCCGGAGTTCGCGGCGGTCCGCGCTTCTTCCGGCAGTTGGCGCACGCTGGTGCTCATCGGCTGCATCCTGTTCAGCGGGGTAGCCGTATTGTTCACCCTGTGGCCCATCGAGCGCGACATCGAACGTGGCACCATTATCCATTCCCCTTCGCCGGCGGCAACGAACTGGATCGATCACGTACCGGAGCCGGCACCCGTGAAGCAAACGGAACCGGACGAAACCACCGCCAACGACACCGGCACGGGGAAAACACCTGTCCCGGCATCCGCCGATCCGAAACCCAATCCGGCATCGGCAACACCGGCAACGGTGACGCCCGCGAGCATGACCACCGTGGTGCTGGGGCCCAGCGCCAGTTCGAGCGTACCGGCCGTCGCGAACGCGCCGACGCTGGAACAGGCCGAGCAAGCGGAGTTTACCGGTAATTACGAGCGCGCGGTGGCAACCTACGAAGCGCTATTACGCCAGCAGGACAAGCCCAATCCGAATCTGCATCACAAGCTGGCGTTGAACTACCAGCGTCTGGGCAATACGCCGAAAGCCGCCGAACACCTTAACTCCGCCGTGCAGGATTTTCGGAAGCAAGTGGCGGACAATCCGCAGGATACCGTTGCCCAGCAGGAATTACGCAACTGCGAAGCCGCGCTGAAAATGCTGAACACCCACGACCAGACCGCGCCCTGAGTTCTCCACCGGGCATCGTATCACACCACAAGGGAGCTGACACGTGCGTCTCGCCATTACCTGTTTTGCCGGCATCGGCGGCAGCGGCATTGTCGCTACCGAATTGGGCAAAGGCCTGGCCGCCCGTGGCCACGAGGTGCATTTTGTCTGCGCCGACATGCCGTTCCGCCTGGAGGATCTGTCCGCGCGCCTGTATTTTCATCCCGTGCGCCCATTCCCCTATCCGGTGCTGCAAAGCCCGCTTTACGATCTGGCGTTGGCATCGCGGTTAGCCGAGGTGATGGCTGAGCAGCAGCTTGAGTTGCTGCACGTGCACTATGCCATCCCGCATGCCATCTCCGCGTACCTGGCACGGCAAATCTGCACGCATTCCTTCCCGGTGATTACCACGCTGCACGGCACCGATACGCGGCTGGTAGGGCTCGATCCCTCATATCGACCGATCACCCGCTTCAGTCTGGAACAATCCGACGGCGTGACGGCGGTGTCGCGCCACTTGGCCGATGCCACCCAGGAGGATTTCGCGCTCACTCATCCCATCACGGTGTTGCACAACTTCGTCGATACCGTGCGCTTCCGCCGGCGCGAACTGCCCCACTGCTATCGCGCGCAGTTCGCCGAGGAGAACGAGCGCCTGCTGGTGCATATTTCCAATATGCGCCCGGTGAAGCGTCTTCTCGATATCGTGCGCGCTTTCGCCCTGGTGCAGCATGCGCTGCCTGCCCGGCTGGTGCTGGTGGGTGACGGGCCGGATCGGTTCGCGGCGGAACGGCTGGCCTGCGAATTGGAAGTGGCTGACCGCGTCACCTTCGCGGGCAATATCGCGCACGTGGAGAATGTGCTGGCGGTGGCCGATCTGTTCCTGCTCGCATCCGAAGTGGAATCGTTCGGATTAGCCGCGCTGGAGGCAATGGCTTGCGGCGTGCCGGTAGTCGGCACCGCCATCGGTGGCGTGCCGGAGGTTGTGACCGACGGCGTGGATGGCCTGCTGGTGGGGGTGGATGACCCGGAAGCGCTGGCGGAGGCCGCATTGTCGCTGTTGCGGGTGCCCGAGCGACTGGCCGCCTTCGCCCGTGCCGCATACACACGGGTGGAAACCGACTTCAGTCTCGAGGCCGGCATCAGCGCCTATGAACGCTATTACGCGCAATTCCTCGCTCGCGCCGTCGTCTAAAGCGGTATTTCCATCGGTTTTCACCGAAGCGCAGCGCGTATTTTTCGATATCTTCGCCCTGCCGTGCTGGCGTTTCTTTACCGGGAGATCGCATGGTTGGTGCCCGGTTACACCCGTGTTCCCAGAGGGAATACAGCGCTGCTGCCCGGCATAAAATCATTCGCCCACTAGGAAATCGCTGTAAAATATGGTACAATCCTATCATCCTCGTCGGAGAGCGCCTGTGAAGCCGGCCAGGAAGCGAGATGCATGCCGGTCATCCCTGAGTAATTCGGGGGCCAGATGTTCTTTAGCTTACATGTCAATCCGCTGGAGGAGCTTGCATGCCATCATTTCGGTATAATGCCATTGACCAGACGGGGCGCCCGTATTCCGGTACGCTGGACGCTGAAAATCTGGAAGCGGTGCGCGCAAAATTAGCCGAGTTACGCTACTACGTCGTTGGGATTGCAGAGATCGGCACCACCACCAGCCTCAACGATTACCTCAAAGCCTTCTCGCGGGTCAAGCAGAAAGAACTCGTCGTTTTCAGCCGGCAGTTTGCCACGATGATCGACGCCGGTTTGAGCGTATTGAAGTGCCTGGACATTCTCAATCGCCAGACGAAAGACCCGGTGTTGCGCGACACGCTGGCGACCGTACGCCATGATGTCAACGGCGGTGCCAGCCTTACCGAGGCCATGAGCAAGCACCCGCGCGTGTTCAGTAAGTTATACGTCAATATGGTGCGCTCCGCGGAGGCCGGCGGTATTCTCGACCAGGTACTCGATCGCCTGGCGACTTTCCTGGAAAAAGACCTTGACCTGCGGCATAAAGTCAGCTCGGCGATGATGTATCCGACGGTGGTTTTCGTGTTCTCCGCCGTCGTGATGTGCGTCATGATGTGGTGGGTGCTGCCCCGTTTCGCCACGATTTTCGAAGAGATGGGATTGAAAGAGCTGCCGTTTACCACCAAGGTCATGCTGGGATTTGCCACCAGTACGAAGAAATACTGGTACCTGGTCATCATGTCCATCGTCGCCGCCATCGTCGGCATCAAACTCTACGGACGCACACCGACCGGCGCATTGCACCTAGATAAACTCAAGCTGCGCATGCCGATTTTTGGCGATATCATGATGAAAGTTGCTATTTCGCGCTTCGCTCGCACCTTCGGCACGCTGATCTCCAGCGGTGTCCCGGTGTTGCGCGCCATGGAAATCACCTCCGATACCTCCGGCAACCTCGCCATTGCCCAGGTTATTGAAAAAGCACGCACCAGTGTGAAAGAAGGCGAAAAAATCAGCGATCCCATGCAGAACAGCGAGTATTTCCCGGTCATGGTCACTCAGATGATTTCCGTGGGGGAAGAGACCGGGCGCCTCGATCAAATGCTCGTCAAAGTCTCTGATTTCTATGAAGCCGAAGTGGATGCCTTGCTCAAAGGCCTGGCCTCACTCATCGAACCATTTATGATTGTCGGTCTGGGGATCATGGTCGGTTTCATCGCCGTGAGCGTCATTTCCCCAATTTATACGCTGGTGGGCAGTGTGCATTAAATGACTCCTCAGAATCCAGACACCGTTGACAACGCCTCCACCCGTGCCGCGGGAGAGCTGGACACGCTGGCGCAGTTTCGCGCCTTTCGTGCAACGCACGACATCGCCCTGCGGGATCAACTCGTCTGTCGCTATCTGCACCTGGTGCACAGCGTCGCCCGCCGCTTCAGCGGCATGGGCGAATCGGTGGAGGATCTGGTGCAGGAAGGCACTATCGGCTTGCTGAACGCCGTCGACCTGTACGATCCCGAACGGGGAGTTAAATTCAGCACGTATGCCTGCCACCTCATCACCAGCCAGATGCAGCACTACCTGCGCGACCGCGGCCGGCTGATCCGTCAACCGGCGTGGGTGCAGGAACTGAACACCAAAATTACCCGCTCCACCGAACAGCTCGCGCAGGAACTGGGACGCGATCCCTCGTCGGCAGAGGTGGCGGAACGGTTGAACATCTCTGAGGATTCGGTGCAGAACGTGCTGGCCGCCCGCGAGTTGAACCGTGTGATGTCGCTTAACGCCCCCGCCGACGGCAGCAGCGACTCCGAGTTGTCGCTGGTGGAAAAGGAGAAGGGATCCGTCTCCAAGCTGACTGCAATGCAGTTGCCGGTGGAAGATCGCATCGTGCTCGACGACGCAATTAACGGTCTGAAAGAGCTGGAACAAAAAGTGGTGCGCCTCTTCTTTTTCGGCGATTTCAACCAGACGGAGATCGCGCGCAAACTCGGCATTTCGGTCAACTACTCGTCCTATTTGCTCCGCCGCTCAGTCACGAAGATCAAAGCGGTACTGGATGAACAGCGCATCCAGGAAACGGCGGCATTACTGGAGAGTGAAACCGAGCGTATACAGTTATCGGCCGATCTACCAACCCACGATGCCGTCGCCGGCGTTTATTCCGGTGCCTATCTGCGCGCACGGGTTGCCGAAGAGATTGCCCGCGGTCGCCGTTATCCGACCAATTTCGCGCTGATGCTGGCTGGCGTGCAAGGCTTCGATCCCGCTGATGCCGAGCAGGCGCGGCTGGTGCTGCCGCCTATCGGACAGTTGCTGCGCAGTTGTACCCGCATTGTGGACCTGACCGCCCATATCGGCAACGGTCAGTTCGGATTGCTGCTCCCCCACACGGGCCGCGAGGCGAAGGTGCTTGGTGAGCGCCTGTGCGTTCAGGTGGCCACGCGCGAATTGCTACCTCCCGGCTGCATGCTGTCGCTGGTGTTGAATGTCGGATTCGCGGTCTTCCCGATGGAGGGCGCCAGTGTGGAGATGCTGTTTGATCGCGCGGAACACGCGCTGGCGCAGGCTGTCAAGGCCGGGCACAATACCGTCATGGGAGTGCCGGTTGCCCGTATCCCGCTGAAAGTGGTGTAACCTGTCCGGCATGGCTTCAACGTCGTGTGGCATGATCGGTGACACATGGCGTGGGAATGGTGTGTTTCTGCTCTTGATGAAGAAGGAATCGTGCAAATACCGGCGAATAGCTAAAGATACGATGAAAAACGATAACCCTCCCACAGCGCACCCCCGGTCGCGGGGCAGGCGTAATGGTCGGATAAGACGACGCACTTCGTGGATGACAGGCAATGGCAGGGGTGCGAGCATGGGGAAGGAGGCTTCGGTGAAACGAATGGGATGGCTCAGTGTGCTGATGATCGTGCTGGCGGGCATGTGCTGGAGCGTCGCGACGGCGCAGTTCGCCTGGGATCCCCAGGAATTTATGGGGATCGATGAGATCAGACCAGGCATGACCGGATACGGCAAAACGGTTTTCGAAGGCACCAAGGTCGACAAATTCGACATCGAAGTGATCGGTGTACTGAAGAAGATCGATTTCGGCTTCGACATGATCCTGATTAAAGTGACCAGCGGGCCCGTTATCGATCGGAAGCTGCAAACCGTCTCCGGGATGAGCGGCAGTCCCATCTATATCGAAGATCGGCTGATCGGCGCGTATGCGTATGGTTGGGAGTTCCAGCAGGAAGCGATCGCCGGTGTCACCCCCATCGCGGCGATGATGGAATGTAGCCAGCCCGGTTCGACAGCGCCGCAGCTCATCGGCAGCCTGGTACCGCGCAACCGCGTGCTGCATATCGGCAAGCACATGATTACCCGCGTCGAGGTGGTGTCCAACCCCTCGGAAGCGCGGCAGTTGCAGGCGAAAGCTGATCCGACTACCATGGTGCTGGCGCCGGTCGCCACCCCGGTGTTTGTGAGCGGCATGTCCGAAAAGGCGCTGCCGTCGCTGCAGAAAATCTTCGATCGATATAATCTGCGCGCGTTGCCGGGCGCGGGTCCGATGGACGGTCCCGCTCCGCCACTGGAAGCGGGTTCCGCTGCCGCCGTGTCGCTGATGGAAGGCGACGCTAACATGAGCGCGGTCGGCACTGTCACCTACGTGAAGGGTGACACCGTGCTCGTATTCGGGCATCCGTTCCTCGGGGTTGGGAAGATCGACCTGCCGCTTTCCGCGGCGTACGTGCATGGGATTATCAGCAGCAGTGCCTCATCATTTAAACTCGCCTCGCCACTTGGCGAGGTGGGCGCCGTCACCTCGGACCGCGCCTTTGCCGTCGCCGGCATTCTCGGGCGCAAGGCGGAGGTGCTGCCGGCTACGCTGTATCTGAACGATCCCACGCGCAAGTTCACCCGGCGCTATCAGGCCAATCTGATGAGTGACCCCAACTTCACCCCCGCGCTGCTCTATATGTGGATCATCTATAACGGCGCGCAGCAGATGGGCGATCTCATGGGTGACGAGGGAACCTTTGTCGGGCGCATGCTGCTCAATACGGATACACTGGGCAGCATCGATCAAACCATCGCCGTCTGCCCGCAAATGAGCAGCACCTTCTTTCCGTTCAGTGAGTATTATGAGCTAGCCGACCTGTTAATGAAGAATCCGTATGAACCGGTGAAACTGAAGGAGATCTTCATCGACCTGAAATATACTCCCGAGCGCAATGTCGCGGTCATCGAAAAGGTTACACCGGACCGTCCGATCGCCCGTCCGGGCGATATTGTCAACCTGTCGGTGAACATTCGACCGTATGGCAAACCACTGGAAACGCGCACCGTGTCGGTGAAGGTGCCCGAGCGGGCGACTGAACCGGTGATGCTGGTGGTGGTAGCCGGCGGCACGATGGCCCCGTTTGTCAAACCATTGCTCAGTCCGGAGCCAACGTCGGAAGAAGGATTGAAAGGAGTGGTGCGCTGGCTCACTAATAATCCGTCCAACCAGAGCCTGCTGACCGTGAAAATATTACCGTCACCCAGTTATGGGTATCGCGCGCACCTCTTGCGTGATGTGCCGTTGCCCGTGCTGGATCTGCTGCGGTTTGCCGAGACGGGCATCACGCCCCAAACCCGCAGCACAGGCGATTCCGGCGAGAATGCGCGAGAGGGGCAGAGCGGCGGCTTTGGCGGTAATGTTCAGCCCACCGCGTATATGACAATTGAAGATGTGCCATATTCGCTGGGCGGCGGTCAGATTATCTCCATCGCCATCGATACCGAGGAACGGGCGCTGCAGTCGCGACGCGGCCCCTTCGACTTCGGCATGCAGTTGCCGGTCCTGAGCTCGTCGCTCAACCCGGGGCGTGAAGCTCCTGAAGAAGGCAACGGTCCACCGTCGGGCAAAGATGAGATCGCCATGTATTCATCGTTGTTAACCCCACAGCAGAGGGCACGATTCGCGATGATGCAGGAAATGTTCAAAGTGCCGACGGCACCGGTGACGCGAATGACGTTGCCCACCCTGACGGGACGCACGCTGGGTCGCGCCGAGTTGCTCTCACGCGCCCTGTTGGCCAATCCACGTGCCGGCGAGGATGCAGAAATTGACGCCCAACCACCGGGCGATGGCGAAAAAAGTGAAGCCGGTCTGAAAGACGCGGAAACCGATGAGAATGGGCAGGCGCAGGAAGAGGATAATCCCGACGCTGACAATGCCAAGGAGCCTGGTTATGGCGAGTTGAAGTCGCTGCTCACCCGCAAGCAGATGAGTTGGGGCTTGACAGGACGGCGCGATTTCTTGCGCGGCAAGCATCTCGGCACCGGCGTTACCTCGCGCGGCAACCTGGTGCTGGTGCCCGCCGTGCGCTCGATCTACCAGACAAACAAGCTCATTCCCTGGAAGATCATCACCACAGCCAACGGCACCTACCTGTCCGGTTGGGGCAGCAGCAACATCGTGAAATTCACCGCCGAGGGGAAGAGCGAAACCTTCTTCCCGAAGGTCGCATTGACCACGCCCGTGGAAGCGGTGACCGCCCTGGCCAGCGATGCCGACGGCAACCTGCTCATCGGCACCTGGCCTGATCAGCGCGTCCGCCTGGTGGATACGACGGGTACGGTGAAACGTGAATGGGTACTGCCCGGCGGATCCATCTGGGATCTGGCTGTCACAAAGAACGGCAATCGGTATGCCGCTTGCGATGAAGGAATGGTCTATCTCCTGCGCGACCAGGCAGATGTGCCGCTGCAGGTGGCCTGCACGGTGCCCGATAAACAGGTCTTTGTGTTGTCCGCCGCCGCTAACGGCGACCTGCTGATGGCTACCTCGCCGCGTGGCAAGGTGTATCGCCTGAAGGCTGTAGACGGGCAACTGAATTCGGTGTATGAGGCGCAAGGTGCGGTGACCAGCCTGACCACTGATGCGCAGGGGAACGTTTACGTGGGCACCTCGCCGCTGTGCCAGGTGTTCCGCATCAGCCCGGACGGCACCCAGCAGGAGATTATGCGCGGCATGGGCCGCGGCAATCGCCATGTGCTGTCGTTGCAAATGGTCGGCGATGACCTGTACGCCGCCACCGGACCGGCCGGCGGCATCTACCGCATCAGCCAACCGACCAGCATGGAAGCAGAAGTCACCGCCGTCTTCGCTCGTGAAGACGCGCGGACCGGCGGTGAAGTTGATTCGGCCGGCTCTCCCGATGGCGTCGGCCCCGAATCGGTCATGGTGAATGCGCTGACGGTGAATGCCCGTGGCGAACTGCTGGCAGCGGCTTCCACGCCCGGTCAGGTGCTGAAGCTGGAAAACCGTACACAGGGCGCCTTCCTTTCCACCGTACTGCAGACCCCGGTGGTCGCACGTTGGGGACATTTCGACCTTCATGGCAATTTCGGTGAGGGCCAGACACTGGTGGTCGACAGCCGCAGTGGCAGCACCGCGGTGCCAGATAATACCTGGAGCCAGTGGACGGAAATCAGCAGTGACTGGTCGGAACTCACCAGTCCGCCGGCGCCGTTTGTGCAGTTCCGCGTGCGCATGTCCGGCGCGACGTCCCCATCGCTCGCCTATGCCCGCTTGTTCTACCAACCATCCAACCAGGCGCCGAAAATTCGCCTGCTGCAACCGCGCCCCGGCCAGTATTGGAGTGGAATGAAATCAATCCGCTGGGAAGCAATGGACCCAGATGGCGACACCCTGGTCTTCAACGTCTCAACCTCGCGCAATAACGGGAAGACGTGGTCGCTGATGGTGCGGACGCCCGACGCGCCCCAACCGGAAGCCGCGCCGAAAGAGAACACAGCTGAACCGGCGGATAAAAAAGCCGATGAATCACAGACGCCGAAAGCCGATGCCGTTGCAAAACCGGCGAAGTCCGGCAAGGAGAAGGTAAAAGGCGAGAAACCCGGGAAACCTGCGAAGGATCAGGTAGAAGTGTCGAAAGTGGTGGATCCGGTCAAAGGCACATCGACCGATACCAAACCCACGGCGGAAACGCCCAAACCGGAGGAGAAACCTGCGGTGAAATCGAGAAGATCCGATTCTGAACTGGCTGAATCCACTATGCCGTGGGATACCAAATCCACGCCGGATGGTCTTTACCTGCTGAAGATCGAAGCGTCGGATAAATACGCGAAACCCACCGATCCGAAGAGTGCGGTAGTCATCTCCGGCGCCGTGATGATCGACAACACGCCGCCGTCCATCGCGCTGGACGATAAAGTCTATGGATGGGACGGTCTGAAGCGCATTGTCCTCACGGATAACCTGACGGCACTGATGGGTGGCAAATACCGCATCGAGGATGGTCCGTGGACCGCGCTGGTCGCGGAAGACGGCATGTTCAATGCTCGTCAGGAAGCTGCGTTGCTGGTAACCCCCACCGGTGATGTCGCACTCACCAAGGGTGAATATAAAGTCGAACTCCAGGCGTTCGATTCCGCCGGCAATATGCTTGATCGCACGATCACCGTACTGGTCGGCATTCAACCCCCACGTCCCCCGGCTAGTTTGGACGTACCGCCGGTGGGGGAGGCCAAAATCGGCGATATCAACCTCACCGAGCATGAACGCCGGCTGGCTGAGATCCTGTTGCGCGGCCTGGAATAATCATACTCGCTTCCCGAAACAGTCACGCCGCCCTCGCCTATTGGCGAGGGCGGCGTTGTATTGCGGAAGATTGACGCATGGTGAGTGAAACTGGCAATGTATGATGCCCGAGGATTATTCTTCTTCCTCCATCGTCTCCAGTGCTTCATCCCAGTCGAAAATGATCTGGTTGCCGCCGATGTGCTGTGCTTGCGACACACACTGGCTGGCCTTGAGCGTCAACTGCTCGACGGTGGTCACGCGTACGGACAGGCAGGCAACGCCAATGCTGACGGAGAAATGTCCCAGGCCTTGTGCATTCTGGATGGTCAATGCCGAGATGCGCTCGCGCAGGCGCTCCGCTACCACCACCGCGCCGATGCCCGGCGTCGACGGCAGCAGCACCCAGAACTCCTCATCGGTATATCGCGCAGCCATATCGCGCGCGCGCACGCAGCCTTGAATCTCCTGGGCGATGCGCGCCAATACCTCGTCGCCAAAGTTGACGCCGAAGTTCTGGTTCATGGATTGCAGATGGTCAGCGGTGACAATCAGCAGCGACAGGTGACCACCGGTCTGAATGGCTTCAGTCACGTACCGCTGGATTTCGTCGAGAAAGTGCTGCTTGTTCGATAGTCCGAGTTCGGGATCAGTCGTGCTATTGGGATCAAATCGCCCCTTCAATGACGCGAGCTGGCGCGCGGTAGTGTCCAGTGTGGTCTGCAGCCGCATCTCGCGCAGACGCGCGGCTAGCAGTTGCCCGACCAGGCGCAAAGTTTCCAACTCCACCGATTGGAGTGATCGACCTTCGATGTCAGCGAGTACGATGGCGCCCATTGGCGTGGCGTGGGCCGCCAGCGGCGCCAGGATCAACGTGCGCGCCGTGTGACTCTGTTCGGCGCTGCCGTCTTCCGCGGGCGGCAACTGCCGATCGAAATCGGTAATCACCCGCACGTCGCTGGCGCCTTTGCGCATTAAGTGGGTTACCAGCGCAATCACCCGTTGCAGCGGAAAAACCTCTTCCTCATCCGACATGATGAGCGCCATGGAGGAGAGCACTTTGCCGTCGTGCAGCAGAATAGTGCCGTATTCCATACCGTAGGTTTCGGCCAGACGTCCGATGGCATATTCCAGCAATTCGCTCTCCTGGCGCAGGCGCAGCATGGTGGAACCGACTTCACGGGTGAAATGCAGCAGTTTACTCGCCAGGATCTGCGTATCGTCATGTTGTTGCTCGGTAGTTGAATTAGCCATAAAAGAATACCATTCACGGAATAATTGTCGCGCCATCGAGGCATGCGCGGTTGCATCGACATCCGAGCGGCGAGCGCATTTGACACCCGCCGAAGAGACCGGCAAAATATAGTCTTCAAGGAGATCATCGGATTGCCGGCGAAAAGACTTAACCAACTTATTCCAGCGCGCGAGCAATTTTCCTCCTGAAAGAGAGAAGTGGGGAACGAAGATGAAGCAATGCCCTGAATGCGGTGCCGACTACGACGTCACCGATGTGATTTGCGTCGCCTGCGGCGCCGATCTTCCCGCGCCATACGAGAAGTACGGCGATGACGACGCCGAGGTTACCCAGGCTGAGTCCGGTGTGATCAGTGTCCTGGGTGATGCTGATCCGGCGGTGTTGGCCGTACTCGGCGCGCCCGCGGTAGACCTGGCTGCGCTGACGGCTAACCTGCGCTCAGATCAGCTCACCATCCTCTCCGGCGCCACCATCTTTGTGGGTGAGCACGTGGTGGAAGCCGGTACGGTCGGCATTGCCGGCGATCGCATCATTGCCGTACTCGACACCGCCATTCCCAATCCGGGCGACGGCTCGCAATTCATCGATCTGCGCGGTCTGGTGCTCGCGCCGGGCTTCATCGAGTTGCACTCGCACGGGATGATGGGCATCGATACGAACTCGGCCGGTATGGATGATTTCCTGCGCATCTCCACCGAGGCCGCCAGGCATGGGCTGACCGGCATCACTCCCACCACGGTGGCCTGTTCAGCAGAACAACTGCGTTCAGTGCTGCAGAATTTGCGCGACGCCCGCGCGGCGGGTATGCATGGCACGCGCCTGCTGGGCGTGCACATGGAGAGCAACTTCATCAGCATGGCCAAGAAAGGCGCGCAACCGCCCGACCAGATTTTCTCGCCTGACGATCCACGCGCGCAGGAAATCCTTGACCTGATTGACGCCTATCAGGACGAGGTGCGTATCGTCACATTGGCACCCGAGCTGTCCGGCGCACTCGAACTGATCGGCTGGTTGCGCGAGCGCAACATCTTCGTCTCGCTGGGCCACTCCACGGCGAACTACGACCAGGCCATTGCCGGCTTCGACGCCGGCGCCACCATGGCGACGCACCTCTTCAACGCCATGTCGCCACTCGCGCATCGCGAGCCCGGGCTGGTGGGCGCGGCGCTGGAGCGTGACGATGTCTACACCGAAATGGTCTGCGACGGCGTGCATATCCACCCCTCGGTCATCTCCACCGTCATCTCCGCCAAAGGCAGCGAGCGCTTTATTCCGGTATCCGACAGTCTGCAGGGCGCGGGACTGGGCGAAGGTGACGAGTTCTTCCTCGGCGGTCAGCACGTCACCGTGCGCGACGGCGTCGCCCGCCTGGACAGCGGCACCATCGCCGGCAGCGTGGTCACCATGGATAAGATCGTGCAGATGTTCATCGAGACGCTGAGTTGGGACCTGGGCGAGGCGCTGACGATGGCCTCCACCACGCCCGCCGACGCGCTGGAACTCACCCACGTCGGCCGCATCCTCCCTGGCGCCATTGCCGACCTGGTGGTGCTCGACGCCGATCTCAGCGTTGTGATGACCTTCGTTGGCGGCCGGGTGGTGTATCAGCGAGACGCGCAGACGGTGTGATCACCCACTGGGGGCGCCAGCATCCTGCTGGCCTCGTAGCAGTCGGTCGATGAGAACGCAACAGCAACGCGCGTGAGAGTACCTCTCTCGCGCGTTGCTGTTGCGAAAAAGTGATATATTTGCTTCACGAAAGACGCTTTTGGTGGACACGAAGCCGTGCTTCATCGCACTTAATTAGAATTTCGTCGGCGTGTTCTACGGATGATGTCATCATCTGGCAGTTGACTGGGATATCAAAGCGAATGCCCGGTCCGGTGGTTGGGCAGCCTATGGATGGCTGTTTCGCAACCACCAGGCGACGACTCGATGGAACTGTTCCCCGCGTCGCAGTTACATCCCCGTTATTGAAGGCATACCTCGATCGTCAGCACGTTGCTCTCGCGGTCGGAGCGCTGTGCCTGGTCGGGTTGTTTGCCGCCGACGGCGAGGCGGTAGGCCCCGGGGAGGATGAGGGATGCGCCATCGTCAGCGGTGAGGGCGAAGGCGTCCGGTGCCAGCGTGAAGGTGAGCGTGCGCGTTTCGCCGACGTCGAGATGGACGCGCTGGAAGCCGCGAAGCTGGCGCAACGGGGCGGGTACGGCAGGGGCTAGTGCGTTCAGGTAGAGTTGCGCGACTTCGTCGCCTGCCCGGTCGCCGGTGTTGGTAACATCCACCGTCACCGTCAGCGGGGCGCTCGCGTCCTTGATCGTCGCGCTGGCGCGCAGGTTGTCATACTGGAAGGTGGTGTAACTCAGTCCGTAGCCGAAGGGATACAGCGGCTCACCGGTGAAGAAGCGATAGGTGCGCTCTGTCATGCTGTAATCTTCGAACGGTGGAAGCTGCTCGGTGGACTGGTAGAAGGTCACCGGCAGGCGGCCGCCGGGATTGTAGTCGCCGAAAATGACCTCGGCGATGGCGGTGCCGCCCTCCTGACCGGGGTACCATGCCTCAATGATGGCGTTCGCGTGCTCGTGCGCCCAACCTAATTCCACCATGCTGCCGTTCAGCAGTACCACGATGAACGGTTTGCCGGACTGCTGAATAATCTCCAGCATCGCCTGCTGGCTGGCGGGCAGGCCCAGTCCGGTGCGGTCGCCGGTGCCGCCGCCCGCACCCTCCTCGCCTTCCAGCATCGCGGAAAGACCGACCACGGCTACGATCAGGTCGGCATATTCGCAGTGTTCATGGGTTTCCCACACGATGTCGTTCGGTCCACCGTTCAACGGGCAGCCGTTGGTGTAAAAGACATTGGAGCCCGGGAAGGCACGGCGCACGAGGCCGTCCAGCGGGGTGATGGTGTAGGAAGGCGTGCCGTTGTAATTGCCCCACTGCACCTCGGCGTTATGCGCATTCGGACCGATCACCGCGATGGTGTTGAATTGTCCGTCGCGCAACGGCAGTAAGCCGTCGTTCTTCAGCAGCACCAGCGACTCGCGCGCCGCCTGCCGCGCCAGTTCGCGGTGCGCGGCGGAATCGACGACGCTGTAGGGGATCTTCGCGAAAGGCACCAACGCATCAGGATCGAACATGCCCAGCTTGAAGCGGGAGGTGAAGAGGTGGGTGAGCGCCACATCCAACGCGGCTTCCGTCAGGAAATCCTTCCGCACCGCTTCGGTCAATCCCGCATACGCCGCGCCACAGCACAGGTCGCAGCCCGCGCGCACCGCGGCGGCGATGGCCTCTTCCTTGATGCGAAAGAGCTGGTGATGTTCGTAAATATCCTCCACCGCGCCGCAGTCGGAGACGACGTGACCTTGAAAACCCCATTGCTCGCGCAGGATCTTCTGCAAGAGCGTCGGACTGGCGTTGCACGCCTCGCCGTTCACCCGGTTGTAGGCGCCCATAATCGCTTCTACCTTCGCTTCCTGCACCAATGCTTTGAAGGCGTAGAGGTAGGTCTCGTGCAGATCGCGGGCGTTCACGCGGGCGTCGAAATGGTGGCGGGTATGCTCTGGGCCACTGTGCACCGCGTAATGCTTGGCGCAGGCGGCTGTCTTCAGATATCGCGGGTCGTCGCCTTGCAACCCCTTCACGAAGGCCACCCCCAGGCGCGCGGTGAGGAAGGGGTCTTCGCCGTAGGTTTCCTGCCCACGGCCCCAGCGCGGGTCGCGAAAAATATTGATATTCGGTGACCAGAAGGTCAATCCGAAATACCGTTTATGGTACGCGCGCGCGTTGGCATCGTGATATTTCGCGCGCGCCTCATCCGAAGTGGCTGCCGCCATGCGCTCCACCAGCGGTGTGTTCCAGGTGGCCGACAACCCGATCGCCTGCGGGAAGACGGTGGCAATTCCTGCCCGTCCCACGCCGTGCAGGCACTCGTTCCACCAATCGTACGGCGCGAGGCCCAGCCGCTCGATGCCGATGGCGGCGTTCACCGTCTGCGACACCTTCTCTTCCAGCGTCATGCGCCCGATCAGATCGCGCACGCGTTCGGCGATTGGCAGCGACGGGTTGCGAAACGGGGCATCCGCCGGCGCGGGGGGGAGCGGATTCTGCTCGGTTATCGTGTTCATGGTGGATCATCTCCTTTTGCCCGCATGAGGCGTCACAGTGCATGGATTGCCGCAGCGAGCAGGCCTTCCGCTTATAAATCATCCGGACTGGTGGGCTACCGTGTGTTATTCGCGCCCGTTCGACGTCCTCCTGCCGTAAAGGCATGCGGAATGCGGTAAATCTGATCATGGTGTTGGTGCCGGCAATGGGTGTTGCTACCTGCGCTCGTAGCGTGCGGCGAGTGAAAGATGCCGGTTTTCGCGGAAACGCTCCGTTACTCAGCAGGACGACCGCCGGCGAACGGGAAAATACATATACCGGGCCCGGGCTTGCGCCGGCAAGGCGCGGACCGCGGTGTCCTATCTCGAAACAGGGAGCAGGTGATGATGACGCGAGTACGCATGGGGGTGATCGGGGTTGGGGGCATGGGCTCCTACCACGCCGGGTATCTCGGCGAGGGGAAGATTCAACGTGCGGAGTTGGCCGCCGTGTGCGATATCGATCCGGCGCGCCTGACGCGCTTCGACGGCGTTGTACCGACGTTTCAGGACAGCGGCGCGTTGATCCGTTCCGGTCTGGTGGACGCGGTGATGATCGCCACCCCGCATTACGGGCATACCACTATCGGCATCGATGCGCTGGAGCAAGGACTGCACGTGCTGGTGGAAAAACCGATCTCCGTGCATAAGGCGGATGCCGCGCGGCTCATCGCGGCGCACACCCGGCCCGGCCAACAGTTCGCGGCGATGTTCAACCAGCGCACGGATCCGCATTACATAAAAGTCAAGCAACTCCTCGAGAGCGGCGAGCTTGGCGAACTGGTGCGGGTAAACTGGGTCATTACCGACTGGTTCCGCACTGATGCCTACTACGCCAGCGGTGGTTGGCGTGCCACCTGGGGCGGAGAAGGCGGTGGCGTGCTGCTCAACCAGTGCCCGCACCAGCTCGATCTGTTGCAGTGGATGTGCGGCATGCCGGTGAAAGTGCATGCCTTCTGCGGCTTCGGCAAGTGGCATCACATCGAAGTAGACGATCAGGTGACCGCCTACTTCGAATATGCCAACGGCGCCACCGGCGTCTTCGTGACGACCACCGGCGAGGCGCCCGGCACCAATAGGCTGGAGATCGCCGGTGAGCGCGGCAAACTGGTTGTCGAGCACAACGCGCTGACCTTCACGCGCAACGAAGTGCCGATGTCCGAATTTCGCCAAGCCGCGAAAAGCGGTTTTGAGCAACCGACCACCTGGCAGTGCGCGATCTCGGTCCATGGCAATGGCGGGCAGCACCAGGCCGTGACGCAAAATTATGTGGATGCCATTCTGGACGGCACGCCGCTCATCGCCCCCGCGGCGGAAGGCATTCGCTCGGTCGAGTTGGCGAATGCCATGCTGTATTCCGCGTTCACCGGCGGCACCGTGGCGCTACCGCTGGATGGGGAGGCGTACGAGGCTGAACTGCAGCGGCGCATCGCGCAGTCGAGTTTCACCAAAACGGTCGTCGCGCAGGATGTGATCGATGTCGCGAGTTCCTTCCGCTAAGAACCGGTGGTCGCGAGAGATCGTGCCGCAACGGAAAAAGGAGAAAAAGTATGGTGTATTTTACCGGGTTTGCCGATGAAGCCTCGCCCCAGGTTGCGCGGCAGATCGATGCGACGCGGGCGTTGGGCTGGCATTGCATCGAGGCGCGCGGCATGGAAGGCATGAATATCCACGACCTCGATCAGGAGACCTTTGCGCGCGCCGCCGACGCGTTGCAGGCGGCGGGCATTCGGGTGAATTGCTTCGGTTCGGCCATCGCCAACTGGAGCAAGCGCATTGACGAACCGTTCGACAGCTCGCTGGAAGAAGCGCGGCGCGCCATTCCGCGCATGCAGCGACTGGGTACGCGGCTTATCCGCATCATGAGCTTCGCCGTCTTACCCGACCGCGAGGCGGACGATCAACTGGAAGACGAACGTTTCCGCCGCCTGCGCGTGTTGCAGACGATGTTTACCGACGCCGGCATCACCCCGGTGCATGAGAATTGCATGAATTACGGCGGCATGGGGTGGGGGTATAGCCTGCGCCTGCTGGAGGCGGTGCCCGGATTGAAGCTGGTCTTCGACACCGGCAACCCCGTATTCACCGACGACCGCATGCAGCCCAAACCGTACCCGAAGCAGTCGGCATGGGAATTCTACCGTCATGTGAAAGCACACATCGCCTACGTGCACATCAAGGATGGCATCTGGGACGCGGCGCAGGAGCAGACGCGCTATACCTTCCCCGGCGAGGGCGATGGCGATGTGCGCCGCATTCTCACCGATCTGCTGGCCTCGGGTTACGACGGCGGCCTGTCGATTGAGCCGCACCTGGCGGTGGTGCACCACGACGCCTCGGTGCAATCATCCGACGAGATACGCTTCGCCAATTACGTGGAATACGGGCGGCGACTGCAGGCGATGGTGGAGGAGATTCAGGCGTCGATACCGCGGGGAAGCGCAGGAGACGCCTCGGAGTAACTTGACGCCGGATTTTCACTGTGCTACATTGGCCGGGTCCGGACCCGTGCGCGGACGCCCACATTCGCGGGCAGGAATGGCGAGGCTGTGCGAACGATGGCAAGCTGCGACGCATGCCGGTCACGAGCACATGCAGTGATCCGGGGTGATCTCGACGCAATCCACTATTCGGCTCGTGAGATCCGAAAGGAGAAAACCTGATGAAACTTGGCATTCATGCGTATGCCTGGTGCGCGCAGTGGAGCAACGACACGCTGCCGCTGATCGATCGGGTGAAACAACTGGGAATGGATTTCATCGAAATCCCCCTGATGTGCCTGGAGACGTTCGATGCCGTCGCCGTGCGCGCGCGCCTGGAACAGGTTGGCCTGGGAGCCGTCACCTCCACGGTGCTGCTGGGCGATACCGATATCACCAGCGATGACCCGGCCATCCGTGCCAACGGGGTGGCCTATCTGTGCGCCTGCGTGCGCGCCACTGCCGAAATCGGCGCGCGCAGCTTTTCCGGGGTGATCTATTCCCAGCATGTCAAACAATTGCCCGCTCGACCGGAGGAGCGGCACTGGCACTACTCGGCGGAATGCCTGCGCGAAGTGGCGCGCGAGGCCGCCGACCTGGGCGTCGCGATCGGCCTGGAGCCGGTGAACCGCTATGAAACCTGCCTGGTCAATACCTGTGAGCAGGCCGTGCGGTTGAAAGAGATGATCGGTGAACCCAACGTGAAGATTCACCTCGATACGTATCATATGAATATCGAGGAGAAGGATTTTTACGAAGCCACGATGCGGGCGGGGCGCGATCTCCTGCATTACCATCTGTGCGAAAACGACCGGGGAATTCCCGGCACCGGGCTGGTTGACTGGGATGGCATCTTCACCGCGCTGGCGGAAATCAATTACCAGGGGAATGCCGCGCTGGAGAGTTTCGTCGAGTGCACCGGCAATATGAACACCTGGGTGTGGCGTCAACTGGCGCCGGATGGCGACACCCTGTTGCGCGAAGGCGTGGCATTCATCCGCCGGAAACAGCAGGAATACGGGTTGCTCGACACACCCGCGACGTCTCTCCCCGCCTGACCCTCCCCGGTGGCGTCGCGGATGAAAACGTCATGGTCGGGTACGGGGCGCACGCCACGTCGGTTGAGGCGATACGCCTCACCGCGTTGCGGTTCACAGCAAATATCGTATCGGGATCGGATGGGCGGAGTGAGCGTCCATCGCCTGTCGTCTGGACGGGCAGCTCGGAATGCCGAGTGCCGGAAACGTCGATTGCTACGGCGGCACGAAGCAGATTATTTCCGAAAATGCCGCATAGCCGCAAGTCAACTGAAGCGAACATTTTACTGAGATATTGACACGACACTTACTCAGCTACTTGACGCCAGCGCGAAAGATGTTATAATATCGTATGGGTTCGGACCCACGCGATGATATCATTGCGTCCGAACCCGGCTGAAGGCAGCATGACCGGCATAAGACTGCCCGGTGGTCTGCTGCGTATCGACCAGTAGGAGTCGTATAACTATGTTGGCGGGCGTAACCGATCAAAATTCGTGTATGGCGAAGGCAATTATTGCTAACGGCAACGGCCATCGTTTCTACGCGCCACGGCACGATGCCGGTTCACATCCCGCCATGTCCGCTGTTCCGGGCACGCTATGCCGGCGGACGACGACAGCTTCATGCTCAAATGGGACAATCAGGTGATCAATTACGTAAAAGGAGGTTCCCGAATGGTTAGGCAAAAGGTATCACTCCGAGGCTTTACCCTCATCGAACTGCTTGTAGTGATAGCCATCATCGCTATCCTGGCAGCAATTCTCTTTCCGGTATTTTCCAAGGCTCGCGCCAAGGCTTACCAGAATGTGTGTCTGAACAATCAGCGCCAGTTGGCGCTGGGTATCCTGACTTACAGCCAGGATAACGAAGAGACGCTTCCGTATCCCCCGAAATGGGTGGCGGCCACCGGACTCAGCAGTGATTCGAAGGTGTTCAACTGTCCGGTCAGTTCCGAAGACGGCATGCCGTCCGCGCCGGATTACGGGTACAACTCATGGCTGTTTGATGAAGTCGACGGCGTAAAAGTCGGCGCGGCGTACGGCAACATTCAGCGTCCGGAAGCCACGGTAATACTCGTGGATGCGTATGGGACGACCGCTCCGACCGCGGACAGCGCCAACCCGTTTGGGTCGAGTCCCACCGTCAATTCATTGACCGGCAGCACCATCGCAAAGGCTCGGCACTTCAGCGGCTGGATCGCCGCTTTCATGGATGGACACGTATTGTACGTGAAAGATCCTTCCGCGATCGCGGGATATCCGAGTCAGTATGCTCTGCCGCTCTCCGCGGGGCGCGTCTTTATCGATTTCTCGAAATATACCAACGATACGGATGCCCGCGCAGCCATTTGGGCGGCGAATGCGTTCACTGGCCGCATCTGGGGCTACAACTTCGGCATGGGCGGCGCTCACCCTGATATCGTGCCTCCCGGCACGTGGAGTAACGGCACCTGGAATATCACCGCTGCCGCTTCTCCGGGCGGCTCGCGCATTTGTTCGAAAGCGGTGCTTTCCGGTAGAGGCGCCATGATCGGCATCGACTTCTCCTGCACGGCCGGATCAAAAATTCAATTCTGTGGCGTAGAAAGCGCGGCAAGCGCGACCGGGACGTACGGGTGGGACGCCTATAATGCCGGCACCCAAACGTGGCATGACCGCTCGAACTATATCACGCTCAACGGGACGAGCAAGACAGTCACATACGGCTCTACGACGGCGATCTCCACCTCCTGGTGGTGTGCTGAGACGCCAGTCGGTACTCCGGGCGTTGGGACGTTGACCGGGAGATACGCTCCCACCACCGCCACGATGTCGACTGCGTTCACCGAAGGCTATATCTGGGCCAGCAACGTCGGTGGCACCCTCGGCGAAAACGTAATGTGGCCGGGTGGCGTACCTGCGGGTAAAACCCTTGCCGATTATGCGGGTGCACCTGCGGATACATTAGGCACGTATCATCTCGGTGGTCTCAGTTTAATGCGGTCAAACACCTATAGCGCCGGTGCGACAACCAATACGTACAAGGGCGGAATCACGGGTAACGTGCCGTTCTCCTATCACCAGCAGATGAGCCCGCTGGAAATGTACTTCTACGATGGCACGATTCGCATCAAGTCAATCTACTTCACTCCGTAACGACAGACGTTCCTGTGAAGTGTTGTTTGTGTATTAGTATGACGAACGATGAGTTCGGATACAGACAGTATAATAACCGCCGTTAACGAGTCGAATGGCGGTGGTAGACAAAGGAGGCATTTATGGGAAGGACAAGGCGAGGGTTCACCCTCATAGAATTATTGGTCGTCATTGCGATCATCGCGGTCCTGGCGGCCATCCTGTTCCCCGTTTTCGCAAAAGCGCGCGAAAAAGCGCGGCAGACCCAGTGCGCGAATAACGTGCGCCAGATTTGCATTGGGATTCAAATCGCGGCACAGGACGGAGGGGATAAATATCCCGCGTCCGATCAGGTGTGGTCGGCAATCAAGCTCGATCAGGGCGTGATGTATTGCCCGACGTTCGGCAAAAAAGAGAAAGGCTACGGGTATAACTTTTTTGTCTCGAACAAAGCGTTGAACGATGAAAATCTGCCATATCAACCGCAAGACCTGATGCTGGTGGCGGACGCGGTTCCTGAAGCAAACGGCGTCTTCAAGTTCACTGAAGATCTGTCGCTGCGACACGACGGCAAGGCGACGGCCGGTTATGCTGATGGTCACGTAGGCCCGATCAAAACCGTGCCAAGTTTTATCACGTTCAACACGGAGTTGATTAATCGAACGGATTTCCAGCAAAGTGACAGCATGTCATATTACCGGGATGCCGAACCAAATCCTGTATCGAGCCCAGTAAACTACAATAGTGGTTATTGGTCAAAACCACCGGCAGGTTGGTCTTCTAATGCATCGGCCAGAACCATGTTCAGAAACTACCACGAGGCAAGTGAAAGTTACAGTAATGGTGGCGGTTTCACAACTAGATTCAACACGAAAAATGACATGCGTTTGCAACACTCGCATGGAACGTTGCTTGTGGCTCGCACGTTACCCATCACGAACATTACTTCGAACGGGTATTGGGCGTTGCGCTACAATATCAAAACCGTTGGCTATGGCACGTCGATGTGTGGAAGGATTCCGACCGGGAATTTCTTCTCGGCGACCAGTCCTACCTACCCTGCGCACGGCAAAGGCGTTGGGTATGTTCGAATCAAGGATGGCAGCGGCGGCGACATTATTGGCGAGGTTGAGTATCGGATAACCGATGGCGTCGCCAACAACGAATGCGTTTCGACCGTGAAATTCAACGGTTCGACAATCTATTCGTTCACCGGTCCCGCCAATCATCTGGATAGCGTTGGCACCAAATTCACCTTCCGGCAATTTGGCGCCGGCAAGTTGGCGCTTATCGGTGATACCACGTCGAAAACCATCAGCGTTGTCGGTTCCTGGACCGCCGATAAGTTCAGTTCCAGCGCGGATGTCTTCAATCCCGCAACCATCGAATTCGAAACGAACGGCGTATGGGCGGGTAATGGAAGTGGCGGTGGCACTCCGAACCCCAACGGCGCCTATAGTATGGCTTTCGAAGATCCTGTTTCGAACACTGCCAACGGCGGCCTCAAGTTTGTGGCAGTACCATAGTTTGATCACTGTCACGCATGCCTCGCGTCTTACGACGCGCAGCCTGCAACATATGGCCTGCCGGGAAGTCACTTCCCGGCAGGTCATTTTTTGTTGGTATATCATTCACGGATATTCGAACAAGCCACGTCGTTCGGCGATTATGTCGGGCTGCAGGCCCGTCTCTGGCAGTTGAGTCAGGCCGCAGGCGCATCCCAGCGGTTGAGTAGGGCCGCAGGCCCGCCTCCCCGGCGGTTGAGTAGGACAGGATGTCCGTATCGAAACCCCGGCGGGCAAGGCGTCGTTGAAAGCGCGAGTTTTCTCTCACAACCTCTCCATGCCTGCGCTGACACCACCGTGTAATTACCGCTGGAAAGTCTGAAAAACAAGGTGTATTACCTCGACACGGCAGAAAAAAACGGATATGATACTGAACGCTGGCGCGTGCAACATTACCAGCACGCGAGAGCGGTACCGGCGCACGATAGCAACCATCGCGCCGAAATGAGGAGATCGCGTAATGCACGAGAAAATCAAACAGTTGCTGGGCAATCGCAGCCTGATTTTTGGTTCGAGTGCCGGACAGGCCAACCGGATGACGCCGGAGCGTTTCCGGCGATTTGTCGAATTTGCGGTGGAGTATGGGGCCACCCACATCGGGATGAGCATCCCGTTTCGTTATAACTCGTGGGTGTTGCCGGATAATACCGACCCCTACGCGGCGTGGTGCAATTGCTCCTGTTCATTTTTCCGTCTTTGCCCCCCCGAGGAATTACAGGAATGGATCACCCCCGCGCAGGTGGAGATCGCCCGCGAATCCATCAACTGGCAACTGGAGATTATGCGCCCCTATGGCCTGAAAGGCACCATGCATGCCAACGAGCCGATGTGGCTGCCGGAGGGCGTGTATCGCGCGCACCCGCGCTGGCGCGGCGTGCAGTGCGAACTTGGGCGCATTGCCTCACGTCCGTATTATGCACCGTCCATCGACGAGCCGGAAGTGTTGGACCTGTATCGCCGCGCGGCGCGGGAATTCAGCACGCTCTTTCCAGAGGTCGACGAATTCGGTTTCCTGACCAACGATTCCGGGGGCGGCCTGAGCTGGACGCCCAACGTCTACCCCGGCTTGAACGGCCCGACCCGCTGGCGCACGCGCGACGGCGGCGAGCGCATCGCGAACTGGATGAAAACCCTGCAGGAAGGCTCGGCGGAAGCGGGCGTCACCCTGCGCATTTCCATGTACAGCTCCGGTTTGCCGCGCGAAACCGTGGTGTCCACGCAGGACAAACTTGCCCCCGGCCTCTTCCTCAACGGCGGCAACAGCCATGATGAAGGCAACGGCGGCCCAGGCGCCGGCCTGGGCGGCGGTCTGTGGAGCGTCGGCTACCCGGCGTTGAGCGCCGGCAGTCCCGCCGGCTTCCTGGGCGGCGCGCTGAGCGTGTATCACAATCCGAAAAACGACAGCACGCGTTGCGGTATTTCGCTCGACGTCGAAGAGATCGAATTGGCGCGCATGCTGCTGGACATCGCGCTGGACAATCCGGGAACCGGCCGGCTGCACCATACGGAAGTCGCGTTGATCGCGGCGACGAAACTGACCGGCAGCCCGGAACTGGGTGAGCAGTTGCTTGGCATATGGGAGCGCGTCGGCTCCGCCCAGCATGCCATCGGACAGATCCGCCAGAAAGGCTTTGGGCTGGTGCTGCCGTTCTGCGGGGTGAGCATGCGCTGGCTGATTCGCCCATTGGTGCCCGCGCCGGAGGAACTCACGCCGGAAGAAACGGCGCACTATCGCAATTTCATGTTTGCTATCGAGTCGCAGAAGGATGATCCGCATTTCGGACTCGTGCTCGGGAAAGGCGTGTTCCGCGGCGAATCCGTGATGTGGATGTCGCGCTGGTGCCTGCAGGAGGCCATCGATACGCTGCGCGGCGCGCAGCACTCCGCCCTGGCGATCGCCAAGAAAATGCCCGAAGGCGCGGATGCCGACCGCATACAGCTCTATGCGGCCCGCATTGGCGTGCAGGCCTGCCTGGCGGCCAATATCAAAAATACCATCATGTATCAGTACGCGCTGGACGTGGCCGACCAACCGCAATACGGGCCGAACGCCATGGATTATGATGACAACATCATCTTTGATCAGCGCGCCCTGACCATGCGTAAATCCGCCCGGGAAGAGTTGGATAACATCAATGAGTTAATCGCGCTGATCGAGACCAGCAACGGCAGAGTGATCGAACATGCCGAGAGTCCCGAAGAAGAGAGCGTCTTCATGTTCGGACCCAACCTGCTGAACGATTTGAAGCGCAAAGTCGAGATCATGCTCGACCACTGGCAGGACTACGAGGATATGTATCCCACCACGAAAGTCTGGGATTTCGAGCCGGAGTCGCGCGGCAATATCGTCTAACGCGCAGCGTCTGGACGCAAAACGCTCAGTGGGAACTGACGGCCCTTCAGCATGAACGGAGTCAGTTCCCACTCTCGTTTTCAGCGTGGCACGGGTGGTGTCCCGCCGGCAGTGGCGGCGCGATGGACAGGCGGCGTAGTTCAGCCGTTACGCGATGACATGGCGGACATCACGGTTACGCAATGTCAGTGCATCCGACCCGCCGTTATCCAGGCGCTGAGCGCGCCGGTGCGCAGATCCAGCAGATGCGCGCTCAATGCGCCGGCCACGCCGCACAGGTTCGTTTCGACAGCGGCAGGATATTCCCGCACGATCAGCGGCGTGCTCCGCGCGGGGAAGGAGTGCGCGCGCAAGCCCTCTCCCACCTGCAGCATTTCCATCGGGCTTAAGACGGCATCACCCTGCAGGGCGAGAAGATCTGGATCGAGCACCGTGACCATAGCGATCAGCGCCTGCGCCAGCGCGTGCAGGAAGGCAGGGCGAAGCGCTGGATGCTCCCGTGCGGCCCGCAACAGCGCCTCCAGGCAGCGCGTGTCCTCGTTGGCCGGCCCTGTGTCAGCGACCGGAATCTGCCCGAAATCCCCCCGCGCCAGCGGGAGGGTGGGGGAGACGCCGGCGCAGCGCAGGCGCAGGGCAAGGCGGCCATCCGTGCACAGGCAGAGCGCAGTCAGCGAGTGGATGTGGTCGTCGCGGCTCATCCAGGCAGCGGACGACAGCGCGTCGGCTTCGGTGAATAACCGCACCGGCACTCCGCACTCATCGGACAGCAGATCGGCCCACCGATCATCACGCCACTCCGGAATTCCCGACCACGCCGTCACCTGCTGGCCATCGGCGTCGATGCAGCCCGGCAGCGTGATGCCAATGCCCGCCCAGGGAGCACCGGGCGTCGCCAGCGCTGCCCGAACGCCGCGCAGCAGCGTGTCGGTGATGGCGTCGCGCGACCAGTCAGTCAGCGCCAACCGCAGCACTTCTCCTTGCGGGGTACTGTATAAATTCGTCGCCTGCAGGCTGATGCCCGTCGGAGAGACTTCGGCGACCAGCAATCGCCGAAAATCCCAGTTGAACGCGATGGGCACGCGGGGACGTCCCGGCTTTCCGCTCAACGGGGGACAGCGCGTGATCAGTCCCGCCTGGCGGAGATTCCCGACTTGTTGCACGATAATCGGGTGGCTTAATCCGGTGCCGGCGCGCAACTCAGCCTGGGTGACCGCATCATGCTGCAACAACACGGTCAGCACGCGCCAGGCGGCCGGCAGGCTGGTATCATTTCCACGAAATGCTGTTTCAAAATTCATTACAATATCCTTCACGCATAAGTCGACAATATCACGCGAGCGCAGGTGCTTCGCCGGAACTCGGGGATGGGATCAAGGCGCGACTAGCGTCGGCATCCACATGGGTGCTGTTTGTAGCGTGCAGTCGTGGGCATGGCCGTTATCCGGCACCGGGGGGCGGACTCTCCCCCCGGTGCCGGTGCGGTTTTCTTCCGCGGAAAGGTCACTCATCCGGTGCGATCGGATATTGCGGGCCGTCCCAGCGGATAGCACGGAGTTCGCGGTCGCCGTCAAGCCATGCCGTGGTGACGGGGCACTCGCCGGGGAGGGACTTGATCAGCTTGCCGTCGCGCAATTTGAACAGGCCTGCTTTACCGGTGAATGTCACGTTGCCTTCGTTGAAGGTAAACGGTTCCGGATTCAACAAAATGAAGTCAGTCCCCGACGGGGTGACCACTTTCACGCCTTTGCCGTTCGCCAACGGCGTCACTTGCGGCGGTTTGTCCGTCCGGAGGCGCGGATAGACCACCGTGAGCAGCGTGCCGTTCGCGGCAAGCGGGACGGCGATGTGGTCGGTCTTTATCTCCGGCGTCAGCGCATTCGGGCTGACGAAGATGACATCCATATCGACGTCTTCCTTGCCGGTCACGGTCACGGTCTGCCCGTTCACCGTCGCTTGCGCGGCGCGGATGAACAGCCGCCAGATGGTGGGCACGGATTTCGCGTTCAACGTATCGGCGATGACGAAATAGTTCGGCCCCTGCGGATCGGTGTCTTTCACGAACGCGATCTGGCGCTGCCAGCCGCGGCGGATGCCGGACGTGTAGTCGAAGTCTTTCGTGGTGCTGAATTCCTGCATGGCCATCACCCGCTCTTCGTTGAGGGTGGTGGGCTTGTCGGGCATGCTGTGCGCTTCGCGAGAGACCGGGTTGCGTCGGAACTGGTAGGAGTCTTCGTCGCACAGTTCGCTGCCTTTGCCCCAGATGGTGATGCTGCCGGAGTCATTGAAGTAGTGCGAGTGGTTGCGACCCGCGATCATGTAGAGCGTCGTTTCGCGGTTGGAGCCCAGCACGTTTCGCAGTAGCACGCCGGTTTCCGGATAGCAGTTGCTGGTCCAAGCCGGCGTCTTCGGATTCACATCGTCATTCGTGAAGAACCACCGATACCCCATGAAAGCCGGGTAATAGCTGAGGATGCCGGGTGCGTTAAACGATCCGTGTTCCCGATTCATCCATTGCATCTGCGCGGCGAAGTCCGGATCTTTCTCGCGCCACAAATTCGCCATCATGCCGAAAGTCGACGTGCGTTCATTCACGTAGGTATGCCCGACGGTGGGCCAGCGGCGCAATCCGCCGTTGCGCGGATCCCGCGGAGTCGAGATGTTGCCGAACCATTGCATCGCTTTTTTTAAGTTCGGATCGAAGAGAAAGCCGTCATTAGGAGCGCCGGCGTTGCGCGCAATGACAAATGCGCCCAGCCACTGATCGACAATCACCATCGAGTAGTGAGGCGTTTCGGCAACCCCGCCATTCAGGTCCACCCAACTTTCGAGTTCCCCTTTGAGCTCTTTCAGCGCGCCGTCAAACCATTGCTTCGCCATCGGATGGGAGGGAATTAGCGCGGCAATCGCCAAACGGTACAACGCGGCGGAGGTAAACATGTTCGGACACAGACTGCCGTGCGTGGCTTGAGGATTCCAATACTTGGGATCGTTCATCAGGTAGCCGGTCAAGGCGATTTTTTCCAGCAGTTGCTTGCGTTCGTCGGGAGACAGTAATGGACTGGCCAGCGCGGCATCGGCCAAACCCACCGCTCGTCCAAAGCCGCGCGCGTAGGCATGCGGGCCGACACCGCCAACAGTCGTCGATGGGATTTGCTTGATTAATCCGTCAAATTGTATGATCGCTTCCTTGATGACGACCCGCTGCGCAGCCGCATTGTCAGCGACCAGCGCGGCAGCGATGAGCTTTTCCTCGCCGTCGCCTTCCAAATTCCAATCGCCTTGTGTCAGCGCAGTCAGATCTTTGCGCGTCTGCTTCGCGCGGGCGAGATCTTTCGCGGTGACATACAGACAAGGATGCGGGTCTTTCTCGGCGCCGGTCCACTGCAGGACTTGCGCGCCTTGCGCCATGGCATTCGGCAAGCGGCTGCCCAATAGCGTGCATGCAACCAGCGCGCCCGCGATTGCAATTTTCACGGCGACCGCCCACGAGCGCTGCGCTCGGCGCGTCGTCGTGGCGTTCTGAGGATCATCAGAACAGCAACAATGTGATAAACTCATCGAATTCTCCTTTGTTTGCATCCAGGTTATCGCCCGGTTATGAGGCGTAAACAGCCTGTTAATCCGTCCACTCCTGTACTTTGGGAGCGTCAGCCGCCAGGGTGTGCCGGCGCGCGGCGATGTTGCCGGCGGCGCCCAGCGACAGCACCGTCTTCTTCCCGCGCAGCATGACCGTTCCCACGGTTCCCTCGAAGGTGAGGTCACCCTCGCGGAACGTGACCGGGGCCGGACTGACGAAGACGTAGTCAGTGCCGGCGGCATGCTGCACTTTCACCCCAGCCCCGCCCGCGATGGACGTGAAGACCGGCGGCTTTTCGGTCTTCAAGCGCGGGTAAATCACCGTGGTGATGGCCGGACAATCCTTCACGTCCGCAATCAGTCCGATCTGCGTGGTGGTGATCGGACCCCAGGAACCGCCGAGTTGCAAGCCGGATCCCGCTCGTCGAGTCCTCTCCTCGGTGCGCAAGAGCAGGGCGTCGGGGCGCGTGAAGAAGATGTCCGTTTCCACGTCGTCCTTACCGACGGCGACGGCCCGCTGAGCGAGCTTCTGCGACGGCTTGAATACCTGCGATTGGACTTCCTCCAACAGGTCCGCGTTTTCCTTTTCCAATCCGACCGGCGCGCCGGGTTTCACCATCTCGTCGCCTCCCCGCAGCGTCACGTCCGCCGCGGTCAGCCAGAGCCGCCAGGTCGCTGATTGCGGTTGCGCAAAGCTGTCGCACAGTACGAAGTAATTCGGCCCGAGTACATCAGCATCCTTGAGGAAAGCGATTTGCCGTCGCCAGCCCCCCGCGAGACCGCTGACGTAATCAAACGCGGGAAAGGTGGCAAACTGCTGCACCTGCATGATGCCGCCGGTGACCGGTGACTGCACCAGGTTGTGGTCATCCGCCGGCGCTCGGCCGTTGTAGCCGTAATCATCGGCCACGATGCGTCCCTTGCCCCACAGTGTGATGCTTCCCGAGTCATGATCGTAATGATCATGGTTCGAACCCGCGATCATGTAGAGCTGGGTTTCACGCGGGTTGGGAAAGCCGCTGTGCAGCACGACGCCGGTTTTGGGAAACCACTCGCTTTTCCACGCGGGGGCTTTCTCCGGGATGGTCGGATCGAGCAGCAGGCTGCGATAACCGGCCATCGCGGGGTAGCCGCTGCCGATGCCCGCATCACCGTATGATTTCTGCTGGCGGAACATCCATTGCATCTGGGCGGCGAACTCCGGATCCTTGTCGCGGAACAGGTAAGCCAGGATGCCGAACGCGCCGGTCGGCTCATACATGTAGGTGTTGCCGATGCACGGTAAATGTCGAATTCCGCCGATGCGTGTATCGGGTGGCGTCGAGATCTTGCTGAACCAGTTGATGATGGTTTTCACCTTGGGATCGGTATATAGCGCATCGCTGAAGCCCGCGTTATTCGCCATAATCAGCGCGCCCAGGATCGGGTCGTAGGACACCATCGCGTAATGCGGAGCTTCCAGCCATCCACCACCATCATCCGACCAGCCATGCAACTGATTGGTCAATTGGGTGAGCGCCACCGTCGACCAGGCCTTCGCCTGCGGATGCGTGTTGAGCAGGCAGGCGGCCGAGTTCAGGTAGCCAAAGACGGAGGTCGACATATTGGGATTGCCCGAGTACCCCCGTGCCGGCGACCAGTAATCCGGCCGGTTGATGGCATAGGCGACGAAGGCAGCCTTGGCCAGCAGGCGCTCGCGCTGTTCCTGGGTGAGGAGTCCGGTGCCGATGGCAGTATCGGCCAGCGTCATCGCATCGCCGAGCATCGGCGTCATGTGCGGCGCGCTACCGTAGGGCACCGGTTGCACCAGGAAGTTATCGAGGGCATCTTGCATCCGCCGCTCCGCTCCAGTGATGATATGGCGCGCGAGCCGTTCGTCGCCGGTGATAAACCACGCCTCGATCGGTGGCCCCAGGTAGTAACGATCGATCGGCCGGCTGATGATGTCCGGGATGCGCTGCAGATAGTCGGCCTTCGTCTTCTCACTCAGCCGTGCCCGAAAGCGCGAGGTTTCCCCCTGCGTATACAGCAGGTGGGGATACTGGGCTCGGGTTTGATCCCAGGACAATACGTAATTTTTAACGGTGTTCAGGGGGAATTGGCCGTGTTTGATCAGGTACTGATACGGCAGCGGCGCCGTGGGGTACTGGTCCTTCTCTTTTCGCAAGCTCTGCTCCGCATTCAAGGCACTGATCATCCACTTGCGCTGCCCGTATTTTAAGGCGAAATCCAGGTGCAAGCCCTCGTTGTCGTTCATCAGCAAGCCGCAGGGAGGCGCTTGCGGCTTCTCCTTGGGCAAGTCGGGATTGACCCACACGCCTGCCTCGCGCGCCGCCACCGACAGCAGGTCAGGCTGGATGATGGTTTCCGCGTTGGGCTGCCCGCCTTCCGGATTCAACGCCGGCTCGTTCACCGTGCAGAGGCTAAAACAAGCGCCACGCGGATTTAACTGATACCAGTTCTGCCAGGGTTCCAGTAAAAAGGCCATGCCGGCTTTTAATGGTGACAGCACCGAACTGAAGCCATTCGGATAACTGCGGCGGTGGAAGATGTTTTTCGGATCGAAGTCCTGTTGTAAGTCCACCTTGAAGGTAGAGCCGTTCCCCGCCACTGCCGATGTTTCGTCGATAAGCACCACCGGCTCACCGGCGTTGAGACGGAAGCGCAGCTCCCAGGTGGACTGGTCGCCCAGTTTCGCCGTGCACACAACTTCCGCGAAGACCGATCCATTGGTAACCAATGCGGCGGTGTAGCCGGTTAGCGGGAGATCGCTGGTGAGGCGCGATCCGCCGATCCATTTGCCGGATTGCAAACGGATGCGCTCGATAGGCCCGTTCCCGTTCATCAGTGCTTTGCGGATGCGAATGCCGGTGACGGCATTCGCAAGCTGAATCGTGTCCGCCGTCTCCGTAACGGTCAGGTCGGTCTTTACCGCGATTTTCTCTTTTGCGAAGGCATAAGTGCGCGTCTCATAGGGTGGCAGATCGACGAGGAATTCAATAGTCGCGTTCATGCCGTCCGCCGGCACGATTTGATACGCGATGGGCTGTCCGTCCTGCCCGACCAGCGCCTGCCCGGCCTTCGCCTGCTGTACCTGCGCCAGCGTCAGCGGAAAGCGCACGCACTCATGCTGCCAGTTGTGGCCGAGATACTCACGCAGTTGAAAAATATTGTCCTGCTGGCAGGAACCGGTAAGATTTGCCAGCAGCATGACGGCAATCAGCCAACCCAGCAACGCCGGGCCCGAATACCGGACATGACCTGAAAATTCACGTTGTAGATGCATGATCGTGCTCCCCCTCGATATCCGATTGATGACTCATCCGCTCAATCGTCATCTATCCGTCTTTACGACCGCATCACATCCATATGCTGCCGGTCAATTGCCCCCGATGACGATGGTTGCGTAGCTGATCGGTATTCTCCCGCGCTATACTGGTTAGAACCTGGAAGAATGCATATGTCTTGCAACTTACCGTAAACCATGCGAAGAAAAGGCCAATATCTTGCGAGAAAATACGGTTTCGTTTGCCGTTATTCCGATTACTCCCATCGACAGCAATCCGTAGGGTGCAACACGTGAAAGTCCGTTTCGCCGTGTTGCACCTGGCTTGTCGCACATAGACCAACCTGACGGCATCCGTATGGTGCTTGCAGTTATGACAGCATGCCCCGGTAAATGCCGGGATCCGACCCCTCAATCGGGATGGCCCCCACCGCTTTTACATAGAAATCCACCGGGCCGGCGCCGCCGATAATCGCATACGCGTAGCCGATCTCGCTCATGGCATGCAGGGCTGCCCACAGCAGGGCACGGCCGATGCCCCGTCCGCGTTGCGATTCGCTGACTCCGGTAGGTCCAAAAAAGGCCCGGCAGGTCGCATCGTAGCAGGCGAAACCTACCAGACGGCCATTATCGACGGCGATCAGCGTCGAGATCGGCGTGTGGGCGAATCCGCGCCGGCACTCGCTCGCCCACATGGGGGAAAAGTTGGTTGCCACCCATTGCGCTACGATCTCCATCTCCGGCGCCAGGGCACGGCGAATTTCCATGCCTTCACCACGCAAACGGGAGAACAATTCGGTCTCATCCGGTAATTCATAGAGCTTGACCAGCATATCAGGCATGTTGTGTATTCCTTGTTGCTTGGTATCGATGGCGATGATGCGTAGCCGTCACGGATTCGCCCGCGTGTGCCGTGCCGGCGGCAGCCTCTCCGACAATAGCGCCGGGATTACAGGCTGACAACCCCCTGGTTTGACGATACTCCCCAGGTCAATGTGACCTCTTCCGGGGGTAATCCGTATTCCTCAAAAATCGCCAGCGTGTTGCTCGCACGCAACCACGAGCGCGGAATATAGTAGCGGCTCTGCACGCCGTTGCCTTGCGCATAGCCACCCACCTGCCAGAAACGCCCAAGGTTGCGGCCATTGAGGAATAACTGGCCTTTATGCAGTTTACCGATGTGAAGGAACAGCGGAAGCGTTGCTTCCGGTTGCGCGAAGGTCGCGATATAATAGGCGGGCTTCGCGCCGACACCCACCGGATTCTTCTGGTCGGGCATCAGGCCATCCCATGCCTCTGGCTCATCACTGGTCGTGACATGCGAAGCGGAATTTTCGCCCTCCACATCGTCCGGCCATTCGCCACCCGGTTTCCAGGCCCATTCGTGCAAAGCGTGCTGTCGCGGGGCCAGGTACAGATTGACATGCTCCAGGCAGGGCGCGAACGCGGCGCCTGCTTCAGACTGCACGCGCAGGGCTACGCGCTTGCCGGCAATCCATTCCGGCAACCGTACGGAGCTGAACGGGTATTTTGCCTTGGGCAGTCCCGCCACATGTCTGCCATCCACACTCACCACGATGCGGGTCAAGCCCGACGGGAGAATCAGGTAGCCATCAGTGTCAGGTGGTACCTGTACCATGAGATCAACTCCCGGCAGCGGATCCGGGTTACGGAATTCCTTGTCATAGATGGCATGGAAGGCCTCGTCGCTGATTGGAGCGGGAGGAAATGGAACGGCGGCACCCAGATTCATCCGTTGGGCGCCGAGATAGACCGGTCCCCGCAGTCCCTGCGGATCCGGTTTGCCGTTGAACCATCGGCCCAGATGGTCTGAAAGGAACACCAGTTTGTTTGTCCCCTTTTTCAGCGGTACCATCACCTGGTCTTGTTGAAGAGCGTCGGCGGGATGCCGATAGCCGCAAAACTCGACAAAGCGCGTTAATTCCCCTCTGGTGCCGCAATACAGACCATTGGCGTAGACGGTTAACCGCGTCGATATCATGGGGGCGAAGACCGGCACGAGCGCATCTTCGGCCGCCTCGAACTCGGCACGATACCAGACATAGCCATATGGGCGACCAAGCGTCTCATGCGATTTGGGCTCATCCGGCAGCGGCTGCCAGGAGTCGCCTTCCGCCGTTCGCTCGGGGCACTCGTGTTTCTGCCACGCCGTCAACGCCGGCAAGTCCGGCAGCGGTGGCACTACGGGGCGCGCCACTTCCGCGAGACGCTTTCTGTCGGTCATAAAAACGCGGTTGGTCGATTCGCTGTGCCGAATATCGAGCGCTCCTGTCGCGGAGAGCTCAGCGAAATCCGCGCCGAATACGATGCGTCCGTCATCCGGAAACCAGGTGCGACCGGCGAGCTCTTCATCCACGATGAAGAGCCGGGCTTCACCGGCCGGCACTTCCGCCACGCGACCGGCAGGCACGGTAAGCGTCTCCAGCCGGCCGTTCACGCGAATCCGACCCTCGATGCCGGCCTTGCCCCAGAGCACCACCGCCTCCTGGCTTGAGCTTCTGCCGAGCAATCCCAGGTTCGATGTCTCGAGCCGCAATCCGGGCAACACCTCCAGACCGAGCGGCAGCACCATGGCGCGAATGGAAGGCAATGCCACCTCCAGCGTTTCGCCATCGGGCAATGACAGGGTGGTGACCGGCCGCTCTCCGGCATCCGAGACGAACAACAGATGGCCGGCAGGAACCTTGCGCGCCACCAGCCGAGTGCCGGCGGAGACGGTGGCGTTGATGCCGTTGATCACTTCATCGCTGTTGGCCAGGTCTTCGCCGAATTGCGTGATGAAATGATTCACCGGGTTCAGCTTGTAGTATTTGTCCCAGAGCATGCCGCCTTCGCGTACGGGGTAGTTCGATTGATACGAGGTGGCGATGTTTCTCCCGGCCCAATAGCCGAAATTGGTGCCGCCATCGAACATGTAGTAGGTAACCTGGCAGCCCAGCGAGGCGAAATCGAACATGGATCGCGCGTATTCCGGTGCGGCGCAAAAGTCGGCTATCGGTTTGCCCCAGAAGACCTGCGGGCCAGCCCAATACTCCGTCATCAGCAACGGCGCATCGGGTTGCCGGCGACGCAGTTCACGCACAGGTTCCGCCCCGGGCCCCCAGTTGTAGGTGAGGATCATGTCCGGCGACAGAAACTGGTCGGCAGGATCAGAAGATCCGTTGATCACGATGTTGGATGGAAGTCGGCCGTGGCAGTTGCAGGCAATGATGGGCACGTCTATCGCGGCGGCGCGAAACATGTCGTTGATCTTGCGGAGGTAACTCCGCGTGGATTCGTTCCATCCGCCATCATATTCGTTCTCGTTCTGCACCAGGATAACCGGCCCGCCGCGCGACACCTGGTACGGTGCAATCAGCGGCAGCAGGCGCTCAAACCAGCGTTGCACGCACTCGATAAAGACAGGATCATCGTCGCGGGTTGCAATACCGGGCTTGTCAAACACCCATGCCGGGATACCGCCGCCGTCCCATTCCGAACAGATGAATGGCCCGGGACGGACCACGGCGTACATACCGAGGCGATGGATGAGATCGATATATCGAACAATATCGCGATCTCCGGTGAAATCAATCCGACCTTCCTCTGGTTCGTGGAAGTTCCAGGGTACGTAAGTGCTGATGGTGTTCAGTCCCGCGGCCTTGGCACGGCGCAACGTCTCTTCCCACAAGGCGCAGGGATGTCGGAAATAATGAATCTCCCCGGCATGCAGCCAGACACGCCGGCCACCCACCATAAAAGACTTGTCATCGAAGGTCACGGGACCGCTTGGCATGAGTGTCATCGTCGCTGTCTCCTTCAAGGTTCTTCCGGTGCATATTGTTCAATGGAGCACCAATGGATCATTTGAGAACAATCCGGTATTCGGGTGATATTGAGTTCAGATGCTGCCAGGCATAGCTGGAACTCAGATTGGCCGTCGGGCGGCAGGCAGACTGCCTGTAACGAGTCCGAAAGCCGTGTGCAATGCAGTGAACACGTCATTCGTTTCGACAGTCACAGAGCGCACCGCATGCAACCTGCGGTTCAGCATCGCAGCGGTCGCTCTATCCCTTCCCAATGCATTCGAGAGCTACCCGGACACTCAGTGTCCCCGATTTGCCTTCCCGGCGGATGACCAGGCGATTATGCGCGCGTCCCGGCGGACTCGGCAGCGCCTCGATGCGTGCCGAACACCCCGCGGACCACGTGATCCGCGCCTGCCCGCGTTTCCCGGTTACGACGGCGATTTCCCCTTCCAGCCGGATGGGCAGCCGGGTGTTCCACAGGAACTCCACCCCCTCGCCGCGTTCCAGTGCATATTCGTCGTGAATCTCCAACACATCGGGTGTCGGGGAAGACCAGCGTCGTTGCCATCGCTGGTAGTAGCCGTCCCAGCCCGGTGTGGCATCGATGCTTCCTTCAAAGCAAGTCTCATCGCCTCGACCCTCCGGCTTGACGTCCGCCGATATCGGATTTTTCGGCCGCGGCCGTTCGTCGCCTGCACCGAACGGAACGAGCATGTTGTGCCGGTCGCATTGCTTCAATACATCCACGAATACCGAATCGTACCGGTAACAGTTGGAGTCCATGGCAAAGGTCTCGCCGGCGAACTCCAGGATGAAGCTGCCCTTGTCTTCGTGGCAGTGCCCGGCGTTGGCCTTGTTGCCCATGATGAAGATTCGGACCGATTCGCCTGCCAGGGAACGCAGCGAACTCATGAATCCGCCCTCATGCAAGTGCACGAACGCCCGCCGCGGCGGCTCGGTCTCGGGAATGCCCGTGACCATGCTCAAGTATTTCAGGTCCGTCGGCGCATCCGGCGTGCGCGTGCGTAATTTCCGATAGACGCTTACCCAGTGCGTATCCGGCAGAGCCGCGGCCAGCAGCGCGGCTGAAGAGAGGTTGGTCCGTGAGACATCTTCGCCGCACTCATTGGTCGCCAGGTAATCGGTGCTTTCGTCCGTCGCCATGAACGCCTCAATGTAATCAGCGGTCCGGCGCAGCGCCATGGGCAATACTTCGGTCGTGGTAAGTCCGCGTGCCCTGGCATACAGAATGTAGGCGGGGATCGCGGTGGCAAGCGAGCCGGTCAGATAGCCTGGACCTTCGACAAAGCTGCCGTCGGCCAGCACGATGCTTTCCATGCTCCGATTCAGTTCCGCGATGGCCAGGTCGGTATAGGGACACAACCGCGGCCACGTGCGCTCCAGTACCACCGAGGCGCCGATGCGTCCCGGAGAGATTAGCGCCAGTTGATTGCAGGTATGCAGGTAGTCCCAGCGCCAGGACACATAATTTGCCTCCCCCAGCGTCTTTTCCGCCAGACGGCGTTGCAAGTATTCCTTGCCCCAGTACGAAAACATTTCACCAGCCAGATCCGCAATGGCGGCGATCTCCCATCCCATAAAGGTTGCGAGGAACGCGCGAGTTTCGAACTCGCAGCCGTGGAAATTACAGGTGAATCCGACCGTCCAGTTTTCGCAAGCCGCGATAGAGAGCGCGTAGCGCGCCGCCAGTCGCAACAGTCGCGTATCCTTTAATACAAGGCCGACCAACGCTGCTCTACTCCCCGGTCCGGCGGTGATTCCACCGATCAGACGGGAAAGCCGCTGCGAATCTCGGTCGCGCGTGATGGTCTCAAACCAGGCACCAGGGTAGTCGCTGATATCGCTTTCCGGGCAGTAGTCGTTGGCGAGTATGTCATCACGGATTTTGTGGAAGATGTTCAAACCGTCCGGCTGTGCAACGGTTGCACGCAGTTGCTCCAACGTATCAGGCGTGAGGAAGATCCCATGTGCCGGGGTGAAGGCAGGCGCGAAGTCGGTCGGTTCGAGGTGCTTCTCGCCCCAATCCGTTCGGCGCAGATGATCCCAGCGGGCATGGTACCGTTCCAACATAGTCGTGCTGGCCAGTCCCAGCCAAAAAATGCAGCCCGTGCCCGCCCGGCAGGTGCCGGCCTCGATTTCAATCGTCACCCGTGAAAGACAGGTGGCGCCATCCAACGCCAGTGCGTGCTCGCGTGGAAGGGTACTGTCGTCGGTGAAGGTCTGCTCGCGCACTCCGCGATCACTCTCCACGCGCAAGCGCATGACCGCTCCCTGTGGAAGCTGGATACGCAGGATGAGCTGATCGTAACCCGTGCAATCGATTTGTGCTTTGCGCACCAGGGTCACAGCCGGTCCTTGATGCGGCGGTTGGGTCCATGAATACGCGACATGCTCCCAGGGCTCGGAGACTTCTGCTCCGCTGCCTTCCCCCGGTTGGAAATGCCAGTGTTTGAAATCACTGACGGACCACGCCCAGAACGGGGAAATGATAGCTTCTGCCTCATTAATCGGGATAACAGTTGCGACGGCGAGGCTGGTTTCACTCGCGTGGGTAGGGTGGATTTCCGTGGTGTTCATGAGACGTTTCCTCTTCAACCAGTTGGTATGATCACCGTGCTACTCGTGGTAGGTGCGAAACTCCAGATCAGTAATGGCGTTCGGTGAACGGGAAGGGGGCATCGGTCAGAGTGCGGCTGCCGCGCAGCACGGTGCCGTGGTCCAGTTGGATGGTGACGTGGCGCTTCGGGAGAATAGGGGCGCTGATGAACGTGTCCGCCGAGATGAGCGTCGTGCCGCCATATTGCATGGCACAGGTGTCTATCGCCCGTTGGATGGCCGCGGTATGCAACATCACGCCATCGCTGACGGCGCCGAACTCCACGATGTGATACACCGGCATCTCCCCGCAACGCGGTGACGACTCGTTGCCGGATGCCCGCACCGCCGCCGGATTCCAGGAAGGCGTTCGTTGCCTAACCTACCCAATAGGTCCGGACTCATGCATAGTGTAATGGCCTTTCCAACCGTCGTCAAGTCGCACGGGGAGGTGATTCAGGGGTATCGTTTCGCGTATGCCAGCAATGCGCCCGCATTAAAACAGTAGTTTCAACCCAGATCCTTGACCGCTATGCGCGAGCGATGTTGTGGCACCGGGTCGCGCTCAACAGCGTATCAATCCGGTTCCCGCATGGTCGAGAGTCCGCAGGCATGGGAGTAATGGGCTGTTCGCTTTGCCATCGGTTGCGTCGACACCGGTGTATCCTGTGGTCGGTTCTCGAATTACGATAGCTTCATCCGCCATTCGGTCAACGGCGACCAGCCCAGTTCGTCACGAGCCCCGCAACGATTCGCGATCAACGTCACGGCGTTCACCATAAACGCTGTGCCGGCGATGTCGGCCTGGTCCTTGACCGGCGCCAGCGCCAGCCCCCCGTGCACGGCCAGCGAGCCGTGCGGGCTGTAGCTGAAGGCGCCGTCGGGACGTACCATGGGTTCGAGCTTGGGCAGGTAGCGCCACAACCGTTCGGCAACCTCGTCGCAACGGTGATCGGTGAAGCGCAGCGCCGTATCCAACACCAGCGCCACATCGAACACGCTGCACGCGTCGGCTGACTCCGAGAGTGCCGGATCGTGACACAGACCATCGAGGCACAAATCCACCAGGCGTTCGGGATACTGGACAGGCAGATCCGCGATGCCAAGCACCTGAATATAGATTTTAAAAATACCGTTGATCAACACATGGAGCGCCACATCGCTGCCGTCCGACCAGGCACCGTTTTCCGGACGCTGATGCGTGATCAACCAGTCCACCGCTGCCTGGATCAACTCGTTGGCGCGTTCGTCGTCCAGCATCCGGTTGAAGTGCTGAAACTGCACCACCGCGCCGGCCCACGAGCCGGCGCGCCATGGATTGCTCCAGTCAAGACTGTCGAAATAGGCGGTAACTTGCTCGGGGTGGTGGAAGGCTTCCTGGTGCCGCAATGCGTAGCGCGGACTGCCGCCCAGTTCGCCGACGGCGATCAGGGCGTTGCGGGTGGTGAATCGGCGCACGTTGAAGAGGTCTTCGTCGGTGATCATGCCGTGTTTCGCGACGATGTGCCGTTCCATCGCCGCGTCAATCAGCAGGCCGTCCTCCTCGCGCTGCATCTCGCACAGGTAGTCCACCCAGGCGAGGCGATCGGCCTTGCTGATATCCGCGCTACCGCCGCAACTGAAGAGGATGCCTTGCGCCAGCGCGGACGAATCCAGATCATACGGTTCATATGCATCCATGGCAAAGCGATAGCGCCCCGGCCCGTCCGGATGAGCGATTCGCGCCATCCATTCCGGTACGCTGTGTTTCACACGACGTACCCATGGGGGCAGGATGCTCATCTCACTGCTGTTCCTTTCGCATTCCGCTGTTGCCATGCGTAGATCGATGGCGGATCAGCCACCGGCCGGTCGGGCACGGCATTCGGCAACGGTAGGGCGCGATTACCCCGGTCCATCGCCAGATCAGGCATGCCTTCGTAGATTTTCCCATTGCCGCCAAACAGCGTGTTATCGATCAGTTCGATGCCGACGCAATCCGCGGTCTTCAGTTGCAACAGCGGTGAGGTATCATTCTGGAGTATGAACGTGTTCTGGCGGATGATGTGGTCAAACGCGCCGCAGGTGCCCACCAGGCCTGCGCCTTTTTCGGCAATGAAGCGGTTGTGCAGGAACAACCAGTTCTCGTTCACGCCGTTGAGCACCACGCCGTTACTCCAGGAGGTGAAATCGCAATGGTAGACCACGTTGCGCGGGCCATTGGGCCCATGCAGGGTATCGTTCGACCCGGTGGCAAACGCGCCATTCCCATAGCTGCCGTACTTGCCGCGCGCATCGACGATGCAGTTCTCAAACAGGTTCTCGGTAGCCCACCCGGCATGCCACTGGGCATCGCTGCCATGAAAGACGCAGTTGCGGATCACATTGCCCTGCGCGCCAAACTGCACCATTGGCCCATGGCGGAAGCGATGCCAGACATTGTCCTCCATCAGGCAATCGGCGCTCTGCATGAAGCCGGCATACCCCCACCAGTTGGTATTGGCGATGTGAACGGCTGGGTCGAAGCCGATGAAGGTACAATCGCGGCATTCGCACCATTTGGCAGCATGGAAATGCACGCCGGAGCGGCCACAGTCGATGACGTCTACCCGCCGCACCCAGCAGTTCCACGTCCAGTGCGTATTGACGGTGTGGAAGCCCATGCGGCAGGCATGCTCGACGGTCAGATCTTCCACGCCGCAGCGCTCGAGCGTGTGTATCCGTTGGACATTGCTTCCATCAACCGCCGGGAAATCGATGCGCAACGGTTGCCCTATTTCGAGCGTATTGCCATCGATGGCGAGAATCTGGTAGGTGTTGACACGACGTCCCCAAACCTCACCCGACCGGTCGTTCACTTCTCCCTTCCAGCGTGGCGTTTCGGGCGCGCGCAGCGAAATGCGGTCGCCCACTCGCAGATCCCCGATCGATTCGAGCCTCAGCGTCGTGTCGCCGCGCTTGCCGTCCACCGCCAGCAAATATTCACCGGCTTCCAATCCTTCGCCGCGCAACAGAAAGACCGCCGCTTCCGGCCAGCCACCCGGCATGACGGCATGGGGATGCACCAGGCTGTAGCGGTAGATTAGCCGCGTCTTCTCACGCCCAGATCCGCGAATCACGACGCCATTGTCACGGAGGGTGACAGGATCATCGAGATAGTAAGTGCCTTCGTCGATGAGGATGGCTCCTCCGCCTTGTGCGCCCACCTGCCGGCACGCCTCGTTCAGCAATCCGGAGATATCGGTCTCCGGGACGGCATCCAGCCGCAGCACCACCGGCACCTCCGGGATGCCACCTTGCACACCCACCCGAGTCCAGTTCGGATACACCACGCCGTCGGGGCCGACAACATCGGCCGGCGTCAGTTTTTCACGCTCGTTCGGATGGATTTTGTATTGGCACGGCAGCGGCGGAATCCGCAACGGCGGGCGGATGAATGCGAAATCGTCCACATAAGCTTCAACCTTTTCATGACCACCCGGCCACGCAATTAATTGGATGCGCAGAAATGCCGTGCGAGCATCCAACTCGAGCAAGCCCAGCAGTTTCCGACAATACCAGATGCCATCCTGGTTTTCAATAAGGGTCATATTTTCCGCGGGCAGTTGCTCGCCGTTGGCATCGAACTGCCGCACAAACAATCCCAGGCTGCGACCGGATACGCTGCGGACACTGCCGAAAAATTCGACGATGCCCGGCCCTTGGCACGGCACCAGCGGACCATCAACTCTGGCGCCATTTGTCTCGGCGCTTGCCGTGATCCGCAGCGAATAGCGGCCATTGGCGACGTTGTCTGTCGTTACGCCGCACTCCCCGCGGCCTTCGGCGATTGTCCACCCCGTCACGCCGTCCTCGAAATCGCTGTTGGGAAATGGGATGACAACCACATCGCCTTGCTTCTCCATCGTATTCATCATGCTTCCTCTCCCGGTATCAATTATTGCTCGTTCGCCGTTCATGCTGGTCGTGGACCGTAGGAACCCTTGGCTGCCGGGTATGGTGTTCCGGCTACTTGGTATTACCCCTATCCGACTGCCGCCGGTGTTATCTGCAAAGGGGTAAGGTCAACATATCCTGCCGCATCAACGCACCGATCCTGTACGGCGAGGCGGATGACGGTTTCGGAAGCGCCACACGTTTCCGACATCCTGATTTTCACGCGATACGTGCCATGGGGCACCTCCGGCAGATCAACCGTCACCCTTTCCCTGTGCATCTCACCCGGCATCCATCTCCGGTTATCGATCTCCGGCAACTCCTGTTCATACGTAAAGCCGGTGGTTTCATGCGCCAGCAGGATTTTTAGGTTGAACCGGTGGTACGCACGGGCGAATCCGCCGTTCCGCCAGAATAGATCCAGGCAGAACGGTGTGTTGGTAACCACCGCGTTTGGCAGGTCCACCCCCTCGATGAAATACCAGTAACCCAGCCGGTTGGCCACGTAAGCAGTGAAATCGGAATGCTGTGCGAGCCAGGGGCGGGGGTAGCCGTGAAAGCCGGCGTAGCTGGCGTGCGTACGCTCCAGCGCGGCGAGGAATGGGAAGCCGCTTCGCATCGTTTCGGGTTTGATGCCGTGGTAGTGCTCGTATTCGATATCCACCGGCGCGTGCTCCCAGAAGAGATCGAACAGCCAGGGAGCCCGCAGCGAGTCGTAGCCGAAATCTTTGGCCACGCCTTCGACACAGATGCTGTCATCGCGGATGCCGAAGCCTTTGCTCCGGCAGTAATTCAGCAATTCCCAGGTGCCCGCATCATCATCCTGCTGTCGCACACTGATCACATCATCGTTCATCAGCACGGGCGTGGCGTGAAAATAGCGTGCATGGATGTCGATATGCCGCTTTAGCACCGCTACCGGCCAGTCGCGCATGCTGCCCTGCCAGGTATGTCCTTCTCCCCAGGTGCCATACGATCCCCAGTCAACATACTCGACCGCCGGATGCCCGTCGAATTTCGCGGCATAGTGCCGGGTAAAGATCTCCAGCCGATCGAGAAATACGGGATCGCCGTAATCCGGTTCCCAGGCCGTACCGTTGGCTCCGGGAAACGCAACGTCGCTTCCCCGGCACCCCAAATCGCGTACCCACCGGGGCGTTGCATACGGCATCGCAGGGGAAGCTTCGTAACAACAGACGCGCAACGCGAAACGATATCCCCTGGCCCCCCATTCGTCGATGATGGCATCGAGGTATGACCAGTCGTAGACATCCTGCTCGACTTCGATATCGCTCCAATCGACGCGGAGATACAGATGATTCAATCCGGGGAAATCCTCTAAATAATCGCCCGGTGGGTGCATCGCCGGATCGCGGTACTCGATTCGCCCGTATCCGTTGTCGATATAGTGCCAGTACCAACCTTTATGCGGATTGCGCAGGACGGTCTTGTCATCCCGGATAGAGTGCAAATCGATCCAGTGTATCGAACAAGGTGGAGCGGGTCTGTGTGTGATCATCGCGGCAATTCCTTCTTGATTGATCGCATATTCCGGGAACGCAACAGGCTGAGAGAGCTCACAAACCTCGGCCGCGGCAACCGCGTCATTCCGGATACTGAATATCGAGGAACCGCCGCTGTTCGGCCGATTGGCGGCAAGTCAGGCAGATCGTGGCGCTCTGTATGCCTGCCGCCAACGGACTGCGACCGGGGGCGTTATCGCGCATCGCTTTCAGGAAATCGTGCCCCAGCTCCACATCTCCGCCGCCGTGCCCGCCTGAGTCTGAATTCATATTGGAAACCAGGGTTTCGTTCACGTGGTGGCGGGTTAGCTTGAGCGTATTCGTGTACCAGTCGAAATGGATCGTGCCGTCATACCCGATCAGCGTGGCGCCGCGTGCGCCGGCGTCGCGCCGCACGAAGAAGTTTTGGGTGTAAACCGCCTGCAGGCCTGACTCGAATTCGAGCAGACAGGATGAAGAGTCCTCGTTGCAGCCGATGGCATCGTTCCCGATGTCTTGGCCGAAGCAGCACGGATGATTATCGTTGCCGCGCCAGCTCGGTTGCAGGCCGGTTTGTTTTGTCTTCCAGAACGGACTTTCCGGGCAGGTTTCATACTCCTCGCACTCCGTGCAGCGCAATCCCTCCGGCTTGTCACCGCCATACACCCGTCCGCGACTCATCATCGCCGCGACTTGCTTTGGGCGTTCACCGGCCAGGAGGCAGAGATAATCGATATCATGCGTGGCCTTTTGCAGAAACAGGCCCTGGGTGATGTTGAAGTCCCGATACCAGCTATCAAAGTAGACCGAACCGTAGGGGACGTTGTTGACAGCCTGAATCTGCTCCAGCCGGCCAATGGCGCCTTCGGCAATCAATGCCTTGGCGCGCTGCACAAGCGGAGTGAGACGCATGGGGAACGAGATGACGCACGGCGCGGAGTACGTTTTGGACGCGGCATGCAATGCGGAAATCTGCTCCCGGTTCACCGCGACCGGCTTTTCCAGAAACATCGGCAGGTTGCGAGCCATGACCTTGATTGCCATCGGCGTATGCAGATTGCACCTGGTCCCGATCAGCACGCCGTCCAGCTCTTCCTCATCGAGCATCCGGTCGGGATCGTCGTAAAAGTGGATGCGCTCCGCCCGGGCGCCTAATTGCTCCCGAATCGCCTCGTTGCGAATATCCGTAATCGCCGCCACCTCCGCCGATTCGTCCAGCGTCCGGATACACGAGTCGATCACGCCGGCAATGCGGCCGCCGTAGCCAATAACTCCCATGCGTAATGCCATGATTACACCTCTCTTTTCGTTCGACTGGTTCCAGGCAGACCAATTATGTCCCGGGTGCCTTTTATATTCCATCCCAGCTATTCACGTGGAAATCCGGGTCAGTGACCGTCCGCAGCAATTCGCCGTCTTCGAACAGGACCAACTGCTCGGGTACGCCATGCGCATCGATGATGTCGATTTTGCGGCGCGCTGCCGGACCGATGACGTTACTGATGATCTTGGCGCACATCTCCGCTGTGCTCCTGTTCCCGCAATCGTTCTTCCACGTCCGACCGCGAGATTACTTCTTCTTCAGCGCCTTGTTTCGGTGATTTATTAAAAATATTGACCGGCTGAGCGGGCGATGTGTAATGCTGTCCAACAGTGCTCTTTCTGCAGGCCGCGATGCAGGCTTGCAATAGCATCTGCCGCTGTGAAGCGCCGGAAGAGTGCCTTTCCCGTTAGTGGGATACCGCGTTCAGCACCACGACATCGTTGTACCTGAGCTCCGGGACGGAAACCCACGTGCCGTTGTCGAGGATATCGAACTCCATGCCGCTCAAGCCCGAATGGGCACTCCGGATTCCGCCGTCCCGGATTTGCAGTTGCAGATCGTATACAGGCATCACATCGGCGCCGTTGGAGGCCTGTGAATGACGCCAGAGGGAGCCGGGGGCGTTGTGCAGGTGGACGATGATTGACCCGTCCTTGCGACGGCGGGTATTCATCGTCACCTGCAACGGTGCCGTGAGGGTGATTTCAGGCAGGACTTGGGAGGTGAGCAAGGCCCGGAAGAACTCCACCTGCATGGTTTTCGGTGCCTGCTGGTGTGCCAGGAACAAGTCCGCACCGATGTAGACGACCTTGCCGCGACCGCGTCGCACGATCCAGGCACCCGGATGGCGGGTCAGCGGATTGATGCTGTTACGCTCATAACCGTCCCACGAATCCGTGCCGTTCATATCTACCACCTGCGCGATGAGCTGGACGTCGGATGTGGGTGTGGCCAGGACATGCCGTGATGGGCAGGTGAGCCATTTGCCGGATCGTTCCAGCAGTGCGGGGATGATGATCTCGAGCGTGGGCCGGCCGGTGCCAGGGCGGCGGGCGGTGATGCCCAGCAGGTCGTCCAGGATCGGATAGGCATGCGGTCGACCCATGTCGTCGCGCGTGGCGAAATCGGCACAGGCCACCAGCACGCCGCCTTCCTCGACAAACCATCGGAGTATTGCGGCCTGCTTCTCACTCACACAGGCCGTGTTGCCGGCGAGCAGCACCGGGTACCGGCCGACGATGTCACCATCGGCCACATGATCGTCGAAGACGAGCGAGGATTGCAAATGGGAAAGCAGGCAGAGTTCATTGGCGCCATGCCAACCATCCCAGGCGCCTTGCGGCCTGTCCTGCCAGTAGAAATCCTGCGTCTGCTGGCTGGCCCAGATTGCCGCATATTCCAACGTGTCGCCCTCCAGGTACTCCATCAGCGGGGCGGTGGTTTCCTGTGCCGTGCGGCAAATAGGCGGATTCAACAGCGGATCAACACCGGTGCCCATCCACATCACGCCTCCCGCCGACACGGCCGAGATGGCGGCATGGCGGATGGGCATGAGTTCGACATCCGGCACCCACATCTGCCAGTGGTCGCAGAGGGCCAGCCAGGTATCCTGCCCGTTGGTGCAGCCGTACATCCGGTGCATCTTCATCTGGAAATCGGCGTGGAACACCTGCAAGTCCAGTTCTCCCGACATTAGAGCATCCCACCCCAACTTGCGCAGAGGGATGCCGGTACCCCAGGCGATGCCGCCATACCGCACGCGTCGGTAGTTATTGAAGCAGACGGTGGCAGCCGGATTCACGGCATGGATGGCGTCCAAACAACATTTCCACACCGCCATCAGGCGATCATATCGCCAGTTGATCCAGGCACGGAAAGCATCCGACTGCCAATCAATTCGCTCGGGCAATTCACGCCCGGTGTCGTCATGGAAGCGCCGGCGGCAGAATCCGCAGACGCAACCGGGGATGGTGTTGTTATTGACGCTGAGGCTCGATCCATCGAACCAGATGCCATCAAATCCAAGCTCGCGAATCACTTCGCCGCAGAACATCGGCAGCCGTTCTCCGTAGGGAGAGTTAATGCACGCATAATACGGGGCATCGGCTTCCGGACGCCGCCCCTGCGCGTCGGGAATCGGCTGGATCTGCCACTCCGGATGGTCCTCCAGCAAGCCGACGCAATGGTTGATCGCCAGCCAGCTCAATATCGGGCGTCCGATGGCGTGCAGGGCATCGATCCAGTAATGGAAGATCTCCCGGTTCGCGTCCGCATGGCAATGAGGATATATCCGCGAGGGAAAGAGCGGCCGGCAGTGATTGTCGACCGCCGAACCGACGACCGCCTCAATCTTCAACTCGGCAACGGATTGCACGACGTGATCAACCCATGCACGAGTGGGCGGCAGTTCCCCGCGCAGTTCCAGGCGGGTAGCGCAATGGCGGTATTCCTTGACTTTGTTCATCAGTCCTTGCCTTTGTGTGATCGCGTACAGTGTTGCGGCATCAGAGGGCAGGCGCGTCCGCACGATCATAGAACTCTTTGGCGAGTTGGGCGGTAAGATCGGTCCGTTTGATTTCCCGGATCACTTCGACAAGGTTGGCCACGTTGAAATTGAGGATATCGTTGCCGTATTCCGCGCCGGCGCCCACCGGGTCGCCGGCAAACTGGTTCGGGTAGTCGCCGTACCAGTTGAAGCCGGTGTAGATGCCAAGCCGGTTCAGTGCATCCATCCGGTGAAGTGACCTGCTTTCCTCGACTTTTACACGCTCCATGTGTACGAGGTTTTCATCAACAGCCATCATATCCGAGGTTTCATAGATGTCGGCATGCCCATATTCGCCGACAGCGCCGTACTTGGCGGCTAGCCAGTCGTACTGCTCCTTGGTCAATACCCACAGATCGACCACATGGACAACGTAGTCGCGCCGCTTGTCGAGCATCGCCTGCGCGAGGTAGTGCAAGGCGAAGTTGTTTCCGCCGTGCCCGTTCCCTATAATGATCTTTTTGTAGCCGTTCCGTGCAATCTCGGCGCATGTCTGCTCAATGATTTCAAGCTGTAGCCTTGCATCAAGCGCGACGGTGCCCAATGTATGCCTGACCTCGCTGACAATGCCGAACGGATAGTACGGGAAAATCATGCATTCCTCGATCACGGCAGTCCGTTGGGCGATCTGGCGGGCGATCGCAATGTCGGTACCCAATGGCAGATGATCCCCGTGCTTCTCCAGGCAGCCGATCGGGAACAGGCAGACGCCGTCCGTCTTCGCGATGCTGTCCCTGAATTCACCTACACTGACATCTTCCCAGTTCATACTTGTTCTTCCCTTATTGGCTATTCGAAGTGAGCATGGAACTCCGGGTCGTTAACGGTGCGCAGCAGTTCGCCATCCTCGAAGATCACCAGGCGTTCCAGCACATCCTTCGCTTCGATGATGTAGATGCGGCGCCGTTCGTGTGCGGTCTGCACTTCCGCGCCTTTCCGTGCGTTGGCCTCAACACGCGAGATGGACCAGATGCTGTCCACCTGTTCCGGTGTCCAGCGTGTGCGGACAAATTGTGTGACCGCCGCCGGCAACGGGAGCCAGGCATTCCGCTCGCCGGAATCGCGAATCCAGCGACTGCCGCTGAACGCATGCGAACAGATATTCCAGATATTGTCGGCCGGTACCGCTGCCCGTGGCTGTCGGGCATGCCCGAGGCGGTTGTTCTCCAGCAGCACATCGTTGCCAGTCCCAACTTCGCCGAGGAACACATTCGTACCCGGTGCGGCCGTGCAGCCGTGGATCCAGCCTTCACGTACACGCTCAACTTCGATAACGGGAATATCCGGACTCGACACCGAGGCATTGAAAGCGAGAAACTCGACATTTTCCGCGTCCTTTACCACCAGCGGCACGTTCTGGCAGGCCAGGTTGATGGTGTCGAAACGAATATTTTTCACGTTGCGGAGGACGAATCCCAGGTTGGATTCCATGCGGATGTTGCTGAACTCGATGTCATGCACCGGGTTCTTTTCCATCCCATACATCTCGCAAGCGACCATAATCTGGGTGCCCGTGATGTTGCTGATCCGGATGTTGCAGAAGTCCGGCGTGGTTTCCATGTCCGGCCCTTCATTGAGCGTGTCCCAGGGAAAGAGCTGCGATGAGAGCTGGATGCCGCATTCCACCCGGCGCATGATGATATTGCTGAACGTGCAGTCCCGCACGTAGCCGCCCGGCCACGGATAGCGCGCGATCTGGATGCCGGTACGCGTGCCGTCAAATACGCAGTTGGTGACCGTCACGTTCCGCATCCCGCCAATCACCTCGGCCCAGATGGCCACGCCGCTGTGCGCATGCGTCACGATACAGTTCTCGATGGTCACGTTCTCGCAGGGGATGCGCGGCTGGCGATAGTCGACCTGCATGGCGCCGCTGGCGGACACACCAGCGGCGGAGATGAACCAGTCGGGAATGGATTTCAGACAGATGCCATCATCACCGGTGTCAATGTGGCAATCTGAGATGCGGACGTTGCGGCTGGAATGCACGTCGATGCCGTCGCAGTTGTGGTAAGGCTTCCAGGGGTTCTGGATCATGATGCCGCGGATATCCACGTTGCGGCACAGGAGCGGCAGCACTGTCCAGGCCGGCGAGTTCAGCAGCTTCACCCCTTCGAGCAACACCCGCTCGCAATCCAGGAAATAGACCAGCACCGGCCTTGGTCCGCCCCGCCCGGCATCGATCTCATCCCACCAGACCTTGCCCTGGCCGTCCAGCGTGCCGCGCCCCGTGACGGAGACATTCTCTGCCTGCACGGCGGTGATGAGTGAGGCGAGGAACGCCTTGATGTAATGGCCTTGCGTCTTCAGCGCGATTTCGCCGTAATCCGCCATATCCCGACTGCCCTGCAACACTGCCCCCGCGGACAGGTGGAATTCGACATTGCTTTTGAGGAAAATCGGGCCGCTGACAAACACGCCGCTCGGTACCACCACCTTACCGCCGCCCGCCGTCGCGCAGGCATCCACGGCTTGCTGGATCGCAAGGGTATTCAGCGTATTGCCATCGCCGACTGCCCCGTAATCCGTGACATTATAAACGGCGGCGACTCGTGTCGCGGCGTGGGGTGTCGCCACGGATAGGGATGAACTCCCACTCGTACTCTGGTTTGGCATCATCAGACCTTTCATTCGCACGGTTCGAGTTCCGTCCGGACTCGGTGCGAATACTAAAATAAGCCTTTCGCTTCATCTTCCCATCCGGCATTATGAATTGGGCAGGAGGGTGAGGGATGAGCGTCGCTGTGCAAGCTCGGTAAAATATCCTGCGCGTGTTCCACCAGACCATCGCCATCAGGCTCGATCGAACAACCACGCCGGCAACCGGTCGGATGTGATGGCGTATGGATGGTGATATGTGCGCTGGAGTTGCGCGATGGTTGTGGTCTTTTCATCCATGGCCATACCCCCCCAGGACATATACCAGAGCCAGGGTGTCCGGCTGCGCACTAATTCATCCATGTCCGGTATCGGGCCGTTCTCCGCCAGGGCCACCGGCTTGTTGCCACCCGCCAGGGCGAACGCCAGATCGTAGCTGGCCGTGAGCGGGCCGTAATTGCCGGGAGGCGCATAGACGTCGATACTGGACAGATCGGTCACGTCGTCACCCGGATACTTGCCTGGTTCCGGTGCATTCCACACCCAGATGAGATTGTCGAGTTTGTGGTGGAACGTGAAGCGATCGTACATCCAACGGTAGAGCGCCTTATACGGTTCCGGTCCTTTCGCGCCCCACCAGAACCATCCGCCATCCGCTTCATGCAAAGGCCGCCACAGGACCGGAACTCCTTCATATTGCAGGCGCTTCAGATGGCCGGCAATCAGATCCATATCCGCTTGCAAACCCAGATATCCGGGCGATCCGGGAACCAGAGCGGCCGTGAGATCGAAATCCGTGTTTTCTGTATAAAAGGCCTTGGCCCGTCCGTCCAGCGGTGAGTACCAGTGCCAGCACAGCGTTACCAGGCCGCGGCGTTCCTTCCACCACTGGATGCCCGCTTCCACCGATCCTCTGTTCTGCACGACTTCCACGATGGCGGCAGGAGTCATCTCCGGCGGCATGACGGCGTTGGAATAGCCCAGCAAGTCGAAACCGCGCAAGGCAGGCAGCTTGCCGGTGTGGTACTGCAAAAACCTGATCTCGGCCCCCGCGGCGGTGCCGGTGTGCTGGCCGGTCAGGATTCCCTGACCATGCAGTGACTTCAGGTAGGCCATCACCTGCTTCGCTTCTGGGGAGGCGTTGGGATTGCTGAGCGTAAACGGCATGTCCGGCACGGTTCTGTCCGGCACGGGCACGAACTCGAGGTCGGCAAACGCCACCTGTCCCCAGTCGCCGGTCAACGCCACCACATGCTCCCCCGCGGGGAGTTGCATCGTGACGGTGTTCAGGCAGGCCGCATGCTCCGCGGCATGGGCAAACCGTATGTCACCCTGGCAAAGCCCATCCACCGTTATAGCGCGTTTTGCCATCTCTTCTTCGCAACGATAACGAATATCCAGCCGCCATGCGCCCTCACGCGGGAGGTGCACAGTCCAGATAGAATCAATGCCGTCTCGTGTCAACGGCACGCACCCGGCTGGGTTGTGTTGTCCTGTTTCATGTTGATCAAGCACGGTTTCGTCCCTTCGTCTTCATGTTTCATCGTCCAGACGATATGCAGGTGAACGATCATGCGGTACAGGATTGCGCATCCGGGAATTGGTTCACACGTAATCCGTTTCGCGGTGCATGGGGCGGCCAGTCCATGGCAGCAGACGTCCAGCCTGCCTGCGCGAACCATGCCGCCCCGGCGCAAAAGATTCATCAACCGGTTACGACAGCCTGCGCAAGCAATTCCGACACGATGGCAGCGTTCTCCTCAACCATGTCGTCCTTGTCACCACGATACATGCCGACATTGACCACGTCGGTGGGCTTGATACTGTGGAAGGCGTATTGGAAGGCCATCCGCGGGTCGATACGGCCGGCGCCCATGATTTTGTAGCCGATGCACGGTTTCTGAATGCGGCGAATGCAGGCCACGGCCGGCGCGACATCGCCCAACTGGAACTTCTCCCCTTTGCCGTCGTGCAGGCTGCCGCAATTGAAGAAGCAGACGGCGTGAAAGTCCGCGGTATCCAGGCTGTCCACCCACAAGTGAGCTTCCGGCGCATGGCCGGCGACACCGGCGGGAACGCCGGCCGCCCGCGCGTGTTCGCACCACTGGCGAACAGTCGCTTCATCGCGTCGCAGATAGGTATCTTCGACTTGCGCACCGTGGAAATACACCGCCGAGCACCCGATGGCGACTGCTTCGTCAATGGAGGCGAACATATCCAGGTTCTCTCGACAGTTGATCTGGGCGATCCACTGCAGCGTGCCGCCCCCGGACAGGTACTCCCGCACCGCCTGGATGACATGCGGAGTTTCGTTATTCGTCACCATGGTATTGATGCCGGCGGCCGTGGCACGTTCCCAGGTTTCGAGAATCCGGTCGACCTGGTAATACGACCGCATTTCCTCATTACGTTCGTGAGTCTGATGGCTATATCCGCCGAACGGATTGGCGCCGATGATCAGGCGCGTGACGGTCAGTCCACAGAAATTGACTGTTGGCAACATGGTTTTCCCCTTTCGATCAGACGTGCACTTCCCGTGTCACGCGTATGTCAAGTTCACCGGTTTGACCGGTGGATCACCCGCCGGTGATGCGCGCAGCCTGGCGGGTTGGCAGGTTATCTCCTCGTGCTTTACGGCACAGTATAGCAATACGGGCATTTGGGTAACAAGCCGGTACGCCCGCATGCGCACGGCGAACTGGCCAATCTCACGCGATCATTCTCCCTGAACCTTGTCGAGCAGGGACGAGTTTCGACGCCGCGTCGCCTTTTGCGTCAGGCGCCGGCTGGTTGCCATGCACACAGCCTGTCGGCGAACATCATGTGAGAACAAAAGGCCACGCAATGCTGTTGCCGGTAAGCCCAATGGTCATGACCGGCACATCCGGTCATGCCGGGCTTGCTCAACCACCGCGCATCACCGGAATTATTGCTTCCACGCAGGCCTTCACCCCTCCTTGCCTGCGGCAGGGATATTACGCCTTCGAAACGTCCACCGGTCCGAGTGTGTACCAGCCATCGGACTGTCGTCCGGTATTCGCCAGCTTGATGGCCGGTGTTCCCGTCCGGGCATCGACCAGTGCCGCCTGCACCTCGTAGGTACCCGCCGGCATCTCCGCCGGTATGAAAAACGATGCGTCATGCAGGCTGTCGCCCGGCAGCCAATCGCGGATGTCGGCCTCGGTCTGGAACCGTGCTTCGTATTGTGCGTTCGTGAGTCGGATCACCAGGGGGTACTTCCGGTAACAGGGGGCAACTCCGGTGTTTTCCCACCAGGATTCAACGGCAAACCGCTGGTTCCGCCGTACGGTGGCCGGGTAGCCGATTCGGCGGAGCGACAGCCGGTAGCCCATGCGATTGATCCAGGCGTTGACCTTGGACTCCCATTCGGCAGGCACCGGCGAGGACTTGGCGTTGAACGATGAGATATGCCACTTCAGCGACTGTTCAATGATGTAATCGGCATCCCACCCCACGTCTTTCCAGTGCTGCATGACCCAGCACACCTCAAGCGAAACCGGCGCTTTTTTCCACGCGTCCGCCATCCCCGTCCGGATAATTTGCAGGGGGTAGTAGTCGAGCATATGCGACCAGCCTTCGGTCTTGTCCTCGCATCCGCAGCAGCCTTCGGGCTTCCAGGTGGAGCCGCGGCTCCAACTCAGATCACCGAGGCAGTCAACGCGCCAGCCCACCGCCCTTTTCGAGTGTCCGTAGCTATTGGTCTTCGCGTCCGTGAGGAGCATAATCAGGTGAGTGCTGGGAAATCCCTCCAGATAGGCGTCCACCAGGGCCCTTCTGGTTCGTTCCGAAAGCTGGTCCGACCCCGCGCCCTCTCCCCATGCTCCGACGATGGATAGGTCTACGCTCTCCAAATCCGGATGTCCGTCATAACGCTCACCCATCTTGCAAATGAAACCGCCGAAATGTTCGGCGTAGCGTGGATCTTCCGGATCAACGAGCCATTTGCGGTCGAGAAAATCGGTGTTCTCCCCCACCATGGCCCGGTACCAGTCGGGCACGTCTTCCTCTTGTGTGGTTCCATATGGGGCAATCCGCAGCAGCAGCGTCTGGCCTCGTTCGCGGGCGGTTTCGAGCGCCCGATCCAGCAGATGCCAGTGGTATTCACCCCGCGCGGGCTCGAGGAATCGCCAGTAAACCCGAAAGTAGGCTAGCGAGGTGGGCGGATGGTCCTTGTTCGTCAGATCGCCGTTAAACGATGAATACTCGATATCGAAACCTTCGGTCCAGGTTTTTTCCACGTTCAGCGAATCACCGTTGAACCGTTGAAAGGTCATAAATCCGATGCCCGGGTTCACCAGCAGATCGTCGATCCTTTCCGGCTTTACGATGTTTTGTTCACCCCTGCGGTACATATTCATCTGGTGTGATCCTTTTCCGCGGTCATCATCGACCGACTCCCGTAACAACAGTGTTGCAGCGTGGGAAATCGTTCCCCCTCACATCGTTCATACTGCGGACCCCGCCGTGACCGGTGTCAGGCCGACGTTTCCAGTATGATACGGACGAGGAGTTCACCGGCCGCACCCGGCCGGCGGATCGCCAGCCGGTTATGCGCACGTCCCGGCGGGCTGGGCAGTGCTTCCACCCTGGCAGTACAATCCGCCGGCCAGGTGATACGGGCGCGTCCGCGCGCGCCATCAACAACGGCGCCGCCATTTTCCAGCCGGATCGGCAGCCGGGTGTTCCAGAGAAACTCCACGCCCTCGCCGCGCGTCAACGCGTAGTTGTCGCGGATTTCCAGCACGCCGGGCGTCGGCGAATCCCAATGGCGCTCCCAGCGCTGGTAGTACATCTCCCAACCGGGCGCGGCATCGATGCGGGCGGTGAAGGTTGTCTCGTCGCCGTGGCCTTCCGGATGCACATCGACCGGGATGGGATTCTGCGGGTGCGGACGTTCCTCCCCTGCTCCATAGGGCACCAACATATTGTGCCGGTCACACTGTTTCAGCAGCGTGACATATACGCTGTCATAACGGTAGCAGTTTGAGTCCATCGCGAAGGTGTCGCCGGCGAATTCCAGGATGAAGCTGCCCTTGTCCTCATGGCAGTGACCGGAGTTCGCGCGGTTGCCCATGATGAAAATCCTGACCGGTTCGCCGTTCAGGTCACGCAGTGAACTGATGAATCCGCCTTCCCGCAGATGCACGAAGTTACGGCGCGGCGGCTCCTCTTCCGGAATACGCGACACGACGCTCCAGTACATCAGGTCCGCCGGCAGGTTGGGCGTGCGCGCGCGCACTTTATGGAAGACCGTCACCCAGTGCGTGTTCGGCAAGGCGGCTGCCAGCAGCGCCGCCGAGGTGATGCCGGTGCGGGAAACGTCCTCGCCGCACTCATTGGTAGCCAGGTAATCGGTGCTTTCGTCTGTCGCCATGAATGCCTCGATATAATCGGCGCTGTTGCGCATCGCGGCCGGCAACACCGTCTCGGGTGCTACCCCGCGCGCCCGGGCATACAGCAGATACGGGGGGATCGCGCTGGACAGCGTGCCGGTCAGATAGCCCGGCCCTTCGACGAAACTGCCATCCGGAAGGATGACGTTCTCCATGGACTTGTTGAGTTCCTGAATCGCCAGTTCGGTATACGGGCGCATGCGCGACCAGTCGCGTTCCAGCAGCAGCGAAGCGCTCAGGCGTCCGCGCGAGAAAAGCGCGAGTTGATTACAGGAATGAACGTAATCCCAGCGCCAGGAGACGTAATTGGTGAAACCGAGTCCCTTGTCGGCTAACTGGCGACGCAAATATTCATTGCCCCAGTAGGTGATGCACTCGCCGGCTAGGTCCATAATAAGCGCGATTTCCCACATGGCGTAGGACGCGTTGAAGGCTTTCGTCTCGAACTCGCAGCCATGAAAGGTACAGGGGAATCCGTCGATCCAATGCTCGCAAGCCGCGATGGAGAGCGCGTAGCGTGCCGCCAGGCGCAGCAGGCGTGCGTCCTGCAACACGAGTCCCGCGAGAGCGGCACTGCTGCCTGGTCCGACGAGGCGGGAGATGCGTCGCGCATCCCGGTCACGCGTGAGAATTTCCCAGTAAGTTCCGATATAATCGGCGATGTCACTCTCCGGGCGATACTCGCTGGCCAGCAGTCGGTCGCGCACTTCCAGGAATGGGTTTTGGTCGCCCAGTGCGGTCATCTGCTCGCGGAAGTGCGCCAGCGCTTCCGTATCAATGAATAGGCCGTATGTTGGAGTGAAGCTGGGAATGAACTCGGCGGATTTAACATGCGTGTCGCCCCAGTCTTGCCGGCGCAGGCGTTCCCAGCGGGCATGGTAGTGTTCCAGCATGGCGGCATTCGACAACCCGAGCCAGTACAGGTTGCCGGCGCCTTGCCGGTTGCTCCCGGCATCGATAGCGATGGTAATGTCGTCGAGGCGCGTTGCGCCATTCAACGACAGGGAGAACTCCCGCGGGCTGTTGCTGTCGTCGGTGTATGCCTGCTCGCGCACGCCGTGCTCGGTCGTCGCGCGCAGGTGCAACACGGCGCCGTCCGGAATCTGCGCCCGCAGCACCAGGTGATCGTATCCGTCGCAATCGACGCGGATCGTCCGGTCCAGGCCGAAGGCTGGTCCAGTATCCGGCGCTTGCGCCCAGGCAAACGTCACATGCGCCCACATTTCGTTGATCTCTGCTCCGCTGCCCTCACCCGGTTGGAAGCGCCACTGTTTGAAACCGCTGTACCCGGCAGCCCAAAACGGCTCGAGGATCGCTTCAGCCTCGTTGATCGGCACGGCAGGAAGTACGTCAATCATAGAATCTCCTTCCAGTGAGGGTATGTGCATCGGTGGGGGAGGCGATAGTATACTACCCCGGCGTGACGGACAGTACGGCGCCGTCGGCGACGGCAGTATCATCCATGATGAGAGACATTGGCGTTTCCCCGCGCGGTGTCGCGATGCCGCCGACTGCTGCAAGGTCAAACATCGTGCTCCAGACCAGCAAAGCCGCGCGCAACAGTGCATTCACCAGTGGCCGCTTCCCTGCATGCGAGCAGTGGTATCTACAGGAAGTCGGTGCAAACCATCGGGATGAGTCCGAACCCATCGCAATGATATCTACTGTATGATCCAACGTCAAGTGATTTTCCCACCCGGTAATTCCTCTCGTCAGCGCTGTTGCGAGCGTGGTGTATGGTCTGTTTGATGCCGGAAAACGAGGTGGAGCGTTGCATTCGCGCGGGGGTAAACGCCGGGTCAGGTTACCGGGCCGGCAGCATGCACCGGCAGCGATATGTGATGGCGCTATGGTTGTGCCATCCGGTTGAACAGCGCATGCAGGGGGTGGCGCTCGCAGTTGCGATGCCAACGCGGTGTGCGGCAAGCCGGGCAGGTGGGGAAGAGCCAGTACGGCCAGGGCCAGAGGGGGCGTGGCCATGCCAGGAGCGGGATAAGCGCGCCGGAGACGAAGCGGTGTCCGCACCACTGGCACTGAAAGAGACGGAAGTCGCTCCAGCGTCGGCTATGGCAATGCGGGCAGGCGTCCGGCGGGGAGGTGCCGGCGTCGGTCGTCCACGCGTGACGGCAGCGCAGGCAATGCAACATCCCGTCCGGCGGCAGGGTCGCACGCTGCAATCGCAGTTCCCCATGGGTGGCCAGCCGATCCGTCTGATGCACGGAAAGTTTGATCTCGCTGACGGGTGGTTCAGCCGTTTCCGTGTCGCTGGCCAGCGGCGCATGGCATTTGCCGCATAGTGCCTGGTGCGGGTCGGCGCTGCCGGGGAGACGGTTACGCGCTCCGCAATGCGGGCAATAACAGGTCCGCCGGGGAGATGACGCCTCCTGACGGGAAGGGGTTGCGGGGGCGGGCGGAGTGACGACCGCCGCCCGCGGGGGCGCGGCGCGCTGTTGTCGCGCGCGGTCATACGCCTTGCGTGCCTCCGGGTGCGACAACACCGCATAGGCCTCATTCAGCCGCACGGCATCCTCGTGATTGCCGCCCAGGTCCGGGTGCGCCTGCAGCAGTTTGAGGATGGTGTAATACGCGCGCTTGATCACTTCCCCGTGCGCGGAGGGATGCACTTGCAACACGGCATAATAATCCACCGCGGCGTCGAATCGCGGTATGGCGTGCGCACGCTCTTCCGAGTACCCTGTCATCGGAGTTCCGCCTTTGGATCGCCCACGTGACGGGGTGACCCGTGTCATTATAATTGATCGCGGTATACGTCGCGGGCGCTCCGCGGGTTAATCATCCAACAATGCCATCACACCCGACACTGCGGCATCGAACGCCCCCAGCACCCGGGTGATGTGCGCTTCGGTCACGATCAGCGGCGGTTCAAAGCGGATAACGCAAGGATTGTTCAGGGTATAGGCGGCCAGCACGTGTGCCTGCGCGAGGCCGGCGATGATCAGCGCGGCGATGTCGCGGTCGGTGAACTCAACGCCGATCAGCAATCCTTTGCCGCGCACCTCGGTGATGGTGCCGGGATACTTCTCGGCGATGGCGCGCAGGCCGGTCAACAAAAGATCACCCATGGTCGCCGCGTTCGCCGGCAAGCCTTCTTCGATAATCGCGTCGATGGCGGCCAGGGCGGCGGCGCAGGCCATCTCATTGCCGCCGAAGGTGGACGAGTGCAGCAGCGGATTAGACTCGAACGCCTTCCAGATAGCCGGCGTCGCGACGAAGGCACCGATGGGCATCACTCCGCCGCCCAGCGCCTTGGCCAGCGTCATAATGTCCGGCGTCACTCCCCAGTGTTGACAGGCGAACAGTTGTCCGGTGCGTCCGAAGCCGGTCTGCACCTCGTCCAGAATCAGCAGCACGCCGCGTTCATCGCACAGCGCGCGCAACGCGGGCAGGTAATCGTCCGGCGGCACGATGACGCCGTTCTCACCCTGCACGGGCTCGACAATCACCGCCGCGGTCTGGTCGGTGATCGCCGCGGCCATTGCCGCGCAATCGCCGAACGGTACGTGGAAAAATTCGGGCAACAACGGGGCGAACGGAGCACGATACACCTCACGGCCCGACGCGCTGAGACCGCCGTAGGTTTTACCGTGGAATCCGCCTTCGGTGCCGATCACCTGCGTCTTGCCGGTGGCCAGCCGTGCCAGCTTCAACGCGCCTTCCACCGCCTCGGTGCCGGAATTACAGATAAAGGAATATTGTAGTGTCCCCGGCGTCACCTCGGCCAGCTTCTCGGCCAGGTCGGCCAGCGGGCGGTTGAACAGCAGACGCGAGGACAACGGCAAGCGTTCCAGTTGCTCCCGCACCGCGCGCACTACCCGCGGATGGGCATGTCCCAGCGCGAACACGCCGTACCCCCCCAGAAAATCCAAGTATTCCACGCCGTTGCTGTCGCGCACGACCACGCCGTCCCCCTGCCACTCTACGGCATGAAATCCGACGAAATCCATCAGGCTGGCCAGCCCGGGATTGACATACCGGCGGTATTTTTCGATCGTCTCTTCGACATATTGCGCTGAATGGATATCAGATGTGGACATGCGTTCTACTCCTGTTCCCCGGCAGGCGGCATGTAGTCTGCTCCGCGTGGCCGTTCTCTCCTTGTTCCCCGCGCCAAGCTGATATTCCTCCCCACCGTCTCACTGGGGTGTGGAGATGCGGCAAAAGGGGGCGCGCAGCGGTTATTCCTTCACCTGCACGCGCGCGCCGCTTGTTTCGCGCAGGCGGGCAGCAGCCTGCTCGGGTTCTACCACATTGATGCCGATGCCGGAGCCGATCTCGAAGCCTGCCGGGGTGGTGAGCTTGGGGTAAATTTCCAAGTGCCAGTGATAGAAGGGCACGTGATCCATCTGTTCCGGTGCGGTGTCGATGACGAAGTTGTAATCCGGGTCACCGAGCAGTCGCCAGAGTCGCGCGAGCAAGTCCTGCAGACTCTGCGCCAGGTCACGCAATTCGTCCGGTTCCGCGGCGCCGAAGGTGGGGCGGTGGTGGCGGGGCAACAGCCACATCTCGTAGGGTACGCTGGAGGCATACGGCGCGATGACCAGGAAATGTTCGTTTTCCATCACCACCCGCTTCCCTTCCTGGCGTTCGTATTCCATCATGACGCAATAGACACAGCGATTATACATGTCATAGTAGCGCTGGCCTTCATACAGCTTGTTGCGCACATGAAACGGTACCACCGAACTGGCGACAATTTGCGAGTGCGGATGGATGATGGAGGTGCCGGCCATTGGCCCATGATTGCGGAAGATCACTACCATGCCCGTCGAAGGATAACGAATCAGCGTGTGGTAGCGCTCGAAGTAGGTTTGCACCACCAGTTCCATTTCAACCGGGGAGAGGGTGGGCAGGTCGTGGTTGTGCAGCGGCGTCTCGATAACCACCTCGTGGTGCCCGATACCGTCACGGCGCAGGTACGGTCCCAGGTGTGTGCTGCACGCCTCACATTCCTCAGTGGGATTTGGAACCAGTGCCGGGAATTTATTCGGCACCACCCGCACCTGCCAGCCGCCATGTTCGGTGCCGGGCGGAATGGTGAGGATGGGATTCGGCGTCAGGCGCTCCTGGCCCGGACAGAACGGACAATCGGTACTGTGCGCGGGCAATTCCTCCGATATCGGACGTGCGTGCACGAACTCCCGCGGACGCTTCCCCCGTTCGGCGGCAATAATAATCCACTCTTTGGTGGCCAGGTCCTGACGAAATTCCGGCATCGTGCCTAGAGCCTACCATGGTGAAATTGCCGGGTGCGGGCAGCAGGGAACAGCGATGTGCGAGGGGGTGGACAGAAATGGATCGATGCATTCGTGCTATACCGAACTCGCGGATGGTGGGATAATAGTGCGTAATCAGAGTGAAAGCGAGGTGGATCCATGTCGCTGCCCGAAAAACAGCAGCAGTTCCTCGCGCAACGGCGCCGGTTGGTCAGGCTGTGGCCGCGGGTGGGGATACCGGCGGCGATTCTATTCGTGGGGCTGGTGGGATGGCTGTTTTACCGCAGTCCCTTGCTGGTAAATCCATACGCCGTGCTGGATCGCCTGCGTGACAGCACACTCGAGCGCTCGACGGTGTTGCTGATGGCGGGGATGTTGCCCATCATCTCACTGTGCTGCCTGTCCGTAGTCGCATTCCTGCTTGTGCTCACCTTCACTTTCATCGCACGCGAGCGGCAGTATCTGGCGATTATCGAGGAAACGACGCGCGAAAAATGAGCGTTATTTCGTAATGACGGTTCGGTCCGATTGGATCGCGAAGCGGGAAACCTTTACGCCAGGTTCAGCGGATCGACGTCGAAGATGATCTGCACGCCACGGGGCGGGGTGATCTGCTGCAGGTCGCGCGCCAGTCGGCGCAGTGCGGCGCGATCCTGACCGCGGAGTACCAGGTGGTAGCGATAACGCCCGCGCAGGCGCTCCAGCAGGCAAGGCGCGGGACCATCGGCCACTACGCCGCCGGGTATGTCACGCTTGAGCAGATCTTCGGCGCCGAAGGAATCGTCCTCATCCTCCTCTGCCGGTTCCACCTCCGCCATCACCAGGTCAAACAACCCGGGCAGCATGGGTTTCTCCGGCACGGGGGGCAGTGCGGCACCCGCGCCGGCCTGTCCGCGGGCACGACGCGCCAGTGCAGCGGCAGTGGATTTCACCAGCGCTTCCTGCTCGCCGGTCACCAGCACGTTGATTAACGCGGTCAACGGCGGCCAGCATGCCTCGGAATCGCCACGCGCGCGAATCTCGCGACGATAAAACTCCGGGTAATCATGCTCCGCCGCCGCCAGCACCGCGTAATGGTCGGGCTGCCAGGTTTGCACGATCACCTCGCCCGGCCACTCCGCGCGTCCCGCGCGTCCCGCCACCTGGGTCAGTAATTGAAAGGTGCGTTCCGGGGCGCGGAAGTCGGGGATGCCGAGTGAAATGTCGGCGGCGATGACGCCCACCAGGGTCACCCGTGGGAAATCAAAGCCTTTCGCCACCATTTGCGTCCCGATGAGGATATCCATTTCCTCGCGTCCGAAACTGTCGAGAATCTCGCGATGCGCGCCTTTGCGCGCGGTCGTATCACGGTCCAGCCGTCCCACGCGCGCCTGCGGCCACAGTCCGCGCACGTCCTCCTCCAGCTTTTCAGTGCCCTCGCCTTTGTAGGGAATCTGCGCTCCCTGGCAGGCGGGGCACGTCATGCGCGTGGGTTTCTGGAAATCGCAATAATGGCAGCGCAGCAGGCTGGCGCGCTTGTGATACGTGAGCGGTACCGCGCAGTTGGGGCAGGATTCCTGCGTGCCGCATTTCGTGCACAGCAGCACGTGGGTGAAGCCGCGCCGGTTCAGGAAGAGGATCACCTGCTCACCGGCGGCCAGGCGGCGGGTGATGCCTTCGCGCATTGGGGCGGAGAGTATGCGCGCGCCGGAAGTCATGCGCCGCAGGTCCACCAGTTTCACCGGCGGCAGCGGGCGTGCTTCGATGCGCTCCGGCAACTGTAACAGCGTATGGCGTCCGCGCTCCGCCTCCCACATCGATTCCAGGCTGGGGGTTGCCGAGGCGAGCAGCACCGGCGCGCCGCACAGCCGTCCGCGCTCCAGCGCCACCGCTTTGGCGTGATAGCGCGGATTGCTTTCCTGCTTATATGACGATTCGTGCTCCTCGTCGATGACAATCAGTCCGGGGTCGGGACACGGCGCGAAGATGGCTGAACGTGCGCCCAATACCACCCGTGCCTCGCCACGCGCGATGCGCCCCCACTCGTCAAATCGCTCACCGGCGGAAAGGTGGCTGTGCAGCACCGCCACCTGACCGGGAAAACGCCCGTGGTAGAGTGCCATCGCCTGCGCGGTAAGCGAGATTTCCGGCACCAGCACGATGGCCTGCCGTCCCAGCGCCAGTGTCGAGTCGATGATGTGCAGAAATACTTCCGTTTTGCCGCTGCCGGTCACGCCGAAAAGCAGGAATGAGCGCGCATCACGATCGTGCACCGCCGCGGTCACCGCGTCCACCGCCGCGCGTTGCGGCGTCGTCAGCGGGGGCGGCTCCGCTTTACGCCCGCGAACGTCGTCCCACGGGTTACGGCGCACCGCCATCGTCTGCGTGTGCAACCAGCCGCGCGTGACGCACGCCCGCACCACCGCTTCCCCCACGCCAGCCAGCGCCGCCACTTCCGGCACGGTGACGATGTAGTCCGGCCAGTTGCCCGCCGCCCAGCGCAACAGCGTGAGTTGTTTCCCCGCGCGCGCCGGCAGGGTATCGGCCACCGCGCGCAAGTCCGCGGCTTCCATCGCCGGCTGCACGGTGGTGACGGATCGTTCCTTCACCCGCGCTCCATGCACCGGGCGGATGAACCCGTCACGGCGTAGCGCGTCGAGTGCCGCCAGGCCGCTATCGCCGAAGCGCCCCCGCACCTGCATGCCGCCGGCGCCGGGATGGTCGCGCAGGTAATCGAGCACGGCGGTCTGCACGGGGTCAGGCAACAGCGTGGTGACGGCCGGCAGATCAACGAGATGCCAGCGATACGCCGGCGACAGCCCACCCGGCTCCGCCAGGCAGGGACGTAATGCCTCCGACAGTGGGCACAAGCAGGTTTCCGCCAGCCACTGCGCCAGTTGGCTCTGTTCGCGGGTGAATGCCGGCTGTGCGGATTTGATCTCCAGCACCTGCCGCACGCCGCTGTGGTCCATCTCCGCGTGTTCCGTCACCTCCACCACGAAACCGCTTACCTGGCGTGTCCCCAATGGGACGACCACCCGACCACCCACCACCACTGATGGCAACAGGTGGGGCGGGATCAGATAGGTATAGAGACGATCGACAGCCGCGTCGCCGAGATCGGGGAGGACCAGTGCAAACACAGGTCTAGTGTACCCGTCAGTCAGGCGGCTGTAAAGGGTGGGGAGCGAGCGGTGAGTATCGAGTGGAGCGGACTGATCAGTCCGATTACAGGGGCGAACAGCAAGAAGATGGATGACACAGCAGGACGGGGGCAGCCTTCCCAAGGCACCTCAACCATCGGTGTATCATGCCGAGCGGGGCATCGCCTCTTCAATCACTCGCGCAATGCGGACCGTCCAATGTTCGACCGCCTCCGCCTGTTGCGCTTCGACCATGACGCGAATTTTCGGTTCGGTGCCGCTGGCACGCACGAGGACGCGGCCGGTGTCGCCCAATTCGCGGGTGGCGGCGTCGATGGCGCGACGGATCTCCGCATGTTCCTCCCAGCCTTTGTTGGATGCGACGGTGACGTTGACGGTCTGTTGCGGGTAAGGCTGCATCACGTTTGCCAGCACGGAGAGAGGCACGCCGGCGTCGCGCAGGATGCGCAGCACCAGCAATGCCGTCACCAACCCGTCGCCGGTGGTGGAGTGATCGAGGAAGATCACGTGGCCGGACTGCTCGCCTCCCAGCACCGCGCCCAGCCGCTGCATCTCCTCCAGCACATAGCGGTCACCCACCTGGGTACGTGCCAGGCGCAGGCCCAGCCGTTCCAGTGCGCGCTCCAGTCCCAGGTTGCTCATCACCGTGCCCACCACCACCTGATTGGGCAGGCGTTGTTGGGCATGCAGGGCCTGGGCGGCGATGGCGAGGATGTGGTCGCCGTCGATCACGCGTCCCGTCTCGTCCGCGAGCAGCAACCTGTCGGCGTCACCGTCGAAGGAGAGCCCGGCATCGGCGCCGCATTCGCGCGTCGCCTGGGCCACCACCTCGGGATGGGTGGCGCCGCAGGCGGTGTTGATATTCAGACCGTCCGGCGCGCAGTGGAGCGCGGTGATCTCCGCGCCCAATTCGCGCAGCAGCATCGGCGCGATGTCGGCAAGCGCGCCGTTGGCGCAGTCCACTACCAGCCGCAATCCGCGGATATCACCCGGCGCCAGCGCGCGCAGCGCATCGATGTAGCGTCCGGCGGCATCCTCCGACGGCAAACGCCGGCCAATTTCAGCACCCAGCGGATGATCCAGGTGCGCGGTGGAGTTCACCCTCTCCTCGATCTCCTGCTCCACCGCATCAGGCAGCTTGAAGCCGAGGTGTGAGAAGAACTTGATGCCGTTGAATTCGAAGGGATTGTGCGAGGCGGAGATGACCACGCCCATGTCCACGTCCAGCGTGCGCGCCAGGTAGGCCACTCCGGCGGTAGGCAGCACGCCCACCGGAATCACATCCGCGCCCGCCGAACAAAAGCCGGCGATGATTGCCGCTTCGATCATGTCGCCGGAGGCGCGGGTATCGCGGCCCACTACCACGCGCAGTCGCTGTCCACCTGTTCGGCGCAGCACCGTCGCCGCCGCACGGGCAACACGCAGGCACAGATGTACAGACAGATCTTTATTCGCGATACCGCGAATGCCATCGGTTCCGAAAAGTTCTCGCACGATGCATCCTTATCGGTCAGCGTTGCTGGTGGGGGACGGGTGTATCTCACCGTAACGGAATTATTCGCGCCTGTCAACGGACAACCGCTTGCTTGCGCGCACCCAGCGCGGCGGCAAGGAGTAAGGCCAGGCAGCCGCCCGCGGCGATCAGCAGCGCCTGCCCGCTGAACTCGGCGACGACGGCGGGTGCGCTGCGCGAGGCCAGCAGCGCGGCGGTAACCAGCGCGTGAGCGAGTATGGGGGTGACCACTGAACCGGATTGGCGAAACGCCAGCGCATACCCCGCGGCAGCCAGCCATTGCAGCGCGAGCCAGGGCTCGGTGCTGTGGGCGAAGGTGTAGAACGTGGCGGACAGGCATACGGCCCAGAACGGCTTCCAGTTGCGCTGTAGGCCGCCGAAGATGGCGCCGCGAAAGAATATTTCTTCCGCCACCGGTACCGCCAGCACCAGCAGCAGCCAATCACTGGGCTGCACCGTCGATTCGATGGGCAGATAGCGGTCGTGCAACAACAAGCGCATCCACGCCACCGCCCCCACCGCCAGCAAGCCGCCCCATCCGAGACCCAGCACCGGTGTGGTCCACCCACCCCAGCGCCAGCCCGCCAGCGTCGGCGACAGGCGCGTGACGAGCATTACCAGCGGTGTAGCGAGTAGCAAGCCGGCAAGCAGATATGCGGTCCAGGGCCATGGCACGGGCAATGTGAACATAACGGTTCCGCAGCGTTCCGCATTATACCAGATGCGGCGCGCTCATGGGCCGACGGCGGCGAAATCGGTCACTAATTCCTCGTCGTCCGCGTGCCATGGCGGCGAAACCAGACACAGGAACGCGAGCGAATCCGCGCCGGTGTTGCGCAGGCATTGCACCGCGCCGGGTGGAATGTAGATGACCTGCCCGGCGTTCACCGTGGTGTCCTCGCCATCGATCTGCATGCGTCCCGTGCCCGCCAGGATGTAATAGACCTCCGTGCCGGCGCGCAGCCGATGCGGCAGCGATTGCACGCCCGGCGGCAACACCGCATGCGCCAGGCTGTACGGCAGTGCCGGTGTCCCATCCGCGCGATCCGGATGCAACAGTTCGCACAGGGTGGTGCGATCGAGTGCGGTAAAGTAGTGTGCCTGATCCAGTTCGCGAATCAGCATCGTCGGCCTCCGGTTGAACAATGCTGTTAAGCCTACCGCGGTGTGGACGAAGATGCAAGACAATCGCGCAGATCACCATATCGGGCAAAGATCCCGGCATGGCAAGGGAATCGGCGAGGCAGCACGCTGCATTTCATCCCGACGAATGCGTGGAGGCGGGGATTGCAGGGCGACGTCTGGTTGCCTTTGACACATATGTGGGTTGGGGATGAGGGTTGTTCCGCTGCAAATCAGGCGGGAAGAAGACAGAAGTGGAGAACCAATGCTGACTGAAAGTCGGACGACGGCAAAAATGTTCGCTCACCTCGCTACTCACATACGCGTTCATCGCCTACAGTGAAGAGAGGGTGGGCGTAAGCGATGATACCACAAGCCGGGCTGCAAACCTGGTTGTATGACAATCTGCCGATGGGCGTGGTGATATTCGACCATGAGCTCATTTATCGCTATGCCAATGCCGCTTACAGCGCCATGCAAGGCCTGACGGTGGATCATTTGCTCGGGCAATCGCTTTCGGAAGCTCGGGGCGGGTGGAACACCATGGTGCTGCAAATGATCGCTCGCGCGCGGGAGACTCGCCGTCCGGTGGATGAATACAACGTGATGTTGAGTTATCCGAACCAGCCGATGTTGCAGCGCACCTGGGATATCACGGTGTTGCCGATTATCACGCAGGATACATTCGACGGTTTTGCCCTTTATTTGCTCGACGTGACCAACCGCCAGGAAGCGGCGTACCTCAGCGCCTCGGAAGCGCGTCTGCGCAGCGTGCTCGATGTCGCGGTGGATGCCATCGTAGTGATCGATCAGGATGGTATTATCGTGCAGGCCAACCCGGCTACCAGCCGCATTTTCGGATACACGCATAATGAATTGATCGGACAGCGGTTGCCCATGCTAATGCCGGATGAATTTAAGGAAGATCATTTGCGCGGCCTGCGCCGCTACCTCAACACCGGTATACCCCACCTGCTCAGCACGGTGTATGAGGTGGAAGGATTGCGCAAGGATGGCAGTGCCTTTCCGATTGAACTGTCGGTGGCAGAATCGAGCGAGAGCGAGGAGAGGCGCTTTTTCGTCGGCATCATGCGCGAGATCACCGAGCGCAAACGACTGGAACATGAGCTGATGATGGAACGGGCACGGCTGGCCGCCATCTTCAACACGGTGCCGTTGCCGCTGTATGTCATCGATCCAAATGGACAGGTGACGATGTATAACGAGGCCGCACATCGATTCTACGGCGACGAGATGACCGCGGGACGCTTTCACCAGATGATCCGTCTGCGTCCCGATACGCGCATGCAGCTCCCGTCCGACGAATGGCCGGTATCGCGTGCACTGCGTGAAGGGAAAACCGTGGGCAACGTGGAGCAGATCGTGGTCTTTCCCGATGGGCGAGAAGTCTCGGTGCTGACGTATGGTGCGCCGGTGCTGGTGGAGGGACGCATCATCGCGGCAGTAGGCTTGACGCAGGATCTAACCGAACTCAAGGCAGCGGATCGTGCCAAAGATGCTTTCCTCGCGCTAATCACCCACGAGCTGCGCAGCCCGCTGGCGGTAATCATCTCCTGGACCGATCTGGCGCTGGAGGACCAGAGTTTGTGCGAAGAAACGCTGCGTATCATCAAACGCAACGCGGATACCCAGCGCCGCATCATAAACGATCTCCTGGATGTGTCGCGCGTGCTCTATGGCAAGTTGCGGCTGGAAAAGGAGCCGGTCGATGCGTGGGAGATCGCTATGCATACGGTAGATGGCTTGCAGACGGCCATCGAGAATCAACAGATCAAGCTCACGCTGGTGCCGCCGGAGGCACCGCTGCCGGTATATGCCGATCCGGTGCGACTGGAACAGGTGATGTCCAATCTGCTGGTGAATGCCATCAAATTTACCCCCGCCGGCGGCGCCATAAGCGTGGAGGGTGCGCTCGAGGACGGCATGGCGCACTTGCGCGTCACCGATACCGGCATCGGCATCCCCGCCGAGCAGTTGCCGCACATCTTCGAACGCTTTCAGCAACTGGGTCGTGAACGCGTCTCCGGCGGATTGGGCCTGGGCCTGGCGGTAGTGAAAGGCATCGTCGAGCTCCACGGCGGCCGCGTTGCCGCCGAAAGCCCCGGCCCTGGGCAGGGCAGCACATTCACCGTGTGGCTGCCATTGCGGGAGAGTGAAGTGACAGGTGGCGAGTGACGAGTCCCAAGCAGTTAGCGGCGGTGGAAGATGAGTTGCACGATGCCGTAGGCGACCAGTAGCCAGACAGCGATGATGATGCTGCCGGCGGTCCAGTTGGCGGGGGGGCGTTCGTGCTCCTGGGAGAGGGCACGGGCACGCGCGTCCGCCATCACCTCGGTGGGAATCAGTTTCCGCGCGAGCGCGAGACCGAGCGGCACCAGCAACAGGTCATCGAGATAACCAAGCACCGGGATGGGATCGGGAATCAGGTCGAGTGGACTGAGTGCATATGCCACCGTGCATGCCGCCACCACTCGTGCGTACCACGGCGTGCGCGGATCGCGACAGGCTAGCCATAACGCAGACACTTCTCGCTTCAACTGCTTCGCCCACTGCCGTAACTGCTTAAACATTACGTTCATCCATCCGGCGCGTAAATCAGGGATCATACCGCCGTCATTTCCCCGCCGGTCGCCATTTGGCGGCGATACACATGCGGAGTAAGGTGAAAATGCTTGCGGAAGCGACGGCAGAAATACGATGGATCGGGCATGCCGACATCGGCGCCGATCACGGCCAGTGGGTTGTCGGTTTCCGCGAGCAGACTGGCGGCGCGGTCCATGCGCAGGTTGGCCAGCCGTTCCATCACCGTCTCACCCGTCATCTGCAAAAACTGGCGGCACAGGCTGCGCTGGCTGAGGCCGGCATGGTCGGCCACATCGTTTAATGTCAGCGGGCGCGCCAGGTTGTCGCGCAGGAATTGATCCACCACCGCGATCAAGTTCATATGTGATTGTGCGGACGCTTCGCGGCTTCGCGGCCATTTCGCAATGGTCAACAGGCGAGATAATACCACCGTAAGGCGAGATGTGACACGATCGTACCATCCCGGTTCCGTCGCTCCGGCATCATCCAGCAACAGCGCGACGTCCCACAGCAGATCGGGGCAGGTAGGCCAGCTCGCCGGGCGCGGTACCGGCACCAGCGGATCCATGCTGAACCAGATGAGCAGGCGCAGGCAGGGTGTTTCCGGTTCTCTCCATGCGTGCAGCGCGTGGGGGCCGTGCAACAACGTTCCCCCCGCGCCCATTATCTGCATGCCGCCCATCGTGTATTCCGCCTTGCCATACAGCAATATATGGCCTTCATAAAAGGAATGCTCGTGCTCGCGCACCTGGTGACCAAGCTGAATATAATTGGGACGCACGTCGTGAATGGCGATGTGCGCGCCGGACAACGTCAGCGTCGGCACAGTGCGGGTGATGCGCCGGCAACGGCGTCGAATCTCCGTCAACGACGGGAATTTTGGGGAAGCCGCGGGAACCATTTTTTCCTCCGCTTGTGCGAATTGGCAATATAGTACCAGATATTGGCGATATTGTCTAATGACGCCGCCGTTGCGTTGGATTACTATAGGAAGTGACAGTTAATATAACGAATCGCGCCTTGTCGGCGCACTGTTCCGGCGGTGATCACGCCGCCGATACTCCACCGGTTATCCCGGTGATCCACAGAGGTTACGTGCATGAATATGACGGCATCGGCTCCGCTCGCAAGCAGATCGCGCAGTATCTCCGGCAGTTCCCCCTTCCCATTCGCGCTGCTCACTTTTCCGCTCACGCGGAACCCGGCCAAAGGCATCAGTACCGCCCGGCGCGCCGCCGGTGAGCCGTCCGGCGCCGGCACGTTGCGCGTGGCGGACACGATGATCGAGCTATCGGGTAACCAGCCGCAGCACCTTGCCGCGTTGACGCGGGCTTGTACGCTGCTGCCCGGCCAATTGGACGGCGAATATCCGGTTGCCTGGTACGCGAATCATCGCGCACCGGTGGAAGCCGAAGAGGGTGCCATTGCCGTTGATACCGCGCCGCTGGCTGACGGACAGCGCGACGTGCTGGCGCTGGCGTGGGCCGTTGCGCTGATCGCCGCAAAAACCGGCGACCGCCGTGCCGCGCTGCAGGCTGCTGTTGCGCTGTATCGCGCGCTCTCCGCCGCGGAACAGACCGCAGTGCACAAGGCGCTGGATGACGGCACGCTGGACGCCGGCTACCTGGCGTCAATCTTCCTCACCCGTTCGGCGCGCGAAACCTCCCCGGACGAGATGGAACGCTGGGAAAGCTGGTTCATGGGCCAGCAGCGGGTCGATCTGCCGTATGATCGACGCGCGGTGGTCGCCATCCTGGAAGCGGAAGACATCGATCCCGACGAGAAGCGCCTGCTCATTCACGACGTGGTGGCGGGCTTCGACGCCGAGATGGAACGCCAGAACATCAAACGCATCGTCTCGGAGGTGCGCGCGCAGCAGCAGGAACTGGTCTTCGGTCGCATGAGCCGTGCCTTCCACAACCAGTCGCTGCTGTTCGCCAACGCCGGGTACGTGCTGGTGAACGACGCCATCCGCGACCGCGTCAGCGAGTTGGTGCTCGCATGTGCCGGTTCCGCTCTGCTGGCGCCTCCCGCCGACCGCCTGCGTACCATCATCCAGGGTGCGCGGGAGACGCCGCGCGCGGCTGCCCTCGGTGCGGTAGAGCTACTGGAAGACGCTATCCTCGACGAACAGCGCAAGCAGATCGACGGCGTGTTGAAAGCCGGTCGCGAAGGCCAGACGACGAAGAGCAAGGTATCGAGCGGCGACATCCTCGCCCGCACGGAAAAGCTCCTCGCTTTGTGCGGCCAGTTCCGCGACGCGCTCCTCGCTGCTCCAAACCGCCCGGCGGCCTTCGTGCTGTTGAGCCAGCGCATCTTCCCGTTGGAAAGCCATCTGATGGCGCGCATCAACGAACTGCAGGAGCCTTACCTGGGGAAGCCGGACAACCTGAAGATGCTGGCGCGCAAGGGTGGCCACCGCATGTATTCCAGCGCCGACTATTCCTGGCTGCAGCATGCCGATCACTGGGTGGAAGCCATTCCGCTCTTTATTAAAGAGCGCGTGCTGGTGGTGGATGGCGTGGAAGTCACCGAGACGGTCATCGACCAGGCGGTGATGGAAGAAACCTTCCGCGAGCAGTTTGCCGATCACTGGGCGTTGGGCATCGACAACGTGATGGATAGCGAACATGTGGCGCTGGCGCGTGAACTCCTCGCCCGTGATGACGAGCGACTGGGTGGCGACGACCGCACCCGCGCCGCCGCGACGGAGGCACTGGGCTTGCAGGATGCCGTGGGCGCACTGGCGGCGATGATTGCCTTCGGGTATCGCACCCATGCCGAACTGGTTCACCTGAAAGTCGAACAAGACGGCACTTCGCGCTACGATACCATGCGCGCCATTCTCACGCACAACATCGCGACCGACCACCCACAGTGCCTGGGCGCCGAGATCGCCCGCCGGGCGAAGGCCAACGGCACGGCGTGGACCGCGGAAGCACTCACGCTGTTGAGCGAGTTGGACGCGCCAGTGCGGGAAGAAGCAGCCCGGCTGGCGGAGATCGCCGGCCTGCCGTGCCGCCAGTTGCCCTCGCTGCACGTGCTGACCACCCAATCCGCGCGCATGAGTGACAGTTACGTGCGCACCTGGCTGGAAGAATCGATGGCGATGTTCAACGTCATTCGCGCGCACAAGCTGGAACAGGAAGTCCGCGACCGGCAAGTGAGATACCGCACGCAGGTATCCGCATTAGGCGCCGGCCTTATTCGCGACCTGGGCATGTGGGCGGAAGTGGAAGAATTGATGGCGGTGGAGAATCTGCCGGAAGGTGCGGCGGTGGCTCGCATCGTCTTCGGCAATGCCACCATCTTTCAGCAGGTGAGCATCCTCGCCGTGCTGGCTGAGCATTACGGCCTGCCGACCGGCAGCGAACCGGCGCTGGTGGAGGAGCTGCTGATCCAGCGAGCTGACGCCTTGCAGGCGGAAGCATTGCGCGCCGTGTTTGAACGCAACGAGCTGGAACTGCTGCCGAAAATGGATGCCTACAAGCTGGCGCACCCAACGGCGGACGAAATGGAGGTCATCCGCGCGCTTATCCTCGACAATCCCGATTATACCGACGACGTGGTGTCCTTCACCCGCTTTGCCGCACGCGAAGAAGCCGTGCGCGAACTCGATCGCGCCGACGCCGGTCTGCAACTGGCCGCCCGCGCCCGCGATTGGATGCGTAATCATACGCGGTTGTCGCTAACCACCGCGCGCCGCGAGACGCTGCTCGCTCACGGTCTGGGCCACCTCACCCTGCACCCGCTCTACTACTACCGCGCGGCGGGCGGCAATAAGCGCTTCCACCAATTGTATACACCGAGCCGCGTGGACCTGGGCACGCACGAGCGCGAATCGGTCGAAAAGTGGTCGCAATGGGTGGGCGGCGCCGACCGCGAAGCCTGTCGCGTCGGGCGTCGCACCTACGGATTAATCAATAAGAACCCGAAGATGTTCGACAGTCTGACCGAGCCGGAAGTGATTAAAACCGGTGAGAACGCCTCTATGGTGGCGATTTTCTCCTACTCCAACGCGATGAGCCTGCTGGTGAACTCGGTGGGTCGCGGCGACGTGGAAGATCTGGGCGATCAGATGAGCCTGCGCAAGGATCGCATGATCCGTCCCGGTGGCGAAGGCTACGGCGGGTACTGTGTGCCGAAGGACGGTCTGTTCCTCGAATTCGTCTTGATCCTTACGCGCGCGACCAAGCTGCGGCAACTCGGTATTCCCGACAACCTGCACGCCGGCGTGGTGGCGATGGCCAAGGACTTGATCGCCAGACGTGCCGACTTCGCCACCGAGGTGGAGTGGGAAGCGCACGCCATGCGGATGCTCGCCGCGCGTGCGGAAGTGAATCCCTACTTCGACCTGCGCGAGTCCAAGGACGGCCCGGTGCCGGTATTCCAGATTACCCGCATCGCACAGGCACTCACCCAGCTTGGCCGCCCCGAGCTGACTGATTCCTTCGACGTGCTGGCCAACCTGGCGGCGCGCTGGGGCATTCATAAGATTATCGTCGGCGGCGAGCAGGTGAACCGCTTTATGGCCTTCTATAAAGTGTGGTTGACCTATCGTGCGATGGAAGACGCCCAGCGGCTGAATCCGAACGTGCCGGTAAAGGTAAAAGACTTTACCGTGGTGCTCAGCGCCGAATATAAGCCGGATACCCAGGATGGCCGCTTCTCCATCGGCATGCGCAAGTATGAGATGTTCGCCGGTACCGGTGAGCACCTGACGTATTCGCTGGACGTGCCGGGGCAGGATCTGGTGCACCTGATGTTTCACGGCTTCGATCACCTGTGGCAGAACCGCACCGACCCGCGGCTGCGCGCCCGTCTCACCCGCCTGCTCGCTGAGTTGCAGGTGCAGGAGCATGACGCGGCGTCGATCGGCCGCCTGCGTGAGATGTATCCCGGCTATACCGCTCCGTCAGAAATCCGCATGGTGTCGCCGATGATGCTGACCACCTCCGACTTGCTGCACTACACCAGCGACACCCATCTGGAGCAGTTGGCCACCGAGGTGCAGCGTCGCTTGCTGAATGAAGGGCTGACCGAGGACGAGATTACCGCCAACATGCAAGTCTACGGTCCGCGGCTGGAGAACTGGACGAAGCTGCGCGATCTGCCTGCCGACCACCTGCGGACGCTGATCTCCCGCATCGGCGGCAACATACACGCGCTGGCATTGAGCATTATCGGGCCGGCCGGCAATTATGAAATGTCGGTGCAAGGCGCCGATGTGCTCGATACCGGCATCCCGCATACCGCGCTGCTGGCGCTGCTGGAAGATCCGATCAAACTGCGCGAGCTCATGCTGGAAGGCAATCCCAACAGCGCGCTGGTGATCGTGGACGGCGCCTCCGGCGCCCGTCACCGTGCCATGAACAAAATGGCGGTGATGCGCTGGTTCGCCACCGGCGAGGCTATCGGCCGCCAGTCGATTTACCGCTGTGTGGGCATCGGCAACGATACCATTGAAGACTGGCGCACCGATATGCGCTATCAGCGCGCTCGCGCTCGCGGCCTTTTCGACGCGCTGGTCGCCGGCAATGCTGAGGAAGCCCGTGAGCGGTATACGGGCATTCTGCACGATTTGCGCGACGAGCAGGAAACCGCGCTGACGCTGGAAGCCGAGGAGCGGATGTTGCGCTTCGGCAAACGAACGCCGCAGGAAGAAGCCGTCGCCCGTGCGCTAGCCAACGTCACCGCCGGCCTTTCGCTGGAACAACTGGATTTCGGCACCTGGCTGGCGCTGGGCGGACAATACTGGTTAATGGGCGCGACCGCCGCGCAGTTGGCGCACGTGCGCGCGTCCTTCGAACAAGGCATCACCGCGCTGGGCGGCACGGCGGTGGCCGATGAAGAGATGGTGAAGGCGCTTTACGCCCCGGCGTTCATTCCCGCGGTGGAAGAATTCCGCGAAGAAAAAGGTATCGAGAGTTCCAACAAGGCGACGGAGGAAGTGGCGGCGGTGGCTATCGACACCCGCAAGCGGCTGGCAGAGCGCGCTGCCCGCGCGAAAGCGATGAGCGAGCGGAAGCAGGCCTTCGACGCAGTGATGGCGCGCTACGCCGACGCCTTGCCGACAGTGGAAGCGCTGGTCGCGGAGGCGCGTCTGGTGCGCGGCGACGGCACTACCATGACACAGGTGATTTACGGTCAGATGCAGGCGCTTACCCGGCTGGCGCTGCTGACGCTGGGCCGCGAGTTGTTTGCCGATGAACCATCCAACCTCGAGTTGCTCACATCACACCTTGACGCGGCGCTCTACGGGCAAATTCTCGATCCGTTCTTCTGCCGGCCTATCGTGGGCGGATATGAAGACATCGGCGATATCGCCCGCCTGGGCAACGTGCCGGCGGAAGCATTTCATGCCGGGAAGATCGATCAGACCGAGCGCGACCGCCAGCTCGGACGTCTTGCCGATGTGGCCGAACTATTCGACAACTGCAAGGCCATTGGGCTGACCATCGACTTCTTCTGGCTGGAATCCGATGCCTACACGGTGTGGCGCGCGATGGCGGACTTCTTCGCCGAATCGCTCAACGACCACCTCTACGAATATCGCCCGTGGGTCTATGCGCGCGGCATCGGCTTCAAGCACCTGGTCGGCGAAGCGTTCTACCAGTTGGCGGTCGATCATCATCGTTGGCTGTACAGCTTCCTGCGCAACCTGGCGTTAACCTACACCGAACTCGGTCAGTTCTCGCAGGACGACCTGGCGCAACTGCTCGGTGACATGGACACCGCCGACGTGAATCCGCCCATCGGCTGCGACGCCGAGATTGCGGTGGAGCGCCAGTGGCGGGCGTACAATCAGCTTCGCGAGCTGGCGTTCATCCGCAACGACGGTTTCCCGCTGCCGGAGGTTTTTCCGGTCTTCGATCCGGAAATTATCGACGCCGCAAAGCGCGTGAACCTGTTCTACATGTACCCGATGGGCCGCACACACATCTCACGGGCGATTATGGAAGGCCCGACGCTCACCGCCGAACTGGTGGCGGAAGGGAAGCGCGGCGTGAACCTGCTGGTGGCGCGTGATGCGTGCATCGCCACTCCGGACACGACCACCCGGCCGGTGGTGCAGGCATACAACGCACAACTGTATATCAGTCGCGCGGAATACATCACCGCGCTAACGCGCCATCGCGGCCTGACCATGCAGCAGGCGGAAGCCGTCGCGGACGCGAAGTGTGACCCGAAAGGCATCCGCGTCGTTGCCCGCTTCACCGGGTCGGTAACGATATCGCTGATCTTTCCCTTCCACGGGCATCCGAAATACGAGAGCGGCAAACTGGAAGCGATGGGCTTACCCTATTCCAGTCAGAGCCTTTTCCACACCTGGACCACCTATGACAAGGCGAAGTACCCGGATATCTTCTGTACCGAGACCGGCGTGGAGTTGCCGGGGGAGATAGACTGGCTGGCCGCCGATACCGAAGCTCTCGGCGAAGCGGCGACACGGCAGGCACTGGAGTTCGGCGACAGCACGCGCAACTTCCCCGGTTTGCGCGAGTTCGGCAAGCGTTACCGCCGCATTATGGTGAAGGACGCGGCGGAGTCCGGCGGCCGCGGCCAGAAGGCGTTCAACTTGCGCACCGCCGACGGCGCACTCGACCTGGAAGCAGTCGCCGATGCGGTGGACTTCGCTTACCAGATTACCCAGCGCCACAATGTCGCCATTCAGGAAGTGATCATCTCTTCGCCCGAATATTGGGCGACGGAGGAATTCCTGCGCTCATTCGTCGATCGCCAGGTGCAGGAATGGGGCGCGGTGGTGAACCGCACCAAGCGACCGCGCACCAGCATCTACGGCTCGCACCGCTTGATCTTCTCCAGCGACAATCCGCTGAATGGTGAGTGGCACATCTCGCATCCGATCACCCTGAACAGCCGCCAATTGATTACCAACGTGGGGCGCGGCGGCACACTGGAACTGTTCCGCGTTGACCATATCCGTCCCGAATATCGCGAGCAACTGTGGTCGAAGCTGGTGGAAGCCGGCAAGAAGACGATGAACGCACTGGCACGCTACGGGACGGTGGCGGCGGAGGAATACCGCAAGGAAACCGACTGCGAAATCGGGCAGGACGCCACCGGCCTTTCCTACGCCGTGCCGCGCTATATGATGCTCGATTTCCTAGTGCAGCCGATCTTCGCCGACGAAGGCGTGCTGGTCGATCTGGAGCCAACCTATGACGCGAGCGGCGTCCGCAATGGAGTCCGCTTCATCCTGCAGCAAGACGACCGGCGTATCGTGACCAGCGTCAAAGACTGGCGCGTGGTGCTCATCGAACCGAACATTGGCATCGGCTTGTGGGATCGGGTCGCCGTGCGCGAGGAATTCCACCACGTTCGCGCCGCCGCCACGCCCGACTGGCACGCCGTGGGCGCGAACGCCCGCATCGTGCTGCGCGACTACGCCAGCGCGGCCGGCGACTATCTGGACGCCATCACGAAGTAACGCCAGGCTATGTGACGAAAACGCCTCCGGCCCTTCACGTGAAGGGCCGGAGGCGTTTGGTAAGGGTGTTTATGCGGGAAAACGTGGGGAATGGTACCGGGTCGGCGCAAATGTATTGTGCAGTCCCTGCACCTGCGCGCAGAATTTCCCCGGGCGCGGGCGCAACCGCGCCATATCGCGACCAGTTCGGGAACGGAGTCAGGTCTCTTCTATTCAGCCGATAGATTGGCGGTTGGATGTGTGAGCAGTGGATTACAAGGGGTATTACGCCGTCATCTCCTCACTCCCCGATGGCGCGACGATGGCGGTGACTGAAGGTGGAATGATGGCGCGGGCGGCTTCCTGCACGTCGCTGATGGTCACCGCGTTGATGCGCGCCAGCAGTTGCTCGCTGCGGTCGGGACCAAGGCCGTTGATATGGTTGATTGCCATGTCCAGGCATTGCTGGCTGGTGGTCTCGTGCGACAGCACGAACGAGCCTTGCAATTTCCCTTTGCCGAAATGCAGTTCTTCCAGCGTGACCGGCTCATCCTGCAGGCGTCGGAGCTGCTCGGCAAACCCTTCGCGCGCCCGCGTGATATTCTCCGGTGAGGTGCCGATCGACACCATCAACTCACCGGTCAGCCGCATGGGCAGGTACTGGCTATGCACGGAATAGGCCAACCCCTGCCGGTCGCGCAGTTCACGGAACAGGCGTGAACTCAGTCCGCCGCCGCCGAAGATGGTGTTCATCACCGCCGTTGCCGCCTGCGTCTCCGCTCCCAGCGGCGGCGCATACCACCCCTGGAAGACCTGCGCCTGTTGCGCATCATCGCGTGGTTGCGTCACCACCTGGTCGGCAGCAAGGGGAGGAAAGGGTGGCGGCGTTGGCGATGGTCCGGGCGGTTGCAGCGCGCTCAGGTGTTCAGCCAGCTTCGCCACCGCCGTCTCCGGGATAAAATCGCCCACCAGCGTCAGGTTCATCGCGTGCGGATTCAATCCTGCCGTATACCAGTCCTGCACCTGTTCGCGGCGCAACTCGACCAGCGATTCCAGGATACGCGTGCCGGTTCCGCCGTAGGGATGCGTACCGAGCAGCGTGCGGTTCAGCAGATCATGCGCCTGGCCTGAGGGCAGGTCGAGCGAGGCGCGAATCTCACCACCCAGCTTGACCGTCTCCTTCTCGAAATCGGCAAAAGTCGAATGCAGCAGCATGTCGGCGAACAGATCCAGCGCGGCGTCGAATTCGCGGGTGAGGAAGACCACCACCAGCAGCATGCTGTCAGCGAGTACCACCTCGCGCACGTCGATCGCCCGCTCATCCAGTTCGCGCGCCAGTTCGTCGGCACTGCGGCGCTCGGTGCCTTTCAGCAGCAGGCGTCCCGCCATTTTGGCCACGCCGGGCACCGGCTCGCGCGAGACGCCGCCGCGCATCGAAGCCGCCAGCGCCATGCGGGGCGTCTGCGGGCAGGGGGAGAGGATGGCCGGCAGGCCGCCGGTTAACTCGACAATCTCATACTGCATGCTGGAAATCCTCCCGCGTTATTGGGGCGCCACCGTCACCGCGCACAGGTGCTCGGAGGACAGGTATTCCACCGTGTAGCGCGCCAAGTCGTCGCGTGTCAGGCTGTGCAGGGTGGGCAAGTAGTCGGTATGGCCTGCCAGACTGTTCGTCAATGCCATCGAGTAGGCGAGCGACCCGGCGATGCCGGCGGAGGTTTCCGCCTCTGTGGCAAAATGTGCCTCCAGACGGGTGATAGCTTTCTCGAATTCGTGTGCCGCCGGTGGCTCCTTGTGCAGTCGGTTCACCTCGTCCTGCAACAGCGTGAAGGACTGCTCCACCGCGTCGGGACGGACGATACCGTAGGCGAGCACGTTGCTGTTATCGCGATTTGTCCAATGGGCGCTGCCCACGTCGAAGAACGGCGTGTTTGGCAACTGCTCTACCAACCGCTGCTGCAGCCGACTGCTGATCCCTTCACCGAGTACCAGACTGAGCACGTCCAGTGCGATGCCGGCACGCAGATCTGCCGCCGGCGGACCCAGGAATCCCAGTACCACGTATGCGACGTTGAGCGGGCGCGTCAGATGGGTAATGCGCGGCGCGGACGGTGGTTGCTCGGGTGGGAAGACGGGATGCTGCACCGGTTGGGACGACGCGAACTGAAAATGGTGGCTGACACCGTGCACCACCTCATCAGGATCCAGTTCGCCAGCAATGACGGTAATCATGTTGGCGGGTTGATACCAGGTGCGATAATATGCATAAAGCGTGTCGCGCGAGACTCGGGCGATGACGTCCGCCGTGCCGATAACTTCACGGCGATACGGATGGGTGGGATAGAGCAGGCGCACCAACTCGGTGATCGCCTGGCGCCAGGGATTGTCCTGGCTCATTTTGATCTCTTCGATTACCACCATGCGCTCGCGCTTTTCACCCGCGGTCGGCTGCGCGGGGTCGAACGGCGGGCCGATTTCCTCCTCCGGCAGCATGGCGTGCAGCAGCATATCGGCGTGTAGATCCAATGCCAGCCGGTAATAATCGCCGTGAAATCCCTTCGGCAGCGTGAGGTAGTAGTAGGTCCAGTCTTTTGAGGTGGCGGCATTCACCCGCGCGCCGATCCCCTCCAGCAGGCGATCGAACTCACCGGCGGGAAAACGCTCGCTGCCTTTGAACATCAGGTGTTCGAGGAAATGCGAGATGCCGGTATCGGCATCCGTCTCGTTCACCGAACCTGTCCGCACCACCGTCTGCAGGTGCGCCACCTCGCCAGGCTTATAGAGTGCCAGGATCTGGTGGCCACTGTCCATCGTCACCCATCGCGCCGGATGGCGCATAAACGGCAAGACGATCTCTTCCAGGCGTGTGATATTCACGTTGTTTTCTCCACCGGCATTTCCGCCTCAAGACACCTTTCCATACAATACCCTGTCGACGGCAACTTTACCTGCTGCATTGCTCGGCGGATCGAGCAAAACAGGCATAGAGTGTGGACAAGTAGGGTGGGGATGCGCTGTGGAATTCCTGCTCGTGCCCGCACAGGTCGATCGGTCGGATCGCGCATGGACAGGAAGACATACCCCGTGTTCGCATCGTTTCAGTTTGTTCAAATCATCCGGGCGTATGATCCACCCGGCATCCACGGGTCTCAGACGATGGCGCCGGGCATACTCGCATGGTTGACGGATTGACCGCATGCTGAGTATGGCAAGCATTCCATTGAGAATTTGACCCAATACCGTTCAAAAGTCAGCCCCCGTTGTCTTCTCTCCCGGGCGCTGATACACCTGCGGGGTGGCATTGATTTGTTGGCGGTG
>CAYYJR010000012.1:0-122626 GCA_964472305.1 uncultured bacterium
GAGATCGGCCTCGCCGCCATGACCATCACGCTGGTGGACGTGGTGGTGTTCGTGCCCATTGCCTTCATGGGCGGCATCGTCGGCCAGTTCTTCCGCCAGTTCGGTATCGTGGTGGCGTCCGCTACGCTGTTTTCGCTCTTCATCTCCTTCACCCTCACGCCGATGCTGGCTTCGCGCTGGCTGAAAAGCCACGCGCAGGAAGAAGAGGCCGAAGCCACGCAGCACGAGCATCCCGGCCTGTTCCGGCGCTTCGTCGATGCCTGGGAACGCTTCTACGGCATACTGGACGGCGCCTACCGCCACGTCCTCGCTTGGGCGCTGGACCATCGCCCGCTGGTCATCTGCCTGGGGCTGATGACGATGGTCGCCAGCCTGGGGTCGGTCGCGCCGAAAATTCCGCTGCCACACACCCTCGACCAGGGATTGACGCTGCTCTCCGGTCTTTCCACCGCGCTGTTCGCCCTTGCGGTCGTCTATCTGTTGTGGGCCGGCATTCGCCTGACCCGGCGTGGCTTGCGCATCCTGCTCGCTTTCCTCGGTATTGTCGTCTCGGTGGCGCTGGTCGTGGTGGCATCGAAAGTCGCCAGCGTCGGCACCCCGCTGTTGCTGTTCGTGATGCTGATTGTCACCTTTGGCATTATCGGCTATATGTTGTCGTTGCCGCGCGGGATGCATTCGTTTACCATCGTGCCGGCGATGTTCCGTCCGCTGGCGACGTGGATGTCGATTTTACTGCTGGTCATCCTCTTCCTGCCGACCAAATTCTCCTTCGAATTCCAGCCCAAGGTCGACCGCCGCCAGTTCGCCATCAAGGTTGAGCAGGAAGTCGGCACTCCGCTGGAGGTGACAAACGAAACCGCGCAACAGATCGAAGACTGGCTGCTCGCGCTGCCGGAGATGAAAACCGTCACCACGGCGGTAGGCAGTTCCAGCGGTGGCCACCTGAGCGCCGGCAGCTCGGGAGCGGACATCGCCGGGCTTGATGTTGAACTGAAGGACATAGACGAGTTGCGACAGACGGTGCCGCCGCTTCCGCGCCAATTGATGAAGCTGGGACTGATGAAAACGCCGTTCCGCAGCACCGACGATGTGATCAAGCTGGTGAACGATACCTACGCCAGCATGCCGGGCGTGAAAATCACCGCCTCCGCGCAAGCCGGCGGACCCGGCGGCGCACCGGTGAGTATCGAGGTGAGCGGACCCAGCCTGGCGCGCACCCGCCAGGTCGCGCGGGAGATCGCCGACGTGCTCCGCGTCACCGAGGGGATATACAGCACGGATATCTCGTATCGCGAGGGACGCCCGGAACTGCAGGCGCTGATCGATCGCGACCGCGCCGCGCAATACGGCATCAGCGTCGCACAGATTGCCAACGCGCTGCGCACCAGCCTGGAAGGCGACACCACGACCAAATATCGCGAAAACGGCAAGGAATACGATATTCGCGTCTCGCTGCCGAAAGACCAGCGCGACATTATCAACCAGGTGCCGATGATGGCGGTCGGCACCACGCCGGGCGGCAAGCCGGTCTACCTCTACGAGGTGGTGAACCTGAAACAGGCCGGCGGTCCGACGAAGGTGGAGCGCATCAGCCGCCAGCGTTCGGTGACGGTCACCGCCCAACTGGCCAAGGGCTTTGCCCTCGGAAACGTACAACGCGATGTGGCGCCGAAAATTGCGCAATTGGACACCAGCGGGGTGACGGTCTACTGGTCCGGGCAGGCGGAGATGATGCAGGAATCCGGTGACAGCATGTTCAGCGCGCTATTATTGTCGGTGGTGCTGGTCTTCATGCTGATGGCGGCGTTGTTCGAATCGCTGCTTGCGCCGCTCATCATCATGATGTCGGTGCCGTTGGCCATGGCGGGCGGCATCTTCGCGCTGACGATCACCCAGAAAACGCTGAGCATTGTCTCGATGATCGGCTTCATCATGCTCGTCGGCCTGGTGACGAAGAACGCCATCCTGATGGTGGACTACACCAACACCCTGCGGCGCGACGAAGGGCTCGACCGGCGCAGCGCGCTGCTGCGGGCGGGTCCCACCCGCTTGCGGCCCATCCTGATGACCACGCTGGCGATGATTTTCGGCATGATGCCAACCGCCATCGCGCTCTCCAAAGGCTCGGAAATGCGCCAGCCAATGGCTATTGCGGTGATCGGCGGCCTGCTGCTCTCGCTGTTGCTGACCTTGCTGATGGTGCCGGTATTCTACGAAATCTTCGATGAACTGGGTCACCGTGTCGGCGAGGCAAAAACCCGGTTGCTGGAAAAAGCGAAGGTGTAGCGGCGCATGTTGTCTTGCCGGATTGCGTCTCGTCACCCGGCAAGCCGTAGCGAAATCCCGGCTACTCACCGCCCGATGGCGACGACGCGGTTCATCGCGGGGTAGACATCCTGGGAAATCAGTTCGCGCTGGCCGGCGCGCGGGCCGCGAGTGAAGTGGCGGTAGACCGCCACCCGCACGCCGGGGCGGCCGCGGGTGATGAGGCGGCGCTGGCCGGGGGCGAGGCGCTCATCGACTTTGATCACCTCCGTCGGCTCCACCGTTGCGGTGGGCGCGCCTTCGATGGTGGCCAGCGGACCGGCCTCGCTGCCCAGCAATTCAAAACCGATGCTTCCCTCGCGCACCAGCGCGCGCACGCGCACCGGATGCGGGTAGGGGTTGCGCAGGCGCAGGTCGATAGTCAATTGCGCCACCGCGGCGTCGCAGCCAGGGGGCACGTATTTGGGTGCCCAATTGTGATGGTGGCGCTCCACCACCGCCAGTCCGGCCAGCAACGCGGCGTTATAGAGTGTGGATGAGGTTTGGCACACGCCCCCACCCCAATCGACTACCAGTTCGCCGTCATAACTGACCGGCGCCAGCACGTAACCGCGATCCGCCGTCCACGAGCCGACCGTGCGGTTGAACGAGAAGACCCGCCCCGGCGCGATGACCACGCCGTCGAGCGCGCGCGCCGCCCGCGTCGCGTTGATCCGCTGCCCGCGCGTGCGCCCCTGCAGCGAGGTGACGTAACTGCCCATCACCCGCTCGCCGCGCGGCACCCACAACGCCGCCGCGACGCCGGCGAGCAACAGCAATCCGATGAATAGGCGAAAGATGCGCATCATCGTATACTCATTCTACCCACAACACTCGAGGCACGCCGCGCTTGCGTGACGACCGCCCAAGGTGACAACGATGTCGTCTTCCACCCCGTGCTGAATCTACCGATGGCCTGATTCCCGTGCCGCGCGATAGACGGCCAACAGCGGTACGCCGTGCTGTTCAGCCAGCGCCCGGCAGTCCTCGTATTCCGGTTCGGCGCGCTCGACCTCGCCCCAGCGGCTGACCTTCACGCGTACCGGGCCGTAAGGCGTCTCCACCGTGTGGAATTCACGCGGCAGCACGGTGCGGGTATAGGCGGTGCGGCGCACGCCGAGGGTGGTGGTTTCGGCGAACAGGGTGGCTGTGCACCCCTGCTCGTCGATGGGGGCGCACAGCACGCGCACCAGCACGCCGGGGCGGTTCTTTTTCATTTGGATAGGGGTGAAAAAGACATCGAGTGCGCCGGCGGCAAAAAGCCGGTCCATCAGGTAGCCGGTGATCTCGCCGGGCAAATCGTCGAGATTGGTTTCCAACCCCACGATCTCGACCGGCGCGCTCTCCGCCGTTTCACCGAGGAAGACGCGCAGCACATTGGGGCGCGGCAAGTCGCGCCCGCCGGCGCCATAGCCCACCGCGCGCACGGTCATCGTCGGCAGTGGCCCAAAATGATCCGCCAGCGTGGTGACGATGGCCGCGCCGGTGGGGGTAACCAGTTCGGCCTCGATATCGCTCTCGACGATGGGCACGTCGCGCACGAGCATGGCGGTGGCCGGCGCCGGCACCGGGAAGGTGCCGTGCGCGCAGGTGACCCACCCGCGGCCCAGCGGCAACGGCGACGCGACGATGTGCTCGATGCCCAGCGCCTCCAGCCCGATGACCGTGCCCACGATATCCACGATTGCGTCGATAGCGCCCACCTCGTGAAAGTGCACCTGGTCGGGTGTGGTGCCGTGCACCGCCGCCTCTGCTTCGCCCAGCCGGGTGAAGATGGCGCTCGCTTGCTGCTTCACCCGTGCGGAAAGCGTACTGCCCTCGATAATGCGCAGGATGTCGCCCAGACCGCGGTGCGGGTGGTGATGGTCGTGCCCCTCGTGATGATGATGCTCCTCCACCTCGACGTGGACGGCGCTGATGCCGCGGCGCAGCACCGTCTCCGTCTTCAGCGCCCAGCCGTGCACGGGCAATTGCGCCAACCCGCGCACCAGCGCTGCTTCCTCCAGCCCGCATGCAAGCAGCGCGCCGAGGGTCATGTTGCCGCTGATGCCGGACAAACAATCGAAATAAGCCATGCGTGATGTCATGCAGCATTCATTCGCCCCGCGGCAGGGAAATCCCCCCGTTGCGTCGCATTATTTACGCATGCAAGGCTTTCCGTTGGTTTCCGCCGTCCGGCTGGGGGTGATGGGCGGCAGTTTCGATCCGATACATTGCGGGCATCTGGCGATTGCCGAGGAGGCGCGGCAGCGCTACGCGCTGGACGCGGTGCTGTTCGTCCCCGCCGGGGAGCCGCCGCACAAGCCGCATGGGCAGGCGAGCGCCGAACAACGCTTCCTGATGACCGTACTGGCGACCGCCGAGCATCCGCGCTTCACCGTCTCGCGGCTGGAGATCGACCGCCCCGGCCCCTCCTATACCGTCGACACATTGCGCGCGCTGAAACAGTTGTACCCACGGGCGGTGTTGCACCTGGTGATGGGCGCGGACATGGCGCTGGATTTCCCCAGTTGGCGCGAGCCGGAGGCCATCATGACCCTCGCCCGCGTGGTAGCCGTTACCCGACCGGGGGTGTCGCTGCCGGGTCTGCGACGTCGGCTGGCACAACCCGCCATGGCGGGCATCGAGTTGATCGAGGCGCCCGGTCTGGCCATCTCCTCCACCGCCTTGCGCGAGCGCGCGCGCGCCGGTTTCTCGCTACGCTACCTCACCCCCGATCCGGTAGCAGCGTATATCGACAAAGAGGGATTGTACCGGTAAGCGCAATCGTTGCTCCGGCACTCACCTTGGAAGCGCGCACGCCGCTATCCCCAATAACGACTCCGTGAATTGTTCGCGGCAGGGGGGCGAGAGCGTTCGGTGGGCACGGATGCACCTACAAATCGGCGTCCGGATGTATTTCCGTGGTGTGTGTGCTCTGCGCTTTCCTATGCCATTTTTCACCTTCACGGCTATCGCACCATGCGTCGACCCCGACGGCCAGTTGCGCGCCGAGTTGTTGCAGGCGGGGCAGCGAGAGCCGGGTGATCGGGTGACGGTCGCTGATCTCGAAAAACGGCGCAAGGCTGCCGAACTGAAAAGCGCACCATCCGCCCAGCCGGCGGTCGGCGCGCCCGACGATCCAGGCACTCGGGGTATCGGTGGTAAAACGCGCAGCAACCAGTGTCGGGTAGAGCGTGCGGGTGAAGTCAGCGAGCGCCGTGCGCTGAGCGGCATCGACCCGCGGGCAGGCGAGATTTTCGGACCGCGTGGTGGTCGCGCTGGAGAAGGTTAACGCCAGATCGATGGTGCATCCCTCGCGCGTGTAGTCGTTGAAATAGCGGAGAAACGCCTGCACGCCCCGGTCAGTCGGCGGCGGGTCCATGTCGCTCCAGAAGCTGTCGGGTATGCGCATGGTGAGCGCGGCGGCCGCCGCGTCGGGATCAAGCAGCGGCAGCAGCAGCCAGGTGGTGTTCTCGCGCAGCTTCCGCGCTTCCGGCGTGGACGCCAGCAACGCCAGCAGCGCGCCATGCACCACCCAGCTTCCCGCGTGATCGGTGCCGCGATCGCGCGCAATGAGCAGCACCGTGCGGTGATCTGCCACCGAGCCGGCATCGGCAGGATCGGCGGGATCGGTCACGCGGATTACGCGCAGCGCGCGTCCGGCGGGAGAAACACCCACCTCGTCAACGGTCACGCCGGGCAGGTGGGCTGCCCGCAGCCGTTCGAGGAATGCCTGCGCATATGCGGTAGTATAGGGCACGCGCATCGCGATGCACGCCGATGCCGACGGAAAAATCTCCTGCATCTCGAACATATTCAGCGTGGGCACCGCGTCGACGAACTGCAGATCGCGCCACGCGCACCAGGCGCGATCCACGGTCAGGTATTGCGCCGCGGTGCGCTCCGGGATGACCGTTTGTACTGGCGTCGGTCCGGCGCCGGCGAAACGGTTCTCGCCCTGCTTGCACGGATCATTCGATACCCAGCGTCCACGCTCGTCGCGAGTGAAACATTCATAACTGGCGTAGTTTGCCGGATCGGCGCAGGTCATCACCGGGTAAAACTCGCCCCAATTCGCCACCCCCGCGTGAATCTCCGTCACGGTATTGCGTCCCGCCAGGATGCGCAGAGCGATGGGCTGGTCGGTGGGCAGGTTGGTCAGGTTGGCGGCAAACCAGTTCTGCGCCGGCGCGGTGGGCGTCAGGTAGAGAATGTCGGGGCGCAGTTGCCCGGCGATACCGAGGTTGAAAATCTCGCCCGGCAATGGCGCGACGACGGGCGCCGTCTGGGAAAATCCCACCGGCGACAACAGCAGCAACATCAGCAGCAGGATGGGTTTGGTGCGCACGCTTGCGTCTCCGCGAGAATAGGCCCGGCAGCGCCGGGTTTGTTTTCCTGTACTGCTCTATTAGCCCCGCCGCCATGGGATTCCTCTTTTATTGCGTTGTCGAAGATGTCGTCGGCAAACGAGCAGGCAGGCGGTCGTAGATGGCGTACTGCGCTTCATGATAGCGCCAGGAGCCCGGCACTGAAAAAGAGGAAAGCGCTCATCACGTCGAACTACTTGACAAGCCACTATCGCGCCGAAGGATTACACCATGAATCACCAGCAATTCGCCACGCTGTTCCCACTGGGCACGCACCTGTGCCGCGAACCGATGCCGGCTATGTCCGAGATGAAGCACGACATGGAGAATCTGAAACGGCACGGCTTCAACCTGATCAAGCTGCAAGAGAACTGGATGGTTGATGAGCCGGTGGAAGGGCACTACGACTTCTCGCGATATGAAGAGCTCATCACCCACGCGGCGTCGCTGGAGATGGGCGTCTACCTGGGATTAACCTGCGAGCAGGCGCCAAACTGGCTGTGGCGTAAGCATCCCGACTGCCGCATGGTGGGGCGCAATGGCTTGCCCATCGCCTATCAGGCGCAGAGCACGCTGCCGGCGGACGGCAAGCCGGGACCGTGTTACGACCACCCCGGCGCGCGCGCCGACCAGGAGCGCTTTTTGCGCAAGCTGGTGCAGACGCTGGGACGTTTTGAGAACCTGGTGGTGTGGAACACCTGGCAGGAAATATGTTACTGGGCTGAGGGGCTGGCGGGCCAGCCGGTATGCTATTGCGATAACACGCTGGCCTTGTTCCGCACCTGGCTGGAGGAACGATATAGCGATCTGGACGGACTGAACCGGGCGTGGCACACCCGCTTTTTGGCGTGGATCGACGTGCTGCCCGACCGCGGTGCGGGGGGACGCAGTTGCCTGCCGCAGGACGTGGATTGGAAATATTTCATGGACAACGTACAGATCAGTGCGGTGCTGCGCGAACGCGCGCGGGTGATCCGCGACGCCGACCCGCACCGGCGCCCGATCTTCGCGCATAAAGGCGGCCCCATCATCGGCTCCGGCATGGATTGGACCTACGCCCGCTGTCAGGATTTTGTGGGATCGTCCTGCTATCCGTCGTGGGGCGCGGTGCAGGGGTGGGACGACGAGCACCCGCGCGACGGCCGGCGGCTGGATCGCCACACCGGACTGCTGACCGAAATGTGGGCCAGCGTGGCATTGCGCTTCGATTATATTCGCTCGTGCAACCCGCGCGGGGTGCCGGTGTGGGCGGCGGAGTTCCAGGGCGGCCCGGTGAGCACCGGCTTTCACAAGGGGCGCGTGCCGTCTGCCGACGACATCCGCCGCTGGATGTTGACGGCGGTAAGCACCGGGGTGACCGCGATCTCCTTCTGGGTCACCCGCGCGGAGATCATGGCGGCGGAGGTGAACGGCTTCTCGCTGCTGGACAGCGAAGGCGACAGCACGCCGCGCTTCGCGGAAGCAGCGCGGGTGGGCGCGGCGCTGAATCGTTACCCGGCGCTGTTCGGCCAGCCCACCTGGCCAGCGGCGAAGGTGGGTATCCTCATCGATGAGTGGAATTACCAGTGCTGCGCCTCGATGGTTCAGGGTGGTGAGCACCAGGCCTACAACGTGCGCGGTTGGCACCGGATGCTGTGGGACGCCGGCATCCCGGTGGATTTCGTGGAGATCAGCGAGTTGGATGCGGCTTACAGCAACGATTACGCGGCACTCATCCTCCCCTTCCCGCTCTCCCTGTCGGAGGAAACGGCGGCGAAGCTGCAGGCTTATGTCGAGCGCGGCGGCAACCTGATCAGTGAAGCGGCACCCGGACGGATCAACGAGCACGCGATCTGCAATCGCGGCGAGTTGTCGCCGATCATGCGCGAGTTATTCGGCGTGCGCCAGACCGGCTTCACCATGGTACGCGAACCGAATGATCAAACGCGCTGGTCTCCGCCCGAGCGCACCTGGGGCGAGTACCTGGAGCCGGCGGTGCTGGCGGGGGCCGGCCCATGCACGGGACACGCGGTGCGGGCGAACGTCTATGTTGAAACATTCACCTGCACCGACAGCCAGCCCATCCTGCGCTACGGCGACGCGGTGGCCGGCGTGCTGCGCGAAACCGGCAATGGCCGCGCGTGGCTGTTGGGTACTTATGTCGGCCACAACGGCACCGCCCATCGCAACGACGACACCCGCACCTTCGTGCTCGCGCTGCTGGCGCGCTGCGGGGTGCTGCCCGCCCACGCCGGACGCCTGTTGCTGCGCAAGCGCGTAGGGGATGCTGCCGAAGCGTGGCTATTCACCAACCCCACCGCGGACGAGGTGACCGAAACCATCGATATCGCTGGCTGGGCCACGGCGGAAGACTTGCTCGGGGAACCGCTGTCCCGGCACGGCGATACCCTCGCGCTGACGGTGCAAAGCCTGGATGTGCGGGGAGTCATCGTGCGGAAGTAGCGATGCAACGAAGACCAGCCGCAACACCGCCATCGTCCGGGCATTTCACCCGGACGATGGCGTGTTGCGTTGCAGGCCATCCCGCGCCTCACGTTGCATCAATACGACGGGGTTGGCTGCGGCGTGAGGGTGGGCACGGTAGTGGTTGATGCCGTGGTGCCCGCCACCACGGTCGCGGTCGTCGGACGGAAGGCCACCGGCAGCGATGACACCGGCAGGAGCGCAATGGCAAACGGCGAGGTAATCACCTGCGCGACTACCGAGCCGGGTTGTGGCGCGAAGACCTGATAGCGTACTTCCATGCGGTCGTTCACCACGTCGGCCGAAGTGATGTTCACCCCGTAGCCGGTGGTGGGCCGACGACCGATCTGCACTGCCACCGCCATCTGCCGGTTGAAATCGACAACCGGCGCGACGGCATTGACGCCGAAATTTGCCTGCCAAAACGCGGTCCAGGTGGCTGGATCGCGAATCACCAGCATCTGCGGATTGACCGCCGCGCTTTGCTGGCCGATGAACGCATCCTGGATGACGGATGACGCAATCGTGCGCCCCCCCACGGCAAAGGCGACCGGCTGGTTGATCTTCGGTACGACCACCATGTCATACGGATAGGTGATTACCTGCGCCACCGTGCTGCCCGGCGCCGGACGCTCCTCATTGACGTAGGAGGTAACCTGCGTGCCCGTCGCGCGTACGTCACTGATGGTGATGTCATAGCCTGCCGTCGGCTGTTGCCCCATCAACGCCACGATCACCGACTGCGTGGTGAAGTCCACCGACGGCGCCTGGCGGCCTGCCCACAACGCAGTCCAGACTTCGGGGCGCTGCACCACGAAGAACCCACGATCGGGGAACGGGCCTTGTTGCCCTTTGAACTCGCGCACCACCGGCACGCGCGTTCCGGTGCGCGTCTCGGTGGTGGGTGTGCTGGTGCATCCCGCCAGCACGATGCCGGCCACTAGCCATGCACCGGCAATCCCAAGGTACCATTTCATCGTATGCTCTCCTCTCCGGCTGAATGTCTCCTCGGACACAACGCGACATCGCGTTGTGTCGCGCTCCGCTCACGACACCAGCATAACCGCACAGGTGGTCGATAATCCGCCGCCGGTGCACGGCAAGCGCACATACGGCACGTCTTCGGCAGAAACGGCAACAATTTCAGCGAGAAAAGCGCGAAACGGCAGGATTTGTAACGAAAACGAGGAATGGACTAGATAAGGCATTTTTTTACGTGTTCGGGCTCAGAGCGCCGGGGCGCGCGCAGGCGACGGGCCGATGAGCGGTGACGAGGGAGGATCCGCAGATGGCTATGCAATTGACACGTGCGGGGGAATACGCGATTAAAAGTTTATTATACCTGGCTGCGCAACAGGCGGAAGCACGCGTGATGGCGAGTGAAGTCGCGACCGCGGAAAGCATTCCGGTGAATTTCGTGCGCAAGATTCTCGAATCGCTGGCAAAGACCGGATTGGTCAAATCCTACCGTGGGGCGGGGGGCGGCTTCACCCTGGGGCACGCGCCGGAAGATATCTCACTACGGCGCGTTATCGAGGCGGTGGAAGGGCCTTTGGCGTTGAACCAGTGCCTGCAGCCGAACGCCTGCGAGCAGTTGCGCACCTGTCCGATGAGCCAGATCTGGATGGAAGCGCAGCGCGCGGTGGAAGGGGTGCTGGACCGGTATAGCCTGGCCGATGTCGTGCGCACGCGCGCCTTGCGGCGTCAGGCCGGCGTCACCTCCGCGGAATAATTCGCCTACCCCGGGCGTGTCACTGCTCCGCCATCAACCGATGAACTGGTAGCGTTCCACCATCCCCGGCTGCGCGGGACGCCGGTGCCGCGTCATAATTGCCATGTGCCGTAACAAAGTCGCGCGCGATTCGACCGGCAACTTTACCGCCTCGCGCGCCGCCGCCGCCGTCGCAATCTCTTCGATCGTCGTCTCCGGGGTCAGTCCCGCCAGATTGATCACCAGGTCGTATTGCAACGGGTCATCGATCGAAGCGTGATATAACACACGAATAACATTCCGCTTGTCCCGATCTTCTGCGAGAATCCGGCGTTTCGCCTCCGCCTCAGCCACCTCGGGGAAGGCGGTGCGATAAATGCCGACGCGCAGGGGCATCGGCGCGACGATGCGCACGTGCAGGCATTCCGGACACTGCAGCACAAAATTCGCGCCGCGTCCGATGATCAGCGCATTGCCCTCCCGCTGGATGGCGAGCAGCGCCTGGCGTAGATAACGGACGTAAATCTGTTCGTTGATGGACGCGCGCCATTCCCACAACAGCGATTGGATGGGGCTGAGCCTCACTTCATCGAAATGGTTGATGATCTGCGGATCGACGGCCATCTGCCGTGCGATTTCATCAACGAGTTCCCGGTCGTATACACGCAAACCCAACCGCGCTGCCGCCAGCCGACCGAGCAGACCGCCGTTCGTCGCGGCCTGACGCGAAATGGTGATAATCATCATGCGTCTCCTTCCCGGAACTACCGCACTCCTACCGTCAGTATACCACCGACGCCACGGAACAACGCCTCCGGTGGTGTCACAGCGGCGAATTCCGCAATAAAACAGGATCGTAGGTGAAAATAGCGGATGGGACGGTTGTCAGATTGCCCGAACTTGCGTACAATACAACGGAAGTTACACCGATGAAAATTTTACACGCCCCGTCGCCTATGCCGGCTGTTCCCGTTGATCGGGACGTTCCTCCCGATGTCGCCTTGGAGTATCTGGATGATGATGATGCCGTGCACGATGCATGCGGCGTCTTCGGTGTCTTCGCTCCCGGTGTCGATGTCGCCCGCGTTACGTTCTTCGGCCTGTTCGCCCTGCAACACCGCGGGCAGGAGAGCGCCGGCATTGCCGTCACCGATGGCGACGACATGCTGCTGGTGCGCGACATGGGTCTGGTATCGCAAGTGTTCACCGAGGAAGCACTGTCGTGCCTGCACGGCTACGCCGCTATCGGGCACACCCGCTACTCCACCACCGGTTCCAGTCTCCTGTGCAACGCTCAGCCCATCGTGGTGGAAAGCCGCTTCGGCCCGCTGGCGGTGGCGCACAACGGCAACCTGATCAATACCACCATCCTGCGGCGCGAGTTGGAAGCCTACGGCGTCACCTTCGAGGGAACAACCGATAGCGAGGTGATCGCGCAACTCATCGCCTACGAAACGCACAATCACGACACGCTGCCCGAAGCCATCCGCACCGCCGCGCACCGCATGAAGGGCGCCTATTCGCTGGTGCTGCTGACCCATGACGCGGTCTACGGCCTGCGCGATCCGTGGGGCATCCGCCCGCTGTGCGTGGGGGCGCTGAACGGCAATCACGTGGTGTCGTCCGAGTCGTGCGCGCTGGATGTAATTGGCGCCACCTTCGTCCAGGAGGTTAGCGCGGGCGAGTTAGTCATCCTCGACGCAGAGGGTGCGCGCTACGAGATGCTCACTCGTGACATCAAGCCCTCCATGTGCATGTTCGAGTACATCTATATCGCGCGCCCGGACAGCCGCATCTACAACCGGTCGATCCACCTCTCGCGCCGGCGCATGGGCGAAGAATTGGCACGCGAGCATCCGGTCGACGCCGATCTGGTGATCGGCGTGCCCGACACCGGCACCCCGGCCGCCATCGGCTATGCGGAGGCATCGCGCATCCCCTACGGCGAGGGATTCATCCGCAATCGCTATATCCACCGCACCTTCATTCAACCCGACCAGCGGTTGCGCGAGTTGGGCGTGCGGCTGAAATTAAATCCGTTGCGCGAGGCGCTGACCGGTAAACGGGTGGTGGTGGTGGAGGATTCCATCGTCCGCGGCACCACCACGCGCAATACGATGAAAGTGCTGCGCGAGGCGGGGGCGAAGGAAATTCACCTGCGCATCAGTTCGCCACCGTATCGGTACCCCTGCTTTTTCGGACTGGATACCTTCGAGCGCAAACAGTTGCTGGCGTCGCGCATGCCCAACGTGGACGACATTTGCCAGTACCTGGGCGTCGATTCGCTGTGCTACCTGTCGGTGGAGGGCCTGGCGCGCGCCGTCAATCTGCCGGCGAATATCTTCTGCCTGGCTTGCCTGAACGGTGAATATCCCATGGAAATTCCGCTGGACGTGAAGGTGAGCAAGTTCTCGCTGGAGGATCTCTCCGAGGAGCAACAGCTCGAATTGTTGATGCCATCGCCTTAGTGCAATACATGGCCATGGACGTCCATGTATGACACCCCATGCCCCGCCAACGACGGGGACATCAGGAACACCGAAAAACGGAATCGCATTTTGCTGATTTGCCCAAGCCGCCGCGATGTTGCCGTTTGTGCCCATACCGCCCCGGCGGCGCGAGACCAACCCGTTGCATTTGCGGGCATCGTCTCGTATAATAATGGCGATTGGGAGGGTGCGTTGTGCTGACCGGTTCCAACGAAATCCCATTACTCCCGCTGCCTGCCGTGCTTTTTCCGGGCACCTTTCTGCCCGTTCAAATCGTCGAAGCGCGCCATCAGGAGTTGCTTCACGCGTGCGCTGCCGACCACCAACACCTGGGGGTTATCCTCACGCCGGGTAAAATCGGCGGCCACTCCCCCGCCGCCTGCACCGTCGGCTGCGTCGCGTCCGTCGCTCTTTTACTGGATTCCGAGGAAGACCAGTCCAGCAACGTGGTGCTCTACGGCGAGCAGCGCATGCGGGTGGCGGAATTCACGCGACAGGAACCGTACACCAAAGGCTGCGTCGAGATGCTGGAGGAGTATCCCGGTCTGCATGCCGAGCGGCGCACGAAACAGGCATCGACCCTGTTTCAACGCTACCTGGAACTCATCCGCCACCGCTACCAGACGCAGGTGACGAACCTGCCGCTGCCGGATGACCCGGTGATGGCATCCTACTTGCTGGCCGCCGTGCTGTTTCTGCCGCTGGAGACGAAACAGCGCTGGCTGGAATCCGCTTCCGCCGCGCTCCGCCTGCAGGAAGAACTGGCCTACCTCCACGCCGAATGTGATAAAATCACCACCATCCTCGCCCTTTCCCACCATACCCAGCACTCCTACGCTGTCCCCGACATGCAACTCTTCGCCAACTTCATCTCACCGAACTGACCGAGCTATCACGAGGCAACCCGCGAGCGCAAAGGTGTAATCCTGCGAGGGTGCAAGCTTCCGCAATGCCGTGTACCGGAAGACGAACGATGGCAAGCCGGAATTACAGATAAAATTCTTCGATCGGTATCCCGTAGTCGTTCGGATCGAGGGTTTCGAGGATAGACCAGCGATAACTGCCTGTTTCCGGGTCGATGGTCGTCAGATCGATGGTATCGCCGTTGACGTAATTGTTGTCTTGCCGGTGCAACAGGCGGACTAGCGGGCGATCGAGCATTTCAGGAACGTCGGAAATTTTCGTGACGATGCCGAGTTGGTTGGTGTTCAGCAGTACCAGGGCGCCGAGGGGATACAGGCCGACCATGTTAATGAAGAGCTTGACCAACAGCGGATCGAAGTCCGCGCCGCTCTGCGCCAGCAACATGCCGAGAATCTTTTCCGACACGTACGGCATGTTGCGATAGACGCGCGGCCGGCTGAGCGCATCGTAGCAATCCGCAATGGTGATAATGCGGCTGAACAGCGACGTGCGGCGTGGTTGGGCGAGCGCGGGATACCCTGAGCCGTCGAACTTGATGTGATGCTCGAAGGCGGTGGCAAGGATGCGGGTGGTCAATTCGTTCCACTGCTTGTTGCGCAACGCCAACTCGGCCCCGCGCGTGGTGTGCATCTGCACGATTTCCCACTCCTGCGGCGTTAATGGCCCGGGTTTGTTCAGGATCGTCTTGGGGATGCTCATCTTCCCCACGTCATGGAAGAGGCCGCAAATACCCAGGTGATAGAGCTGCGATTTCGGCAATCCCACCCGTTGTCCCAGCGCGAGCGAATAGATAGCCACGTTGACGGAATGACTGAAGGTGTAATCATCAAAACTCTTAATGTTCGCCAGCCCGAGCAGTGAGGATTCCTCGTGAAGGATCAGGTTGACTGAACTCATCATCAACCGTTTCACCTTGCGTAGTTCCAGTTCGTGCCCGTGCGCCGCATGTGTCAGCGACTCCCTGATCACGTTAACGGTCGAAAAATATACCTCTTTCGATTTCCGTTTCAGTGACGCCGTATCGTCCGGGTGCCGGTCGACTTGACCGGTCTCCAGTCCGCCGGCTTGCACGGTGGAGATGCCCCGCCGGATCAGTTGTTCAGTCAACACGACCGCGTTGTCCGTGCGGTACCGGTCGAGTGATTTGATGACAAAGGCGAATTCGATGAGCTCTTTCGCGGTCACATCACATTTGAAGGCCAGGCTGCCGATTCCCAGCGAGCGCATGAACTGGATGAAGGCCTTATAGTTCGCCAGCGTCTCCGCCGAGAGACGAACACGGCGATGATTGCACCAGCAGGTCTGCTCGTCGATCTCCACCTCCAGCGTATCGGCCGGCGCGGAGAAAAAGGCGCGATGAATGGCGTAAAGGCATTCCTGCGCCAGTCGATCGACGATGTCGTTCCCGCGCTGGTAAAGCGAAGCGCCTTTCACAAGGCGGTAGATGGTGACCACCATCGCTTCGCCATGATGCAGCGGGTGAGCCTCGCGCATCAGCACGGCTTCGGCTTGCGTCTGCAACAGGTGGGCGGTTGCGGCTCTATCATCCATGGTCGGCTCCCGCGGGTTTTCCCGTCGCACGCTGCCCGGGCGGTTGCAGAACCGGGTGGCGCAACAGGGTGAAGATGGAGCGCTGGCTCCGGTCGAGGATCGCGCGCGCCTCAGACGTGCCGATGGCCGCCAGGGCGCGGGTGGCACAGTCGCGGATGAGCGGTGTTTTTCCGCGTGAGAAGAACCCGTGTGAACGCACCAGCGGCGCCAATGCTTCCAGCGCCCGGTTGCCACCGCAGTGGCCAATGGCGGCGAACAGCGCTTCCAACTCTGCGGGCGTTCTGTCGGTCAGGCTCCGCGACTGTACCAGCGCAAGCAACTTGTCCACAGCGCCGTCAACAGCCTGCCGACCCAGCAGGTCCATCGCCAGGCAGCGAATTCCTTCGTCGGCATCATCGAGCATCCGCGTGAGCAAGCGGATCACGTGCATGCCACCCAGGGCACCGAGCGCCGTCATCGCTTCCCGGCGAATTTTCGGATTGCGATGCGCGAGAGCGGTTTCCAGATACGGGAGCAAGCGCTTTTCTCCCAGTTCGCCCAACAGGTGCATCACCTCGCGCGTGCAGAGGGCGGGCATCTCTTCGAGCGTTTGCCGCAGCCGTTCCGGCTCGGTTCGGCCCACTGCCAGCAATGCCGCGGACAACAGCGGCCGTTTACTCTCAAACAGCGACTCGCTCAGCATCTCCAACAGCACCGGGAGTACTGATGCCGGGCAAAGCCGCACCAGGGTTAGCAATTCCTGTTGCGCCTGCTGTGTCGCCGTATTCAGCGTGAAGCGGATCAACGCGCGCCACTGCGGTTTGGTTACCCCGGCGATCAACTGTGCCAGGTCGTTCACCTGCCAATCCTGCAGTCGTCGTTCGCGCAGCAACAGATCGGCGTGCAGCAGTACCAGGTGTGCCTGCCGGCAATCGCCGAGGTTGAATATCTCGTGCAGCGTCTGCGTGAGTTGCGTCATGGCCCGCCGATGCCCTTCGATACCGGTCACGTGCGGCAACAGATCCAGCAGCAGGGGCGCCAGCGCACAGGTCGCGGTCGGCGGGATTTCCGCCTGCACTTCGCGCTGCAACGCGAGCATGTCTTCCGACGTCAGCCGATACAATTCCTTGTTTGCCAGCAATGATGCCAGATGGGTGAGCGCGATGCCGTCACTGCCCGCGATATCCTTCCCGAGCAGGATGTCGATCTCGTGTGCCGGTGGGGCGGACGGGCGGTGGGCGCGGAATTCTTCCGGAGTGGCGATGGTCACCACTTCGGATGCGTCAAGGAAGTTATCCTCGGCGATGCAATCAATATGGGTAAAATCCCGCTCCCAGAACAGCGTTACCAGGTCGTCTTCGCGGCGATTCACCTGATCGCTCTGGTGCAGCACCGCCAGTATCCCAAGCACCTCTTCCTCGGTGATGCCTTGCAGCAGGCGCAGTTGGCGGATGCCGTCGCGGAAGAAGAGAAACGGCACGCTCGTTTTTACGTCGTCGCAACGATACACGGTGCGATCCTGCAGGGAAAACTCCAACTCGCTGATTTGCAGCGTGAGGGAGACATGATGGCTAAAATAACACGCGAACTGCGCGATCAAGTGTTGTTGCAGGTCGTGGTACAGCTGATGATCGGGATCGTATACGCGGGAAGCCTTGACGGCTTTGACCAATGCGTTTACCACCTGTGTTGCCAGGTGAAATTCGTCATATGTTTCCGCCTCGACGCGGGCAATCTCCCCATCGAAGTCGAAAAGTGTATGTTCGCTGTGTTCCGTGAACATCCGTGACCGCTTCAACGTTGTGATAATTGATTTGTTCCATGTCTCATGGCAAGTTAACCATTGTTTTAATTAACGGATGGTTATAATGCGTGCCAGCGGTTATGTGTTCATACATCTATCCCTGACAGCCGGTTACGCGGACGCGCACAACCGATCGAGGTGCGGCGTGCGAATCACCGGATTGCCCAGTGCGCCGATGGTGTCGGCGCGCTGCTGATCGGTGAACATGAGCAAAATATTCGGTGGTCGTGCGGCCATGCTGCTGCTCCCTCACACCTGCCGCAATGCAGCCAGGTCAGCGTCGGTGAGATAGGGGTATTCAAAAAGAGTGATGCCTTCAACGCCGGATTCCAGCACGCCGTGCACGTGTGCCATAAAGCGCGCGGTGGTCATGCTGGCGGGACGCAACAATCCCTGCCAATGATGGCATCCCGACGTGCCGGCGAGCGCGGCGACGTTGTTGCGCGCCCATTTCGCGGCGATCAGCGTGCTGGGCGAGTAATTCATCGGAAAGACATAGTCGAGCAACCCGTCGCGCACCCACGCTTCCCAATCCTGCGCGATATCCTGCAAACCGCCGGGATAATAGTGAAAGACCGCCGCCGACAGCTCCTTGCCGCCCCGGCGCGACGCCGCGCGGATGCGCGTCACAAATTGTGTGATCGGCGCGCAGCGCCAGCGAATCCAGGCATCCATGTCCTGTGCCGCGGCATCGTTCCAGGTGAACAATTTTAACGCCAGCAGGTCACCGCCGGTCTGCGCGTGGTAGTCGCGCTGACAGAAGTCGCAGTAGCACAATCCTGACGAACTGCGGATATAATCCAGATGTACGCCGGCGATAGGGTAGTTGTCGATTAACTCCTGATAGATTGCCGCCTCATAATCCTGCACCTCCGGGCGATGCGGGCAGGCCCAGCGGAACTGCGCTTCGCTGGCGGGCAGCTCAGGGCCCGTCGCCGCGGCCCATTCCGGGTGGGCATCGAGCAGTCGGCTGTCCGCCCCCTCGGGGAAGACGCAGCACCACGCGTGCACGTTGAGCCCCACCGCGTTGGCTTCTTCAGCCAGCACCCGCAACGGGTCCCAACTTTGGTACTCCGCGCGCACCTTCGCTACGGTGCTGTGATAATCGACAATGCCCGTCACCTGCTTTACGCAGGGGATGAGCAGGTCGAATCCCGCGTCCGCCAACCGATGCGCGATCCCGCGCACCGCATCCGCCGTCGAGGGCAATTTGTGCAGCCAGACGGCTTTACTGATTTGCGTCATGGCAATCTCCCTTCATCTTCTGCGGCTTACCCGCTCACCGCGCGTCCGCGGCGGCGTCACGATAAGTGTCAGCCTGCCAGCTGTTGCCGTCGCTGCGCAGGCGGATGCGGCCGTTCACGTCGGTGCGCAGGATGCGGATGCCGCGGTCGCGCAGCCGAGTAAGCACCGATGGATGGGGATGGTGACCGGTCAGGTCGCCTCTACTGCTGATAACCGCCAGGTAGGGACGAACGGCATCAAGCAAGGCGGCGCTGGTGCCGTTGCGGCTACCATGGTGCGCCACGGTGAGCACATCGGCGCGAAACGACGCCATGCGGGCCAGCAATGCTTGCTCGCCTTCAGTCTGCAGGTCGCCGGTGAAGAGCATGCGTGAGTGCCCGTATTCCAGCAGGCAGACTAACGTATTATTATTGGAATCGGAATCGGTACCGACCAGCCAGCGGTCGCCGGGCGCCAGCATGCGCAGGCTCGTGCGGTGGTCCAGGTGAATGCGGTTGCCCGCGCGCACGCGAAATCGCGGTATATTGTGCGCCCGGGCGGTTTCCAACACCTGCTGGTATTGCGTGGTCTCGCAAGGCTGTTCGGGATCGAGCAGCATGCCGACCGGCAGTGCATCCATCACTGCCGGCAGCCCATTGACGTGATCGCTGTCCGGGTGGGTGAGGAGGATGGCATCCAGTTTACGCACGCCGAGGAGCATCAGGTTAGGTACCAGCACCCGCTCGCCCACATCGGGCACGCTGCGGCTGCCGCCATCCAGCAACATGGCATGCCCTGATGGCGCGCGGATGAGATAGCAATCGCCGTCGCCCACCGAGAGCGCCACCACCTCCAGCGGACGCGGCAGCAGGCAGAGCGCCCAGGCCCATGCGCCGATGGCTATCGCGAGCAGCAGCAACAGCAACAGCCGCTCCGGCGCAATCCGATGCACCCACGCGGCCCACTTTTGCATGTGATCCACCGCTGCGCGTCCTCCCAACAAAATGACCGCCTGGTCGCGACCTGCGGATAGATTCGCGTTGCGATGAGGGATTCCCTGCCGGAGCCGCGCAAATGCGAAAGTTGATGCCGGGAGGCAATGACGGACAGCTCGAACGGCTGGGAGATCAAGGACCAGCGCAGGTGCGGTGTCCGTTATTCCTTGGAAGCCTGCTCCTGGGTGATCTGGAAGATGCCCTGGCGTTCGGCGGTTTCGAAAAGCTGGTAGAGCAGTTCGCGCAGATGTTCCTGCCAGGAAGGTGACTCGCTGGCGATAACTTCCTCAATCACCAGCGCCTTGGAGTTTTGTCGTTCCATATACATGTCGAAGATGTTGGCGCTGTAATACACGTAGTGATCGACGAGTGAGAACACCCCGTAGGCAGGCGGGGTGAAGCGTCCGTAGAGGCGCCGGTGGGTCGCGTTGGCCTCCACGAGCAGCTTGACGATATCGCGGAATTCCTCTCCCTGCAGATTCGGCTCGCCGCACTCCGGGCAGAGCGTGACCGGCACCTGAAACGGCAGGAAAAAGGTATCACACTTCACGCACTGATAATCCTGATGGTAGTGCAGCGTCATCGCGATCCTCCGGAAAATGGAGCGTCATCCGCTCCCCAGTACCATAACACACTTTTCCCCGTCGGACTGTTGTCGCATGTGCTGTGGAACGACATTCGACGTCCGTGTCACGTGGAGCAACCATGATGCGCTGTTCGCGTGTGGTCATGGGCCCATCCTCCATGCGCTAATAGTAGCGTCCACCGGCGCAGCGGACCAGAAAAATTGCCTCCTCATCCATCGGTTATCTGCTAAATCACCCGCACAGATCGCGGCGGAAAGGATATCTCGTGACAACCGGCTACGCGAAGCAGGAAATCATCACGTTTCCCTGCATTGACAAGCCGGGAAAGTGAAGTATAGTAAAATCAATCTCTGTCAGGCAAAAGGGGGTATCCCATGCTCACTGGACGATGGCTCGGCGTATTGTGCATGCTTATCACACTGGCATGCGCCGTGGCATTGCGGGCGGCGGACGGTACAACCGAACCGACGAACGGCACGGTGACCGGCATCCTCACCGCTAAAGGCGCGGACTGGGTGGAAGTGCAGGCGGACGGCGCGAAAACCTCGGTGCGGTATATTCCGTATTGGCGCGGCGGCATGCCGCAGGATGGCGGCGGTTATGACAAGGCGATACTGGACACGTTAAAGCATGTCTACGTGCAGAACCGCGTCAAGCTGGTATGGGAGTTCCAGGAGCATAAGCGCATCGTGAGCATCGAGATGCTGCTCCCGGCAACGAAGGACGGCATCGTCACCGGCATCGTCACCGCCAAAGGCGAGAATTGGATTGCGGTGAAACCGGATAACGCCCCGGCGGAGCGCTACATGCCGCAGTGGGTGGGCGGTCTGCCGAAGGACGGTGGTGGGTTGAACAAAGAGATCCTCACCGCGTTCGCGGCGCTGAAAATCGGCGACCGCGTCGAGGTGAAGTGGCTCTATAATGAGCGCAAACGCGCCCTGGATGTACGCAAGGTCGAAGCGCCGGCGACGCCACCAGCCGCGCAATAGCGCTTCACCCACGTTCGGGCGAGCCCATCGTCGCCAGATCGCGAAACGCTTCCAGCCGTCGTTGCTGTTCGGCGATGTTGGCCTGGATCAAGCGGACTTCCTGCGACATGGCGGCGATGGCCTGCTCGATGCTCTCCACCGAAGCGCAAGTGCTGGCGTCGCAATGGTTGATGATCGGATCGGCCAGCCCCTGACGCGCGGCCTGCCGGCGGGCGGCATCCACCTCGACCAGCGTGCTGATCAATTGGTCGGGATCCTCATCGTAGATCACCTGCGCGCCCGTCTCCTTCGCGATCACTTCCACCAGCGTGGAGACATGATCGGAAATGCCCCCGGTGCCCTTGAGCACGCCAATGAGCTTCCCTTCATCGTACGCGATGGAAAATTCGCCCAGCGTGCCGGAACGCCCGCCCACCAGCACCACGATGTCGCAACTGCGCACGCCGGTGATTTCGCGCCCCATCAATCCGGAGCCGGTGTAGATAATGACGTCGTAACCCTCCCACGGAGAGCCGTATTTGATGGTGTGCTCGGCGAAGTTGTGTCCGGGCGAGATGCCCACCGTCAACCCGCCCGCCGCCTTCGCGCCGCAGATGGCGTCGTGCGGCAGGCCTGGACAGGCGCCGGTGACGATGATGCAATTGTGTTTGGCGATGGCCGCGCCCAGGTGGTACGACAATTCGCCGGCCTGCGGCGCATAGCCTGACACCGATCCCATGACTCCGATCATTGTTTTCATGTGTGCCGCGTCTCCTGGTAAGTTATTCCACAGTTGTTCGCTTATACTACCGCGCGGCAGGTGAGAAGGCAAGCGACACCCGCGACGGGCGCGTTGACAGCCGAAAGGGACGCGGAGTACCATTATCCACGGAGTCAACCGGAAGGAGCCTCTCGTGAACACACCAGTCGTCGCCGTCATTCTCGCCGCCGGCAAAGGCACGCGCATGCGATCGTCACGCGCCAAAGCGCTGTTTCCGCTGTGCGGCAAGCCGCTGGCGTTTTACCCCATTCACGCCGCGCGTCAGGCCGGCATCACACGTGTGGTGATGGTCGTCGGCCACCAGGCCGACAAAGTGCGCGAAGTGGTGGGCGACGGTGTCGAGTACGCGCTGCAGCAACCGCAACACGGCACTGGCCACGCCGTGATGTGCGCGGAAGAGGCGTTGCGCGGCTTCACCGGCGCGGTATGGGTGCATAACGTGGATACGCCGCTCATCCCGCCGGAACTGATTGCCGAGCACCTGCGCACCCATCTCGAACAGCAGAACGCCGCCACGCTGCTTACCGTGCATGCGAAGTATCCCGGCAGCTACGGGCGCATCCTCCGCTCGCCGTCCGGCCATGTCACCCGCATTGTGGAATATCGCGATGCCACCCCCGACGAACAGGCTATCGACGAGGTGAACGTCGGCAGCTACGTGTTTTCCGCACCGCTGCTCTTTGACATGCTGCGCGAGCTCACCCCCAACAACGACCAGGGGGAATATTACCTCACTGACGTGGTGGAGCGGTTAAACACCCGCGGCGAGCGAGTGGGCGCGGTGGTAGCCCCCAATGAGGAGATGACGGCGGGGATCAATGACCGCGCGCAACTCGCCGAATCGGAGGCGGTGCTGCGCGCCGACATTCGCAGCCGGCACATGCGCAATGGCGTCACGCTGCTTGACCCGGCTTCTACCTTCATCGATGAGGAAGTGGAGATCGGCCAGGATACCACCATTCATCCCTTCACCATCATCGGTGCGGGTACGCACATCGGCAGCGATTGCGTCATCGGGCCTTCCACCCAGTTATACGGAGCGATTCTCGAGGATCACGTCGAAGTGCTTAGTTCGCGCATCGAGCTGAGCACGGTACGCACCGGCGCCCGCGTCGGACCTTTTGCCCGCCTGCGCGCGGGGTGCGATATCGGCCCCGGCGCCGCCATCGGCAACTATTCCGAGTTGAAGAATACCCGCGTGGGCGCGCGCAGCCGCGTACATCATGTCGGCTACCTGGGTGATACCACGCTGGGCGAAAACGTAAATATCGGCGCTGGCACCATCACCTGCAACTTCGATGGCGTCAGCAAATACCCCACCACTATCGGCGACGACGCCTTCATCGGCAGCGGCAACCTCATTGTTGCGCCCATCGAGATCGGCGACGGCGCCCTGACCGGTGCCGGCTCCGTCGTCACCCATGACGTCCCCGCCGGCAAAATCGCCTACGGCGTGCCCGCCCGCGTGATGCGCGACCGCAAGATGGAGTGACCATACGGGTTTATGCCTGCCCCGCACCTGCACACGGTGGGGTGCAGGCAACAGTCCGATTGAGCTGTTCATCCGGCGCTGGCGCGACGGAACGGTTGGGGTGATGGGGGGGCCGAAGGCTGGCGTGCATGGAAGACCGTTGTTTTCCGGTTGTCGTTCCCCGCGAAAAGTTGCTAGAATAGGCACGTGAGCAATATTGATGCACAACCGTTAATCACTTCGTCGGATTCCCGGCCGGATTTTGACATTATCGTGCGGCTGGTGACGCCGGGCGCGCGCGTGTTGGACCTGGGGTGTGGTGAAGGCGAACTGATAGAGCGGTTGGTGCGCGAGCGCAACGCACAGGCGCAGGGGGTGGACCTGCATCAACCCTCGGTCACCACCTGCATCAGCAAGGGATTGAGCGTTTTCCATGGCGACCTGCACGAGGGATTGGCCGATCTGCGCGATAACTCCTTCGATTTCGTCATCCTCAGCCGCACGCTGCAACAAGTGCCCGACCCGGACGAGGTGATCCATGAGATGCTGCGCGTGGGCGCGCGGGCCATCGTCAGTTTCCCCAACTTCGCCTACTGGCGCATCCGCCTGCACCTGCTGCGGCACGGCACGCTGCCGGTGTCGCCGGCGCTGCCGTATGCATGGTATAACACACCCAACATCCGCCTGATCACCATCGCCGATTTCGAAAAGTTCTGCCGCGAACAGCACTTCGACATCCTGGAGAAAGTCGCCCTCAACATCGGCGACAGCACCCACCCGCGCCAGGTGCGCCACTACACCGACTTGTTCGGCGAATACGGGCTGTTCGTGCTGGCGAAACGGTAAGCGCCGGACCGGTGGACTTTGCGCGTATTCATCTGCGTTACAGCTTTTCCAGTGGCGCGTAGGCGAGGACGATGGTTTTGGTGCCGATGTTGCGGAAGTGGACGGTTACCTTCATCTGTTCACCGCTGCCCTGGGTCGCGAGAATCATGCCTTCGCCGAAGGTGTTGTGGCGCACGCGGTCGCCGGTGCGTAGGCCGCCGGGCTCGCGCGGGACGGCGGCGGTGATGATGGCTTCCGCGGCGGGCGACAGGGTGATATCGGCCTGTTCCCAGGTTACCTCGGTGGCCGATTTCGTCAACACGCTCCCCTCCGCGTTTTCGATCAGGTGGTCGGGGATGCTCTCCAGGAAGCGCGACGGCCTGTTGTAGCTGGTGGCGCCGTAGAGGGTGCGGCTGTCGGCCATGGTGCAGTAGAGCTGCTCCTCCGCGCGCGTCAGTCCCACGTAGCACAGCCGGCGCTCCTCTTCCACCTCGGAGGGTTTGCCGCCCATCACCGTACGCGCCAGCGGGAAGACGCCTTCTTCCATGCCGGTGAGGAAGACGACGGGGAACTCCAATCCCTTCGCCGCATGCAGCGTCATCAATGTAACCGCGTTATCGTCATCCTTTTTGGTGTCGGCGTCGGTGACCAGTGTCACCTGCTCCAGGAAGGCGCGCAGGCTGCGTCCTTCCTCGTCTTCCGCTTCATTCTCGATCTCCTGGGTGGCGGAAAGCAATTCCCGAATGTTCTCCAACCGTGTGCGCGATTGCACGGTATTTTCTTCAATCAAGTCATGTTCGTAGCCGCTCTCTTCGATCACCATGCGCGTCAGTTCGGTAATGCCGAGTTGCTGTGCGTGCTCGCCCAATCGGTTCATCAGCGTGATGAAGCCGCGCACGGCGTTGGCGGCACGCGCGGCCAGGTCGGTATGATCGACCAGTTGCAGCATCTGGTAGAGCGAGATTTTCCGCTCTACCGCCAGCTCTTCCAGGCGGCTGATGGTGGTGGCGCCAATGCCGCGCGTGGGGGTGTTGATGATGCGGCGCAGACTGACGCTGTCGTCGGGGTTGTACAGCACGCGCAGGTACGCGACGATGTCTTTAATTTCCTTGCGCGAGAAGAATTTGAGGCCGCCGATGACGCGGTACGGCAAACCCTGGCTGAGCATCATCTGCTCCAGCACGCGGGATTGCGCGTTCACCCGGTAAAGCACGGCGATGTCTCGGTGATTGATGCGCTGGTGCAGCACCAGGTCGCGAATGCGGCGCGCCACGTAGGCCGCCTCAGCGTGCTCGTCGTTCGCCCGATAGCACTGGATGAGCGGACCGCCCTCGCGCTCGGTCCACAGCCGTTTTTCCTTGCGCGTCGTGTTTTCACGAATCACGTAGTAAGCGGCATCGAGGAAGGTCTGCGGCGAGCGATAGTTCTGCTCCAGCTTCACTATGTGGGCATCGGGGTAATCACGCTCGAATTTCAGCAACAGCCGCGAATCCGCGCCGCGCCAGGTGTAAATCGACTGGTCGTCGTCGCCCACCACGCACAGGTTGCGCGACCCGCCGGCCAGCAGCGCGATTAACCGGTATTGTGCCAGGTTGATATCCTGGTACTCGTCCACGAAAACGTAGCGAAAGCGCTGCTGATACTCGCACAGAATTTCCTCGCGCTTCTCCAACAGTTCCACAGATTTCATAATCAGATCATCGAAATCCAGCGCGCGGTTCTGCTCCAGCCGCTCCTGATAGCGCGGATAAATGCGGGCAATCAGCTTCTCGTCGAACGAACTCGCCTTCGCGGCGTAGGCGTGCGGGGTGATCAGGTCGTTCTTCGCGCTACTGATGCGGTTCAGGACCATGGAGGGTTTCCAGCGGGTGGTATCCACCTGCAATTCCTGCAGGGCATCGTTCACCACCGTCGTCTGGTCATCGGAGTCGAAGATGACGAAATTGTCCTCAATGCCGATGGCGCTGCCGTCGCGGCGCAACAGCCGTGCACAGGTGGCGTGAAACGTGCCTACCCACATGCGCCGCGCGCCCCAGCCTACCAGTCGCTCGATGCGTTCCTTCATCTCACCGGCGGCTTTGTTGGTGAAAGTGACGGCCAACACCTCGTCCGGCGACACGTTGCGCGCTTGCAACAGATGGGCGATGCGGTGGGTCAGCACCCGCGTTTTGCCGCTGCCCGCGCCGGCGAAGATCAACAACGGACCATCGCCGTAGGTGACTGCTTCACGTTGGGGAGGATTCAGGTTGGCGAGAATAGGATCGTCAGTGGTGTTCGGCATCATCACCGTATTGTATCAAATCGGCGGCATGACGTGAATGATGGACGGTGGGAAATCGGGAACGGGTGCAAGAACGAATCCTCACCCCCGTCGATCTGCTGGACCGGCATGTCTGGGTCGGGTTGCTGGGGGAGCAACTGGTCATAACACATGCTGGCCGTATCGTTGCCACGTTTCGGCCCTGAGGACTGTTCAGTTTTGGAGTAACAAAATTGTTCAGTCTTGGCTGTTGCAGCACAGTGTTGCCGTTGCAGGGAACCCGTGCACCATGCCGAAAATGGTACTGCCGTGTTGCGACGGCGAGGGAGAGACGATGGCGGAAAACAAGGCATTTCCCATTTCGGTGAAGGCGATCGAGCGCGCCGTGCATTTGTCGTATGCACAAGCGATGCTGGGATCCATCTACGCCGCGTCCACTGGCGGCATGTTCCTTATCGGCTATGCGCTGATGCTGGGCACGCAGACCGATCCGACGTCGAATGTCCAGATCGGCATGATGAGCACCATCCCGATGCTGTGTGTCGGCGTGCAGTTATTGACCGCGGCACTGGTGGAGCGCGGGGTCAGCCGTCGCTGGCTCACCTTGCTTGCCTCAGTGCTGAACGTACTCGGCTGGGCTTTCATCATCGTGATCCCCTACGTAGCCGCCCAGGCGCCGACGTCGATGAAAGTCGGGGAACTCATTGCCGTCATCACGTTGAATACGCTCTTCGCCAATGTCGCCGGCAACGCGCGCGGAAGCTGGGTGGGTGATCTGATCCCGGAAAGTTATCGCGGCACCTTCTTCGGACGACTCATGATGTATGGCGGCATCATCGGCACCGTGTTCGCGCTGGTGGAAGGGGGGTTTCTCGATCGCGTGAAGCAACAGGGGGTGCACGCCTTCAGCCTGCTGTTTGCCTTTGGCATGCTCATCGGGCTGATCAACGCCTTGCTGTTCGCGCCGCAGGCGGACGTGCCCATCACGCGCAAGGAAGGTGCCGGTCAGTTCCGCGAATATTTCATCGGCACCTTTCGCAACAGGCCGTTGATGATGGTGATGTGTTACTCGCTGCTGTGGTCGCTGCAGGCGATTGCCGGACCGTTTTACGCCACATATATGATTCGCGACCTGAACATGCCGTTTCTGGGCGTCGGCGTCATCACCGCCGCGATGACGATCACCATGCTGCTCGCGTCGCCGTTCTGGGGGCGCATTGTGGATCGCTACGGCTGCCGGCCCATCCTGGTCTTGTGCACCCTCGCCATCGCGCCGTTTCCGCTGGTGTGGATCTGGATGACCAACCCGGATATCATCTATCGCGCCATCATTCCGCTCAACCTGCTGGGCGGCTTCCTCGTCGCCGGCATCTCGGTGGCGCTGAACACCATGGTCTATAAAGTGACGCCCAGCGCGGGGCGCTCGGTGCAGTTCGCCATCTACTCCATCATCGTGGTGCTGATTGCCGCGCCGCTGCCCACCATCGGCGGTTACCTGCCGAACTGGCTTCACTCCTTTTGGCCGCAGGCCGACTTGCGCGCCACTTTTTACGTGTGCATCCCCGCCATGCTACTGGCAGCCTGGGCCGCGCACTGCATCAAGGAACCCGACGCCCGCCGTACCCGTGAACTGGTGCGCAACCTCCCCGCCCACCTGCGCAAACCGAAAACGTTGCAGGCGGAATAACGCCCGCACACACTTTTCCATCCATCTCCGGCCGGGCCACCCCCTTGTTGCAAAAAGGTGATTGACAGCGCCGCGCTGGCATGGCCACCATACAGGCAGGAGGGGTGCGATGGCCACGTATTACGCGATTACGCGGCGTCAGGGGCGGTGGGTATGCATCACCTCCGGCGCGGATCCCGAGCAGGTATATCGGGATGCGGTGAGCGTGCTGGAGGGACAGGAGGTGGCGCCGGTGGAGGAGCTGACGGCGTTTTCCCCGATCACCGAGCGGTTGATCGACGGATTGCGGGTGGTGACGGCGGAGTCGGCGCGCGACATCTATCACGTGCGCTTCGCGGCGTCGAGTATCGACTTGCCAGCCGGGTGATGTCAACGCGCGGCACGGGAAACCAGCGTCACCCAATCTTCCCGCTCGTAACGTGCGATCACGGTATGGCCGGCGACGGTCAGCGCGGCACGGATGTCGTTTTCCTGGCTGGTGATGTAGCCGGAGGAGATGAACAGTCCCGCCGACGTGAGCACGCGCGGCAGTGTGGGGATCAACTGCACGATGACCGGAGCGAGAATGTTTGCCAGCACCAGGTCGAACGGCCCGTCCACGCCCGCCAGCAGATCGGCCACGCGAAAGTCGATGCGTTCCGCCACGCCGTTCACCGCCGCATTCTCGCGCGCCACCCGCACGGCCAGGTCGTCGTTATCAATGGCGACGATGGCGCCCGCCCCCAGTTGCGCGGCGGCGATCGCCAGGATGCCGCTGCCCGACCCCACGTCGCACACGCGCATGCCGTCAGCGAGATGCTCGGACACGGCCAGCAGGCAGGTATAGGTGGTGCCGTGGGTGCCGGTGCCGAACGCCATGCCGGGATCGAGGATCACCACCGCCTGACCCGCATCCGGCATGTATGTTTCCCAGCTCGGTGTCACCGCCAGCCGCGGTGAGATGGCTACCGGCGAGAAGAACTGCTTCCATCCCTCCAGCCAGTCCTGGTCTTCCATGGTCGTCACAGTGAACGCCGGCGCGGACGCCAGCACCTCCACCATCGCCAGCCGCGCCAGCGCCTCCTGTGCGACCATGACGGCGTGCGCCTCCGGCGCGTCCTTCCAGAATGCGCGCACGAAGGTGTCGCCTTTGCGCCATTCCTCCGCCACGCCGTCCGCCCCCGCGGCACGCAGTGCCTCGGCGACGATCTCGCTGACGGTGTCGGGTACCGGGATTTCGATGACAGACCAGGGCATACCATATCCTTCTGCGGAGTGCGATTGGGATGGTGGATGAGCACTGCTTCACTCGGCAATGCTTGGTTCCGCGTCGTCGTGCAGCGCGCCCCCGGTTATCCCGGCGCCGGGGGAGAGGTTCGGCCTTACACCAGCGTCTTCGCCACCAGGTCGCCAAAGTTTTTCAGCATGCGCAAGCCCAGCACGCCGGACTTTTCCGGGTGGAACTGGCTGGCGAAGAGCCGGCCTGTCGCTACAGATGAGGCGAAATGGAAGCCGCCATATTCAGTGGTGGTGGCAATGATGGACGAATCGTCCGGTGCCACGTAGTAGGAGTGCACGAAATAGACGTAGGTGCCATCCGCGATATCGGCCAGCACCGGCGTCGCCGCGCGCTGCGCGATACCGTTCCAACCCATGTGCGGAATCTTCACTCCCGCCGGCGCACCATCGGGAAAAAAGCGCACCACGCGGCCCGGCAGGATATCCAGCCCGCGCACGGGGCCGAATTCTTCGCTCTCGCTGAACAGCAATTGCAATCCCAGGCAGATGCCCAGCAAGGGTATGCCGGCGGCGACAACCTGCCGGATGGCATCATCCAGCCCGGCGGCGCGCAGGTGGTCCATCGCCATGCCGAACGCGCCCACGCCGGGCAGCACTACGCCATCCGCCGCGACGACCACCGCCGGGTCGCTGGTCACCTCAGCCACCACCCCCACCTTCTCGAATCCCTTGACCACCGAGCGCAAATTGCCCATGCCGTAATCGATTACCGCGATCATACCTCACCCATCTTCCTCGCCCCGCACGGGCCGCCGACATCGGCATGGTATCATCGGGGCGCGCGACCGTCAAGCCACGCCCGCCCACCCGAGATAGCATCAGGAAATCTCAACGAAACGTGCAAAGTACAGCAGGGAATGCTGTGATGAGACGCGAAAATACTCTTGCCCGCTTTCCGCGGGGCGTTCGGCTGTCGGCACGGTGCGACATGGGACGGGTGCGACAGCGCACGCGCTCGGAGATACTGGAATGATAACCTTTCAGCCTGTTTGAAGGAGGCACGGAGTTGGCGAATATCCTTGAAGTCTCGACGACCAATTTTGACGAGGAAGTGTTGCAAGCGAGCACGCCGGTGCTGGTCGATTTCTGGGCCCCGTGGTGCGGCCCTTGCCGGGCGATGGCCCCGGTGCTGGACACAGTGAGCCAGGAACAGCAAGGCAAGGCCAAAGTGGTGAAGGTGAACGTGGATGACAACCAGCAACTCGCCGTGCGTTACGGCGTACAGGCTATTCCCACCCTCATCATCTTTAAAAACGGCGAGCCGGCCGACCGCGTCGTCGGCGTGGTCCCGCGCGACGAGCTGAATCGCCGTCTGACCGCGCAACTGTAACTCAAACCATGGGGAAGGAACAACGACGATGGCGCCCGAGAGACTGTATGATCTGGCGATTATTGGCGGCGGACCAGCCGGTCTGACCGCCGCCATTTATGCCGCGCGTGCGGAGTTGAAGACGATCGTGCTGGAGAAAGGTTCTCCGGGCGGGCAAATTCAAAACACCATGGCGGTGGAGAATTATCCCGGCTTCCCGGAGATCTCCGGCTACGAACTGGCGGAGAAGTTCCACGAACACGCGCGCAAGTTCGGGGCGGAGATCCGCGTCACCGCGGTGAATCGTCTCTCGTATGAAGGCGACGTGCGGCTGGAAACCGATGACGGCGACCTCTACGCACGCTCGGGGCTCATTGCGACCGGTGCCCGCCATCGCCGGCTGGGCGTGCCCGGCGAGACGACTTACTATGGCAGCGGCGTTTCCAACTGCGCGGTGTGCGATGGATTTTTCTATCGCGACAAGGACGTGGCGGTGATCGGCGGCGGCGACGCGGCGGTGGAAGAAGGCATCTACCTGACCAAGTTCGCCAACACCGTCACCATTATCCACCGCCGCGACTCGCTGCGCGCGCAGAAGATTCTGCAAGAACGCGCGCGGACCAATCCGAAGGTCGCGTTTCGCTGGAACAGCGTGGTGAAAGAGATCCTTGGCGACGAGAAGACCGTCACCGGCGTGCGCCTGCTGAATATCGCCGACGGAGAAGAATCCGTCTTCCCCGCCAACGGCGTCTTCGTCTATGTCGGCATGGAGCCGAACACCGGCTTTCTGCGCGGCGCGGTGGAACTGGACGAGCAGGGCTTCGTGAAGGCGGATTGCTGTTATCGCACCAGCCTGCCGGCGGTGTTCGCCGCCGGCGACGTGCGCAACGGCGCCTGGCGACAGATCATCTCCGTCGCCGCCGAAGGCGCGCTGGCCGTGCGCGAGATCGAACATTTCCTGGCGGAAGAACGCCTGGAAGACGCCGCGGAAATCTGGCACATGCGCCGCGGAAAAACGGCACAGGTGTGATGCGGCGCCCGGCACACCCCCCCGCCTACGCCTGGTGCAAGGCGGGAACAGTCCTCCGACCGAATAGGAAGGATGGCCTGCTTTTTCCCGGCGCGGCTGCCGTCGAGCTTCCAGACACGATTGGCAATCGTCAGTTGACAACAGCACGTCACGGGCATGATGCCTGTGCCGTGCTGTCGTCTGTTCTTGTAAGCGTGGCCAGGGCGTGAAGGCCTGCGTTTGCGCAGCGTAAGGACTCACCACTCGCCGCATCATTGTCTCATCTCCGCGCATTCCCTCCCCGGCGCGCATGCTACAGTGTTGATACGCTATGTACAACGATGCAGCGATAGCCAATCGAGTGCGCGAGGCGATCCTGTTGAATCCGCTCATCAGCGCGCAGGATATCGCCATCACCTGCCGCGACCGCGTGGTGTTGCTGGCTGGCGACGTCGATACCGAGGAGCAGCGACTGGAAGCGGAAGAGACCGCGCTGGCGGTGGAGGGGGTGGCACGGGTGGAAAACGACCTCTACGTGCGTCCTATCCGCTGGCCGCCGCATACCCCGGAGATTCTGCCCTGGTACGGAGGTCGGTGAGCCATGCCGCAACACCCGATCCGATTGGCCGTGGTGGGAGATATTCACTGGCACGTGCAGCAGCGGCCTTCGTTTCACCACCACTTCGAGATGGTGCACGAAGTCGCCGATTTCCTGGTCTTGCCTGGTGACCTGACCGGCTCCGGGCTGCCGGAAGAGATGCGCCTGCTGAGCACGGTGCTGTCGCAGGTGCGCGTGCCGGTGCTCTGTGTGCTGGGCAACCATGACATGCACACGGACCACACCACGGAAGGCATCACCATTCTGCTTGATGCCGGCGTGCATGTGATGCAAGGCGGCGGCGACGCGGCGACCTTCGAACTGAACGGTCTGTCCATCGGTTTTTGCGGCACCAAAGGCTTTTGCGGCGGCTTTGGCGCACGCTGCCTGACACCGTTCGGCGAACAGTCGATCAAGGAATTCATCGCGGAGACGAAAGACGAGGCCGCGCGCATCCAGCATGACCTTAGTCGGTTACAAACTGATGTTCGCGTGGTGGTGCTGCATTACGCGCCGGTGGAGGCCACCGTGGCCGGCGAGCCGCGCGAGTTGTATCCCTTCCTGGGCAGCTCACTGCTGTGCGAACCGATCGACCGGAACGGCGCCGACCTGGTGGTACACGGCCACGCCCACTACGGCACCGAACTGGGCGCCAGCGAGTCCGGCATTCCCGTGCGCAATACTGCCTTGCCAGTGCTCCGCCGCTCTTACGCCACCTTCGAATTTTCCGCTGAGATGATCGCCGCACGGAAGCGGCGCGATAGCGCGTAATCCACGTGCACGGGATGAAATCGCAACCGTGTGAAGTGCGGTCGCGACTGTCCCGCGGCAACCGCTCTTCCACCCCTGATTCGTCATCGCCTCTCACTCGATACAGCGAGCTGGTTGTTCCGGCTCTCCAGCCTGCAAAGGTACGCGGTCAGAGACGACAAGCGGCTGCTGAACTGTTATACTCGGGAGATAACGGCGATACGGAGGTAGCCTGTGCGACGACAACTCTTTATGGTGCTGGCTTGGCTCTGCTTGTGTGCCGGCCTGGCGGCGGCGCCGCGGACCATCGGCGTCTTCGTGGCGCTGGCTGATAATAAGCACCAGGGTATCGTGCCGGTGCCCAACGCCATCGGCAACGGTGACGACCCGGAGCGGAACCTGTACTGGGGCACGGCGGAAGGATTGAGAGGGTATTTCGACCACAGCAAACGCTGGACGCTGCTCGCGAAGCGCGACACACCCGGCAAAGGCGGGGTACTCCGCACGCGGCGGTATCGCCACGTGAGCGGAAAAGCCATCCTCGACGCGCGTGCTTACCGAGGCGCGGCTATCGGACAATGCCTGCGGGATTTCGAGACCGCGGTGGGACGCGGCTCCTTCGACCTGGTAGTCTATATCGGCCATAACGGGTTGATGGACTTCATCCTGCCCATGCCTGTCCGGTCGGCCAAACCGGGAAAACGGACGGATGTTATCGTGCTGTGCTGCCGGAGCGAGCAATACTTCCACCGCCGGCTGACGGCGGTGAGTGGGCATCCGGTGCTGCTCACTACCCAACTCATGTATCCCGGGGCTTTCCTACTCGGTGCCGCGGCGGAACGGTGGCTGGACGGCGGCACGCCTGCCAACCTTCGCGCCGCCGCCGGCCGCGCCTACGCCACCAACCAGCACCTCTCCCGCGCCGCCGCGCTGGGGGTGTTCGCGAAACTGCCGCAATGATCGGGTAACAGCGCCGGCCGTTCCCGCGTCATTTCGTTTTCGGCACGTATTTCAGCATCACCCAGCCACCGTCGTTGCTCACGGTGACGGTGGCTTCGGCGTGGCCACGGGTGGTTTCGGCGACCACCCTGTACTCGCCGGGGGGTACGTCATCAATGCCGGCGCACAGCACGCCGAGCAGGCTCGATGGATACCAGGTGATGAAGCGGAAGGGCACGCTGATGCCGGCAAGTTTGCCCTGGCCGATGAGCGTTACCTTTATGCCCCCGATCGGCATCGGACTGTCGAATGGCAGGTAGAGCCCCAGTGGACGCGGCCGGCGATTGGCGCTCTCAATCCCCTGGCCGGGTGAGTAGCGCAAGAATTGCGCCACTCCCTCACCCCCGTCGGTGGCCCACATGTACCCGGAGGACGTCGGGGCATCGTGCGTGAACGGTGCCTGCCAGATGCTGGGAGCACCCTGGTCGGGTATCCACCAGGTCACCGGCACGCAATACTGGTTGCCTCGCCGAACGCCGACCTGGAACGGTTGCGCCGCGATGCGCAGCGTCATCTCCGGTAATCCATCCTCCGGCACCTCGCGCACCCAGCACGGCTGCGACACGCCGCGCGTCTCGGCGCCGGCATAAATCATGAGGGTGCCGGGCAGCACCCCTTTGATCGTAAAGTGCCCCCGGGCATCCGTGCGCACCGCCAGTTCGCAATATTTATGCAGCCAGGGTGCTTTGTCCATGGCGCTGTAGACGCGCAGGAGCTGGTCGGCGTATGGGGCGCCGTCCGCCGTCAGCACGGTGCCGCCGACCGGAGGACCGGGCTCCCATGCCGGCAGCGTCACGGCGGGTGCCGGAGCGCGCATGCGTTGTGTGTCGTTGCCTGCGGACGGCAACTCGATATTGCGAATAAGTCCCACGCCCAGCCAGGCGACCGTGAGCTTCTTGGCCTCGACGGGGAATGTCGGCGTGCCATTACGCTCGGTAAAGATCGCGGACGAAAAGCGTGGATTGTGACCGTCAAGCTTGCCGACATCGGTGTAAAACAATACCTGCTGAATGCCCTGTTGGCAGAGGGCCGCGTAATCCGCTTCGGGGAATTTGAGCGCAATCGGCCGCGTCGGCACATATTCGCGCGGGAGTTGCGGGGGATCGGGCGGTTTCTGATAGTTCACCGTCCCACCCGCTTCGGGCATCTCCAGCATCCCGTTGATCTGCTTATAGGGCATGCCGGTGTCGAACAGCAGCGGGTAGCGCGCGGGCCAGAACTCCGCCGGCTGGTTGAAACGATTGCCGAGGGGCAGTTCGCGGTATTCCGGTATCCCGCCGGCAATGCGTCCATCCTGTGCCGCCATGCCACTTCGCGTCGCGAAGCTTGGCGCGACGGCGCCACCCGGCGGCGGCACGCCGGGGAAGAGCGGTGCCAGGCTGGGTGTCGGCATATAGCGAGCGTTGGGCGCGTCCGGCCAACTGATGACCGCGGTGCGCGCGGTGAGTTGTTTCATCTTCGCCGGGTCGAACGCATTCCAGTAATACAACTCGTTAGGTGCGGTATGAAACCAGAGCGCGAGCAGGTTATTGTACGGGGCGAACAGCGGGGTGTTTCCCTGCGTGCCCGTCATGGTCAACCGCACGGGCCGGGTAGGGGTCTGCCGGTAATGCGCCCACACCGCCGTGCCTGCCGGCAGCGACGTCATCGGTTTCGGCAGGGACACCGTCGCCGCCGGCATCCCCGGCGTCACCTTCAGCTGCAACTCGGGTTGGGGCGGCGCCTGCTCGTTATACAGGTCGACCAGGAAACGGTATGTGCCCGGCGCCGGTACAGTGAGGGTGAAGGCGCCGCCCGGCTGCATCGCCAACTGTGTCACCGGTGGCCTGTCGCGCTCGGTGCGCTGGGTGCGCCAGTACTGTACCAGGCTGTCGGGCACGCCGGACAGCATTTCCGGCATTACCGCCAGGCGGTTAAACCCGTTCAACGGCGTACGGTCGGGGGTGGTGAACATGCCGGTGATGGTGATGCCGGACTGCCAGGTGAGCGGAAACCGCATGGCGCGCGTCTCGCCGGTATCGTCATAGGGGGTATAGAGCATTGGGCCGATCGCGATTTTATATGGCGGACGCGTGGTCATCGCGGCAAAGCAAGTGGGTTTGCCGCTGCCGTTCTGTAACGAGATGGTGTTCGCCAATTTGGTGGGATCATCGCGCAGCAATTCGCCGTTCGCGGATTCCGTCCACCCCATATACGGCAGCATGTAGAAGAAGAGAACGTCACGCGGGTTGACGCCGGGATCGGGCAGCACGACTTTGGCGAAAAGATTCCCGCCGACGGGAGGCGGCGGCAACGGCGTCGTCACGCGCACGGCATCCGCGGCCAGCACGCCGGGTGGCACGGTATCGCCCCATACGATGGCGCGCACGGGGGGCACGTCAGGCCAGGTGACCATTCCGGCGGCATCGGTCAAGGCCTGTTTCAGCACCAACTCCTGGTTCCAGGCGTAGCTGATGGAGACGGTGACGTTCAGCGCCGGCTTCCCCACATGGTCAAACACCATGTGGGTCACGGTGCGAGCCGGCTGTTGAGAGCGGGCGGAGAGAGCACAGCACACCAGTGCGACGACCAGTAGCAGGTAACGCATCGCGGTTCCTCCTGTGCGGAATCCTGATAGCATTACCTTCCATACCGGCGCGCCTTCTCCTGCACCACGCAGGGTATTCCTGGTGGTTTTCCGGCACATCATACCGCCGATGGTCGCGGGGCATGCCCCGCGGCCATCGGCACACTTATGCTCGATTGCGTGTACTCAGTAGCCTGCTGTCGCGCGATACGTGGACGCGAATTGTCCTGCCGGATTGTTCACGAACAGCCACACTGATGCCTGCTGCGCACCGGGTACTACCTCACTGGAGCGCATCGGATAGCCAAATGCCGTGAGCGGCTGGTCGGATTGCAGGATATACTGCACCGAAGTCAGGCGGCCTTGCCGGTCAAAAGTGAACGCCTCCGGGTACAGCGCATCAAACCGATTATCCACCAGCGAACGGTTCAGGTACACCACGCCCAGACCGGACACCGAGCCGACTTGCTGGTAGCCGAGGAGCTGCGCCTGCGCGGTAGTCAATCCGCGATACCGTTGTGCGACCGCATCGAGCGTTGCGCGCGTCGAATCCGACTGGCGCGCCGCCAGGCCGAATCGCTCGACAGTACCGGCTACGTTCAGGTAGGGACTGGTCTGGAAATACGGCGCATACGGGTTGCCGTGGTGGGTGACCACCCGGTTCGGACGCCAATTGGTATACGGATTGCGCTCGTGGAACAGGGTGGTGTAGTTGGCCGGCACGTCACTCCAGTTCATCGCGCGATGGTCGATGCTTTCCAGCACATAATGTTCCTCGCTGCTGAGGATCAAAATGATCGGATCGCCGGTCAGGCTCTGCCCGAACATGGCTGCACAGGGACCGGGGAGCGTCACGCTAGCCGGCGCGGATTGTGCGCTCGCGACCGGCACGATAATCGCCGCCGCGGCAGGCGCACTCGCGGTGGGCTGGACCGTGGGTGGCGAATAGCTCTGCGTCCACGCGACGCAAACACTGCACGCCAGGATAAACAGCATCATGGGCAGGGGTTTCATCGAAATGCCTCCTTTTACGCGTATGGTCGTCACCCGGCCTCCATGGCCAGCGATGGATTCTACGCTAAGCATTTTCCTGTTGCCGGTGTTCCTCACCCGCCAAACGTGCACAATTTCGGCGTATCCGCCCATTTCGCGGGAATTGTCACACCGGCAAACAGAACGGATTGCTCGCCGTGCAGCACCGGTGGATTGACCGAGCATCACGCCCCGGGCGGGGCACCGGGGCACTAAGGGCGAAAAACAGGTATAATAGGGCGATGACGACATGGGATGTGATCGTAGTCGGAGGTGGACACGCGGGATGCGAGGCGGCGTATGCGGCGGCACGTCGCGGCGCGCGCACGCTGCTGGTCGCGCTGCGGCTGGAGCGCGTGGCGCATCTGCCGTGCAACTGCAGCATCGGCGGGCCTGCCAAGGCACAGCTCGTGCGCGAGGTGGCCGCGCTGGGCGGGCTGATGCCGCGGGTTGCGGATGCCGCCGTCACCCACGCGCGCCTGCTGAACACCAGCAAAGGCCCGGCTGTGCAGGCCATCCGCGCGCAGATGGATAAGGATTTATACCCCGCCGTCGCCCATACACTGCTCGCCGGCACGCCCAACCTTACGCTGCTGGAAGGCGAAGTCGCCGCAGTGGACGTCACCGAAGGCCATGTCGCCGGCATCCGGCTGGCGGACGGCAGCAGGCACCCCGCATGCGCGGTTGTGCTCGCCACCGGCACTTTCCTGAATGGCCAAACATTTGTCGGCGCGGAAACGCGCGCCGCGGGTCGTCACGGCGAACCGCCCGCTGCCCATCTTTCCGCCTCACTCGCCGCGCTGGGATTGCGGCTCGGGCGGTTGAAGACGGGCACCACACCGCGCCTGGATGCCAACACCATCGCTTATCACCGGACCGAGCTGCAGCCGTCAGCGGAAACGCCGCTGCCGTTTCAGTTCGGCTGGCAATGTCCGACATGGCCGGCGCGGTCGCTGTTGCCATGCCACATCACCTATACCACCACGGCGACCCATGCGATCATCCGCGACAACCTGGGACGCTCCGCCCTCTATGGCGGCCTCATCACCGGGCGCGGCCCGCGCTACTGCCCGTCGATCGAGGACAAAGTCGTCCGCTTCGCCGAGCGAGAGCGCCACCAGGTGTTTCTCGAACGCGAGGGGTGGGAATCGTCAGTCGTCTACCCGATGGGCATTTCCACCAGCCTGCCCGCCGAAGTACAGCAACAGTTCGTGCGCAGCATTCCCGGCCTGGAGGAAGCGGTGATCCTCCGCCCCGGGTATGCGGTGGAATACGATTTTCTGCCCCCCGATCAACTCTGGGCCAGCCTGGAAACGAAAACGATCCGCGGCCTTTTCTGCGCCGGCCAGCTCAACGGCACCTCCGGCTACGAAGAGGCCGCCGGCCAGGGACTGGTGGCAGGCATCAACGCCGTGCAGTACCTGCACGACGCGGCGCCGCTGGTTCTGCGGCGCGACGAAGCGTACCTGGGCGTGCTGATTGACGATCTGGTGACCAAAGGCACGGAGGAACCCTATCGCATGCTCACCTCCCGCGCCGAGCACCGCCTGCTGTTGCGGCAGGATAACGCCGACCTGCGGCTGGCGGATCATGGTGCGCGCCTGGGATTGCTGCCCCCCGACGACTACGCCCGCTTTTGTGCCAAGCGCGCGGCGATCACGGCCGAGCTGGCGCGGTTGGCCGCCACGCCGCCGGGGAGCACGGGCATCGACGGCGCCGGACTGGCGAGCGTGTTGGAGTGGCTGCGCCGGCCCGCATCCACGTATGCGCGTTTATGCGAGGGCGACCCGCTGGCCGCCGCCGTCCCCGTCGAGGTCGCCGCGCAGGTGGAGATCGCGGTGAAATACGCGGGCTACATACACCGCCAGGAGCGCCAGGTAGCCAGCCACCAGCGGCTGGAGAGCCGTCCGCTTTCGCCCGAACTCGATTACCGCCGCATCCGCGGCCTCTCACGCGAGGCGGCGGACCACCTGACCCGCGTACGTCCGCACTCGCTGGGTCAGGCTGCGCGTATTGCCGGCGTATCGCCGGCAGATATCGCGCTGTTGCAAATCTGGCTGTCCGCCGCCGAACGCGGCGCGGATGTTTCACGTGAAACATCATGACAAACTGGCTGACCGCGCTGCGTGCCGGCGCGCACCAACTGCATCTTACCCTCACCACCGAACAGGAAGACCGGTTCGCGCGCTTCCTCACGCTGCTGCTGGAGCGCAATCGCCAGTTCAACCTGACCGCCATCACCGATCCGCTCGAAGTGGCGGTGAAACATTTTGTCGACTCGCTGACGGTGGAAACCATCTGGCACCCGCGCCATGACGAACGGTTGATCGACATCGGCGCTGGCGCCGGCTTCCCCGGCATCCCGCTGGCCATTCGTTACCCTGGAACGGAAATCGTGCTGAACGACAGCACGTCTAAGAAAGTTGAGTTCCTGCGCGAAGTCGCGGAGGCGCTGGCGCTGCCGCATGTCCGTCCGCTGTGGGCGCGCGCGGAGGCGCTGGGCCGCGATCCGCGCTACCGCGGCTATTTTCATACCGTGACGGCGCGCGCGCTGGCTCACCTCGGCCTGCTGTGCGAATACGCATTGCCGTTGCTCACCGTCGGCGGACGGCTTATCGCCATGAAAGGCCCTGGCGGCGCGCGCGAGGTGGAGGAGAGCGCGCCCGCGCTGGCGCAACTCGGTGGAGCGGTAGATACCGTGCATCATCTCACCCTTGGCGATGCCGGCGAGCGCCTGCTCATCGTTATTCGCGCCGTTCGTCCCACCCCCGCCCCATTTCCCCGCGACGCCGGCGCGGCGAAGAAACGACCACTGTTTACCGTGCGCGACGCCTGAACATGTCAGCATGATCGCTGCTGCATGCAGAGACGCGACCATCCGCGGGAACAGGCTACACACCCATCGGATCGTTTCCCGCATCACGCGATGCCCTCATTGCCGTATCACCGCTCTACACTATAACTAAATAACTATACAGCACCACGCTCCGCCGCCTTGACAGTACCCGTTTCACCACCTAGAATGATCGCGGACAAACCTGTCCTGCCGTGCTCCGCTCCTCATCGCATGGCAACCCATTCTACGTCGACACGGGTGACAATGCAGATGCACACCGCCGATGAATCACCGCGGACGCCGCACATTCTGGCGATATTGAACCAGAAGGGCGGCGTCGGGAAGACGACGACCGCCGTCAATCTTGCCGCCGGCCTTGCGCTGGCCGGCCAGCGCACGCTGTTGGTCGATCTGGATCCGCAAGGCAACGCCACCACCGGACTCGGAGTGGCGAAAGGCGCGCTGGAGACGACGGTCTACGATGTACTGATGGGCGATTGCCGGTGGGAAGACGCGCGAATCGCTACCGGCATCGATCGCCTCGACCTGCTGCCCGCCACCCTCGACCTGGCCGGTGCGGTGGTGGAACTGACCAGCATCCGCCATCGCGAGCTGTGCCTGCGCCAGCGGCTAGCCGGTGCGGAAGCGCAGTATCCCTACATTATTATTGATACTCCACCATCGCTGGGTTTGCTGCCCGTCAATTGCCTGACCGCCGCCACTGCCGCACTGATTCCGCTCCAATGCGAATTCTATGCGCTGGAGGGGCTGGCGCAACTGGAGCACACCATGCGCCTGGTGAAGCGCAGTCTGAACCCGGCGCTGGAAATCCTCGGCATTCTGCTCACCATGGTCGATCCACGCGCCAGGCTCTGCCGCGACGTGGCCGCTACCGTGCGTCGCCAATACGGGACGCGTGTTTTTTCCACCGTGATTCCGCGCACCATCCGGTTGTCGGAAGCGCCGAGTTACGGTGAATCCATTTTTACCTTCGACCCTCGCGGGAAAGGCGCCCGCGCCTACCAAGCATTGACCAGAGAGGTGCTGCACCGATGATTCACCGACGACGTAGCGGTTTAGGCTCATTGATCCCCGGCGCGGAACTGTCCGCCGGTCCCGCACCCGAGTTGGCGCCGATCACCTCCATTGCCGTGAATCCCTACCAGCCACGGCGCACTTTCGCGCCGGAGGCGCTGGAGGAATTGGCGGAGTCCATACGCCAGCACGGCATCCTGCAACCGCTCACGGTACGCCCGCGCGAGGGTGGGTACGAGCTGATCGCCGGCGAGCGCCGGTTGCAGGCGGCACGCAAGGCGGGACTGACCGAGGTGCCGGTAACGGTGCGCGACTGCACCGATGAGGAGATGCTGGCGCTGGCGCTGGTAGAAAATCTGCAGCGCGAGGACTTGAACGCGATGGAGGCGGCACGCTCGTACCAACGGTTGGTGGAAGAATTCGGCCTGTCGCAAGCGGAGGTAGCATCATGCGTGGGCAAAAGCCGCTCCGCGGTAGCGAACACGCTGCGCCTGCTGGCGCTGCCCGCCGGCATGCAACAGGCCGTGGAGGACGGCATGCTGAGCGAAGGCCACGCGCGTGCGCTACTGGCGGTGGAACAGCCGGAGCGCCGTGAAGCGCTTTTCAACGCGACGCTGACGGAGGGGCTGTCGGTGCGCGCACTGGAAGCGCTGGTGCAGCCGCAGCCGAAGAAGCATGCGCGGCGCGCGAGCCGTGCCGCCGGTCTCGACCCGAACCTGGCGCAAGTGCAAACCGAATTGCAAACAACACTGGCCACGCGGGTGCGCTTCCGCTCCGGTTCCTCGGCTTCGCACGGGCTCATCGAGATTGAATACTACAGCGCCGATGACCTGGAGCGCATCTATGACGCCATCCGCGGCTAATCCGGCTACCGCTTGTGCAACATTACCCGGCACACCGCGGCAGGCTGTGAACCGTGATGAGTATCGCTGGCAGGCTGATCCTTCCGTACGCCGGCATGTTTCACGTGAAACATGCCGGCGCATTTGTCCGACTTTTACACAGGAATGTGCGCTCCACGAGGGGTAATACCCGATAACGCCAGTATACGGGAGGCAAGATGCCACTGCGATTGGGTATTATCGGGGTAGGGGGATTCGGACGGTTCTGCCTTGAGCAGTATCTCCAATTGTCCGACGTGCGCGTCACGGCCATCGCCGGCACCCAGCCGGCCAAGTATGCCGCACTGGCACGACAGTATGGCATCCCCATCTTCACCACTGATTGGCGCGAACTTGCGCGGCATCCCGACGTCGATGCCGTCTATCTGGCCACTCCGCCCGATCTGCATGCCGCGCAAGCACTGGCCGCCATCGCCCATGGCAAACACGTCTTCTGCGAGAAGCCGCTGGCGCTGACGCTGAACGAGGCCGACGCCATGCTGGCGGCGGCCGCGCGGCAGCACGTCCGTCTCGGTCTGAACTTCGTCATGCGTTACAATGCGCTCTACACGCTGGCCCACACGCTGGTGCAGGCACGCGCCCTGGATGCGCCGCAGCACTTCGTCTTCGACAACGCGGCGGGTGACCTGCCCGCGGGACACTGGTTCTGGGATCCCCGGCGCAGCGGCGGCATCCCGGTAGAACACGGCGTGCATTTCTTCGATATCTTCGCCGCGATTTACGGCCCCGGAACGCTTCGCTGGGCGGCATGCACCCCGCGCGACGGAGACGCAGATGATAAATGGCTCATTGTAAACCAGTATGCCAAAAATATGTTCGGGTCTTTTTATCACGCCTTCAGTAAACCGTCCGCCATTGAACGCACCCGGGCGTTGTTCGACTTCGCGCGCGGCTCCTTCACGCTGGAAGGCTGGTTTCCGCACCAACTCGACCTGACCGGCCTCGTGACCGCCGATGAAGCGGCGCAAATTGCCGCCATCGTGCCCGACACGGCGATCCAGCCATTGGCGGGGGGCGCACGCGAGGTGCTGGCCGCCGGCGCCACGCGCACGGTCACGCACCGGCTGACCGCGCATTATTGCTCAGGTGAGCAGCAAGCATGCTATGCTGAGGCGATTCAAGCGGCGATGCGCGATTTTGCCGCCTGGGTGCGAGACCCCGCGCATCGTCCCCGCGTCACCGGCGCAGACGGTCGAACGGCACTGGAACTTGCGCTGCAGGCGGTGGCGCTGGCACATGCCGCATAAGACAGCGGACCGGCAGCATGGCGACTTCACGAGAAAAATGCAATTCCTTGCCTGTACCAGAAGGCATCGGGTCAATCGTGTCGAATAGACGCTTACAGGACCCGAAGAGTTATCCCTGAAGGCCACTCTGTTGCGAGAAGGAGCATACGATGACTGTGAAGTTGCGGTTGTTATCCATCGTCCTGGTGCTGGTCGTTGCGGCCATCGCCGGTCGGAGTTACCCCACCCTGTACGGCGATTCCGGCCTGGTGCAGGTACCCTCGGCTGCCGTAATGCCGCTCACCTTCGTCGATGTTACCATAAACTATGCCAATATCCGCGAAAACGGCGCCAAGCATATCATTTATCCGCTTCGCCTGACCTACGGCGCGAGCGAAAATACCGAACTGTTCGTCATGCTCTCCGAATCCATCGGCTCCGATGGATTCGATGTCAAGGGCGGCGGATTGAAAGTACGCCTCTTCCCCGAAGACCTGTATGCGAAAACGATGGGGATGGCAATCGGCGGACGCATCTATACCGTACAAGGCAGCCGCAACCGCACCGTCACCGATGCCTACGCCGTCGCCTCCAAGCCGCTGATCAGCTATGTTGATTCCTTCGATGACAAATCCTACAATATTCGCCTGCACGGCGCGGTGAATTTCACCCGTTATACCGGCGAGGTGTCCGATAACTTTTTCGGCCTGATGGGCGGCATCAGCTACCAGCATGCCGACGGCACCATGATCGTGGCGGATTTCGTCCCCAAGCAGGAATCGCATGGAGTTCTCGTGCGGAAAGCCGCCCTGTCGATGGCGTTCCGCCGACCGATCTCGGAATCTTTCATGGCGGAGATCGGCACCGCCCAGCTTTTCAGTATCGGCGACACCGGCAACCTGTATGTTGGCATAAGCTATCGTTACGGGATGCGGGAGATCCCCCGCGGCAAGAAGCCCCCGATCTCGAGCTATTGAGGTGATCGCTGCCTCTTCTCGCCACCCCGGCCCTCGAGCCGGGGTGGCAGCGCTTGGTTGCTGGACGAGCGGCGACGATTGTCGAACCTCCCCGCTGCCGGGTACAATACGACGGGGACATGCGCCCCGCTGGTCGTTATGACAGACACCGCTACGCCGACCCGCTGCCCGCGGGAGATCACGGAAGACTGGGAAGACCGCATGCTCGCGCCGCAGGCCATGCGCAGCGCGCGCACGCGTGGTCGCGAATATCCCAACGCCCCCTGCCCCTACCGCACCGAATTTCAGCGCGACCGCGACCGCATCCTCCATTGCAAAGCATTTCGCCGCCTGGCGCTGAAAACACAGGTGTTCGTCGCCCCCCGCACCGACCACGATCGCACCCGCATCACCCACACGCTGGAGGTATGCCAGGTGGCGCGCACCATCGCACGCGCGCTTCGCCTCAACGAGGACCTGACCGAGTCGATCGCACTGGGGCACGATCTCGGTCACAGCCCCTTCGGCCACACCGGCGAAGAGGCGCTCGATGCCGTGTATCGGCAATACGATCCCGCGGCTAGCTTCCGCCACCACGAGCAGAGCGTGCGGCTGGTGGAGGTGCTCGAACGCGACGGACGGGGGTTGAATCTCACCTGGGAAGTACGCGACGGCATCCTGCGCCACAGCAAAGGGGCGGCCGACTGGCCGCGCGAAGGGATCGTCGCCGCCACGCTGGAGGGGCAATTGGTGGCACTGTGCGATCGCATCGCCTACAGCAGTCACGATATCGATGACGCGTTGCGGGGGGGTATCTTCACGCTGCGGGACCTGCCTGCCAATATCATCGAACGCCTCGGTGCCACTCACTCGCAGCGGCTGACTGCCATGGTTGGCGACGTGATCGACGCCAGTCGCGACCTCACCGCCATCGCCATGAGCCCGGCGATGACGGAGCTGACCAACCAGCTCAAGGATTTCATGTATGAACACCTGTATCTCTCGCGCTCGATGACGCCGCGAGCGCGGCAACATATTCGGCAGGTAATCACCGAACTCTTTCATTATTATATGGCTTATCCCGAAACAGTACCGCACCTTGATGCGGGCTTGCCGACCCGTTGCCGCGCGCGCGAGGTTTGCGATCACATCGCCGGGATGACCGATCAGTTCGCGGACAAGCAGTTCCGCCGCGTGATGCGCGATCGCGCGGCCGGCTGACGCGCACATACAGGGAGGGACCGTGGGCGAGACGCTCATTATCACCGGCGCATACGGCAGCGGGAAAACTGAGTGCGCGCTGGCGCTGGCGCTCCGACGCGCGGCGGACGGCCCGGTCACGCTGGTGGACCTGGATTTCGTGAATCCGTATTTCCGCGCACAGGATCATCGCGACTTGTTGGAACGCCGTGGGGTGCGCGTCATTGCCCCCGACCCGCAGGCCGGACCCATCGACGCCCCCTCGATCCCGCCCGCCACCCGCCAGGCGCTATTGCATCCCGACGGACAGACCATCGTTGACCTGGGCGGCGATCCGGTCGGCGCGGTCGTCATCGCGCAATTCGCGCCGGCCCTGACGCACTATACACTATGGGCGGTGCTGAACTTCGCGCGACCCATGACCGCGGATACGGCATCGGCGGGTGAGATGCTGCGCGCGCTCACCGCCGCTACCGGCCTGCGCGTGACCGGATTGATCAGCAACACCCATCTCGGCGCCGAAACCACTGCGTCGGATGTTCTCGACGGACTCACGCAGACGCGCGCGGTGAGCGAGTTGCACCACCTGCCGGTGATGCTCGTTGCCGTGCCGGCGTGGCTCGATCTCCCGCCTGTAAGTCTGCCCGTGCTGCCCATCACGCCATGCCTGCGCCGCCCCTGGGAATAGGCACCTGTCCCAGCGGTTACTTACTCTGATTAATCAAACTGTAATGGCCATTATCCTACCTGATTGACGAATCGCTCGACGTATGCTAAATTATTAAGCAATGTCTCGCAGAGTGGGCCGCCGCACTGCCACTATACGTGCCTTTCGCTGTTACAATATTCGCATCAGTTCGATTGAGCGCCACTTCGTGAGGAGGGATGAGATGTATAGACGCATTCTGGCCGGATTCATCATCCTGTCAGCGATGGTGCTCCTTTGCCTCGAGCGCACGCCGCTGGGCGCCACCGAAGATGGGCCGTCCTTCCGTATCCTGCAGCCATTGCCGGGCCAAACAATTGCCGAACAGTTCCCCATCACCGTCGCGTTCCAGAGCGTCGACGACAGCCCCATCGTGCGCGTCGATGCGTATCTCGACTCCACCTGGTGCCTGGGCGGGCGCGTCCGCAACCCCATCCCCGCCGGGAGTTTTCAAGTCGATTGCGATCTCGGGAAAATCAAGGCGAAACCGGGGGCGCACACCCTCTACGTCACGCTCGTCGACGGACAAGGCCGCGCGGTGAAGCGCGAGCAACAGATCGTGCTCACCACGGGGGTGAAGGCGGAAGAACATACCGCGCCTCGGGTGCGTATTCTGGAGCCGGCCAACGGCGCGCAACTGACGAAAGCGATCACTATCCGTCTCGATGCCACCGATGATACCGGCATCGAGTGGGTCTGCATCTACATTAACGGCGAGATCCGCGCCATGATGAATGAACCGCCGTACCAGATGGTGTGGGATCCGACCAAAGAAAAGGCGATCAACGGCACCTGTACGGTGCGCGTGCGCGCGCTGGACACGTTCGGCAACGAAGGTCTTAGCGAGTTGGTGACCATCACCGTGGCGAACCGCCCGAATGGGAGAACAACGCTGGAAGGACTGACGCCGCCGCCGGATGAAACGGTATCGGGCGATGTCTTCCCCGCGCTGTCAGCAGCCATGCCCTCGGGAGGTCCGCGCATCGCACGATCGTCCGCCTCCAACGTGGTGCCGCCGTTGACGGAGTGGCTGGCCGCGGCCAACAGCGGACAGCCGAACCTGCAGCCGTCCGCGACACGCGAAAATCTGCCGCTGTTCGCCGCCGGCGACACACTGGCCGTGCTGCCGCCCAAGGCGCTGCCGGAATTGCAGTTGGGTGAACGCATTCACCTTGAAAGTACCGGATTGGCGCCGGCGCCGCCGCTGGCCATGACTGCGTCCGCGCTGCCGCGCCTTCGTCTGGGCGCGCCGCAGCCGACGCTGCAAGCCGCTCCGCTGCTATTGCCGCTTTCGTCCACGCCGTCCTCACGTAAAGCGGTGGAGATTATTCCCACGCCGTTCAGTGCCGTGCTGCCGCCGGAGAAGGGCGCCCCCCCCACCGTCCGGGTGGAAACCATCTACGCCATGGTCAGCAACCTGCCGTCCGCCGCGTCGCCGGCGGCGTTCAGCACCGTCACGCCGCGCGCAACGGTACATGACACCGCAAGTCCCGCGCCGAGAGTATACTCCCAGCCGATAACGGGCCATCCCGCCGCGCGCCGAAAGGTGAGCGTGCACCCCGTACTGGTTGCCTTCGTGCCGGAATCCATGCTCAAACTCGCACCGCACACCGCATCGAACAAGTCGACGGAAGCGCAGCGCGGTATCCCTGAAGTGGCGATTACCCTCACGCCCGCCGCAACGTCGGAGTCGTGGTCGCACCCCGCGCCCGCGAGTGACCGCATGCCGCGCGGCGCCTCCGGAACGCTGCCATCCTCACGCCCGCCGTCGCCGACCATCGCGACCGGCACGCCGGCTACCGCACCGATGCTGATATGCAGCACTGACCTACCGAACAAACGCCAGCCCGGCGCCTCGGTGCAGCCCGCACTGGCACCCGCCAAGTTCGATCAGGCCGTTGCTCCGGTCACCCCCGCGCCAGGCGAACGCTTGCGGCATACGCCTAGCGGCAGCATCGCAGCAACTATACCGCCGAGCACCTCCGCGCCAGCGCCGGCCGCAGCCGCGCCGGCCGCACGGACCGCGACCACCGGTGCACCGCGCACCGGAGCGCCCGCACTCCCCTCGAAAGCCGCTCCCACAATTATCGCGATGGCCTCCGGCACCGCGCCTGTCTCGGTACACACGGCAGCACCAGGTCTGCCGACGCTGCTTGCCGGCCGTCTGCGGACGACGCCGTCGGCCGTGCCCACCCGACCGACGCTTCAGACGTCGACACCATCGCTAGCTTCCGGGCAGCCGGCTGCCCGATCCGCCATCGGCGATGTCCCGCGCGTGACGTCGACCGGCACGCCGGCCAAGACCGCACCCGCCTTCGTCCCCGCGCAGCCGCGCAGCGCCACCTCGTCGCGCACCGTTCCCCGCTCAGTGCCGATGCTGGAGGTGCAGGCGCCGTATACCACCCGGCCTGGCGATACGCTGGTGAAAATCGCCAAAGCCAATGCGACGACTCCGGACACCTTGCGCAAGCTCAATCCGGGACTTAGCCCGGAACGTCCCCTCCCACCCGATACGCGACTGGTCGTCCCGCAATCGGATGTCCATATCTACGTCGATAACCATCCGTTGTCCAACGCCCCGGCACCGTTCATCAACAGTGGATACACGATGATGCCATTCCGAAAAATCGTCGAAGCCAAGCATGGCGTGGTGATCTGGTTGCCGAAAACCCACGAGATTAACGCGTGGGCCAATGAAACCTTCATGGGAGTCAAAATCGGGGAACGACTCGCGTACATCAACGACGAGCCCTACCTGCTGCCGATTCCCGCCCGTATTACTGACCAACGAGCCATGGTTCCCCTGCGCTATCTGATGGCCGCATTGAAAATGCGCGTGGAGTACAACTCCGCCAGCGGAACGTATTACCTGGTAAGCCAGGCGGCGCCATAGCCCGAGCCGCGGCGGCACCCCTCGCTCCCGTTGCGGCACATTGATCATACAGGTCGAAGCCTGTCGAACTTTTTGTACGATTCGTAGTAGAATAGCGCTGACCTGAGGAACAATCTCATTGGATGTTCTCGCAGACCCTCCTCGTGAGGAGAATTCGCCGATTGGACTGTTCCATCAATGACGTCATTCCCCCGTGCGTCGCTCCCCACAACAAGAGAACAGGATGCACGCATGTAATAGGGGAATGTGCCCCACATCCCGAGATGCGTTGCCTTGATCGGTAGCGCGGAGCCGGCGCCGTGAAGGCGACCACGGGGTGCAGCACCGTCAGGCAGCAGCGTCAGCAGGAGAGGAGTTGCCAGTCATGGCTTTGTTCAAATTTCCCGGCGTCGGGAATGCCGTCGGCATCGACATCGGCAGCCACTCGATTAAAGTGGTACAGATGGGGATGACGCGCAACGGATATACGCTGACGCATGCCGGGTGCACCCCAACCCCGCCAGAGGCGTTGAAGCAAGGCGTAGTCGATGATCGGGTGGCCGTGGCCGATGCGGTGAAGTCCTTGCTGGATTCCATGAACATCTCCACCTCATGGGTCGTTGCCGCGGTCGCCGGTCCCACTGTCGTCGTGCGCCAGGTACGCCTGCCCGCCATGCCGGAGCAGCAATTGCGCAAGTCGATCAACTGGGAAGCGCGCAATCATATTTCCTTTCCCGTCGAAGACAGCACCGTCTCCTTTCAGATTCTGGGCACCACCACCGTGGACGGCACACCGCAAATGGACGTCATGCTGGTGGCGACACCGCGCGAGTTAGTGGACAGCCGGGTGGAAGCACTCGAACTGGCCGGTCTGGAACCGATCGCGGTCGAGTTGGAACCCTTCGCATTGATGCGCTCGGCGCTCGATCTGCCCTCTATGGGGCAAAGCACGCAGGAAACGGTCGCGCTGGTAGCCATCGGCGCCACCTATACCCATATTTCCATCATCTCCAATGGCATGTTCATCCTCTCGCGCAGCGTCACCGTCGCGGGCAACAGCTTCAACGGAGCGATTGCCAGCGCACTGGGGGTGGACGAAACACAGGCGGTAGAGATCAAGGAAAATGAGGTGAAAGTGGTCACCGACGAATTGGAGCGCGCCCAGCTTTCCCCAGTCGGCCAGCAGGCCAGCCGCGCGCTGGAACCGCAGTTGGAAGAACTGGTGCGTGAGATTCGCCGTTCCTTCGCCTTCTACGACTACCAGCAAGGGCCGGGCGGAGGCAGCACGGAAGGCGTTTCGCGCATTATCCTCACCGGCGGCAGCGCCAACCTGCCCGGATTGCCGGAATGTCTGACCGATCAGATCAGCATCCCGGTGGAAACGGTTGATCCCTTCAGCCAGGGATTGATCCGCTTTCCCGATCCGGCCGATGAACAGAACGTGCGTCCCCAGAAGCACCTGCTGGCCACCGCCATCGGGTTGTCACTGCGCGAGACCATGCTTAGCCGCGAAAAGGGAGGCTCTCGATGATTAATATCAATCTTATCGCCGAGCGCCGCGCGAAAAAACTGCAGGAGATGAAAATCCTGTATCTTTCGGTCGGCAGCGTGCTGGTAATTCTGCTGGCGATGATTGCCGGGAATGTCTTTGCCTGGAACCGGCTGACGCAATGCCGCACGGCAGTCGCTGAGGCGACAAAATACCACGAAGAGCTCACGGTGAAGCGCATCGCGTATCAAAAGATCCTCGAAGATATCGCCTGGAAAGATCCGGTCATCAAACTGTTGGACCAGGTGCGTCTGAGCGAAGGTGCATGGATGATCATCCTGAATGATATTTGCCAGGTTATCCCCCATGATGCCGTGGTGAACAACCTTGCCGTCTCGGCCACCAACGACGGCGTCCAATTGCGATTCAGCGGTATCGCACGCGACGAAACCACCGTCGGCACCTTTATGCAGACCTTCCGCCAACAAACGCGGTGGGCCGGCCTCCCCGTGTTGATGGGTGTCAACTCCATCGATCTGGCCCCTGGAATGTCGTATACCAAGTTCGACTTCCTTGTTCCCGTCAAAGGGCTCTATGGAGGTGATCTCTGATGGTACGCAAACAAGCCCGCTTCACCATCATCCTGTTGTGCATCATCGCCATCGGCATTATTGTGCTGGCGGCCGGCATCACCGCGTGGCATCAGCAGATGACGAAGGTGAAGGAGCTGGAGAAGCAAAAGGCCGAGTTGGATAGTAAAAACTCGATCATTGTCAACGAGTTGAAACTGCAACCCGCGAAGGAACAACAGAACGCGGAACTGGACTTGAAATTGCACACGCTGGACAGCGATATGGTGGACTATAAATATATCCCCACCTATCTGCGCCAGTTACAGGCGACGGCGAAAAATACCAATAATATTATTCGCAGCATCCGCCCGCAGGCAATTAAACCGCTCGATTTCACGAAAAGTCCGCTGACGAAAGACGCCGCGGGTCTAAAAAACACGCCGCCGCCGCCGCCGGATATCCCGAAAGATCGCGCGCAGCCCTTGATCCAGGGGTACGGTCTGGAAATTGAAGGCAGCTATACCAGTTTGCTGCAGTTCCTCGATGCGCTGCGGGCGTTTCCGAAGATGGTCTATGTTCGCTCCGTCAATCTCAGCCCGAGGGCGACGCAATTCGGGGAACAACGCATCGCCGCGCGTATTGAAACCTACGCGATCATTGTCCCGCAACAGTATAAAGCCGCGGATGATGAGAAGACTGCCAACGCGGGGGTGAAATAGCCATGAATATTCCAAAACAAGCCCAACAGGCCATTATTCTTGGCATCCTGGTGGTCGTGTTGGGCGTCGTGTTCTTCTTTTCCGCCAAAGGCAGCAATCCAACGCCGCCACCGCCACCGCCGAAGTCGACCGAAGCGACCAATGCGGCGGGTCAGCACCCCGCCGGGCCAACCAAGAAGCGCAAAGCACCGGAAAAGCTGGAATGGGTGCTCTTGAAGGTGAAAACCGGACAGATCGATACCCTGGTGGCTGATGCGAAGGGTGACCGGAATCCCTTCCAGAATTTGCTGCCGCCGCCACCGCAGGCCAACGCGCAACCGCGTGGCACAACCCCACCCGGTAACATCATACCACCGGATAAGGATAACTCCCCCTTTATGCCGCCGCCGATACAGATCGTCACACTGGTGAAGACGCTGGTCTATACCACCGTCGACGCGGTCAAGCAGGCGGTGGAAAAGGCCGGTCTGAATGTGCAGGTCACCGCCGGCATGCGTTCGAACCAGATCAGGATTAAGGGAACCAAACCCGAGTATGATGAAGCGGTCGCGTTGGTGAATACGCTCGATACGCCGCCGCCGCCGCCGCCGTTTGTGCTGACGGGGATCATTACCACCCCCACGGTCCGTTACGCCGCCATCACGCTGGGCGGAAAGTTTTATAGTCTCTTCGAAGGCGAATCCATGCCCGATACGGGATGGACAGTCACCCGGATCACCCCGAGTGAGGTAAGCCTGATGAAAAAGACGCAGTTCATGAAGTTACGCTTGTCAGGAGGTAAACCCCTATGATAGCCCGAGGGATTGCACCGGTACTGCGAGGACTCCGCCTCGCAATGGTCGTATTACTCATCACAATCACGATGTCCGCTTACGCCGGTGTGCGTAATATCGACTCGTTGAATTTCGTCAATGCCGATATCCCCCTGGTGCTGAAAGCCCTGGCGGATCTGAGCGGTGCCAACATCGTCATCGGGCCGGCAGTCAAAGGGGCCATCACCGTCAAGTTGAAGGATGTCACCGTCGACGAAGCGCTGGATATCATCACCAAGCTCTCAGGACTGTCGTATATCCAGGCGAATGGCGCATACATCATCAATGTCGGCACGCCGGAGCGAACGGCCATCGCGGGCGAATACAGCATTGTGGAGCTGAAAAATATCGCAGCGACCGATGCCATCCCCTCGCTGGGCGTTGCCTTTCCGGATGTCAAAGTGCAGGCGCTGGCCGGAGGCCGGCTGGTGCTGTCGGGCGCCGAGAAGCGACTCGCCAGTGCGAAAACCTTCATCGACGAGATCGACAAGGTGCAGCCGGGCGTACAGCCCGTGAACCAGGGTGAGCAGACCACCTGGCTCGCAAATCTGCAGTATGTCTCGGCTGCCGACATTATCTCCGCGTTCAGTATCGCCTATAAGGACATTACCATCACCCAATTGCAGGATAAGTCGCGGCTGATGTTCACCGGCCCGGCCAAGCGCATTGAGACCGCCAAGGGTCTGTTCAACCAAATCGATGTGCCGTCGAAGATACAGATGAATCCGACGCAATCCACGGTGACGGAAAAGACATACGTGGTGAAGTACCTGGTGCCCTGGCAGGCCAAGCAGTATCTGGAAAACCTGTATCAGGGTAAAGCGTTGACGCTCACCTTAGCCCCGGTCGGGCAGTGGACGGATATGCCCAACGGTCAGCCCACCGCCGTGCCCACCGCCCCGCCCGCGGGGAATAGCGCCACGGCGCCGGCGACAACTACCCCCGGCTGGCAGAGTCGCAACTTGATCCTGCGCGGCACCATCGAGTTGGTGGATCAAGCCATCCTCAGCCTGTCCAGGATCGATGTAGAACTGCCGGTGGTGGAAAAACGCTGCGCCGTCAAACGCATCTTCCCCAGCCAGGCCATCAACTACCTGCTGGATCGCTTTGAGTCGCGCGGACTGCTCGTCCTCACCGCGCCGATGACGTACGTCGATGTGATGGCCGCCTCCGGCGATAAAAATTCCGCCGTGCTCGCCAGCGCACAGAAAGTCGGCATGATCGGCAGCGTGGTGCAGCGCGGCGCGGATGGCCGACTGAACGTGTCCGAACCCATCGGTGACATCATCCTGCGCGGTCCCGCCGAAGCCGTCGAGGCGGCTGCCGCTGCATTGGCCACCATAGACATCGGACCGGAGCGCATCGACCGCATCGTCAGCCTGCGTTTCCTGAGAGCGCAGGACGTCAAGAAGCAGTTCGATGAAATGTACGGTTCCGAAGGCTTGCTGGTCGCGTTGGCCCCAGGCCGTCGCGGAGAGACACCGGACTCGGTCAAAGGCACCGACTCGACCGCGTCGTCCTCTACCTCGGCTGGAGGCACCGGAAACGCCACCGACATCAACGACCTGGTGCTGCGCGGTCCGGAAGGCGTGGTCACCCGCGCCCAGGACATGCTCCGCACGCTGGACATCGAGCCGGCGCAGGTATCGATTCAGGCGGAAATCATCAATATCCGCACCGACCGCACGAAGAACCTGGGGGTGCAGTGGAGCAACCAGCTCGGACTCAACCTGCATGAGCAGCAATCCGGCAAACCGCTGGAGTTAGGGCGCATAGTCCGCGATCCGGTCGATTTGAACGCCACCCTGAACCTGCTGGTTTCGCAGAATAAATTAAAGGTCATCAGCCGTCCGTCTTCGGTCGTACGCACCGGACGCGAAGCGTTCATTCATGTCGGCGAGGTCGTGTTCTACGAATCCTTCGAGGGCCTGGATGCCCAGGGCAACCGCATCTTCTCCACAAAGCAACTGCCCACCGGCATCACGCTGAAAGTGCGGCCCATCATTTCACCGGACGGCATTATTACGCTGGAGATCGCCTCCAGCGTGGCCAATCGACCTACCTTCACGAAGGCGCCGTCAGGTGCGGACCTGCCGAATTACGATGAAAGCTCCAGCACCACCGTGGTGCAGGTACGCAATAACGAGACGCTGGTTATCGGCGGACTCTCGCAAAGTATGCAGCACGAAAACCGGCAGGAAGTGCCGGTGCTCAGCCGCATCCCGCTCATCGGCAAACTTTTCTCGACTAAACTTGCCAATCCCAGCCAATCCGAACTGTTGATCCTGGTGAGGACGCAGATAATCGTCCCCGGCAGCACGACTGCTCCCGCGGGAGCCACGACGCCGTCGGCACAATAGGAAAAGGAGATGTTCATGCATACCCTGCGACATATCATTTGGTTATTGCTGGCCGTTTCGGCACTGCTGCTGGGTCTGGCGGGCTGTAATGGGCCCGCGCCGGGACTCGATCCGGCCATTACCTTTACCGATCTCGCGTCTGGATCATTGACCAGCTTCCCATCCGGTGGGGTGCTCTCTGTCAAAGGAGAGGGTACCACGGCCGATTCCGCCGGTAATCCGATCACCAGTTACCGTTGGACCGCGACGCGGGCCGATGGCGGCGACCCCGGACAGTTCGGCTCCACCGCGACGCTGGAAACCGTCTGGCAAGCGCCCATCGTGGTGGCGCCGGTCAATGTGACCCTGCAAGTCACCGCGAAAACATTGCTGGGCGGCAAAACCACGCGACCATTGACGGTCCGCGTCGTGCCACCGACCGCGACGACGCAGCTAAAACCGATCATCGTGTGGGATTTCGAGAATATGAACAAGCAGAATGCGTCGATTGCCATCCCGAATATTGTCATGGGAACCGCGCTGCGACCGCTGGCGTCCATTACCCTGCTGGACACCACCGACAAGGTGACCAGTTACGCCTGGACCAAGGGCGGAGTCGCAAGCACGCTGGCTGCCACGGATACCCTGGCCACGGTCTGGACCCCCACCGCCATCGGAGAGGCGACGCTCACCCTGACGGTGAATACCCAGAAGGGCGCGACGCAGAGCAGTATTTTGACGTTCAATGTGATCGCGGCCACCGTGCCCACGACGCTGAATCCGACGATTGACTGGAACATCTCGGGCATGAATTCACAAAACGCAACCAAGGTGAATCTGCCGAATATCGTCAGTGGAACCACGATCAATCTCTTGGCCACTCCGATTTCCAGCGACCCGACGAATGATCCGATCACGGGCTATACCTGGACGTCGTCACGGGCGGACTTGTTGAGTTCGCTCGACACGAAAACAACCTCATGGACCGCGCCGACAGGCGTGGCGACCGGATGGGTCCGATTGGATGTGACAACGCTCAAGGGTCACACTGCCGGCAGTACCCTCAACTTTATCATTCAACCCGTGGGCACCACGGTTGATCAATATCCGGCCATTACCTGGAATATCACCGCGATGAATTACAAGAATGCCGATGGCACGAAGGATATTATCCGCCTGCCATGGGCCGCGTCGGGATCTACGCTGAATATCAGCGGGACGCCGACGTTGCCGGATACCGATAAAAACTCCATCGTGTCCTATACCTGGCTGACGCCGCAACGGGTATTGGCGGATGGCTCGCTGTCGCCCACCATGCCGGATGGCGTGTCGCCGGTTGGCAAATTCTTTGCCACCGACGTCTTGAATACCGCCTGGGTTGCGCCCTCCGCGGGCATCCCGGCCTTGCCGAACGGTCTGCCGGTCGTGCTGCATCTGCAAACCAAAACGCTGGCAGGTGCAACAAAAGACAGCTACCTGTTCATCACGGTCTCACCCAACGCAGCGCTGCCGTAACACGTCGGCAAGCTGATCGTTCCGCGTGCCCCGGATACCTCTCTAGTATCCGGGGCATGTGCGTTTTTCGCGTAACGCGCGAGCAGATCCCGGGAATTTCCGTATGAAGACGGTCTTTCTCATCTCCCCCACTTCCCCCCATGCGGGAAGAAGTGTACAATGGAACGGCAAGGCGCTGAACAGCGCTGCGCCCGTCTCGCCGCTGTCCGGCACGGCGGGTTAGCACAACGGAATCTTTCGGGTATCATTCCCTCCTCACGTTACAGCAGGGGGCTACGCATTATGATGAAACACCGCCCATTCGGTCAGGTGATCAAAGAGATTACCAGCATCACCGACGAGGACCTGGAGCACGCGCTGCAAGTGCAGCGGGGCACGCGCGAGCCGATCGGCCAATTGCTGGTCAAGATGGGACTCATCTCCGAACGCGACCGCGCCCGCGCGCTGGGTCGTCAGTGGGGCATCCCATTCGCCGAAATCCATCAGGATCAACTCGACCTGGAAGTCACCGGCCTCATCCCCAAGCACCTGATTCATCGCTACCGCGCATTGCCCATCGCACGCAACGGCAACCGGCTGACCGTCGCCATGAGCAATCCGCTGGACATCTTCACCATCGACCAATTGCGGTTGGTGACGGGGATGGAGGTGGATGTCGTCATCACCGTCGAGGAAGACCTGAACAACGTCATCAGCAGCCTGCTGTCCTCCGGCGAGCAGATGAGCGAAACGATCAAGCGCGTCGTCGACGAGGTGACGGGAGAAGGTGAGATCAAATTCACCGAGGGCAAGCGCGAGGAAGAAATTTCCATCGACCAATTACGCGAACTGGTCGATGACGCGCCCATCATCCAACTGGTGAACATGGTCATCCGTCAAGCGCTGACCGACAAGGCGAGTGACATCCACATTCAGCCGGAAGCGAACCGCATGCGCGTCCGGTACCGTATCGACGGCATGCTGCAGGACGGCACCACGGTGCCTAAACAGGCACAGGCGGCGTTCATCTCCCGCCTGAAGGTCATGGCGGAGATGGACATCGCGGAAAAACGCGCACCGCAGGACGGTCGCATCTCACTGACGCTGAATGGACGCGAGTTCGACATGCGCGTATCCACCCTACCCGGCGTGCATGGCGAAAAGGTCGTCATGCGCATCCTGGATAAAAGCGGGATCACGCTCACGCTGAGCAAGTTGGGCCTGCCCACCGCCATGCTGGAGCAATTCGATAAGCTGATCCACCGCAGTTACGGCATCATTCTGGTCACCGGGCCGACCGGGTCGGGCAAGTCCACCACGCTCTACGGCACGTTGAACCAGCTCAACAGCCCGGAGAAAAACATCCTGACCGTGGAAGATCCGGTCGAATACCAATTGCCCGGACTCACCCAGTCGCAGGTAAACATACGCGCCGGCATGACCTTCCCCGCGGTGCTGCGCACCATGTTGCGCCAGGACCCGGATATCATCCTCGTCGGCGAAACGCGCGACCGGGAAACCGGCATCATCTCCATCGAAGCCTCGCTCACCGGGCACCTGGTCTTCACCACCCTGCACACCAACGACGCGCCGGGCGCGGTCGCCCGTCTTACGGAGATGGGCATCGAGCCGTTCCTCACCGCGTCGTCGGTCATCGGCGTGCTGGCCCAGCGCCTGGTGCGCAGTATTTGTCCGCGGTGCAAGGAAGCCTACACGCCGCCTACTGAAGCATTCCGTCGGCTGAATCTGCCGGTCACCACCGACCAGGTAACGTTCTACCGCGGCGCAGGCTGCCAGTTCTGTCGCAACACCGGGTATAAGGGGCGCATGGGCGTCTTCGAACTGATGGTGGTGGACAACGAAATCCGCGAGTTAATCCTGCAAAAAGCGCCCACGCACGTGCTGCGCCAGGCAGCGCTGGAAGCCGGCATGATTTCGCTGAAACAGGATGCCATGCAGAAAATTCTGGAAGGCATTACAACCATGGAAGAGGCGCTGCGCGTCATCTACACCGAGTAACAAACCGCGTCGACGGACGCGCCCCACGGGACGTTGCTCCATCCCCGGCATCCACGTCATTCTCTTCCAGGAGAGCGGTCTTATCGCACTCGGCATCCTCGTCACCACTCTTATATGGCTTCCCTTGCTGGCGGCAGGCATCCTGCTGCTTTATCCGTTCGTGCTCAACTACGCGCGCAAGCTGCCACCCCATGAATATGCGCAGGCCCTGCGCGCCCCGGCGTGGTTCACCGTGGCAATCGGCGGGGGCATTGCGCTGTGTGCCCTGTGGGCGCTACGGTTGATGATGCAGCCCCAGCAAGGCGACCAGATTTTCATCGGCCTGCCGCATCGCGATCCGCTGCTGCTCATCGACGCGTATACGCTGTGGGGCAGCGCGCTGCTGGGGGCAGCGCTGGCCATCGGCGGGTGGGTGCCCGCGGCGCGGCGCAGCCTGGTGTCCTCCGCATTCATCCCGTATCCGCTGGTGCTGCTGCTGGCGTGGTGCGCGCTGCTCACCCTTGCCAGCGCGCAATACCTGTTTACGCTACTGTGCTGGCTGGTGCTGCTGGCGGGTGTGACGGGTCTCTGGTACGCGCTCTTTCGCCCGCGCCGTCGCTGGCAGGATCTGGAGGTGGCGCTGGTGTTAGCGCTGGCGGCGGTACTGGGCAGCGCCGGCCTGCTATGGCTGCATGGATTGGCACACGGCGATACACTGGTCAATGCCTGGAGCTTCCTGCTGTCCGCCTCGCCGAAATATACCAATGCCGCCATTCTGCTGCTCACGCTTGGCTGGCTGGGTCCTGCGGTGTATCTGCCCTGGTGGATGTGGATGCGGCGCGAGGAGTTAGCCGCCGTCTGGCTGCCCGCGGTGCTGCTGGTGTGCGTGGTGGGGCATGTCACCCTGGTGCATCTGCTCTACTTGTCCTTTCCCGCAGCCAGCGAGGTGTTCCTCCGCAGCACCGGCACCGAGCAACTCTTCCTCATCAAGCGCATCCTGGGCTGGGTGCTGGCGTGGGGTGTGCTGGCGCTGCTGGTGGGCGGTGGCTGGCTGGCCTACACGGTGGCGATGAAGCACGAGACCCACCGCGGATCGCTGCGCCCGCTGATGCTGGTCGCCGCCGGGCTGATGCTGCTGGGTTTGTCGGTGGGCGTGCTGTCGCCCCATCAGCAGGGCGCCGCGGGATTGCTCTGGCTGCAACTCACCTGGGTCGGCACGTTGTGCATCTGGCTGGTCGCCGGCAGCGTGCTCGCGGCGCTCAGTCCCACCGAACAAAGCGAGCGCACTACCGTGCTCACCGCGTGCTGGATGGCGCTGGCAGCGCTGGTCGCGCTGCCGCCCGGACCCGGCTACCGCGGATTGGCAGCGCTGTGGCAGCCCATGCAGCAGTTGGGCGTGCCGCGCGCACTGGTGGTGTGCACGCTGGTGGTCACCGGCTTATGTGCCGTGCTGCTGCTCCCGCGCTGGGCTGCTGATCAGACGTCGCCGACGCCGCGCGCGGGGGCAACCTGGGGCATCATCGGACCCTTCGCACTGGCCTTCCTCCTGCTCGCACTCGGTTTGTTCGGCGATTATCTCACGCCGGTGCTGGCTTTGTTGCGCACCAGCCTGCAACAATCATACTTCACACCATAGACCGTGTATTTCTCAGCAGGAATCCGGGCAACAGCCGGCGAAGCAGTACAGCAGCATTATCGTGCATGTCGATGGTGCGATCCTTCCGATGAAGGCGGATACTATGGTACGCGGAATTTACATTGTTCTCCTGGTAAGCATGCTGTGCGGACTGCCGATACTCATCGGTTGCAGCACCGGCAGCAGCGTGGATAAAGGGCCCGCGCAGTATTCCTATCTTGAACGCATCAATCCCGTCGATGGTGCGGTCATGGTCTGGATTCCCGCCGGCACATTCCTCATGGGCAGTCCAGCCGGCGAAGGCTATGACGACGAACATCCGCAACACCTGGTCAACCTGGATGGGTACTGGATATATAAGAATGTGGTCACGGTTTCGCAATATCTGAAATACTGGGACAGTAAAACGCATAATTCGCTCGATCCATCCGACCGCCTCCCCGCTCCACCGGCATGGATTCCCGCCACTGCTGATGAGAAAGCCAATGGCATCCCCTACGACATCACCGCGATGGCGCGCACAGCCAATGTCGTGAGCGTGACCACCAGTCTTGCGCACGGATTGGCGGTCGGTGATTACATCGTCGTAAGCGATTGCGGAACGAGCAGCTTCAATATCGCCAACGGCCTTGTGGCCTCCGTCCCGACCCCCAAATCGTTTACCTTCGCGCAAACGGGCAACAACGCGACGGTGACCAGATACTTCGGGAACGTCAAGAAAGATTATTGGCGCATGATCTGGTCACGAAAACTCGAGTATCCGATGGAGAACATTAGCTGGTCCCAGGCTGTCGCCTACGCACAATGGGCGGGCGCCAGCTTACCCACCGAGGCGCAATGGGAAAAGGCCGCGCGGGGCGTCGATGGCCGACGCTATCCCTGGGGTAACACCTGGGATATGAATCGATGCATGAACTGGGAAAATTCATCCGATGTCGCCGGTAATTGGACCGGACCTGATCGCTTGGATTCAGTACCTCCCATTTATCGTCCCACCGGGTATTTCCTCTCCGGCGCCAGCCCGTATGGCGTACTCGATATGGCGGGCAACGTGTTACAATGGTGCGCGGATTATTACGGCGCGGATTTTTACGCGCAGTCGCCGCGCACTAATCCGACCGGGCCTGACGTCGGCATCTATCGCGTCATTCGCGGCAGCAGCAGCCGCACGCTGAACAGCGCCGATTATCGCTGTGCCATCCGCCGCAACTTCACCCCGTCGAACTACTGGGATTATCAGCCCATCGGCTTCCGCTGCGTGATGCGCTAACCATGTGCCTCGCGGCGTGCTGTTTCTGCATGGCGCCACTCGCCGGGCCTTCCGGCGAGTGGTTTTTGCTGTTGCACGGCGGAGGAAGCCGTCACCTTCGGCAGGAAACTGGCCGGCGATGATCGAAATATGGTAATGTATCCACTGCCCATCGCCAGCGCGCGCAACAAACGGCGCGCGTCATGACGAGGTTGACACAAATGAGGAAGACCGACCGCAATGATCGAACGCTATAGTTATCCTGCAATGAAGGCGCTGTGGGAACCGCAGCATCGTTACGATACCTGGCTGGAAGTGGAATTGCAGATTGCCGAGGCGTGGGCTGCGCTGGGCGTGGTGCCGCGCGAGGCGGCTGTCGCCCTGCGCAAGAACGCGAAAGTGGATGCGCAACGCGCCATCGAACTGGAAGGCGAGGCGCCGGGGAAAGAGGCCGAGGGAAAGGAGCAGCAACGAACCCGCCACGATCTGATTGCCTTCCTGCACGCGGTCTACGAGCATCTGGGCGAGGAAAAAAACTGGCTGCACTACGGGGTTACCTCCTACGATATCGAGGATACCGCGCTCTCGCTGCTGATGCGCGACGCGGCGCAGTTGATTCTGCAGGATATCGATGCGCTGGACGCAGCCATCGTCACGCGCGCGAAGGAACACAAGTGGAGCTTCATGATGGGCCGCAGTCACGGCGTGCACGCCGAGCCGATCACTTTCGGACTCAAGCTGTGCGTGTGGCTGGCCGAGTTGCGCCGTCGCCGCGCCATGTTTGCGCGCGCGGTGGAAACCATTTCCGCCTGTAAAATCTCCGGCGCCGTCGGCACTTTCGCCAACGTTGATCCGCGCGTGGAAGAATACGTGGCAGCCCATCTCGGGCTGCAACCGGCGGAAGCCGCAACCCAGGTATTGCAGCGCGACCGCCACGCGGAGTTCCTCGCGGCGCTGGCCGTGCTCGCCGGTAGTCTCGAGCAATTCGCCACCGAAATGCGCAACCTGCAGCGGACGGATATTCTGGAGGCGGAAGAACCGTTCCAAAAAGGCCAGCGCGGATCGTCCGCCATGCCGCATAAGCGCAATCCCATCGTCTCCGAGCGCGTGAGCGGGATGGCGCGCCTGCTGCGCGGCTATCTGCTGCCGGCGCTGGAGAATATGGCGTTGTGGCACGAGCGCGACATCGCGCACTCGTCCGTCGAGCGCGTCATCATCCCCGACGCCTGCATTCTCATCGATTACATGCTGAAAAAGTTCACCGCGGTGGTGCAGGGGATGTGCGTCTATGAGAAACGCATGCTGAAGAATCTGAACGCCACCGGCGGCCTGTTCAACAGTGAGGCGGTGATGCTAGCCGCGGTGAAAAACGGCATGGAGAAAGACGCCGCCTACACCGCCGTGCAGCGCAACGCCATGGCGACCTGGGAAAAAATCCAACACGATGAGTTGACCACCGAGGATCTGGGCACCTATTATCCGGAACTGTTGAAGGCCGATCCGGAATTAGGCGCGTTCCTCACCCCGGAGGAGATCGATACGGCCTTCAACTGGCGCAGCCATCTGCAGCACATCGACGTCTTTTACCAACGGCTGGGCATCGGGGAAGTCGAAGAGGTTCACGGGTAAACGAACCCGCGTGGACCGCGGTATCATGAGCACAAGGGGGAGCATGCTATGCCATGGCGATTTCTATTCGGCATCCTGATTACGCTCATCGGATTGGGGTTGTTCCTCGATCAGGCGAACATCATTCCCCAATTCGAGATGTTGCGCGTGCTGGCGAACTGGTGGCCGCTGCTGATCACCATTCTCAGCCTGAACTATCTGGTTCGCAAGCCGGAAAACCCATGGGGTACGCTGGTGCTGGTCGGATTGGGCCTGGCGTTGCTGGTGCGTTCGATGGACCTGGTGGTGGACAACAAGCCGAATCCGTGGCCATTCCTCAGCACCATCGCTCTGACGTTGTTCGGCATCCGCCTGCTGTTGCCGCAGATTCAACGGCTGCCGCGCATCGGCAAATCGGGATCGCACGCCAATTTCCGGCATACGATGAAGGATTTCACCATCTTTAGCAGCGCGCGCTCCTGCAACGAATCGCAGCAGTTCCAGGGCGGCAAGCTGACGGTGGTGCTGAGCGATTACGAGATCGACCTGCGCGAAGCGTTGCTCTCCCCACAGGGTGCGGAACTGGACCTGCGCGGATTCATCGGCCACTTTATTCTGCGCGTGCCGCAGCATATGGCCTACCGCATCGACAATAAGCCGTTTCTGGGCGTGTTCGACAACCGCGCGCGCTCGCTGGTCCTTGATGAGCCGGGCCGACCTACGCTGCTGGTGCGCTTCAATACCGCGCTGTGTGCGGTGACCATCACGAATTAATGCGACGCGCGGGGGCGCAATCCGGGTACGCTTGATGCAAATCGCAGTCTACGGGAGGGTCTCGCGTATGCCTGGACGCTTTCTCGTCGGTGTAGTGTTGCTGGTGCTGGGGTTGGGATTTCTCATCGATCAGTTTTATCCCGGCCTCAACCTGGTCGGGAAATACTGGCCGGCCTTGCTCATTCTGTGGGGATTGAACGACCTGGTGCGTAATCCCCGCCGGCTGGTCTGGCCGCTGTTGCTGATGGTCATCGGCGTGCTGGTGCTGATGCGCACGCTGAACCAGCAGTTCGTCAATCCGTGGGTAGTCATTGCCGCCGCGTTGCTGATCGGCATCGGATTGCGCCTGCTGTTACCCCGCCGTGAACGGCGCATGAGCTGGATGGGAGGACCAAACGTGTTGCGCGCGGAAGATCGCATCAACCAATCGGTCTCCTTTGGCGGCGCAAAAATGCGCGTCACCTCACAGCAGTTCCGCGGCGGGCGGGTGACGGTGGCTTTCGGCGGAGCGGAAATCGACCTGCGCGACGCCAATTTGGCGCCGGAAGGCGCGGACCTGGTGCTGGAGGCGACCTTCGGCGGCATCGAAGTGCGCATTCCGGAAGGCTGGCCGGTGGTGGTGTCCGGCACGCCCGTGTTCGGCGCGTGCGAAAGCCACTTGCGCAACAGTGAATTCGTCACCCCCGGAGGCGCGGCGCTGCGGATCACCTGCAATGGGGTGTTCAGCGGGATCGAATTGAAAAACTGACGCCGGCCCGCACCCCTTTCCCAGCGGGAGAGAGAAACAACGGCAGTCACAATATCGTGATGTGAAGACGAGAGACTAAACGAGCATCGTTCACCCCTCCTCCGGGAGAGGGATGAGGGATACGCTTGCACAGAGGAGTAGCACGTGCTGTACCACGTCCAGATCGAAATTACGCTCAAACCCACGGTGATGGATGCCCAGGGCACGACCATCGAACGCGCCCTGCACAAGCTGGGACACGCGAATGTCGGGAACGTCCGCATCGGCAAGTTCGTCACGCTGGAGATCGATGCCCAATGCGCCAGCTGCGCGCAGAGCGCGGCGGAGGCGATGTGCCAGGAACTGCTGGCCAATCCGATCATCGAACAGTTTCACGTGCTCGTCACGGAAAGCGAGGCCGTGGTATGAAGTTCGGCGTCGTCGTCTTTCCCGGCTCAAACTGTGATGCGGATTGCCTGTATGCCGTCGAGCACGTCACCGGCCAGGAGGTGCGCTATGTCTGGCACGAAGAAACGGATCTCAGCGACCTGGACTGCTTGGTGCTTCCCGGCGGCTTTTCCTACGGCGACTACCTGCGCTGCGGCGCGGTGGCGCGTTTTTCGCCGGTGATGGGGGCGGTGAAGGAGCACGCGGCCGCCGGCCGCTTCGTCATCGGCATCTGCAACGGTTTTCAGGTACTCACCGAGGCAGGACTGCTGCCCGGCGCACTGTATCGCAACGATCACCTGAAGTTCATCTGCACGCCGCAGCACCTGCGCGTGGAGCGCACCGACTTGCCGTTCACCCACTTCTACGGCGCGCACCAGGTGGTGGAATTCCCCATCGCGCACGGCGAAGGGCGCTACTTCGCCGACCCGGACACGCTGACGCGCCTGGAGGAGAATAACCAGGTAGTGTTCCGCTACTGCACGCCGGCGGGTGAGGTGACCCCGACGGCGAATCCTAACGGCTCGCTGAACAATATCGCCGGCATCTGCAACGAAACCGGCAACGTGCTCGGGTTGATGCCGCACCCCGAACGCCGCTGCGACCGCCTGGTGGGCGGCACCGATGGCAAAAAGCTGTTCAAGGCGCTGGTGGAGAGCATGCACGTGCTGCAGATCAGCTTGCGACACCGATAAGGGAAGACGGAGATGTCGCTAAGCCTGCTGGTCGTGCTGCTGGTAGTAGCGATCATCGTCATCGTAGTGCTCACGCTGACCAGTTCGCGCAAGCGGGAGTAAGCAACGGCAACGCTGATAGTGCGCGGATACGCGTTGCGGATCAGCTTTTGTGGTAGATGGAAAGCGTATGCACACCGCGGTGAGAGGTATCACTTTTATTGAGCTGTCGTTTGCGACGATCGTCGTGGTGGCGATTGTCGTCATCGTGGTGCTGACGCTGACCAGTTTACGCAAGAGGGAGTAATAACCCCGCAGGGGTCCCGGCGCAGCCGGGGTCATTAGCCAGGGGTGGAGCGCAGCGGAACCCCTGGTACGCAGACGACTATACGACGAACCCCGAAGGGGTGGCAGGAAGGGGGTTGCATGCCGCAATCATTCGCCTGTCTGAATTATCATATTGTATTCAGCACGAAAGATCGGATGCCGTGGATCACTCCGAATCACCAACAACGGTTGTTTGATTATCTCGGAGGTATTATCCGTTCGGAAAAAGGAATATTACTGGCGGCTAACGGCATGCCCGACCATGCGCATATTTTAACTTCCATCCATCGCACGGTTGCCGTGGCGGATGCCGTGCGCGTGATAAAGGCGAAAACATCAGGATGGATGCATACTACCTTTCCCGAACTGCGGCAATTTGCCTGGCAGGAAGGTTATGGGGCATTCACCATCAGTCATAAAGGCGTGCCGCGGGTAAAAGCGTATCTGGCAAATCAGGAGGAGCATCTTCGGACGGTTTCCTTCAAAGATGAGTTTATTGCGTTTTTGCAGGAGCATGAGATCGCCTACGACGAGCAATATTTGTGGGATTGATTCCTTCCACCCCTTCGGGGTTCAACAGATAGTCGTCTGCGTCCAGGGGTTCCGCTGCGCTCCACCCCTGGCTAATAACCTCGCTGAGGCGAGACCCATCCGGGGTGGGGACGTGCATCTGTAAGGCATCGCCAAATTAACAAACTGGTACTATTCCCGAAGAACGGAAAATCGACGAAAGAAACGGCGCCGATGAAGTCTGGGACCAATTCGCGAAATCATTTACGATATTGCCGTAACAGGCTGGACATGTCGAAAGCGAGTTTTTGATGTCAACCGAAATGACCCGTCTGCAGCAGGCCCTTGAACTGGGCATGAACGAGCAGGAATACGCGAACGTGCTGAAAATCCTTGGACGCGAGCCGTCTGGGACCGAGCTGGCGATGTATTCGGTGGAGTGGTCGGAGCACTGCGGGTATCCGCGCAGCCGGCCGTTGCTGAAGCTCTTCCCCAAAGAGGGGAAATACCCCACGCGCGCGGAGGGCGAGGACGCCGGCGGCTTTGAATTGGATGAACACGTCTATGTGATCTTCAAGATGGAAAGCCACAACCATCCCTCGCAGGTAGAGCCCAAGCAAGGCGCGGCGACAGGCATCGGCGGCATTCTGCGCGATATCTTCACCATGGGCGCGCGCCCGGTGGCGCTGCTCGATTCGCTGCGCTTCGGCGATCTCGACTCCCCCGGCGCGCAACACCTGCTGGCCGGCGTGGTGGACGGCATTCAGTTTTACGGCAACTGCGTGGGCGTGCCCACCGTGGGCGGCGAAATCTACTTCCATCCCAGCTATCGCGACAACTGCCTGGTGAACGTGATGTGCGTGGGCGTGGCGGATTCCCGCTACATGGCTACCAGCAAGGCCAAAGGCCCGGGCAACCCGGTGCTGGTGGTAGGCAACCGCACGGGACGCGACGGCATCGGTGGTTGCTCCATCCTCGCCAGTCATGAATTCAGCGAAGACGACGCCAAGCGCCCCACCGTGCAGATCGGCGACCCGTTCACCGAAAAATGCCTCATCGAGGCGTGCCTGGAATTGCTGCGCGGCGACGCGGTGGTGGGCATGAAGGATATGGGCGCCGCCGGCATCACCTGCACCACCGCTGAGATGAGCGCCGCCGGCGGGGTGGGAATGGATCTCGACCTGGCGAAGGTGCCCATGCGCGAGGAAGGCATGGAACCCTATGAAATCATGATGTCGGAATCGCAGGAACGCATGCTGGTAGTGGCGCAGCGCGGCCGCGAGCAGGAAGTGATCGAGATCCTGGAAAAGTGGAACCTGAACGCGGTGGTGGTAGGCGAAGTGATCGAGGAACAGACACTGCGCATTCGCTTCCACGGCGAGATTGTGGCGGAAGTGCCCAGCCTGTCGCTGGCGGAATCGCCGGTGTATTATCTGCCGGCAGAAGAGCCGGCGTGGCTGGTGGAACTGCGCAACGCCGATCTGAGCGAGTTGCCGCAACCGGCGGATTGCAGCCGCGTGCTACTCGATCTGCTCGCTGCGCCCAACATCGCCAGCAAACGCTGGGCCTATCAGCAGTATGACCATATGGTGCAGACCAACACCGTGGTGCCGCCGGGCATGGGCGACGCGGCAGTGGTCCGCGTGAAGGGCACCACCAAGGCGCTGGGCATCACCACCGACTGCAACAGCCGGTACTGCTATCTCGATCCCTATCGCGGCGCGCAACTCGCGGTGGCGGAGGCGGCGCGCAACCTGGTGTGCGTGGGCGCCGACCCGGCGGCGGTCACCGACTGCCTGAACTTCGGCAAGCCGGAGAAGCCGGACCGCTTCTGGCAGCTCAAACGCGCAGTGGAAGGCATCGCCGATGCCTGCCGCGCCTTCCGGGTGCCGGTGGTCAGCGGCAACGTCAGCCTCTACAACGAAGGCCCGGAGGCGGCCATCTTCCCCACTCCGACCATCGGAATGGTGGGCGTGCTGGAAAAAGTGGAACAGCGCACCGGCATGGCGCTGAAGGCCGAGGGGCATCTGGTAGGCCTGGTGGGCGTCACCAAACCCGAGCTGGGCGGCAGCGAATACCTGGCGGTGGTGCACGGCAAAGAGGCGGGCGAGCCGCCCATGCTCGACCTGAAAACCGAACTGGCCGCGCAGCAGTTCGTTCTCGACGCCATTCGCTGGGGCATGGTCGCCTCCGCGCACGACTGCGCCGAAGGCGGGCTGGCGGTCGCGGTGGCGGAATCGGCCATCACCGGTCAACTGGGCATCGAGGTGGGCGTACCGCTGGTGGAGCGCCGCGACATGACCCTCTTCGCCGAGTCGCAATCGCGCATCGTTATCTCCTTCGACCCGGCTTATGCCGACGTGCTCACCGCGCTCGCCGCCAAAATGGGCGTGCCCTTCGACATCATCGGCACCGTCGGCGGCGATCGCGTGCGCATCGCCGTGGAAGAAGCGCTGGTGGTCGACGTTGCCCTCACCGACGCCATCGAAGCGCATACCGCAACGATTTATCGCGCGATGGGGGAAGTATAGGGACCGCCCCTTTCCCTCTGCAACTGTGAACCGGAGCCTTGCTCCTCTCCGTAACGCGGGAGAGGGGCAAGGATGCGGATGCGCTATTAGAGGAAATTCCCCCGCGGCGTCAAAGTAAGCGGTATGCGTGCATCACCCTTTGCCGTCGTGCAGGCCATCGGGCTCGCCGCGCCGCCGTCCGCGCTCTTTCCCGACGGGCGCAACCGGATCGTGCATGGCGAGTGCCTGGCGGTGATGCGCGCGCTGCCGGCGGAATCCTTCGATGTCATCTACCTCGACCCGCCCTTTTTCACCCGCCAGGAACGTCGCCTGCGCCGCGACGACAGCGCCGGCCCTTCCTACTCCGATACCTGGGATGACGGCCTGCACGGCTATCTGACCTGGCTGGGCGAGCGGCTGGCGGCGGCGCGCGACCTGCTGCAGCCGCACGGCGCGCTGTTCCTGCACCTGGACTGGCATGCCGTCCACTACGCGAAGGTGCTGCTGGATAAACTGTTCGGCTACGATAATTTCCAGAACGAGTTCATCTGGTACTATTCCGGCGGCGGCGCCGCGCAACAGCGTTTCGCGCGCAAGCACGATACCATCCTCTACTACACGAAATCCGACCGCGAGTGGAAGTTCTACGCCGATCGCGTGCGCACGCCGTACAAGTGGACTGATGGCCAGCGCCGGGCCGATGGCTCCGCGCGCGATTACACCCGCGGCAAGCTGGCCGATGACGTGTGGCAGCACAACGCGCTGTTGCCGTGGGCAGAGGAGAACATCGGCTACCCGACGCAGAAACCGCTGGCGCTGCTGGAACGCCTACTGCTGGCGACCACCGACGACGGCGACGCGGTGGGGGATTTCTTCTGTGGCGGTGGCTCCACCGCCGCCGCCGCGCAGGCACTGGGACGACGCTGGGCGGTGGCGGACGAATCGCGCACGGCCATCTGCCTCACCGCTGAACGGCTGGCGCAGGCACTCGTTCCCGGCTGCGTTCCCCACGTCACCCGCCGTGCCCGCGCCCGTGCCCACGAACGCCACCACCTCATCATCAACGACGACACCCGCCTCGGTCTCGACGCTCCCACCCTCACCGCCTGCGACCTCACCATCATCCCCACCGTGCCGGGATTTACGGTGGAATGGATGGGCTGATACGAAGGCCGGTTCCTTCATGCAGCGCTGCATAAGGGAGTTTGTGTTCCATCCGGTTTATTGATGGTGTTTCAGTCGTCCCTCCTGGAGTGTATTCTGGTGGCACCCCTGGTTGCCGACAGTGAACTGCCGGGAATTTACTTTAACGTCCAGCAGCACCGTTTCGGCGAGATGAGAAGGCCTTCCGCCTTTAATTGCTCCATAATTTTGTCCACCGCCTTGCGGTCCACTCCGCTGATCTCAGCCACTTTACCGGCATTGATCGCGTCGCCGGCATCTTTGAACGCTTGAATGACTTTCTCTCGGTCCGACATGTCATGATCCCCCTGTATCAGCAAGAATTCGTCTTGCAGATGAAAAAAGCCTTCTCGACGGGCTGGGGATGCTGCGATGCCGATTACCCCCGCAGCCCCGGGGCGACATAGCCGCGTTCGACGATGACCAGTGCGACGGTGAGGAGCAGGATAACGCCTTCGACGATGAGCAGACCGGTGATGGTGCGGCGCAGGGTGAGGGGACGGGCGAACCAGAGCAGCACGGCGATGGCCGCCACCGACAGTTCCAGCAGCGTGGTGAGGAGCGGACTGACGTAGGGGAAGCCGCGGAAGAAGGCCGCCCCGAAATACAACAGCGGGCGCAGCAGCACGACGACCGCCATGATGCGATTGATGTCGGCGCCGATCAATTCATCCTGCAGGCGAATCCAGCGCTTGCGCTGCGCGAACCAGCGCAGGAACTGCCACATGATCATCCAGGCGACGGACATGAAGATGAAGCCGAATTCAAAGGCGCGGGTGAGTTGCTCGAAGGTGATGCCGCTCGACGCCGTCAACGGCCACATCATGGCCAGGTTCAACCCCTTCAGCACGATGAAGCCGCCCATCGCGGTCACCACCATGCGCGACTGGTGCAGTTCAGGCCGCACGCGGGTGCGTACCTGGCCTTCCGCCATCTCGCCCTCGCTGGTGGCCTTCAGCGGCGTGGTGGTTGGCTCCGGCGGCTTCTCTTTGAGGGTGGGTTCCTGCTCCGGCAGGTGCAACCCGATGGCGGCGGAAGCGGCCAGCGCCAGATAGGGGAGAAAGCCAAGGGTGGGCAACTCCAGCGCCAGTCCGATGGAGACCAGCGGGAATACGCCCACCGGCCCCACCTCCAGCAGGAAGCCCACCAGCGACAGCACGGCGGTGATGAGCACGATCTGCAATTTCACGACCTGGTCGGTGGGTTTCACAATGGCTGCGTCCCCTCCCCGGCGTCGTGCTCCTCGCGCTTGCGGATGACGGTGTGGATGCGCAGGATCGCTTCCGCCACCTCGCCCGCAGCGCGCAAGGCGTGCATTTTTACCGGCGCCGGGTCCACGATACCCAGTGCGAGCATGTCGGTCACCTCGCCGGTGTCGCAATTGACCGCCAGCGACGCGGATGCGCCCGCCACCATCGCCGCCAGCACGGCCTCGACCTTCTCCAGCGGGTTGAAGCCGGCGTTGGCCACCATCTGCGCCAGCGGTGTCTTCAGTGCGGCGATCACGCAATCCACCCCGTAGGCGTCCATGGTGCCCGCATTGCGGCGGCACGCCTCGACGTCGGGGATGACGGACAGCTCCGCCGCGCCGCCTCCCGGCACCACGCCGCCGCGCAGCGCGGCCTGCACCGCACAGGCGGCGTCTTCCGCCACGCGATGGCGTTCCGCGCGCACCTCGGCGGTGGCGGCGCCCACCAGCATGGTCGCCATTGGCTCGCCACCGGCCAGGCGAGCTGCCTCGCCGCCCTCGACGCGCGTATGCCCCAGCCGTTCGTCCACCAGCACGGCATCAGCGCGCCCCAGCAGCACGGCCAGCTCTTCGGGCGGCTTGCGCAGGGCGGCACGCTTCAGCAAGCGCGCCCCGGTGTGCCGCGCCACGCGGTAGACATCGCGCGAGGAGAGCCGCCGCACCACCAGCACCCCGGCGTCGGTCAGCGCCTCCTCGGCGGCATCCTGCACTGCCTTCGTCACGAATGCCGCGCGCACTCCCAGCGCCACCAGTTGCGCCAGCGCGGCGCGGAATTCCTGCTGGTAACGCATGAAAGCGGCGAATCCGGCCTCGGTGCCCAGCGCGCTCTCCTCCAGCGTTTCCGACTCCAGCCCATCGTCCAGGCACAGCACCGCCGTGTCGCGCACCGCGCGCGGCATCTGCCGGTTCATCGGCTCCTTGTCGAGCATCACTCCGTAGACCAGCGCGTTCTCCGCGCCTTCCCGCGCCAGAATCCAGTCGGCCAGCCGGAAGTCGGGCGCCAGCAACCGCTCGCGTCCCACCCGCGCCGCCGCCGCCAGGCACAGGTCAGCCAGGTCAGCCTGCTCGCGCCCGGCAATCAAGGCTGCTCGCCGCAGCAGTGGATCGTCCACGTCGCGGATGACGGCGGTCCGCCGCCGAATGCCGTCGATAGCCGCGTTGAGACCCAGCCGCATCCCACGCAGCAAGCGCGTTACCGGCACCCCGCGTCCCGCCTGCGCCACCGCTTCGGTGATGAGCGCGTTGGCCAGCAGCGTGGCGGTGGTGGTGCCGTCGCCCACCTCCGCGTCCTGCGCGCGTGCCACATTCACCAGCATGCGCGCGGCGGGATGGGTGGCATCCAGCTTCTCCAGAATAGTGCTGCCGTCGTTGGTGATGACCACCTCGCCGTAGCGGTCCACCAGCATGCAGTTCAATCCCTTCGGCCCCAGCGTGCCCTCCACCGCCGCCGCTACCGCGCGAATGGCCGCGGCATTGCTATGCAGGGGAGAGGCGCGCCCGTCGTCGGCATCGGATGATCGCGGAGCGGTGGTCATTATGAACTCCTTCCCCTTCATTATAAGCGCCAACGTCGCCGGGGGGAAGGGCGAATGAATGGGGATTGGGAAATAACCACTCCGTTCAGTCGGAACCTTCCGGTGCTGCGCGCTGCATATCCCCTGTCGCGCTAGTATCGCTTGACGCAGATGTCCCCGGTGCAAATCTGCAAAATGCGATTCTACTTTTGCTGGATTCCTGGTGGCACCGTCGTTGGCGGAACGTGGGGTGCAAAACGTGGAAGTCCATTTCCACGTTTTGCACTAGTCAATGATGACAGCGCATGAAGGCCCGACGCCTTCCCCGCCGAATACACATCGCAACAGATTGGAGGACTGCACGGTGGATGAAACGATGGCGACGTTCTACATCATTCCGCATACGCATTGGGAAGGGGCGGTCTTCAAGACCCGCGAGCAATACCTGCCTATCGGACTGCCGCACTTGCTGCAGGCGCTCTACCTGCTCGGTCAATATCCCACGTATCGCTTCATCCTCGACCAGGCGTGCTACCTTCAGCCGCTGCTGGAGCGCTATCCCGCGGTGCTGGCCGACGTGCGCCGCTACGTAGCGGAAGGCCGGCTGGTGATCGTGGGCGGCACCGATACCATGCTGGACGTGAATATGCCCGGCGGCGAATCGTTCATCCGCCAGGTACTTTATGGCAAGGGGTACGTGCGGCGAATGCTGGGGGTGGAGGTGACCGTGGGGTGGCAGCTCGACACCTTCGGCCACCACGCTCAGATGCCGCAATTGCTGTGCCAGGCGGGCTTCACCACCTTCTGGTTCGCCCGCGGCGTGCCTTCACCCGCGACGCCGGCGGAATTCCTCTGGGAAGGGCTGGACGGCTCGCGCATCCCGGCATTCTGGCTACCGCACAGCTACGGGTATGGATATGGCTCGCCGACCACGCTGCCGGAATTTGCCGAGTTCTTCCGCGCACGCTATGCCGGTCTCGATCCCTTCATGCCCGCCGGCGACCGCGTGGCGCTGGCCGGTGTCGATGTCTGCCCGCCGGAACCGCACCTGGCGCCGCTGACGGAAGAAAGCAACGCGCAACAGGCGACGCCGTTCCGCCTGCGGCTGGCGTCGCCGGAGGAATATGCCGCCGCCGTGCGCGACCGCACCGAGCGCACCGTGCTGCGCGGCGAGTTGAACCCTATCTTCCAGGGTATTTACAGCAGCCGCATCGAGTTGAAACAGCAGATGCGCGAGATCGAGCATCTGCTGCTGACCGCGGAGAAGCTGGGCGCGTTGCTCCGGGCGACGGGGACCGCCGTTGACGACGACTTGCTGTGGCGCGCGTGGGAACCGGTGCTGTTCAACCAGGCGCACGACCTGATGTCCGGGGTAATGACCGACCACGTTTACACAGACACGCTGCGCAGCCTGGATTTCGCGCAGCGACTCGCCGCCGAGGAAGTTACCGCGCGGCTGCACGCGTTGAGCGAGCGCGTCGCGACGGACGGCGAAGGGATACCGGTGGTGGTATTCAATCCGCTGGGCTGGGCGCGCCGGGACGTGGTGACCGCGCAGCTCGGTTTTGCCAGCGGCGAGGGAGTCGGCATCGAGTTGCGCGACCCGGATGGTCACACGGTGCCGGTGCAGTTCCTCGACGCAACGCGCAACCCCAACGGCACGCTGCTGACGGCGGAGATCGCCTTTCTGGCCGACGTGCCCGCGCTGGGCTACGCGGTCTATCGTGCCTTACCGAGCGCCACCCGCGCGCAGGCGACAATCGCGGTGGATGGGGTGCTGGAGAACGACCTGTACCGCATCGAGTGCGATCCTCACACCGGCGCGATGACACGGCTGTGGTTGAAGACAGCGAGACGGGAGCTGCTCGCCGGCGCCGCCAACGTGCTCGCATGCGAGGAAGATCACGGCGATTTCTGGGAGCTGTATCGTCCGCTCAACGCCTGCAGCAACATCGGCATGACGGACCGCCACCCGGCACCGCCGCGCGACGGGGCGGCGTGGAGCGACGCGGAAGCTGCCGTCCCCGGCACGGTGACGCATGGGCCGGTGCTGTCGGAGTTCGCGGTGGCGCACCCCTTCGGCAGCGGCGCGTTCAGCACCCGCATACGCCTCTACGCCGGGCTGCGCCGCATCGACATCCGCACCACGCTGGTGAATCGCGAGGAAGCGGTGCGTTACCGCGTGCTTTTCCCCACCGCCATCGCCGGTGCGCAGCCGGTGGGTGAGATTCCCTTCGGCGCCCTCGCGCGCCCGGAGGGGGTGGAGTATCCCGCGCAGCAGTGGATCGACTGGAGCGACGGCGCGCAGGGGCTGGCGCTGCTGAACCGCGGCCTGCCCGGCAACAACGTCGCCGACAACACGCTGCTGCTCTCGCTGGCACGCAGCACACGCATCGTCGCCTACGGCTACGGCGGCGGCTACGAACCCGGTATGTCCTCCGACACCGGGCTGGAACTGGGCAACCTGCTGACGTTCGACTACGCGCTGGTGCCGCACCAGGGTAACTGGCAGCAGGCAGGTATCTATCGCGACGGCTACGAATTCAACCACCCGCTACTCGCTGCCACTGTCGCGCCCCACCCCGGCACGCTGCCCACCCGCTGGGGTCTGCTGCATATCGCACCGGCGCAGGTAGTGCTCTCCGCGCTAAAGCAAGGTCAGGAAGGACACATCATCCTGCGCGTTTACGAGGCGACCGGCCAACCCGCTCCCGACACGACCGTGACGACCGCACTGCCCCTCCGCGCCGCCGCGGAGACCGATGTGCTGGAACAGGAGACAAAGCCGCTCGATGTCGCCGGTCACACGATCACCTTCGACCTGGGGCCATTCGAGATCAAGACGATCAGCGTGCGGTTCGCGGGGTAAACCGGTCGATCAGTCGTCCCGCTGGGACTTCCGTTCTGTGGCAATCCTGATTCCCGACAGTGCACAACCGGGCTATTTTCGCCTGTCCTTCCGGGACAATATCACTGCTCGCCACGCATCTTCTCCATCAGATCCATCTGTGTTCCAACACGCACTCCCCGGTATATTCGCTCCCTGGATGGGAATAACTGGCAGCATGACTCTACGCAAACCCACGAAAGACGAGGTTGCCCGCGCGGCGGGGGCGACGGTCGCGGATGTGATCGCGCCTGGGCTGCGGGTGCTGTTCTGCGGCATCAATCCGGGGCTCTATTCCGCGGCGGTGGGGCATCATTTCGCCCGTCCGGGCAATCGCTTCTGGCCGGCGCTGCACGCCGCCGGGTTCACCCCGCGCGTGCTGCGGCCGGACGAGGAGCGCGCGCTACTCGACGGCGGCTACGGCATCACCAATATCGTCGAGCGCGCCACCGCCACCGCGGCGGAACTGACGGCGGAGGAGTTGCTTGCGGGCGCCCGCCGGTTGACAGAGAAGGTGGCGGACTGCCACCCGCGCATCCTCGCGGTGCTGGGCATCAGCGCCTATCGCACTGCGTTCGCCCGCCCCCGCGCCGCGCTGGGCCGCCAGCCGGAATCTCTCGGTGATACCGCGCTCTGGGTGCTGCCCAATCCCAGCGGCCTCAACGCCCACTTCTCGCTCGCCGCGCTGGCAAAATGCTATGCGGAATTGCGGTGAGTGCGCTGTGCTCCCGCGTGGCATGGGCGTCCCGGCCATGCGCGTGCTTGCTACATTTACGGGCGAGACATCTGTCCCATCATGTGTGTGTGGATGGTGCCGGTGGAGGGAGTCGAACCCCCATGACCTTGCGGTCGGTGGATTTTGAGTCCACTGCGTCTGCCATTCCGCCACACCGGCACGGTGTCGAGGAGGATTTATTGTAGCAGGCGAGGGGAGGCGCGTCAATGCGTTCGGCATGACGATTTCATCCGGGGACGGTCGGAAACGGCGCGGCGACGATTACAGGCGCGGCAGTTGGTCGGGGAAGCCGAGTTCGGGGCAGGGGCAAGACGCCTCATCCACTAGGGCGACGGCGCGGGTGAGGAGCTCGCGCAAGGGGGCGGATTGTTCATCCATGATGCCGAGTACTTCGGCATGGGTGAGCGGGGTTTCGGTCATGCCCGCGCCCCAGTTGCAGACGATGCAGACGGCGGCATAGCACAGGCCGGCTTCGCGCGCGAGCACCACCTCGGGCACGTTGGTCATGCCCACCACGTCGGCGCCCAGCGTGCGCAGCGCGCGAATCTCCGCGGCGGTCTCGAAGCGCGGGCCCTCGGTGCAGGCGTAGACACCCTCCGCGTGCAGGCGGTCGCCCAGTGCATCGCCGGCGCGCCGCAGCGCATCGATCAGGCGCGGGCAGTAGGGGTGGGTGACGTCCACGTGCACCACCGGGGCGCCGCCGCCGTCAAAAAAGGTGGAGGGGCGGCCTTTGGTCCAGTCGATGAACTGCGACACCAGCACAAAATGGCCGGGCTGCAGGCGGGTATTCAGGCTGCCCACCGCCTGGGTGGCGAACACATGACGCACGCCCAGGGCGTGCAGCGCCCAGATGTTGGCGCGGTAGTTGACGCGGTGCGGCGGCACGGAATGGCCGGCGCCATGCCGGGCGAGGAAGATGACCGCATGCCCGTCGAGTTGCAGGCGAAAAAACGCCGCCTCGCCGTAGGGGGTGGCCAGGTGTTCCGCCACCACCGGCTCACCCAGTTCATAGAGCCCGGTACCGCCGATTACCGCAATAGACATTGGTCACCCTTTCGATGGTGGATTGTGCCGCGCTACGCGTCGTGGTGACCGTCGCGAATCGTGGGAACAGACACCATTCCGTTCAATACACCGCTCGCCAGCAGCGTGGCACCGGCGAGACGCCCATGCCACACCGGGACAATCGGGCCTACGACAGCGTATCCCAGGGTTCCGGGCCATCATCGAATCCGCCTTGCGGCAGGATGGCATGGTCGTCCATCACCTGGGTGTTGACGAACAATGGCGCTCCCATGCGCAGCGCCAGCGCGGTGGCGTCGCTGGGGCGCGCATCGACCACCACCTCCTGCCCGCGATAGGTGAGGTGCAGGGTGGCGTAAAAGGTATACTTGATAAGGTCCTTATCCACATCGCGCACGCAATCGTCGATGACCACGCGCAACAGTTGCGCGCCCAGCCGTTCGAGCATGGACTGCATCAGATCGTGGCTCCACGGGCGGCGCAGATACGGCACGGTGGTGTCGGGTGCCAGCCGCACCCAGATCGAGGCGGCTTCGCACACGCCGATTTCGATCAGCAGCACGCGCCCCTGCTCGTCGCGCAGCATGACGATGTCTCGTCCCTGCTCGTCGCGCACCAACTGCCAGATTTCGACCGGGAGATCCGCCACGCCGTCTCCTCGTCTGTTATGCCAGCGTCATCAGTTGCGCGTCTTCCGCGTCCAGCACCCGGCGGCGCAGTTCGCGCTCGATGGCGCCCAGCAGGTGTTGCGGCGCCCACGCGGTGACGCGCAGGGTGATCTTTTCCGCCTCCGCCGCGGCCAGCGACACGGTCACCTGGTCTTCGTCCACCTCGTCCAGGTGCGCGCGTAATATCTCATCCGCCATGGCGCGCAACGCGACCAGCGCGTCATCCAGCCTGGCCGTGCGCTTAAATGTGAAGTCGAGGGTGAGCTTGATATAACCGCGCGACGAGTTGAAAACCTGGGTGATATCGCCGTTCGCGATGATGTATGCGCGCCCCTGATCGTCGCGCAGGCGGGTCACGCGCAATCCCATCTCCTCCACGCGGCCCGTTACCCCGCCGATGCTCACCCAGTCGCCGATGTCGAACTGCCCTTCGCCGAGGATGAAGAGACCGCTGATGAGATCGCGCACCAGCCGTTGCGCGCCGAACCCAACCGCCAACCCGAGGATGGATGCCGCGCCCAGCAGCGGCGCCAGGCCTTTCCAGGTGATGCCGAAGGTGAAAAGAATCAGGATGCAGGCGATGAAATACAGCAGATACGATAGCGCCGATGCCAGCAACCCGTGCAGCGTAACCAGCCGCCGTTGCTCGTGGCCGGTGCGCTCCGCCACTGCCACCAACCCACGGTGCAGCATGCGCCGGAACAGCCCGACCACCACTTTGGTGGCGAGAACGATGCCGCCCACTACCACCAGGCGCACCAGCAACAACAGCCAGATGTTCCCCGCATTGGCACCGAGTTTGCCGGTGGCATACAGCGCCAGCCAGTATTCAGGGGTCTGGATGCCGTCGAACCACGTCAGCAACAACGCCGGCGCCGCCATGTTCTGGAAAAAGGTTACCACAATGTTACATCCTCATCCTGCAGATTCGACGCGGCGCGGGCAGTCCCTTCCGGCGGTGAGATGGTTCCCGTGACAGGAGAGCAGGGGTCATGGGGGCTTTCGGAAAAGCAACGGCGTATTGCCGCACACGTGATCAGTCGGATCGGACCGAAGGGTCGAATCCGACTGATCTGCACGTCATCGACGGCCGGCGTGATGCCCGCGATCACCCCGCAATCATTTCGCGCGCTTTTTGCAGCGCGGCGGGGAGTTGGGCGGGGTCTTTGCCGCCGGCCTGGGCGAAGTCGGGGCGGCCGCCGCCACCGCCGCCGGCCACTTTTGCCGTCTCGCGCACGATGGCACCGGCGTTGAAACGGTTCAACAAGTCTTTGCTGACCTTCACCGCGAAGAACACTTTCCCGTCCGTAGCGGCGCCGAGTGCCACCACGCCGGAGCGCAGCTTGTCCATATACTGGTCGGACAGGTTGCCCAGCGTCGCGGCGTCCACCCCATCCACCTGGGCGATGATGGCCTGCACGCCGTTGATCTCCTCGACTTGCGGCCCGTCCGCGCCGCCGCCGGCCGCCACCTTTACCTTCAACTCGTTGATGCTCTGCTGCGCCTCGCGCAACTCACGCTGCAAGGCGTCTACCCGCGCGGCGATCTCATCGGCGGGTGCCTTCAGCGTCGCCGACAACTCGCGCACCAGCTCCGTTTGTTCGCGCGCCCATGCCTGCGCCTTCAGCCCGGTCAACGCCTCAATACGTCGGATGCCCGCGGCTACCGACGCCTCGGTGATGATGCGGAAGAAACCGGCCTGCCCGGTACGGTCGAGATGCGTGCCGCCGCACAGCTCGCGGCTGAAGGCCACGTCGAATTCGCCGCCGCCCACGTTCACCGTGCGCACCCAGTCGCCGTATTTCTCGCCGAACAGCGCGGTGTAGCCCTCTTTGCGCGCTTCTTCCAGGCTCATGTCGCGAATCGCCACCGGCGCGTCGCCGATGATCTTCTCGTAGACCAGATCCTCCACCCGGCGAATCTCCTCCGCCGTCATCGCCTGCGGATGGCTGAAGTCGAAACGCAGCACATCCTCGTCCACCAGTGAGCCGGCCTGCTTGGCGTGCTCGCCCAGCACCTGATGCAGCGCCCAGTGGAGCAGGTGGGTGGCGGTATGCGCGCGGCGGATGGCGGTGCGCCGCGGGATATCCACGTGCGCCATCACCGTATGCCGCGGACCGGGGGCGAATTCCTCGTGACCGATCAGGTCCACCGCGTGCAGCACGTGGCCGAATTTGTCCTTCGACACATCCACCACCGGCAGCGTGACGCCGTCGAACTGCAGCGTGCCCATGTCGCCGCACTGTCCGCCCGAAGTCGCGTAAAACGGCGATTTATCCAGCACCACTACCGCGGCGGTGCGATCGTCGTTCGCCTGAAAATGCTCCAGCGTCGCCTCGACGTCGAAAAGCTCGTAGCCGACGAACTGCGTCGCCGCCAGCTCGGGATCCAGCATGGTGCTCGCTTCGTAGGCAAACTTGCCACCGGCGCGGGCGCGTTCGCGCGCCGCTTCCATCGCTGCCCGATACCCCACCTCGTCGAGACTCAGTCTCGCCTCGCGCGCTGACTCTTCCGTCAACTCGCGCGGGAAGCCGTACGTATCGTACAGGGTGAAGACATCCGCGCCGTTCAGCTCGGTCGCTCCTTTTGTCTGCGCATCCTCGATCAAGCGCGCCAGCAGTTCTTCACCGCGCTCCAGCGTCTCCGCGAAACGCGCCTCTTCCGCGCGGAGCGTATCCGCGAGGAAGCGCGCGTTTTCCCCCAGTTCGTGGTAATGCCCGCCCATCGCCTCGACCAGCGTCGGCACCAGGCGATGCAGGAAGGGGGCAGTCAGGCCCAGTGCGCGGCCAAAACGGAAAGCGCGGCGGATGATGCGGCGCACCACGTACCCGCGCTTACTGTTGCTGGGCAAGACGCCGTCGGCGATCATAAACGACGCACAGCGCAGGTGATCGGCAATCACGCGCAACGCCAGTGTGTCATCGGCCGTACGCGGCGCCGCCACCCCGGCCAATTGCAGCGTCTGCGCCATGATCGATCGCACCAGGTCGGTGTCGTAGTTCGTCGGCACGTCCTGCACCAGGCTGGCGATGCGCTCCAGCCCGGCGCCGGTGTCGATACCCGGCGTAGGCAGCGGTTGATACTGACCGTGCTGGAAGTTGAACTGCTGGAAGACGTGATTCCAGAATTCGATCCAACGGTCACAACCACACGCCGGCGAGAGGCATTCCGGGCCGCACGCCAGGTGCGCGCCGCGGTCGTAGTGCATCTCCGAACACGGACCGCAGGGTCCGCTGTCACCCACCGGTCCCCACCAGTTCTCTTTCTTGCCCAGCGGCACGATGCGTGCGTCGGGCACGCCGATCTGCTGCCAGATGGCCTTCGCCTCCAGGTCTTCCTGGTACGGCTCACCCACCTTCGGCTGATAATAAGTCACCCAGATGCGTTCCGGGTCCAGCCCCAGCCCGCCTTCCGCCGGCGGCAGCACGGAGAACTCCCAGCCCCAGCGTAATGTTTCCTGCTTAAAATAATCGCCGAAGCTGAAGTTGCCCAGCATCTCGAAAAAGGTATGATGACGTGCGGTGCGACCGACCTGGTCCAGGTCGTCGGTGCGGGCGCACTTTTGCACGGTAGCCACGCTGCCGTAGGTCGGTTCCGTCTCGCGGCGGAACCACGGCACGAATTGCTGCATGCCCGCGGTGGTGAACAGCGTGGTGGGGTCGTCGGGCACCAGCGAACTGCTCGGCAGCACTTTATGCCCCCGCTGCTCGAAAAAGCGCAAAAACGCATCGCGAATATCGTTGCCGGTCATCTGTCATATCCCTGCTGGAGTAGAATCAGCAAAGTATACCAGAAAGGACCGGGGAGGGGGAATCTTGCGCACGACCAGCATGTCCACAGCGATATCGTCAGGTGTGGATGAGACTGGTCCTCAGCTCGCTTGCCGAATCTGCCGCGGACCGGGGTTCCCACGCTCCGCGGCGCGTTTCCAGTTGGTCCGGCTAAGAAAGACTCCTTAGATATTTCTAAGTAATGATAATAATAAGGGGTGGGGAAATGTGGAGAACCCTTCGTAGCCATGAGGGCGGCGCGGTGTGGAGAACCGCCGAAGATCGGGGGGCGACAGACTGGAGTTGTGCACAGCCTTCACGACATCCGCAGCTATCCCAGCTTTCCCACAGGGAGTTCTCCGCATCTGCTTATAGCTTTTCCATGTCGCGATAAAATACCGCGTTCTTCTCGATGAATCCCTGCCATCGAGCAGGCACCTCGTCGATGACGAAGATGGCATTCACCGGACACGCCTCCGCACACGCCCCGCAGTCGATGCATGCGTCGGGATTGATCAGGTGCTGCTCGCCGCCGTCGGAGATGCAATCCACCGGACACACTTCCACGCAGGCGCTGTTCTTTACGCCGATACAGGGTTCGCAAATGACATGTGCCATCGCGGCATCACCTCCTTAGTATGCAAGCCTCCGTACGGAATGTCCAGCGGGCGTACGGTAGCCTGTGCCCGTAGTATAGCAGTCGGTTTCATGCCTGCGTGTCTGCGTGGGGCGTCATCCACCATCCTGCGCGGGAACGAAATTACCCGTCGTGCGAACAGGCGCTCGGCATCAGTCGCTGGAGTTATTCACAGGTGTTGATATTAAATGTGGACAAGTTTTTTTTGGGCCACTTCAGCAAACATAAGTACGTTTCTAGCAGATTTTGAGCGTGAAAACATCTCCGTAGCAGGCGTTTTCCCGTATAAAGTGCCTTAAAACGGATTATAAGCCCCTGTTGCCCTCCCCGACCATCCGCGTTATAATAACAGCACGTACAGGATGAAGATTTCCACAGCCTTACTCACACCTGTGGAAAACACTGTCAGGGCTTTTCCTTAGACCAACTGCCATCATGTCCCGGCTCGGTTCGGCGTACCAGCGTTATGCACTCTTACCCCGCGAGGGGAGCCATTTATCCAGGTGTATGCCATTGGAGTCTCTGTAAGTCGGTGCCGAAAACCGGGGACGAATAATCACTTATTTATCACAGTCGGGCTGTCCTGGGGCAGCCTATTCACGGTTCCTATCGAAGTTTCGTCGGCGTTCCTCCTGTAGTGGCGGATGGTTATGGCGTAACCATACCTTCGCATCTGTGCGTAAGCATCATTGAACCCGATTTTTACTTTGGAGGAACACATGTCGACCGCGCTGTCGCTCGATGAAATTTGGCCGCAAGCCCTGTCGATTTTACAGCAGACCATCCGCCGCCCGGCCCTCGCCAAGATGATCCAGGAATTGCAACCCCTGAGCTTCGACGGCCAGGTGCTCTCAATTGGCGTTCCCAGCCTGTATGCCAAAAACTGGCTGGAAGAGAAAGCGGCGCCGCTGCTGGCAAAAAGCCTCTCCAGTGCGCTGGACGCCTCGATCACCGTGCACTTTGTCGTGAGCCAGCTCACGCTGCACCTGGAGGAAACGGACAGGAGCGAGCAGGTTGTCGTGCGCGGTACGAGCCGGGCGGACGATCTCTTCACCTCGCTGCCGCTCAATCCACGCTACACGTTCGAGAACTTCGTGGTTGGCAAGAACAATCAGATAGCCCACGCCGCGGGCGAGGCCATCAGCCGCGCACCGGCGCGGTCGTATAATCCGCTTTTCATCTACGGCGGTGTCGGGTTGGGAAAAACCCACCTGATGCAAGCGATTGGCCACGCGGCGCTAAAAAAGAAGCCCACGCTGAAGGTCAATTACGTCTCCGGCGACACCTTCACCTATCACGTGGTTTCCTCCATCCGCGAAGACCGGTTTGGCGCTTTCCGTGAGGCCTATCGCAACGTGGACATCTGGCTGGTGGACGACATCCAGTTCATCGCCTCGCGCGAGCGCACCGAGTCCGAATTCTTCCAGGCGTTCAATACGTTGTATGAAACCGGCAAGCAGATCGTCATCTCCTCCGACCGCCCGCCGAAGGACCTGCAGATTCTCGATCCGCGTCTGCGCTCCCGCTTCGAGTGGGGACTGATGACCGACATCAAGGCACCCGACCTGGAAACCCGTATCGCCATCCTGCAGCGAAAAGTCGCGCAGGAAGGCGCCCACGTACCGGAAGAGGTGCTGCGCTATATCGCCACGACCATCAGCGCCAACATCCGCGTGCTGGAAGGCGCGTTGGTGAAGGTGCTGGCTGCCAGTTCACTCGCCGGCGAAGAGATTACCGTACCGCTCGCGATGGAACAATTGCGCGATCATAGCACCATTGCCGGCTCCAAGGCGCTGTCGATTCACGATATCCAGCAACTCGTCATTCAGCATTTCGGCATCTCACTGGAAGAACTCACCGGTGCGTGCCGTACGCAAAATCTGGTGCTGCCGCGTCAGATCGCCATGTATCTCTGTCGGCAACTGCTCGACGCCTCCTTCCCGGAGATCGCGCGCAAGTTCGGCGGACGCGACCACAGCACGGTGATGTATGCGTGCACCAAGCTGGATTCGATTGTGAAGATCGACCGCCAGGTGCGGGCTATCGTGGGCGAGCTGACTTCCCGCTTGCAGGAAGCCATGAACTAACCCGCGGAAGATTCCCGAAAGGGAATCTGCACAATCCAGTCGAATGAAGCAACACCAATATTTCGAATCAGACCAGGAGCTGTATCGTGAATTTTTCCTGCTCGAAGCGTCAATTTCATGAAGCATTGCAGAGCGTCTCGCGCGCCGTCGCCACACGCAGCACACTGCCCATCCTCGGCAACGTGTTGATTGAAGCGCAGCAGGGGCAATTGAAGCTCGTGACCACCGACCTGGAGATCGGCATGACTTGCACCGTGCCGCTGGATGGCGGTGAATCCGGCGCCGTCACCGTGCCCGAGCGCATCATCCAGGACGTGGTCGGCAATCTGCCCGCCGATGCAGAGCTGACCATCTCCGCCGACGAGCGCAATTTACTCACCGTCTCCGCCGGCAAATCGCAATATACCATCCACGGGTTGCCCGCGGATGAGTTCCCCGCCCTGCCGCAAGTGCCGTCCGAGACGGTGCTTTCCATGCCCGGCTCCGTCTTGCGCGACGTGGTGCGCAAGACGCTGTTTGCCGCCAGTACCGACGAAGGGCGCGTAATCCTCACCGGCTGTTTGCTCACCTGGGATGGCCAGACCGCCACCATGGTCGCCACCGACACGCACCGGCTGGCCGTGAAGCGTGCCGCCGCGGGTGGAAAATTCTCCCAGCCCGTCGCTGTGATTATTCCCGCGCGCGCGCTGCAGGAATTACTGCGGCTGCTCGGTAACAGCGACGAACCAGTCGATGTGACGGTCAGCGAAAGCCAGGTGCTCTTCACCTGTGGACATGTGCAGTTGGTATCGCGCCTGATCGAAGGTCAGTTCCCCGCCTACGAGCGCGTGATTCCGCAGGAAACGCATAAACGCATGACGATCAATCGTCAGCAATTTTACGAGGCGGTGCGCCGCGCCAGCATCGTCGCCCGCGCCGAGTCCAACAAGATCGTGCTGCGCTCCATCGACTCGACGCTGACGATCTCCGCCGAAACCGGCGACGTCGGCAAAGCATACGAGGAAGTACCGATCAGCCTGGACGGTGATGTGGTGGAGATTGCCTTCAACGCCGAATACCTGCAGGACGTGCTGGGCGTGCTGGACAGCGAAACCATCGAACTCGGCCTGACCGGACCGCTCAATCCCGGCCTGATCAAGGCCGACGGCGAAGCGGATTACCTCTACGTCGTCATGCCGATGCAGATGCTGTAGGCTGATCGGAACGCATCGTCGAACAACAACGCGGGGACGCATGGTGGCGTAATGCCATCTGCATCCCCGCGTTGTTGGTTAGCCAACCGCTGCCGCTTTCAGTAATGCGCGTCGAGTAGTGCGGAAGGCGGCGACGTCGGTGGTGTAATCGTCGAAGTCGTGTATCAAGCGTGCGGCGATGGCTTGTGCGCGGCGCGGGTGGCGCGCTTCAACCAGGCGTAACAATTCGTAGTCCTGAATGCCTTCGCGCTGCATTTCCCAGCGGATGGAATCGTGCGGACCGTGCGGGCCGGGGTAGACGACGCACACGTCACCCGACTGTACCGGCCCTTGCGCGGGCAGAAAGCCGGTGGTGTCGATCTCCGGTATCGGCATGTCCGCCCAGTTGTAGCCCCAGTGCAGATAGCCGGAAGCACCGTAGCGCGCCATGATCCAGAACAGCAACCGCGGTAATACGCTGTGCTGGTCGATGAAGCGGTTGGCGTAGCGTCCGGTGGGTCCGCAGCAGACGTAGGTCCATACCTGGTCGCCCGCCCGCCGGCGCTCCTGGAAGAAGGACAGGTTCTCACCCCACGCGCCGAGTTGTGGCACCCAGCAATCGCATGCGCCGACGATGGGACCGTGCAGTGCCTCGATGGTACGGAACTCCGGCGCATGGCGGCGCATGGCGGCGTAGATCGCCTCATAATCTTCGCGCACGCCACACGGTTCGTCGCGGATGTGCTGCCACCAGCGAGTGAGCCAGTTGCGTGTGGCCAGGTGGGCGCGCAACCGCGGCAGAAACCACGCGAGCCAGCGCTGTGCCGGGCGCGTCCGTCCTTCATGTAACTCGTAGCGCGCTGTGCCATCAACCGCGCGGAAGGTATGCACCGCGCAGGCGTAACGGCGGTCGTAGGTGTAGGTAGCCAGGTGATTGCCGACCAGCGTATCCAGTCCCGCCGCCAGCGCCAATGTGACGAAGCGATCGAACTGCGTCCAATCCAGCGTAATCTCGCCGTCGGCATCCACGCCAACAGCGATCAACTCGTACATCGGCACCACAATGTGCGTCTGCCGGTGGTCTGCCAGGTTGCGCAGGTACGCCTCCGTCAATTGCCAAAAACGCTCGCTGAACCACGCGCACTCGTGCTGGCGCACTACGGAGGAGAGCACGAACCAGTTTTCAATGCCGCAGGTGCGCGCCGCCGGCAATTGCGCGGGGTATACGGTCAGCTTCACCGGTAGGCGTACCACGTTACCGTAATAGGCAATGGTGATGCGAATCTCGCCGGTGTAGACACCGGGCGGTGTCGCGGATGGGATACGCACCGTCAACCACAGCGCCTGCGTGCGCCCATTGAACAGCGCCGCGCTGTGGTCGGGATTGTAGTGGTGCGGGTGCGTCTGTGTCTCGCAGACGGGGTAAAGCGGATCGGGATACAACGCGGGCGGCGTGCCCGCCAGCCGCACGGGATCGACATCCCACGCCGGCGCGGGTACGTAAGTGTAACCCACCCAGCGTCGTTCGATCTCGATTGTCGCATCGCCGCCGCGCAGTTGCAGCGGCGCAATCGTCACGGCGTCGATACCGCAACTCGTTCCCTCGGTGCGCAGCGCAAGCTGTCCGCTGACTACTTCGCCGCGCGCGCCGTCCAGCGCGACTGTCTTGCGTGCTCCTTTCGGCCGTGCGGTGTCGCGAAACACCTTCTCCAGCGGGTCCGCCGCCCATATGTGCAGCTTGTTCAGCGGAAAGCGTGATGTCATGGCAGATCCTTTTTCCGTGCTGTGTTATCCCAGCAGCGCCGCGATCTCCCGCGCGGCGATGTCGGCGCCGTTGTGATAATGCGCTTCCTCGCGGTGCGCATCTGATGCCAGCGTGTCGCGCAGGTGGGCTTCGAGCGCTTCCGGTCCGTCGGCAACGCGCGCGTCGGCAACGCGCCAGTGCTGATCGTCGTAGGCACGCGACCGCGGGAGGAAAATGGCGGCCACGCCGCAAGCCCGCGCTTCGTGAAACAGGTGATAACCGCCCGCACCCACCACCACATCGACGCCGTGCAACAGTTCCAGCAATGGGTAGTGATCCACGCGGCGCGCGGCATCCGCCGATCCTTCCGGCGACGCCAGCCGCAGCGCGGCTTGCGGAGCGGCCCGGTGCAGGCATTTCGTCAGCACGCGGAACAAGTCATCCGTCCACACGGCGTCGCTGCTGACCCCGAGTACCACCCGCTCCTCCGTGCCCACCCGCAGGCATGCCCGTGCCGCCGCGCGCGGTAACAGTTCCGCGGCGTCGCGCAGCAGGATAGGACCGCACGCCCGCGCGCACGGATCGGACGCGGTGTCTTCGGCAAGCAGGATGCGGTCATAGTTCACCCAGGCATCCGGGGCGGCGTACGGCGCGCGCAGGTGGCGGTGCACCAAGACTTTGCGGCACGCCAGGGTGGGCAGCACTTCGGTCAGTTCGTGCACGATGCCACGCGGAAAGACATCGACCACCAGCACGCGTGGATTGAGTTGTCGCAGCAGCGCCGGCACCTCCGCGCGCAGGGTGGCGGGAGTGGGATCGGGCAGGCGGTGCACGGGGAGCGCTTCGTGTGCCAGCGGCAGGATCAGCGGGGTGGTGACCACCGCCAGCAGGCGCGTGATGCCCCGGGCGCGCAAGCGGCGCAGAATGGCGGCCGCGCGCGTGGCATGACCCATGCCGCCGCCGGGCGCATAGTAGAGAATATCAACTGCCGAGTCCATCGCCCGCCGCGGTCACGGTCGCATCCTTCGCCGACGCCTGGTCGCGGTCGAAGGCACGACGGTCACTGTCGTCGTAGTAGTAACCGGTGTGGTAAGGGTGATATCCGCCGTAATAGCCGCCATAGCTGGGAAAGCGGTAGTAGGGATCGTTGTCTTGCACGCCGCCCTGGCGCGGGATTTGCCCCTGCCGCTTGCGCGCGCAGGTGGTGCAGACCATACTGCTGCCGGGTGTGGGCATGTGCGGGGGTACGCCGGCCTCGGTGACGTCTGTTGGCACTGGTGCGTCGGCGGCTACGGCGTGTTCGCCGCAGACTTTTCGACCGCATTGCGCGCATTGATATTCGGCGATGCTCTCGCAGCGGTGCAGCATGAGAAAGCCGGAATTTTCCTGGCAGCGCATGGCATCAACCCCCTTACTTCGCCTTCGGTGCGGCGCCGACGCTCATGATCAACGCTGCCTTTTGCAACGGCGTGAGCTTGTCGAAGAGCAATACGCCGAGGGCGTCGGGTTTCACCATGCCGGTGATGGTGTAGAGCCGCGTGCCGTTCGGATCGTTGATGACGATCTTGCCGTTCTTCGGCTTTACTTTGCCGAGGGTGTTCCCCGTCGGACCATTCACCTTAAAATCACCCTCTTTGGGTTTGATTTTCAGGACGATCTCATCTCGCGCGTCTTTCAGGCGATAACCACCTTCTTTGGGGGTGAGTTTATACAGCTTTTTCCCCGCCGCATCTTTCAGCGTAATCTTGTCTGCCTCGCAGATGACCTTGCCGCGCGCTTGTCCCTTCGGATCGAGCAGCAGGATCTCGTTGCCGGCAATTTTCAGACTGCCGTCGGCGCCGGTGCCGGAGAGTTGAAAACCCTTGTCCGTCTGTTTGGTCGCCAGCACGCTGTTGCCTTTGGCATCCACCGCTGCGAAAGACACGCCGGTGGGGGGGGGGGCGGCAACAACCTGCGCACCGCCGCCATCGTCAGCCTCGGAGGTTTTGCGTGCGGTGGGACAACCCGTGCACAACAGGGCAAGCACGAGGGCAAGTGCAATTGAGGTATATTTCATCGCCGACCTCCTCTGGCGGTTCGCCACTGCCGGATGTGGATGGGAGACCGACGCCGCCCGCATCGGGGAAGCGCCCGAAAATCATCCTATCATGCGTTTTGCCGCCCGTCAAGCAACCGCGATTCGTTATCCTCGTGTTACGCTTTCTCGCGCAGCGGGGCCAGCGCGGCGTAAAGCTGGCGATAACGGCGTTGTGGGGCTAGGTAGGCGTTGGACCAGCCGGGATCGGGCTCCACCGTCTCGGTGACCTGCACGAGGTGGGTGATGGCGTCTTCCAGCGTGGCAAAGACGCCGGCGGCCACGCCGGCCAGCATGGCCGCGCCCAAGCACACCGCTTCGCGGTTGCGCGGCACTTCCAGCCGGCAGCGGGTTAGCGCGGCGCGCAGGCGCAGACCCAGCGCCGAGCGCGTGCCACCGCCGGTGACACGCATGGTGTCGAATGGTCCTACCACCTGTTGCAGCACTTCTGCGTTCAGCGCCAACTCGCACGCCAATCCTTCCAGGATGCCTTTGTAGATGCGCGCGCGGTCGGTGGCGGGCGTCAGTCCGGCGATGACGCCGGTGGCGCGGGCATCCATGTATGGCGTGCAGGAGCCGATAAGGTGCGGGGTGACCAGCAGGCCGGTGGGCCCGTTCGGCGCCTTCGCTTCCAGCGCGGTATACAGTTCGCCGTGCGCGCCGCCATCATCCGTGGCGCCCAGCAAATCGCCGAACCATTTCATCATGATGCCGGAGGGGAAAAAGGCTATCGTGATGTAGCGGTTGGGCGCCACGTGGCAATACGAGTTCAGACTGGCGTTGAGCGCATCGGCGCCCAGGCTGGGCTGCGCACCCACCGCCAGCAGGCACTCGAAAGTGCCGAGGGAATCGGACACCGCACCCGGCTCGATCGCGCCCACGCCCAGCGCGCCGCACGGCTGATCGTGCCCGCCCACCGCCACCAGCGTGCCGTCGGGCAGTCCCAGCTCGCTTGCCGCCAGGGGCGATAACCGCCCGGCGACAGTGCCCGCCGGCACCGGGGTGGGCAGTTGCGCCGCGGAGATGCCGGCGAGATATAACAGTTCCTGCGACCAGCGCTTGGCCTGCACATCCAGCGCCATAAAACGCGAGCAGAGGGAAAAGTCGAGATAAGGCGGCAGGCCGAACGATTGCAGCAGGTAGTCGCTGATGGCGGAAAAACGGGCGGCGGCATACCGCGCGGGATCATTGTTGCGCAGCCACTGGATTTTGCTTAACGGGAACATCGCGTGCGGCGACACGCCGGTAATCTGGAAAATGCGTTCGCGACCGAGCTGGTAGGTCCACCATTCCGCCTCCGCGGCGGCGCGGTTGTCCACGTTCATGATGGCGCTGCCCAATGGTTCGCCTTTGCCGTTCAATGGGACTAAGGTCTCGCCGTGCGAACTCACGCACATTGCCTCGATCGGGTCATCCTTCGCCTGTGCGGCGACAGTGCGAGTCACCTTCACCATCGCCGTGCGAAAGATGCGCGGGTCCATCTCGACCATCGCCGGTCCGATGAAAACCGGCGTGTATTCCTCCGTCGCCTCTGCCAGGATGCCGCCCGTGACGCTGAAGACCACCGCCTTGCAACTGCTTGACCCCAGATCGATGCCCAGCAAACTCATGTCCAACTCCTTGCCGCGCGACATGATCCCGCACGTTCTCGTCATTACATTCCGAGTAGAGCGGAAAAGTCCTTTTCCGAGTTGAGAGCGCCCGGGGATTGTCCGCCTCACCCGGCACAGGATTGTCGTAGTGCCATGATGGTCTGGTATGCCGGCGCAAGCATGCGCATCTCGTCATCCCATGAAGCGAGATGCGGATCCTCGTCGGCGGCTGACCTGGTCGCGCTGCAGGCCAACCCGCGCCTGATGCAAAATATTGCGGTTCGCGGATGCGAAATGGTGTCCGTCCGTCCCAGTTTTTCCTGTCGATTTCCCCCACATTTTCCCACCGTTGCCGGCATACACTTCGATCCCATTTCTCCTGGATCAAACACGCACGCGGATGCATGCATGTTTGTACGCACAAAACGGCGCTCATTTTGTGCGTCTGTCCTCGTTCACGCTCAACGAGGCGGGCGGATGTGTGGAACAGCGACTGAAAACACTTGTTCTTCAGAACGTATATTTTCTCATATTTGGGTAGAATAAAAGTGAGATTTTTTACTCGGAAGGCGATTTAGCGGTTGACAAGTGGGGAACTTGGTGGGAGAATGTGGAAGAAATTGGTAGTAAGTGGGAAATTGTGGTGACCCAAGGGACCCCGTATGGAATTGGAAGTCTTCGGCGAAATCAAGCACCAGCTCGACGACAAAGGGCGGGTGAGCGTATCGCGAACTTTGCAGCCGTTGTTTTTTACCGGCGGCTTCCTGACGCGCGCCTTTAACGATCGGTCCCTGGTGTTCTACCCGCTGCCCATCTGGAACGAGTTCCAACAGCGGCTGAAAGAGATCAAACGGCGGATCACCGAGCAGGATCCGGCGAATTTCTTGAAGGCTGAATTGATTACCGGCAATTTGAATCGGTTTCTGAGCTGCGGTATCCAGATCACCGCCCTGGACAACCAGGGACGCCTGCTGATTCCGCCCGCGTTGCGCGAGTGGGCTCGGTTGGACAAAGAGGTGACGCTGATCGGCCTGGGTGAAACGATTGAAGTGTGGAACACCGAGGTGTGGCGCACCTACAATCAGGAGCAGATGACGATCGCGGCGCTGGAACAGTCGATGAGCGCGTTGAGCATGCGGGCGCCCGTCACCGCGTAAGGGTGCGACAGGGCTATGGCGTTCAATGAGGATACTGCCGGACCGGATGCGCCGCGCCACGAGCCGGTGATGCTGCAGGAAGTGCTGCAGTACCTGGATCCCCAGCCGGGGGAGACCATTGTGGATTGTACGCTGGGTGGCGGTGGCCACGCGCTGGCGATTTGCCCGCGGTTGGGTCCCACCGGGCGATTGATCGGCATCGAACAGGACGCGCAGGCGCTGGAGATCGCGCGCCGCCGCCTGGCCGAGTATCCGGTGACCTTTATACACGAGAATTTTCGGCACCTTGATAACATTATAACAGATTTATCAGTCGACGGCGTGGACGGGTTCCTGTTCGACCTGGGCGTTTCCTCGTTCCAGCTCGATACGCCCGAGCGCGGGTTTAGTTTTCGCACCGATGCCCCGCTCGATATGCGCATGGACCAACGACAACACACGACCGCGGCTGATCTGATTAACCGGATGAGCGAGGAAGAGATGGTGCGCCTCTTCCAAGACTCCGGTTATGGGCGGTGGGGACGACGGCTCGCTCGCGCTGTGATAACTCAGCGGAAACACTCGCCGATCAACACGACAGCAGACTTTGCCGATTTGATTACCGCAACATTGCCAGCAACCCATCACAGCAAGATCCATCCAGCGACCAGAGCTTTTCAGGCGTTACGGATCGCCGTCAATGACGAGATCGCAGCACTCACGACAGCACTATCTGCCGCAGCCGACCATTGTAAGATGCATGCCCGGATTGTAGTCATCAGTTTTCACAGCATTGAGGACCGGGAGGTAAAACGGAAATTCCAGGTCCTTGCCGGCAAACCCGTCTCCCCGCCCACCCCTTTCGGACCGGAACAGCCCGCCCCGCTGCGGCTGTTTACCCTTCTCACCAAAAAACCGCTGATTCCCTCTCCGGAGGAGATCAGGCGGAATCCGCGGAGCCGCAGCGCCAAGCTGCGCGCCGCGGAGCGACTTGCTCCGGACAGCGACTGACCGCTGTCGCTGACGCCAGTGTCATCTCTGCCTGCGCAGAGCGTCCCCGCTTCGCACGGGGCACGACGGTTGTGATTCCTACTGTTTCCAGGCCTGCCTCGGCAGACCGCGGATGCCAGAGGGCCACCTCGAGCATCGCCGTCATTTCGCCGACTCACACATAGCCCGCGGGTTTGCACCCGTCTCACAGCATAATACGTTGTACTGCCCGAAGACATTCGAGGTGGTCCTTATGGCACAAGCCGCACGAAAAATTTGGTTGGAACCGGAAGAGCAACCGGAGGTGCCGGTGGTGCGTCCCGCGACGCCGCCGCGCAAGCTCTCGTTCGCCCTCTGGACGCGTATCGCCGGCGCCACGCTGGCCGTGGCGGTGGGCGTGGGGTTGGTGCTCGCTTTCGTCAGCACCTACGCCACCATCGCCCGCTATGAGTATCAGCGCCAGAGCCTGACGCAACAGTATGCGCAACTGAATCAGGAATGCATTGACCTGCACCTGGAGTTGGAACGCCTGGCCGCCCAACCGCGGTTGATGAAGGTGGCGCAAGCCGACCAACTCGAACTTCCCGATCCCAGCCGCGTGCATTACGTGCGCGTGGCTCAAGCGATTCCTCAGTCACTGACGGCAGCATCGGCTCCCCCGCCGGCGTCGTGGATGGCGCGTGTGCAACGGCAATTCGTCGCGGAAATCAACACCGCGTGGCGATTGTTGGGACGCGGTCCGATTGATCCGGCCTACGCCCAGGACTAGGCGGAGGATTTTCCTCCCGCGTCAAGACGCCTGCACATCCCTTGCCTCGGCGAGGGATGTGCGCATTCGGGGAGACCGAAGATGTCGACGTGGTTTTCCGGCATCAGTAAACATCATCGCATCCTGCGCAAGAACATCTTCGTCTGGTGTTTGATCTACGGCGTCGTCTTCTTGGTGCTGATTCTGCGGCTGTTCTGGCTGCAGGTGGTGCAGCACGACTACTACACCAAGGTCGGTAATCGCTACCGCTACCGTGAAGTGGAGCTGCCGGCCACCCGTGGGCGCCTGCTGGACCGCAACTACACCGTGCTGGCGCTGGACGACGAACAGCAGTCGCTGTTCGTCGATCCCAGCCTCTGTACCTATCCCGGCGCCACCGCCGCCGACCGTTCCGCCTATACGCAATTCATCGCGCATGAACTGGCGCCGGTGATCCAGCAACCGGAGGAGGAGATTCTCGCCACCCTCAACCGCCAGCTCTCCTTCGTGTGGGTGAAGCGCCACCTGACACCGAAGATGGTATCGGAGTTGCAGTCGGTGCAGTTGCCCGGAATCGCCGTGCGGGTCGATGGCGCGCGGTATCGCGTGGGCATCGACCTCAGCCACGGCGTACCCAATCCCGATATTCTGGCGCCGTTGGCCACCCTCCTCAAACTGCCGCAGGAAGAGGTGAGCGCGCAACTCGGTATGGCCGCCACTCCCAAGGACCAGGATGCCCCCGTCCTGCCGGCGACCGGCCAGCGCTGGGTGCGCGGCATCTATCACGCGGGAGTCAAAGAGGCCATCGAGGAACTGCACCTGCCCAATATCCTTTACACCAAGGCCGGATTGGACTACTCACTGGGGGTCGATCCGCGCGTCTATGCCGAGGATGATGCCGCCATCACCGCCACCCAGGCCGCGGTGGTGCTGGCGCCCATCCTGCAGATGTCGGAGGAAGCCGTCGCTCGCCGCTTGTTGTTCCGCCCGCGCTTCGCGTGGTTGAAACGTGGGCTGACGCGGCAGATGACCGACCAGGTCATGCAGTTACAGGGAACTATGTTCGTGGTGAAGTCCGGCCTGCTGTCGCCGGTGCCGACGGAGGAGCAGCGTGACGTCGCCCCCCTGCAGGAAGCCGCCGATCGCCTGTATTCGATGCTGAATGACCCGAAAGCTCCCGAGCGCATCTCACGCGACGAGATCGTGCGCCGGCTGCAGCCGGGCCAGCCGCCCGGTCCGCTGGCGATCAAGTTGATTAATGGGCGTCCGGTCGTCAATATTCACCGGCGCCTGTTCACCCAGCCTATTCCCGGCGTCGTTTACGGCTTGCCCGGCGTGTCGCTGCAGGCAGAGCGGCGTCGGCGCTACCAGTATAACACCATGGCGTCGGCTACGCTGGGATTCACCGATTCCACGCGCCACGGCGCCTTTGGGTTAGAGCAATCGCAGGATAAGACGCTGGCTGGCGTGGATGGGCGGGAAAAGAAGGAGATCGACACCCGGCGGGTGACGATTCCCGAACGCAGCCAGCGCACCGAGCCGAAGGACGGCATGGACGTGGTGACCACGCTGGACCGGGATATCCAGTTGGCGGCGGACGCGGCGCTGGCTAAAGCGGTCGCCGACTCTCACGCCGCCGGCGGGCAATGCGTGGTGATGGACTCAAATACCGGCGAGATTCTCGCGTTATCCAATTATCCCCAGTGGGACGCCAATGCACCCGGCAAGACCGCGCTGCCGCTGGTGAACGCCTCGGTGAGCCACTTTTACGAACCCGGCTCCACGTTCAAACTGATGGCGGTCATGGCGGCGCTGGAGGAAGGATTGATTCACGACAGCACGCAGATCACGTATTGCAGCGGCGCGCTGGGCATCGGGCGGCGCGTCGTGCATGAGGCGCACCACGCCCATGGCGCGGTGGACGCAGGCCGCTTGCTGGAACAGTCATGCAACATCGGCGCGGCGCTGCTGGCCATGCGGCTCGGTGAAACGCGATTCCTTCACTGGTGCGACAAGCTGGGCTTCGGACGGCTTACCGGCGTCGAGATCAAGAACGAATCACCGGGTTCGCTTAATCGCACGAACGCCCACGCGAAGATTACGCTGGCCAACATGGGCTTCGGACAAAGCCTGGCGGTGACACCGCTGCAGATGGTCGCCGCCTACTCATCGGTGGCCAATGGCGGTGAATGGGTGCAGCCGCATCTGATCAAAGCCCGCCTGCTTCCGGACGGTACCCGGCAGGAGACGGTGGTGCCGCGCCGCCGGGTGTGTTCACCTGCTACCGCAAAGCTCATCCGCGGTTACCTGGAGCGCGTGGTGACGAAGGGCACCGGCGGCAGCGCCGCCATTCCCGGCTATCGCGTGGCGGGCAAGACCGGCACCGCGCAGAAAGCGGGCGAGCATGGTTACGGCAGCGGCAAGGCGATCGGTTCGTTCATCGGTTTCGTGCCTGCCGACAACCCCCGCTTCACCATTCTGGCCATCATCGACGAACCGCAAGGCAGCCATTACGGCGGCGTGGTGGCTGCACCGGTCTTCCGCGAGGTAGGCTTGCGTGCGCTCAGTTTCTACAACATTCCGCCCAGCATGAAAACGCCGGCAGGCCATCGGACACCGTGAGTGCCCCGCGGCCGGTGTCGCGGGTTTGATCCGCCGGCATCCGGGGCACCTCTACAATAACCCGCAACCTCGTATCGGAGGATGAGCGCCATGACACGATCCGCTTTCCAGAGAACACTCACTCGGCTGATCCTCGGGTTTTTACTGCTCGGTGTGTTCGGGTTGCAAGGCGCGCAAGGACAGGCGCCGGTGCACGAGTTGCGCATCGGCCTGCAAACGAAACAGTCCGCGGTGCGCTTGCTGACCGGCGTGCCGGTGCGGGTGGAAACCGCGCATCAGGATCCGTTGACGCTTCCCGCCGAGCAACCGTTGATCTTTCGGACACGCAAAGGCGGCGGCGTAGCACTTACCGATGCCGCCGGCGCCGAGTTGCTGACCGCGTCCGATCCGGTGCGGGTGATCCCCGCTCCGCCGGCCGCCGATGCCCCGCCCCTGCCGGCGCCGCTGGTATGCCTGCTCGGACCCACGCGCCATTATGATGGGAAGGCCGACCGTCCCTATCGCGGCAGCATGGAGTTGCTGCCACGCGCGGACGGGCTGACGGTCGTGAACGTGGTCAACGTCGAAGAATATCTGCTGGGCGTGGTCTCCTCGGAGATGGGCGCAAGCTATCCGCTGGAAGCGCTGAAGGCACAGGCGGTGGCGGCGCGCACGTATGCGCTGAAGAATCAGGGGCGGCTGGGCACGCAAGGTTACGATCTGGATGATACCGCTGCCTGCCAGGTCTACGGTGGCTACTTCAGTGAGGATCCGCGTACCTCGCGTGCGGTAGTGGAAACCGCCGGGCAGGTGCTCACCTATGACGGCCAGTTGATCGATGCCGTCTACTCCTCCACGTGCGGGGGTTACACCGAATCCGCCGAGGAAGCCTGGGGACGCGCGGTGCCGTACCTGGTCGGTGTGTCCGATTTTCTGGGGGTGGTCGATCCCGCCATTACGCCCCAACCGCGCGATGAAACAGGTTGGGCGGCGTATTGCATGACCGCGCGCGGCCTGAATTGCCTGCAACCGAAATACGCCCGGCCGGAAGCGTTTCGCTGGGTGAAGCTCATCACCAGGAAGGAGCTGGAAGCAGGATTGCCCGCCGATTGCCGCGTCGGCACCGTGCGCAACATCACGGTGCTGCATCGCGGCGCATCAGGCCGCATCACCGCGCTGCAACTCGACGGCAGCGAGCGCAGCGTGACTCTGCAGAGCGAGCTGACCATTCGCAAGGCCTTCGGCAAGCTGCGCTCGTCCGCCTTCACAGTCGAGATCTATCGCGATGATAACGACATACCCGTGGTTTTCGCCTTCTGGGGCGCCGGCTGGGGCCATGGGCTGGGCATGTGCCAGGTCGGCGCCGTCGGTCTGTCCGAGTTGGGGAAAACATACGACGCGATCCTGACCCATTACTACCACGGCGTCAGGATTGAACAACGGTAACGGCGATCCACTGTCTGTCCGGGACAAGCCGGGCCTCCGCTTCTCTGTTGCCTTTCCTTTTCAGCGCAAATATCTTTCCGCGTTTTGCTCGCGTGACAGCAGTTGTCACGCGAGCAAGATATACTCGATCGGTTGCGTGAGAAAGGAGAGCATATGGTATGTAGCGTGATTGATGAGCAGATGCCGGATCGGGTTATCCGCGGCGAGGCGATGTTGCCGTTCCGTGATATCGCATTGGTCATCAATACGATGCAATCCTCGCTGGACGACATGCTGCATTGGGCACGCGAAGGGATGTCGCGTCCGGCGATTGCCGATCAGATGCTGGGTATTATCGCCCGCGTCGTGCAGCGTCAACAGCGCGTGCTGGGTGATTTGCAGACCGGCCTTGCCACGGACAATCCACGGCTTCAACCATTGGAACTGGGTGAGCTGGTCGAGCAGGCGTTATATAATGTCAATCGGCTGGTGAAGGAGCGACTGCTGGCATTGCAGTGGCTTCCCCCGGTGCCATCGCTGTGGGTAGCCGCTGATCGCGAGAGGCTCACGCTGGCGTTGATCCGCCTGTTCGATTATCTATTGCGCCTGGCGGATCCGATGACAGTCGTGATGGTGGACGCCGTGCCGTTGGCCGGGCAAGCCGTAATCACGGTGACGCTCAATCCCGGTCAGGGCGGTCAATCGGTGCCGGCGGTGCTGGCCGATCCATTATGCCAGCCATTGCCACCCGAGCGGGGCTTGGCCCTGGCCCTGGTCCGGTTGGTGCTGGCGCAACACGGCGGACAGCTCGACGCCGAGGATCAGTGGGGTGCGGGGGAGGGCTATCTGATCGTCACGGTGCGGCTTCCGCGTTGCGAGTCCGTTCAGGCATCGGGGTCATACCGGTAACGAGCGAGGTCATAGCGTCCGTCGGCGTCGGCCACCACACCTTCCCGTGCCAGCAGGTCGCGCTGTAATTGCCACAACTGCCGCTTGCGCAACACGCCAGACGCACCCGTCTTCCCGATCACCCGCCACCACGGCAGGTCAGGCGCATACTCCCCGCTGGCGGCCATGGCGCGGCCAACCTGAATCGCCGGCGCCGGCGACCGGCACGCCTCAGCCGCCAGTTCAGCGATCTGCCCGTAGGTCATCACCTTGCCATACGGAATATCGCGCACGATGCCGTAAATCCGCTCGTAGCAGGCATGCACTCCCCAGGTTGTCTCGCGTGCCGCCATCGGTTATCCTGTAACAGTGAAGATACCATGCATTGTAGCGCCGTCAACGTGTGCGCGGCAAGCACCAGGGGAAGGACAAGCAGATGACAGATGTATTTCACAGTGACGATTGGGATCAATACCGCATGGACTACGGGAATCCGCACCGCGAACTGGAATCAGCGACGGATGAAATTGCGGTGGTGGACAGTGCGTTGCGGACGCTGCAGGCGGTAGGGGCGCTGCCGCACATCACCTATGATCACGACAAATTTACGGCGTTCCGCGCCGCGGTACGCGAGGAGTTCGAGATTCCGTGGACGGCGATCACCCCGCGCATGCAGCGCCTGCTTTACGCGTTGAACGCCATTACGCAGCCGCGCGTGATGATTGCCGCCGGCATCTTCTGCGGCAACACCTTCGTCTCCAACGCCGGCGCCGGGATCGGGCCGGGCGCCTGCTACCTTGCGCGGGAACTGCTCGGGGTAGAGATCAAGCCGGAGGAAGCGGCGCGCGCCGAGCGCAACGTCCGCCGCCTCGACCCCACCGGAGTGGCTCGCATCATCGCCGCCGACGCGGTGGAGGTCGTCACTCGGCATCCCGGTCCCATCGACCTGCTGTATCTGGACGCCGATGGCGATAAAGCACGCGGTAAAGGCATTTACCTGGACATCCTGCAGGCCGGTGAGGATCGTCTGTCCGCCGGCGCGCTGGTGCTGGCGCACAACAGCGTTAATGCCGCCGAGCGCCTGTGCCATTACCTGGCCTATGTGCGCGATCCCGCTCATTTCCGTGCCAGCGTTAACGTGATCATCGACGGCGAGGGGTTGGAAGTGTCGGTAAAATAGGAGAGCGTACTTGGCCGCATCCCGCGAGGGACGACGCTATGGCCGGTGGAGAGCCGGGTTGACTTACCCACCGGCCTTCACCTGCCCATCTCCTCACCGTATCGGCCCATCACGCTACGCGAGTGTCATACACTCCGCGGACAGATGCGGGTTGCGCGGAGGGCGGACGCGCATGGTAGGCAGGGTGGCCTGGACTTCCGCGAAGGTGCGCGCACCCTGGGAGAGATCGACGTGGAGCGCGCCGGCGCAGTGGGCGAGTTGCGCGATCTGGCACAGCGATGGCAATCCCAGGCACATGCCGGTGAGGATGCCGGCGGTGAAGGTGTCGCCCGCGCCGGTGGTGTTGATGGGGCCATCTACCTGGTAGGCAGGCACATACAGGCGCTGGTTCGCCCAGCCGGACAGCTCGCCAGGCGCCAGCGGTACCGCGCGCAGCGCCTGCGCGTCGCCAGTGCACAGGAAGGCGCCGTTGGGGCCAAGGGTGATCACCACGATGGGCACCCCGGCGCTCATCAAGCGTTCGCCAATGGCGATCAATTCTGTCGGGGTGACGATATTTTCGATATCGGTTGCCTCGCCGGTCTGCACGGCGGTCTCGCGGGCGCGTGCGGCGAGGGTGGTGAATTGCCCGGCCACCTGCGACGCTTCCTCGATATTCGGGGTGAACATATGCGCCACTGCCAGGGCGGGACCGAGCATGCGCGCGAGGGTGGTATCATCGGCGACCGGCGTGGTATCCAGCGAGACCAGCACCCCGGTGTCGCGCACCGCCGACAGCACCTCGGCTAGCGCCTGTCCCTGCAACCGCCGCATCAGCGGAGGATAACCCAGGTGAAAAGCCAGCCGCTTGCGAAGCACTTCCAGATACGCCCGCTCCGGGCCGAAGAGATTGTCCATGCTCATAATCTCGTTGGTGCCGGGCGAGAAATAGACGCCGCGCTTGCCATCCGCATACACCGGCAGCACGCTCAACGCGGTGCCGACCTCCGTGGAACGCACCACATACCGCGTATCGATGCCGTCCGCCTGCCACAGATCGAGCAGGATGCCGCCGTTGGCATCGTTGCCGATCACCGTCATATATTCCACCGGCATGCCCAGTTTCACCAGCGCGCGCCCGGTGTTGGAGGTGGCGCCACCGGGACGGTATTGCGACTCACGCACCAGTGACAGGCTTTCACGCGTCGCCAGAGGTTCGGCGCCATAGAGGAACAGGTCAAGACAGGATACGCCGGAGCAGACAATGCCGGAACGCATGCGAAACCCCCCGAGTGAAATGCGAATTCACGGCTTAGCATTCGCGCGCAGGGGGGGATATTCCTGCTGTCACAACATCACGTGCGGCTCGATCTTCTCGTAGGTTTTCGGGCCGATGCCGGGCACGTCGAGGAGTTGGCTGAGGTCCGTGAACTTGCCTTGTTGCGCGCGGTAGTCGAGGATGCGTTGCGCGGTGACCGGACCGATGCCGGGCAGCGTCATCAGTTGTTCGGCGCCGGCGGTGTTCAGTGCAATTTTGCCGGTTGGCAGCGGCTTGGGACCGGTTCGTGCCGGGGAGCCGCCAGCGGCGATTGCTCCTGACGTAGCATCCGTGGTGGGCAACGAGGTGAGTGCTGCGGAGTCCGGCGGGGTGTGGATGGGGTCGGGTGAGCCGGCGACTACCAGTGGCGGCAATGGGGTGGCGGCGGTCATCTTGGTCCATTCCGCGCGGGTGGGAACGCAGATGCGCATGCCGTCTTCCAGTCTTGCCGCCAGATTCAAGGCATCGGCATACCCGTCTGTCCGCGCGCCGCCGGCCTGGCGGATGGCGTCGTCCACCCGCGCGCCGGGAAAGAAGCGATAGACGCCGGGCTGTTTAACCGCGCCGATGATGTGGATCACCAATTCCTGGCTGGGCGCGGTGTCGGGGGTGATGGCCGGGGAACCGGCTTCCGCGGCGTCTGGCTGTTCCAGGAAGGCTGTCGCCGTCGCCGCCTCCCGCTGTTTGCGGCCATAGGCATACGACAACACGAACAAGCCGCCTAGCACAGCGAGCAGCAGCACGAAGACCACATATTGTTCCGCGCGCGAGAAGTAGAGCCGCATCAACACCACCCACGGAAGGTATTCCGCTGAAACTATATTATGCCACTTAGCACTGTTTGGGAAGAAAACGCCTGTTTTACAATATGCAACTTCGCTGTCAGATGAACAGACGGCGCAGCAGTCGTGCTCACCCCGAGAGCGCGACTGCCGCGGGTGTTTGGGCATGCGTTGGATTTACTGGCAGCGCTTGCTAGCCAATGCCAGCATGGTTAGCGCCGGTACGGTCAGCATCACCAACCCCTCCAGGCTCACCTGTGATACCGCCTCGCTTCCCAGGCTAAACTGCGACCAGTTGCCCGCGGGCATTTTGTCCGGCAGACTGCAGGACACCGTGCGTTCCTCCGACGATTCGTTGAGCAGCAGGATGAGATAGTCGCCTTCCGGTGATTGCCAGACCGTGTGGCGAACGGCTTCCCGCTCGATGGGCAAGGCATGCGGTTTTCCGCTGGCGGATTGTGGCAGCGTGAAGCGCAGCGGTTCACCGCTCACCGTGATGTCCAGCGGGTGCTGCAAGATACCGTAGTGCAGGTAGCGGCGCACCTTCGCGCGCAATTGCGCCAGGTTGCGCAGGCAGGCAGCGGTCTCAGGATAATCGAGGATGCGGTCATTCGACCAGCCGAGTTGACCGCCGAAGAGCAGTTGTTCCCCTTGCGTGATCAGGTAGAGCTGCGGATCTTTCAGTGCATCTTCAGTGGTCGCCCGGCCCATGATGGTGGTGTAACCGCTGTAGATAGCGGGATGAAGCGGCACGTAATCTTCCAATGGTGGAACGAAGCTCAAGTACAGGTCCAGGCGATCCATGAAGGCGTCGGACATCAATTCACTGGAGAGGAAACGGCGCGTGTCCTGATCGATCAGCGGAGCCATCGTCCCCAGCATTTCGTCATAGCCCATCCAGTATGCGTTACCGCCGCCCAGCGGATGTCCATGACCGGCATGGTAACACAGTGAAGGCGGCATGGCGGCAATCTGGTCGAAGTAGACCCCTTGGACGCCGTATTGCCTCCACAGGGTGCGTGCGGTTTCGTACCATTGCATCTGCGCCCAGGAATCCGCGGGGCAGAGCGCCAGCGGCCAGGCATCCGCGGGGGTATACATTTCCAGGTACGGCTGGCCGTTCGCCTCGATGCTGGCGTGGGTGCGTTCCTGTTCGAGGGCCGGCCGGTCCCGATACAGCAAGCGCCCCTGGCAGTACGGCATGATCACGACGCCGCGTGCCAGCAGATCATCCGCCACCTCACGAAATCCTTCCTGCGTGGGAAAGTGCGCGGGATAATGGCTGTGCCAGGAAAAGTTATGCCAATGGTACCAGTGAATGCCGAACGGTGACCCGAAATACTCGAGCAACCGGTGCATCGCCTGCTGAAACTCCCATGCCGGTTGTGCTTCATGTGCCGAGGCAGGGAAGGCGTATTTGATGAACCAGAGGTCAATGCCGGCGAGGGTCGAGGAGGCATCCTCCCGTTCCGCCAGCAACCCGCGACGGCACCAGCGCTGCCGCGTGGCCCAGGCGCGGTGAATCTGCCCGGCCTCATACCAGGAGCCGGTGAAGCCGCGCAGCACCACGGGGTAAGCGCAATTCCAGCGGGAGACCATCTCCGGCCAGTGGTTGACTCGCCATTGCAATGACGGCTCGATGCCTTGGGCCAGCCGTTCGGCCAGCGGTGAATAGGCCCGCGGAACGTATTGCGGCGCATCCTTCGCCGGGATATGCCAGCGCTCGGTATTCCAGGGAGCAGGCGCATCGCCTTCGACATACTGGGCATCGATGCCGGTATTGTTGGACTCAGGGTCAAGCACGCCGACATACAGACCGCTTTGTCCATGGAACCAGGCGGCCATCTGGCACCAGTTCACCGAGCCGGGGTACTGGCCGGTGTAGTTGGCCATCGCGTCCAACGGATTGCGGCGCAGCACGCCCCAATTTTCCGGGAACAGCAAGCGATCTTCATCAGGCGCTTGTGGATCGCCGAATCCGCGCAGGCGTGGGAACGTGGCGTATTTAATGGCCCAGGCTTCCGGGAGCACGACACTGGCGGTGAAACGCAGATCCTCCGCCTCCTCGCCACCGTCGATGCGCAGGATCACCGTGGCCGATCCGCCGTCGATGGGCATCACGTAGGTCAACATCAGGCCGTCGGCGTCACCGGTGATGGCGGGAGCCGGCGCGTCGTTGCTGTCCAATGCCAGATCCGCACGATACTCAAGCCGGTTTGCCCACCATTCATGCCCCGCATATGCGATATCCGGGATGGTGATTGGGGGCAGCGGATCGTCGTAACGCACCGGACGAATCAACCCGAGTTGCCATAATCCCACCGGGTGCATCCCGTGGGCAAGAAAATCATAACCATCCGCCTTGTTCACTAACGAGATCGCTCGACCGCGCCCGTCAAGACGCAGCGACAATGAACGGCAACGAACTTCATACGACATGGCACTATCCTTCATAACAAAGACGAATGGAACGCACATAGGGACCGAAAGTCGAATCACAGTGCAATAATCCGTCCCCGGTCATCGAGTCTCCCGCAGACAGCCTGTTCCGTTCCATGTGTTGCACGAGAGAACGGAGTGCATGTCAGGCTAAATAGTAGGCTACTTCCGCTGGCTTGGGAAGAACACGCCTGTTTTCCCAATGCCGTCTTGTGTGCGAGGGAGTTAGCGCGTGAAGAAACGGTGGCGCAATCGTGCCCACCATGACAGGCGCGGGGGTGGTGCGGCAGGCCGTGGGATTGGCGGTGGGGCGGGGTGCGTCGGCGGGGCGTTCCGCAACGGCGCCGCGCTCGTTGGCACCAGCAACTCCCAGGCCGCCAGATGGTCGTCCGGCACGCAGGACGCCAGGTAATCGCGGTCGAGATACCTGCTTCCCGGTTCCGTGGCCTGCCGTTCATGTATCAGGCCATCAGCCACGTGCACCGTGGTGGTCGGGGTAAATTCCATGTGGCCCGTCGCACGCGGTGCATGGTGAAAGGCGCAGGCCGCGACGACCGGCGTCGCCAGGCCCCACAGCGACAGCAGGTAGGCGCCCACCTCGGCATGGGTGGCGCCAAAGACTTCCAGTTCGAAGGGTGCGACTGACAGACCCGCGGCACGCGCGTGCTCCAGCACGGCATTGTATTGCTGGGGGAAGGACTGCGCCAGAATCAGCTTGCCAATGTCGTGCAGCAGGCCCGCCATGAATACTTCGTCGCTCCGCGCGGCGTTCACCCCCCGGTGTCCATCGATGGCGCGGGCGAATTGGGCGACGTGAACACTATGGTGCTGATGTTCCGCCAGTGAGAAGGCTGGTGCCTGGATGGTTAAGCGGTCGAAATGCTGGTAGATATCGAACAGCAGCACCACGGATTCTACCGTCTGCAAGCCCAGCAGATTTACCGCAAGCGCGGGGGAGGAGATCGGCTGTGACAGCCCGTAAAAGGCGGAGTTCACCAGGCGCAAGATCCGCGCACTCATGCTGGGATCGCGTTCGAGTAGTTTCCCGATGCGCTGCAGCGACGGGTCGGGAGCGCGAATTTCGCGCGAAACCTGTAAAAATAATTCCGGCAGACCGGGCAGCGTGCCGATGCGCCCGACGAGTGCCTGCAGTGGTTCGCTGGCCAGTATGATACGCAGGGCGAAGGCGCGCTCCACCGCGGTGCGCATCTCCGGCAGGCCGCACTCGGCGGACAGGAACTCATGCGCCAACTCGCCGGCGTTGATGATCGTGTCGCCATCGGCGGCTCCGGCGAAGGCAAATCGAACCAATGACGGATAGCGTCGCGCCGTCTCCGCCAGCAGCGACGACCCCTCCACGCCCGGCGTGTGCAACTCCGCCGCCAGCACGTCACACGCTTCCCGCGCCAACAGCGCCGTCGCTTCCTGGCCGCTGGTGACGAAGGTCATCTCCCACGTCCCCCGCATCGGCTCCAGCGCGTGTTGCAGGCGCTGGAGATTGGCGAGTGCGCTATGAACGAAAAGCAGACGGATGATCATGACTGATTCCCGGCGACACGGATAAGAGGATGTATCAAGGTAATTATATCACGCGCAAGCGCAAATAGCGTACATGCGCATCGCCGGAGTGTGCTGTGCCGCATCCTCGGCGGGACGGCATCTTCGACGAGGGAGAGAAGGCGAACGCATGCTATCACACCCAGCCCCTTCTCAGGCGAAAAATTATTCCTTGATATCCTATCGGAAAACAAAGATTACCTATTGACAGACATGGGCGCTTTCCGCTATTATTCTGCTGTCCGATTTACTAGTAAACTGATCGGAATAAAAGATTGTAAGGATACAGGGTGGGTCGCTGGCGATGAACACTCGTTTTCGACAACACGGTGACGGTATCAAGTTAACGGCGCATGCCTATCGCAGCGGGAGTTCCAGGCAGGATATTGAGAGGAGAGGATGATGGCGCGCCTATTGCACGCCTTATTGGCGATATTGATACTGGTTGCGTTCGGCCTGGCGGTGCGAACGCAGCAGCGCGATACAGTCACCAGCACGCTGAGCCTGTCTGGCGCATGGGCGATCTACCCGTTGGCGGTGAAGTGGGGTGAGGCGTTCCAAAAGTTGCACCCGCAGGTGAAGCTGGACATCTCTGCCGGTGGCGCGGGGAAGGGCATGGCGGACACCCTTTCCGGCGTGGTGGATATCGGCATGGTCTCACGCGAAGTGGACAAAGCGGAGAAGGCGAAAGGCGCGCTGCCCATCATCATCGCCAAAGATGCGGTCTTCGCGACGATCAGCGCCGCCAATCCCGCAGCGCAACAGATTCGCGCCAAAGGCATCAGCACGCGCACCCTGGCCAACATTTTCGTCAATAAAACGGTGAGGACCTGGCAGCAGGCCGTCGGCGGCAAGGATGCGCCGATCCACAGCTACACCCGGTCGGATGCCTGCGGCGCGGCATCGGCATGGGCCGCCACGCTGGGCAAATACAAGCAGGACGAGCTGACCGGCATCGGTGTCTATGGCGATCCCGGCTTGTTGGAAGCGGTCCGTCGCGATCCGCTGGGGCTGGGCTATAACAATCTGGGCTATATCTTTAGCGGCGAAACAGTGATGCCCGGCATCGTCCTGGTGCCCATCGATGCGAACGGCAACGGCAAGGTCGATGCCACCGAGCGCATCATCACGCGCAACGACGCGTATGCCGCGGTGACCGACGGTCGTTATCCCGGCGCGCGCAAGGAGTATTTCGTGACCAGGGGCAAGCCCACGGGACTTGTGCTGGCCTTTATCGAGTTTGCCTTGAGCGACGCCGGCACCAAGGTGTTGCAAAACACGGGTGGGTACGTGCCGCTTTCGAAAAACGAACAGGCCACGGTGTTGAAGGCTATTCGGTGAACGTCAGCACTCGCTGACCGAGATGGCGGCGTCTATCCCGGTCCGTCGGTAAAGGACACACGTCATGCGTATTCGACGCCTACAAGAGCATATCGCGCGCAATGGCATGCTGGCCACGACGCTCTTCGCGGGCCTGCTGGTGGTGGTCATCTGCATCGCGCTTTATTGGCATGCCCGTCCGTTGCTGGCGACGCATTCCTGGAGCACCCTGCTTGTCGGCGCCGTCTGGATGCCGTCGAATGGGCAATTCGGGCTGCGGGTATTCCTGCTCGGTACCTTCTGGGTGACGGGATTGGCGATGCTCATTGCCGTGCCGATCTGCCTGCTGGCGGCTATCTACCTGGCGGAGTATGCCGGGCCGCGGACACGGGCGGTGGTGAAGCCGCTGGTGGACCTGCTGGCGGGCATCCCCTCGGTAGTGTACGGCGTGTGGGGAGTGCTGGTGGTGGTGCCGTTCATCGCGGAGAAGCTGGGACCCTTCGTCGGCCTTCATATGCGGAATCTACCGCTGCTGGCGAACGCCGAATACACCACCGGCTACACCGTGCTGGCCGCCGCCATCGTGCTGGCAATCATGATCAGCCCGGTCATTGTCGCCATCGCTGACGAAGTACTGCGCGCGGTGCCGGCGGAATATCGTGAGGCGTCGCTGGTACTCGGCGCCACGCGGCTGGAGACGGTCGGGCGGGTGGTGGTGCGCAAGGCGTTGCCGGGCCTGGTGGCGGCGGTCATCATGGGCGTTTCACGCGCGCTGGGCGAGACGATGGCGGTGCTGATGGTGGCGGGCAATGTGAAGGAATTCGCGCCGGGATCGATCTTCGACGCGGCATATCCGCTGCCGGCGCTTATCGCGAACAATTACGGCGAGATGATGTCCATCCCGCTCTACGATGCGGCACTGCTGGGCTCGGCCTTGCTGTTGCTTGGTGTGGTAGTGACGTTTAACGTGCTGGCGCGCGTCGTGCTGGCACAGGCGATGAAAAGGTTGTCGGCATGAGACGCCTGCGTGAATTGCTCTTCAAAATATTTGCGTTGTCTGCGGCGCTGCTGCTGGTGGCGGCTCTGGTGGCGATCCTCGGTATCATCGTGGTCCGGGGTATCCACTCCTTGAATTGGGAGATTGTCACCCAGACGCCGAAAGGCGGCTTCTACCTGGGCGGTGGCGGCGGCATCGCCAACGCCATCCTCGGTTCGCTGTATCTGGGCCTGGGGGCCACCATGCTGGCATTGGTGATCAGTGTGCCGACGGTGCTCTATCTGCGCGTCTACGCGTCGCGGTGGTTGGCGAGTGCGGTGCGCCTGTTGCTCGATATCCTGTGGGGAGTGCCGTCCATCGTGTTCGGCGCCTTTGGCTTCATCGTCATGGTCGCGCTGGGGTTACGCGCCTCACTGCTGGCCGGCATTGTCACGGTGGCGCTTTTCGAACTGCCGATCATGATCCGTGCGATCGACGAAGTGGTCAATATGGTGCCGCGGGAACTGGAAGAGGCGTCGTATGCCCTCGGCGCCACGCGGTTGGAGACGGCCTTCCGCGTGGTGGCGCGCCAGGCGTTGCCGGGCTTGCTCACCGGCTTGCTGCTGGCGTTCGGACGCGGCATTGGTGATGCGGCATCGGTGCTTTTCACCACCGGCTTTACTGATCGCATCCCGAGTTCGTTGCATGATCAGGCGGCGACACTGCCGTTGGCGATCTTCTTTCAGCTCGGTTCTCCGCTCGAATCGGTGCGCCAGCGCGCGTATGCGGCGGCGTTGCTGCTGGTCATTCTGGTGCTGGTCACCAGTGTACTGGCGCGCATGATCAGCGCCCGTCTGCAGCGATATACGGTGAAATAAGATGACAGATATGCATATTCGTATAGAAAATCTCAGCCTCTCCTATCAGGGCATTTCGTCGCTGAAGGAGGTGGACGTACAGATTCCTGCGCGCGGGGTGACGGCGATCATCGGACCATCCGGCTGCGGCAAGACATCGCTGTTGCGCTGCATCAACCGCATGATCGAGTTGGTGCCGGGCGCGCGCGTGACCGGGAAGGTCTTCCTGGGCGATCTGGACGTGTATGGCCGCGGGGTGGATGTGACGGAGGTGCGCAAGCGCATCGGGTTGCTTATGCAGAAGCCGACGCCGCTGCCGATGTCCATCTTCGAGAACGTCGCCTATGGGCCGCGTATCTATGGCATGGGCAGGCATAAGGTGCTGCGGGAACGGGTCGAGCGCAGCCTGCGCACCGCCGGGCTGTGGGACGAGGTGAAGGACCGGCTGCAGGATCCCGCCGCGCGGCTGTCGCTGGGGCAGCAGCAGCGGTTGTGCCTGGCACGCGGGTTGGCGGTGGAGCCGGAGGTGCTGCTGTTCGACGAGCCCACCTCGGCGCTGGATCCTATCTCGACGGTGAAACTGGAACAGGAGATACTTAAATTGAAGCAGGAGTATACCTGCGTCATCGTGACGCATAACCTGCAGCAGGCGATGCGCATTGCCGATCACGTTCTTTTCGTCTATCTGGGCGAGTTGGTCGAGCACGGTACGGCGCACCAGGTATTTTCGACGCCGCGTGAAGCGACGACCGCATCCTACATCGGCAGCGGGATTTAACGGAGGACAGCATGAATACTCAGGCACACGACAATGACATCGGCACCCTGGCGGCGCAATTGACCGGCGCGGACGCGGCGGAGGTGATTGTCCGGGCGGTGCGGGAATTCGGCGAACGGCTGACCTTCGCGTGCAGCTTCGGCGCGGAGGATATGGTGGTGCTCGACTTGCTGCTGCAGGCTGATCGGCATGCCTCGGTGTTCCTATTGGATACCGGACGCCTGCACCAGGAGACATATGACCTGATCGATCGCACGCGGGAGCACTATGGACGGATATTTACCGTCTTCGTGCCGCAGACGGAGGCGCTGCAGGCGCTGCTGGATGACGCGGGTCCCAACAGCTTTTACCGCTCGCGTGACGCACGCAAAGCCTGCTGCCACGTGCGCAAGCTGGAGCCGCTCGCGCGTGCGCTGGCAGGCAAAGCGGCATGGCTCACCGGTCTGCGTCGCGAGCAGGGGATCACGCGCACCGCGCTGCCGGTGGTCGAGGTTGATGCCATGCATGGCGGGATCGTGAAGATCAATCCGCTGGCGGCGTGGAGCGAGGAGCAAGTCTGGGCGTATATCCATACCCGTGGATTGCCATATAGCATGCTGCACGATCGCGGTTTCCCGTCCATCGGATGTGCACCCTGTACACGCGCCATTCAGCCGGGTGACGACCTGCGTGCCGGGCGCTGGTGGTGGGAAGCACCTGAGCATAAGGAGTGCGGTCTGCATTTGAAATAACGATCCGGGATTCCTCCCCAGTCCCTCCCCGAGGCGGTGAGGATGGTGGAGATCCGTCAGCAGAAAAGGAGAGAGCATCATGGAACATCTGGATGCATTGGAAAACCAGAGTATCTACATCCTGCGGGAAGCGTATAAGAAGTTCAAGAAACTCGCCATGTTATGGAGCATCGGCAAAGACAGCACCGTGATGTTGTGGCTGGCGCGCAAGGCGTTTTTCGGGAACTGCCCGATCCCGCTGGTGCACATCGACACCAGTTATAAGATTCCGGAGATGATCGCCTTTCGCGACCAGATCGCGCGGGAATGGAATCTGCGGCTGGTGGTGGGGCAGAACCGCCAGGCGCTGGACGAAGGCATGGGGCCGGAGAAAGGCCGCCTGACCTGCTGCACGGCGCTGAAGACCGAAGGCTTGCAACGGTTGATGGAAGAGAAAGGGTATACCGGGCTCATCCTCGGCATTCGCCGCGACGAGGAAGGCACACGCGCCAAGGAGCGCTACTTCTCGCCGCGCGACAAGAACTTCGAGTGGAACTACAAGGATCAACCACCGGAGTTATGGGATCAGTTCAAGACGGATTTCGACAAGGACACGCACATCCGCATCCATCCGCTGTTGCACTGGACCGAGATCGACGTCTGGGCTTATATCCAGCGCGAGCAAATTCCGATCATTGATTTGTATTTCGCGAAGAACGGCGAACGCTATCGCTCGCTCGGATGCTGGCCGTGCACGGGGCGCATCAAATCGCAGGCGTCCACCATCGAGGAGATTATCACGGAGTTGCGCTCCAGCACGACCGGCGAACGGGCCGGGCGAGCGCAGGACCAGGAAGATACCTACGCCATGCAGAAGCTGCGGGCGAAGGGATACATGTAAGGAGCCGGTTATGGTACACACCACATTCGAACAGACATCCAGGGCTTCGGTCAATATCGTTATCGTCGGACATGTCGATCATGGCAAATCGACGCTGATCGGCCGACTCTTTTATGATACGAACAGCCTGCCGGAAGGCCGGTATGCGGCGGTGGCGCGCGTCTGCGAAGATACCGGCAAACCGTTTGAGTTTGCCTTTCTGCTCGATGCGCTGGAAGAAGAACGCGACCAGGGGATCACCATCGACACTACGCGTGCCCGCTTCCATACCGCCGCGCGCGACTACAACCTGATCGACGCGCCGGGCCACAAGGAATTCCTGAAGAACATGGTCTCCGGCGCGGCTTCCGCCGAGGCGGCTGTCCTGCTCATCGACGCCGCCGAAGGCGTGCAGGAGCAGTCACGCCGTCACGGATATCTGCTGCACCTGCTGGGCATCAAGCAGGTTACCGTCGCCATTAATAAAATGGACCTGGTGGAATATGCACAGGAAACCTTTACCGCGGTGCGCGACGAGTATGTGCGCTTCCTCGATCGGCTGGGCGTGCATGCCGCGTTCGTCATCCCCATCGCCGCGCGCGATGGCGACAACGTCGCCGGGCACAGCACGCGGATGCCGTGGTACGACGGTCCCACCATTATCGAGGCATTGGACAGCTTCACCGCCCGTCCGCCATGCGAACATCAACCGTTGCGCCTGCCGGTGCAGGACGTGTATAAGTTCGACGAGCGACGCATCCTGGCCGGACGGGTGGAGTCCGGCACGATTGCCGCCGGCGATGCCATCCTCTTCTCGCCATCCGGGCATCGCGGGGTGGTGAAAACCGTCGAACGGTGGAACAGCCCGCGGGAAGGTGCGGCGACCGCCGGTGAATCGATCGGCATTACGCTGACGGAGCAACTGTTCATCGAGCGCGGTGAGATCATCTCGCATGTCGAGACGGCGCCGCTGGTTGGCAGCGAGTTGCGCGCGAACATCTTCTGGCTGGGTAATCGCCACCTGGTGCCGGGACGACCCTATGTCATAAAACTGGCGACCCAGGAGATACCGTGCCTGGTCGCGAACGTCGGTGCGGTGGTCGACACTTCCACTCTTGCCACCGGCACGCTGCAGCAAGAGGTGGCGAAAAACGAAGTCGCCACGGTGACGCTGGCGCTGAAGGCACCGGTCGCGTATGATGTTTTCACCGAGATCGTCGAGACCGGACGGTTTGTACTGGTTGATGAATTCGACGTGGCCGGCGGCGGCATCGTGTTGCCGCCCATCGCCGGTGATTATACCATTTGAGATCAGGAGCCGTAATGACACAAACGCTAACGTCGGTCGAGTCGATGAAAGCGATGTTCGATCCTTATGCCGCGGGTCCGGCGGTCTTCGCGCGCCTGGCGCGGGGGAACGCCGCGGCGATCAGCCCGGAAGATGATATTGTGATGCGTTGGCACGGGCTCTACCGGCATCGACCGTTGGAGTCCGAGCGGTTCATGCTGCGGGTCAGGCTGCCGAATGGTGACATCACTGTACCGCAACTGCGCGTGCTGGCGGAACTGGCACAACGGACCGGTCACCCGTACGTCAACCTGACCACACGGCAGGATATCCAGGTATACGGGTTGTCGCTGGCCGATCTTCCCGACGTATTCATGACACTGGAGACCGCGGGGCTTACCTCACTGGGCGCTTGTGGCGATGTGGTGCGGAATGTTGTCGGCTGTTCGGCGGCCGGGTTGGACGCACGCGAAACGCTGGATATCACGCCGACTGTACAGGCGCTCACCGCGGCGTTTCTGGGGAATTCCACCTTCGCCAACCTGCCGCGCAAATTTAAAATTGCGGTAAGCGGCTGCGCGGATGGCTGTGTGCCGGTACGCATCAACGATGTCGGGTTGGTGGTCGCGTCGAATGCCGAGGGTGCGCCGGGATATGCGCTCTTCGTTGGCGGTGGATTATCCACGGCGCCGGTGTTAGCCGCGCCGATGCTAGCCTGGGTGGCACCGGATGAAGTGGTCGAGGTGGTGACGCGTCTGGTCGAGATCTTCCGCGAGTACGGCAACCGCGCACAGCGCACCCGCGCGCGGTTAAAGCACGTGCTGGCCGAGCGTGGCGCGGCCTGGTTGCGCGAGGAGTTGATAACGCGGCTGGGGCGGCCGTTGCTCCCCGCCCCACAGTTGACGTTCGGCGGGCACACGGATCACCTGGGCGTGCACCCGCGGCGTGAGGCGGATCGTGCCTATATCGGCATTCCCGTGCCGGCGGGGCGCCTGCGCGTCGAGCAGCTCGCCGCCCTGGCTGTGTTGATCGCCGGGAACATGCGGGTGACGCATCACCAGAACCTGTTGCTAACCGACGTGCCGAATGCGACCGTGCCCGCGGTGCTGGCGGAGTTGGCGGCGCTGGGGCTGCCCGTTGAGGCAAATGGGTGGAGTGGACGCCTCGTGGTCTGCCCGGGAAAGACCGTCTGTCTAAAGGCACTGGTGCATACCAAGGAAGTCGCCGAGTCGCTGCTCAACGCGTTAGCGGTATTGCCGCACGCGCCGGTCAGCCTTCATCTAAGCGGCTGCCCCAATGGATGCGGCCAGCACGCCATCGCGGAGATCGGTTTGCAAGGCGCGCTCACCGGCGTAGGTGAGGCGCGGCGTGAATGCTTCGACCTGTGGATTGGCGGCGGGGAAGACGCCTTCGCGCGACGGATCCTCGCGCGCGTGGTGCCGGATGCGTTGCCGGAGACCATCGACGCGCTGCTCACGCGTTTTCACGCGGAGGCCATATCCGGCGAGTCGTTCAGCGCCTTCGCGCGTCGCGCGCTCTGGACGGCGCCGGTCGAACGGGCTGGCGGATAGGCGCAGCATCACTCAAACGACAGCAATGCGTCGTCGCCGAGGGTACGGTCGGGATCAAGCCAGTCGAGCAGCGTGTCGCGGGCTTCGCCGAGGGTAAGGTCGTGGCCATGCAAGCGTGCACCGAGCGCATCCACCCGACGTTTCCCGGCCGGCGGTGCGTCGCGGAGCAACCAGGCGAGCAGGCGGTCGTCCAGCGCGTCGAGCAATGCCGGCATCCCGGTCGCCGGTTGCCAGTTCAGCACGGTTGCGGCGCGGGTCGCGAGCGCTTCCGGCGCGCGCGGCAGTCGGTGCCGTACGTCCGCACACCAGGGATCGCCCGCTAGCAACCCCGCATAAGCGGGCAGCGCCGCCTCCGCCCATTCCCGCACCTGCGCGGCGTCGGGCAACGGCGACGGACTGTCCAGCGTCAAACCACAGCGGGCGCAATGGCCTTCCTCGTCCAGCCGGGTGAAGTCACCCGGACAATAGGTCGTCCGTGCTTGCGCCAGCGCAAGCACGCACCATTGCGCCGGCTCCGGCTGCGCCAGCGGCAATCGCGCCAGCAGCTTCACCGCGCGAAACGCCGGCAGCTCGAATGCCGCGCGTAATGCCGCCACCGCCGCGGTCCCGAATACCGCGTCGTGCCGATGGCGATAAGCGTCGCAATAGGCTGCACGTAAATTGTCAACACGCTCACCGAGTTCCGCCAATCGGGGGAAACTCTCCTCCCCGTGCGTCAGTGCCTCCTCCACGGTTGCCAACTCGGCGCGCAACGCGTCCGGCGCCCACTGCCGCAGCAGGCGTAGCCGGTCACCATGCGTGCGCCACCAGGCGGCGGCCTCGCCCAGCGCCTCGATGGGGACCGGGGAGAATTCATTGCCCAGCGCGTCCAGCAGCACGTTGAAAGTGGGCGCGTCCAGCCCGGCGGCATGCGCAAGGCTGGTCAGCGCGCGCCGACTGGCTGCCCATGCCCACGGCGCCGCGCCCGTTGCCGCGCTCCACGCGTCCAGCATCTCGCACAGCGCCGGCACACGCGGCGTCCACGTCTTCAGCCACGCGCGCAGCCGCCGTTCGAGTTGACTACACGCCACCGGCCACGGCTCGACGGCGATCTCCCACGCACCGGCCAGTGCCAGCAACAGCGGTCGGTGGCGTGCCGACGCCGGCGTGGGGGTGGCGAGGAATACCAGTGCGTCGCTGCGCGCCAACGGCGTCTCATCGAGATCGAGCGGCTGCAGAAAGCCGTCCAGCGGTTGCAGCGCCCCGATCCGCACCGCGGCAAAAACCACCAGCCGCGCCTGTTCCATGGTTAAACCCAACGGTGGACAGCCCAGCCGCGCCATCGCGTCGGTCAGCCGTGCCGGTCCTGCCGCGGTCAGCGCCAACAGCGGAGCTAATATTTCGCCGCGCGGCGGCGCGACCCGCGCCGTCGTACCCAGGATTTCCGCGCAACCCAGCGGTAGCAGAAAGCGATCAAGGTACTCGGCAAGCAATGCCTGCGGATCGAGATGAATCTCGCCTGGCTCGATGAAGTGCGCCAGCAGTTGCTGCGTCACCGTGCGCGAGGGAACGCCGCCCGGCGTGCAACGGGGGAAAGCGGGGTACAGCGCGTCGAATCCGGGCGCCAGCATGCCGGCCAGGCATCCGATCAGTCCCGCATCCGGCGCCGGCGTGCCTTCCGCACCGCGCGCGTTCACCCAGCACCCCTCGCGGAATAATGCGCACAGGGTTGCTTCCACCGCGGCGCGCAGTTCGTCCGCCCGTTCCACGCAGCGTGCGCGCACGCGACGGTCACGTGGGGTGACGGGTGGCAGCGCCTCCGTCGCCGCCCGCTGCCAGGCGGCATACTCCGCCCACAACTCGCGCTCGCCGGCACGCGGCACTCGCGGCTGCCAGTAAAGGAAGGCTGCCGTGGGCAGACCGTCCAGCAGCGCCGTCGCCGCGTGCCAACAGTCCGCCGTCGCCGTGCCCGGCCAGCCCAGCAGCGCGCACGCCTCCGCCTTGCCCGCCATCAATCCCTCGTATTGTCGCACGATCAACTCGCAGGTGAGGGCGGGAGCGAGAATCACCTGCGTCGCACGCTCGCTGCCGCACCAGGGTACCGCCATCTTCAGCCCCTCCAGCGCGTGCGCCAGCGGCCACGCGGCATCGGTGCATGCCCGCAACGCCAACTCCACGATGCGCGGATCATCCGCGGTACATTCCTGTCGCATCTCCTGCATGCGCAATCCGGCAAGCACGCCGGTCTCGTCGTCGATGGCCAGACTGAACACCTCACGCGCCGGATCGGCGTCGCGCGCCACCGCCAGATGCGGCCCACGACGACGCAGCGCGTGCAGTGTCGCGGACAGCGTATTGAGATCGGGCGCGTCAACGCCGTCGAACAGCAACGCTCGCACCTGTGTCAGCGGCAACGCGCGCTCCGCCAGGTGCAACAACGCCAGCAGGTCGATGGCCCGGTGCGCCAGCGCGTCCTCCGTGCGTCCGTGCAGCAGATCGACTATGTCACAGCAGCGCGCCAGCCGCTGCTGTCCGCGCAAGTCGTCGGCGGCCAGGGTGAAGAGGTCGTGCGCGGTAATCAGGCGATCCGCCGGGCGCGTCAACCGGACAGCCTCGCCCCACCGTTGCAGTAACTCCACCGCGCTGCGGTGCGGAGACAGATGCCCGTTCACCACTGTCATGAACAGGTCGAGGGCGGCAGGGTGAAATGGCCAGTGCTGTTGCAGGTCCCCTGCCGGCAACGCCAGGTGGTGCGCTTCGGCAGCGGGGATAATGCGCGTGGCGATGAGCGCCCGTGCGGCGGCGGGATCGGTGCGCGTCAGCAGCTTGTCGCGCAGCACGCGGGCAATCTCCTGCGGGGAGAGCGTGTAACGGCGGAAGCGGTCTTCCACCTGCCGCCAGGAGTGGGTGCGTAACGCACCCACATCGGCCAGGTTGCGCTGCAGCGCACCCACCAGCCACACCGGCGCGTTCGCCGTCCACCCGGCGAGGAACTGCAAAAACGCCGCGTCCGCCTCGCGCCGCGTGGGTGATTTACCGGCCAGGAACAGACTCAGTTCGTCCACCAGCAGCACGATGCCGTCGTAACCCGCGGCCCGGCACGCCGCCAGCAGCGCGGACCAGGCGTCCAGTCGCGAGCCGCTCGTTCTCCATGCCGCCGGGACGTCGATGCCGGCCTCCGCCAGTGTCCGCGTCATCTCGCGCGCCAGCGCATCTTCCAGCGTGTGTCGCGGGCCGTATTCATCCAGTGAAAAGTGGAGAACGACCCTTCGGTGCGCCTGCATGGGCAGCACGTAGCGCCGATACTCCGGGTGCGCGTCGAGGAAAGGCGTCCACGCCGTCGGCAAGGTCGCCAGCAGGTGCAGCAACACCAGGAAATGCGATTTGCCGGTGCCGTAGAGTCCGTTGATCAGCACCGCCATGCCGGTCTCACGCCATGCCAACGAGCCGATTAGATCTTCCAGCAACTGCCGGTGTTCGGGCAAGGTGACGGCATAGCCGGCGGTCCACGCCGCCAGCGCCTCCTCCCCCGCACCCGCCAGCACCTCCCGCGCGTGGCGCGGGTGCGCTACCGGCGGAAACCGCCGCACCGCGATCAACTGCTCAAGAGTTGGGACGTCCATGGGGGAGTATCCTTTGGCTGTTGGATTATCGCACTGGTTGGGTATTGGTGCTTATACGCATGCGCGTGCAGCGCGCTGCCATACGATCCGTTCCGGTATGCCTTCTTCACGCGACCGCCGCATTCGGTGCCAGGGGCAGTCGAGCGCAAGCGGCATCCCGTTATGCCATGCCGATCGCCGCGGAGACACATGCGCACAGGAGAAAGCACACGAGGGTGGGCGAGAACCAGCGTCGGCATGCGGACATGGGGTTTACCTCCTGCACCGTCGAACCGCGGCGCGTCCTCGTGACGCGCGCGCTGATACCACTATTGTAAACGAGGCTCGGTCAATCGGCAAGCCGGTTGTGAGACGAAGATGGCGCGCAAATTGCACTGCGGCTGAGCTGCAGTGCATTGCGTGGACCTTCCTGGCGTTGCGTGCAGGAAAATCCCTCCATTCCCGACAGGCATTGACACTCCGGGTGGCGAAATATTCTGGTTATGCCGCTCCCTCACGTGGAATTAGGCGTCGTGCTCTTCGTTACCGAACTGATCGGTGTAGTGGCGTTCGCCATTGCCGGAGCGCTGCGCGCTATCGAACGCGAGATGGACATCTTCGGCGTGATGGTGCTGGCGGTGATTACCGCGCTGGGCGGCGGCTTCGTGCGTGATCTGCTGGCCAACCGTTTCCCCGTCAGCCTGCGCGAGCCGGTCTATTTCTACGTCGCCATCGGCGGGGGTGTGCTGGCCATTTTAGCCGGGCGGCTCATTGCGCGCTATCCCACCGGATTGCGCCTGTTCGACGCGCTGGGGCTGGCGGTGTTTTCCGTCCTCGGTGCACAGGTGGGACTCACCGAGCAACTGAACATGCTCTCAGTGCTGTTGCTGGGAATGCTTACCGGCATCGGCGGTGGCGTGCTGCGTGATGTACTCGCCAACGATGTGCCGCTGGTGCTGCGCCAGGAGGTATACGCGCTGGCTAGTCTGCTGGGCATTACGGCGCTGCTGGCGCTGGTGCACCTGGGCTTGCCGAACTCGGTCGCGGTGGTTACCGGCGCGGTGGTTACGCTGCTTATCCGGCTGGCCGCCATTCGCTGGAACCTCAACTTGCCGCGGCTCCGCCCCTGGTAAGAACACCGTCGCTCAGCGGGCGCCGGCAGTGGGTATCTTTGCGGAAGACATTTGTGTGCCCTTTGCGTGCTTTTACGGCATTCGTATCTCGCGAAAGTCGCGTCTGACGGGTAGACTCAACTCGAAAGGAGCGCGCATGGAAGTCACCGCGGAAGATTTTGCGACATTGCACGAAGCCTGTGAAGCTCTCGACGCGGCCCGCGTGCCGTATGTCATTGGTGGCGGCACGGTGGTCGTCCTGTATGGGCGCTATCGCCGCACCAAGGATTTCGACATTTTTCTCAACCGCAACGTGTTGAATCGGGCGCTGCGGGTGCTGGCGCGTATCGGGTTCACGACCTCCGACACGGATAAGAAGTGGCTCTATAAAGCCTGGCGCGGCGCGACGCTGATCGACTTTATCGTCGAGTCACGCGGCGGCGTCACCGTTGACGCGGAGACGATGCGGCGCGCGCGCATAGTGCGGCAATATGGCTTCGCGTTTCGCGTGATGGGTCCGGAGGATACCCTCTATCGTAAGATCCTCACCCTCACCGAAGGTCGACCCGATTGGTACGACGCACTCTCCATCATCGAGCGCCAGCAAGGCAAAATCGATTGGCGTTACCTGTTGCGGCGTGCGGCGAGTAATCCCCGGCGCATCCTCGCCGGCTTGCTTTTCGCGCAAACCGAGCTGCACGTGCCGTCCGGCCAACATCGCACCTCGCCCGACGAACTCTACACCGGCGACGCCCCCGGCCTTATTCCCCACTGGGTAATCCACGCGCTGGTGATGCAGATTTTCGCTCGCGATATCATGGCGCCGCTGTTGCTCCCCGAGCTGGAAGAACTGCCCAAAGCGGCATAATCCACCCACCGAAATATCCCCGTAACAATACGACACATCCCCGCAATCTGGTGTTATCGCGGCGTAACTTGACGACCCTATACTCCGTAATGACACTGCGTGTCGCAGTGATTTCGATCCAATGAGGGGGCGTGACGATGAAGACCATCCTGGGCACCGTGTCAAGACGACGCGCGGCGGTATGCGTGGGGGTGCTGGCGCTGGCACTGGCGGCGATGGCTCAGGGATCGCAGACGCAAATCGACACCGGCGATACGAGTTGGATGCTGATCTCGACCGCGCTGGTCATGCTGATGACCCCCGGACTCGCGCTCTTTTACGCGGGCATGGTACGGCGTAAGAATGTGCTCGGCACCATCATGCAAAGTGTGATGGCGCTGGCCATCATCAGTATGCAATGGGTGCTTTTCGGTTATACGCTGGCCTTCGGGCCCACCGTGAACGGCATCATTGGCGGCATCGCCTGGCTGGGTCTGCACGGCGTCGGGCAGGAGCCCAATCCGGCCTATGCGGGTACGATTCCCCACATTCTGTTCATGGCATTCCAAATGATGTTCGCCGCCATCACCCCCGCGCTCATCTTCGGCGCGGTGGCGGAACGCATGAAATTCAAAGCGTTCCTCATCTTCCTGCTGCTGTGGGCGACGCTGGTCTACGATCCGTTGGCACACTGGGTGTGGGGCGTCGGCGGCTGGCTGCGCGGCATGGGCGCGCTCGATTTTGCCGGCGGGTTGGTGGTGCATATCTCCGCCGGCATGACCGCGCTGGTCGCCGCGCTGCTGCTGGGCAAACGTCGCGGATATCCCGAAGAACCGATGCCGCCGCATAACCTTACCCTGACCGTGATCGGCGCCTCGCTGCTGTGGTTCGGCTGGTTCGGCTTCAACGCCGGCAGCGCGCTGGGTGCCAACGGGTTGGCGTCCATCGCCTTTGTCACCACCAATACCGCCACCGCTGCCGCGGTGTTGAGCTGGGTCTTCATCGAATGGTGGGCGCACGGCAAGCCCACCGTGCTCGGTGCCGCATCGGGCGCGGTAGCCGGACTGGTCGCCATCACCCCCGCCGCGGGCTTCGTGGAGCCGTGGGCGGCCATCATCATCGGACTACTCGCCGGCGCGGTCTGCTATGGCGCGGTCAACCTGCGCTTCAAGCTCGGTTACGACGACTCGCTGGACGCCTTCGGTGTGCACGGCGTGGGCGGTACGCTGGGCGCCTTGCTCACCGGCATCTTCGCGACCAAATTCGTCAATCCGGCAGGCGCCGACGGATTGCTCTACGGCAATCCGCACCAGTTCGTGGTGCAGCTCATCTCGGTGCTCATCACCATGGCTTTCGTCATCATCGTCAGCGCTATCCTGCTCAAGGTCGTGGATCTGCTGGTCGGGCTGCGTCTGGAGAAAGGTGCCGAGGTGGAAGGCATGGACCTGACCGAGCATGGTGAGAGTGGCTACAATCTGGGCGACATCCCCATGGGCCACGGTCTGCCCGGTGCCATCACCACCACCACGCTGGCCACCTCCCCGGTGTCTATCCTGCAGGCACGCACGGAATAACACCGACGCATCGCGGACCCGGCGGCGCCGCCGCCGGGTCCGCGTCGTATCACCATCTGCGGCGAATCATCCCGGAGAGCACAGTGCTCCCACTCGTATCATTTCACCTTTCCCGCCTGCTCGACGATGGCGGTACACAGGCGGGTGATGAGGGCGGGCACATCGGTAGTCTGTCCCTCCACCCGCACCTCGGCGGTTTTCCGGCCATCGCGCCACAGCACCA
>CAYYJR010000013.1:0-56465 GCA_964472305.1 uncultured bacterium
ATAGACCGTGCCATCACCGCCAACGGCTGCAACGACATCATAGCGACCGGCGGCTGCTTGAGCCAACTCCAGTGTATGGCCTGAATGCGTTGTGGTGACTTGATCGGTATGCACGTCATGGGCCTGCAGTGCCGACGTAATCGCTGGCCAGTAGCGCTTGGAATTCCCGGCCGCGGCGTATGGATTGATAATCATCAGAACGCGCTTACGCATAGTTCGTATCATCCATCAAGTATCGCTCTCTGCATTGGGGATCATGCATCAGTCGCTTACCTTGACACTGGTAAGATCGACTCATCGTAGTCGCATGATCTTGATCTGATACGGTTGCATGTTTGTGGTGCAGGCCACTTGGCGACCATCAGGGAAGAAGGCGTACGGATTATGTTGACGCTCGACGAGTGAAACGATCTGCCCGGTGCGCACATCGAACACACGGCCGTCGGGGGCGATCAGCAGGGAAGCGTCCAGTGAAAAGGCGGGGTCGATCGTTGAGAAGACTTTGATCATTTGCAGCAATTTCCCAGTCGGAATTTCCCAGATCCTGATAATGTGATCATCCGTGCCGGTAGCCAATAACCGGTTATCGAGTGAAAACACCAGAGTGCCGGTTGCGTCAGGCATACCATGAAGCTTCGTCACTTGGCAATGTTTCTGTAGATCCCATATTGCCACTGACGAAGATGCAACGGTGCCCAGCGCGCAATCGGCAGATGGGATGCCGGGAAAGAGGATGCGATACGATGCGAACGCGAGTAGTCTGCCATCTGCTGACTCGCTGACGCTATTTACAGTCGAGGGGATACGCGGATACACGCTATTGCGCTCGCCGGCAGGATTGCCTGTGGCCAGGTCATACAACAGGTGACGACCTCCGTCAATGTGGAGATCGACTTTGTGCCCATCCGGAGTGATCGTCATGTCACGGATAAATGCGGGGATGACTACCCGCGCTCGGAGACGCTGACTCGGGACATCCCACAGGTGGAGTTCGGTCCGGAGTTCTGGGGTATACCAGAGCAGTGCCGCCAGCGTGATGCCATCGGGGGTCACGGCGAGATCCGAGACTTTCCCATCTTCGGGGAATGTATTCACCTCGACAGCAGGTGTGATGCCGGGAGGCAAATTCCATTTCCATACAACACTGCCCTTCTCGCGGACGGCTTGGCCATCCATTTCTATCGTCTTGGCATCCCCGGGTGATAAAAACAGCAGCACCATGCAGGTGGTCAGTGAGACACCGGAAACCATCACCGCGATGGTATGCCCCATGCCAAACCATGACTGGCGCCTATCCTGCATCACACCGAATAATGTGCATACGGCCAGAATAATCCCGAGTGGTATCCCCAATACGTTTGATCCCGCCACATCGAAGAGCGACTGGGCCCAAAGGCCTGACGTGCCAAAGAGCAGAGACAGCGTTCCCATCAGCACCCTCCGTATACCCGATGACATCTGATCCGTCATACCGATAATTATACCAGTACAGTAACACATTCGATAGGACGCGCCAGAGAATACAGCCGCCATGCTGCCGCCGAACGCTTGGATCCTGCCAAGGAGAACGGTCGACGGCGTATCCGAGGATATACGACGAGACCGTTCGACAACGGCAGGGGATTAGTGGGCAAGGCAGTATCCATGGTATCCAGATTAGCCGCTGCCGGGGGAGACTCCTCCCCCGGCAGCGTAGAGCGACCGGTAAATAAGTTGTCTGAACCGTGATCGATGGGATGACAGGATTTGCTTGATGCGTAGCTCGCGCCATGTTGGCTTTGACTATCGAAGCAATCCTTCAATCCCACAACTCATGGTTCAGACAACCGGAGCTTGTTGTTATGAACGCGTTTGTATTCTAAACTTCTAGCGCCAAAGTTGAAAAGAAGGCTGATTTCCACCTGATACGCCTCCAGATAATTCATTGCCTGCGCAAGGTGCACGTCCTCCAATGTCACAATCGCCTTCAATTCAACCATAATCACCCCTTCAACGAGAAAATCTACCCGTTGTGCCAATCAGTTGCTCTCGATAATAGATCGGCATCTCATGTTCGCGCGCAAACGTCAGATGGTGATGCGGCATCTCAATTTCCATTGCACGTTGCTAAATCACATCTGAAATCCATTACCCAGAATGCGGTGCACCTGCATCGCCACGCCAATAATCCGCCGGGTGATATCTTCATAACGCATGAACATGCTCCTTGAAGCCATATCCGGGTTGTATTGTCTGAACCGTGATTTGTTCGATGACAGGATTTCCTTGGATCTTTTCTCGCACAACATCTGCTTTGACCATCAAGGCAATCCTTCAATCCAGAAATCATGGTTCAGATAACATACACCCGCTGCCGGGGGAGACTCCTCCCCCGGCAGCGTAGATCGATTGAATCACTCATCGTGGAATCAGAAGAACGGCGAATGGTTTCGCAATAATAGCTCCGATATTGATGTATTCCGCTGCATCGGCAATGGGTATGGCGTTATATATTCTCTTTTCGTAACGGTTGTGTTTATCATTCCATCTTGAGCTTGTGGAGCTAAACAATTATCACGAACTTGTTGGTCTAATTCGTAACTTTTTGAAGTGAAAGCTTCCTGCAGTGTAGCATTAGAAACCAGCGCTTCCGCAACCCACATATCAACCGTTGTTATACACCAATTCATTTGCCAACCAGGTAAAGATGTGAAATCAGGGAAAATGATAGCATTACCCAATTCGGATGACCTTTTCGCGCTTACCGTAAGCGACTGCCAGTAGGGTGTGCTGTAATCAGAGGAGCAGAATCTATAAGCAACAGCGTCTGGATACATACTCCAGGTAAATGACGATTGCGGATAATGGTCATTTGCCATGAGTGTCATCGTCGGTGAACTAAATGGCTCGGGTGCTACAATGGTGATGTCATGAGGTGTGGCGAAGAAGATATCTTTCTTAAAAAAAGAGCCATCGACTTTGACTTGATATAGATCACCTTCGATCATATGATCCGAAGGTAATGCTGCGTATGTTAATCCGGTGCTACCAGAGCTGCCCAAATAGACTCGTGTGTGATTTGCAGATAAAAAATCTATATAACAATATTCAATCGGGCCATCAACTCGGTAATTCCCAATCAAATCGAAGCTACTAATCCCTGTGAAATCAATGTCATGGTGGAGATTACCATCGACAATGAGATTGCGATTCAGATACATCCTTTTCGGTGACACCCCCCAATTGACGGCACATAGATCATATATCCCAGGCATGATATTCCACATCAGCGAAAAATATCCTGGACCATCTGGGTATGCCCTATTTGTACCTATTGCATATGTAGTTGAGCCGATATTGTTCAGCAGCATACCATTGACTGAATACGATCCTGCGATGCTTATTGGCTGCCTGTACTGTGTAATCTCGCTCGTCGTCGCAATAACAACTCTTACACACTCGCTTTCTACCATAGCAATCCCGTACCGTCCCTGCGGATCGGTCACAGTTTCGGTATAAATACCCGGTGTGGTGCCCAGCACCTGCCACGGGCTATCGCCATCCTGGAATGCCACCCACTGGCAGTTCGTTGGTGTGATCAACGTCACATCCTGGCCGACGACCGCTTCGGTAATGGTTACCATAACCGATGCGGTTTTGGTGGATTCGGTATCGGTCACGCGCACGGTGGCGGTGCCGAGGGCCACTCCGGTGACCAGGCCGTTGCCATCGACGGTGGCTTTCGCGGTGTCGAGTGATTCCCATGTCAATTTCGACGGGCTGAGCAGCAGGTAATACCCGTCGACATCCTGCGCGAAGACACTCAGTTGGCGCGTGTGTCCGATCGCGACGCCGGGGGACGCCGGCAGCAGCGTCAGGTGATCGACGCGGCTGGCCATGGTGAGGGTGACAACGGTGACTTTGCCTGATTGCGTCACCAGCGGCGCTGAACCGGTCGCCAGCGCAGTGCCGCCAGCGTTCCATTGCGGAAAGGCGGTGGCAATGGCGGTGAACGTGCCGACCGGCAGCCGGTCGAAGGTCACCGTGGATGTCCCGCCCTCCGCGGGACGATTGGCATAGCGTTCAGCGACCGGGGTATCCTGCCCCTCCTTCATCACCCGGATAGCGATGGATTGGGTGGCCTGGGGGATGAGCCGCGAGGTCTGCGGCCATTTGATGGTGAAGGTCGCGCCGCCGGAGCGCGCGCCGCCGGTGAAGCTTTTCTGATCACCCCCGCCGCAGCCGACCAGGAGCAACGCAACCAGTGTAAATCCAATGAAGACGAGAGATCGATTCATGCTGGTTCCTCCGTATGAGTTGCAGTTCGGGCGCTCATTCCGCCGTAATGTTGCCATCGGAGACGCGGCGAGCGCCCGAACGTCCTTTACGCTACTGCACGATCACTGCAGCCTCCGCCGCGGGAATTAGCTCGATTGAGCCCAGGTCCTGCATGACGAGTCGTTCGCCGAGGGTTACCATCTGGTATTTCACATCGAAGTTCGGTGGATTGCCGCCCATGTGAGCACTATCCGGCACGATAGGCAACTGCACCTGGGTCAGGCTACCCAACTCGCCAGAGTCGAAGTAGGCGTAGAACTTCCCGCCGGCGCAGATGAATACCTGCGCGGTTAGGCCTTGTAAGGGTGAAGACCAGAGTTCAGTTCCCGCCGGATCTTTGATATTAGCCGTAAACATATTACATCCCGGTACCGGCAATGTGGCCGTGCCGTGCTTCCAAACCAGTTGACCGGTGACGAGATAAGGATTCAGCGTGTCGAATGGATACCACCACCCCAGTGACGGTTCCAGATACACGTTTCCTTCGTAATTGGTTCCGTGCTGATACGTCCACCCTGTTCCCCAAGCCACAGGGAGACTATCGGCATTGAAGGCGACCGCACTGAGACGAATATCGCCGCCGGCCACATTGGTGAACGTCACCCGGGTATTGAAAGTATCCGCGGGTCGCGCAACGGTTTGCGTGCTTGCCGTGCCCTCGCCATCCATGACGTCCACCCGGATGGATGTTGTATCCGCGGGGATGAACCGCGAGGCCTTGGTCGGCGGCGCGGACCAGGCGATATTCAGAGTCAGGTTGCCGCGGGTGAGCGTTTCCGTGTTGCCCGGGGTGGTGAGGGAGGATGATGAATCTCCCCCACCGCAACCCGTGATGAGCAAGGCCAGCAGTATACCGGCGCCGGCCACCCAGTGTTTGAGACTCAAGTGTTGCATGGGATCACCTCCTCCGTTAATAGATCCAGACGTTCATATCGCCCCGGGGGTAGAGCAAGCTGTCCGGTATGCCGCCGGGCACCAACCCGCCGAAGGTCGGATCGGGGAAGGCGCCTTGTTTGAGCACAATCGTATCGGGGCCGAGTATGGTGAAGGTCGGCAGGATGGCGCGGATGTCCTGGATCGGACTGGTGAACAACGACGGGATATTGATCGTCACGTCCGACCCAAGCCCGGTATACGATGGGCTCAGGGTGTAGGCGCCATCCAGGGCAGGACGCATCAGCTTGCAGGCGTCCCGCACCTTGGAGACTATATACGTCGACTCGCCGACACTGTAGCCGGTATAGTAGTCATAATTGGGATGCGCCCGGAACAGTTCACCGACCTCGTACAGTTGCCAGGGTCGCTGCAGGTGATAATCGCTTGCCGCGATGATGTCATCCAGCGCGGTCCGATAGTCCACCAACGCTGCTGCCATGTTCGCGGCGCCCGTCGCGCGCAACGTCCCGAAGGGTGCAGCCGGCATATATTCCGCCGGCGTGATGCGGCCATCGGTGTTGGCATCATACTCCAGCGGCATCTGCGAGATGGTAAAATCCGCCGGCAGGGTAAGATCATACGCCAGCAACTGATGGAAGAGGCCGCGCATCAACGCCAGTTCCGCCTGCACGATCTTCACGTCACCCTGGTCCAGCACAATCGCGTTGCCGTCGCCGGGCGAGGGGATTTCCAACGGCTCGGTAAGGCTCACGTCGTCGAGATGGGTCTGTGCCGCCGTCAACGCCGGCAGCATAATATCGGCCAGGTCCTGCTGCACGGCGACCGGATCGACCGGCAAACCGACGGTACCCTGGCGGCTGCGCGTCTGCAAGGAGACGGGCTTGCGGGTCAGGGTGGTCATCGGTGCGGTGAACCCATCTACGCTGAGCGCGGTGAGCGCCGTACCGGGAGTCGAGAGGCGCGCCATCATCCGCACCGCGGGCACCGGGTCGGGAGCGACCCAGGGATCGACCGCCATGACCGGCGGGGTTACGACTGCGCCTGCCCCACCGCTGTCGAAGGGCAGTTCCCACTTGATTGCCAGGTCGCAAGCCGCCGTGGTCAGTGAAGCGAGTGCCAGCAGGACATGCGCCTGTGTCGTCGCGCGCGGGCTGTTGCCCAGTGTAATAGCCTGATTGGCCAGCGCCACGATGTCCGTCGCGATCTGCTTGGTCTCCGCGAAGCTGGTGGGATTGCTCGATGCCAGCAGCGCGGACGCGTCGGCAATCTGCTGGTCCGCCGCGGTCGTGGCGGTCAGCGTCACGTGCGCGCTTGCGGTTTGCTCTGGCTCGATCGTTGCGCTGCTCTGCCCGTACGCAAGCATGGTTCCCGCGCTGTCAAGCGCATAGATGGTGATCAGTTTATAACCGATCGGCACATTGGCGAGCGTACCGCTGTTCGCCGGACGGGTGATGGTCATCGTCATCCGGCCGTCGTTCTGCGGATTCATCGGATCACCGTAGATACCGGTGCCGCTGACGCGCACGAACAGCGAGGTGGTCGCGGCCGGAATGGCGCGCGACTCCGCCGGCCATTGCACCGCAAAGGTCAGTTGGCCGAATTGCGTAGGCGCCGGCGGCACTTTGGCGTCCGAGACGTGTTTACCGCTGAGCGCGTTCGACGAGCAACCAGCCAGGATGCTCAACAACAGCCCGCAGGTGATCATCGCCAGAATCACCCGGGCTGAGTCAGTCAATCGTGTCATCACAGTTCTCCTTTCTTCCGGGTGTTCAGTCCACGGTGACCGTCAAATCGCCGAAGAGGCGATTCGGATCCCAACTCTGGTAGAGGACTTCCGTCGGCAAGCTATTCGGGAACAACCCGCCGAACGTCAGATCGTCGATGGTCGTGAGATCGGCGTCCGCCCACCCCTGAATCAATGTGTAATCGGGCGCGATTGTCCGGAGATTCGCCACCGGCGAGGTGAAGAGCGCCGGCAGGTTGATCCGCACGTCCTGGGACAGCGTCGAAATCCACGGGCTGAGGGTGGCTGGGCCGTTAAAGGCCGTCGCCAGCACGATGGCACCGTCACGCACGATCGCCAGCTCTTGCGGGTTGGCGCCGGCCAGCAGTTCGCCCGGTTTTGCCAGTTGCTGGGGCTGTCCGCCGGTCGCGGGCTGCAGGTGATAACTGCATCCCGTCTTCAAGTCCGCCAGGCAGTCCCGGTAGCTTTGCAGGCTGCTCGTTAACAGCGCGGCTCCGCCCGACTTCAAGGCGCCGAAAGGCGCTGGCGGCAGGTATTCCGCCGGGGTGACCACGCCGTCGCTGTTGGCATCGCGCAACGTTATATCGATATGGATGTCGAAGGTGCCGGGATTCAAGTTGTAGGCCAGCGCCTGATTCAACGCGCCGCTTAGCAACTGGTTCAAGGCACTCAACAGGCAGATGTCGCCATAGTCAATAACCACGAAGGCGCTCGGATCAGCGGGCGCCAGCGGATTCTGCAGCGTCAATGCCAGGTCCGTCTGTTTCAAAGCGTCCCAGTGCGTCTGAACCGCCGTTAACGCCGGCAGAATGGTATTGGTTATTTCCGTGACGGCCAGTTGGTAAATCTGGCTGTCGGTCATCACCCGCGTTCGCGCCGTCGTCATGGTAAAACGGCGGGTGGGCAGAGTCGTATCCAGGAACGCATCGGATTGTAACAGATCGAGAGAACCGGACAGGCTGGAGGCTTTCGCGGCCAGCAGCAGCATTGATACGGGATCATTCGCCAGCCAGCGTCCGGGTCCCGTCATGGCCGCCGCAGTGCCGGTATTCACCAGTGGTTGCAGCGTGATGGCTTCCTGGATGCCCATCTTCGCCAACCGGGCCAGCGCCCAGTAGAAATGGGCTTTCTGTGCGCCGGTCGAGCCGGCCGTCGCGGCGGAGAGCGCCAGATTCAGGTGTCCGAGCGCACTATCGATTTTGGTGTTGGCCAGCGTCAGGTTCTTGGCATCCACGGCAGCATTGGCCGCCAGCATATCCTGAACCGCCAGGGCGATCTCGCTCTCGACATCACCTTGCACCGCTGCCAGCGTGATTGTCGCATTGACCATGCGATCATTCACGATGGTCACGGTGGTCGTGCCGTTCGCCAGCACGGCATCGCTGTCGTTCAGCGCTTCGGCGTTGATCGATTTGCTCCCGATCGGCAGATCAAGCGCATTGGTGGTGACGGAGGATGTGCCGGTGGGTCGCGGAATATCGACTACCCGCGCCTCTTCCAGCCCGACCCCGATGATCGTCACTTTAATGTGCGTGGTTGCCGCGGGAATCACACGGGTTTGTTGGGGCCATTGTATCGTGAGCAGTAGCCTGCCCTGGCCCGACGTGCTGCCGCTGAAGGCATTGCTGCCGTTGTTGGATGAACACCCTATCAGCGAAAGCAGCGCCAGGCCGGTGGCGATCAGCAACGCCCACGCCTGGAGTATCCGAAGGGTTCTAGTCATGTCATGCTCCTTTCAGCGGACGTTAGCGAATGGTGATCCCAAGATCACCGGCGGCCCTGGTGGCAATGTAGCATTGCCCATTGACCTTCACTGTCTTGGATGTCAACACCACCTGGGCGGCGGCATCTATTTGCAGTTCTGCGCCGCGCGCGGTTGGCGTGACCTGCACCACCGCATTACCGTTGGCATCGGTCGTCGCGGTGGCGCTGCTCAGCGTCCCGCTCCCGTTGAGGATCGTAAATGTCACCGTGACGCCGGCGACCGGCGTGGGCGCGCCTTCGTCATCGGTTTTCTGCACCTGTGCGGTAAGGGTGACCGGCTCATTCTTCGTCACCACCGATTTATCGGCGCCGACCGTCATCACGGCGTTTTCTGGCGCAATCACTTTCACGCCGCCGGTGCCGTCGGGGCCCTGATCAACAAGGTCGACGCCCAGTGTGTAGTTTCCGTCGCCGTCTACATCCACGATGACGTCGTAAATACCCGCTTTCGCGCTGTACCACAGGGTATGGCAGAACTCGTTCGAGCAGGCCAGGCGCACAATATCCCATTCCGGACGGCCTGAGGCATCGATGAGCACGTCGCCGTTTACCCAGGCAGCTTTGTGGATGACGATGAATTTTCCCACCATCTTCCAGAATGTCTCGGTAATGCGGCCGGGAGGATTCACCCAGACCGACACGTTTTCGCCTTTGTTAAAGACGCTCTTGAAGACGCCTTTCTCGGTGCAGGCCACGCGGAACGCGCGCTCACCGCCGATACCGGCATCATGCTGTACGGTGAATCCCGGAATGAGGGTGGCATTCGCAATGTCACCGTCGGCAAAGGTGGGATTATCGGGGGGCGTGCTGACGCCGGCCGGCAGCTTCTTCGCGATTACGTCGAAATTCCGCACTTCGCCCGTCGGCGTGGCGGCATCCCAGACCCTGGCCGCGGGATTATCGGTCAAGGCGATGCTGCCATTGACGACGGTCGCCACTTCAACGGCGCCGGTCACGTCATTGAGCGCATCGCCCGCGGACCAGGTGATCTGATCCGGCACGACATAGAGCGCGTATTTGTCGCCGCTGGTCATATTGCGTCCCCAGACATACACCGAGGAGCCATCGCGAATCGAGCCGCCCGCAAAGTGATAATGGGCATCGCGCATGATGTCGATGGTCGGAGTGATTGCTCGCGAGCGCGACGCTTTCGTGTCCACCCCCACGGTGAATGCCTGCGAGATGAGAACCTTTCCATTGCTGGTCACCTGCAGTAAATAGCTGCCGGCGGCATTCGGATCAACGGAGCCGTCGAGGGGATTGACTCCGATATCGTAGAACATCGCCAGCGGTACGGTACCGTCCGTTCCGGCAGTGAGCTGAATGGGATGCTCGTAGAGCGGCGCGTCATCTTTGAACAACATCGCCTCCACGCGCTGTCCGGGCGTAAGATTAGTCAACTGTGCAATCACCGTCGCGGTGGACGGTTTGGTGGGATCCATTGCATCCTGCAAATCAAAGAGCGGAGCACCGTCGTCATCCGTGGCAACGGCGTTGCCGGAAATGTCGGTCAGTGGTGCCAGGGCGGCACGCTTGGTGGAACCGCCCCCGCCGCAGCCTGCTATCACCAGCAGCACTGCGAACAGGGAGACAACAAGCAAGGGAAAGACTCTGTGTGGCATACGATGGCCTCCTTTTCCACATGAGATGCGAATGTCTGACCGTGGATGGTGGTACGTGCAGGTGGTCAAAACATCCTGGAGAGTGAGCGCTAACATTCTTAGTATATCATACCATTTGCCTTATTTCGCTTTCCAATACCATTCGTTGAATTATTTTTTTACATCTAATCGATGATCGTGCCATCAGGTGCGGTGGTTGTGGCTCGCATCGCTATACGCACTCGATTTTGCATACGGTGGGCTGAATCGAAATCCCGGCGTGCACAAGGCATGGCCACGTGCCAGGCCATCTGCACTGGCTGGCGTTGATTTCCCGTTGTGTGAGGTGATGCGGCAACTGCGGAACGACAATAAAGCGGGATGTGTCATGACATGAGAATAGCAAGCGAAAGACTTGCCTGACAATATGCCCGGCATTCAATATACCGAGTGAAATGCAGATCATGGGACGCGAATCCGCCGTGCCTTCCCCTCTCGGGGTAAATCAGTTACAATCCCCAGCAACGCCACCGCAAAAGGCATCATCCGTGACCACCGATCATCGCCGGAAATATCTCAGCACGCTCCTTGGTATCATTTCACTGCTGCTGTGGAGTACCACCTTCGCCACCTCACGCATCCTGGCAGAACAGGTGGGCGTGTTCACGTCGGCGTCGACGTCGATGCTGCTGGGCGGTGGGGCCGGCTTGCTGCATCTGCTGGTGGTGCGGCGCAAGTTCCGCGCGGTGTGCGCGTTGCCCCGGCCGTACCTGATCGGCGGCACGCTGCTGATCGCGACGTATATGACCGGGTTGTATATTGCGGTCGGCTTCTCACCCACCCATCAGCAAGTCGTCGAAGTCATGCTCATTAACTACCTCTGGCCCGGCCTCATGCTGGCATTTTCGCTCCCGATTCTCCGCCAGCGGGCATCCGGCTGGCTCGTGCCCGGTATTGTACTCGGCTTCGCCGGCGTACTCGTCGCCACGCTTTACACGGAAACACTCTCCTGGCAGATGCTGACGGCAAAGCTGCACGCCGCCTGGCCGCTGTACCTGTCCGTGTTGATCGCCGCCATTGCCTGGGCACTCTATTCGAACCTGACCCGACGCTGGGCCGCCGACTCGGACATCTCCGCCATGCCGTTGTTTATTACGGTATCGGGATTGGTGCTCGGTGTCACCAGTCTGTTGCGGCACGAGCAACCCCAGTGGACACAGACGGCGGTAGGCACCTTGCTGTATGTCGCGTTCGGTCCCACGCTCACCGCCTATCTTTTCTGGGATATCGCCATGCGCAAAGGCCGTCATATTTTGCTTGCCAGCCTCTCCAACCTCACCCCGTTGCTCGCGACGATCATGACCTGCCTGTTTCTCACGGGTGTCACGCTTGGCTGGTCGCTCTGGCTGGCTTGCGCACTCATCATCAGCGGCGCGCTTCTCTGCAACCGCGCGGTTACCCCCCGCCTGCCGGTCGCAACACCGCGGGAAAGCAACGTGTAGAGACGCCGGCGCGCATGTGTATTCGCCTGCTGCGCCGTTTCGGCATGACGGTCACGGATATACCGCGCGACGCAGTGCATTGACCAGCAGGTGGGCGCGGCGGGTGGTTTCGGGCAGGCGGTATCTGCCGCCAGGCGTGAGACGAAGGACCAGTGCTACCGCGGTGGGTACATCCATCAGGTGGCCGGGAGAGACGTAGACGGGTGAGACGCCGGTGCGGGTGCGGACAGCCATGCCGACCACCTCGCCGCGATGCACGAGCGGGGCCGTCGCGCCGCGTTCAGCGTCGAGCGGCGCATGCGTGCCGACCAGGATCGACTTGGCGCAGCCCAGCGTGGGTACGCCGAACACCAGCCCGGCGTGGCAGGCGATGCCCATGCGGCGCGGATGAGCCGTGCCGTGCCCATCGAGAACAAGCACGTCGGGACGCACGGCAAGCTGCATCCATGCGTCGGCCAGCACCGGAATTTCGCGGAAACTCAGGAAGCCGGGCACGTAGGGGAAAGGCGTTTCCGCCACCGCCGTCGCCTCCGCCACCGGACGCATCTCCGCCAGGTCTACCACCACGAAACCGGCAAACGAAAGGGGCGAATCCTTCGCGGTGGAAACATCAGCCCCCGCCGCGCGTTGTGGCGCAAAGCCGGACGGCGGGTGCAGCACCAATTGCGCGCGCAGTTCCCGCTGTAGTCGTGCGGCTTCCTCCAGCGATACATCCCAACGATGCAGCCGATTGAACTCCATGCTCTGCGCATACCCGCCGGCCTTCATCGCTATGCGCCGCCGAAGGGTATTTGTGCAACGGTGTCGTGTATCGTGAGTATAGACTCCGTGACATCGCATCAGTCCCGGTGGCTGAGTCATCCGCATACCCACCAGTGGATGACTTTGCTGCTGGAGGGCCGGAACTGCATGAGCGGACAAGAGGCGAAGGCCATCACAACCGAAAAAAAGCCCGGTCCGTCACCGGACCGGGCTGTTGCGATTTGCGTGTTATAGCGTTTCGCGGCGCAGTTCCCTGATCTGGAAGGCTTCGACGATGTCGCCTTCCTCCCAGGCGTTGTAGGAATCCATGCCGATGCCGCATTCGTAGTTCGTCGCCATCTCGCGCACGTCGTCCTTCAGGTGTTTCAAGGAATCGATCGTGCCGGTATGAACCACCTCGCCCGCGCGTTTGATGCGAGCTTTGACGCCGCGGCGGATCAGACCGTCGGTGACGTACGAGCCGGCGATGGTGCCGACGCGGGTGATCTTAAACACCGCGCGCACTTCGGCATGGCCGAGGACCACTTCTTCCAGAATGGGCGTCAGCATCCCCACCATGGCCTTGGTGACATCGTCCACCAGGTCGTAAATGATCTGGTAGACGCGCACGTCGATGCCCGACTCTTCGGCGATCATCCGCGCTTGCTGCTCGATCTTCACGTGGAAGCCGATAATGATCGCGTCCGAGGCCGAGGCCAGCAGCACGTCGGATTCCGTCACGTCACCCACGCCGCCGTGGATAATATTGACGCGGATCTCTTCATGTTCCACCTGGCCGAGTGCCTGCGAAATCGCCTCGATGGAGCCGGCCACGTCGGTTTTCACGATGATGTTCAGGTCCTGCACCTTGCCGGAGGCAACCATGCTGCTCAGGTTCTGCAGGCTGACATGCGTCGTCAGGCGTTCCTCGCGGGCCTTCACGCGCCGTTGTTCGGCGATATCGCGGGCCTCGCGCTCGTCAGCAATCACCTCGAACAGGTCACCTGCGACTGGTACTTCTGACAATCCGGTGATCTCCACCGGCATAGACGGCCCGGCTTCCTTGATCTGGTTGCCTTTGTCGTCCGCCATGGCGCGCACGCGTCCGGAGACCATGCCCACCACCAGCGCGTCACCCACACGCAAGGTGCCTTCGCGCACCAGCATGGTGGCGATGGGACCGCGCTGTTTATCCAGCTTGGACTCGACCACCGCGCCTTGTGCGGGTTTGTCGGCTTCTGCGCGCAGCTCCTGCATCTCGGCTACCAGCAGGATCATCTCCAGCAGTTGCGCGATGCCTTCGCCTTTCTTCGCGGAAACAGGAGCCATGATCGTGTCGCCGCCCCATTCTTCCGAGACCAGCCCATAACTGGTGAGCTGTTGCTTCACCACCTCCGGCTGGGCGTCGGGCAGGTCGATCTTGTTCACCGCTACGATAATCGGCACCTTGGCCGCCTTCGCGTGGTCGATGGCTTCAATCGTCTGCGGCTGCACGCCGTCGTCCGCGGCGACCACCAGCACGGCGATGTCGGTCAGGTTGGCGCCGCGCGCGCGCATCGCGGTGAAGGCCGCGTGGCCCGGCGTGTCGAGGAAGGAAATTTTCTTCTCGCCGATCATCACCTGATATGCGCCGATATGCTGGGTGATGCCGCCGAACTCGCGTGCGGTCACGTTGGTATTGCGAATGGAGTCGAGCAGCGTAGTTTTGCCGTGGTCCACGTGTCCGAGAATCGTCACCACCGGTGGGCGCAACTCGCCTTTCGTCTCCACGCTGGAATTGCCGGCTACCAGGCGCCAGGAGGCGTGTTCGATGACTTCCGCCTCATACAGTGCCTCGAAGCCCAGCTTCTCCAGCACGGAGATAGCCTGTTCCGGCTCGATCATCTGGTTGACCGTGGCCAGCACGCCCATGCCGATGAGATGCGAGATGACCTGCGCCGGCGTCACGTAGACGCGGTCGGCCAGGTCGCGCACCGTCACCGGACCGTTGATGACAATCGGCTCTTCAATGACATTGGCTTCCACGGCATGTTTCGTGCCATCACCGCGCCGCTTGCGCCGTGAGCGCAACGTCGTCGAAGTAAAGTCGGTGCGGCTTTGCTGGCGGGCTTTGTCGCGATCCTGCTCGCCGAATACCGTGCGTTTCTGTTTCTTTTTGGCATCCGCCGGACCACGCACCGGACCTTTGGCAGTACCTTTGCCCGCTTCGACGGTCGGCGCGACCGGTGCCGGCGCTTGCGGACCGCGGCCACGGGTGTCGGGCCGAGCAAAGCGGTCGGCGGGTTGGCCGGGACGCTGTTCGCCTGCCGGTTGCGGCGGGCGCATCTCGCCTTCACGTCGCGGAGGACGTTCGGGTCGCGGCGCCGGTAGCGGCACGATGCCGGCCGCCTTCACAATGCCGAATTCGGCTTCCGGGCTCAGGCCGCCATCGGTTTCCGGGGTAATCAGCAACGAGCGCACCTTGCGCGGTTTCTGCCCCTCCGGACCGCTGGGGCGCGCGGCTGCTTCGCCCGGACGCACCGAGGTAATCTGACCGGGGTGGCCGTCCGTCGATGGCGCGCGCTTGATGACACGGGTGACGGGACGCTGATCCATGGGCACGGGTGCCGGCGCGGGAGCAACTTCCTCAACGGGTGCGGGTGCTTCAGCGGGTGCGGGTGCGGACGCTGGGGCAGCGACGGGAGCGGGAGCAGGGGTGAGAGTGGATGCCGGGGCGGGAGCCGGAGCGGTTTCTGCCTCGACTTGCGGTTGCGCAGCGACATGCTTGCGCAGAAACTCGCGAATCTCATTAGCGATTCCCTCGTCCAGCATAGATGAGGTGCTCTGAACCGTGATCCCCCCGGCGGCGAGCTTTTTTTGAAGCTCGACCGGGCGTTCACCCAGTTCTTGCGCGAGTTTAAAGAAATGCACTTTCGGCAAAAAAACGTACCTCCGATTGATAATCACCGTCTCAACGCCGCGGGGATCCATCCTCCGCGGTTCCCGACGCAGTACTGGCTTCGGCGGCTGCTTCTCGCAGCGCGCGGTCCACCTCGTCGGGAAGCGTTCCGCCCAGCGCGCGCGGTATGGCCTTGCGCGCTTTACTCACACATACTGCCGAGGGGCACACATACGCCCCTCGTCCTGCACCGCGATGTGGACCACGATCGAGGCAGATGACGCCGGTCGGTGTCCGCACGATCCGCAATAATGCACGCTGCGGACGGCGTGTGCGACACACGACACAGCACCGCACGGGGCTGTCTGTGCTCATAGCAAAATAGTCTACCACGAATTCACCGGCGCTTCAATCCATCACGGGGGCAATTCCGCGCCGATTATTCTTCAAATTCCGGCTGTTCGATGGCATCGATCTCCCGCATCTGCGATTCGCTGCGGATATCGATACGCCAACCGGTCAGTCGCGCGGCCAACCGCACGTTCTGTCCTTCTTTGCCGATGGCCAGTGATTGCTGACTGTCGGGCACGATAACGGTGGCGCTGCGGCTCTCTTCCTCCAACCGGACTTCGCTGATGCGCGCCGGCGAAAGGGCGCTGGCCAGGTACCGGCTGGACTCGTCGCTCCAGCGCACGATGTCGATCTTTTCGCCATGCAGTTCATCGACCACCGCCTGCACGCGACTGCCGCGATGACCCACGCACGCGCCGACGGGATCGACGTTGTCCTGGCGGCTGGCGACCGCCACCTTCGAGCGATGGCCGGCCTCGCGCGCCACCGACTTGATCTCGACGACGCCTTCGGCAATCTCCGGCACTTCCAGCTCAAACAGCTTGCGCAGCAAGCCCGGGTGCGACCGCGAGACCAGCACGTGCGGCGTCTTTGTCGTCTTCTTCACCTCGACGATGAACAGTTTTACGCGCTCGCCGATGCGGTAATGGTCGGTCGGCATCTGCTCGGAGACCGGCAGCACTGCCTCGATCTTGCCCATATTAATATACACGGTGCGCCCGTCGCGCCGCGCGACGATGCCGGTCACGATCTCGCCGGAGCGCTGGTTGAATTCGTCGAATAAAATGTCGCGCTCCGCCTCGCGGATACGCTGCACCACCACCTGCTTGGCTGTCTGGGCGGCGATGCGGCCGAAGTCTTCCGGCGTCACCTCGATATCGAGGATATCGCCCACCCGAATCTCTTCATCCAATCTGCGTGCTTCGTCGATACTCATCTGGATGTGCTTATTCTCGACGACCTCCACCACTTCTTTGCGCGCGTAGACGGCAGCACGGGACTCGTCCCAATCGATATCGACATGTATTTCGCCGGCAGAGCCGAAGTGCTTGCGATAGGCGGATAGCAAGGCATCCTCGATGATGCGTTCCAGCACCTCGAACGGGATGTCTTTCTCTTTTTCGATCTCTCGCAATGCCTGTACGAAATCGATTTGCATGCTACCTCTCCTTTAAGAGACAACGAGTGGGGAAACCCCACTCGTTGTACCACGTCATTCCTGGATCACGCATAGTATAGCATATGATAGGAGTGATGGCAAGAAAAAATGGAAGGCGTGGAGGGTTGAAGACGACCGGCTACGCCGGGACGGCGACCTCGCGCAGGCGCCGCGCGTAGCGGTCAATCGCTACCGCCAGCGCGGCGAACAGCCCCAGCATAGCCAGCAGCGCCCAGCGGACGGCGTACGGATGCGGCAGCCAGAGCAGCAGGCCGATGAGCCAGGGAAACACGAGTCCGCCGACGCTGCCCGCGGCGACCAGCATGGCCACCACAGTGCCGGAATGAGCGGGATGACGCGCGCTGCCCAGACTGACGATCAACGGCCACACGCCGCTGAAAGTCAAGCCCGCCAGACCCGATCCCACCCAATACCGCCAGGGGCCGACGGGCAGCAATAACACCACGTACGAGGCCAATCCGCCCACCAGCAGCCAACCCAACAACCGCAGTGCAGACAGGTGACGGCACGCCAACCCGGTAATGCCGCGCCCCACGCCCGTCGCCAGCCAGAACAGCGCCGGCGCGAGCACGGCGACGGAAAACGAGTAACCGAGCTTCTTTTCCAACAGCGGGCTGATCCATTGCGCCAGGCTCATCTCCGAGCCGACATACAGCGCGATGGCGACGAGCAGCAGTAACAAAGGCCCGCTGCCGGCAACCTGGCGGATAACAGGCCATGAGATTGGCTCGCCGGGCGGCGCGGGGCGCACCCGCATGAAGAAACCCGCCACGCAGCAGCCGCCGATAGTGAGGGCGAAGAGCAGGTAGATGCCGCGCCAGGCGGTGTCCGCGCCGGGCAGCCACCCGGTGAGCAACAACCCCAGCACCGCGCCGACACTGTAGCCGATCTGCAACAGATTCATGTTGCGGTCGCGGTGGTCCGGGTCCTGGTCGGCGATCAACGCCCCGCACAAGCCCTCCAGCGCCCCACCCATGGCACCGCCCAGCAGACTGCCCGCGGCGACGTCGGTAATGGAACGCGCTCCGGCGATCAGCGCGCAGGCCGCGCCAAACCCGGTCAGCGCAACGAGGAAGACGCGTTTCTTGCCAAAATGATCGGCCAGTACGCCGCTCAGCAACACCGCGAGGAATGCCCCGCCGAAGTTGAGCAGGATCAGCGCGCCGTAAACCGGTACGCTGCCCCCGAATTCTCGCGCCATCGTCGGCAACAGCGGTCCGATAATCCCGCCCCACGCGCCGAACACCAGCGTGACGATAACCGGAATAATGAAGATAAGCAGGCGTCGTGACACAATAGCCGTCATTCTACCCGGAACGAGTCGTGAGGGGAAGGGGGATCGCGGGAAGAAACCACGGCACTCCAGGTATTGGGAAAGAGCGAACACGGCTTCTCATACCCATCGGCGATAGACGTTGCCTTCGCAAGGTAATGCGCAGGCTGGCAGCGATGCGGGAGCAGCCATTCACGATACGACGGATTGCAGGTGCTGTTCGAGCAAGCAGGGAGCGGCGATCACCTGATTGCGGCCTGCCTGCTTGGCGCAATACATGGCGTGGTCGGCGGTGGTGAGCAGGTCGCCGGCGGTGTTCGCATTCTCTGGCAGCGCGGCGATGCCGCAACTCATGGTCAGCGTGCGCACCTCACCGAGCGGCAGGTGGAGATCGATCTCACTGACAGCCTGGCGCAATCGTTCCGCCAGCGCGGTCGCCTGGGCGAGGGTGGTTTCCGGCAGCAGGATGATGAATTCCTCGCCGCCATAACGCGCGACGAGATCGGCATCGCGCACCTCGTGACATAAACAGGCAGCCACCAGCCGCAATGCGTGGTCGCCGACGTGGTGACCGTAGGAATCGTTAATCTGCTTAAAGTAATCCAGGTCAGAGAAAATGATCGCCATCGAGCGCCCATAACGAAGCGCGCGCTGTACTTCCGTATCCAGACAGTCCATGAAGTGGCCGTGATTCGCCAACCCGGTCAACGGATCGGTGGCGGCATGCCGTGCTACTTCGCGATAGAGTCCCTGCAGGGTATGATACAGTTTGCGGTTGCTCTCGAAAATAATGAGTTGCCGGATCAGCGTCAGCACGATCAATATCGTCAAACTGGTCAGAATCAGCCCCAGTCGCTCCGGCTCGAACGGGAGAATACGCACCGCCAGCACCATCGCCGCCAGTACCAGCGCGATGGGCACCAGCATACTGAGCATGGAAGGGAACACATCGGTGTCGACAATATCGCCGTGCACCCCGCGATACAGCGCTGCTTCCCAGCGCGCCGCCACGCCATAGAGCATCATGCCGATAGGCCACAGCGAATTCACCATATCCGGCGGGTTGGCGATGCCGATCAGTTGCAGATAAGCGACCCAGGTGCCGCCCACCATCACCATACCGATGGCAATAACCAGCAACGCGCGCGGCCCGCGCAGCAACCGCGGCATACCTTTCAACAGCATCAGGTTGATACAAATCAGCGTCACCAGCGCCAGCAACGGATAGGCCATCCCTTGCCATATCAACACCGGCGACGTCTCCGCGATTCCGAGGGCAATCGGAACAGCGAGCTGCAGCGTGATGGAGATTGCCGCGCTCAACACAATCAGGATGTCCATGACCATTGCCAACCGGCTCAACAGATCGTGCGGGATGCGTCCGGAGCGGCACAGCAAACCGATCCACAGGAAGACGAAGCTGCCCAGGTAGATCAGATTGCACCAATCGGGGACGGCGGAGAGTTCGCGCACGAGCAGGATGACGGCGCGGAGAATATCGCAGAGCAGATAGCTCGATACGCTCAAGGCGATGAAGAGCCATGATTGGCGGTCGCGGTGCGATGGAATCGCCCGCAGGCTGGCCAGAATCCAGGCCAGGGCGATGATCGAGGCCAGCACGTTCACTCCGGCTATGATGGGGTTATGCAACCACCGTTCCGGCACCAGGTGTAATCCCAGTGCCAATGCGCACCCCAGGATAATTGTCGTGACCAGCGCTGTCTGCCAGCGGAATCGATACACCATCGTTACTACCGATTTCCAGCGGCTTGCCGTCTAGGCAGCAGGAGAGGAAGTACAGCAAGCCTGGCTATGATATTACTCCTATTATTCCATCAACAGCAGACTTCGAACGTTAACCTTTCTTGATCTAAGCAGATGTGCGAATCCCCTCCCCGCGATGGGGAGGGGATTCGATCAAGTCATGCGATGCACGCGCCTTATGCCGGCGCGTATTTCGCCGCGAACGGACGGTGCGAAATGGGCGTCAGCCGCGTAAACGGTCCCGTGCACAGGACTTCGAGATCAAAATCGAAGGCCATCGCGAACTGCTGCAGCGCCGGGGTCAGTTTCGTCATCTCCGCCTCACCCACGACCTGCGTCGACAGGTAGGAGGCCTTGGGCAACTCGTCGGGCGTCGCGCGCAGGTATATTTCGCCGCCATGGATACCGGTAGCCAGGTAATCGCCGACCAGCGGCTGGCCAGGCGCGCGATCGAGGCCTAACGCCACCAGCATGCCGCCCGCCATATATTCGCCGAAGAAATCACCCACGCACCCGCCGATGACCACGGTGGGCATTTGATTTTTGAATTCCTTCATGTGTATGCCCACGCGATACCCGGCCTGGCCGCGCACGAGCAGGCTGCCCCCGCGCATGCCATACCCCAGCGCATCGCCGGCGTGGCCATGCACGATCACGCGGCCGTCGTTCATGGTATTGCCGATGGCGTCCTGCCCATTGCCGTACACCACCACCGTGGGGCCATCCATGAATGCCGCCAGGTCTCCACCCGGCACGCCGTGAATTTCGATGGTCAACGCTTTCGCCTGCAGGCCGTCGGCGATAAAACGCTGACCGCGCACGTTGCGCAATACCAGGTGGGTTGCGCCGGCGGCAACCTGCGCCCGCACCAGGCGATTCAGCTCCCGGTAGTGCAACTGCGCGGCATCGATCACCTCGCCCGCGCCGGGATTGGACTGTTCAGCCATGTCTACTCCTCACTCAAGTAACCCTGCCACACTGCGGCGATTAGGCGCCTTCCCCGGCGGACTTGACGCCCAGCATCTTCATCGTTTCGTTATCGAGCCCGAATCCGCGCAACCGTTCGCGACTGCCGCGCAACGATTCGACCGCATTCACCCCCATCGCGCCCAACATCTCTTCCAGTTCCGCGCTCCACGCCTTGATCAGGTTGGCAATGCGCTCGGCGCCCCACACCGGATCAATACGCCGAGTGAGCTCGGGATCCTGTGTGGTGATACCCCACGAACAGCGTCCCGTGTAACACTTCTGGCACAGCGTGCAGCCCAACGACAGCAGCGCGCCGGTGCCGATCGCCACGGCGTCGGCGCCCAGCGCGATAGCCTTGGCCAGGTCGGCGCTGGAGCGGATGCTGCCGGCGGCGATCAGGCTGGCCTGGTTGCGGATGCCCTCTTCGCGCAGCCGCTGATCGACCACCGCCAGCGCCAGCTCGATCGGCAGGCCGAGGTGGTCGCGAATCACCAGTGGCGCCGCGCCGGTGCCGCCGCGCACGCCGTCCAGGTAAATATAATCCGCGCCGGCGCGCACGATGCCGCTGGCGATGGCCGCCACGTTATGCACGCAGGCGATTTTCACGCCCACCGGCTTGGAATAATCCACCGCTTCCTTCAAGGCGTAGATAAGCTGGCGCAGATCCTCGATGGAATAGATATCATGCTGCGGCGCGGGCGAAATGGCGTCCGAGCCCAGCGGTATCATGCGCGTGGTGGAAACGTCGGCGGTAACCTTCTCACCCGGCAGGTGGCCGCCGATGCCCGGCTTGGCACCCTGGCCGATCTTGATCTCCACCGCGGCGCCCGCGTTTAGATACTCGACGTTCACGCCGAAGCGACCCGAAGCGCACTGTACCACCGCGCAGTGGGCATAGGGTTGCAGGTCTTCGTGCAGACCGCCTTCACCCGTGTTCCACAGGATGCCGCATTCCTCCGCCGCCATTGCCAGACTTTTCTGCGCGGTCAGCGAGATGGAGCCATACGACATCGGCGCACAGATAATCGGTGTTTGCAACAGGTAATTCGGCGCCTGCTCGGTCTGCAGACTCACCTTGCCGTCTTCCACCCGCACTTCCACCTGTTCGGCTTTGCGGCCCAGATAGGTGCGCAGTTCCATCGGCTCGCGCAGCGGATCGATGGAGGGGTTGGTCACCTGGCAGGCATCCAGGAACAGATGATCGAAGATCACCGGGAAGTCGCGATCGGCGCCCATGCCGGTCAGCAGCACTCCCCCCGTTTCCGCCTGGCGGTACACGTTCTGTCGATGCTTCACCGACCAGTTGAAGTTCGGCCGGTAATACGTCGGGTTGGGCAGAATGGTGATGCAGCTTTCCGGACAGAACACCTCGCAGCGGTGACAGCCCACGCATTTCTGCGGGTCCACCACCACCTTATTCTCCCAGCGCAATGCCCCCCAACCGCATTGCTTGATGCAGCGCCGGCAGCGGCAGCACAGGTCGTTATCGTTTGTCCAGCGAAACTCCGGAGTAATAAAACTGGTAGCCATGACGTTACTTCGTCCCTTTCGACCGGCGGCGCCGGCGTCTACACGCCGGCCAGATTCGCCCGCGCCACGGATGAGGGAATCTCGGGATACACATCCGCGTCCAATTCCGCAATGACCGGCGTGCCGCCGCGCGGGGCCCACACGCGATCCGGTGTCTGGCACATCTCCAGGATGCCCGATTCTTCGCTGGAGAGTAAAATCCAATCGTCTTTTTCCGCCGCGATGAGCGGACGCAGTTTGATGCGGTCGTTCAACCCCACCATGCCGCGACGATGACCGAAGACGATGGCGAACGGGCCGTTGACCAGCGCGCCGGCGTATACCATGCGCAGGGTGCGGTAAAGCGCCGCCTGCTCCGGATCGATCTCGGCCAGCGCATCGATATTCTTCCAGAATGGCGAGGCCAGCACCGTGCATGCCACGTCCACCGGCAATTTATGACGGCGGATGAGCAGGTCGAGCAGGTAGGCGATTACCTCGGTATCGGTGCGTAGCGTGCACTGGTAGCCGAACTGCTCCAGGTAGCGTTTATTGATGCCGTAGCTGGAGATTTCGCCGTTATGCACCACCGCGAAGTCGAGTAGCGTGAAGGGATGCGCCCCACCCCACCAGCCCGGCGTGTTGGTCGGAAAGCGATCGTGAGCGATCCAGATATAGCCTTCGTATTCGTCCAGCCGATAGAAAACGCCAACGTCCTTGGCGGAACCGACCGCCTTGAAGGCGCCCATGTTTTTCCCGGAACTGAAGACAAACGCATCGTCGATGCGGGCGTTGATGTCCATCACCGTGCGCAGCACGTAGTCCTCGGCGCTGGGCAGCATGGTCTCCTGCAACTTCAGCGGTTTGGGGTGCACGAAATAGCGCCAAAGCTGTGGGGCGGTGGAGGGATCCACGCCGTGCACCTGGCGGGTCGGGATCGGCTCCTCATGGATCACCTCGAACCACTCGGTCAGGAAGCGTTCCGTCTCCTCCTGCGCGCGCGACGAATAATACATCAGGTGGATGGCGAATTCATCAGGATATTGCGGATAGCAGCCGTAGACGGCGAAACCGCCGCCCAGCCCGTTGCCGCGTTCCTGCAACAGGCCGATGGAGCGAATGATCGCCTCGCCGGTAACCAGGTTACCGCGGCGGCTCATCATGGCGCTCAGGCCGCAGCCCGAAATATTGCGTTGTGTGAGATCAAAGGGTGTCAGCCCGTTCATAGTCATTTCTCCTGCCCGGCGCCCAGGATGCCGGGTTTGTGCGGTGGGCGGCGCGGCGTTAATCCTCGTCGGCGAGGAGCGCCGCCAGTTCAGTCGCCCCGGATTTCGCCGCGGCGGGCAGTTTGAGGCGTTTTCTGGCAGCTTCGGAGACGGCGATCATGCTGCCGGAGTTGCGGACGGTATTGAAGCCGTCAGCCACGCCGGACGGCACCACGCCATGTTCGATGGAGAGGTGCTTGAGCGTGCGGAAGATTTCCAACATGGAATAGTTCTGGCAACACCGGTCAAGACAGGTGTAGCACTCGTGACATTTCCACACCGCGCGTGACGCGATGACGCCTTCCAGGTCACCCGCGGCTAACCGGCGGATCACATCATTCGGCACCCAGGTCGGATCGCCCAGGTTGACCGGGCAATCATTGCGGCACCCGTTGCACTCGGCGCAGCCGGTCAATCCCTTCAAGTCGAAATGGGGGGCCAGCACGTCCTGGCAGCGGCGCAATTCGGCCCAGCGCGCAAAAAACGGATCGGTATCGACGCGGTGTGCGGGCACGCCCAGTTCGTTCGGTTCCAACCCCAATGCCAACCCGATCAGTTCCATGAACGAAATGACGGGCACGTTATATACCTCACCGGCACGGGCGAGGTTGGCCTGTTGCATCTCATATTGCATGGTGCATGATGGGCACACCATGGTCAGGCAATCCACTTGCAGCTTCGCTAACTCGCTCAGCTTCATGCGGCACATGTGCTCCGCCTGCGATTGCTCGTCCGCGCGCGCGAGCAAACCGCCGCAGCAGAGCATTTTGGTGTTATAGTTCAACGACGTCGCGCCCAGGGCTTCGACCAGTTGGTCGAATTTCTTGGGCGCGAAGGGATCGTCAAACGCGAGTTCACGGCTGGGCCGCACCAGGTGGCAGCCATGATGCACGGCTACCCGCAGTCCGGTGAGCGGTCGCTGGACGCGCTGGCGCAGGGTCTGTGGGCCAAAATCATCCCACAGCACCTCCAGCAGGTGCTTGACTTGCGTGCGCGCATGGTACTGCCGTCCCACCTTCGCCAGCCGCGCATTGATGCGCTCCAGCGTGGCGGGACTGGATGACAGTTCGTGGTTGGCGCCTTTCAGCGTACCGTAGCAACCGGTGCAGGGGGTGACGAAGTCGACGCCGGCGTCCTCGGCGATCGCCAGATTGCGCGCGGCCATGGTCAACCAGGTGTCATGGTCGGCATTCTTCACCATCGACTTTTCCGGGCAGCAGGTCAGGCCGTCCAGGTCCTGTGCCCGGATATCCAGTACCGCGACGATGGCGCGCGTAGCCTTTTCCATATATGGCAATCGGTTCGGGATATAACATCCCCAGAAATACCCATAGTTCGCCATCGTGCCTGGTACTCCCTCATTACGCCGTGTTTGGTAAAAGCGATAAATTCTATCATTTTTACCGCGCGCACGTCAAAAATGCCACGCCCGGGCGTGGAGCGCATTGACGTTTGCCCGCACTTTTCGATCAGACTGACCCCGACCGACCGATCAGTCTGTGTATCGTAACTGTGAAATGTTACAGATATATTTCGGCGGGGGGGGTGCCCAAGCAAGCGCGGGGGGGAGTCGGTGTGATGTCTTACGACAACTCGCCGTAATGCGCGATCAGGTACTGCTGAACGCGCAACAGCAACTCACGGGCATTTTCGTAATTGACCAGTTCCAGGGATTCCGCCAGCGAGGCCCAGCGGTAGGCCACGTGCTCCCAGGAGATATTGATCTCCGTGGTATCGGTGCGAGCGAGGAAGTACACGACATCCTTCTTCACCAACACCCGGCCGTGCCGGTAGACGTAATGCACGACGGCGCGAAAATCGGGTTCGAAGCTCAGGTGCGTCAACCCCGCTTCTTCCCGCACCTCGCGCCGCGCCGCGTCATCTTCCGTCTCACCGGCATCGATCTTCCCCTTGGGAAATCCCCAGGGTTTGCCGGGCGACGCCTGCAACAGCAGGTATTGGACGCTGCCGTCGGTGATCGCGTATATGATGGCGCCTGCCGATTTTTCCTTCACCATGCCGAGTCACGAATTCCTAATTTCAATGTGATCAATTGCATTACGAGTATAACCGCCGGACGAACCGCATATCCGGTGATGGCACTGTGTTAGCAATATATCCATTTTTATCACATTTTAAGCCGATTCGCTGCGGTTCGGCATTCAGTCGCGCTCCACCGCGCCGCGGTACCAGGCGTGCCCTTCGATGCGGTCGTATTCCGACCAGGTCGCCTCCGCGCCGCCGGTGTTCAGCATATCGAGGCAGTGGGTGGCTTTGGCCTCCAGATTGTCCACGCTGTGCAGGATGACCGCCTCCAGCGTATGCGGCAGCACCACCGCGCCGAACTCTCTGATGCCATGATGACTGAGAATCAGGTGGCGCAGTTGCATGGCCAATTCTTCGCGGATGCCCAGTTCGCGCCCACGCTCGTAGACCAGCAGATCGCCGATTACCGCGTGCCCCAGCAACCGCCCGCGCGGGGTGTAATCAATGGTCAATTCCCACGATAACTCGTCGATTTTGCCGATGTCGTGCAACAGCACGCCGGCAATCACCAGGTCGCGGTTGGCGCGCGGATAACACCGGCACGCCGTCTCCGCCAGTTGCGCCTGACGCACCACGTGCTCCAGCAATCCGTGCAGATAGGCGCCGTGCACGCCTTTGCCGGCGGGGGCTTCGTGATACCGTCCGCGAATCTCCGGGTCGGTGAAGATGGCGCGCAGCAACGCCGCCAGTTCCATGTCGGTGACGGACGCGATGAGCGCATCCAATTGCCGTTCCATCGCCGCGATGTCGCCCGGACAAGCAGGCATGAAATCGCCTTTATCCACCGGATCGTTCCACGGCTCGGCGCTGTCGAGTAACAGTTGCAGGCTCCCCTGATAGCTGTCCACCTTGCCGGCGACGCTGATGATCTTGCCTTCGGTCAGCCGTGCGGCGATTTCGTCGGCGTTATTGAACATCTTCGCGTCGATGCTACCCGAGCGGTCGCCGAGGGTGAGAATAAGAAAATTGCCGGTTTTCGCCTTGAACGGCGCCAGCTTCTTCTGCGTCAGACAGGCCAGGGTTTTGACCGCCATCCCATCGGTCAGATCTGCCAGCATCAATTTCGGCATGGAGAACCTCCGCAAAACAGAGCGCCGGCAGCGACAGGCTGCCGGCGCTATTGTAGCAGAAGATGGGGCATCGGTCACGCGAGCGTTAGAGCCCCCCGCGTAATTCTCCTCCCCTCCTGCTCCTGCGCGCGCTCCGCGAGAACGTATACGGAGGACGAAGCAAACCCCGGTGGTTGAGCAGGCGTGACAATCCGCTCCACGTCTTCACCTCGGCGCCACCCACGCTTACAGCTCCCCATAAGTGCATCCTTCATCGACTGTCTTTTCGTTCGCCATCGCATCGGGCACTGTCACGACGCCGTTGACATATTTCCAGTGGGTGGCGACGTTTTTCGGATCGGGATTGGCGGCCGCCAGATCGACGAAGGGATTGCATGGGATGCCGGGTGCTTCCGCGATGCCGCCGCGCCGACTGAGATAGGGTCCCATATACGCATCCGCGGGGATGGTGATCGATGCGCCGCGTTCACTGATGCCCTGTTTCGGCGCCTGGTGTTTCGGCAACAGCAGATCGGACAGCCGCAACGGGTAGGCGCCGGTATCGGCATTGAACTGCTCGGTCGCGCAACGCAGTTGATGCAGGTTTGCTTGCAAGGTGGCTTCTTTCGCCCGTCGTTCTTGCTGCCGGAATACTGCGGGATCGAATGGCCGGATATCGCTCACGCTGCGGCATTGGCGCATGTTCAACAACGACAGCGCCAGCGTGCTATCGTGTTGCGGCAGCATGGATAGCGGCGGCCCACCGCGTGCCGCCAGCGCGCGGAAATCAACCGGTTCCGACGTATCCCGGTAGGCGACCAGGTACGTTTCGCTTTCGATGACCAGCATCTGACCTTTCGTTAAATATTGACTCGGATCGACCAGGCTGGAACTTATCATCAGGCGTGTCAGCGCAGCCGCGTCATCACGCTGCGCGCCATAACGCAATATGCGCCACTCGCCGTTCAATTCTTTGACGGTCATGGTGAGCGGGACAACCTTGCCACTCAGTACCTCGACCATGGTCACGCCAGCGGCGTGGATTAACAGCGCCGGCAGCAACAGCAACAGGCTGTAAAACAGCAATATCCGCATCTTCGTCCTCCCTCCCGTCGCTCAGCGCGGCGGCAGATAACTGGCTTTGAACAGCGGGCCTGCCTGCATCGCCCGCTTGCCGACAGCACCGGGCGCGAGCATGACGTTGCCGATGCCGCTATCCTTCGCGACCTGCCAGGTCGTCCCCGCGCACCGGGCATATAACGTGCGCAATAACGGCCAATCTTCACCGATGGGGTATTCCCAGCGATGCTTGGCGTTCGTGTTGGGGAAGTAATGCACCGTGCCGCCGGCATCCCGCACGCCCGGGATATTCACGCGTTCGGGATCGGCAAATACCGACGAGCAGTAGCCGACACCATAGGGATCGTTGGCAACTTTATCGACCATCTCCGCGTCGCTGATCACCTCGACGGCCTGTGCGCTAATCGGCATGAGTTCCTTATTGACGCCGAATTTGCGGGTGAAATATCGCCGCGTGCCGGAATTCATATTATAGGTATACACCTGGGAGACGTATTCGCCGGAGCCGGTGGCGAACAACTTGCGAATCCTGGTGGCATCAAGCACCTGGGCATCGTCCTCGCCGACAGCAAAATATCGTGGCGGTATTTGGCTGTGTTTCGCGGTAATAATCACCACCGCGTCACGCGCGAGGGCCACCGCGTTTCCACTCGGTTTGTTGCCGCTGCCGAAGCCCCAGATGTAGTCGGACTGCTGTGCTTTCGGTGCGAATTCGCCCACGAAACCGCGGGTGAAGTACGTCGCGCCGGCCTTGACCTTCCAGATTTCAGCCGCCGCCACGATGAGGGGATAGGTGCAGTAGTCGCCGCCGATCATCAGCGTTCCCCCCGTGAGCGCGCGCTTTGGCGTGAAATTCAGCACGCCGCCGGCGGGATTATTGATTGTTCCGAGTGCGGGCGCCAGGTAAAACGCGCGGGTGACCGGATTACGGAGATCGGTTTCCGCCAGCTTCACTTCGTAGTATTTCGCATGCCCGTCGCAGTATCCGACGATAATGCCGCCTTCACCATGTGCCATATGGCGGTAAATCGGGCCGACCAGCACATCGCCGGCGCGTTGCAGCCCGCCGCCGCCCACCAGCCCGCCTCGCGGATATCGCCTGCTCGGAGCCGCGTCGCAAATCACTCCCACCTCGGTCGGCGCGATGATCTGCGCTTCGTTCACTCCCGTGCCGTTGCCGCGCACGAGAATGCCGGCGTAACCGTAACTGATCGTGTTGATATCTTCGTCAGCAGTATCGCAAGGGCATTGGAACATTTTCAGACTGTCGCCCAGGTAGGTCGCGATAGCGGGCGCCCACTGGATGCCGGGGAAACGGCCATTATTATCCTGGTTGTACATCTGCACCGCGGTGGCCAACTGACGCACCTGGCTCAGGCAGGTCGTTTGCCTGGCTCGTTCGCCCGCTCCTCCTTCTTGCGCGTGGGCGATGGGGCGCAGCAACAGGGTGAGCGCAGCCAGCATCGTGGTGACCAGCAGCATTTCCGCCAGGCGGAGGTGGGTGCGCGTGAGGGAAAGTTTCATTCGTCATCTCCTTTGACATCGGCCAGCCGCCTGCGCGCCGGACGCGCAGGCGGCAATCCATTCACCGGCAGCAGGCGAGATCAGGGAATGCCATGCTGCTTTTTGATGCGCTGCCATTCCGCCTCGGGGATGAGCTTTGCATGCCCATCGGCAAAGGCGATCGCGCGCCGGCCATCCGACCACGGTTTCGCATCGTAGAGCACGATGGTCTGCGCCGGGTATTTCACCTTTGCCTCGCTGATGCCCGACAGGCGAGGATTGGGCAGGAACGGCTGCCCGGTCTTCGGGCTGGTGAACTGTGCGCCAGACACCAGGTAAGAATCGAGCGCCTGCTGCATTTGCCTGACGCTCCCCATCGGCGGGTATTTTCCGTTGTTATCATGCACATACATCATCATCGTAGTGGCCAGTTGGTGCAGATTCGCCAGAGTCGCTTCTTCCGGGGTTGTTGGCGTTGGTACCGGTATGGGCGTTTCCTCCGCGTCCTCCGTCGGATTCGGCTTGTCGGGTTTGACGAAGGCCGTCGCGGGATCGAATGGCCGGATATCGAGGAAATTGCCGCAGGTGCGCAGATTCAGCAGCGTCAACGTCAATGAAGTGTCCGGCGTCAGGACGAGTATTTTGTCCATCTCCGTACCTTGTTCGACCATCGCGCTGATCTTTTTCAGATCGAGTACCGCGTTGTAGCTGACCAGGAACGACTCGCCGTCGATAACGAGCACCTGCCCTTTCGTGTAATACAAGCCGAAGTCGGCGCCACCCGACTGCGCTCTCGCCATCGCGATAAGCTGCCCTTCCACCCCGCCGTGCTCGGTGCTCACGTGCATCTGCCGCCAATCGGCAGTCAGGTCTTTCATGGTAATCGACAACGGCGCCGCCTGGCCCGATAACACATCGGCCAATCTGGTGTCTTCGGCGAATGCCGACAGGCACAGCATGAGCAACGCCATGCCGCATAACATCAATGTTCGCATTCCTTTTCCTCCTTCTTCCTGAGTTAGCGGATGCCAGATTTTGCCTTCGCCGCCGTCCAATCATCCTCATCGAGCATCTGGACGTGACCGTCCAGAAAAGCCGCGATGCGCATCCCGTCCGGTCCGGGGACGGTCTCATATGCCGCGACCAACTCCTGGGCAGGCGAGGTAAACGAGGTTATCGCACGGCCGGAGAGTGCGGCATTCAACGTGTAATACAGCTTGCTGATCGGCTCCTTCAGCGTTGTTGGCGATAATGAGAGCGCCTTCAGTGCACTGACGCCGTTCATCAACGGTAATTTCGAGTCGTTATCCTGCGCCTGCATCTGGATCGCGAGCACGATCTGACGCAGGTTATTCAGGGAGACATTCCGTGATGCGCGCTGCCGCGCCGGAGTCATCGGGGATTCCGGCGTCTGCACCGCAACGGCATCGTATGGTTGAATATCCTGTAGGCTCCCGCATGAAGGCAGGTGCAGCAAGGCCAGGTTCAGCACCGTGTCCGGCGTCGTCGGCTCGGTCGGTTGCTCTTCGAACACATAGCGTGCCCGCAGATCTTCGATTTTCTCCGGCGGGCAGTAGGCGACCAGGTAGGTTTCCCCGCCGATGGTCACCGTTTGTCCTCTGGTGACGATATCGTTGCGCTGCGATATGCCGGCGCGCATCATCGACAACTGTTGCAACTGATCGACGGTGTCATCGGCCTGCCCGCTGGTGTGCAGTTTTTTCCATTCGCCGGTCAGGTCTTTCACCTGCATCGTAAATGGAACCACCTTGCCGGACAGCATGTCGGCCCAGGTGGTGGTCTCGGCGCGGGTGCCCAGCGCCAGCGCGATGAGCGCCGCAAAGCAGTATAATCGTATTGACATGAGATGTCCTCCTGACAATCGCGTTACCACAAGCCGGATTTTGACTTCGCCATGGCCCAGTCTTCCGCATCGAGCAACGCGACGTGGCCATCCATGAATGCCGCCGCGCGCATGCCGTCCGCATCCGGTTGCGCTTCATACACGATCACCATAAGGCTCGGATTCTTGATGGATCCGAGCGACCGACCGGAGATGACGGTATTGAACAGATATGGCTGCTTGCTCGCGGGCTCCACCAGCAGCTTCTCCTCTACATTGATCGCTTTCTTCAACGCTGCCGCATCCTTCATATCCGGCAATTTCTCATCATGATCCTGCGTATACATCAGCACGGCGATGGCAAGCTGGCGCAGGTTGTTTTGCGATTGCGGTCGCAGGGATTTGGCGTTCGCTTCTTCCTGCGCTTTTTGCGCCTGCTGCAGCTCCGCGGGATCGAACGGTTGAATGTCGCACAGGCTGCCACTGTCGCGCAGCGACAACAACGAAAGCGCCAGATTACTGTCCGCCGTCAGCGGCTCGGACTGGGGCATGTCCTCGCCGCCACGCATCATCATGCGCGGATCGAGGGCGATCGAGGGTGGGGTGTAGGCGACCAGGTAGGAGACGCCGTCAATCACGAGCGTCTGTCCTTTGGTGTAGCAGACGTTGCGCGATGTCTGACCACCGGATTGCATCGCCATGACCATGGCCAGAAATCCTTCCGCGCCATTGGCCTGCGCGCTGGTGCGCAGCTTGCGCCAGGTGCCGTCCAGGTCCTTCACCTTGAGGGTGAGCGGGACCACTTTGCCGGCCAGTACGTCGGCCAGCGTGCTCGTCTCCGCATACGCGGTCATCGCCAACAGGGCGAAGACGGCGCAGCACAACATCAGTGTTCGCATGGGTCATCCTCCTAATGGGCTGTATTTGATCACCCGCGGACGCTTGCCGGCTGTGACAGGCTTGCGCCGTTGGACTTGATCACCTCTTTGTACCAGTAGGCCGAGTCTTTCAGGGTGCGCTTGCCGGTGGGGTAATCTACGTGGATCAGACCGAAGCGCATCTTATACCCTTCCGCCCACTCGAAATTATCCAGGATGGACCAGTGGAAATAGCCGCGAATGTCGATGCCGTCCTGGGCGGCGCGGCCGAATTCTCGCAGGTAGCGGGTGGTGAAATCGATGCGTTGCGGATCGTGCACGCGGCCATCCGGCGCCACCCAGTCCAGGTTGGCCATGCCGTTTTCCGTGACGTAAATCGGCAGGTGATACCGCTCGTAGAAGAAACGCGCACCCCAGTAGAGCGCCTCCGGCGTCATCGCCCAATGGAAGGCGGTCATCGGGTGACCATCCGCGAAAGGCACGACTTCCGGCGCGCCGTGGACGCCGGCGCGAATCGGCGTGCCGGAATAGGTGTTGAAGCCGAAGAAATCGAGCGGCTGGCAGATCGTTTTCAGATCGCCATCGGCGAACACCGGCATATCGCCGGCGAAGGTTTCCTGCATATCCGGCGGATAACACCCTAAGAAGAGCGGGTCCAGCCACCAGGCGTGGTTCCAGACGGATTTTTCCGGGGTGGCGAACATCGCCTGCCGCGCCGCTTCCACGTCGGCGGGATTGTCGCCGGCGGGCATCTTGATCGAACCGACCGGCGCGTACCCCACCTGGCACGGGCGCTTTGCGTGAGCGCGAATCACCTGTACGGCTTTGCCGTGCGCCAGCATGGCGTGGTGCGCCGCCAGCAATACGTCAGGCCAACCGAGCTTCAGTCCCGGTGCGTGCACGCCCGATTGATGCCCCATTCCGATAAAGCATTGCGGTTCATTCTGCGTGATCCAGTGCGTCACGCGGTCGGAAAAGGCGTCGATCATCACGCGGGTGTAGTCGGCAAACCAGTCGGCGCTGTCGCGGTTCAACCAGCCGCCCTTGCAATACAGCGCATAGGGATAATCCCAGTGAAACAGCGTCACGAAGGGGGTGATGCCCGCTTTCAGCAGTTCGTCGAAGAGCCGGTCGTAAAACTCCATCCCTTTGTGATTTACCTTGCCGACGCCTTCGGGTAGCACCCGCGGCCAACTGGTGGACAGGCGGTAGCCGTGCAGGCCAATCTCGCGCATCAGCGCGACATCCTCGCGATAACGATGGTAGTGGTCGCACGCCACCGCGCCCGACTGCCCGTTCCACACGGCATCGGGCTGCCGGCAGAAGGCGTCCCATACCGACGGACCGCGCCCGTCGTCTCCCGCCGCGCCCTCGATCTGATACGAAGCCGCCGCCGCGCCCCACATGAAATTCGCTGGGAAAGTCATGATCATGCTCCCGTTCGATACACCGATGCAGTTGAGTCGTTCCCGGTAAAATTGGTGCGCCGCGTCCGCCTCCGCGCAAGCGGCCGTCAGGCTCTGCAATCCCCATCGGCGCAGGCCTCATCGACACGCGGCCGGGCTCTCCCCGCCGACTACCCGTCTCCGGTACGCAACGCGAACAAGTCCGCATCCTTCAATTGCACGCGCAGGCGCACGGGCCGGCCGCGCAGAGCGGAGAGGTCGCCGCTGCCTTTCCAGGCGATGGGCGCATCCAATTCATCGCCGAAGAGCGGCGCCATGTCGCGCAGGGTGAAGCCTGTCAACCGTTTGCCGTCAACATCCTGCAACTCGGCGCGTAGCGAGCCGGCGACGGAGGTGGCATAATTCAGGTACAGGCGTGCGCCGCCGAAGACGAACGGATGGGTCATGAGTTCGCCGCCGTCATAATCGGCATGCACGGCGGCGAAGCCGAAGGGGCGGATAACGAGCCGGCGCAGGCGATTGCTATCCCAGCCGTAATGTTCGCTGATATACATCGACCATTCCGTCGGGGCGGTGGGAATGATGCCGCGCGCCGGCATATTGCCGCGATGCGTCCAGTTGCGCGGATCGAGACCGGGACGCACCCACGCCTCGCGGAAGCGATACCAGTGCACGCCGTCGCGGCTGGACATGAACACCGCGTCCGACAGCCCGTCGCCGGGATAGATCATCCCCGCGGGATTTTTCGTGCGGTGCTCCAGAAAACGCTTGGGAAACGCAAGCAGAATATGCTCCGCGCCGGGACAGGGGTGGGTCGCGTTGGTGTAATACTGTTCCGGCTCGGCATTTACCTCGTATTCATACGGAATCGGGGTGGTCCAGTGCAGGAAATCTTGCGAGGTGGCGCTCAAAATAATGCGGCCCCAGGCATCGTTGAAGTCGCGCAGAAACATCCGGTAGCATCCCGCGTGCGGGTCCCAGCACGGCACGTTCAGCGAATCGAAGGCGCCTGCCAGATCGAGCTTTTCCTCGCGGATGCGTCGCCAGTGGATGCCATCGGACGAGACCAGGCCGAAGAGCGCCTTCCATCCCCCGCCCACCGCTTTATAGCGCTGCTCCGGCGGGCACGCCGGATTGTCGTCCCGAAAGGCGCAAAAGTTATGTGCTTCAATGCCGTGATGGATAATATTGTTCGCCGTGGAGCCGCGGTACTCGACCAGACCGAGCGCGGGACGGACAAAATGGATGCCGTCGTCGCTCTCGGCGTAGCACGCGGTCTGGTTGTCATCCGTATCGCCGCCCGGCTTCATGGCGCCGCGGTAGTACAGGCGAATGCGTTCGCCATCGTGGAACAGGTTGAAATACCCGGAGGTAGAGCATTCGCCGGGGGCGTTCATCTCCAGCACGATTTCACGCTTTTGCGGCGCCTGCAACTGCAAACGCGCGCCGCGCAGGCGGTCGATCAGCCACGGATCGACGAAAGGCTCAATACGGGTCCCGAGATCACGCATGACGAATCTCTTTCGGCAGCAAGGATGCGGGGACATGCTAAGCGCTCAGTTCTCCCCCCGTGGGCGTCTTCCTGCCGGTCAATGTGTTTCAAAGGGATGCGTTTCGTCAAAATCGGGGCGATAATGTGCGGCGGCTTCACATGGCTCCTGTGTCCAGCCGTTTTCCAACTCGGCTTCGGCGAAGGCGTCCAGCGCGTCTTCGTATTCGTCGACGGTGATGGTGCGCGTCAACGCGGGTATGGCGGCGGCGTGGTGGGTGGGATAATACTGCGCCATCAGGCTCACCGTGATGGTCGGCGACACCTCCCGCGCCAGCCGGCGCAGCACCACGCGCGTGCCGGACAGGTTGCGCGGCAGCACCAGGTGGCGCACGATCACCCCGCGCCGGGCCATGCCATCGTCGTCGAGTTGCAGTTCACCAACCTGGCGGTACATCTCGCCAATGGCGGCCAGGGCGGCGCCCGGATAATCCGCCGCGCCGGACAGCGTGCCCGCGACTTCCCCGTCGGCGTATTTCAAGTCAGGCAGGTAAATATCGACGATGCCATCGAGCAGGCGCAGCAACGGCAGGCTGTCGTACCCGTTAGTGTTATAGACGACCGGCAATCGCATGCCGCGCGCGATCGCCAGCGCCAGCGCCGCCACAAGCTGCGGGGCGACATGGGTGGGCGAGACCCAGTTGAGGTTGTGACAGCCGCGCCGCGCGAGTTGCATGAAGGCGTCGGCCAGCGCCTCGGTCGTGTAGGCGGGGAACGCCGCAAGGTCAGCCTGGCTGATCTGGTGGTTCTGGCAAAACACGCAGCGCAGATTACACCCGGCGGCGAACACCGTTCCCGATCCTCGCGTGCCGGACAACACCGGTTCCTCGCCGTGATGATCGCACACCGTGGCGATGTGCGCCAACGCGCCGGTACGGCAGCATCCCACCGCGCCCGCCAACCGGTCGCACCCGCACCGATGCGGGCACAGGTCGCACGCTGCCAGCCGCGCGTGCAGGTCACGCACGCGCGTTGCCAATTCCTCCGCGGGCAGCGCCGCTGCCCCCGGCACAAATTCTCCCCATGATGCCATGTCGGGTAAATTGTACACGTATTTCCGCCCATGCGGAAGAATAACGAAATACGCGAACCGGGAGCGCGCTGTTGGGTCTTCATCTCCTGACTTGCGCTTAATTTGCAGGAAATGTACTTGCCAGCGCGAAAATACAGCAATACGGCATTGCCGATGTTGGTAGCAGAATTGCTGCCCACCACGGAGTGCAAGAAGCTGCTGTCCCACAACGCGGGATAACTGATCACCTGGACAGTACATGACGACAACGCAAAGGAGATCGTAACATGACCGAGACGAAAAGCTGCCAGTGCGGCGACAAACATACCGGGCATCTGTGCGTGCTGCAGAGCAAAGGGATGATCGCCGAGATCGCCTGCCTGACCGACGCCCCGACGGTGGTCTGCTTCAACTGTGGCCGCGAAGCGAATTCAGCGGACAACGTCTGCGTGCCGATGCCGCTGGACAACAAATAGTTACTGCCACAACCGGTATTTGGGAACCGGCGGATATTTTCCTGTCGCGACGGGAAAATGCCTGCCGGTTCCCTGTCTTGCATCGGTGCGATACCCGCGGCTCCCCACCGTCCCTCACCATGCACTTGACCGTCCCGACTCACAAGCGATAGCTGACCGTTGCAGTCACGATATCTACTTTACCGGTGTAGGTACCGTTGGTGGGAAAAGCGTGGATAGAGGTCGTCGTGGTGCGTGATTGGCCGAAAAAGTGCTCGTACGACAGGTCGAGCGCCCACCGCGTGCGGGTGCAGCCGATGCCGGCGGCGACGATGTGGCGGTTGACGTCGAAGAGCAACGGGTCCAGCGTCGCGGCGGGAACAGGCGTCGGGTCGTAGGAATAGCCCGCGCGCACAAACAGGTGCGGACGCACCTGCTGCTCACCCCCCACCCGCAGTTGCATTCGATCTTTCCAGTTGCGGACGACTGTGGTGTTCGGCAGAGCGCCGGCGCGGAACGTGATCTGCTGGGAGTGAATCACGGACCAATCCACCCAATCGGCCTGGGCAGCGAGCAGCGTGGCGGGAGTGGCTTGCCAGGCCACACCGAGTGACAGGCTTTGCGGCAGTTCCAGCGGCAGTTCCCACCGATCACTGACGGTGGCGCCTTGCGGCAGGATCAATCGCGCATCACCATGTATGGTCGTGTCGATGGACGAACGATACGCCGCGCCGACCCGCAGCGCGGGTTGCGCCTGCCAGAGTGCGCCGAGGTGATAGTTCGGGCGGGTATCGCTGCCGGTCGCGGAGAACGAGGCGTCCGACAGACCGGCCACCCCGGCATAGACGGACGACGGTACCTTGTTCTCCAGCGTAATACGCGCCTTGTTCAGGAAGACGCCGGCGCCTACCGACAGGTGATCGCACACTCGCCAGGCGGTAGCCGTCCCGGCGCTCAGCACCTGAATTTCATCGAACGTCGCGTTATACCGATAGGCAGCCTGCTCATCCCAAGCCAATTGCTGCCCGTATGGCACGTAGGCCAGCAACTCGAATGCCGGCCAACGGTCATGCCCGAGTGGAATGATCGTTCCCAGCGCGGGAATGACCAGGGGATGCACCTGGTTTTGCTGCCGGGCGCCGTCGGGTGGCGTATAGGCAGCGACGATGCGGTCGAGTTTCCCTTCCGCCTGGGTCAGCCGGACAGGCGCATACGCAAGACCCGCCGGATTCCAGAATCCCGCGCTGGTGTCGTCGGCAATCGCCACATACGCGCCGCCCATGCCCCGTGCCCGGGCACCCAGGCCATTTGAACGAAACGAACTCGCCGTGCCGTCATACGACAGCCCCAGCAGCAATCCGATCGCCAGCAATACGCCGAAATTTGACTGTCGCATGTCACCCATCCTTTCACCACGCCGCGGTAGACGACAGCATTGTACTGCGTGGCGTCCAATACGCATGCGCACACCTGCGGGCAAATGGCGTCTCCTGCCGGCACAAGATGATATTTCTTCTTACAATGGCACCCGCCGGCTCCGTCATTGATCGGTTGTCACTGCTGCGGACGCGTGGCATTACCGTACAATACAGGAGGATGATATCAGCGGTGTCTATCATCCGGAGGAAAGCACGTGGCATCCGACGAGGCATTACGCCAGGCATACGAGCAGATCGACATGCTGAAGCATGAGCTTCAGGCTCTGCGCGGGCAGCATCAGGAAGAGGTACAGGCGCTGCGCGAAAACGAGATGATATATTACACCCTGGCGGAAAATGCGCCAGCGTTCATCGGTATCGCGCAGGATGCGCGTTTCCGCTATGTCAACCCCGCCTTTCTGCGCGTCAGCGGCTATACCCTGGAGGAAATACAAGGTAAAACGATTACCGATATCGTCGTCCCGGAAGAACGCGACCTCCTCCTCCGGCGCCTTGAGTTGATGCAACGCGGCGAAGCGATGCCGGAGCACCATGAATATCACTTCTGCGTAAAAACCGGTGAGACGGTGGTGGTGGATCTCATTGCGGCGCCCATTCGCTACCATGGCCGGCCGGCGGTAATGGGGATTGCATTCGACATTACGCAACGCCGGAACTATGAAGAAGCCTTGCGCGATAGCGAGGAACGGTACCGCGCCTTCTCGGAAGCGTCCACCGAAGGCATCGTGATGCATGAGCAGGGGAAAATACTGGAATTCAACCAGGCGATTGTGGACCACCTCGGGTATTCGCCGGAGGAATTACGTCAGAAATCGGTACTGGAATTAACCGCGCCGGAATCCCGCGAGGAAATGGTGCGTCATATCATGGCCGGCGATCCGGGACCGTATATCGCGACATCGCTGCACAAAGACGGTTCGCGAACAATCGGTGAAATTGTCGCGCGCAACTTCATTTATAGAGGACGCCCGGTTCGCCTGGTGGCGATGCGGGATATCACCGCGTATAAGCAAGCCGAAGCAGCGTTGCGGGCAAGCGAACAGCGGCTGACGTTGCTGATCGACACCGCCGTCGTCGGCCTGGTGATTCACGATGCGAATGGCGTCGTCATCAGAAGCAATCCGACCGCCCAGCGATTGCTGGGCATGTCGGACGACGAGATGCGCGGGCACACGCTCTTTGATCCGCCGGGACGGTTTCTCCGCGAAGACGGTTCCGTGCTGCCGGCGATGGAGTATCCGGTGTTGTTGGTGCTGGCGCTTGGAGAACCTGTGCGCGACCGCATTGTCGGCGTGCAACAACCCGGTAGGCGGGACATCTGCTGGATACTGACCAATGCCGTGCCGGTTCGGAATGCCGAGGGGCAAATATCCGAGGTGATTATCACCTTCATGGATATCACTGCGCGAAAGCAGGTCGAGGAAGCCTTGCGCGAGCAACGGCAGTTCCTGCGCACCATTATCGACACCGTGCCCAATTTCATCGGCGTCAAGGACTGGGAGAGCCGCTTCGTGCTGGCCAATCGCGCGCTGGCCGAAGTTTACGGCACGACGCCGGAGGAATTGATCGGAAAATCCGACGCGGATTTCAATACCAATCCCGCGGAAGTGGCCTGGTTCAAGCGAGATGATCAAGAGGTGATCCGCACGCGACAGGTCAAAATAATCCCGGAAGAGCGCGTGACCGACAGCACGGGGCGCGTGCGCTGGCTCTCCACTATCAAAGTGCCACTTATCGAAAAAGACGGCAGCGCCTCGCGACTGCTGCTGGCCACCCACGACATCACCGACCGCAAACGTGCCGAAGAAGAGCATGAGGCATTCATCCACACCATCTCCCATGACTTGCGTGCCCCGCTCACCATCATTAAGGGTCATGCCGAGCTGGTACGGGACAGCCTGGAAAGAGCGGGCGTGAATGGAACGCTCCAGGAGAGCATATCCGCCATTTCGCGGAGCGTGCAACGCATGTCATCGATGATCCGCGACCTGGTCGAGTCGGCCCGCCTGGAAGCCGGCAAGCCGCGCATGGAGTTGCACCCCGTGTCGTTGCCTGATTATGTGGCAAATCTGTTGGAGCGCGCGCGGATGTTGCTGGCGGTAGATCGTATCACCGTCGATATCCCCCCCGATCTGCCCGCTGTCTCCGCCGACTACGACCGCCTGGAGCGCATACTGGTGAACCTGCTCTCCAACGCGCTGAAATACTCCCCGGAAGATGCGCCGGTGCTGATGACAGCCAAACCTCGAAAAGAGATGGTGGTGGTTTCCATCACCGACCAGGGCGAGGGTATTTCCCCGGAAGACGTACCCCGCTTATTCGACCGCTTCTTTCGCACGAAAACGGCACTCAGCACCGAAGGCATCGGACTGGGACTGTATATCACGAAAATGCTGGTGGAGGCCCATGGCGGAAGCATCTGGCTGGAGAGCACGCCGGGCAAGGGCAGCACGTTCTTCTTCACTTTGCCGATAGCCGCGGCGGGAGACGCTCAGGCATGATTCGTTCCGCGCGACAACAACTTCTTTATTATCAGACGCAACGGGGCAATGCCCTCGATTTTGCGGTACCAGGCATCGGCGCCGACCGCCTCGGCGGCTATATTCACATTAGCATGGTTGCTGAACAGAATAGTAGCCATCGCGGGGTAGTGCACTTTGGCCAGTGCGATCAGGGCGTCACCCGGCATCCCTGGCAAGCTCCAATCCGCCAGCAACAAGGCAAACGGCGCTGTCGCAAGCTTTCGCTGTGCATCTTCGGCGGAGGTCACCGTGACCACCGTATATCCGGATGCACGCAACACCTGACCGAAGAGCAAAGCCTGTTCCGGGTCGTCTTCGACCAACAGTATTATCGGCACTGTCGTCATACCGCGTCGGCTCCACCATCCTTCATCGAAATCTCCTTTGCTTGTATCCAGGCAGGCTTGACACTACACGTTTACGGCGTCACACGGTTAATATCGTCCGGTGATGGTACGAATGAACCGGCGAAGTGGCTGACCCGACGGAAAGCAGGACACGATGGCACATGCGCATCACGATCCGACGGATAATGAGACGACGCTGACCCGACGCCTCGAAGCGCTCCTCACGCGTCTGCGGGAACAAGGCGTCGAAATCGATATACCCGAAGGGCTGCCGCCCGAGGAGCGATTCGACCGGCTGGCGGCGGTGATCCAGACCCGACTCACCCTGGAGCAGACCGGTTGGCAGACGCTGCGGGAGCGCACGGAAGCGTTGCGGCAGACCGAAGAGATGCTGAGCCTGTATACCAGCCTGGTGCGCTATATTCCCGGCGCCATCGTGGTGGTGGATCGCGAGCATCGCTTCACGCTGGTCAACGCGTTGTATACCCGATTACATCAACTGCGCGAAGACCAGATTGTGGGCAAAACCGTCAGGGAAGTCATCGGCGACGAGCATTATCAATTTGCCGCGCCCCAGCTCGATCGCGTCTTCCAGGGGGAAACCATCATCTTTGACACCTGGTACACCTATCCGGATCACAATCGTTACATGCATGTCTATTATTTCCCAATCCGCCAGCAAGAGCAGGTGCGCTGGGCCGGAATCATTCTGGTCGATATTACGGAGTTGCATAAAGCGGAAGAGCAGGAACGCCGGTTGCTCAATACCGTCGCCCATGATTTGCGCGCGCCAGCCACCATCATCAGCGGCCAACTCGAATTGCTGCTGGAATTGCTCGGTCCCCAGGCAATCAGCGATGCGGCGAAATCCAGCATCTACGCGCTCCGGCGAGGATTGCGCCGCATGAGCCAGATGATCGACGACCTGACCGAAGCCACCCACCTGGAAATGGGCGAAATACCGCTCCAACGGGAATCGCTGGCGCTGGCGGCGTGGCTGCCGGAATTTCTGCGGAGCAACCGGGAGATATTGGACACGACGCGCATCCAACCGGATATTGCGGACGATCTGCCGCCGGTCTCCGCCGATCCCCGTCGCCTGGAGCGCATACTGTTGAACCTGCTGGATAACGCGCAACAATTTTCATCGCCGGCCTTGCCAATTCGCCTTAGCGCCCACCGGCTGCGCGATGCCGTCGTGATCGCCGTCACCGACCGCGGGGAAGGCATCGCCCCGGAAGACATTTCCCACATCTTCGACCGCTTCTATCGCTCGATTCATAAACGGAAGGGGGTCGGCATCGGCCTGGGATTGTATATCACACGCGCGTTAGTCGAAGCCCATGGAGGGCATATCTGGGTGGAAAGCGAACTGGGCAAAGGCAGCACGTTCTCCTTCAGCTTGCCGGTGGCTGCGGCACATGATACGCCGACATGAGTCTGCGCCACCGCATCTTCCCGTGAAATAAATTGTGATTCACATCACAATATGACATTAATCATAGCATCGTCGCCATCCGCACGGTAAGATGGCGACGTCATCAAGTGATGAACACACCATCAACACAGGAGGAAGCTATGAGTATGTTCTGCTATCAGTGCGAGCAGGCGAACAAAGGCACCGGCTGCGCGACGTTCGGCGTGTGCGGCAAAGACCCGGAGACATCGGCATTGCAAGACTTGCTGGTGCATGCGGCAAAGGGTGTCGCCCAGTATGCCCATCGCGCCCGACAGTTGGGCGCGGCGGAGCGCGCGATCGACGTGGCAGTGATGGAAGCGCTGTTCACCACGGTGACGAACGTGAATTTTGATGCTGAACGGCTGGCGCAGCAGGTGATCGCACTGGCCGGAGTGCGCGATCGCGCGAAGGCGCTGTATGCGCAAGCCTTTCGTGCCGTATATGACGCCGATCCCGCGCCGCTGGACGGCCCCGCGGCCTGGACGCCGGAAACGACACGCGCGGCGCTGGCCGCGCAAGGTGTCGCGGTGAGCATCCTAGAGCGCAAAGGCCAACTCGGGGATGACGTGACCGCGCTGCAGGAGTTGATCCTCTACGGCCTGAAGGGTACCGCCGCCTACGCCGATCATGCCTACGTACTGGGGCAAGACGATGACGCGGTGTATGCCTTCTTCCATGAAGCGCTGGACTTCCTCACTCGCGCCGACGCCACCCTCGACGAACTGGTGGCGATGACGCTGAAGGTCGGGGAGGTGAACCTGACGGTGATGGGCATGCTCGATACGGCGAATACCGGCGCCTACGGCCACCCGGTACCCACCCCGGTGCGCGTGACCCCGGTGCGGGGCAAGGCGATTCTGGTCTCCGGACACGATTTGAAAGACCTGGCGATCTTGCTGGAACAGACAAAGGACGCGGGCGTCAACATCTACACGCATGGCGAGATGCTCCCCGCGCACGGCTATCCCGCATTGAAACAATATCCGCACCTGGTAGGCAATTACGGCGGGGCATGGCAGGACCAGCGCAAGGAATTCGACGCCTTCCCCGGCGCCATCCTGATGACGACCAACTGCATTCAGAAACCGAAAGAGGCGTATCAGGCTCGCATCTTCACCACCGGACTGGTGGCATGGCCGGGCGTGACGCACGTGGCGGATAAGGATTTCACGCCGGTGATCGAGGCCGCGCTGGCGGCTGACGGCTTTACCGAGGACGGCGAGGAGCAGACGATTCTGGTCGGATTCGGCCATCACACCGTACTCGGCGTAGCCGGCGCGGTGATCGACGCGGTGAAGAGCGGCGCCATTCGCCACTTCTTCCTGGTCTGCGGCTGCGACGGCGCCAAACCCGGACGCAACTATTATACCGACTTCGCCGAGCAGGTGCCGGAGGATTGCGTGATCCTTACCCTAGCCTGCGGCAAATACCGCTTCAACAAGCTGGACTTCGGCGCCATCGGCGGCATCCCCCGCCTGCTCGACATCGGGCAGTGCAACGACGCCTACTCCGCCATTAAAATCGCGACGGCGCTGGCCGAGGTATTCGGAGTGGGCGTCAACGACCTACCGTTGTCGATGATCCTGTCGTGGTACGAGCAGAAGGCGGTCTGCATCCTGCTCAGTCTGCTGCACCTGGGCATCAGGAACATCCGCCTGGGGCCCAGCCTGCCGGCGTTCATCACCCCAGCCGTACTGCAGGTACTGGTGGACAACTTCAACATCATGCCCATCACCACTGCTCAGGAAGACCTGGCGGCGATCCTGGGTGATGCCCCCCGGGAAGAGTCGGATGAGGACCTGTACGCCGTGATGGCCTGACCGGCACGCACTCGGCGAACGCAGACTCGGCCCCCGGCACGCACGCCGGGGGCCGAGTGACACGGGGCAAACCTGTCAGGGTGTACCGCGTTTACAGCTTCGCCAGCCAGTCGCGCATTTGCCGGGCGTATTGCGGGAAGGCGACCTCCGGCTCATCCAACGCGGGGACCCACCGCTTCTCCCATTCCAGCGTGAGGAAGCCGTCGTAACCGCGCTGCTTGAGCGCGTGCAGCGCCTCGAACAGCGGCACGTCACCCTGGCCGAGTGGCACGTAGGTGTAGCCTTCGCCGTCCGCGGTCTGCACGGAATCTTTCAAGTGCGTGGCCACGATGTGTCCGTCCAGATAGCGCAGGGTGTGCGCGAGCGATTCCCCCGCCAACCGGTAGGGATGGTGAATGTCCCACAACACCTGCACCGCCGGGTGATCCGCGAGTTGGATCAGTTCCATCAGCAACTCGCTGCGCACGAAGGCATCGTGGGTTTCCACCGCCGCGATGACACCGCGCTCCCGGGCGAAATCGCCGATCTCGCGCAAGCTGTGCGCGGCGCGATCGACGGCGATGCCGTGTTCCACCGTGTCCGGCACGTTGCCGCAAAACAGCCGCACGCATGGCGCGCCCACTTCCTTCGCCAGGTCAAGGTAATGCTTGGCGGTGGAAATGGCCTCACGGCGGTCTACCTCGGTTGCGGTGGAGGCGACCACGGTGACCGAACTGGACAGGCAGGAAACCCGCAGCCCGGCATCCTGCAGGCGCCGGCGCGTTTCGGCGATCCGCGCCGGTGAGAACTCCGGCACCAGGCGCAGGTCCACCTCCGCCAGCAGTCCGCGAAACTCCACGCCGTCGAACCCATACGTCCGCGCGCCGTCAATCACCTGCCCCAACGACCACGCCGGGCAGCCCAGCGTACTGAATGCGATCTTCATCGTCGGTATCCTTTCACCAGCACTATACCACCGAGCGGTTCAACAGAAGAGGATATCCAGCGCACAACAATCGTCCCGGCCGGCCTGTGCCGCGACAGGTGCTGACGCTCCCTCCCGCGCGCGATCGACCGTAAATCCCAACGCCTAATCCACAAACAACCGCGCCGCGCTCTCGTTGACTTTCGCGCGGATGCGCTCCTCGTCGAGGGTGAGCAATGCACGGTCACGCATGAGTACCTTCCCATGCACGACCACGGTGACGACATCACCGGCATATGCGGCGTACACCAGGTCGGAAACGATCCGCCCTTGCGGGGTCAGGTGCGGGCGGTCGAAGTCGAACAGCGCGATATCCGCCAGCTTGCCCACCTCCAGCGATCCCAGCGTGGATTGATGCAGCGCCGCCGCGCTGCCGCGGGTGGCCATCCCCAGCGCGGTAGGGGCATTGACCGCGGTGGCGTCGCCGCTCGCCACTTTGTGCAGCAACGCGGCCGTGCGCACTTCGCGCAGTAAATCCAGCGTATTGTTGCTGCCCGCGCTGTCGGTGCCCAATCCCACAAGCACTCCGGCGTCCAGCAGGGCGGGCACCGGCGCGATGCCCGAAGCCAGCTTCATATTGCTGCTGGGGCAATGCGCCACGCCCACTTCCAGGGCGGCCAGCACCTCGATCTCCTCGTCGGTGGGATATACGCAGTGTGCCGCCGTCACCGGCACGGCGAACAAGCCGATCTGCCGCATGCGCGCGATGGGCGTCACGCCGTATTCGGCCCGGCACTCCGCCACCTCGTCTCGCGTCTCTGACAGGTGGGTGTGGATGCCTACTCCCAACGCCGACGCTTCTTCCACAATGCGCTGCAGCATCGGCGCCGGCACCGTATACGGCGCGTGCGGCCCGAAGAAGGGAATGATGCGCGGATGCCCCTCCGCCGCCAGGTCGCGCACGCGCTCGATAGCCCTCGCCAGCAGCGCGTCGGCGTCGGGCAGAATGCCGATGACCACCCCGGACAGCGCGGCGCGAATGCCGCTCTCGCGCACCGCGTCGGCCACCGCCTCCATGTGCCAGTACATGTCACTGAAGGTAGTCACCCCGGCGCGCAGCATCTCCGCAATGCCCAGCAGCGACGCCCAGTAGACATCTTCCGCGGTGACGCGCGCCTCGACCGGCCAGATTTTCTCGCGCAACCAGCTCATCAGCGGCAAGTCGTCCGCCGCGCCCCGAAACAGCGTCATCGCCAGGTGCGTGTGCGCGTTGATGAAGCCGGGAATCGCCACCTTCCCATCGGCATCGATCACCTCGTCCCCCACCCCCGCCGGCGGTGCTCCAGCCGACGGACCCACGTAGACGAGCCGCTCACCAGCCGCGACAATCGTCGCGTCGGTGATGATGGTATCCAGGGGATCCATAGTAACGGCGGTAAGATGGCGAAGATGAAGATTGGGCATAACGACTCCCTTCTGCGTATTATTGTCCGGGCAATGGGGTATTCCTGCCGTGCAAGCGCCGGCACTGGGGGGTGATGCCGGCAACGGCAGATGACGGCACGGCGGTGGTGAGCGACGGACGGCCGTGCGAGGGAAAAGCGGGTGATGCCGGCGCACTCACCCACCATGCCTGCAACGGCCGAACGCGTACTACGGTGACACCAGGGCACTCCGGCCGGCGACGGTGCGTTCCGCTCCGCTCACGCCCCGTCGAGCAACCGCCGGGCATTGTTGCCAAAGACGTCTTCAAGGTCGGCCCGCGACAGGCCGACGCACTCGGCGGCGCGACGGAACGCCAGCAGTTCCTCGTAGAGGAAGAACGTCAGCCGCGCCGCTTCCTCGCCATCCACTTCGCCCATGTTTTTGTCGCCCGACACGTCGCCATACAGTCCGCGCGGCACCAGGTTCACATAGTGGCCGTCGCGGGTGATGCGGCGCATGCGCATGCGCAGGATAGGCAGATCGGTGCCGAACAGCACGCGTTGCGGGCCGACGCAGCGCAGCAGTTGCGTGAAGATGTCCTCATTGGTGTTGGCGCTGAAGTCGAAGCACATCCGCCGCGTCTGTGCCAGCACCTCGAAGGCGTCACCCACGTCCTCGGCGCAGTAGGCGCGGCCCACGTGGGCGACAATCAGCTTCAGGTTCGGGTAGTCGCGCTCGATCTGCAGCAACTGCGCCAGGTTCACCGCGTCCTTCAGGCGTCCCGCGCGCGGGATGTGCAGCATCACCACCCAGCCATGGCGGTCATGCACCGCCAACTGCGCGGGTGTGAAGAAGTCGAAGATGCGAATCTCGTTGCCGGGCAGGTACGCCGGCGCTAGCGACAGGTAGCTCTTCGCCCCGCGAAACCCGCCGGCCAGCACGCGGTCTTCCAGTTCGGCGGCGCTCCACGCCGGGTCGCTGAAGATCAGCGCCGGCACCCGCGCCTGCCGCGCGCATGCCGCTACATACGCGTTCTGCGCGTCCAGGTTGCCGCCCTCGGGCAGGGTGGCGAAGATCAGCGGCGTCACCCGCTTGCCCGGCAACAGCAGGCGATACGTCTCCAGCAGATCCTCGATCGGGTTTTCGCGCGCGACCAGCGCCGGCCATGTCACCGTGCGCTGCTCCCCCACCACCGGCGCCGGCGGCGGAAAATCGCTCGCCCGCCACACGTGCGTGTGAATATCGACGATCTCCGCCGGCAGGAAATCCGCCAACTGCTCCGCATACACGCGGCGATCAACATCGGTAACCTGAATCAACGGTGTGTATGCCATGCCTCTCTCTTTCGGAATGAGCAGGCGAAATCCCTTCCACGCTATCACGTGTGCTGGAAACAGCGGCGGAGAAAAATCCATGATAACGTAGGATATTTTTCGCACTTTCATCGAGGGGTTGCGGTGTAGCCCTTTCGCTGGGTAGAGTGTAAACGCCAACTTACGCTACTCACGAAAGGAACTACACCTGATGAACACTACGACAACCGACGCGACCCGTCAAGCCCAGGCCGGGCTGGTGACGGTCAATGAGGGGGAGTTGCGGACGCATCTGGATCAGATCGTCACCGGCGCGTCTCCTTTGGGTCAGGGTTCGGTGGTACTTATCCTATACACCAGCAAGAGTCGCTGTCCGACTTGGTCAGCAAAAAGCTATTTTGGACAAGTGTGGCAATGCATACAAACGCAAGTTTGTCAACCGGGCGATTGAAAAATGGAACGCAGTGAAACCGATATCCGATACGCGCGTGACCGTCGGCAGATACCGCAGATTGCATCGCTGACAGATACCCTGAATCCGCGGCTTGTTCTCTCCTCCCCTACCCCACGCCCAGCCAGGCGAGCAACTCGGGCAGGAGGGTGAAGTCGCCGGTGATGGCATGGGCGCCGGCGGCGGCGAGACGGGTGTATTTGGCGGGGTTGATGCCGTGGCGGCGAACATCGTCGGTGGCGACGCCCAGCGTGACGGCGCCGACCTCGCGCCCGAGCGCGATCTCCACGCGGCCATCGCCGATCACCGCGACTTCCTGGCCGTGCAGGCCAACGTCGTACACCAGGCGGCGCAGCACGGCTTCCTTGGAACAGTCCATGGCGGCCGGCGGCGCGCCGGCGATCTCGACGAAGTAATCGGCCACCCCCAGCGTCTGCGCTTCGCGCACGACATCGGGGTGATCGGTGCCGCTGGCGACGTACAGGGTGAGCCCGGCGGTGGCCAGGGCATCGAGGAAGGCACGGCTTCCGGCAATCATGAAGTCATCCGGCGTCGCCTGCCCGGCGGCGATCGCCGTCGCGCGCGCCGCCACCGGCGCCATCAGCCGCCGATTGTATTCGGCCTTGTAGTCCCAGGGGTCGCGCACGTCGGGGTTCAGCCCGTGGCGCGCCACCGCCTGCGCCAGCCATGCCATCTGGTGAATGGTCTGGATGCCGGTGGAGTGGTCGATGTAGTCCTCCACCTCGCGCAGCAGCGCGGGCGTGGGCGTGGTGTCGCCGGCGATCATCTCGACCATCAACGGCGCCATGATCTCCTCCCATCCCTGGCGCAGGGTGGAGATGGTGCCGTCAAAATCGAACAGCACCGCGCGCGGGCGCGGGCGGTCAGCCGGCAGCGGGGTGAGCATCACGAGTTGCAGGCAGGTGGGCGGTGCTGGCATCAGGCATCATCCTCGTCGAAGCGCTGGAGTATTTCCGCCGGGGTGGCGGTGCCGGTGGTACCCAGCTTGCGCACTGTGACGCCGCTGACCAGGTGCGCCAGCGCGGCGGCTTCCGGCCCGTCGGCGCCGGCGGCCAGCGCGGCGACGCAGGCGCCGGCGAAGGCATCACCCGCGCCCACGGTGTCGATGGGCGGCGGCGCGGGTCGCGTGGGGATATGCCGTACCGTGTCATCCGCCACCCACAGGCAGCCGCCGTCGCCCAGCGTCAGACAGACGGTCGCCTCTTGCTGTCGCGCCAGTTGCCGCGCGATGTCCGCAAGCTGCGCCGGCGCGACCGCGTGCGGATCGCACGGCGGTTGCACCGCCCAGACAGCCTCCAGTTCGTTGGGTTTGAGGATGACATGATGGTAGTGCGTCAGTCGCGGACGGCTGTCCACCAGGATGCGCAGGCCCGCCCGGCCAGCCGCGTTCAGCCGTGCGATGAGCGGCTCGGTGAGCGCGCCGTATTCGAGGTAATCCGCCACGACCACCGCGTCCACCGCGTCCAGCAGCGCGTCGAGACGCTCCAGCAGCGCCGCCTCCACCGCGGGCGGATTGGGCGAGCGGTTTTCGAAATAGAGGTGCGGATCTTCATACACCGCCTCGCAAATGCCATAGCGGAGCGGCTTGCAGAAGGCGTTGGTCACACGGTCAGCGGAAGTGAGGAGAAATTGGGTATTGACGCCATGCTCGGGCAACAGGCGCAGCAGTTCTCGACCGCGCCAGTCGTCGCCCACCACGCCCAGGTGGTGCACGGTGGCCACGCCCAGCGCCGCCATCCCCGCCGCCACATTGCTGCCCGCGCCGGGCGACAGCCGCTCGCGCACGATGGGCAGCACGTAATGCGGATTCTCGCGCGCCAGCCGGCTGAGCGTCATGTCCGCCTCCCAATAGACGTCCATGACCACGTCGCCCACCACCGCCACGCGCACCGCGCGCATCGCCCGCAGCAGCGCGACCAGCCGGTCGCGCGTCAATACCGACGGAATTGTCACCATGCATACGCTCTTTCGCGGCGGACGCGCGATCTCCTGCGCGCCCGCGCGCCGGGATGCATGAGATTCACCGCTACGGCGACAGCACCCTCCGTCCCACCGCGCATCCCACGCATCCCGGCGCGAACGCTGCTGCTACTTCTTCACATACTTGCCCAGCGTCTTGTTCAGCGTCGGGCGGTCCATGGCGCCAATGACGCGATCGACCAGCACGCCTTTCTCGTTGATGATGAACTTCACCGGAATGCCGCTGATATTACCGAGCGGTTTCAATTCATCCTTGTTGCTGATCATGATGGGATACGTGATGCCCTGTTCCTTCACAAACTTCTGCACGGCTTCCTTGTCGGTATCCACCGAGACGCCGAGCACCTGCACCTTCAGCTTCTTCGCGACGGCATCTTTCTGGTACTGTATCAGGTCGGGAATCTCACGCACGCAGTAACCGCACCAGGTCGCCCACACATCGATCACGACCACTTTGCCGCGGTAATCGGACAGCTTGACCGTCTTCCCCTCCAGATTGGTGAAGGTGAGTTCGAGCGGCTTTTTGCCCTTGTCCTTGCCCGCGGCCAGCGCGCCGAATTGCGAGAACACGGTGACGGCGGCAATCGCCGCCAGCGCGAGGACGAGCACGATTTTACGGATGTTCATTTAAACAGATCCTCCAGCCTTGCGTTCAGCGGTTCCAGGAACCGCCCGTGCTCACTGATGATGGTGAGCTGGTTCGTCACGAGCAGGACGCCCATCGCCAGGAGTAACACTCCGGTGATGATCTCGACGGTGCGCAGATGCCGCGTCATCTTGCGCAATGAACCCAGGAACAGGTTCACAAAGATGGCCGCCAGTATAAACGGCACGGCCAACCCGATGGTGTATGTCACGAACAGCCACCAGACCATTGCCGGCGACGCCGTGCTGGCGAAAGTAAACACCGTAAAAAGGATGGTCCCGATGCACGGAGTCCACCCAAATGCGAACGCCGCACCGATCACGGCGGCGCCCAGCACGCCGAATTTGTTACTGGTGATATGGAAACGCCGTTCCTTAAATAGCGCGTTGATGCGAAACACGCCGAACAGGTGCAGCGCGAAGACCAGCACCACCGCGCCGCCGAACCAGCGAATCGCCATTTTCCAGCCATCGCCCAGTTCATTCACCATGCTGGCCAGCGTGCCCAACAGCAGCACGGTGACCACGCTGAAGCCGAGGACGAAAGCCAGCGCACTGGCAAACAGCCGCCAGCGTGCCTGCCGCACCGATGAGGCTTCCTGCAGTTCGTCAAACGACAGGCCGGAAATCAGCGACAGATAGACCGGCACAATCGGCAGAATGCACGGGGACACAAAACTCGCCATGCCCCCGAGAAACACCGCAGCCAGCGAAATGCCATTGCCGTCCATGAAAGCTCCTTGCGAAATAATAGCACGTTTCCACGGCAGTCGGGCGATCGTCCCCCTGCCCGCTTCCGGTTATACATCTAATAACCATATAGCTATGTGGTATATACCCATATTCAATGGGAATTATTCCACCACCGACACTGTCGCGGGATTTCATCATACAGTATGCAGGACGTCGGCGGTGGAAGACACGTTCCATGCTGATCGCGCGCTAAATAATGTCTTTTACCTTTCTTTCCCAATTTACCCCTCTGCGGAAACTCCAGGCAGCAAGCTGTTTGCAAACCGCCGGGGGCGCGACATGGTCTGCACCGTGGACGACACGGCAAGAGCGGATTTATCCCCTGTGTCGCCGCGGTGCGGAAGGGACTGGCGACGCGAACGCGAAATAATTGATACGGAGGTTGTCATTATGCCCGAATTCTTACAAGGGAGCGTCCGGCAGTACCTGGATCAACTGGCATCCGGCGAGTCGACGCCCGGCGGCGGGAGCGCGGCCGGATTGACGGGAGCCCTGGGCGCCGCGCTGCTGTGCATGTCGGCGCGGTTCACCGTGGGACGCGAGAAGTATGCCGCGTTCGACGCGAACGCGCAACAGGTGCTGGATGAGGCCGAGACGCTGCGCGACGCGCTGCAGATCCTGATGGAAGAAGACGCGACGGCGTATGCCGGCTATCGCGCCGCATCGGCGCTGCCCAAAGACACCGACGCGCAAAAAGCGACGCGCAAAGACGCGCTGCAGGCCGCGACGAAGGTTTCCGCGCAGGTGCCGATGAATATCGCCCGCCATTGTTATCGCCTGCTCGAACTGGCGAACATCCTGGCGGCCAACTGCAACCCCTATCTGGTGAGCGACGTGGTGGTGGCGACGCACAACGCGCTGGCCGCCTTCCGCAGCGCCGTCATCAACGTCCGCATGAACCTGGCTACGCTCACCGACGACGCCTTCGTGCGCGCGATGGCGAGCGAACTGCAACAGATGATCGACCGATCCGCCGCGCAGGCGCGAAGTGCTCTGACGACCGCCTATCAGGCGATGAATGTCCCGATTGAAGGAGATCTGCCGGAATGACTGCTGTTCAACTCCGCGGCGCCCCCGTCGCGCAAAGCATTAACGAGCGCCTGGCCGGCGAAGTCGCCGACCTGGCCAACCACGGCATCACCCCCTGCCTGGTCTCGGTACAGGTGGGCGAAGATGAAGCATCGCGCATCTACCGCAATCAGCAGGAGAAGAAGGCGGCCGCGCTGGGCATCACGTATCAGCGCCTTGACCTGGCGCCCGACACCACGGAAGAACAGTTGGCCGATCGCCTGCGCGATCTCAATCGTGATCCGCTGGTGCACGGCGTCATCCTGCAGACGCCGTTGCCCAAAGGCATAAACCTGGATGCCATGCAGGGATTGATCGAGCCGCTGAAGGACGTGGATGGCGTCACCGAAGGAAACCTGGGCGCGGTAATGACGGGACGGCCGGGACTGTATCCCTCGACGGCCATGTCCGCGTTTGAGCTGATTCTCTCCACCGGCGTGAACCTGAAAGGTAAAGAGGCGGTCGTGATTGGCCGCAGCGCCATCGTAAGCAAGCCGGTCTTCATGATGCTGGTGAACCAGCGCGCGACCACCACCATGTGCCACACCGGCACGCAGAGCGCGGGCATGCTGGAGTACCACGTGAACCGGGCGGAAATCCTGGTGGTGGCGACCGGCCAGCCGAAGCTGGTACCCGGCGAATGGGTGCGCGAAGGCGCAATCGTCATTGACGTCGGTATCAATTACGTCGAGAACGTCATTGTCGGTGACGTAGTGTACGAGCCGGCAGCCGAGCGCGCCGCGTTCATTACTCCTGTCCCGGGCGGCGTCGGACCGCTGACCGTCACCATGCTCATGCGCAACACCGTACAGGCCGCGCACATGCAGACGGGTCTCTGAACACGCACGGACGACGGCCCCGGGTTGCACTCGGGGCCGTCCGACAAGCCTTCGTTCCACGCCGGTTTCGGTGTTACGGCGTCGCGGGCACCGTCACCAGGGGCGAAACCGGCTCCAGCAGATTGCTGACGCGCTTCCACACAATGGTCTTCTCCTGCTCCGCGAACCACACCGGCTCCTGGTTGGCTAATTTCTGATAACGAGCCAGGAATTCGACCGCCGTGCGCGCTTCCTTCAGTTCAACCTGATGACTGGGCCGGGTGTCTTCCACATAAAACACCATGTAATCGATCTTACCATTTTCATTTTTATATTTGATCACGGGCGTGCAATCCTTCGGACGCAGGCCTTTCCCATCATTGGCATCGAAGATCGCGGTATAGACGTCATAACTCATCGCGCTGCGGGCAACCCAACTCAGATCACCCTTCATTTTCGCAATCGCTTCGTCAGTCGATATCTCCGCCGACACTTTCCGCGGGTCTTCACCATCCTTCAATCGTCGAAACGCGCGGGTTGCGGCGGCTTCGGTATTCGTGACGGTCAGGACCAGTTTCGCCATGGGTGGGCGATAAAACCGCTTCAAATTATCGATGTAGGTGTTTTGCACATCCGTATTGTTCACGCTAATCTTCATCATCTTCTCCGCCAGCAGCGCGGTGCGGAACTGGTCTTCCAGGATGCGCCGCGGAATGGCATCGAATGCTTTCTTCGTGCCCAACAGGTCAGCCAACTCGACATAATTCTGCAACAGGCTCTGGTATTCCGCTATCCGCTGATCAACCTCGGCCGGTGTGGCTTCAATGCCGGCGCGGCGGGCAGCCTCGTAGACGATGGCATGCTTGCGCAGGTCCTGATCCAAAATCTTGCCGCCGTGGCGGTAGATGGTTAACTCGGCCAACTCACCGCGGGTGATGGGAGTATCCCCTGCCTGACCGATTACCTGGTCGTAGGAAAATTTCGCCTGGTCGGTGCGGGCGATGGTGACCAGCGCCCCACACAGGAAACCGATGAACAGGCCGGTCGCCACCAACAGCAATGGGTATAATCGTTTCACGCCGATCCCTCCTGCGTCAGATATAGCTGGCTGCATGCGGGGAAGTATGCGGCCAGCAAGCCGGTGGTGATGCGAACCGCCACACCGGTGAACCATCACCGGTATGGTAGCCGTTTGGCCGCGGCAGGTCAAGGGTGCGCGTCACCGCCTCCGTCGGAGCAGCCCCCCGCTCCGGGCATGGGGATAGGTGGTGTGATGTGCTGTCGTCGCCCCTTCGCTGTTCCGGGGAGAGCACGCCTTATTCCTGCGTGACGGCATACCCACCCACCTGGCGCACCTCGACATAGCGATGCGTTTCAGCGGATTCCCTGGCAGCCAGGCAGGCATAGGCGCTCTGCACGCCGGTACGGATGGAGGTTTTCGACGTGGCGCATCCTTGAATGATATCGATGAAGTTCCTCGCCAGTTCGTGGTCGCCGCCGAAATGTCCCAGACCCTCCCCACCCTTCACCACCTCGGAGAATGGCTGATGGTGCCGCACGCGCTTCAGTGCGTTGGTGTACCAGTCGAAGCCTACCGTGCCCAGATATCCGCTCACTGTGGCGCCGCGCGTGCCGGCGTCGCGACGGGTAAAAAACACCTGGGTATACACCCCCTGTGCGCCATTGGCGAATTCCAACAGCGCGCTGGAGGCATCTTCATTCATGCCGGATTCCCGGTTGCCGATATCCGTACCAAACGGGCAGGGGTGGTCGTCCGTTCGCCCACCTGACAGATTGCGCTTTCGGTTGTGCGGACTCTCCAGACAGCATGCGGACTCGTCGCAGGCGGAGCACAGCAGTCCAGCCGGCTTCTGACCGCCAAACACGCGGCCGTAAGAGGCCATAGCCGCCACCCGCGTAATGGGGGCATCCATTAGATAACTCATATAATCGAAATCATGGGTGGCCTTTTGCAGGAACAAACCTTGCGTAATTTCGAACTCGCGATACGGGGAATCGAAATAGCAGGCGCCATAAGGCACGTAATTCACAGCCAGGATGTGCTCCGGCGTGCCGACCGCGCCGTCGGCCAGGTATGCGCGCGCCAGTTCGCACAGCGGCGACACGCGCAGCGGGAAACTGACGACTACTTCGCAGCGCGACTGCTCGAATGCCGATTCCAGCGCAATGGCTTGCTCCATGGAAGTGGCGACAGGTTTCTCCAGAAACAAGGGTAGATCATAGCGCGCGGCTTCGATGGCGTACGGCGTGTGCAAGTGGCACCGCGTGCCAATGACCAGCGCGTCAAGGCGCGCCTTGCGCACCATCTCATCCAGAGTGGAATAAAAGATCACGTCGTTGCGATCGCATTCTGCCAATCGCGCGCCGGCGCCCACCTCATCCGGATCGACGATGCCCACCACGCGCACATCAGGTTCCACCTCGCGCAAGGTCGTGTTGATGACGCTGCTCACACGTCCACCGAAACCGATAACCCCGAGTCGTATCATGACAGCCCTCCTGCCAACAAGCCGGTTCTGTGTTTCGTCACCCGGCCGGCATTTCCCTGCCATGATTCCCGTGACGCTCTCTCACCCATCACTCATCAATCCACGGGTCGCAGCGAATTCACCATGCATTCCACGGAATCTCGCGGTGATCATCCATCTCCGCGGCGATCTTTTCGTGAAGCATGAGAAAGCCGGGCACATAATGCAGGGAGCGCCCCGATTGCTCGGAGCGCTCCCTGTCTGTTTCACGTGATCGGTCAGCTATTATTCGGCGGCGCCGAAGGCATAGTTGAGGCCGAGCGTGGTCATGCTGGTGTTGCCGACAAAACCGAGCTGCGCGCTCAGGGCGTCGGTAATCGGGGCGCGAACGGCCATATTCAGGGACGAACCCGGCAGCGCGTTCACGTACTCAAG
>CAYYJR010000013.1:56565-116520 GCA_964472305.1 uncultured bacterium
GCGACCTGAATCTGACCGGCCGGGGTTACGGCCGCATCGGGAACAGTCAGAAGGCCAGACGGGCCTCCGAGGGTCGGGTACGCGTACGCGGCGCAAGCGACGGCCGCGACGATACCGAGCAGTACGAGTTTCTTCACTGGGTGTTCCTTTCTCGAACCCCGTGGTTTCAAGTTTTACCCACGATGTCCGAATGTCAGAATGCACCTCCATCCCGCCAGGGAGGTGTATAGCTAAGGCCGTGAATCGGCCTGGCGGGCATATCCGGAGCCCTCACGAACACCCCGTGTTGCTGTCCAGCAGTTACCAACCCGTGGTGGTAGGCTCGTGATTCATAGGCTCGGAACGATCTTTTACCGCTCCTAATATAGAATAATAGCTTGTTTTGATCGATCTGTCAAGGCTTTGCTAAATACCGGATACAACGTTAACCTGCTGTGCCGGCGTTATGTTGCCCGGAATCGTCATTCCATATTGCGGGAAATATTGCGAATTGGGCGCATGCGCGGCGAAGAAAAGGGTACGCAATAAAAAGCCGCGACGGGGGAAATCCCGCGTCGCGGCCGCTAAAGAGTGGAGTCGGCTGATAAGCCGGATTTTGTCTTGGGTGGTTATCTATCTGGGACGGCCGTTGCCGACCGCCTCGTGCGGGACACCCGGATGTCTACGGCGGGCCGCCGTTTCCCGACTGGGTCGGGAGCATCCCTATCGTCCCTTGCTCCACGTGGGGTTTTCCAGGCCGACATGTCGCCATGCCGCCGGTGCGCTCTTGCCGCACCATTTCACCCTTACCCGCGCGAGTCTTTCACGACGAAAGGCTCGCGGGGCGGTATCTTTTCTGTTGCACTATCCGTCGGGTCACCCCGCCTCGCCGTTAGCGAGCACGCTGCCCTGTGGAGTCCGGACTTTCCTCCCCGATACACTCGAGGCAACCACCTGGCCGACTCCAACACCATTATACCTGATTTCGACGCTGCCGCGGGTCATGCGAACCACTGGTGAAAGAAATCCCACACGCGCGCGTTGGAAAAGACGTGCTCGTTGTCGTAATATTCCTCTTCAAGCCGTTGATCGGCATCGAACAGTCGATACGCGCGACGCAGAACATCGACGCCCGCGCGCGTGGCCGCGATGGGGAAAATGGGATCGCGCACCCCCTGACTGATGAGCAACGGGCGCGGCGCGATGGCACAGCCCATGTCAGGCATCTCGGCGACGGTGGATAAACCCGGCACGAAATTATCAATGCAATGGTTGATGCGCATGAACGCGTTGAACTGATTGAAATACCCGCTGATCATCGCCGCGCGCACGCGGTCGTCCAGCACGGCGGTGAAAAAAGTAATGGTGCCACCGCCGGAAATACCCGCCATGCCAATGCGCTCGGCATCCACCTCCGGCAGCGTGCCGAGTACGTCGAGCATGCGACGGGCGTCGAATACGCGCAGTCCCAGCATGGAAGAGCCCAGTTGCTGCGCCAGCTTACTCGGCAAGTCACAGGGACCCACGTTATACTGCGCGCAATAGGCGAAATCGCGCCGCCGACCGAAGCACAGCATGTCGAATGCCAGCGCGACAAATCCACGCCGGCAGGCTTCCAACGCGAAGGTGCGCTGGTAGTCGTGCTCCACCGGATTGCCCGCCGCATCAAGACCGAACAACGGATTCATGCCGTCACCATGGCCGTGCACGCACAGCACTCCCGGCGTGGGAGCGGACAGGCCGGCGGGGATGAGTGCCATGAACGGAATCGTCATCCCCGGTGCGGAATCCATCTCGCCGTAGCGAAATTGCACCCCCGGCTCCAGTTCGCCTTCGGCCAGCACGCGCGGTACGACCGGCAGCGCTTCCGGCATGCGGCCCAGGTGTGCCTGCACGGCGGCGCGCAACGCCGCGCGCCACGCGGCGCATTCTTCGACCGTGGTCGCACGAAACGGCCATTGTAGCGTCGTCTCGTCCCACAGGCGGTGAATCGCCGTCAGCGGCGCAAACGCGCTGCCCTGTTCGCGGTCGGCGATCGCCCATTCCGGGATATTGGTTAACATGTCAGCAGCCTCCACGTTCAGAGGCAGGGTGGCATTCCCTGCAGTTCAAACCACTCGTTCCTGATTCTACCCGACCCCGAGCAGTTCTCCGTGCGCGGCACGAATGGCGTCGGCGACTTCCCGATCAATAGGATCGTCCGCGTGCAGGCCGCATACCCGGTCGAAGATGACTTCCAGTCCTTGCGCATAGAATTCATCGAGAAATTTGCTGTCCGGGGAGGCGAGGCGCTGGCGCTCGTCGGTGCCACGAAACTCCAGCGCGGCGGCGGCGGCGCGCGCGGTGGCGGGGAACGAAATGCCGTGCGTGTGGTCAAAAAGCATGGCGCCGATCACGCGATCCTCGCGCGACAGCTTGCGCAGCAAATCGCGACCTACGCGATAAATGGTGTCGCCCAACGCGCGGTTGGCGAAGCGCCGCAACAGATCGTCAATATGTTCACGCTGATTCGCGTCGGTGAACTCCTCCGGGTAGGCGGTAATCAGCGCGCGCGCCGATTCCCACATTGCCGCTTCCGCGGCCTCGCGCACCGCCGGTTGCTCCACCGCCTGCCAGATGTATGTCAGGTAGGGATCAAACTGGTACCCGTGATACGCCACCGCGGCATGACCCAGGTTATGAATGAACAGCTTGCGGTCGACGTAGGCGGCCATGTTGCGCTTGGGCACCAGGCCGGGCACGACGGGAATGGGATTGCGGAACGCCGTGCCGTCGAGAATCAGGTGATGATATGCCTCGGCAAACACCCACAGCGGATCTTCCCGCCGTTGCGCCTCGGTCATGATCGGCACCATCTTGCCAATGCTGGTTTCCACCAGCCCGGCCATTTCATCCAGCGGGAAGTCCGCGGGCAGGTAGTTGCGCAGGCCGGCGCGCACGATGGCGGCGGCATTGCGCAAATTTTCCGCCAGGATGAAGTCCAGCGGACGCAGCCCATGCCGCATATACCGCCGCTGCAACCCCTGCGCGATGCCGGGATACAGATACGCCAGCGCGTTGGGTCCCACCGCGGTCGCGGCGATATCTGTCTCCGCCAGCACCTCCGCCACGGCGTCCAGGTCTTTTCCATTGACGGCGCGCACGCGCTCAACCCACAGTTCTTCGCTGTGGACATCGCGGATCATCACCCGGTAGCGTCCCTGCGCGTTCAACTGCGATACCAGTTCGTCCACGACATCGACGAATACGACATCATGCCCGGCGGCGGAAAACAGTTGCGCGATGAATGACCGGCCAATATTGCCGGCGCCAAATTGCACGAGAGTAGCCATAGCAGGAATTAGTTTCGCATGTCCCCCCTCAACTCCTGCCGCAAAACGGTACGGCAGGTACGTTTTGCAGGAACTCTTGCCGTGAGCGGGAAGATACACATACGGAGCTGATATCATGTTCGGCAAAATGTATTCGTTGCGCACATCGCAGTTACTGCTGTATATCGTCGACAACGATCCCGTCGGCATTCACCAGGCCGGGTACAATGGGCTCGCGGCGTTGATTCCCAAAGCACTGGGCAATAACGTCTTCGTGCCCAGCTTCGGTGGGATGCATTATGAAACGACGCGCATTGTTGGCTTGAACCAGCAACGCGACCATATCTTCGAGCCACGCCTGTCGCCCATGTATGTGCTGGGTGCCGATGATGAGCGCGTCGTGTTACACCAGCCGTTCACCGATTACAAAGGCATCGAGGCGCATATCAGCTTTTTCATCGAAGAGCCGTATTTCATCCACCAGCACATCCGCCTGACCTTTCATAAAGAGTTTGGGCGTCCGATGGGCTTCAGCAGCACGTGGGCCAACTACATCCACATGCCGACCGACCGCTATATCTATTCGCAACTGCAACAGCACAAGGGCGCCCGGGACGGTTGGATGGGCATCACCCGCACGGATCACGGCGCCAGTGACTATATCACCAAACGAATGCCGTCTCACGAGGTTGAGGCGGCAGCGCACGTGCGTACTATGGACAATGCCCCGGTTCTACCGCACTACGCCCAGATCAACGGTCCGCTATCCTTCTACTACGGCTTGTATTACGACCACGCCTTTCTGCTGATGTTCAAGGAACCCGAGCGCGTGCGGCTGGCGTATTCTCCCTGCGGGGGCGGCAAGGAACCATTCTGGAATCCGGCATGGAACTATACCCTGCAACTCGATGATGTGATCATCGGACAATCCTACGAGTGGCATGTCTGCCTGGCATTCAAACCGTTTGCCGGACGACAGGATATCCTGGATGAAGTGCGGCGGTATCAGGCGAAATAGACCTTTCCCACCCAACCACACCCGAAAAAGTGCGTTATACTGAATGATAATGCGCTATCTGCTGTGTGCGATATTACTGGCAGCCCTCTGCCTCAGCGGGTGTAAAAGCAAGGCGCCGGCGACGACCGGCGGCGATGGAGGACGTGCGATGGCAATTTCCGTAACCAGCACCGCGTTTGCGGAAGGCGGCATGATTCCGAAGCGATATTCCTGCCTTGGTGAAAATCTCTCGCCGCCGTTGACGTGGAGCCGCATCCCGGAGAAAGCCAAATTCCTGGCGATCATCGTCGATGATCCCGATGCGGCGAAAGTGTGGGTGCACTGGGTGCTGTATAATCTTCCCGCCAGTGTTGACCGCCTGCCGGAAGGCGTCCCGACCACGGAAACGCTCGCCAGCGGCGCGCACCAGGGTCTCAACGATTCTCGTAAAGTTGGCTACAGCGGCCCCTGCCCACCCAGCGGCACCCACCGGTATCGCTTCAATGTCTATGCGCTCGACACGCCACTCTCACCGGCGAGCGGAATGACGAAAGCCCGCCTGCTGGAAGCGATGGACGGGCATATCGTCGGTCAAGGCCAGCTGACGGGGAAATTCACCAGAGAGTAACGATTACTGATTGTCACGTCGCAGCGTGTTTCGCCGATACGGGCTCGCACGTTGGTTGAGGAGACCCGCACTTCGATTGGCTCACGTGCTTGCATCCGTCAGGCCATTGGAAAATTATGTCGCTTAGGTCGCGCCACGTGCGGCTCACACCGTCGCATTCACACCGGTCGCGCGCAGGTATCTTCCGTAGGCCTGTTGCCAGGCTTCGACATCCTGTGGCTCGAAGGTTTCCACCTCGCACGATTGGCGCACGACCTGGCGAATCTCCGCCACGTCCTTCACCTCACCGAGCGCCATCAACTGCACCAGCAGGTTGCCCATGGTCGTGCCTTCCACCGGGCCGGTAATCACCGGCCGACCCAGCGCGTTGGCGGTCCACTGGTTCAGCACGCGGTTTTGCGTGCCGCCGCCGATGATATGCAAACAGGGAACGCTGATGCCTTTGAGCGCTTCGATGCGATCCACCGATGTGCGATAGGTGAAGGCCAGCGTCTCCAGCAGGCAGCGCATGAGGGCTGGCACGCTGCGGGGCACGGGTTGGCCGGTCTCCATGCACGACTGCTGCACGGCAGTCACCATATTGTCCGGAGCGAAGAAGCGCAGATCATTGGGGTCGATCCATGCGCGGAACGGGTCGCCCTGTTCGGCTAATGCGGTGAGTTCGGGATACCCGTAGTGCTGCCCGTCCTTCGCCCACGCGGCGCGCGCACCCTGCACCAGCCACAGCCCCATGATATTCTGCAGGAAGCGATAGCTGCGATCCACGCCCTTTTCATTGGTGAACTTCGCCGCTTCCGCCGCCGGTGTCGGCGTGGGCGTATCGCTCTCGACACCGAGCAGCGACCAGGTGCCGGAACTGAGGTACGCGGCCCGCGGCGAGGAGAGCGGGGTGGCGGCCACCGCGGCGGCGGTGTCGTGACAGGCGGGAGCGATTACCCGCATCCCCTCCAGGCCGAGGTCGGCGGCTAACTCGGGCAGCAGCGGTCCCAGCACGGTGCCGGAAGGCACCACTTCGGGCATCAAGGTCGGAATGCCGAGTGACGCCAGCATTTCGGTCAGCCACGTATCTTCACCCACCGCCAGGCACTGCGAGGTGCTGGCGATGGAACGCTCAGCCGCTTTCACGCCGCACAGCCAGTAGTGCAACAAGTCGGGGGTAAAGAGCAGCGTGCGGCCTTCGCGTAGCAGTGGCGAGCGTTGCAGCGCCAGCGCGCGAAGCTGGTACAGCGTATTAAACGGCCAGGAAGCGATGCCGGATTGCGCGAACACGTCGGGCACTCGCGCCGCCACTTCCTCGACCAATCCCTCTGTGCGCTTGTCGCGGTAATGCACCGGGATACCCAGCAGACGCCCGTCGGCATCGAGAATGCCGAAATCGACGCCCCAGGTGTCCACCCCGACCGAAGCGATGGGCGCCCCGCACGCCTCTTTCGCCTTGCGCAAGCCGTAGAGCATATCCTCGAAGAGCTGCGTCATGTTCCAATGCTGCGTGCCGACCAGCTTCACCGGACGATTGGCAAAGCGATGCACCACCTCGATTTCCAACCGCGTCCCGTCGAAATGCCCCAGGCTCACGCGCCCGCTCTCCGCGCCCAGATCGACCGCGGCTACCACAATCTGCTTACTCATGCTCGTCACCTACTGAATTGGCAGTGGGAAGATGGCCATTGATGCCGGCCATACCATACAACCAATTCGCCGGGCTTGCAAGCGTTCCTGCGCGTGTTGTCGAGTGGTTCGCGGCGAGTGGGTAATGTATGCAAATCGATGGCACGCGGGGATTTCGATACGACCCGCCGGATGTCAGGGTGGAAGTGAGTGAAAACATGGGGCACTCAGCCACTCACCCTTATGCCGCTTCGCGCCCGTCAACATGACCGGTCTTCAGGTAACGCAGAATGCCGGAGTCGACAGGTTCGCCCAGCGCCAGGCGGATATCGGTTTCCAGTTCCAACACCGAGCTGACGCCGATATTCAATACGTGCTTTTCCGGGTAGTGCGCCGCGGCGTGGATCGCTTCATCCAGGAAGGGCTTCAGTTGCCCGGAAGCGAGTACTTTCATCAGCACGACGCCCTTGCCTGCCTTGTAGCAGGCATGAATCACCTGTTTCATCTCGGTCAACGCGCCGCCCTCGGGCAGCAGGCCGCGGGCATTCCATGGTGCCAGCACGACGTCGATATCCGGTTCGCGGGCAGCCTGAATGAATGGGGCGATGAAGTGACTGGACAATCCGATGGCGCGGATGATGCCCTGCTGCTTCAATTCACTGAACGCGCGCAGGCATTCGCGTCTCGAATTCAAGTCTTCCAGGTCGCGAACATCGTGGAGGAACATGATGTCGAGATAATTGCCGCCCAATTCACGCAGCGCATCATGCACCGCCGCGACTCCCTCGCCATGGGTGCGTGCGTGAGTTTTGGTACTGATGGTGAGTTGGTCGCGCGGGAAGTCGCGCATCGCCGTACCGACGAACGGCTGACTGCCGTAATCGTCGCTGGTATCCCACCAGACGGCGCCCAGCTCCCACGCGCGCCGCAGGATGCGCACCACGTCGTCTTGCGCCATGCTGCCCATGCCGCCCGTACCCACCGCAAAAACGGGCACGTTTAGGCCCGACTTGCCGAGTTTCGTTCGCTGCATCGCCGATCTCCCGTCACTGAGCTGTCAGCTTTCAGCGTACCCCGGTTACAGCCGTGTTTCGTTTGCGATTCGCTCCGTTTCGCGACAGCAACGACAATGGATCAGCGGCGTTTCCTCCTGTGCACTTCGGTACGGTATGGTTCCACTTTTTCGTATCAACCCCATACGCGGCATGCCGTGGGATGCACAACCGGTTATCGCTTCATTTCAGCCCCGCCAGCACTTTCGCCAGTAAACCGGGGACGTAGCGAGTAGCCTTGAGCTGGCGCAGGGGAACGATGCCGGCGTCGGAGATGCCAGCCAGCCCGGCGACCAGGCCGCCATTGGCGGCGTCGTAATGACCGGTCGCATCCAGCACCGCCCACCCGCCGTCGCTAAAGGTGATCAGCGTGCACAGCGCGTTGCCGGCGGCATCCCACAGGCGCACCGTGCCGTCGGGACTGCCGGAAATTAACACGCGCCCATCGGACGTATAGCGCAGTTGCGACACCGATTGCGTATGCGCGGTAAAGACCGTACGGGTGGATTCCGTCGCCGTGTTCCAGATGCGTACGATGCCGTTGTCATCGCCGGAAGCCGCTGTGTCCGCCGTTGAGCTGAACGCCACGCTGCGCACCGTCGCTTCGTGCCCGTTCAGCACACCCTTCAACTTCCAGGTGCTCGCGTCCCACAGTGCCACGGAGCGGTCCTCGCACCCCGAGGCCAGCAGTTTTCCATCGGTGCTGTAGGCGACGCTGGTCACCGGCTTGTCATAGCCATAGACGGCATGTCCCGCGTTCCCATCCCGCAGGTTCCACTCGATGAGCATGGTGTCTTCGCCGGCGGTCGCCAGCATTGACGATGTCGGGCAGATCGCCATGGCATTGACGACATCCTCGTGCTCGAGCATCGTATACAACTCCTCGCTGGTTTCCAGTTCCCAGACGACGATTCTTGCCCCCGTCGTCGTGGAAACGAGAAGATGGTCATCCACGCTGAAGGCGAGACCTGCGATGCTATCCTCATCTTCGTCAGTAAACGTGGTAGTCCGCGTGCCTTTCACAAGGTTCCAGATGACAATTTCGCCATTGTCATGACCGGTCGCCAGCAATTTGCCATCGTGACTGAAAGCGATGCTCGTGCCGTCAGCGTCGTACGGACGCAATGTCCGCCGCGTGCCGGCCATCAGATCCCAGACCACGATGGTAATCGCGTCGATGACGGCCAGTTGCCGCCCATCCGGGCTGAGGGCGACCCCATTAATCGCCATTTTCTGATTCGCGACCACGTGCGTCACCGCGCCTGATGCCATATCCCAGATTGCGAGTTTCCCCTGCCATACCGACATCGACCTGTCGAAATCGTAGCGTGTTCCCACCGTCGCCAGCGTGTTGCCGTCCGGACTCATAGCCAGCGCTTCGGTTTCGATATCGCGATAACGGACGAAGGTGCGCAGTTTGACTCCGGTCGTCACATCCCACAACAGAATCGGGTGTTTGGTGCCCAGCATCGCCAACGCGCGACCGTCCGGAGTGAACTCCATACCTTTGACGTCATTGCCTTCCACCGCGATCTGTCGCTGCAGGGCGCCGGATCCCGTGTGCCACAGCATGATCCGCCCATTTGTGCAGCCGACAGCCAACGTCTTCCCATTCGGACTGAAGCGGACGTGTTCCGCGCTGACCGACAATCGCCGGGTGACGCGCAGCTTTCTGCCGGTGGCAGCGTGCCAGAGGATGACGCGCTTATCGTCGCCGCACGATGCCAACAACGTGCCATCCGGACTGAAAGCGAGGCTGTTCACCTCGTCGGAATGCCCGCTGAAGGCGTGCCGTTTCTTGCCGGTGGCCGGATCCCAGGCGATCAGATGGCAATCCATGCTGCCTGACACCAGCGTGCGGCCATCCGGACTGAACGCCAGGCATTTCACCATGCTGTAATGCCCGTTCAGCCGCCGCACTTCCTTTCCGGTCGCCGTCTCCCATACGATGACGACATACTGCGAGTCATCTTGCCAGAACATCCCGCCGCGGTAACCGGCCGCCAGCATGGCGCCGTCCGGACTGAACGCCAGACAGGTAATGGCATCAGCCGGTCCGACCAGTGCACTGCGTTCGATGCCGGTGGCGGCATCCCGCAGCACCACGCAGCCATCATCGCCGCCGGTGGCGAGCAGGCGGCCATCCGGGCTGCAAGCCACACAGGTAAATCGACCGCTGTGTCCCAATTGCGGCATCAGGCGCGGTTCCGCCTGTGCGCAGGCCAGTTCGGCGAGACACAGGCAGGCGCCAAGCAGACACAGTGTCAGGGAGCGGGGCAGAGAAAGCGCAAATCCAGATAACATCATCGTCCTCCGATTGCGATGGAAACGCGTGAATCGCCGGCGCGGAAGCAGCGCACCGCGCCGGCCTGCTTACGTTAGCGAACGGGCGCGGCGTCAGCGCTGCTGAAGCCGATGCCCTGTTTCATGCTCCAAAATTCCTTCAGAAAACGTGCACCATTGGCGACGGCGGCATCCAGTATGATCTTCCCGGTCTCCGCGGTGGCACAGATGGGTGAGCCGTAGCACCCCGATTCGCTCGCCTGCAGGTACCAGGTGGACCAGGTCACGCGCTGGCGGCCTACGAAATTGTCGCCGGCAACGAAGTCGGAGTGGTAGCGCATGGTATCGACATCGGTAGCCAGCGACATATCCACCACTTCGGGATGCGTGTAAAGCACGATAGAGGTTTCCCACTCGCAGGCGTGGATGGAGCCGCCTTGCGGTGACTTGCGGATGGCGTTGAATTCGTCACGCGACAGCACCGCGGGACTGATGACGGCAATCGCCTTGTCGGTGGCGTCGCACAACTCGCGCGAGACGGTGTTCAGCGGGCCGCTGTGGTGGCCGTGGCAATCGAGCAGCGCCAGCTTGGTGAACCCCATATCGAGCACCGAGCGGCAGATATCGAACACCATGTCCATGAACACGCGACTGCGCACCACCACCGTGCCCGGCCACTGCTTCATGATCTTCATCGAGTAACCGTAGCGGATGGTATCCATCACCAGCACCGGCAATTCCGGCGCCAGCGCCTCCGCCAGCCGCTGCCCATACACTTCGGCAATGCGTGCATCGGTATCTACCGGCAGGTGCGGGCCGTGCTCTTCCGTGGTGCCGATGGGCAGAATCAGCAGCGACTGCTGCTCGATCTGCCTTTTCATCTGCACCCAGGATTGATCGCGAAAGTAAAACGACATCGAATCACTCCTAAAATTGTGCATGGAAGGTCAGCTATAAAAGCGTGATATACCGATTGTAACATCGCATGACTCCCGGCATGTCAGGATATGCCCACGTCTGGTCAAGTGGTTGTGCAACCTGAACGGTGCCACGCCACACTCCCGGCCTTCGCAGCCACTGATCCGTATCATGCAACGTAATGGCGTAGTTTACGCGCTGTATGCTATCGCGTTACCGCCACCGGCATCTGCTGCCAGCTATTCGTATCCACCGATCGCTGCGCGGCAGCGAGCATGCGCTGCAGATGGATGCCTTCATACAGCGACGGACTGGGCTGGACGCCGCTAGCCACATGCTGCAGGAAGTTGAAGTGGCTGTGCATGTGCGCGCGAATCCAGCCGATGCTGAACTTCGGGCCGGGAAAACCACCGCCGGGCTTGTCGAAGCGCTGTACGCAGGCAATTTTCTTCCAGCCGCGGGTGCCGCCCAACGGCGTTTCGGGATCGCGCACGTCATAGGCTTCTAAGTAGTCGGCGCGCATGCAATGGAAGCGCAGTGCACCCTGGTCACCGTGAATCTCGAAGCTTAATTCATCTTCAGCGCCGGTGGCGATCTTCGACGCCTCGATGGTACCCAGCGCGCCGTTTTGCAGGCGCGCGATCATCAGCATGATATCGTCCGCCTCGACGTCCTCCATCTCTCCGCGCGCGTTGGGACGCTGTGGATAGAGGATATGCGTTTGGGTGAGCACGCTGTCGATGGGGCCAAGCAGGTAATTCATCACGTCCACGATATGCGAGCCCAGGTCCTGCAGCACGCCGCCACCCTCGGACTTCAGTTGTTTCCACCCCATCGGCTTCTTCGGGTCCACGCTGCCGGAATGCAGATAGGTGGCGCGGAAGCTGACCGGATTGCCGATTGCGCCTTCTTCGATAAGCTGCTTCGCCCGCATGGTCGCCGGGAAGAAGCGATACTGGAACGCCATCTGTCCGATGCCGCGGTACTGTTGCAATGCCGCCTCGACACGTGCCATATTCGCCTCACCCACCACCAGCGGTTTATCGCAGTAGATGTGCTTACCCGCCTCGATCGCCGCCAGCAATTGCTCGGCATGCCAGCTATTAGGCGAACAAACGTCGATGATGTGGATATCGTCGCGGGCAATCAACTCGCGCCAGTCATCGGTGCCGAACTCAAACCCGCCTTGCTCGACGGCCTTGTCCGCGCGCACCCGGTCGATCTCCGCCACTCCGACCAGCTTTGTGCGCACCGGCAGCGGATCATAATACAACGGCATGCATTTGTAATCATAAGCATGCACTTTACCCATGAAGCCAAAACCGATAATGCCGACGCCTAATGTTTCCATCATTCACTCCTTGGAGCAGACTACACTCCGCGATATTTGCGGAAATACCGGATCACCGTATCGCCCTCAGCCGTGTTCCTCACCGGAATCCATACACATCACTTCTCACTTAACTTCACCTGCACATACCGTAGCACATTCTCCCCCGACGGCAGGCCGACCAGGTCGATGGTGTCGGATGGCGGGCAGCCGTTGCGCTGGCTGGCCGCGTTGAAGTGCACCAGCGGTTTTTCCAACGGCAAGCGCTGCGGTGCGCCGAGTTGGGGCAGCAACTGGCGGATGAAATTACCCGCCTCCATGCCGCTCTGGTACCAGAGCACGAACAACCGGCCATCGGCGGTGGCATGGAAGGTGCCATACGACGGGACCGATCCCTGCATCTTCAACTGATTGATATCGTCTGTGGTCGCGGGAGCGGTGACCGGGAGTTCTTCCATCGATTCCGCCAGCGTCAGGCGGTTCACCACGCGGCCGTTGTGCACGCGGGCGTATTTTAACGCCACTATCGTCGGAACGCCGGGAAAGAACCTGTCGCGCATGAAGCGATACCAGATATTGCGGTCGAGAAACAGCAGGTGCGCATCGCCTTGCGCATCCACCGCCATATCGCAATTGGTCACATGACCGGCGGTGTCATCGCGACTGAACACCGTGGCGATGGGCGAAAACTCGGTGGTGGTGATGTCGGGTGTCCAGGTGTAGTAGAGTTGGCGGAAATCGTAATCCCAATCCCGGCCGGTCACCTGCTTCTTGTAGGCACGCCACTCCGGGTTGGGCTCTACTTCATCACTAATGGCCAACACGTAGACCGCATTACCGCGCACAGCGAGCTGCTGGTAGCACCCGCGCATGGGAAATCGCAGCAGTCCCTGCTTCACCGCGCGCCCATCACCGTCGTAATAGCTGTAGGCGTGCCAGGGCTCGTTCGCGAGCGGCACTTGATTGGTGATGAACATTGCGCCGCTGACGGGATCGACGGCCAGCGCGCGGTAGGAATGCTCGGAGAAGAAATATTCCTTATCCCAACTCGGCAGCTTCACCTGCGGTGGTTGCTCCAGCTTCGCCGTATCGAACAGCACTATGCGCGGCTCACAGCGGTAGCCGGCGCGACCGTCCGTGCCGGTGGAGGTGATGGTCTGGCCCGGATTCACACTGAGTGCCAGCCGGCCGTCCGGTAGCGCCGCCAGCGGACACGGCTCGCGCTCGTCAAAGATCGGATTTGCCGTCACGCGTTCCCACTTCCCGCCATCCCGGCGGCGGTAGAGCACCCAGCGCGTATTGCACAACGGCTTCACTTCCGGTCCTGCCGTCTCGGTGACCACGGCATACACCGTGTCGCCCACGCGCGCAATGGTGCGCGAACCATAACACCACAGCGGTCCGGCGCCGTTATTGGCATCGGTGAACGGACTGATCGTTTCCTCGGCGACCAGGCGCGCAAACAGCGGCATCAGGCTCTCCTTTCCAAACGCGGCGGCAGAAAACAGCACGCATAATACACACAGACTGGCGCCAAGCAATTTCCCGGCATGACAGGTAAGAAACATAGTACCTTCGATTTTGTTAACCGTTCGGTTCGTCGTGAGACACGCGGCACAGCATGGTGCCTGCAATCCATGCGTTATTCCCCGTACATTCGATTATACAGGTTCAGGTAACGTCCGTATACCTCACGATACACTGAAAAACGCGCCGGGTCGGGATGAAATGTGCGATCGGGACGGTACCAGGCGCGTGAGGCTTCGGCAACGCCGGCGAAGCGCCCGATGCCGGCGGCCGCGAGCATGGCGGCGCCCAGCGAGGCGGCGTCGGAGCAGGCGGGCCGTTCCACCGGCACGCCCAACAGATCTGCCTTTACCTGCAGCCACACGTCGCTGCGCGCTGCGCCGCCCAGCGACCGTACGCTGGTAAGCGACTGCCCATGACCGGTGATGCAGTCCAGGCATTCCTGCAGCATGCAGGCGCACGATTCCATGATGGCACGGGCCAGATGCGCGCGGGTGTGGCCCAATGCCAATCCGGCAAAGGCTCCGTGCACGTGCGGGTTGTAGGTCGGCGTGGCGGTGCCGGCGAAGTGCGGCAGCACGCTCAACCCGTCGCAGCCCGGCGCCACCCCCTCTACCCCGGCAAGAAAAGTCGCGTAATCTTCGCCGGACGCACACAGGTCGCGGAACCACTTTAACACGATGGCGGAGGTGACGGTGAACGCCATCGCGTAGCCAAGGTTGGGCACCGCGTGGCGTGACACGAATACACGGTTATCGTCCATCACCGACTCGGTGGTGGCGATGAGCGCCAGCGAAGTGCCGGTAGTCTCGGTGACGATGCCCGGCTGCACATTACCCGCCCCCACCCCGCCGACCAGTTGGTCATTGGCGCCCAGGCAGACCGGGATGCCGGCGGGAATACCCAGCGCCAAGGACGCGGTGGTGTTGACCTGTCCGGCGACCGTGCCCGGCGCGCGAACCGCCGGCAGTTGCGCGGCAGTAATGCCCGCGGCGTCCAGCAACCGCGGCTCCCACGCCTGCGATTGCAAGTCATACATACCCGTCATCTGGGCAATGACGAAATCGGTAACGGTTTCGCCGGTCATCCGGTAGATGAGATAGTCCGGCAGACAGAGGAACTTCCACGCCCGCAGCGCTTCCGGCGCATGCTCACGCATCCACGCGACCTTGAACACCGTCAATCCGGCGGGCAGCCACGGATACCCGCTGATGCGTCGATACTCGTCCTTGCTCAACCACGCGGCTTCCCATGCGTCTGCAATCGCCTGGGCGCGGTTGTCAACCCATACAATCGCCGGATATAACGGCTGACCGGCGCGGTCGATGGGAATATAGGTCTGCCCCTGCGAACTGAATCCGATGGCTGCCAGGTGCGCCGGGTCAACCCCTGCAACGGACAATACCGCGCGCGTGCCCACCACAGCCGCCTGCCAGTAGGCGTCCGGCGACATCTCCAACCAATCGGGACGCGGCGATGCCGGAGTATACTCTTCCACGTGCACCGCTGCCAACCGCCCCTCATCACTGACGAGGGCGGTCTTCAACGCAGTGGTGCCGAGATCGAAGGTCAGGTAATATTCCACCATGCTCTCCGTATTTTCAGGCTGCCGCGCGCCGTTCGTGTAACAACTCCGGTGCACTTCGCGAGCATGCGGTTCCGCTTCTCGTGACTTCCTGTCATCCCCGAGAGGAGCAAACAGCAGGATGTAACACATGGACGTCCATTTCCACCTGTCACACTAACCGGAATTATACATGATGTAAAGGACTGCCGGGGTGGCGTTGGCATAATTCGAAGTGTGATGCATCATGCAGGCCAGATCGGCTTGCACCTTTTCATGCGTGATGATGTCGCTCTTCTCCGCGGTGGCTTTCGTCAGACAGCGCGCCGGAACAGCCTTCCCACGCGGTCGGCATCCCCAATGCCGCCCTCGCTAGCCGGCGATAGCCGATTGCGTAGATGCTTGCTGGGATGAGACGGGTATTGCGCCCGAATCACAAGAGAAGATGCGCGGGGACTGAGGGAGGTCAAGCCCCCGCGCAACGGAGTCGGTGGGGTCGAGCCACCGACCTGCCCACGGTACGGATCTGCGATCAGCAATATCCGAATTCTTTTTCGACTTCGGCGATGGATTCTTCGATAAGGTCCATTCCCTTGGCGGCGACATCGATATCCATCACAATGGGCGGCGACATACGCAAGATGTGCCCGGCAGGCACCCACGCCAACCCCTTCTGGAAGGCGCGCTGGTACACCAGCTTGCCTGCCTGATCGAATGGTTCTTTCGTTGTACGATCCTTCACCAACTCCACGCCGAGCAGGCATCCCTTGCCGCGCACGTCGCCGATGATGGGATGCGCGGCCTGCATGGCGGACATGCGCTGGTCGAAGTAGGCGCCCAGCTCAAGCGCATGGTCGAGTAATCCTTCTTCTTCCATCACCTCGATGCTTGCCAGCGCGGCGGCGCAGGCCATCGGATTGCCGCCGTAGCTGGTGGAAGCGGAGATCTTATTGATGCTGTCTTTATAACGCTCGGAGACCAGCATGCCGGTGACCGGGAAACCGTTGCCGAAGCCTTTGCCCACGGTAACCACGTCCGGACGCGTGTCCCAGTGTTCCATGCAGAAAAATTTGCCGGTGCGTCCCATGCTGGTGAGCACCTCGTCGGCGATGAGCAAGATGCCGCGGTCGTCGCAGAACTTGCGCAGCTTGGGGAAAAAATCGTCCGGCGGGAAAATGGAGCCGGCCCACCCCTGTACAGGCTCCAAGATGAATGCGGCCACGTTGTTCGTGGTGGCATTCTGAATGAATTCATCGTAGAAGGCGAGGTAGGCATCGGTATCGATGGTGCCGTCTGCCTTTTTAAACAGCGGGCGGTACGGATACGGGCGTGGCACCATATAGAATCCCTGCGTGCGTCCCATGCCGTTGGTCGTGTTCATCTTGGCACAACTGACGGCGTGGCCGGATTTCCCGTGGAAATCCATAAAGCAGGAAATGAATTCGAATTTGCCGGTGGCCGCCCGTGCCACGCGCAATGCTGCTTCCACCGCGGTGGTACCGCTGTCGTAAAGCTGCATGCCGGTCAGATCCCATGGCTGAATCGCCGCCAGCTTCTCCAGCAACTCGACTTTGATCGGTGTGTTGAAATCGTGACAGTTCATCAGGTTCTTCGCGTGAAAGGCGACAGCTTCGCTGATCTTCGGATGGCAATGTCCCAGCGTGGTGACATAAATACCGCTGGAGAAGTCGAGATAGACGTTGCCGTCCACATCGGTGAGCGTCACGCCATGCCCCTTGTCGAACACGACCGGGCAGAGCGTGACCTGGCTGGAATAGCCGATCATGTGCTTCATGCCCCGCGCGTTCAACGCCTGCGATTTAGGCCCAGGGACGGTATCGGTCACGATGCGAGGCACTCCCGCTACGTCGACGGACGCCCAATAGTCAGTGGATAACGCCATATCAGCCCCCTTCATCCCGCCTGGCAGTGTGTGCTGTTGTTCGAAATGTTCGATTTACCGGTTCAATCTGTGTATTATGATAGCTTCCTCACAAAAATTGTCAAGGGATCACCGTCATACCGTGGGAGCGGACAGGGAACGACAGCGACAACGGGCCGTGCCTCCGCGTGGAAGGCACGACCCGTGCGCCGTGATGGCAAAATGTGCGAAGCGCCTAATTCGTCTGTACGCCCAGCGTGCGGCGCAGGTCGTTGAGATTCGCCTGCGGCAGCGGGGTGGTGCGCACGTGCCAGATGTCGCGGGCGTATTCGGTGATGGTGCGGTCGCTGGAGAATAACCCGCTGCGCGCGGTATTCAGGATGGACATGCGCGTCCAGCGCTGTTGATCGAGAAATGCCTGCGAGACCTGATCCTGGGTAGCCAGGTACGCATTGAAGTCGGCGATCAGGCAATATTCGTCCCAGCAAATCAACGATTCGTAGATAGGCCGGAACAATCCCGGCTCACCGGGCGAGAAGAAGTTGCATTCCAGCAGGTGCAGCACCCGTTGCAATTCCGGCGATTTAGCCAGATATTCGCATGGCCAATACCCGCGCTGCTTGAGCGCCAGCACCTCGTCGGCGGTCATGCCGAAAATGAAGATATTCTCCGCGCCGACCTCCTGCAGAATCTCGACGTTGGCGCCATCCAGCGTGCCGATGGTCACCGCGCCGTTCAGGGCGAATTTCATATTGCCGGTGCCGGAAGCCTCGCGCCCGGCCGTGGAGATTTGCTCGGACAGGTTGGCGGCGGGAATAAGTTGTTCCGCCAGTGACACGCGATAGTTGGGCATGAATGCCACGCTAAGCTGATCCTTCACCGCCGGATCGTTGTTGATCATATCCGCCACCCGATTGATGAACAGGACGATGAGCTTTGCCATGTCGTAGCCCGGCGCCGCCTTTCCGCCAATGAGGAATGTGCGCGGCACCCACGGCAGGTCGGACTGCTCTTTCAACCGCAGATAACTGGCGATGATATACAACGTGAAGAGCAATTGCCGCTTATACTCGTGCATGCGTTTCACCTGCACGTCGAAGATGGAATCGGGACGCAGCACCAACCCCTGCGTCTCCTGCACGCGGCGGATGATAGGGCGCTTGCAGGCTTGTTTCACCTGGCGCCATTCCTCCTGGAACGCCGGATCGTCGGCGAAACGTTCGATACCGCGCAATTGCGACAGGTCTTTCATCCACCCGTCGCCGATCGCCTCGGTAATCAGATTCGACAGCGCCGGGTTGGCTTTGCGCAGCCAGCGCCGCGGGGTGATGCCGTTCGTTTTATTATTGAACTTCTCCGGCCAGATTTCGAAGAAGTCATGCAGCAGGTGTTCCTTCAACAGGTGCGTGTGCAACGCAGCCACGCCGTTCACCGAATGCGAGCCGATAACCGCCAGATAGGCCATGCGGGCGCGTTTCACCCCGTCCTCAGCGATGATGGACAACCGCCTCAGGCGATCGGTGTCGCCAGGGTACCGACGCGCGATGCCTTTCAGAAAATAATGGTTGATCACGTAAATGATCTCCAGATGCCGCGGCAGCAGGCGTTCGAGCAGCGCGGTCGGCCATTCTTCCAGTGCTTCGGGCAGGATAGTATGGTTCGTGTAGGCGAAAGTCCGCGTGCAAATATCCCACGCCTTCTCCCAGCGTAATCCTTCTTCATCGAGGAGAATGCGCAACAATTCGGGAATAGCCAGCGCGGGATGGGTATCGTTGAGCTGGATGGCAACTTGATCGGGAAAACGCGACCAATCATCATCGTGGCGTTTGAAGCGATGGACGATATCCTGTATCGACGCCGACACCAGGAAATACTCCTGCTGCAGGCGCAGTTCCTTGCCCACGCCGCAGTTCTCATTTGGGTAGAGCACGCGGGTGATATTTTCCGCGCGCACGTTCTGTTCACATGCCATCACGTGCTGTCCGTTGTTAAAACAGGCCAGGTTGAATTCTTCCGTCGCCCGCGCCGTCCATAGCCGCAGCGTGTTGACGGTCGCCGTTTGATAACCCGGCACCGGGGTGTCATAGGGTGAGGCCAGCACCGCCTCGGTATCCACCCATTGGGTATGCCGGTTGCCGCGGGAGTCCACCCGCTCTTCGGTGCGGCCGCCGAAGCGCACCGTGTATATGGTCTCCGGACGCGCGACCTCCCAGGGATTGGGCAGCGCCAGCCAATGGTCGGGGCCTTCGATTTGCCGGCCATGCTCAATCTTCTGTTCGAACAAGCCGTATTCATAACGTAACCCATAGCCGTGCGAAGGAATGCCGAGTGTAGCCATTGAGTCGAGGAAACACGCTGCCAACCGTCCCAGACCGCCGTTGCCGAGACCGGGATCGGTTTCACGCTCCAGCAGGTCGGTTAACTCAACCCCCAGGTCATCCAGCGCGCGCTTGCAGGTGTCGAAGAGTCCCAGGTTATGCAGGCTGGTCTCCAGCGTGCGTCCCAGCAGGTACTCCATCGATAAATAATACACGCGCTTGACGTTGTCACGGTGGTACATCTCCTGCGTGGCCACCCAGCGATCGACCAGGTGCTCCACAACCGCATACGCGGTGCAGAGGAACTGGTCGTAGGGGGTGGCGTGGGTTGGGTCTTTCGCCAACCGCGACCGGAGTTTATTGATAATCAGGCGTTTAAAGGCCTGGACATCATCGACATCAAAGGGTTCCCACTGGACGCTCCAAGTCTCTCCTCGAGTTTTCATGTATGCTGCCTCAATCGTGGTGTCATCTGCTGATCCGCGTATGCCGCGGTTCGGCGGTCTGTAGCAATGCTGGGCGTTCTGCTGGACATACATCCCACGTTATACCACCGGAATACGGCTTAGGGCAAGTCAAATCACCCGGTGGCACACGACTACCACACAGCATTATCACCGCTTCGCCATCGGCTCAAACGAAGAAGAGCGCTTGCCCGCCAGGCATAAAAACGGTCGGCGGCATGCAAAAAACGAGTGCTGGCGACCATTAAATTAAGGTTAAGTTCGTGAGTAAAAATATTTCACTCTGGCGAAAGGCCGATAGCCTGGAGTGAGACAGCTTCCTTCCAGCCCGACGCACCGCATTTTTTTCAAGAAATTTTCCTCGTCGAGGGTGTGCGCCTTTTACTCCATTTGTGAGTTGTGGTACAATACCCCGGTTTGTTTCAGACTGGGGTCCACAATGCCCCCTGAATGGAGAACGCTGGATGTCAACGTATCAATTACCCTACCAAGATCGGAGGGGCTTTACCAATTGCCTCCTGTCCGCCATCGGCGGCGACGGGGCCAATATGGCAGCCAAGCTCCTGTTCAAAATTGCCGCGGAAGAGCTGAACCTGGATGGCGCGTATGACGCAAAATACGGGAGCGAGAAAAAAGGCACGCCGACCGACGTGTCACTGCGGCTGTCTGAGTATGGCACGCCGGTCCGTGAAAGCGGCCCGACGAACCGCCCCCACATTCTGTGCGTATTCCGCGAGAATCTGATCACCTCCCTCAATCTGAACCGCGGCTTGCAGGAAAATGCGACAGTCATCGTGAATTCCTGCAAAACCCCTGAAGCGATTCGCGAGATGTTGCAGTTGCACAGCGGCACCATTTACGTGCTGGACGCGGCCAAAATCGCGATAGAGACGCACTCACGACTGAATATGCCGATGATGGCCATGCTCGCATATGTGCTCAACTTCCCCGAGACGGCTGTCGTGAAGAAAATCACGGAAACCTGGCCGCGCGCGGTGGACGCCAACGTGGCCGCGTATAAAATGGCGGTGGCGGAGTCCGTGAAGCAGGTTTTCGCCGCGGACGGCAAATACGAGTTAGTCGCGCCCATGGAAGTCCGTAGTGGTCTCGGGTATGACAGCATGCTGGATGGCGGCGCCATCGATACGCTGACCCACAGCACCGTGAGCCGCAACAACGCCTACGCGCGCTCCAATCCCTCCCCATCGTTCGAGCGCGAAGCGTGCATTGACTGCGCGAAGTGTCTCACCGTGTGCGCCGATCCGGGCGCCATCGTGTGGAAGGACAACAAGATGACGGGCATCGATCTGGCATATTGCAAAGCGTGCATGCGCTGCGTCGCGGTGTGCCCGGATACGAAAAAGGGGAAGGCGTTGAAGGATCCCGCGAAAGAAGGAGCAACGACATGCGCATTTTAGCAAAAGCACAACAAAAAATGTTCCTCGGCAACGGGAATGACGCCGCCGCCCAGGCTATCCTGCACATCGGTTACGATGGCGAAGGGTACTACCCCATCACGCCATCGTCCGAAGTGGGCGAAATCGTCAGTAAAGCCGTCGCCGAAGGCAAAAGCGATATCAGTTTCGTCATCGGCACCAGCGAACTGGCTGCCATCGGTATCTGCACCGGCATGGCGGTGGCAGGCGGGCGCGTGGTGGACGTCACCTCCGCGCAAGGGCTGTTGTTGAAAGCCGAAGAGATGCCATCCATCTCCGGCCTCGGATTGCCGATGGTGCTCAACCTGTCCACCCGCGAAGTGAATGCGCCATTGAACATCAAGAACGGCCATTCCGACCTCGCCGCCACGCTGGGCTACGGCTGGCTTATCTTCATGGCGCCCAACGTGCAGTCCGTCTACGACATGAACATCCTCGCCATCAAGGTCGCCGAAGCGGTGGGCCTGCCGGCGATCGTCGCCTATGATGGCTTCCACACCAGTCACGCCAACCGGCGCATCGAAGTCTTTGCCGATCCGAAGGACGTTGCCACGTTCGTGGGCGATAAGCCGGCGCGACAGAATATCCTCGATCTCGAGCATCCCACCACTTTCGGCCCCTACATGAATGACGACGTCATCAATACCAAAGTGCAACTGGAACGAAAGATGGTGAAAGCGTACGAGCTGATCCCGCAGCTCTTTGCCGAATTCGAAGCACTCACCGGCCGCAAGTATACGTTCGTCGAGGTCTACGGCGACGCACAGGCCGAATCCGGCATGATGGTGCTGAACAGCGCTGCCGAAGCCGCGAAGTCGGTGGTGGACGAATTGAAGGCAGAAGGCACCGACGTCAAGCTGATCGTCCCCTACGTGCTGCGCCCCTTCCCGGCGAAAGAAATGGTTGCCGCCGTCGGCGACATGAAGCGCCTGGTGGTGGCCGAGCGCGTATCGCAATATGGCGCCGGCAATTATCTTGAGAACGAAGTCGGCGCCGCCCTGCAGAAGGCCGGCAACTGCGCTACCGAGCTCATCAGCCGCGTCTACGGCATCGGCGGGTTGAACTTCCGCCCCGACGAAGACGCGCGCCCGATGTTCGAACTGGCATTGCAGTGGCCGAACGTGGACGAGAGCCTGAAGACCCTTGAGGGACGCTATTGGGGCGCCTGGGCAGGCGACCCGAGTTATGCCAAACCGCAAACGCTGAAACGCATGACCACCGAGGAGACCACCTGGAACGCCGGCCGCGACAAGATCGACCTCAAAGAGCTGTCGAACATGCCCGCGCGTATCGAAAAGCACTCGGCATGCCCGGGCTGCGGCATTTTCACCAACCTGAACCTGTTCCTGCGCGGCATCGACGGTAACGTCGTGTTCCTGTTCAACACTGGATGCGGCATGGTGGTCACCACCGGCTTCCCGCAAACCTCGTTCAAGGTGTCGTATATGCACAACCTGTTCCACAACGCCTCGTCGACCGCGACGGGCGTGGTGGAGATGTACCATCGTTTCCGCGCAAAAGGGACTATCCCTGATGAAGAGATCACCTTCATCTGCGTGTCCGGCGACGGTGGCGACGACATCGGCATGGACCAGTTGATCGGCTCCGCCTTGCGCAACGACCCGATCATCTTCCTGGAATACGATAACAAGGGCTATATGAATACCGGTGGCCAACTCTGCTACACCGGCATTCTCGGTCAGCGCAACTCCAACGCGCACATCGGTCCAGGGCAAAAGGGGAAAAAGACCCACCACAAAGATATCGTGGAGATTCTGCGCGGTACCAATGCTCCGTATCTGTTCCAGGCCGCGGAGAGCAATCCGCGCGACATGATCATGAAGGCGCGCAAGGCGCAGGCCACCGTGCGCAACGGCGGCTTCGCGTTCGGCAAGCTCTTTTCCGCCTGCCCGTTGAACTGGGGTTCCGATCCCGCCCAGGGCAACGAGATTATCGACAAGGCGGTGAAGTCCTGCCTGCATCCGCTATACGAAATCGAACACAGCGTGACCACCTTGAACTATGATCCGGAGAAAGTCAACGCGAAGCTCCCGATCGTCGAATTGTTCAAGGCCATGGGCACCGCGTATGCACACCTCACCGGCGAAAAATTCGCCGACGTGACCGCGGAAATCCAGCAGGAAGTGGATCGCCGCTGGGCGCGCCTGAAGGCCCAGTCGGAAAACCCGACGCTGTAACCCCATTCAGCGTCGCCCATGCGCGTGGAGCACGGCATCACCTGCCGTGCTCCACGTTTTTGGTGTCGGTGGTGCATGGATAAACCAGGTCGCATGCTATGGATGGTAGGAATCGCCAGGCACGCGGCGAAATACCGGGAACAGGCGGGATACGCGACACCTGCAACGGGAGGTGCCCGGATGCACATCACGCCTCATCGTGTTGACGGTTACACCCTATTCACGTATAAGGAGACCACCATGAGTCAGGTAGATGACGCGCTAGCATCTTTCGCCGGTGGATTCAACTGCGCGCAGTCGGTGTTCGCTACCTTTGGGCCGTCGCTGGGCATGGCCCGTGAGGATTGCCTGCGCGTCGCCGGCACCTTCGGCGGGGGCATGGGGCGCATGGGCGAGGCATGCGGCGCGGTGACCGGCGCGCTGATGGCGATCGGGCTGCAATACGGGCAGACCGATGTCACGGACAAAGCGGGAAAGGACCGCTGTTACGCGCTGGTGCGCGAGTTCATCACCCGTTTTCGCATGCGGAACGGCACCATCAACTGCACCGAATTGCTCGGCTTCGACCTTGGCACGCCGAAAGGAGCGCAAGCGGCGAAAGAAACATCGATCCACACCGCGGTGTGCCCGAAGTTCGTCGGCGACGCGGCGGAAATCCTCGCGGAATTACTGGCGCGAGAGTCGTGATGGCCGCGCCCTGTACGGCGGAATCACGCCGGTACGAGAACAGCGCTATCCGGCTTTCGGACAACTATGGCATTCCGCGCCGGTCGGAATGGTTGACGGCGTGCAGCGTATACGAGAGAGTGTAGCCGTGCCGGAGTGAGACCAATAGCACCAATCTCCGATGTCATCACCATGCCGGGCATCGCTGCTCACTCGTGACCTTGCGAGACGCCAAGATCTTTCAAGCGGCCATCGGCTACGCTGTAGATCAACCCATGCACCCGGAGGGATTGCCCGCGAAGCCAGGCATCCTGCACTATCGTCGATTGGACCACATTCTTCACTTGCTCCTTGACATTCACCTCGCAGAGCCAATCGAGCCTCTCTCGCGCGGATGACGATATCGACGGACACGTTCCTTCGTGTTTACGGTAGATATCTCGGAGATGCCCCAGCCAATTGTCAATTAACCCATGCGCGCGGTCCTCCAGCGCCGCCTGCACGCCCCCACAACCGTAATGTCCGCAGACGATGATATGCTTGACCCGCAACACATCGACGGCATACTGCATCACCGATAAGCAATTCATATCGGTGTGGATGACAAGATTTGCCACGTTACGATGCACAAACAATTCACCCGGCAGCAGTCCGATGATTTCATTCGCCGGCACACGACTGTCGGAGCACCCGATCCACAGGTATTCGGGAGTCTGTTGATTCGCAAGCCGTTGAAAAAACAAGGGGTCATGCTGAGTCATCTGTTCCGCCCACCGGCGATTGTTTTCAAATAGCTGATCTAATGCCTGCATACCATACCCCATTGTCAGTCTTGCACATCAATGTGATTTTTGACAACTCCTGTCAAGAGTATACGCCTATCTATCTTTGTATGCCAGGCATTATGCAGCCATCATCACCGGCGCGCAGAATGTGGACGCTGCACGCCGGTATTGTAATATGCCCCTACGGATTAACTTTCTGGTCCGTATTGTCGGCCTCACGGGTCGAGGTTAGCATGACCGGAATTTCAGTGCGGAAGAGTTCCTGGCGTTTGCCGTCTTCGGTAAAGATTTCGGAGTAGATGATAATCTTGCCTTTCACGGATTCGAGAAGAGGCTGGTTGTAATACACCCTGCATCGGAAAGCGCCCGTGTCTCCAGCGGCAGTGGTGAAGGTGCGCGCAATCACGATGCCGTTCGCGTTGAGAACTTCGATGGTCACCGTTCCTTCAAAGACACCAGCTTTCCCGGACAGCGTGATAGGATTGGATAGCGTAGTATCCGGCTTGGGACCATCCAGGAAGATGCCGGCTGTAAGCGTCGCGGGTGCCGTCGCTGAATGCCCGGCGGGTAGCGACTTCCCGTTCACCTTCAACACGCCCTCCCGGTTGATGAGGCAAATTTTGTAGCGAAAGCCCGGACGCAAATCCATGGTAGCCATGCTGGTATCCTGCAGATTTCCATCGGGTTTCAGCGTGAAGCTCGGATTGATCACGCTGCCCACCGTCGTGCAGGCGATCACCATCTGTTTCGTGAAGTCAACCGCCGGCACCGGTCCGGCCACCTTCCACGTCGCCCATAGCTTCTCCAACGTCGCCTTGTCAATGATCACGTGAGGCACGGCACTTTCGAGCGTGCTGTCAGCCTCATGATCGAACGAGTCTTGCGCGATGATGGTCGACTGCACAACGCCCGGCGCGGTCGCTGTCGCCGCAAAAACTCCCATGGCGCAAATGAGCGTAATCCCGAGTACAATACATAGTTTGGGTAACATTGTATCTCCTTCCTAGCGGATTAGACCGACGAGAACCGAAATAAGTTCCCGAAAAACGAACAAATGCTGAAGTTGCAAACGCCTGGCATCAATCAGTCCTCGAGAATGGGAATTTCTCGCTTGCCGTTGGCAGAACGGTCAACAGCACTTAGCCGCAAAAGCGGAACTTTCACGTATGGCTTGACGATATTGCCGTGCCGTTTTCGCGGAGATGCATGAAAACATGGAGAAGATGGAGGAGCAAGCCATCGCTCCGTAGGTCGGGTCGTGCGCGCAGCATGGGTGTTCTCCGGCACGATACGAATGGCGCCGGCAAGAGATACGTGGCGGTGAGAAGGGCTGTGCCACCATGCATCACCGCGACATCAGCGTGAACACGCCCAACCCAGGTATTCACGCGTATTGGTGTACTCGCGTGATTCCCAAAGCGGGACCGATAGTCAAGTCAGCGCTTTATAGATATTGATCGCACTCACGATGCAGATGAGGAGACCAACCAGTATCATCATCGCCTTGCGGGGCAGACGCTTGCAAATCAACGCCGCCAGGGGTGCTGCCAGCACGCCTCCGATTAACAAGCCGACACTGACTTGCCACATTACGATACCGATACTGATGACAAACGTGGCGACTTGGACCATGGTGACAAAGAACTCCGCGGCGTTCATGGAGCCGACGGTGGCGCGCGGACAGTGGCCAAGGGCGACCAGATTGGTGGTCACAATCGGCCCCCATCCTCCGCCGCCGATAGCATCGAAAAATCCTCCGCCTAATGCGAGCGGGATGACGACCTTGGGCCGGACTTCCTGCGCCTGACTGGTTCGGAAGGCTTTATCGGGATCGCCCCAGATGATCTGCCCCATATCTTCGAGCGCTTCTACCGCATCGGACGCGTCCGCAAGGCCGAAGGCACCGGCCTGGGCCTCTACATCACGAAACGGCTGGTGGAAGCCCATGGCGGCCGCATCTGGGTAGACAGCGAAGTCGGCAAAGGGAGCACCTTTTCGTTCACACTGCCTATCGCCGCACCAGAATAGATCGGCGACTCCACGGTCGGTGGTTGGAAGCGGGGTGTCTTTCTTTATCGGAGCGTTGGGATACCACGAAGTGAACCACTGACCTTGACCAATTTTGCACACCATGCAATGTGTTGGTCTATGAGCCGATCAGAGAATACACGGAAATATGCGGGACAGTAACTTGAGGTAATTGCAGAATTCCTCTGTTTACCCGTTGTCCCCCTCATTTTCGACGCCGCCGGCCTGATGAAACGCCTCTTCGGGCCGGTGCCGCCCTTGTTGCCTCGGTTTCTCCCCTACCCGCCATGCGCGCGGCGTGCGGACACCCGACTCGCGCGGGACGGAGAACGGGGTTGGTCTGTCCCGCGCGGACGGGTTGCCGCACGTCGCGCGCATGGCGGGTAGGGGGATGTCAGCGCAAACAACGGGCGTCGACGGACCAAGGACACGGCTGATCGGGCTCGCGAAGCCGAACCTGAAGGGGACCGAGGGAGGAATTGAGGAATTATGCAATTCCCTCAAGTAACTGTCCCCAATATTCCGCAGAAAGGGTCATTCCACCGTAAATGTCGATGATCGGGGCCGTGTCTGGCATCGGCTGCATGGCGGCAGTTCTCCCCATCCCTCGCGTAGGGGTTGGGCGATGATGGCGAAGGCTTCTTGCAGGCGATAGAGCCACCAGGTACTGGCTCCCACTGTCAGCACACGTGAGATCGCGCGCAGCCTGGGGGTGTATACCGGGGGCACCGCATCGTTAAAGGGGCACGGCGTGCCGCGAAATCCCCATGTGCGCTGAAGGACCACGGTACCATCTGACATGCTGACCGGGTAAGCCTCCGAGCGTTTGCCGATGCAGGGGGCATCGACCAACGTTTCCACCACGTGGTGGAAGGTATTGGAATTGCACGTCACGCCCATCAGAAGGCAGTAGCCGTCATCCTGATAGAGTTGGCCAAGCGGTGACTCGGCCCCCATGGTCAGCGTGCGATGATGGTTCTCGGTATACCGTTGGGCATGTTTTCCCCAGGCCGCAAAGGGATGCGTCGGATTGAGGCTGCGGCAAACGCTCGACATCCTCCAGAAACGATCGGTGATAATGCCATTCTCAGATCGGGTATGGCAAGGATCGTAGATCCCAAGGGCACCGGGGCGGAATGGCGCATCGTGATTGAAGGTTGGCATGAGGAGCGTGCCCTCTCGGGTCAGTGCCTTCATCAAAGCGCTGATTACGGTCTCCGGCCCGCCGACCACATGGCCGAAGCTCTTCAACGACGAATGTACGATCAATCCCATTCCCGGCCGAACCCCCACGGCCTTCAGTCCCGTTTCAATATCCGCACCGGTGATATCGTTTTTGTCCACATGCATTATGGCACTTCACCTATTCGCCTTACGCAACAATAGCATTAGTATACAAGCCTGGGTCGGTGGTTGTCATCGGGGTGTCTTTCTTTATCCGAGCGTTGGGATACCACGTAGACAACCACTGAAGGGATGGCGTCGGTCGGTTCTGGCTTCCCGATACAACGGCTTATGGGAAGCTAGCCATCCGATGCGCTTCCCCCAATGCCCCTTCTAACTACCATTAAATTATTCACAACGCTCCAGGTCGTAAGGTAAAGAAGACATACGCCGCATACACAGCCAACAGCACCAGGCCACGCCAGCGCGGCAGCAGGCCTGGTCGTGTCGGCCACACAATGCCCACCACTGCTAGGCCGAACAGCAGCGCGATTGACACCTCGGTCCATTTGACCGTAATCGGATGGATGAGTGCGGCTACACCGACGATAAACAAACCGTTGAAGATATTGCTTCCCAGCAGTGTGCCCAGAGCAACTTCATCATGCCCACGAATCTTTGCGGTCAGACTTGTTGCTAACTCTGGGACCGACGTGCCAATGGCGACAATTACAGAGCCGATGACAAAAGCGTCTAACCCCCATTGTGTCGCGAGTGCCGTCGCGCCTGTAACAATTAACCGTCCAGCCGTGATGAGCAGGAGTAATCCTCCCACAAGTAACGCGGCTGCGAGCCAATGACGCCGTTCGCCGATGATCTCCTCTGCTGCACTGCGCTGCTTCTTAACCTCCAGCGTAACGAGCACGTTCCAGACCGTGAATGCCACCAATAAAAGGCCCCCATCGATCCGACTGATCGTACCATCGACCGCCAGTAATCCGAGCAAGACCGGCGCCAACAATGCGACGGGATAATCGCGCTTCAGATCGGTACGGTCGGCAGTAATACTGCCAATACAAAGCACGACGCCAAGAATCAGCGCAATGTTGAGGATATTGCTGCCCAGCGCATCACCGAGTGAGATCGCAGGGATTCCGCTCACTGCTGATCCGATAGCCACAGACAGCTCAGGACTCGATGTGGCGAACGCGGCTACGGTGACGCCGATGATACCCGCGGAGATGCGTGCCCAGTGAGCGAGACCGACCGCTCCACGTAAAAAGAGTTCGCCACCCACTGCGGCACACACAACTCCTGATAATACGATCCAATATGAACTCATAAAGATTCCCAACAAAAATACGGCAGGCCATTGTATTGCCGCCTATCTACCATGAATTCCAGCTGCTGACATGAGCATCCTGCCTGTGCCCTGACCGGGGTATCGACTTGAAGCCGCTGCATGGCATCCATATCAATGATGACGTGGAGACCGGAAACACGTGGGTAGCATGAGCATCGTAGCACTGCACTTCAAATCATATTCCACAAAGACGAATTCTCTTTCCAACTGGAGGCGTCTTCCGCAACCATTGGCGAATAAAGTGGGTGATGCGCTTATTTCGTTGTTCATCAAGTAAGATAGCTTCATTGATAAAAGATACGCCCAACGTTACGCCTATAGGTACACTTACACTCTACTCAGCGAAAGGCCTACACCGCAACCCCTCGCTGAAAGTGCGAAAAATATCCTACGTTATCCTGTTTCGTATTGTTCCTCTTCCCCTACCCCACTTTTACGCTGATGCCTTCGCGACGCAGGCGTTCGGCCCAGGGTTCGACTTCATCGCGGGTGGCGGCGGGAATGGCGTCGGGCAGCGTGGATTCGCCGCCCAGCGCGGACCACTTGCCGAGACCGAGGCGATGATAGAGCATGAACTCGATGGGCGGCGGTGTCGGGAAGGTAGTGAGGAACGCCAGCAGTCCGTCGAGCAGGGCATCGTCCGCATTACGCTCCGGTACCCACGGGATGCGCAGCAGCAGCGGCCAGCCGGCGTCGACGATGCGGCGGATGTTGGAGAGAATTCTCCTGTTGGGCACGCCGGTGAGCGCGCGATGGCGGGCGTTGTCGGTGTGCTTGAGGTCGACCATCCACTGATCGAGCAGCGGCGCGAGCGTTTCCAGCCGCGCCCACGGCGCCAGCGCCGCGGTTTCGATGGCGGTGTGCATGCCTTCCGCCTTTGCCGCCGCCAGCAGGGCTTTGGAGAAGGCGAACTGCGCCAGCGGTTCACCGCCGGACAGCGTCATGCCGCCGCCGGATTGCGTGTAAAAGGGTTCGTCGCGCCGCACCACCGCCAGCACGTCTTCGACGGACATGCGCTGGCCCACCATCTCCAGCGCGCCGATGAGGCACGCATCCACGCAGCAGCCGCAGCGCACGCATGCCTCCAGGTGCAGGTGGTGTTCTTCTACCGTCACCTCATGGCCGCCCCGCGCGCACGCCGTGACGCAACGCCCGCAGCGCGTGCACAGGGCGCGCGACAGCCGCACCTGCGGCTGTTTCAGCAAACCCTCGGGGTTGTGACACCACTGGCAGCGCAACGGGCAGCCTTTCAGGAAGACGGTGGTGCGGATGCCCGGCCCATCATGCAGGGAGAAACGTTGAAGATTGAATACCCATCCGCGCGCGCCCATCAGACCACCTTGCCCCAACAGCGTGCCGCCCTGAAACACCATGTTGTTCGGGCGAAGCCACCAGATGATACCCATTCGATCCGACGTTGACAACCCTTGGCCGCTATTACGGCTACACGGGACACATCGCGTTGTTTTGACACGCCGGCCTGCGCTTTCTATACTTGGGGCATGAAATCCGTCTGCGTGCTCGGGTCGACCGGCTCAATTGGCCGCCAGGCCCTGGATATCATCGCCGCGTTCCCCGACCGTTTTCAGGTGACCGCGTTATCGGCTGACGCGCGCGTCGAACTGCTGGCCGAGCAGGCGCGCCGCTTTCACGCGCCGATCGCCGTCATCATGCGCGCGGAACTGGCGCCGGAACTGCGTCGCCTGCTGGCGGGCACGCCGACGCGGGTGCTGGCCGGCATGGATGGTCTGTGTCAGGCGGCGGCTGATCCACGGGTGGATCTTGTGCTGGCAGGGCTGGTCGGCGCGGTGGGGTTGCTGCCGCTGCTGGCGGCGGCGCGGGCGGGCAAGACCATTGCGCTGGCCAACAAGGAGCCTCTTGTTGCCGGCGGCGCGGTCGTCATGGCGGCGGTGGCGGCGGGCGGGGCGGCGCTGATCCCGGTGGACAGCGAACCGAGCGCCATCTTTCAGTGCCTGCGGGGACAGGACCGGGCGGGATTGGCGCGGATCGTGCTGACTGCCTCCGGCGGCGCGCTGAAGGACCTGACCGCGGCGCAACTGGAGATGGTGACGCCGGAACAGGCGCTGCGGCACCCGACCTGGGAGATGGGGCCGAAAATCACCATCGATTCCGCCACGCTGATGAACAAAGGCCTGGAGGTCATCGAGGCGCACTGGCTGTTCGCACTGCCGCCGGCGCGCATCGGCATTGTCATTCATCCGCAAAGCATCGTGCATTCGCTGGTGGAATTTCAGGACGGCTCGCTGCTCGCGCAACTCGGCGTTCCCAGCATGCGCACCCCCATACAATATGCGCTCGGGTATCCGGAGCGCCTGCCGCACAACTGGGCGCCGCTCGATCTGACGCAGGCAGGTACGCTCACCTTCGCGCCGCCGGATTTCTCGCGCTTCCCCTGCCCCGCGCTGGCGCGCGAGGCGCTGGCGCGAGGGGGCACCTGGCCCACCTGCCTGAACGCCGCCAACGAGATGGCCGTCGCCGCCTTCCTCGACCATCGCATCGGCTTTCCGGCGATTCCGCAACTGGTGGAACGCGCGTTGACCGCCCACTCCGGCATAGCCCACCCCACGCTGGACGACGTGCTGGCGGTGGACCGGGCGGTACGCGACGAGGTGGCGCACTGGACGGATGCCGCGGGGTAAGACCCCCTCTCACCGCGTTACGGCGTCGCCGGCTTTTCCTCGTTGCCGGAAGGTGGCTGGTAGAACACCGGCAGGGTGAGATACCCTACGCGCCGTGACCCGATAAAGATCTCGGCATTGATGTCGTACAGTTGCCCCTTGATCCCTTCCGCGGGCACGGACAACGTGCTGACCAGCGAAATTTTATCCGCCGGCCCCAGGTCCACTTTCTGCGTCTTCACTTCGCTTTCGCCCGGCCATCTGCGCGTGCGCACTTCACAGGACACTTTGCCGGCAAACAGGCGTTGATCATTGCGCACTTCCAATTCCAGATGGGTATCGCCGCCTTCGTGCAGCAGAATGCGTGACGGTGTGAAGCGCACGAACGGCGAAAACGCCTCCACATCTTTATACGTACCGAGTTCGACGAAGTGCGGCATGGCGTCTACCGGGAACATGGCGACGCGGGATGTCGGCTGCAATTCCAGCGCGTTGCCCCACAGATCGACCACTTTGACCGTCATCGCGCTGGTTTTGATCGCCAGCGCGGCAGACTTCGACTCGCGCAACTCGCTCCACGCGACCAGCACATAGCGCGGTTTCGTCTTCTTCTTGCCTTTTTCGCCTTCATAGCACAGCAGAAACACCCAGAGCTTACGCGGTGACGTCTCGCTGATCATCGGCGGGGACGGCACCTCAGCCACGCGGGTGACGCCTTCCAGATACCGCAGCGTGGTGCGCAGCGCCAGCAGGTTGGGCTGGACGTTGCCATCATCCCCGGTGAACGGCAGGTCATAGCGCGCGGAAGGATCATGCCGCCAGAAAACCCGTTCGATCCCCTGTGCACGATTCAGAATCAATGCGCGCGAAAGCAGCGCCGCCTGCATGTTGGCATCGGGCAGGCGGTCGCCCTTGGTGGCATCGAAACCGTATTCGGTTACCCATAACGCGGGGGTCTTTTTCAATTTGTCCTTGGCGCCGCTCAGGACATCCTCACGGGCATAGATGGGTGAAGATGAATCACCACGGTACTCGGGGATGGCGTTAAAGTTATATCGCATGCCAAGTGTGTCATCGCGGGCGGGCAGTGACAGATTGAATAACTCCAGACTGTTCCACTTGAACGGGGCATCAACGGTGAAGGTGGCGCTAAGCGACTTGTCGAATTCGCGCAACGCCGACCGCCCGCTGGCCAACTCCGGATAGCGAATGCCGCGGAATTCTTTGTATTGCGGGTCGGACTTCACAGTCAGCAGTTCCCAGTGTTTGACTTTGAAGCTGTAGCGCGTCGCCGCGGCCAGCAGCGATTCGCGATATTCCTTATCCGCCTGCACGGCGTTCACCGCGGGATCGACGGTCGTGCTGGGGGTAAATGCGGCCAACAGCGAAAAATCGCGTTTGCCGGCCTCCTGCACAAAGGTGTTGTATTGCTCGGCTTCCGCCGGCGACGTCTGCCCCTGCGGCAGCCAGCCATGCAGCGGGAAGCGCACCCAGCCCACGCCGGCCATTTTGAAGAAATCGAGATCCTGCCAGGTCCGCTCGGTCATCAACGGCCCCTGGTAGCTGATGCCAAAGCGGTTATTGCGAACCGGGAGCGGGCCATCCCAGATACTGAAACCGGTAAAGCCATACCCGTAATTCCATTCACCGATCACACAGACTTCCACGCGGTACGGGCCATTCGGCAAATGGTTCGCTCCCTCGAACGTCACCGGCACGGTCACGTCGCCTTGCGCCGGCAGCGTCACCTTCGTCTCCGCACGGAATACCTCGCAGCCGGTGCCGCTGGTAACCAGCATGGAGACCGTGGCCGGTTGCTCTTTGCCGTCGCTGGTGATGACGGCGGCCAGATCGACCGGTTGGCCCGGCAGGAACAGGTGGCCCGGCGCCGCGGTGCGGAAGGTGACTTTCACCGACGACGGCCTGGTCGGCGGGGTTGCAGTCTGCACCGCATCGATCACCACATCGGCCGTCGGCGGCGAAGCGGTCGTGTCCGCACCGGCGCGCATGGACACGAATCCTGCCAATAATACGCCGAGGAGTATGCAAAGTGGAGTAAACGCGCGGCACGACATGTGATACAATCCTCCCATGGATGTCACCACTGGTACGACCGTTGCCGGATATGCCGGGAGAAGTCGAACATGCCGGGAACAACGTCCGATAACACCCATGAACCGATACCGATAACGTACCCGGCGACATTGCCACAAAAACCTGCGCCGGGGTCGGCGGGGCACGGCACGCGCAGGCGGCAAGCGACCAGCCCGCGGGCGGGAGGACAATGTTTTATCGCAGACCCGTCCGGGCATAATCGCACCGTCCCCTTGCGCCTCGACGGTCGCAGGCCGGCTTCAGAACCGGACTATTCACCCCACCGGGTGAACGAGGTGAATGCGCACATTTCGACCTGTTGGAGGACTGCCGGATGCTCCCGCGGACAATCCCGCTGCTAACACTGCTGCTTATCATACCACTTTTCGGCATCCCCTGCCTGGCTGAGGATGCGACCGCCGCGCCGGTCGCGGCCACGACGTCGCCTGCCGCCCCGCCGCCGGAACAGCCATCGATTACCCATGACCCTTACCGGTTGCGCGCGGATAAGCTGTCGATTGATGCAAAAACCCGCGACATTATTGCCGACGGCAATGCCAAGATCGACACGCCGCAAGGTCTCTTTACCGCCAGTTTGATTCGGTACAGTTTCGCCACGCAGTCCGGGTATCTGGACGATGCGAAAGGATATTTCAATCCGTTGCGCTTCAGCGCGAAGACGATGTCGCTGGACGCCGGCAACACACGTCATATCCAGCATGCCGTGCTCACCACCTGCACCCACAAGCACCCGCACTACGCGTTGAAGGCGCGCGACTTCGTGCTGGCGCCGGACAACACCTATCAGGCACGGCGGGTAGCGATGGTGCTGGGCGGGCACACGCTGGTCACGATTCCCTCTATTCGCGGCAGCCTGGGCAAGGAAGACGCGACGATGAATTATCCCGTGCTGACTGTCGGCGAGAGCAGCATCGACGGCGCGTATGTGGCTTCGACGTTTCAATATCCGCTGTCCAACCACGCGGATCTGACGCTCTCGGGACGCTTTGGCACGAAAGGACTGTTTCGCGGACAAGCCGCGTTGAACCAGCAGTTTTCCCTCGGTCAGTACTGCGCCTGCGGCAAATTTTCCTTGCTGGCCACGTTGCGCGAAGATGCGCCGAACCAGGGCATCAGCTTCGCGCCGAATGACGACCACAAACTGCGCAATCTGACCATCAGCCGTACTCCCGCGCTGCAGGTGACTTTTGACGCCATCCACCTGCCGGGACGCCTTGCCGACTACCAACTGCGCCTGGGCGCCAGCGCCGGGCATTACCGGGAAGATCCCACCGGCGTCACCGCGAAACGCGCGCAAATCTGGGGCGCGCTGCGCACCCCGACATTGCGACTCGGTCCGGTACAGTTCAGCGCGGAATACGGCAGACAGCGGGCGTTCTACAGTGGCAGCAACCACTGGCTGTCGCTGACGCAACTGGTGATGGAAAGTACCCCGGATGCCAGGCGTTTCTTCAGTTTCGCGCTGCTGCACCGCAAGGAAACGGGTTCGACGCCGTTCCTGTTCGACCGGGTGTTGATACGCAACGAACTGGCATCGGAGATTCAACTGCCGTTGTCCCGGCAATCGCCGTGGCGCCTGGGAGTGGGCAATCGATTTGACCTCGACAGTTTCAACTCGCGCGACCTGACGCTGTCCGCCTTCTATGCGGAAGATTGCCTGACCTACGGACTCACCTACAACGCCGCGTCGGAAAGCTTCATGGTGGGCATGACGTTGAATGCGTTCGGCTCCACCCGCAAGAGCGCCGGGAGAAAGATCGCCTTCGTGCAATGAGTCAACGCTGCGGCGTGACGACACCCGCGTCGACGTGGTAGACGTGCACGTCGGCTTGCGGCGGCAATCCGACCGCGTCGATGTCGGTGGTGGTGAGGATCACCTGCGGCATGGGGGTCAGATGATCGAGCAGCGCGGTGCGGCGCGTGCGGTCCAGTTCGGAAAAGATGTCATCCAACAGTAATATCGGCGGCTCGCTCACCAGCCGCTGCAGCAACGAGCATTCAGCCACCCGCAACGCCAGCGCCGCCGTCCGCTGTTCGCCTTGCGAGCCGTAGTAGCGCACATCCTTGTCGCCGATGAGCAGTTGCAGATCATCGCGATGCGGTCCTACCAGACTGGCCCCGCGACGCATCTCCTCCTCCACCGCCATTTCCGCCGCCTCGGTCAACAGTTGGGTGAACTCCTCGCGCGTGGATGCCGTGGATGCCGGATCACCCCAGTCACGGCGATAACCGACGGATAATCCCTGCGCGGAATCGGTGAGCGCGCGGTACACCGGAGCCGTCAGTTCGTTCAGTTCGCGCAGGAAGCGCACGCGCACCTCCAGCACCCGCCCACCGAACGCCGCCAACTGGTGCGTCCACGGCATGACATCCGCCAGCGGCGCCGCGCCGTCGCGCACGTCTTTCAACAGCCGATTGCGCTGTTCCAGCACGCGGGTATATTGCCGCGCCGCCCACAGGTATGTGCGGCTCATGGCGGAGAGATCGGCATCCAGAAATTCGCGGCGGCGCGCCGGTTCGCCGCGCACGATCTCCAGGTCGTCCACCAGGAACAGCACCACCGGCGCCAACCCGGGCAGATCGGCGATGTTGCGCGGCGTGTCATTCACCTTGATGCGTTTCTCCGCCGTCGCTCCGCGCCGCCCTTCGCTGCCTTGCTGCGCGTTCTTGCGTCCCAGCGCCACCTCGATGGTGAACGTGCCCCGACTCTCGCTGGCAACCTCCGCCGTCACCCGCGCCACCTCGCCATCCCAGGCGATCAACTCGCTTTCCTGGCTGGTGCGCGGCGACCGGCCGGTGGCGGCCAGGTAGACCGCCTCCAGCAGATTCGTCTTCCCCTGCGCGTTCGCCCCGGCAAACAGGTGCATACCCGGCCCGATGGCCAGGTCGAGTGCGGCGTAATTACGATAATGCTCCAGTTGCAGCCTGCGAAGTTCCACGGGGAATATGAAACCACAAATCGCGCGGACTGGCTAGTGGACGGGGCAATATAGCCGGCACCGGCATCGCGCCGGACACAAGAGCATCAAGAACGCGAGGGCACAGCGGTAACATGCGGTTCCCCACTGTGTTGTTCCCGTAACCTCCGTTGGGAATATACCGCGGAGTGTACAATATGAATGTCCACGCTCACGGAACGCTCGAGACCTGATTCTCCGATAACTTCCCTGTCATTTTCCGTGAAGCATGCTATAATAATCCCCAACACGCGTCAGCCGTCCCACGATGGCAATCCGTGAAGAAGAGGAGCGGTAATGATCCCCATCCGCGTCGGAATGGCCAGCATCAGCACCCTTGGCGATCATCACCGCGGCACGTTGCGCGAAGTCGATCTTTTACGCTTCGACGCCGACCAGGCGCGCGCGGATGACGCGCTCGGCCTGACCTGAGGATTGCAGAAGCATGCACGCATTCATCCAGGGTATTCTTATCTGGTATTTCACCACACTGAAGACATTCGGCCTGCCGGGCGTTGTTGTGCTGATGGCAATGGAAAGCTCGATCTTCCCCGTTCCCAGCGAGTTGGTGATCCCTCCGGCGGCCTATCTGGAAAGCCATGCCAAGGGTGGCGCGCTGCCGTTGACGCTGATGGTCATTCTCGCCGGCACATTGGGATCGTACCTGGGGTCGGCGATCACCTATTGGGCTGCCCGCGCGGTGGGCCGTCCGCTCATCATCCGCTATGGGAAGTATATCCTCATCCCCGAGGATAAGTTGAAGGTAGCGGAACGCTGGGTGGCGTGCTACGGCGCAAGCGGCATCTTCTTCGCGCGTTTGCTGCCGGTGGTACGGCACCTGATCTCTATCCCTGCCGGCATCGCGGGGCTGCGCTTCCGCACCTTCTCATTGATGACCATCGCGGGATCGTTCATCTGGTGCACCGTGCTCACCATTTTTGGCATGGTGATGGCCAACGACATGGAACTGGTGATCGCGCATAAGGGTGAAATGCCGGAAGCGGCGAAGGCGGCGATGCACAACCTGACCCTGGCCATAGTCGCGCTTGTGGGGGTGATGCTCGTGCTGTATATCGCATTCGTGAAACGGCAGCAGCATCTGGAGCGTACCGAGACAGCCAAGGTTGCACCGGGGGATACCCCAACCTCATGCGGCTGAGTCCGCGGGCGGCTCCTCCGCCACCTTCAGCACAATGCCGATCAGCACCAGGTTCACCACCAGGCTGGTGCCGCCGTAGCTGACGAAGGGCAACGTGATGCCGGTGAGCGGTATGAACTTGATCACCCCGGCGAGGATGACCCACGTTTGGATAGCCAGCGTAGCCGCCAGCCCGGCGACCATGAGCTGGCCGAAACGATCGCGCGTGCTCAGCGCGATGTGCACCATCCGTCCGATGAGCGCCAGGAATAACCCGATAACCGCCACCGCGCCCACCAATCCGAGATCCTCACTGATCGCCGCGTAGATCATATCGGTATGTACGGCCGGAATGCGCTCCGGCGCGCCACCGGCCAGTCCCGCGCCGATGACCCGCCCATTACCCAGAGCCATCAACGACTGGCAGATCTGGTAGCCGGCATCATTCGGGTCGGTCCACGGATTCTGCCACACGGCCACACGGTGCTGCACCCGCCCGCTGAGCGTATATGCCGCGACGCCGCCGATGAGGAAAAGCGCCAGACCGACGAAGAGATAGCTTCGCCGCTCGGTTCCCAGGTACAGCATGACCAGCAGCGCGCCGAACAGCAACAGCGCCGCGCCCAAGTCATTGTGCTTGAAAATGATCATCATTACCAGCAGCCACAGGGTGACGAGTGGGCCCATGTAGCGCAGGTCCATCAGCGTAAGCAGGCCGAAGCGGCCCGCGGCGAAGGAGAGCAGTTCCTTTTTCTCCACCAAATACGCCGCCATGAACACCACCAGCAGCAGCTTCACCGGGTCATGCGGCTGGAAACTGAACGACCCCAGAGTGAGCGCGATAGTCTGCCCGCCGGTGGTGCCGCCGAAGATGGTCGTTATCAGCAGCAATCCGACCGCCAGCGCGGCAATGAGATATTTATAACGGCTGAGCTGGTGATAATCCTTCCAACCGAGCAGCAATCCCATCAGCACTGTCCAACCGAGCAGCAGAGAGAAGAATTGCTTGTGATAGTTGCGCAGCAGATTGTCGGCTTTCTCCAGCCCCAACGCGCCGGCGCCACCCGCAAGTCGCAGCAGAAACAGCAATCCGAGGCCGATGATAAGCGCCACGATGGGCAGTAAGAGTGTTTCGCGGCAGCGCCGCAGCGCGAGGGTAAGCGATACCAGCAGCCAGCAGCCCAGCATGACCGCCGGTGGAGCGTAAAAACGCCAGGGTTCAGGATACAGCGTGTGCCAGACGGGCAGATACGCCTGCCAGACGACCCAGTAGCCCACGCCCAACAGGAGAAATGCCAACAGCAGCAGCCAGACTTCGCGTTGTCGGTTCATGCCGCGTTATCCGTCCGTCCGCTCCCAGGCCAGCAAACGGCCACAGTTGTCGCACACCGTCAATTCTTCGCCTTCGCGCAGCCGCTCCAGCGTCTGCGGAGTAAGCTTGACATGGCACGCGGAGCACATGTCATGGGTGATCGCCGCCAACCCGACGCCTTCCTTGGCCTTGCGCAGATCGTCATAACGGCGCATCAGCATCCGGTCCTCAACGCGCGCGGCCAGCCGCTCGCGCTCTTGCTGCAACTCGGCGATCTCCCGCTGCAGCCGGGCCGTCTCCGCCTGTGTGCGCGCCACCGTTTCTTTCCAGCGACGCTTGGCAATGTCCAGTTCGGTCGCCAGCGCGGCGGTTTGTGTGCGCGCATCCTCCACCTGGTCCATCAATCCGAGCAGTGTCTCTTCGTGGCGGCCAATCTGCGTTTTGAGCATCTCTTCGTCTTTTTCCAGATCGCCCAGTTCTTTGGGATTATTGACACGCCCGCTGTACAGCTTGTCATGCACGGTGTTGCGCTTATCCTCGATGCTCTTCAATGACAACTCTTCGTCTTTTTGCGCGGCTTCCAGCTTACGCAGCGCTTCGGTGGCAGCGTCGTGACGCTTCAGCACGGCGATAGCCTGCTGCTTCAACTGCTCGCCGGTATCCAGTTCCTTCAACGCTTGCATGCGCTGATAAATCTGAACATCGGCTTTTTGCAGGTCCACGAGTTTGGCGAGTTCTTCTACCAGTGCCACAGGCGTCTCCTTGCGTGCGGGGATGTTCCATTCTACCCCGAGTGCTATTGCCTGTCAAAACGCGCTCTGCATCTGGACTCGCGCGGGGGCTAGCGGGTATACTGGTGGCGGCACGGTGGCAGATCACACGCGGCAGCAATTTACTCACGACACCGCAAGGGCGCATGCGCGCGGAAGCATGCTTTCCAACGCGTGCCGAACGTGACTGTTATTCATGAGCAGGAACCGGAACGATGCCGCGCTCATGGCTTTTTCTGCCGTCGAGATCAATCCGATGACGCGATCAGGTGAGAAACAGCGTGCAATGAGCGCGGCGGTAATGAGGATGCAATGACTGTAGTAATAGGCGTGCTGGCGTTGCAGGGGGATGTGCGCGAGCATCTGGAGGCCATCCGCAACGCGGGCGGCGAGGCGATTCCGGTGAAAACGCGCGAGGAGATTGCGCGCGTGGACGGACTCATTATCCCCGGAGGGGAAAGCACGACAGTCGGCAAACTGCTCGATCGCTTCGGACTGATGGATGTGGTACGCGCGATGCCGGAGGACGGCAAGCCGATTTTCGGCACCTGCACGGGAATGATCCTGCTGGCGAAAGAAATCGAAGAAAGCACACAACCACGGCTGGGACTGATGGATATCACCGTGCGGCGCAACGCCTTCGGCCGCCAGGTGGACAGTTTCGAAGATGACCTGCCGGTGGAAGGCGTCGCCGGCGGACCGGTGCGCGCCGTCTTCATCCGCGCGCCGTATATCACCGACCTCAAACCCGGCGTCGAAGTGCTGGCCGAGTTCAACGGCCATCCGGTGCTGGTGCGCGAAGGCTATTTGCTCGCTGCGGCATTTCACCCCGAACTGACCAACGACACGCGCATTCATGCGCTGTTCATCGAGATGGTGGAACGGGCAAAAGCGGAAAGAACATCATCATGACCGATCCTTACGCTTCCGTGGCGGAGCATTACGATATTATGATCGATTGGCCGGCGCGGTTGGCGCGGGAACGGCCGTTCTTCGCGGAATTGATCGCGCCGGGGACGCGCGTGCTCGACGTGGGGTGCGGCACCGGGCAGCACTGCCGGCTGTTCGCTGAGTTGGGCGCACAGGTGACGGGACTCGAACCCAGCGCGGCGATGCAGGCACGCGCGCAGGCGCTGACGGCGGGTGACAACCCGCGTTTTGTCACGGGCGGCTTCGCCGAAATTCCGGCGCTGGAACAAACCTTCACGCTCATCACCGTGCTGGGCAACACGCTGGCACACGTGAATGATGCGCGCGGTCTGGCTGCGGCGCTGCGTGCCATGCGCATCGCGCTGGCGCCGGGCGGACGGCTGTGCATTCAGGTTATCAATTACGACAGTCTGCTCACGGTTGGATCACGCCGATTGCCGTTGATTCACCGTCGGCGCGATGACCGCGAGTATCTTTTCCTGCGCGAGCATCGCATCATCGGACGACGCGCCGAATTCACCATCACCACGTTGATCCGCGACGGCGAGTGGCGGCAACAGGACGAGCGCAGCACGCACATCCCGCTCACCGGCGAACGCCTGCAACGCGCGTTGCGCCGTGCCGGATTCCACGACATCACCCTTCATGGCGGCTATCAGCGCGAACCGTATCATCCTACCGCCTCACCGAGCCTGGTCGTGCTGGCGACACGCTGACGGGTCGAGTGACGTTACCCATACATCAGCATGTGTCCGGCGTCGTTCCCGATCTTAAAACGCTTTACTCTCGCGACGATGCAGCAGGTAAAGGAAGAAGGGGCTGCCCAGCACGCTGGTGACGATGCCGATGGGCAATTCGCCGCCGGGAATGAGGGTGCGGGCGAGTACGTCGGCCCACACCAACAGCAAACCGCCGCACAACAGGCAGGCGGGGAGCAGCACGCGGTGATTGGGCCCGACCAGCAGCCGCATCAGGTGTGGAATAATGAGGCCGACAAAGGCGATGATGCCGCTGACCGCCACCGCCGCGGCCGCGAGCAGCGAGGCAATGAAGAGCATCATCAACTTGGTGCGTTCCAGATTGATGCCGAGGTAATGCGCCGTCTCATCGCCCAGCGCGAGAATATTCAGGTCACGCTGACGCAGCAAAGCCAGCACGACGCCCACCGCCACATAGGGCAGCAACGCCTGCACGTGCGACCATTCGCGATTCGCCAGACTGCCCATCAGCCACCCCATCACCTCGCGCAACTCGCTTTGCCCGCGCTGCAATAACAGGAACGAGGTAACGGCCTGTACCAATCCACCGATCGCGATACCGGTCAGCAGCAACGTGCCCACCGGCACGCGCCCGCCGCGCCGCGACAGGCTATAGACAAGCAGGGTGATCGCCAGCCCGCCGAGGAACGCCGCCAGCGATAGCACGTTGAGCAAGCCGACGGTGGCGCTGAAGCCCAGCGCCACGGTGAGCACCGCTCCCAACGCCGCGCCGGAGGAAACGCCGACGATATAGGGGTCGGCCATCGGATTGTGAAACAGCGCCTGCATCAGCGCGCCGGCGACGGCCAGCGCGGCGCCCACCAGCACCGCCAGCAGGATGCGCGGCAGACGGAATCCCCAGATGATGGTATCGAAGGCATCGGCGGCACCGTGCCCGGTCAGGTGATGCCAAAAGACGCGCAGTATCTGCCCGGGTGCAATCCACACCGTGCCAATGCCGACGGACAGCACCACGCTCACCAGCAGCAGCGCGCCGAGGACGAGCAATACCAGCCAGGCCCGCCGTGAGGGTTGCCAGGCGCTCATAGCTCCTCCTCTTCCGCGCGCGGCGCGCGGCTGTGCAGCACGAAGGGCTGGCCGCTGTAGGGATTCGACTCCACGCGCACCAGCGTGCCGTATACTGCGCGCAGATGGTCCTCGGTCACCACCTCCGTCGGACTGCCCAGGGCGTAAATCGTTCCTACCGAAAACAGCGCCAGCCGGCGGCAGTACTCGGTCGCCAGGTTCAAGTCATGCGAGATACAGAGGACGGACAGCCCCTGCTCTTCGTTCAAACGCGCGAGCAACTCGAAAATATCCAGTTGGTGGCCGATGTCGAGGTGCGCGGTGGGCTCATCGAGCAGCAATACGCGCGGGCGCTGTGCCAGCGCGCGGGCGATCGTGACGCGCTGCAACTCGCCGGAACTCAACTGGTCGATCGCGCGCCGTTGCAGGTGGGTGATATCGGTGAGGGTAATGGCTTCGTCTACCGCCGCGCGGTCGGCGGCGCCCGGCGAGGTAAAACCGCCCAGGTGTGGGTGACGCCCCATCTCCACCACTTCGCGCACGCTGAAGGCGAAGGCGGGCACGCTCACTTGCGGCACCACCGCGAGCAGACGCGCCTGCTCGCGCGGGGTGTATTCGCGCAGCGGGCGCCCGGCCAGCCGCACCTCACCCCGGCGCAACGGCAGCACGCCGGTCAGCGCCTTGATCAGCGTACTTTTCCCCGATCCATTGGGGCCGATGACGCCGAGGAATTCACCCGGATGCAGCGCCAGGTCGATGCCGTGCAGCACCTCGCGCTCGCCGTAGCCGCTGGCAAGGTCGATGGCTTCCAGCACGGGCGCATTCATTTTGCCCCCTTGCCGAACAGCGCAGGATGCAGCGCGGCGGCGACAGCCTCCAGGCCGTCGAGCAGTCGCGGCCCGGGCAGCGTCAACGCGTCGTCATCCAGTACCGTGACCCGCCCTTGCTTCACCGCGGTCAGCGTGCGCCAGCGCGGCAAGGCGCGCAGTTTGGCGAGCGCGGTGGCGCTGGTGAGCGCCGGCTTGGCGGAGCCGTCCATCTGACCGGCAAGCAACAGAATCACCTGCGGATCAGTGGCAGTGATGGTTTCCATCGACAACTCCGGCCACGGACGCCCGGTGCGCGCGGCGATATTCGTTCCTCCGCCCAGGCGAATCAACTCGTCGATGAAACTGCCGGTGCCCGCGCTGAACAATCCATCCAGCGAAAAAAGGAACAACACGCGCGGACGCTCGGCGGCGGGGAGGGCTTGCGTGCGTTGTTCGATCGCCGCACGGCGCGCGTCGAGGCGTGCCGTCAGTTGTTCCGCCGCGACTTCTTCGCCGACCAGACGGCCAATCAGACGGATTGCGTCGTCCACTTCCGCGATGGTAGTGGCATCCACCGCCGCCACCGTCAGCCCCAGCGACTGCATCTGGGTGATGAGATCGAGCGGATTGCCGCGCGCGCCGAGTACCAGGTCGGGCTTCAGCGCGACGATCTTCTCCACGTTCGGGTTGGTGTAGCCGCCGATTTTCGGCAGTCTGGCCGCCGCGGGCGGGTAATCGCAATAGGTGGTATCCGCCAGCACGCGGTCGCCGGCGCCGAGAGCGAAAAGTATCTCGGTGGCGTTGGGGGCGATGGCGACGATGTGCACGGGCTGCTGCTTCACCGTCACCGTGCGCTTCAGTGCGTCGGTCACCGTCACCGGGAAGCCGTTCGCGGCGGGATGCGGACGTTCCGACGCGTGACGTGCCTGCCGGGGCAGCATCAGCAGTGCGACCACCACGCCGACCAGCAGGCCGGCGAGGAACAGGATAAGCCAATGACGTTGGCGCGGCATACGATGTCCTTTGTGCTCCACGCGTCCGGGCGCAAAAAACCCTGGCCGCCGGAAAGAGGGCCAGGGCTGATAGGTCAGATCGACCGGCGCCGTGCCCCTTCCCGCGTGGAGGCGATTGGCGAGATAGCAGGCAGGTCGGTCTCCTGGCTCCCGCGTCATCCTCCGCCCGCGCCTTCCCGCCCCGATCACTCGGGGCAGTGGCGTTCCGCGGGCATTGTCAGCGGTCACAGTTGCGCGTCAGCGACGGATTTACACCGTCTTCCCTTGATGCACCTGCCTGTCGCGCACGAGATACGTTCCTGCATGGTAGCAAGATGGCGGAACGGCGTCAAGCATCCGATCCTCCCTACTCCTGCTCCTGCTCACCGCTGAGCCGTAAGGCCGACCGCGAACAATTCTCGCGTCTCGTTCCCTTTCCGGCACTACGGCGACAGCAACTCCTCGGCGACCGGTTCGGGCACGGCGGAAAGCGGAATATGGATGCCGGTGACATGCCAGATATCGCGCGCGTATTCGGCAATGGTGCGGTCGCTGGAGAACTTGCCGCTGCGGGCGACGTTCAGGATCGACATGCGCGTCCAGCGCGCGGAGTCGCGATACGCCGCCGACACCTGGTCCTGGCACGCCAGATACGCATCAAAATCCGCCGCGAGGCAATACTCGTCACCGGTCGTCAGGGTGTCATAAATGGGGCGAAACAGGTCGTGATTGCCGTGAGAGAAGAAATCGCGCTCCAGCAGGTGCAAAATATGCTGCAGCATCGGGGAACGCTGAATGAACTCGGCGGGATGATACCCCCGCTGTTTCAGCGCGACCACTTCGTCGGCGGTCATGCCGAAGATGAAGATATTCTCCTCGCCCACCTCTTCACGGATCTCGACGTTGGCGCCGTCCAGCGTGCCGATGGTCACCGCGCCATTCAGCGCGAACTTCATGTTGCCCGTGCCGGAGGCTTCCTTGCCGGCAGTGGAAATCTGCTCGGACAGGTTGGCGGCGGGGATCAGCATCTCCGCCAGCGAGACGCGATAATTGGGCAGGAAAGCCACGCGCAGCGCATTTTTCGTCATCGGGTCATGGTTGATGAGATCGGCCAGACTGGTAATGAAGCGGATAATGAGCTTCGCATAACTGTAACCCGGCGCCGCCTTGCCGCCGATGAGAAAAGTGCGCGGAACGAATCCGTCACCCGGTTCCTCTTTAAACCGCAGGTAAGTGGCGGCGATATACAGCGCGAACAGCAACTGGCGCTTGTATTCGTGGAAGCGTTTCACCTGAATGTCGAACAGGCTGTCCGGTGTCAGGATCACGCCGCATTCCTGCCGTACCATGCTGATGAGCGGTTGCTTGCAGCCTTGCTTTACCGCGGTCCAGCGTCGTTGAAATTCCGCGTCATCTGCCAGCGGTTCCAGTTGGCGCAACTGTTCGAGGTCACGGATCCACCCATCGCCGATCGCCTCGCTGATGAGCGCGGAGAGCGTCGGATTGGCCTCGCGCAACCAGCGCCGCGGAGTGATGCCGTTGGTCTTATTGGTGAATTTTGTCGGCCAGTATGCGGCAAAGTCGTGCAGGATCGTCTCCTGCAACAAACGCGTATGCAGCGCCGAGACGCCGTTTACCGCGTGACTGCCCACCACCGCCAGATAGGCCATACGCACGCGCTTCACGCCGTCTTCGGCGATGATCGACATCCGCCGCAGCATCTCCACGTCACCCGGATAGCGCCGTGCCACGTCCTTGAGAAAATTGTAATTGATCAGGTAAATGATCTCCAGATGCCGCGGCAGCAGCGCTTCCAGCATGGATACGGGCCATTCCTCCAGCGCCTCCGGCAGCACGGTATGATTCGTGTAGCCAAAGGTGCGCACCGTCAATTCCCACGCGGTGTCCCACGTCAAGCCCTCATCATCGATCATGATGCGCAGCAGTTCCGGGATGGCAAGAGCCGGATGCGTGTCGTTCAACTGGATGGCAACCCGGTCGGGAAACATCGACCACGGCACCTCGTCAGCCTTGAAGCGGCGAACGATGTCCTGAACCGAAGCGGAAACCAGGAAATACTCTTGCTTCAGCCGCAATTCCTTGCCGACGAAGAACTGGTCGTTCGGATACAGCACTTTGGAAATGTTCTCCGTCTCCACGCGCTCCTGGCTGGCCGCCATATAATCACCGCTGTTGAAGTCATCCAGGTTGAATTCCTCCGAGGCGTGCGCGCTCCACAACCGCAGCGTGTTCACCGTCAGCGTGCCGAATCCCGGCGTGGGGCGATCATACGGCATCGCCAGCACTTCGTCGGTATTCACCCAGATGTTGCGCTCGCAGCCATCGATACAGGTGCGCCGCTCGATCCGGCCGCCAAAGCGCACTTTAAAAGCGAACTCGGGCCGTGCGATTTCCCACGGATTGGGCAAACCGAGCCAGTTGTCCGGCGTCTCCACCTGTTTGCCTTCAATAATGCGCTGGTTGAACAGTCCGAAGTCATAGCGGATGCCGTAACCGTGCGCGGGGATGCCCAGGGTCGCCATGGAATCGAGGAAGCACGCGGCCAGCCGGCCCAACCCGCCGTTGCCCAACCCCGCGTCCATCTCCAGCTTGCGCATCTCCTCCAGTTCAACGCCTAACGACTCCAGCACGTCCTTGCAGACATCATACAGGCCGAGATTGATTAACGCATCGCCCAGCGTGCGTCCGAGCAGGAACTCCATCGAGAGGTAATACACCCGTTTACTTTTCTGCTGATGGTAGGTTTGCTGGGTGAGTATCCAGCGCTCGATCAACCGTTCCGCCGCGGAATAGGCTGTCGCGAGAAACTGATCGTATGGGGTGGCGCTGTATTGATCTTTCCCCAAGCGATATTCCAGGTTGCTCAATATCGACATCTTGTAGGATTCGATATCGTTGCGCTTAAACTGCACCTGCCACTGCGACCCGTCAATAGCCATGATCACACTCCATAAACGAGCGTTGGGGAAGATGCCCCGCACGATCGCCGGGCATCCAGTCATAGTTTCGGCAGAAATAAGACAGAATAAAAATAGTGTAAACCAGCAAGCGCAGATTCGCAATGCGTTTTGCCCTTTTTCCCGCGCTGGATTATACTGTGCGCATGAAAATCGGCAGTGTTCCGTATCTGAATGCGCGCCCGCTGGTGGATTGGCTGGAGCGTTGCCCCCACCCCGATCTGTCGCTGCATTACGACCATCCCTCCGTGCTGGTGCGACAGGTGCTCGCCGGCGTCACGGATATTGCCATGGCGTCCACTTTTCCCACGTTGGAGCACCCGGAGTTATGCCTGCTGCCCGGCCTGGGGGTGACGGTAAGCGGGCCGGCGTGGAGCGTGCGGCTGTTGAGCAAAGTGCCGCCGGCGAGCATTCGCACACTGGCACTCGATGCCCATTCACGTTCCACCACCGTGCTGGCGCGCATCATCCTCGCCGACCGCTACGGAGTGACGCCGGAGTGTCTCGACCTGCCGCCCGACCTGCCGGCAATGCTGGCGCAGGCCGACGCCGCCGTGCTGATCGGCGATATCGGCATCGCGGTGTCCGGTGAAGGCTTGTTCGACATCGATCTGGGCACGGAGTGGTGGGCGCTCACCGGATTGCCGTTCTATTTCGCCGGCTGGGTGTCGCGCGACGCGGCGCTCCTTGAGCGCGCGGCGCCGCTGTTGCACGAAGCACTGGAACACGGGCTGGCGCGGCTGCCCGCCATCGCCGCGGAAGAAGCGGTTCGCCTGCACCTGTCCGAGGAGCGCTGCCACGCCTACCTGGCGCAGATTATGCAATACCGCACCGGCGCGGCGGAAGCGGACGGGCTGGAAGAATTCCGACGGCGCGCGGCGCGGCTGGGGCTGCTCGATGGGAGGGCGTCACATGCACGCTGAGCTCCTCGACCGCGCCGCGACGGGCGCGCGCTTGAGCCCGGCAGAAGGCCTGGCGCTGTTCGACGCGCCGCTGCTGGAGTTGGGGCAGGCGGCGGATGCCCGCTGCCGCGCATTGCATCCGCAACCGGTGCGCACCTTCCTCATCGGACGCAACGTCAATTATTCGAACGTGTGCGTGTCCGGCTGCAAATTCTGCGCCTACTTCCGCGGGGCGCGCAGCAAGGACGCCTATCTGCTCACCACCGAGGCCATCCTCGCCAAGGTGGCGGAAATGGTCGATGCCGGCGGCACCGAGGTGCTGTTGCAAGGAGGACTGCACCCGACGCTGCGGTTAACATGGTATGAGGACCTGTGCCATGCGGTGAAGGCGGCCTTTCCGCGCGTGCAGATGCATGCCTTCTCCCCCAGCGAAATCACTCACCTGGCCACGCTGGAGGGGATGACGATCGACGCGGTGCTCGCGCGGTTACAAGCGTCGGGATTGGATTCGCTGCCGGGCGGCGGCGCGGAACTGCTGGTAGACCGCGTGCGCGCGCGCGTCAGCCCGCGCAAGTGCACGGCGACCGAATGGCTGGCGGCGATGCGCGCGGCGCAGCGGCGCGGCCTGCCCACCACCGCCACCATGGTCTACGACCTGGGCGAAACGCTGCCCGAGCGCATCGAGCACCTGCAGCGCCTGCGCGAACTGCAGGACGAGACGGGCGGCTTTCTCGGCTTCATCCCGTGGCCGTTTCAGCCGGGCCACACCGCGCTGGGACGTAGCGGGCATGTCCCCGCAAACGACACGACGGAATTCCTGCGCATGCTGGCCATCGCCCGCCTCTACCTCGACAACGTGCCCAACGTGCAGTCTTCGTGGGTGACGCAGGGGGTGAAGCTGGGCCAGCTCGGACTGTGCTTCGGCGCCAACGACCTGGGCAGCACCATGATGGAGGAACAGGTGGTCAGCGCCGCCGGCGTCACCTTCCGCTCCAATGCCGCCGAACTCGCCCGTCTCATCGCCGACCTGGGCTACCGGCCCACGCAACGCACCACCACCTATACCCTCGTGCGCGAGTGGTGACTCCGCATTGTCGGGTGTCTCTTCCCGACGCAAGCCTGATGGGTGAGCAGAGGCCGGGCAAGCCGTCGCACGATCCGGGCGGCAATGGATAGCCTATCGCTCTTCTGCCCGCTTGCGATAGCTGAGCCGCGGCAGCGCTTCCTCCACCATGCCACCGGGATACCAGAGTTCGAGCGGAGTGGTTTCTTTCCCATAGATACCGGTCAGCCAGGTATGCCAGCGCGGGTAGGCACGGAACGAATGCGAAGTCAGGATAGTGTCGGATGATTCACGCTCCTTTTTCGGCAGTGACGCCAACAATCCTGAATCCTTAAACCACCCCGCCGGATAGGAAGCTTTCAGCAGTGACGGATGTTCTGCTATTACCCCGGATAAATATTCTAGTTTTGATTTTTGTACGGCTTCCATGTGACGGATGATGTGCAATGGATTGCCGGTGAAGTCCGGCTGGTGGACAACCGCAACGAATCCGAAGCTGACCGTTGCGCCGACGACCAGAATATAGAGGCGAGTTAACCTTGATATTTGTATCACGAGTTTGCGGCGTTTTTTGTCGTGCTCTTCATGCATTGAAGCGATGACCAGGCTGAAGCACAGTGCGGTTGCGATGGTCTCGGTCAACGGGCTACCCGTCTTGCACATATGGAAAGTAAGAATTTGCAGAACATGGAGTATGCCGATGAATGAGACGATGCTGTAGAGCGCTGACAGCAACGTAACCCGAAACTGACCATACTTTCGCATAGCCCAGACCGTCACGGCAATAATGGAGAGCATCCCCAGCGCGATGAAATGGTCCATGCGATCCTCCTGATCAACGACAAGGGGATACCGCGTTGTTGCTTACTCACCGCCGCCGGCGTCGCTGGGCGTGGTCGTAACGCCGGCATCACTTTTCCGCGTCTGATAGCCCGACTGGCCGAGTTTATCGCGCACCTTGGACGGCATCAGCACGGTGTTCCCGCCGCCGCCGGAGGGTTCGGCGGGGATGAGCGGCGTGTTGTTGTTCGGATGGGCAACCGGCGTCGAAGGCGTGGAGGCGGACGCTGCCGCCGGGGCGGGAGTGACGGCCGGGGAGGGTGTCGGCGCGGGCGCCGGCGCCGGGGCGGTGGAACGGGCCGGGGTCGTCACGTTCGGCGCGGGTGGTGGCGACGGCACGCGACTGTTGCTGGCCGCCGGTTTGCAACCGCCGAGGAACAACGCCGCGCCTGCGGCCGCCAGCAGCATGACGGATTGTGCAATGCCGCGAGTCGAACGTACCATGATAGACCTCTCTCAATCAACAGTCTGCCGGTCTATTATACCCCATCCACGGCAAATGAGCGGTCATTCCGCCGGAGAATCTTCCACGGAGTCTTCGTCCGCGGCGGCATGGCCCCACTGCTTCATGCGCTCGCGAATCTTCTTTTCGTAACCCTGGTCGGACGGCTCGTAATACGCCTGGCTTTTGGTGCCGCCGGGCAGGTATTCCTGCGGCACATGGTGGCCGGGGAAGCCGTGCGGATACTGGTAGCCTTCGCCGTGACCGAGTTTCTTTGCGCCGGGATAGCTGGTGTCGCGCAAGTGCTTCGGTACCGGCGCCAGCTTGCCTTTACGCACGTCGGCTTGCGCGCGGTCGATGGCGACCACCGCGGCGTTGCTCTTCGGGGCGCAGGCGATGTAGGTGACCGCCTGCGACAGGTTGATGCGCGCCTCCGGGAAGCCGACAAACTCCACCGCCTGCGCGGCGGCGGTAGCCACCAGCAGCGCCAGCGGGTCGGCGTTGCCCACATCTTCCGAGGCATGCACCACCAGCCGGCGGGCGATGAAACGCGGATCCTCGCCCGCTTCGATCATGCGCGCCATCCAGTAGAGCGCCGCGTCGGGATCGCTGCCGCGCAGCGACTTGATGAAGGCGGAGATGATGTCGTAATGCTGGTCGCCGTCCTTGTCGTAGCGCAGCGCCCGCCGTTGAAACGCCTGCTCGGCCAGTTCCAGCGTGATGACGTTGCCTTTTCCCGCCAGTTTGGCCGCTTCCTCCAACGCGTTCAGCGCCATGCGCGCGTCACCATCGCTGAATTGCACCAGGTGCGCCCGCGCGTCGTCGGCGAGAGTCAGCGAAAAAATGCCCAGTCCGCGCTCCTCGTCAGCCAGCGCGTGGTCGAGAATGATGGACAACTGCTCCGGGGAAAGCGGCTGCAACACCACCAGCCGCGAGCGCGAAATCAGCGGCGCGTTGATTTCGAAATACGGATTTTCCGTCGTCGCGCCGACCAGAATGATGGTGCCGTCCTCCACCACCGGCAGAAAGGCGTCCTGCTGCGCTTTGTTGAAGCGATGAATTTCATCGACGAACAGGATGGTGCGCTGCACATAGAGCTTGCGCCGTTCGCGCGCTTCCTGGATGATTTTGCGCAGTTCCGGCACGCCGGAGGTGACCGCGCTGAACGGCACGAAATGCGCCTGGGTGTGGTTGGCGATCAGGTGCGCCAGCGTGGTTTTGCCGCTGCCCGGCGGTCCCCACAGGATCGCCGACGACAGCTCATCCGCCTCGATCGCCCGCCGCAACGGCTTGCCCGCGCCCAGCACCTCCTCCTGCCCCACGAACTCCTCCAATACCCGCGGGCGCATGCGCGCCGCCAGTGGAGCATTCGGCGGGATGACGGCGGTCGATGGCTGATCGTCAAACAGATTCATGCCGGTATTATACACCAATTGCCGGGCTGTTAATTCCGGTGAGCCGGATTGCGGTGCAAGGTGGCATCGAAGGGCTTTCACGGCGTGGCGGCGTCCGGACGTCCAGACAATAAACGCTGGCGATCACCTGCAACAATGCGCCTCAGGCCAGTAGGCCGTTGGCGTCCTGTTCCTCTGCACTACGCCGCCTTCCGCCCCTGCCCCGCCGCGACCAGGTGGCGCTGGAACCATTCCGTCGCCAGTCGCGCGACTTCCTCCAGTGCGCCCGGCTCTTCAAACAGGTGAGTGGCGCCGGGGATGATACTGAGGCGTTTCGTCGCGGTCAGCAGTGCGTACGCGTGCTGGTTGAGCTGCAACACGTCCGTATCGTCGCCGCCGACAATGAGCAGCGTGGCGGCCTGCACGCGCGGCAGCGCGGCTTGCGCCAGGTCCGGACGCCCGCCGCGCGACACCACGGCGCGGATGACTTCTGCCAGCTCCGCCGCCGCGGCCAGCGCCGCGGCGGAACCGGTGCTGGCGCCGAAGTAGCCGATCGGCAATTCCGCGGCCGGCGGTGGCGCTTCTTGCGTCAGCCACACCGTCGTGCGCTGCAGCCGTTCGGTCAGCAGCGGTATATTAAAGCGCGTGGCATAGTCGCGATCCTCTTCTTCGGTGAGCAAGTCGAACAGCAGCGTGCCGATGCCACCCTCGCGCAGCACGCGCGCGACATAATTATTGCGCGGGCTGTGGCGACTGCTGCCGCTGCCGTGCGCGAAGATGACCACTCCGCGCGCATGGGGCGGCACGCCCAGCATGCCCGGCAGCTTGACGCCATCGGCGCCGATGCTCACCGGTATTTCACGCGTTTCCTCGGTCATGGATTCCTCCTCCGGGCGCCAGATAGGATGCCAGCAGCGGCAATACCGGCAACACGCAAATGCGCGCGTCACGCGCCTGCGGGGGCAACGGCAGCGTGTCGGTGCAGCAAATGCGCGTCACGCCCAGTTTCCATAAGTTGTGCCAGCGATCGCCGGTAAATAGTCCGTGGGTGACCATGACCGTGATTTCCCGCACGCCGGCCATCTGCAGCACGTCGCAGCAGGCAATGAGCGTGCCGCCGGTATCGAGCATGTCGTCGATAATCACCGCCCGTTGGCTGACTTCGCTCACCAGCACGGCGCGGATGCCGTCCGCACGCCGCTCCTTCTGCACGCTGGCAATCGGGGTGGTGATACCCGCCGCCTGGCGAACGCCCTCGGCGCGCGGCACCGCGCCGGCATCGGGCGCGACCAGCGTGACGTCGTGCAGGCCGTACGCATCGATCGCTCGCGCAAAGACGGATTTCGGCGACAGTGAGATAACCGGCATGGGATACCGTGCCATCGCCTGCGGACTGTGAATATCGATGGTGACCACTTCCTCGATGCCCGATGCGTGCGCGAGCGCACCCGTCCACGCCGTTGCGCGACTGCACAGCGGCTCGTCTTTATCCTGCCGGGTGTAGGCGAGATACGGCATAACGGCAACGATGCGGCCTGCTCCGGCTTCCTTCAGCGTATGGCACAGCAGCAGCGCATCGACCAGGTGCTCCGCCGGCGGCATCAGTGTCGCCAGCACGTAACACGTCGTCCCGGTCACCGGCATTTGCAACGTCATATGCGCCTCGCCATTGGGATAGCGCGCAACGGTGGCCGCGCCGGGTTCCAATCCCTGGGCATGCAAGGCGTGCGCGAGCACGTCATACAACGGTACGTGAAACAGCAACGGCGGGTCGTTCAGCACGCGCACCACTTCTTCATCACTCACCTGCTCGAATCGCGCGTAATAGGCGCCGATGGCGCCCAGGAAAGTGTCGGGGATATCCAGCGCCACCACCGCGTCAGCCTCGCTGCTCAGTACTTCCGCGGTTTCCTTCGGCATCACCGGCACCGCCACCACGATCTGCCGCGGTTGCTGCGCGCGCACCTGCCGGATGGCGGCGCGCATGGTCAGACCGGTGGCAATGCCGTCGTCGACGATAATGGCGATCTTCCCCGTTGCCGGGAGGGGCGGTCGTCCTTCCAGATAACGGTGGCGCCGGCGCTCGGTCTCCGCCCGCTCCCGCTCCACCGCCGTCGCAAGCCAATCCGGATCGACCGCCGCCCGCTCCTCCTCGTTACATACCATTTCGCCGGCTTCCGCGATGGCGCAGACGGCATATTCGGGATTGTACGGGTGGCCGATTTTGCGCGTGATAATCAATCCCAACGGCGCGTGCAATGCCTGCGCGACCGCTTTACCCGGCACGACGCCGCCGCGCGGCAGCGCATACACCACCACGTCCTGTCCCTGATACGACAGCAACGCCTGCGCCAATTTCTCCCCCGCCTCATGCCGGTCGCGATAATACATGCCTTATTATTAACCGCGGCACGGCATGATGGGGATGCGAAAAGCACGCAAATGTGGCAAAGAATACGCAATGGGGGCAGGCGGCGGGTGTCCGGGTGTTAGACGAGCGGATTCGATGCTTTCCGAAGCCTCCGCAATCCGCCGGGAGGGCGTATCGCGCGGCCTGTCGTTGCGATCGAGCGGGGTGGTTCGCCCAGGCCACGACGCGCTTGCGGACGTTGGGCACGCTGCATGCGGATCACGCGCGTGCCGATACGGCGCGATACCGACGACGTCGCGGGCACCACCGTGGGCGGCTGCAGGCCGTCGGGTCAATCAACCGCGCCGGCGCGAACCGCGCTGATGCTCACGCCGGCGTGATTACCGCGCGAGGGCGATGATGGCCAGCACAAGTGACAGGAAGAGCAGGATGCCCAGCGATCCCCCGCCGATCCAGATCCACGCCTGGAGATTCGTCAGCGACGATTCCGCTTCGCGCAGGCGAGTGCGCAGCCGCGCATTTTCGCTCTCCAGCTCGGTAAAGCGGTCGTCGAGCGATTTGCGAAACGCCTCGAGCACCTGCTGCGTCTCACGCGCCGATTCTTGCGGCTGGGCAGGCGCAACCGCCTTGACCACGTCGTAGGCCATCGGGATGTATTGCAGCCATTTAAGCAATGAAAATGGGCTCGGCATTCCGGTACCTCCAGCATCCATCGGTCCAACCACCACTGTCAGTATAACACAATTGTTCCAGCCTGCGTAGCACGAAGACATCGTGCGGGCGCCCACGACATACCGCCAACCTGTTACAATGGGACGGGAGTATCGCGATGCAGCCATCTGTTTTCCGGCTTGAAGTGCTGGTGGATTTTATAGACGACGCGTTGACGCTGGGACGGCCGTGGACAGCGGATGACGTCGACGCTTTGATGCGCGTGCTGGCGGCGGCCGGGGTGCGACGGGTGAGCTGGGCTTACTACGGCGACGGGCATGGCGGGTTGCTGCTGCCGGAGGGCATGGCGGACGGCGCGTGTTCCTGGGCGCATTGCGCTGAAACCTACCGGCTACTCGGCAACCCGTTGCGCGTGGCGATAGCGGCGGGGCACCGGTACGGGCTGGAAGTCTACGCCTACTTCAAACCCTACGAAACCGGCGTGGCGATGGTGATCCCGGCCGGATCACCCGAGGCGCGGGCACATGGCGTGTTGCCGCACGGCGGCGGGATGCTGGCAGTGCTCAATCCCTTCGTGCGCGATCATCCCCACCTGCGCATCCAACGCCGGACCGATGACCTGCCCGCCGGATCGGCCGCGACCCCTGTGTGCGCGCTGAAGCTGGTGAAACGCGACGACGCCCCCACCCGCGTGACCACCGAGCACCTGCAACTATGGACCAGCGCCGACAACTACCGGTATCAACCGGCGCAGGTGCCGTTCACGCTCACTGAGACCATTGAACCAGCCATACGTGATATCGACGACCAGTTCGGCACGCGGCTGACCCGGCGCGGCGATCCGGTGCGCGTGCTGACGCTCTCCGGCTTCCGGCTCGACGATCCCTATCTGCTGGTCACCACCGATTTCGTCGACGGCCCGGCGGATTTTGAGAACGCCGGCACCGACCTCATGGTCGCGCTGGATGCCGCGGGACAGGCGATTCCCGGCCTTACCGCCAGTGGCGCCGGAGTGTGGCTGGCCCACCGGGTGAATTTCCGCGAGTGGGGACTTATTTTCGATTACGGCTGGGGACGCAACGTCGTACGCCTCGACGCGACGAACGCTTCCGGTCGCGACGGCTTCATCGCGTTCGCCCGCGGGAAAAACGCGTATCTGCCCGCCGCGCTGTGCGAAACCGAGCCGGCGGTGCGGGACTTCTGGCTACGCTGCCTGGCGGAGATCATCGCCGCGGGCGTAGATGGGGTGGACCTGCGCGAGGAGAACCATTGCACCCACACCGACGAGCCGGAGGCTTACGGTTTCAACCCGGTCGTGCTCGAACGCTGCCGACCCGATCACGACTTGCTGTCCGAGGTGGCGCGGGTGCGCGGTGAGGCGTATACCGATTTCCTGCGTCAGGCGCACATGCTGCTCTCCGCCCATGGCGTGCGCTTGCGCTACCACCTGAACATGGACTATTTCCGTCCCAACCCGCCGTCGTGCCGCGCGCTTGCCTACCCCGCCAATTTGCACTTCGACTGGCCACGCTGGCTGGCCGACGGTCTGTGCGATGAAACCGTGCTGCGCTCCTACCAACATCGCACCGCCATGCTCACCGACCCCTTCGGCGCCGACCTTGTCGCTGCCAGCCGGTGCCACGACTTGCCGATCAGCTTCAACCATCATATCTTCGCTGACGAGTCGTGGTATCTGGAAGAAGCCCGCCGTGTCGCCGCCGATGGCCGCTTCGCTGGCCTCATCCTCTACGAAGCGAAGAGTTTCCTTCACCCGGCCCCTGCTGGCGAGTGCTCCTTCACGTTGCCGGTCGTCGAGCAGATTTGCCGGGAGCTCGGAGCGCAGTAGCAGCGGCGGATGGTTTCCCCCGTGGCCCGCCGGCATCCTTCCGGCATGCCTATCACGATTGCCTCGCGACCCCCCCGGAGCGGACGCCGCCTCGCCTTCCCCGCAACGCTTGCCTTTTCCGGGAGGACTGGGTATCTCGTCCAGCGAATCAAGCGTTTATGCGTATGACACCACGCCGTATCGAGATTACCCCGTTTCCCGGCGGCAAGCGCCTGGCCCTCACCACCAGTTGGGATGATGGACGCGTATACGACCGCTGGGTGGTCGAAGTGTTCAACGCGCTGGGAATCAAGGGTACCTTCAACCTGAACTCCGGATTATTATCCCGCGCCGGCGAACCGCTGCCCGACGAATCGGGCGGCTATTTGGATGCCACGGAAATTGCCGGGCTGTTCGCCGGGCATGAAGTGGCGGTGCATAGCGTCTCCCACCCCTTCCTGGAACGGCTCGACGCCGCGCAGGTGGTCGCCGAGGTGCTGGAGGATCGGAAGGCGCTGGAAGAGCTGGTTGGCTATCCGGTGCGCGGCATGTCATATCCCTTCGGGACGTGGAACGACGAAGTGATCGCGGTGCTGCGAGCGCTGGGCATCGTCTACAGCCGCACCACCTTCGCCGGCTCGACGACCTTCCCGCCCCCCGAGCCGTTGACATGGGCGAGCACCATGCACGTATTGCAAGAGCCGCTGCCGGAGCGCTGGGAAGCGTTCTACCAGGGACGCTGGAGCCGGGGATGCTTTTACGTGTGGGGACACAGCTACGAGTTCGCCCACGATCGCGACGCACTCCCCCGCCTCTTCACCCCGCTCGCCGGCAAACCCGACGTGTGGTATTGCACCAATATCGAACTGATGGATTACGAAGCCGCCCGCCGGCGATTGGTGATCGCCGCCAACAAGCGCTCCGTCTACAATCCCAGCGTCATCCCCGTCACCATCAACGTCGACGATACCCTCCATGACATCCCGCCGGGCGTCACGCCGCTGTAGCGCGTCAACGCCCATCACCTCGATGCCGCCCGCATCTCGGCAACCACCCGCCAGCATTCGGCAGCCGGAATGCGCATCGCCCCGCCACCATTGCGGATGGAAGTGCGCCCCCGCTGCCATGGTTAGCGAAGACCCTCCGGATTCGGGGGGTCTTCTTTTTTCTGCGTAGCGTGGTTCACCCGTAGGCAACGGGTAGAGAACTATCCCCTTTTTTACGCTCAAATCTTCCACTACCACCTCTTTTTACGGTCGTGGGATGTCATCGGGTAGTTCATTTGGTCGTGGGTTCATAGCGGGTGGTTTCAGTGAGTCTGCCCGCTATATTCTTTCGATTGGACCCTTTGTCCCAGTTTCTCCCTAGAAAATGCATATTTCTCCTCGTCCTGTCATCGAGTGATAGTGGAACGATGAGCTGACCGAGCGTTTGACGCGTTGGGGGGGTGAGGACTAAAATTATTCGACATAGGGATGACATGGCACCAGGGGGATAGTCGTTTGACTCTGATGTATCACCTAGATTCGGACTCACGTTCATCCGCACGTCTGCTTGAACCCGTCGTGCTCTGGACCAGCAGCGACGGTAATCGCCGTCTGGCCTTCCTGCCGCATCTTCATGAGAACCCTCACAGCGCCGACGCCTGCGTTAGCGGTCAGCTCATATACCAGCGCAAGGCCGCAGGCGGCGAGTTTGTTCATGAAGACAGTCTGCAGCTCAACAATCTGCACAACGGGGAGTGGACGAAGTACGACCTATGCAGTGAAGCCACCCTGATGCTTTTCAGAGCTCTGAACGACCTGTATCGACTCTATGCAACACAGGGAACGCCGCGCAGCGAAACCACGCTTATCGCCCTCGACGGAAATCTTTCAGCGGAGGTCGATGCGCTAGGCGAAGCTCAAGTTGGCCCACTACTTGGGGCACTACTTCGTCGTGCAGCGCGCGCAGAGAATCCGCTAAGTCTCGTTGACGAACTAGCCGCTATGGGTTCACAAACGCTCGCAAACATTCGCAATGCGACCGGAATCGCGAACCTACAGGCTGCGCTCAGCGAATGGCCTACCTTGGACACGACGGACGAGTCTGCCTGGCAGGACTTCTTCAAACGAAACGAATGGATACTCTCCCAGGCCTTCGCACAACCGGTCATTCTTTTCCGCGCGGGTGCGACCGTTAGGCCTGAGAGCCTCGAACGGGCTGATCGCCAGATTGTCGACTATGTGTATACGAATGCCCTTACAAAGAATCTTGCTCTGGTGGAAATCAAGACGCCGGACAGTCAACTATTAGCGGCGAATCCTTACCGGAGCACCGGTATCTACCGGCCAGCAGGTGAACTTGTTGGAGCTGTTTCGCAGATCTGTGCTTATCGGCACAACGTGAAACTGTATGCACAAGCTCTTCTTCGTCCCAGCATGCATGCGAATCTTAGAGCTGATCCCCTATGCGTCGTTGTAGTTGGATTATAGTGGACCCCAAAATCTGTACAATAGAAAAGGGGTAGCTTAGGTGGCAG
>CAYYJR010000014.1:0-111124 GCA_964472305.1 uncultured bacterium
GGGGTCTTCTCCGTGCTGCGCACCCTGCGCGTGCTGCGGGCGCTGCGGCTGCTCAACAAGCTGCGGCAACTCCGACACATCGTCGAGGCGATGATGCGCTCCCTGCCCAGTCTGGGGTGGATTGCCCTGCTCCTGTCTATCCTGTTTTATGTCTTCGGCATCATCGGGACCGCGCTCTTCGGCCAGGATCACCCGCGGCTCTTCGGCAACCTGGGCATCACGCTGTATACGCTCTTCGAGCTGATGACGCTGGAGGGATGGAACGCCACCGCGCGCGAGGTGATGGCTACTCACCCGCACGCCTATCTCTTCTTCATCCCCTTCCTGCTGTTGGCGTCCTACACGCTGCTCAACCTGGTCATCGGCGTCATCGTGACGAGCATGGAAGGTCTGCACCTGGTCATACACAATTCCGACAGCGAGCCCGAACCGACTCCCAAAGAGCTGATGGCGGAAATCCACCGCCTGCACGCCAAGCTGGACACCCTGCACGCGCGCCTGGCGGAAAGGGAGATATCGGCAGCAAAGTAACGGGAAAATGCGGGACAGTTGCCTGAGGTAATTGCAGAATCCCGCGATTTGCGCATATTCGAGAGAAATGCCGCCCTATCTGATGTTTGATAGTCGTCAAATGCGCTATATACGCCCGCCGGTTTCCTGTATTGCATTTTTTCAGTAATTCTGCAAGGTAGTGTCCAGAGTTTTTCGCACTTTTTGTAGAGCCTGAGCGCCTGGTTGTCCTCCGGGCTATGCGCCCTCCTCCCCGGAGGGGGAGGCCTCCCAGAGCCGATCCATATTCAAATACCGTTTCGTCCCCCAGTCTTTACTGGCCAAGTACCGGAGACGCGCGGTCACCAGCATGCCGGCCGATCGGCCATCGGGGAAGCAGCCGACCACCCGCGTGCGGCGCCGAATTTCGCGGTTCAGCCCTCCAGCGGATTATTCGTCCGCACACTCCGCCAGTGCTCACACGGGGAGGCATCATTCGCCGGCGTGGGCAGTTGCGCAGCCTTCTCCAGGCGCAGACCCCGGAGCTTGCCGGCGACATCCTCCGCTTTCTGCAGGGCCGGCAAATCGCTCTACCCACCGGTACAAACAGGGCGTTTTGACTGCGGGCTTCCTCTTCCGGTACAGGAATCATCAGCAGGGGATACCCGAGTCTGCCACGGACTGATGTTTTTCGGAGAGACGCTAAATGTGCACGGGATGCCCCAGCGCCGCTTCGACGGCTTCGTGATAGCCTTCCGCCAACGTGGGGTGTGGATGAATGGTGCGGGTGAATTGCTCGGCGGTCAGCCGTTGCTGCACTGCCATTGTCGCCTCGGTGATCATGTCCGTCGCGTGCGCGCCGATGGCCTGTGCGCCGATCAGCACGCCGGTTGCCCGGTTCACCACCACCTTCACCATCCCTTCACGCTCGCCGCACGCGAGGGCTTTGCCCAGTACGCGCAGCGGGAAGACGCCCACCTGCACCTCCAGGCCGGCTGCGCGCGCGGTGGCTTCGGTCATCCCGACCGAGGCGACTTCGGGGTGCGAATACAGACCGGTGGGAATGGCATGCGTGTCCATCGGGCGGCGGTGGCCGGTGATATTGTCGACCGCCACCGCGGCCTCGGTCGAGGCTTTATGCGCCAGCAGCATGCCGCCGATGACATCGCCGATGGCGTAAATGCTCGCGACGCCGGTGTGCAGGTAGTCATCCACCACCACCGCGCGCCGGTCAAGGCGGATGCCTTGCGCCTCGTAGCCGCAGCCCTCGGTGAACGGCCAACGGCCCGTGGCGACCAGCACCACGTCAGCCAGCGCGCGCTGGTCCGTGCCGTTGACTTGATAGTCGACCGCTTTCTTTCCCTCCGCGTCACGGATGGCGGACACTCTGGCGTCGCAATGCACGGCGATTCCCTGGCGCTTCAGGCTGGCGTTCAACTCCGCGGCGATTTGCTCGTCTTCCAGCGGCAGAATATGCGGCAGCGCTTCGAGCACCGTCACCTTGCTGCCGAGGGTGTTGAAGAAGAAGGCGAATTCCAGCCCGATGGCGCCGGCGCCGATGATGGCCAGCGTGCCCGGCACTTCCGGCCAGGAGAGCAGTTCGTTGCTGGTGACCACGTTGGTGCCATCCATCCCCGGGATGGGCGGGCGCGAGGGTACGGAGCCACTGGCCAGGATCAGGTAGTCGGCGGTGATTTCCTGTTCCGCCTCGCCGGCGATGCCGATGCCGTGCGGCCCGGTAAGCGTGCCCGCGCCGGTGTAGACGGTGATCTCGTTCTTTTTCATCAGGAATTCGACGCCGCTGCGTAGTTGTTTCACCACCCGCTCTTTGCGCGCCTGGATTTTTCCGTAATCGAAACTGACGCCCTCCACCGTGACGCCGTAATCCCGGGCGCTCCGGATGGCGCGCAGCGAGCCGGCGGAAGCGATCAATGCTTTGGTCGGGATGCAGCCGATGTTCAGGCAGGTGCCGCCCAGGTAGGCTTTTTCCACCAGCGCCGTCTTCAATCCGTGCTGCGCTGCTTTGATCGCCGCCACATATCCGCCCGGACCACCGCCCAGAATCGCCACGTCAAACTGGTATGCCATCGTACTGCTCCTTCATGTATCACACGGCAGCCTGCCGGGAGGCAGGCTGCAATCGCGTAATTTTAGCATGTTTTTTCCGGTAGAGCGAGAGAAATTACTGCTCAGCGTATGCACCGTCTCATTTTCCCGACTTCAGGTGCTGGTTGAAAAACGCCAACACCGTGTGCAACGCGGCGGATTCGGTGAATGCCGCGCTGCCGTGGTCCGCGCCGGGCATGATGACCAACTTCGACGCAACGCCCATTTTGCGCAGCACGGCGTGCAACTGCCGGCTCTGCGTGACCGGCACGAGGGAATCCGCGTCGCCGTGCATGATGAGAAAAGGTGGATCGTCCTTGCTGACATACGAGATGGGACTGGCCAGCTTTGCCTTCGCGCGATCCGTTCCACCGAGCAGGCGCTGTACCGCTTGCACGCCCATCGGATTGCGTGCCGACGCGGAGAGCGCCGGTACCAGGTTGGCTGGTCCATACCAATCGCACACACACTGCACACGGCTGGAATACCGGGGATTCCCGCCTTTGCCTTCCAGCGCAGCGACACCGCCCGATGTGCCCAGCAACGCGGCCAGGTGGCCGCCGGCGGATTCGCCCCACGCGCCGATGCGGTCGGGATGCAGGCGGTAGTCCGTTGCGTGCGCCCGCAACCAGCGCACCGCCGCCTTGCAGTCGTAAATTTGCGCGGGAAAGGTCGCTTGCGCACTCAGCCGGTAATTGATGCTCGCTACCGCATACCCGTAATCGGTCAGCACCTGCGCCAGGCAGTCGTCCTTGCTCCCACCGGCCCAATACCCGCCGTGAATCCAGAGCACCACCGGGTGGCGCGCGCCGTCCTCCGCCGGCAGGTACAGGTCCAGCAACAACGAGGCGCCATTCACCCGCGCGTATTCCACGTTCGCCAGTGTCTGCCCCGTGCCATGCGCCGCTCCCATCACCAGCAGCGCCAGCCACAGCCAGCAATATCGCATGTAACTACCTCCTGGTATACGGATGGTCGTCCACGTACCAGTATACCATGTTATCCCAGGCAATTCGCACGGCAAGGAAGCCGAACCCGACCGCCGACCCTGCCATCTGTGTCAGGACGCACAGTGATTCGCAACGAGTATTACGTGTCACTCGCCACTCCATTTGAGCGATCCCCCTCGCAGGTGGTACAATGCGGAGGATTTTACGACGCAGGACTGATGATGTTTATTCCAATCCCCGCAATTGACATTCAGGGTGGGCGCTGTGTGCGCCTGTCGCAGGGTGAGTTCGACCGCGAGACCGTCTATGGCGACGATCCCGTGGCGATGGGGCTGCGCTGGCAGGCGGCGGGCGCGGCACGGCTGCACGTGGTCGATCTCGACGGCGCGCGCGAGGGATCGCCGCGCAACCACGACATTATTGCCGGCATCGCCATGGCGCTCGATATCCCGGTGCAGGTGGGCGGCGGCCTCCGTGACGCGGCGACGGTGGAGAAACTGCTGCTGCTGGGGGTGGATCGCTACATCCTCGGCACCCGCGCCGCGCAGGATCGCGCCTGGGCGGAAGCGATGTTCCGCCAGTTCGGCGACCGGCTTATCCTCGGCATCGACGCCAAAGACGGCCAGGTGGCGGTGAAGGGTTGGGTGGAAACACTGTCGCTGACCGCGACGGAACTGGCCAACGCGCTGAAGCCAGCCGGCGTCACCCGCGTCATCTACACCGACATCAGCCGCGACGGCATGCTCACCGGCCCCAACGTGGCAGCCACCGCCCGCCTCGCCGCCGACACCGGGCTGGCGATCATCGCCTCCGGCGGCATGTCGTCGATTGACGATCTGCGCCGCCTGTCGCAACATCCCGGCATCGAAGGCGCCATCATCGGCCGCGCGCTGTATACCGGCGCCATCGATCTGGCGGTGGCGGTGCGGGAGTTCGGCGGGTAACGGATTGCACGACAGCGTCACGGCGGTACAATCTTCGTAATGAGTGCAACCATGTTAATCGGCACCGACATCGAGCAAATCTCCCGCGTGGCGGCGGCGCTGGAGCGCACGCCGCGCTTTGTGGAGAAGCTGTTCACCCCGGCGGAGCGCGCGTATTGCGCGGGCCGGGGCAGGCCGGCGCAGCACTTCACCGCGCGCTTCTGCGCGAAAGAGGCGTTCGCCAAGGCGCTGGGCGTGCCGCTGTCGTGGCAACAGGTGGAGGTGACGCGCGAGGACTCCGGCCAGCCGGCGATCCGCGTCACCGGCGAGGCCGCCGCGCTGCTCGCGGGCCGCGCCGTGCGGCTGTCGCTGTCGCACTCCGGCGATTATGCCATCGCGGTGGTGATTATCGAGGATTGACAAGGAGATCGCATGAAACTCCTCTCCGCTGAACAGATGCGGGCGCTGGACCGCCATTGCATACAGGAGCTGGGCATTCCCGGGCTGGAGCTGATGGAACGCGCGGGCATGGCGGTGACCGACGCGGCGCTGGGGCTGCAATACGATCACTCCGGCGTCGTACTGGTGCTGTGCGGCAAGGGCAACAACGGCGGCGACGGGCTGGTGGCGGCGCGGCTGCTGGTGGAAAGCGGCATCGAGACGCATGTGGTGCTGCCGTTTACCGCGGAGGAGCTGTCGCCAGATGCGCGCGCCATGCATAACCGCGCGGTGCAGGCGGGGGTGGCTATGACCGCGGAGGTGAGCGACGACGCGTTGCGCGAGGCCGGCGTGGTGATCGACGCTTTGCTGGGCACCGGCGTCACCGGTCCGGTGCGCGGCGTCATGGGCACATTGATCGAGCGCACCAATGCGCTGCGCGATGGCCGCGGCGTGCTGGCGGTGGACCTGCCCTCCGGGGTGGATACCGATACCGGCCAGGTCTACGGTCCGGCGATGCGCGCGGAGGCGACCGTCACCATGGCGCTGCCCAAGCCGTGCCTGGTGCTGTATCCCGGCGCGGCGCTGGCGGGGCGCTGGGCGGTGGCCGATATCGGTTTCCCGCCCGCGGTGGTCGCCGAATGGCCGGCGGTGGCGGAGTTGACCGAGCGCGCGCAGGCCGCCGTGTGGATCCCGCACCGCCCGCCTACCGCGTATAAGGGATCGGTCGGCGAGTTGCTCGTTATTGCCGGTTCCTTCGGCATGACCGGTGCGGCGGCGATGGCCGCCACCGCCGCCTATCGCGCCGGCGCGGGGCTGGTGCGGCTGGCACTGCCCGCCGCGCTGACGGCGACGCTGAATGCCGCGCTGACCGAAGTCGTCTTCCGCCCCATGCCGCACACCTCGGCCGGCACACTCAGTTTTCATGCCGTCGCGCCGCTGCGGCGCGAGGCGGCACAGGTACGCGCCACGCTGATCGGTCCCGGGTTGTCGCGCAATGCGGCGACGCAGCACGCCGTCCGCCGGTTAGTGCCCGCTTTGTCCAGCCCGCTGGTGGTGGATGCCGACGCGCTTACCGCGCTGGCCGATCACGACGGTTGCTGGCGCCGCGCCACGCCCACCATCATCACCCCGCATCCCGGCGAGATGGCCCGGCTGCTGAACCGTCCCGTGGACGAGTTGGAGCGCGATCGCCTGGGAACCGCCAAACAGGCCGCCGCGCGCTTCAACGCCGTGACCGTCTTCAAGGGCACGCCGACGGTGATCGCCGCCCCTGATGGCCGCGCCTTCGTCAATCCCACCGGCAATCCCGGTCTTGCCGTCGCCGGCACCGGTGACGTGCTGGCCGGCACCATCGCCGCTCTGCTCGCGCAGGGGGTGGAGCCGCTCGCCGCCGCTGTCCTCGCCACCTACCTGGGCGGCCTTGCCGCCGACCGCCTCGCCGCCACCATCGGCGAACTCGGCATGACCGCGCTGGATCTGATCGAAGAACTGCCCGGCGCCATGCTGGCGTTGCAGCGGTAGCCGATAGGTGGAAATGAAAGCGGAACAGGGAAGGGGCTTGAAAAATTGGAGGCGACGAGCGGAATCGAACCGCTGTACGAGGTTTTGCAGACCTCTGCCTAACCACTCGGCCACGTCGCCCCAGACAATGATGGAGCGGGAGACGGGATTCGAACCCGCGACATTCAGCTTGGGAAGCTGACGCTCTGCCAGCTGAGCTACTCCCGCTCATCTGCGTCCATTGTATCAAATCGACAGGCTTTGTCAAGCGAACGGCAGGGTTTCGTCGCAACATCACGCAGAAAATCCCGCGCCGCCCCGGCTCATTCCATGTAATGGATGCGGTGGCGGTTCTCCGCCAGCACGCGCGCGTTGAATTCGTCGCCGCCGTCCACGTTGGCGCTGATGAAGACCGGCGGGGTGATGCCGCGCTGCACCAGTTGCGCCACCACCGCGGTGACCAGCGCGTTGGCAACCGCGCACCCAGTGACGGTGGAGAGCGGGCCGACGCGCTGCGGGAAACCGGGAATTGCCACCGCGGCGTCGCCGTAAGGCGCGCCGTTGTCGATGACGATGTCGCACAGTTCCGCCAGTTTCTTGCCGGAGGGATGGCGACTGCCCACTTCGTGGGTATATGCCAGCGCGGTGAGGGCGATGGTGTGTAACCCGCGCTCGTGGGCGGCGATGGCCATGTCGATGACCACCGCGTTGCGACCCGAGGTGGAGGCGATGAGCAGCACGTCGCCCGCCTTTGCCGGCGACCCGCCGAGTAGCTCCGCGCCCAGCCCCGGCACGCGCTCCAGCCGCGAGGTGAGCGTCATGGGCCGCACGAACAGGTTCATGCCATGCGGGTAGATGGGGTTGATCAGCATCAGCCCGCCGGTGCGATACACCAGCTCTTCGGTGATGATGAACGAATGGCTGGCGCCGAACGAGAAGATGCTGTGATCCTCGGTGATGGCGTCGACCAGAAGCGTCGCCGCCTGCGCGATAGGCTCGCGCTGCGTCTCTTCCACCCGGCGCAGCGCCCCGATGGCGGCGTCAAAATAGGCATCGGACATCTCAATACCCCCGCTGTTGATACTGCGCTTTACTCTTCTCATAATACTCGGCGCCATTCGGACGGTTGAAGCTCATGAAGACGCTGGGCGGGGTGCCGGCATCGGCCATTTTTTCCATCACCCGGCCCCACACCATCCAGCCGGCGACGATCATCGATACGCCGGACACCGGCAATACGTCGATATCGATGCCGGGCACCGTCACCGCGGCATCGCCGAAGGGCGCGCCGTTGTCGATGACCACGTCCGCCACGTCGGCCAGCTTGTTGCCGGAGGGATGCAGCGATTCCACCTGCGCGGTGTAGGCGAGTGAGGTGAAGCCGATGACCTTCACGCCGATTTCATGACACGCCAGCGTCAACTCTACCGGACGAATGTTTTTCCCCGATACCGAACCCACCAGCACCACGTCGCCGGCGCGCAGGTTGCTGTTGCGCACGGCAAAGCGGATGCTTTCGATTTCACGGTGGCGCGGCTCCGGGCATGGGCGTTTCTTCAGACAATCAGCTACCGGATCGTTAATGTTGCAGCCGAAGGTGAAGCCCTGCACCGCCGCCAGCCCGCCGGCGCGATTGAGGAAGTCATGCTGGTTGCTGTGTCCGATCTCCGCGCAGAACACCGCGCCTTGGTGGGTCAGCGCGTCGATGATCAGGTCGGCGGCTTGCTCCACTACCGGCAATTGCGTGGCTTGCAAGTGGTCGAGGATGCCCCGGACCGTGTCGAGATATTTGACTGGGATCATGTGCGTATTATCCTTTGCTGATGGATTGCACTACGGAGTCACGATGATGCGGTTCACCAAGATGACATTGAGCCAGTAGAATGCTGCTCACCCGCCATTCGCTCAATAATACACCATTTCGCCATCTTGTCGCGCCCCGGCAGCGCATCGCATTTCAAGCCGCCGAGATCAATATCCAGCCGAAAACGCGCTGGTCCGGCAGTCCTTTCCAGCATGAACAATCCGGGTTAGTGGTGCAACAGCTCCGCGGTGGTGAACAGGTTCGTTTCCAGCGAACTTGCATCCGCGGCGGCCAACCGCCGCAACGGTACCAGCGCGGCGCCGAGTACGGCGGGGCGGTGTGCCAGGCAGGGATGCAGCCGTGGCGCGAAGTCGTGCACGCACGCCGTCAGGTGCTCCCAGAAAATGGTTGAATGCACTGCCACGCTGCCCATGCCGATCAACGGGTAGTCCGTATCGTGCATGTCCAGGCGGTCGAGGATATCGCGCACTGTTTCAGCCATCGCTTCCGCCGCGGTGTGCAGGATGCTGATGGCGATGCGGTCACCCGCGCGCGCTTCGGCGTCCACCACGCGGGCGAAGGAGGCGATCTCCGCGCGGTCGCGCTCGTTGACCATAAAATGAACGAGCGCTCCCAGGCCGGCACGCTGCTTTCCCATGTGCAACATACTGAAGATGGCATCGCTGAGGGAGGTTGCGTGCCGGGGTCCCCACGTGGCGCGGGCGGCCGCGCGCACGGCCAGCGCGCCGATCTGGTAGGCGCTGCCGTAATCGCCAAGTTGCGGACCCAGCCCGTCCAGATAGCGGGTGCGGCCATCACGGGTGACGCCGTATACCACGGCGCCGGTGCCCGCGATGACAACGATGCCCGTCTCCTGGCGGCACAGCACGAATGCCGGGTCGCATTCGTGCAGATGATAAATTTTGGCGATGCCCGCGCGGTGCTGGTAGAGGGGCAACAAGCTGCCAACGCGGCAGGATATGCCGGCGATGTGCAACTCGTCGCAGATATAGTCGCCGAAGGCGATGTTGATGGCGCGGGTGACGGTGGCGCGACTGCGCCCGCCGCCGAATTTGCTGCGTCCGCGCTCGGAGCCGTTCCAGTTGCACCGCCCCCAGCCCAATACCACACCATCGTCACGCGTCAGCAGGGCGTCGCACTTCGTACCACCGCTATCGACCGCGAGCACGCATCGCTGCAACGAGCTCATTGTGCTCTCCGTTACCACGAGAGTTTGGACGCGGGTTTGCCGCGTTGCCGCGGCGGGCCGATCCGATGTGTATGGTAGGGACTCCACGACTGCGTGTCAACAGCGGACGCGGGAGCACGGAGCGTTTTTTGCAATAACATGCGAGGGGCTGGGAACGGGTGACAACGCGAAGTCAGTTCCACTCGCCCCTGTCACATGCGGCCTGTCGTTCACCGGGTCTGGGCGTGCCTTTAATTGTTTGATACCGGAGGCGTGGCCGGCGTTGCCGGCACCGTGGGCGCTTTGCCGTTGCCGGCGGGCGTTTTCGGTGCGGGGGTGAGCAGTTCCGACACCGTGACGAAGGTGTAACCCCGCCGGCTGAGTTCGGTGATGATGGGGATGAGGATGTTCAACGTACCGTCCACCAGGCCGTTATGCAGCAGTAAAATACTGCCGGGTTTGACGCGGTCGACAATCTGAGATGCTTGCTTTTCTGGCGGCAGCTTGCGATACTCGCCGGCGTTGATGTCCCAATAGGTGATATTGTAATCCAGTGCGCGTAATTGCTTGGTCACGAATGGGTCGATGTTGCCGCCCGGCGGGCGAAAGAGGTACGTTTGTTGACCGGTCACTTCTTTGATCACTGCGCGCGTGCGCAAGACTTCGGCGATGATTTCCTGCTGCTTCAGCTTCGTCATGTTCGGATGGGTGTAGGAGTGGTTGGCCAGTTCGTGACCTTCCGTCAGAATCTGTGTCGCCAACTCGGGGTATTGCTGCACCATTTTTCCGACCAGGAAGAAAGTCGCATGGGCGTTGAAACGCTTTAATTCGCTCAGGATGTTGGGCGTGTAGAGCGGATTGGGACCGTCATCGAAGGTGAGCGCCACCCGCTTGGGGCCGTCGGCGGGACCGCAACTGATTTCGTTCGTGGGTGACAGCGGGTGCAGGCCGTTCGCTTGATACAGTTGCGCCAGCGCGCCCAGCACACCCTCTGTGCTCGGGTCGATGGCGGCCGCCTTCTCGAAGGCGGCGACCGCCTGCGGCGTTTCACCCAGGCTGCGATGCCACCAGCCCAGTTGCATGAACAACGAGCGCGGCAGGGGCGACGGCATGATCAAGCCGATCAGTCGCTGCTGCAGTTCTCTGGCGCGCCCGGTGGGTTCCGGCGCGTTCTGCACGGTGCCGGTCAGCGTGGTGACGGTGATGGCGTCTTCCTCTACCACCACCCCGCGCGAATCGTAGGCACAGATGCGCAGCTCATGCTCGCCCGGCAGCACATTGTCGGCATCCCAGATGAAATGATACGGCATTTCAGTGAGCATGCCGCGCATAATGCGGTCCACCTGCAGCACGACGAACTTCACCTCGCGCGTGCCGCGATACACCACGCGCACGCGCTGCAACCCGCGTACCACCATGTTGCTGCGCGGGGCGGCGATTTCGAACATTTTTTGCGGCACCACCAATGTTTTCGGCTTGGGCACATCGATCTCCAGATCGGTGCGCTGTTGCGATGGTTTTGGCGCATCGGCATTGGTTGGCAGATTGGACAGCGCCTGCGGGGTATCGGTGATAACCTGCATCAACGGCAGGCTGATGGGCGGCAGTGGGGCGAGGAAATCCATGCCGTTATACGCGTTTGCCGCCAGGTGGCCGAAATCCAGCGCCTTGCGGGTGTACCCCAGGTGGTAGTGCAGTTGCGCCAGCGTTGACAGCAGAAAGGTGGATTGCTCACCGCCCTCCAGCGCCGCCTTGCCGGCTTGCGCAGCATCGGTCAGTCGCCCCAGCAGCATGTAGACATAGGTGAGCAGCACCTTCACGCGGGCATCGTCAGGAGCGAGTACGGCGGCGCGTTCGACCAGCGTGGTCGCCTCGAAGACGCGTCCGCGTTTGAGCAGGCACAGGCTGAAGCCGCACAGCGCCGCGAGTTGTTTGGGGTCGCGGTCCAGCGCGCGGCGATACGCCACCTCGGCGGCCGGGCCGTCACCCGTGCATGCTTCCACGATGCCGCGCGCGGCCAGCAACAGCGCATCGGGTGATTCGCCGTCTCCGGCGGGGATGAGGGTGAGTCGCGCAGCATCGACTTCATGCGTGCTCAACAGACCGATGGCGCGTTCGATGGCATCGAGCGCGCTGTCCGCGCGCGCGGGGAGCGCCAGAAAGGAGGCGACGGCGATGACAACGAATATTATGATGGCCAGACGAGAGCGACCGGCGATGCGCCTTAACACGCACTAATGATAGCGAAGGTTCACCGGAAAAACAACCCCCATGCGTCCCGGGGGGAACTCTACGCAGCACGCGTGATACCCGATACGATGTCTGCGTCTGCCACGCCGTACAAGCGGAGGCCCGGATATGCCCACCGACACCATGCAACTCGACGCGCCGCCGCGCGGATGGTTCGCCACACGCTGGCGGCGTTTCGCGCTGGCTGTGACCTTTCTAACCCGCCTGCCGCTACCGATTTCCGGTACGGCGACCGCAGACGATTTACGGGCCAGCATGGGCTGGTATCCCGTGGTCGGGCTGGTGCTGGGTGCGGTCGGCTGGGGGTTTTATCGTGCCGCCGGCTTGGTGCTGCCGTCCGCGGTAGCGGCAGCGGTGACCATCATCGCGCTGGAATGGTGTACGGGTGCGCTGCACCTGGATGGAGTGATGGACACCTGCGACGGGCTGGGCAGCGGCGCGCCGCGTGAACGGGCGCTGGAGATCATGAAAGATAGCCGCGTGGGAGCAAAGGGCGTCTTCGGGGCACTCGCGGTACTGCTGCTGAAAGTCACCGCGCTGGCCGCGTTGGCTCCCCCGGACAGCCTGCTACCGCTGCTGGTGGGCTGCATGGCGGCACGCCTGGCGCCCATCTGGGCCGTCACGCTTTTCCCCTATGCGCGTCCCGACGGCACCGGCAAGGCTTTCACCGGCGGCACAGTGGGCTGGTCGCTGCCGGCGGCTACCCTTTTCACCCTGGGTGCCGGCTGGTTCCTTGGCTACCTGCTCGGACAGGGATTACTCGGCCTGGGTCTGGCGTTGCTGCTGACCGCGTTGGTGCTGTTCGTGCACAGTCGCATTGCACGGCGGCTGGGCGGGCTGACCGGCGATGTTTACGGCATGGGCATTGAACTGGCAGAAACACTGGCGTTGCTCATCGGCTGCATGCTGGTGCAGCATGTCACCCTCGCCGCGTCGTTATAATACCAGAGATGTTCTCTGCCGCCGCGTGATCTGGTCGAGATGACCTGCCGGATGCCCGTCGCGGATATCCGGTATCTCCATACAAACTATCCGAACTCTCCGGTTATCGAAATCAGCAGGACTTCAGCGATCAGCGCGGAATGATAGTGCATACCGCGCCATTGCGCGGTATGCGCCGCCCGAGAATGGAGGTACCGCGTATGGAAAACGTACTCTCCCAGGTGCAGGCGCCGGCCATTGCCACCTCCATGATGGGGAGTTTATATGGCGCGGCGCGTACCTGGGATGCTTCACTCACACTCACCGACCTCTTTGGTTATTCAGGCCATGCGTTCATCCTGAACATCGAACGCACGCTTTGTCCCAGCGGGCCAACAGCCTGGGATTGGGGCGCCATCCTCTTCCCGCTTCGCCAGATGCTCACCCTGCGGCGGTTATGCGCGTCCTGCGACATGCGCAGTCCCGAAGAAGCGCGCGAATTGATCTGGCAGCGCACCGTCGAGAGCATCGATGCCGGGCGCCCCGCACTGCTGTGGGATCTGATTTACCCCGAATTTTACCTGGCCTACGGTTATGATACCGATCGCGGCGAATACCTGGTGCACGGGCCGGCGGCGGAGCGCGTTTCCGGCCGCGTTTCGTGGTCGCACCTGGGACACAGCACCGGCTCGGTGTGGGCGTTATTCCCCGGTCCGCACGAGTCGCCCAACCCCACGGCCGCGCGCGACCTTGCGTTGCGTGGCGCGGTAGCCTGGCACCGCTGGCCGAACGAGCGTCACGCGCAGTGGACTTTCGGCGGCGACGCATGGAACGTGTGGATTGCCGCGATCAGCGAGGAAGAAGTCGCGCACGCCTCGGACGCGCTGTCGTATAATCATTTCGTGTATGCCGAGTGCCGCCGGCACGCCGCGCGGTTCCTGGAAGGGCAGGGCGTGGCCTTCGCCGAATCCGCCATCGCCTACGCGCGCGTGGCCGAAGCGCTGGATGCCGTGTGCGCAGTGTGGAAATTCCCGGCGCCGGTGCCCCCGCTGGCGGTACGGCGCGAGTTGGCCGAACAACTGGCCATTGCGCGTGATGCGGAGGTTGAGGCCGTACATGCGCTGGAGAGTGCGATACAACAGGACGCCGCGCTGCGGTAAGTATGCGCTTGTGGGCGCTCGTCCCGTCTGACCGGTCAGCGAAATTGGTTTTGCATCAAGCGAGAATTTACGTTATGCTATGCACCGATATAAGTCGCGGCAGGCAGGGCGCGCACGATGTGCCAGAAGCAACCGGCGCACGTCGCCGGCGTTATAATGAATGTAACGGCGCGCCGCCGGCAACAGAAGAAGGAGAAACGCCATGACTGAGACCCCTGAACAGTCGACTTCCATAAGCAGCATACTGGCCGGATTACTCGTTGGCGCGGCCATCGGCGGCGCCGTTTCGTTGCTCTTCGCCCCGAAACCGGGACGCGAGACGCGCGAGGAACTGGCACAGCGGCTGGATGAGTTGAAAGAGTGCGTGGACGAGACCACCCGGCAGGTCACCGAATGCGTCAAGGAGCGACTTGACGAAGTGAAGGCGGACCTGGCGAAAGCGGTAGAAGATGCGCGCACCGTCGCCGCCCAACACGCGGACGAATTACACCGGCGCAGAGAGATGCCGTAACGGTCGAGATGGTCGGAATGTCACATGGGCGGACGAAGCGCGTTCGTCCCGGAACATCGTTGCACCGGAAATGCGCCATTGCGGCGCGCACGGTTCGCTACACTGAAGACAGTACGCACGCAACATGACGCAACCCGTAACTGGACGCACACGGTGGCGAATGAGGAGAACGAACGTGGGCAATGCCATTAACCTTGACGTGAAGACTCGGTGCCTGGACAACCATATCGCCGTTGTCGAATTAGCCGGCGAAATGGACGTATACACGACGCCGCAGGCGAAAGAGGCGATGTTAGACTTGCTCGAGAAGGGGTATTACCTCCTTGTCGTCAATCTGCACGGAACGGATTATCTGGACAGCACCGCACTCGGCGTTCTGGTCGGAATGCTGAAGCGGGTGCGCGAGCAGGGAGGCCAGTTGCGACTGGTGTCGCCAACCCCGCGCATTCGCCGCTTGCTGGAGATTACCCGACTGAATAATGTTTTTCCGATCGATGCCTCCGAGCAGGACGCGACGACGAAACTTCAGCAAGAGGGGGCGGAATCCTGATGGAGACCTGCAACGGGTGCCATGTCGAGCTGCATCTTCCTAATCGCCCGGAATTCGTCGCGGTGGCGCGTCTGACGGTGTCGGCTATCGCGTGCCGGCTGGCGTTCGATATCGATGCGATCGAAGACATCAAGGTGGCAGTGGGCGAGGCCTGCACGAATGCCATCGAACACGGTTGCCCGGCGCAGCGCGGCACGCAAATGATCGTGGTGCGTTGCGACATCGCGGACGATACGTTGATCATCACCGTGCTCGATCCCGGCGAAGGATTTGATCCTGCCACTGCCGAGCGCCAGCATCCCCGCGGCACGATGGTCCTGACCGAAAGGGGATTGGGCATGTTGCTGATTGAATCATTGATGGATGAGGTGGATTTCAGCAGCAATCCGGGGAACGGAACACAGGTGCGCATGGTGAAGCGTTTGCGCATCGCACAAGTGGAGGAGCGTTAATGTTGTTTTCCATGGTCGCGGAGCCAGAGGATATTATGCCGCGACATGAGGAAGAACCTGTGTCGCAGCAGGAGGAGATCGTGGAGCCGGTCGCCGATGAGGCAGAACTGGCGCCGGAGGAAGAGGTCGTCGCGCCGGTGGAGAGCGAAACCCCGGTGGTTCACCTCGATGATGATCTCTTTTTGCGCTACTACCGCACGCGTGACCCGATCATCCGCGAGCAGCTGGTGATGAATCATATGAATCTTGTCCGCTTTCTGGCGAAGAAATTCGCCAATCGCGGCGAGCCGCTGGACGATCTCATCGGGGTCGGCACCATCGGACTCATGCACGCCATTGACCGCTTCGATCCCGAACGCGGCATCCGGTTTGCCACCTTTGCGACACCGACCATCGTGGGCGAGATCAAACGTCATTTCCGCGACCGTGGCTGGGCGATCAAAGTGCCGCGCCGCCTGCAAGAAGTAAACCTGGCGGCTAACAAGGCCGTCGAGCAACTCACCCTGAAGTTAAATCGCGCCCCGACAGTGCAGGAGATCGCGGAGCATATCAAGGTCGGCCTGGAAGAAACGCTGGAAGGCATGGAACTGGGCCACCTCTATGAACTGGTATCACTGGACAACGAATTGGGTGACGACGACGATGAGTCACGTTCCCGCCTGGAAGACTACGTCGGCAAAGAGGACGTCGCCTTTGAGGAATACGGCCTGCGCTCGCGACTGGAAGATGCCATCGGACGGTTGAGTCCGCGTGAACGCAAGATTATCATTCTGCGTTTCTTCAAAGGCTGGTCGCAGACGGATGTGGCGAAGGAATTGCAGATTTCCCAGATGCACGTTTCGCGCTTGCAACACAAAGCGCTGGCGCGGTTGCGCGAAATGGTGGAATCGGAAGAAGTATAACGCACTTATACGGATAGTTGAATGTCACGGGCAGGCGTTTTCGCGCCTGCCCGTGCGCGTTGCCGGCGGCATGCTGCCTCTGCCCCGACCACACCGTATACTCGCGATGCGCGTGGAATATGGAATAATGCTTTCAGCCAGCACTCATGGCACGGGCGGGGAATCCGTTTCGTGTCACGTCCGGGACCAGGCGCTGTTTCCGTGGTATAATGATGGAGCACCCCGCAGGTTTCATGGGTCTCCGGGAGAGCGAGTTATGCCGGTATCAACGACCACGCCATCCATCCTGCTGCCGTCGCTGCCGGGTTCCGCGCCGTTGCCCGAGGTAGTGTTGTTTGCGTTCGATGCCCTCGCCTTCCCGTTTCAACACCACGTGCGCACGCAACTGCTGACCGGTCAGCACCCGCGGCTGGTGCTGCGGCATGGCGAAGAAGGCGCGCACGACGAAGCCCTGCGCTATGGCGGCACGGTGGTGCGCATCGGCGATACGTTTCACCTGTGGTATCAGGGCAACTACGGCCCGCAGCTCAACGAGATCACCTACGAGCGCACCAATTTCTGCCTGTGTTACGCCTACAGCGTGGATGGCGTCACCTGGGAAAAGCCGGAGTTGGGGTTGGTCGAGTTCAATGGATCCCGGCAGAACAACATCATCGACCTGCCCGCGCAGATGCCGCGGCCTGGTTGTGCAGTGCTGCATGATCCAGCGGAAACCAGCGGATTGCGCCGCTTCAAAATGATCTATATGGACGGCGGGCGCCAAGCATGCGCCGCGTTCAGCGCTGACGGCTTGCGTTGGCGTCCCTCGCCGCAAAATCCGCTGGGACCATCGTTGGAGGTGGGCGGCGTCGTGCGATATCGCGACCTGTATTACCTGTATGGACAGGAGGTTGGCCATACGGCACGGCGGCTGGTCGTCTACGTTTCCGCCGATTTCGAACACTGGTCACCCTGCGCCGCGCCGGGGCTGGAACGTGCGCCGGAGGCGCTGGAAGAGGTGCATCACGGCGCCGGATGCTGGCAGCGGGGCAATGTGATCCTGGGCATCTACGGCCAGTGGCATGGACATCCCTCCGGCGACCGGCGGTTCGTGTCGATCGACCTGGGGCTGGCGCTGTCGCACGACGGCGTGCGCTTTTACGAACCGGTGCCCGGTTTCCCGCTGGTGGCCGCGCGCGAGCAACCGTTCAGCCCCGCAGGCGTGTCACCGGCGCTGTTGCACGGCCAGGGGATGGAAAATCATGGCGAGCAAACGCTATACTGGTATGCATTGTGGCGGGGTGCGAAAGGCAGCGGGGTGCGCCTGGTGACATGGCCGCGCGACCGTATGGGTTTGCTGCAACCGACGCAGCCATGGGACGCGCAGGTGATCTCCACCCCGTTTGAGATCATTCGCGGTCGTGCCCGGGTACGCGTGAATGTCAGTGGATTAAGCGAGCACAGCCGGCTGCGGGTGAGCCTGGTCGATGGTGGATTTCGTCCGCTGCCCGGCTACAGCGGTGACGGTGCCGCGCTGCTGACGGAGGACGGTTTCCGCTTGCCGGTGCGATGGGGCGGTGGCGACCAGCTTGCTCCCGCACATGGCATGGTGCGGCTTGATATTCGCTTTGAAGGTGTGCGACCGGAAGATTGCTGCCTGCATGCGGTGTATATTGCGGAGTAATGGGTGTACCGGATCGAAGGATTGTCGCGGTGTCCCCAACGTGAATACCACCGATGAGCAACTCACCAGAATACGGAACAGAAGCATATCCGCCGCCGATGGCGTCACCGCCGCCGACCGCGAACCAGCACGACGGGGCACTGGCCACCGCTGATGACGACGTGATCGAGACGCCGGAGGAGCGCCGGCTGGCGGACGATCTGATCACGGCCTTCGTGCGGGCGATCAGAGGCGCTTGCATGTATCCGCCGGAAAATCCCCTCGTCAGCGAGTTCAACCAGGCCTTTTACGCCCGCTGCCAGGATTTTTTGGCGCGCTACCCTGCTTTCGTCATGCAAATTAGCGAATCAACGCTGTCCGCCAACGGACGGACGTTCTATCGCAACACGGAGTTGAAATCCAGCATCCCCTTCCTGCTCTACAACGACGGACTGCGCGAACTGCGTCTGACCGAAGGGCTGGAAGCCTGGGAGACCGACGCGCTGGTCGACATCATCCATGAGAGCTTCACCCGCAATTCGCAGAACGATGATATGGTCATCCTGCTATGGGAACGGGACTTCCCGCATATCGACTACCTCGCTATCGACAACTTTCTGGAGGAGGCCGCGGAAGTCGTCCCCGACAACATCGCCGCCTACCGGGAAAAGTTGGTGCTGAACCGTTTGTTGAACCAGGATGTCTCCGACCTGCGCGAATTCGGCGGTGAGTTACTGGTAGAGCAATCACCCATGCATGACAATGCCGTTGCATTGGCTACCGACCGAATGCTGTATACGTTGACACCGGATGATGTGCAACAGTTGCAGCGCGCGGTAGAACAAGAGCTTGCCCCCACCTTCGTCTTCAGCGCCGGCGATGTGCTGTTCGAGATCATCCTACTCACTGATCAGGCGGACACCCTGCGCGACGCCGCCCAAATTTTGCTGCGTATGCTGGATGCCATGGTGATGCTCGGTGATTTCCCGCGCGCCATCGACACCATGCAACGCCTGCGCGCGATGATCGAGATGCCGTCACTGGAGCCGTGGCGTCACGATTTGCTGGAGGAGATTCCCCGCGACGCGGGCGAGGCTTTTCGTATCGAGCGCATCGGACGCCTGCTGGCCAAGGAGGGTGAAGGCCGGTTGGAGGAGATACAGCACTACCTGGATTTATTGCAGCCCAACGCCATTCCGGCAGTCGTGCACCTGCTGGCCGGCACGAAGTTCGCCAAAATTCGCGGCATGCTCTGTGACGTGCTGGTATCGCTCGGTCACGCGTCGATCACCCAGTTGCTCCCGTATCTCAACGATACGCGCTGGTTTCTGGTGCGGAACATTGTCAGCGTGTTGGGTCGCATCGGCGATTCCGGCGCCATCACCAGTCTGGCGAAGCTGGCCGTGCATAACGACGCGCGCGTGCGGCGCGCGGTGGCACAGGCGCTGGGCGCCATTGGCGGCGGACGCGCGGTGGCGCTGCTGACGGCGGCGTTGCAGGATACCGACGCCGACACTCGCGGCATCGCTGCGCTTAGCCTGGGTAAGATCGGCACGGTGACGGCGGTGCTGCCGCTGTTGCAGACGGTGCAGTCCGGCGGATTTCACCGGAAGACGCCCGACGAACAGCAATCCTTTTTCGACGGCATCGGCATCTCCTCGTCCCCCGGCGCGTTGCCGGTGCTCAAGCGCCTGTTGACGCAGCCCTCCTGGTGGTTTTATCGCCGTCGCGCGCAGGCGCTGCGAATTGGCGCCGCACGTGCGCTGGCGATGCTCGGTACGCCGGAGGCGCGGGTGCTGTTGGAGACCGGTCGCGCGTCGCTCAACCCCGACTTGCGCCTGGCCTGTACCCAGGCGATGTCGATCTTGCCCGGCGACGCGGGCGGCGAGAGGTGACGACGGCATGACGACCATCGAGCCACACATCGTGTTGCAGGATGCCGCGGATGGCGGTGATGCTCCCTCCCGGCGGGAATATCTGCCCAAGGGCGAGGCGCTGCTGATCGCTTTCGCGCGCGTGCTGCGCGCGTCGGTGATTTATCAGCACAATAACATCACCTTCCTGCGCCTGGTTCGCGAGTGCCACCAGGCGATGGAGACCATCACCGCGGCTTTCGGCGATGTCACGTTGAAAGTGATCCGCGATGCCTGCTATCTGAACAACGCGCGCGTGCAGGTTGCTCCCGATGCCTTCAGTCATTACAAGGGCTTCATTCACGAGATGCGGACATTATGGCTGGGTGAGTTGGAGTTCAGACAGGGAGTGACGGAAGCCCATCTCGTTGATTTCGTCTTTCTGCTCCGCAAATTGGAACCGCAGAACGAGAGCAACTATCTGCTGGTGAAACAGGAGCTGGGACAGCGCGGCATTACGACCATCAACGTGGGCAAAATGGATTCATTCAAAGACGAACTGCACTACGTTGACTCCGAACTGCTGAAACGCCAGTCGAAAGAGGTGTATTTTACCACGCTGGGCGTGGTGAAGGAGCTGATGGAGGACGCCAGCCACCAGAAAGTATTGCAGGTGCGCAAGGTGAAGCGGTTGATGCTGAATGCCGTCAACGTTATCATGCGCGACGAATCGACGCTGCTGAGCCTGGCGAACATCAAGAGCTACGACGATTACACCTTCACCCATTCCGTCAACGTCGCCATCTACGCCATCGCGCTGGGCCAGCGCATCGGCATCCCGAAGAAGCATCTCAATTACCTGGGCATGGCGGGGCTGTTCCACGATATCGGCAAAACCGACATCACGAAGGCGATTTTAAATAAACCCGCCGCGCTGACGCCCGCGGAGTGGGAGATCATTCAATCGCACCCCATTCGCGGCGCGGAGATCGTGATGAAGATTCGCGGCTGGGGCGAGCTCTCCACCCGCATGATGACCGCTGCCTTCGAGCATCACCTGCGCTACGACCGCTCCGGCTACCCACAACTGTCGCATGCGCACCAGCCGTCGCTGTTCAGCCGCATCATCACACTGGTGGATTGCTATGACGCCATTGGCCGTCCGCGTGTCTATCGCCGCACGCCGTTCCTGCCTGACCAGATCATCGAGCATCTGCTGCAGCAGAGCGGCAAGGATTTCGATCCGCTGCTGGTCAAGGTGTTCATCAACCTGATCGGCGTCTACCCGCTGGGCAGCCTGGTGCTGCTCGATACCGGCGAAATCGGCCTCGTTACGCAGATTCAACAGGAACCGGAACTCATCGACCGTCCACTGGTGTGCCTGCTGCGCCAGGTGGGCGCGGAATACCGCAAGGCGGAAACAGTGGATCTGGCAGAGCCGCGCGACGACCAGCCCGATGCCTACCGCCGCAGCATCGTCAAGACGCTCGACCCCAGCGATTACCATCTGAATATCGAGGAGTACTTCATCTGAGACCGGTGGTGCTTCGTTGCACGTCCTGCTTCGGTAAGGGAGACGATGGTCGTCGGTTGTGTAAGGCAGGATGTCCGTATCGAAACCAGGACCATCCCCGCGGTGGTTTCGCTGCGACCACGCTACCGGCAGTGACGGCGCGACGCTGCGCAGGTTTCCTCAACCATCAGATCCGGCATGGGCAGATGCTGACATGCCAGGTGCCATGCGATGGCATACTCCGTATTACCACCCCAACAGTGATTGCGCGGTGGTGTGCGCCAACTCCAGGAAGGGGCGCGGGTAGATGCCGATGGCGAGGGTCAGCAGCACGATGAGCAGCAATCCGAAGGCGGCGATGCCACCGACGCGAATGGGCTTGGCGTCATCGGCGGCAGGCAGGATATACATCTGCTTGATAATGAGCAGGTAGTAATAAATGGAAACCACGCTCAATGCCGCACCCATCAGCACCAGCAGGTATTGCCCCTGAGTGACGGCGGCGAGGAAGAGGAACCACTTGCCCACGAAGCCGGCAAGCAGAGGAATGCCGCCCAGTGAGAGCAGCAGTAGCGTCATGCCGAAGGTCAGCAACGGTGCGCGGGTGCACAGGCCGGCGAAGGCGCTCATTTCTTCGCTGCCGGTGTCGCGCCCGACGATGCCCACCACCGCGAAGGCGCCGATGTTCCCCACTGTGTAGAGGAAGAGATACAGCACGGCGGCGGTGATGCCCTGGGGCATCTGCTCAAACGAGTGTTGCACCGCCAATCCCATCGCCATTACGCCGATCATCACGTAGCCTGCTTGCGCGATACCGGAGTAGGCCAGCAGGCGCTTCACGTTGTTCTGATGCAGCGCGACCAGGTTGCCGATAAGCATGCTGAATCCCGCCATCAGTGCGATCAGCACCCACCATTGCGGACTCATGTGTATGAAACCCAGCGTGAGTGCGCGCAGCAGCACGGCGAAGCCGGCGGCTTTGCTGGCGGTGGAAAGGAATGCGACCAGCGACACCGGCGCACCCTGGTAGACATCGGGGGCCCACAGGTGGAACGGCGCGGCGGCCACCTTGAAGCCGAAACCGACCAGCAACAGCAGCAAGCCAATCAGCGCCAGCGGCTCGTGGATCGCTTGCGAGACGGATTGCAGCACGGAGATCACCGCAAGGTGCGTGGAACCGTATTTCACGAACAGCAGACTGGCGCCATAAATGAAGAACGCCGAGGCCAGCGAACCGAGCAGCAGGTACTTCGTACCCGCCTCCGCGGAGCGCGGATCGTCCTTCTGCCATGACGCCAGCGCGTAGAGACAAACCGCGGCCAGCTCCAGCCCGAGAAAGAGCACCACTAGATCGAGCGCATTGGCCATCACCATCAACCCGACGGTGGCAAACAGCAGCAATCCGACGAATTCACCGCGATAACGCGCCACCGGAAAGCGCGTTGACAGCAACAGCACCAGGAAGGCTGCCAACGCGAAAATCACTTTGAACGCGGCGCCGAACTGGTCATTGGCGAACAGCCACCATGCCGCCACTCCGGGATGCGCAAGCCCGATGCCGGCCGGCAACCGGCCGTCCTGGTGGTTCCGCGCCGCTTCATACGTGGCCAGCGTGTTCCGCGCGCCAGCATTGGTGAGCAACTCGTCGGTGAGTGCGGTAGGGTAAAAATTGCCGGCAACGCGCTGGATTTCCTGCTGCACGAACGCCGGCGGCGATCCCGCGGCGTTCATCCACTGCACGGCTGAGATGCCCGCGACAAACAAGCAGCCAAAGGCGGCGATTAACGTAATCGCCCGCCGGCAATTTGCCCGCGACAGCAGCAAATCCACCGCCAACACCAACAGCCCCAATCCCACCAGCACGATCTCCGGCAGGAAGGCATTCATGATATATGCGTATTCAGCGTTCATAAGCGTTGATCCAAGTCTTCGTAAAGATTGACGATCCGCAAATTGTCATAATTATTCTGCTGCGGAAGAGCAGTAAGAAAGCACTCCGCGTATGATCCCGATAACCATCTCGCGCCGAACGAGCGGTAGACCTTTATACCCGCACCGATAATCCGGGAGGCCTGTGAATCCTGCCCGGCCATTGCCGGCAAATGCCTTTGCGCAAGTTGTACAATCTGCTCCATCAGTATTTCATCGCCAGACGTTACCGCAGCATGCCCACCACCGGCTGCACGGCGGAAGAGATGATCTGAATGATCGGATACGGATAGATGCCGAGGATGATGATGACCGCGCCGGTCACCGCCAGCGCGACCCATTCCGTGGTGCGCGCGTCCGACATGTCAGCTAAATGCGGATTTAACTGTCCGAAGAAAACGCGGCGTAGCAGGCGCAGCACGTAGATGGAGGTAATCACGATGCCCAGGCAGGCAAAGGCGGCGATCCACGGTTTGCTGGCGAACGAGCCCATGAACACCAGAAATTCCGCGATGAATCCACCGGTGCCGGGTAAACCCACCGAGGAAAGACCGGCGATGGTGAATGCCACCGCCAATCCCGGCGCCACCCGTGCCAGGCCGCCCATCGCATCGATATCGCGTGTGTGCGCCTTCTGGTAGACCAGGCCGACCAGCGCGAAGAAGAGCGCTGTCATGATGCCGTGGGCGAACATCTGGAATACCGCGCCGTTGATGGCGGTCACCGCGCCGTTTGTTGCGGAGCCGCTCACCGCGCCGCCGGCCGCCAGTCCCAGCATCACCATGCCCAGGTGGCTGACTGACGAATACGCGATGACATACTTCAAGTCGCGCTGTCCCATGGCGGCGAAGGCGCCGTAAACGATATTCCACGCGGCGATGCCGGCGATGAGCCAGGTCCAGTCGTGCAGCCCGCTCGGCAGCAGCGGCACCGCGACGCGCAGCAGGCCGAAGCCGCCCAGCTTCATCAGTACGCCCGCATGCAGCATGGAGGTGGCGGTGGGGGCGGAGGCATGACCGTCCGGCGACCAGGTGTGGAACGGGAAGATACCCGCCAGCACACCGAAACCCAGGTAGAAGGCGAGGAAGAGCCAGTGCTGGAAGGAAGGCGAGAACGCGCCACTTTGTGCCGCTCTCGCCAGTTCCAGCAAGTCGAAGCTGCCGCCTTTAACATACAGCGCCAGGAATCCGGTGATAATGAATGCCGAGCCCATCAGCAGCATGAGGGTTAGCTTCATCGCCGAATATTCTTTCTGCCCCGTGCCCCAGATGCCGATCAGCAAGTACATCGGCAGCACCGCGATCTCGTAGAACAGGAAGAAGAAGAACAGATCGACAGTGACGAACACGCCGAATACGCCGGAGACCAGCAACATCAGCAGCGCGTAGTATTCCTTGGTGCGTTCCTGCAGGTTCCAGGAGGCGAAGACGCCGCTGAAGATGGTGAGCGCGGTGAGCAGGCACATCGCCACTCCCGCGCCATCGGTTGCCAGGTGCAGCTTGATCGGCCCGAAATTCAGCAGGTTGTACAAGGCTGGATTATCGTACTGCCAGATATGGAAAAAGGAGCCCAACCCGTTGGTCGCGATCTCGCCCGTTTTCACCAGCGTCCAGTAATCCCAGATCAGCAGACTGCTGATGAGCAGGGTGATGGTGGTCGCGACCACCGCCACCAGGCGAATGGTCAACGCCCACGTCTTCGGCAGCGCCATCAGGATGAAGCTGGCGGCCAGCGGAACCACCACCAGCCAGAGCAGGGCATAACTGTTTGTTAAAAAGGTCGTCAATGGGGTCATCGGGCCCCTCCCAGTGCGAAGGCAAAATAGCTCTGGGCGGACATGCCCAGCATCAACAGCACGGCGATGATGAAGATCACCAGCGCGTAATATTGGAGTTGTCCCGGCATCGGACCGGCGGAAACGCGGCGGAAGAGATGGCCAAACCGTCCAGTCAGCCATGCGGTGCCATCCACCAGTCCGCCGTCGATCACGTTCTTATCGAAGCGCCGCGCGACTTGCGACAGCGCCAGCACCACACGGTGTGCCAGCCAGGTGAAGCCGGCATCCACCCACCACAGGTTCACCACGCCGGTGTAGAGGAAGCCGAGTTTGCGCAACGGCTCCACCGCCGGCGCTTTGCCGTAGACGCGATAACCCCAGAGAATGCCGCCCACCGCGGCAAGCAGCGCAATGATACCGATACCGCTCACGACGAACTCGTTCTCCGTGCGCCACTGTATGCCGGTCCATCGCGGCACGAAGAGGAATCCGGCAATCACGGAGATACTCGCCAGCATGATCAGTGAGAAGCGCATGGTGACAGGCGATTCGTGTGCGTGCTCGGCGCCTTTGCTGCGCGGCGTGCCCAGGAACACCAGCGACCACATGCGCGTGGTGTAGAATGCGGTCATCAGTACGGTGGCCACCGCCATCAGCAGGATCACCCAGGCGAGACCGGGGCCGATCACCGTGGCCGCCAATCCTTGGCCGGTAACGGTTTCCCACGCGGCTTCCAACAGCTTATCCTTGGAGAAGAAACCGGCGAAAGGCACGATACCCGCCAGCGCCAGCCCGCCGATGAGGCAGGTGACGGCGGTGACCTTCATCTTCTTGAACAGGCCGCCCATCTCCCAGATATTTTGCGTATGCGCGCCATGAATCACCGAGCCGGCGGTGAGGAAGAGCAGCGCCTTGAAGAAGGCGTGGGTGGTGAGGTGGAAGAACGCCGCCGCCGGCGCGGCCAGCCCCAGGCCCATCATCATGTAACCAAGCTGGCTGATGGTGGAATAGGCCATCACCTTTTTCATATCCGTCTGCGCCAGGGCAATGGACGCCGCGAAGAACGCGGTGAAACCACCCACCAGCGCCACCACAATGAGCGAATCCGGCGCGGCTTGGAAAAGAAAAAACATGCGTGCGACCAGGAAGACGCCCGCCGCCACCATTGTCGCCGCGTGAATCAACGCGGAGACCGAGGTGGGACCTTCCATCGCGTCGGGCAGCCAGATATGCAGCGGGAACTGCGCCGACTTGCCGCAGGCGCCGATGAAGATGAGAATGGCGACGACAGTCAGCGAGATGGGCATGGCCGGCGGCGTGACCCCGAACTGCATGGCCTGCGCCAGGTGCGAAAATGACAGGTCGCCGTAGCCTTTCCACAGCGCCATCACCGCGATGAGCAGGCCGAGGTCGCCGAAGCGCGTCACCACAAACGCCTTGATGGCCGCCTTTGCCGCTTCCGGCTTGGTATACCAGAAACCAATGAGCAGGTACGAGCAGACGCCGACCAACTCCCAGAAGATGAACAACTGCAACAGCGTGGAGGAGATGACCAACCCGAGCATGGAAGCGGTGAACAGCGACATGTAGAGGTAGAAGCGGGGATGCTCTTCACGCTTCATATAGCCGATCGAATAAATCTGCACCAGCAGGCTCACGATCAGCACCACCACCAGCATCACCGCGGCCAGCGGATCGATCAGCACGCCGACGCGCAGCGTGCGGTCGATGAGAGAGACACCCCCGCTGATCGGTTCGGGAATCATCCAGTGGGTGGATTGCTCGTAGGTGTTGAACGCGAGACGCGGCATGCCACCGGCTTCCGCCATGCCATGCGTCGCGACCGCCTCGCCGTGGCCGGTCGGCGCCACCGCCGGCGCGTGCCACAGGCCGCCTGCCAGCGCACCGACCGCGATCACCAGCGCCAGAAGGAGGCAGACGATCAGCGTCCATGGCGCCACCCGCCGCGCCAACTCCTGCGATTTGCCGGAGATGATGATGGCGAAGGCGATATTGACGAATGCCAGCACCGGCAGCGCCACGATCAACCAGCTAGCGTGTTGTGAAAACGTGAGAAAATTCATGGTCAGTCAACCTGTCTAACGTATCGGGGGTGCGGGACGCCTACCCCTTCATCAAGCGAATCTGTTCCAAATCCACGGTGCCGAACCGGCGATAGAGATTCAGCACGATCGCCAATCCGACGGCGGCTTCCGCGGCGGCGACCGCGATGATGAGCAGCACCGCCACTTGTGCATCCAGCCGGTCCGGCCACAGGAAGCGCCAGGCGGCTACGAAGTTCAGGTTGGCGGCATTCAGCATCAACTCGACGCCCATCAGCGCCGCCACCGCATTGCGGCGGCTGATCAGCGCAACCACGCCGGTCACAAATAACACTGCGCTCACGAGTAAATATCCGGTTACGGGTACCATGAGGTTGTCCTCTCCGTCAGCATCCAGTAGTTAGCGCACGCCCGCCGGCTCGCGCTGCTCGGTCTCCGCCGCGCACGCCGCCGTGCCGCACGCACAGGCCTGTTCCTGCCGCGCTCGTTCTTTGCGCGCCAGCACGATGGCGCCGATCATCGCTCCCAGCAACAGCACGGATGCAATTTCGAACGGCAGCAGGTAGTGCTGCAACAAGACCAGGCCGAGCGCGCTGACCTCCGTGACCTCCACACCCGGCGCCACGGTGATCGCGGTCAGGTCGGGCACCGGCTGCCATCGCGCGTTCAGCAACAGCGCGCCGCCCAGGGTGATCACCATTACCACCGCGGCGAGGATGGCGGGCACGACATAGCGATTCGTCTGCGACTCGTCGGGGTCCATCGCGTTTTGTGTTAACGTCACCGCGAACACAATCAGCACCAGGATGGCGCCGATGTAGATCAGCACCTGAACGGCGGCGAGAAATTGCGCGTTCAGGAACAGATAAAATCCGGCAGTGCCCGCGAAGACGGGGAACAGCCAGAACGCCGCATGCATAATGCTGCGCGCGAAGGCGACTCTGAATGCCCCGAACAAGGTGACCAGAGCCAGTATGGCAAACAGACCATAATGATAGAGTTCAGCAGAAGTCATGCTTCCTCCACAAACACGCGCACGAGATCGATGCTCAATCTCTCCGGCACGCTGACCGCCACCCGATCGGTGCGGTCGTACATGTCAGGGACGCTACGCGTCCACTCTCGTCCACCCGAAAGAACATCGCGGTCCGGTCTGCACATACGCCGGCGCGCCAGATTGTTCCTTCGCGGCGTTACTCCTCCGTCGCTTTCGTCGGTTTCGGCACGAACGGTTTCTTGCCCGGGCGCAGATCGCCACCCGCCGTCGAGGGCAGCATTCCGGGCATGGGCGCGCCAACCGGCTGCGCCAGCACGGTCAGGTCCCACACCAGGTCGGCGCGGTCGCGCAGCGGGGTCACTCCCAGTTGCTCCATCCCCAGCGCCTCGAACGGGCAGGCTTCCACGCACATTCCACAATACAGGCACTTTGTCAAGTCGAGGGTGTAGCTGGCTACCTTGCGATTTTCACCGGTCACCTCGATGCAGCGGCCCGGGCATGCCTGCGCGCAGAGCTTGCACCCCGTACAGCGCAATTCGCCGGATTCCGCGTCGCGCACCAGCACGAACTTGCCGCGATAGCGCGGGGCGACGGGACGCGTCTCCTGCCGGCTCCAGCGCGGCGCATAACCATATTGAACGGTCACCGGCTTGCGAAAGACGTTTTTCAACGTCGTCCACAATCCCTCGGCGATGGCCCACAGGCCGGATACAACTGAGTTCAGCGGATTATTCATACCGTGTTAAGCCTCGGTAATTTCCAGATAAGAGAACGCCAGCACCGGACGCTGCAGATGATCGCGCAGCGTGCTGATCGGATCGACGCCGAACATGTTATGACAGACCGCCGGGCCTGTTGCCGGACGCGTCAGCGTCAACAGCACCTCCGACGTGCCCTCCACTACCGCGGCGGCAATCGGCACCGTGCCTGCCGCGTCCTCTACCGAAAAATCGCCCGTCCGCTGGCAGAGGAAAACGAGATGATCGACCACATGGTCGAAAGCGATGCGCACCGCCGTCCGCGAGGCATCGGTGAAGCGCGCCTCCCGCGCATCCGCCGCCTGCCACGGGACATCCTGCCCGTAGGCCAATCCCCGCGCGGCCAGTCCGAAACGCTGGCCGAGGATCACGTTGCCGACGGCACTGGTATGTATGCCGTCCGACAATCCCAGATCCAGCGTCGGCACCACCGCCAGCTTCGCGAGGCGCCGGCCCGCCTGCCGTTGCGCCTCGCGCACGATCGACCAGAACCGATGCGACTCCGGCAAGGAATCCAGGTAGCGATTCAACTGCGCGGTGATCACCGGCACCTCGCCATAACGCGCGCGGAACGCCGCCACGAAGCGGGTAAAGCGCTCCAGGTAGCTCTGCGCCAGGCCATCGCCGGCGTCGGAGCACCCTTGATACCAGACCATGCCTGCCACGCGCCCGCCAGCTGCCTCGATCATGCCGATCATATTGTCATACAGGTATGCGCCGTCCGGATTGCCAGTATCCCATGCGCTTAACGGCGAACCGCCCAGCGCCGTCGGGACCAACCCCACCGGCACCCCGGCGTTGGTCAATATCTCTTTGCCGAAGCTCAACCAGGGCGACACGTCTACCCAGCCGCTGTCGCGGTTTGCCGGATGCCGCGTGCCGGTCGGGTCGAATATCGGGTGCGTGGCCAACCGCCACATCTCGTCGCCGCCGAACAGCGAAACGCCCAGCAAAGGTGGGTCCACCACCGTGCCGTGACCATACCCCACCGCATTGCTCTGTCCGGCGATCACCCACACATCGCCCACCGCCAGGTGCCAGATTTTATCGCCGGTATTGCGCCAGTCGGTATCCGGCATGCGCAGGCGCGTCTCCACGCGGTACAGACCGCCGGTCGGCACGCGCAATCTCGATGTCCACGTGCTGTCCGCGAGCATGGTCGCGTCCTGCCAGTCGCAGCCGGCGACCGGACCGTTGTCATATTCACACGCCACGCGCACTTCGACGACGCACTCCGGCTCACCGACAACCCCGCCCGTCAGCGCCAGCGATGCGCAACCATCCATCTCGCGCTGCAGCACCTGCCAGGGTTGTGGTCCGGTCGCGATCTTCACGCCGGGATAGGTATCGGTTGTTGCCGTCATTGTCGTCGTATTCTTCTGGCACCGGTTAGAAAAGCATTCCGGACAGCGCGTCGCCCACTTCGTCGGCATCCGTGGTAATCTGCTTGATCTTCCAGCGGAACCACTGCACTCGTTCCAGCGTCGCCTTCCCGCTCCGCATCATCGGCACCCGGCGATAGGGCAACTCTTCGCTCTCCGTCGCGTAAATCCAGACGGTGAAGCGGGCTTCCACCTCGTTCGGACGCACGCTTTTGACGTCGGAAAAGCCGCCGAAGCTGGCTGAACCGCTCCCCCGGTTCGTCTGGGCGGTGATAACCGGCGCCGCCATGGCGATCACCGTCATAATGGGTATGGGGATACCCCGATACATCAGCTTCCCGTCTTCCGTAAAGCAGGCGCGCAACGCCTTCACGTTCCCTCGCTGCACCGCGGCCAGTCCATCCACCATGGGCGACCGCATCATCTCGCGATCGACCGCGGGCAAGACGACAGCCAGCAGCACGAGCAACCCCACGCCGATTCCCACCCACACCCACGGCGAAATACGCCGGCGCTGCTGCGGCTCGCGGTCGGGCCGAATCAGGTCCACCGCGCTGGTGTATCGGCGAGTTCCCTCGACAATAGCCACCTCTTCGAAGGCCCGCGCATCAGCATGATCCGGTGATCGCATGCACATTCCTCGGTCGCGTGGCGTCATATCCCGGCGCCACCGAGCCGGCGATGATCAATACCCGTAATGAGACATCCCATGCGGGGATGCATCCGTCGCCGGTTGCTGTATCACCACCGACGGGGTTAGCTCGATCTTGTCCTTGTCGTTGAGTCGCAGGAACGTCCCGACCACGCTCACCAGCAACAGGTTCAGCAGGCCGATAGGCAGCAGCACTTTCCAGCCGAAGTTCAGGACCTGGTCGATGCGCAGGCGCGGCAAGGTCCACTTCACCCACATCAGCACCCACAGCACGATGAAGCTCTTCACCAGGAAGACGAAGAACCAGAATCCCTTCATGATGAAGATAGGCCAGGTCAGTGGGCCGGCGAGTGCCGCCGGCGAGATATCCCAATGGAGGACGCTGGTCGCCCACCAGGTATCGATGCCCCACAGGCTCCAGCCGCCCAGGAACAGTGTAACAGCGAGCGCGGAGATGAAAAACGAGGCGGAGAACTCGGCGAGGAAGAAGGAGGCGAAACGCATCCCGGAATATTCCGTGTTGAAGCCCGACACCAGTTCGGATTCCGCTTCCGGCAGGTCGAACGGCGTGCGGCTAACCTCGGCCATGCCCGCGGTGAGGAAGATGAACAGCGAAGGCAGCGTGATTAAGCCCAGCCACCAGTGCTCCCATTGCCCGGCGACGATCTGTCCGGTTTCCAGCGTGCCGTGCAACAGTACCGCGGCGAGAATGCTCAACGCCAGCGGAATTTCATAACTGATGAGTTGGGCGGAGGCGCGCAGACCACCCAGCAGCGACCATTTGTTATTCGATGACCATCCTGCCATCACGATGCCGAGTACGGGGATGGAACTGATCGCGCTGTAATAGAGGAGGCCAACTTTCAAATTCTGCGGAATCCAGGTGGCGGAAAACGGCAGGATCAGGTAGACCATGAAGGCTGGGAGAAACACCAGGTACGGCGCGACGTAGAAGGGCCAGCGGTCGGCGCCTTCCGGCTTGGTGTCTTCCTTCAACAGCAGCTTTATCCCGTCGGCCAGGCTTTGCAGCAGGAAGCAGAACGGGCCACCGGTGCGAATGACGCCGATGCGCGACTGGATATCCGCCGCCACCTTGCGTTCCATCCAGATTACCACCAGCACCACCACCAACATGAAGATGAGCACCACCAGTGCGGAGAAGAGCGAACGCACCGTCTCATGGGCCGCGATGGCACCCCAGATCAAGTTGAGCAAACGCATCACGTCCATCAGCGGTCCACCTCTCCCAATACGATGTCGATGCTGCCCAACACGGCGACCACGTCGGCAAGCTTGCCGCCGGCGCACATGCGGTTGAGCGCGGACAGGTTGGCAAAACTGGGTGAGCGGAAGCGCACCCGTACCGGCGATGCCGATCCGTCAGAGACGACGAAGACGCCGAAGTCGCCGCGCGGCGCCTCCACGCGTGCGTAAGCTTCGCCCGCCGGCGGTTTCAGCGCGCGCGGCAGTTTCGCCATCACCTCGCCGGGCTCTTGCAGATGCGGTAGGCACTGGCGTACGATTTTAATCGATTCATACATTTCGTCCATGCGCACGCGATAGCGGGCAAAACAATCGCCTTCGGCGGCGGTAATCACCTTAAAATCCACCTCGTTGTAGGCGTCGCACGGATCAGTTTTGCGCACGTCGAACGCCACCCCGGATCCGCGCAGCGACGGACCGGACAATCCCCAGTTCACCGCATCGGCACCGGAAATAATCCCGACGCCCCGCGTGCGCGCCACAAAGACCGGATTGGCGGTCAGGATCGCCTCGTATTCCGCCATCCGCTGTTCCTGCTTGCGCAGGTAGGCTTCCACTCGCGTCGTCCAGCCATCCGGGCAATCGGCCATCACTCCGCCGATGCGGATATAGTTGTAGGTCAACCGCGCGCCGCAGATTTCTTCGAACAGATCGAGCACGTCCTCGCGTTCGCGGAAGGGATAGATGAACATGGTGGCCGCGCCGAGATCGAGCGAGAAGGAGGCCAGCCAGAGCAGGTGGCTGGCGAGGCGTTGCAACTCAGCCACCGCGGTGCGCAGGTAGCGCGCGCGCTCCGGCACTTCCACTCCCAGCAATTGCTCCACTGCGCGCACGTACCCCAGGTTCATATACATGGAGGCCAGGTAATCCAGCCGGTCGGTGTAGGGGACGATCATGGTGTAGGTGCGCGACTCGGCGATCTTTTCCGTACCGCGGTGCAGGTAGCCGATCACCGGCACCAGTTGCAGCACGGTTTCGCCATCCAACTTCAACACCAGGCGCAGCACGCCGTGGGTAGACGGGTGCTGTGGGCCCATGTTCACGATGGTGGTCTCGTGATCCAGCTCGCCGGCAGGCAGAATCACCTCCGGCGCATCGAGTTCGGTGATGCGAAAGTCACGTAGCGGCAATGCAGTTACCTACTTCTCGTGCGTTAACAGGTCAATGATCTCCTCGTCGCACTGCGCGGGGATCTGCCAACTGGAATCCGCGTTGTCGACGATGAAGTCTTTTAGCAGCGGATGCCCGTCAAAGCCCGTCCACGTCAGGATGCGGCGCAGGTCGGGATGGCCGTCGAAGACGACGCCGAACAGGTCATACACCTCGCGCTCCTGCCATTCGAAGCCATGCCAGAGGTCGCTGGCGGTGGGCACGTGCCCGCCCGTCCGCGGCACCCGCACATGGACGTGCAGCACCTGCCCCGCGGCGATACCGTAAAGCCGGTACAACACGCGCAGTTGATCGCCTTCGTCCACGCAGGTCAGATCCTCCGGGTAGTCGAAGAGGGGGTGCACCGCCTCCAGCAGCGCGCGCAGGTGCGACGGCTCGACGGTGAGGTGCCAGATGCCGTCACGTGTGTCGGCGGCGGCAATCAAGGCGGCGTATTGGGTGGTGAGTTGCTCGAATGTCATGGCAATCCGTCAAATCGTAATGCCCTGGCCGGCCAATGTCTCGCGCAGCACGCGGGCCATAATCGTATACCCGGCGGAATGCGGGTGTACGCCGTCCTCCGCCAATTCGCGCCGCAGCGAGCCGTCGGGCGCCAGCATCTCGCTGTGATAGTCCACGTAAATCGCACCCGTCTCTGCGGTCATCGCCTGCAGGCGCGCGTTGATGTCGTTGATCTGGCCGTTCTTCCGCGGCGCGAACGTCGCCTCGGTGATCCCTGCGGAATCCCAGATCGGCAGCAGGGAGCAGACCGCCGCGCGGATGCCGCTTTTCTGCGCCATGATCGTCATGTCGGTGATGTTGTCGCAGACGATCTCCGTCAAGGCCGGATTGAGTTGCGCGGGCTCCCAGCCGAGGTCATTGGTACCGATCTTCATCACCGTCAGCGCGGGATGCAACTGCAGCACGTCCGCGGCGAATCGCTTGCGCATGTAGGTCGAGACATCACCGCCAATGCCCCGGTTGACCAGGATCTTGCCCGTGCCACCGAAATACGCCTGCAATTCCCACAGGTGGGTGATACTGTCGCCAATGAAGACGGCATCCGGGCGCACGCCGGCCAGCACCAGTGATTCGTTCCCGTAATCGAACTCGAAACGCCGGCTGTCAGCCGCCACGCCATTGCCGAACAGACCGGGACGCAGGATGGTTTCGCGCGTGGTCGTCATTTGCTTCCCTCGTGTATAGCGCCTCAGCGCACCGGCGCCGGTTGATCGGGACGGACGGTCCGGATGGCGTGCTCCCGCTTATACGAGCGCCCCAACTCCAGGAAGGCATCCATTAATTGCTCCGGGCGGGGCGGGCAGCCGCTGATATACAGGTCCACCGGCACAATCAGATCAACCCCGCGCACCGTGCTGTAGGAATCATAGTAGTATGGGCCGCCGCCGGTGGCACAACTGCCCATGGCGATGACGTATTTGGGATCGGGCATCTGGTCATACAATCGGCGCAGCACCGGCGCGATTTTCTTCGTCACCGTGCCGGCGACGATCATGACGTCCGACTGGCGCGGGCTGCCGCGAAACATGACGCCGATGCGGTCCTGGTCGTAATGTGCTGCGCCCGTGGCCATCATCTCGATGGCGCAGCAGGCTAATCCGAAAGTCAACGGCCACTGCGACGATTCGCGCGCCCAGTTCAATAGATCATCCAACCGCGCCAGCAACACCGAGCCGCCGTGCACGTTGGCGCAGGCCGTTGCCACCTGTTCATGCGCTACTCCCATTCCAATGCCCCTTTCCGCCAGGCATACACCAATCCGAACACCAGAATGACCAGGAACACCGCCACCTCGCCCAGCAGCAACCACTGTTGACCATCCACGCGGCGAAAGATGACAGCCCATGGGTACAGGAAGGCGACTTCGACGTCAAACAGCACGAACAGCAGGGCGTAGATATAATAGCGGACGTGCACCTGATACCAGGCGCGCCCTACCGGAACGGTGCCGCATTCATAGGCATCACTCTTCACCGCACCGGGTCGGCTGGGGCGCATCAGGTGAGACATGGCGAGGGCGAACATCCAGAAGACGACGCCCAACCCCAAGAAGACGACAATGGATATCGTTTGGTTTGACATAAGACTCCGCACCTGGCCTGGCCGAGTATGGCCGGCGGCATTGAGTGGGCTCTCCGGGTGGATACACTACTACGTTATATGTGAAAAGTCAAGCTATCGATCACTGGAGCGCAACATTTCTTATACTTTCCCTCGACATTGTCAGAAAATGTCGGTGTCGGCGGAAACGGCCAACGGTCGGTGTGAGTTGCGCGAAATTCGGGCACAGGTCAGGTGAAAAAGCATGGAGATTCCCCGCCGAAAGGAGCGGATCATGGCACTGGAGTTCGTGTGGCTGGATGGCGAGCGGGTGCTGTTCATCAATGACGAGGCGACGGAGAGCCCGGAGGGATTTACCCGATTGGTGCCTGGCATGATTACCGCGCGTTATCCCGAGCGCAACATCGCCTACGATCCGCGTCACGTCGGCGGTGACCGCCTCCCTGAGGTGCTGGGTCGGCTGGACCGCGATATCCTGCGTGAACCATTGCCGCCACCAAGCCGGATCATCGTGGCGCTTGGACTGAACGATGCGCGCGACGTGGCGACGGGCACCCCGCTGGGACGCTTTCGCGACTTGTACCATGAGCTGATGACGCGATTGCGCGATACGGGAGCCATCGTCATGGCGTGCACCACTACGGTGTTGAGCGAGGAACTGGATAGCGAAGACAACCAGCGTCTGGTGGGGTACAACGACGCCATCCGCGAGATCGCTTTTGCGCACCAGGCACAGGTGGTCGATGTCAACGCCGTCTTCCGCGAGGCTATCCATCGCGCCAAGGCACGCAACCCCGATTTTCGCTATACCGTCGACGGCGTGCACCTGGACGTCTATGGGCATTACCTGCTGGCGCTGACGCTGCTCGGCGCGTTGCACTTTACTCCGTAAGGCGCCGTGACGGTGGTGATTGCCGCAATCGCACGCCCCACGTCCTGCCAACGACGGGGCCACCAGGAATCCAGCAAAAGCGGAATCGCATTCTGCAGATTTGTACTGATCAATCGGCAATACCCTGTTGCGTTTCTTTGCGACGATTCCCCTCCTCATCCATCCACCGCGTAGCGCTTGCACAGCGCGTGGCCCGGGGGGCCGTTGCGCAGCGGGAAAGCGTCGTGCAGGGTGGTGCCGCGCATGACGGTGAACTCGCCGAAGCGGTCGTTAACGGCGTCCATCGCCTGTTGCAGGTTGCGCTGCTTCACACGATCCTCCACCAGCGACAGTTGCAGCGCGTGGCGGCGCAGGTCGCTCACGCAGACGTTCACGCGCCGTACCGGCTGTTGCAGGCCGGGGCCGGGCATCAGCGCCAACGCCGCCTGAAAGATTTCCAGGCTGTTGTCGCTGTGCTGGGGCAGCGCGCGTCGTCCGCCGAAACCGAGCAGCGCGCCGCCGCCCAGGTCGCCGTCATAGCCCACGTACAGATGCACCACCCGGCCCAGGAACGCACCCCGGCGCAGGCGCCGCCCAATGCGTTCGCACAGGCGCAATAGCACGCCGTCGAACTCGCGACGGCTGCCCACCGCCGCCGGCAGCGTCAGCCCGTGGCCCATCGACTTTTCCGCCGGCTGCTCGTGATACGGCCGCACCGGGGCCAGGTCGATGCCCTGCCCCCACAGCCAGTAAACGTGGCCCAGCACGCCGAACTCGCGCACCAGCAGCGCGCGCGGCACGCGGCCCAGTTGTTCCACCGTGTAGATGCCCAGTCGCCGCAGCCGCCGTTCCACCCGCGCCCCAATGCCGCAGATATCGGTGAGCGCGATGCGCCGCAACAGCGCGGGAATCTCCGCCGGGGTGACGTGGGTGATGCCGTCCGGCTTGTGAAAGCTGGAGACCAGCTTGGCGAGCATCTTGTTGGGAGCGATGCCGATGGAACAGGTGATGTGCGCGCCCAGCGCGGCGCGCAGGTCATGCTTGATCTGCTGCGCCAGCATGTGCGGATCGCCGTAGTCGCGCGCCAGGTCGGTGACGTCCAGGTAGGCCTCGTCGATGGAGAACGGCTCCACCAGGTCGGTGTACCGGGTGAGCACGCGCAGCGAGCGCGTGCAGACCTCGCCGTACATGTCCATATCCGCGCGCACCGCCACCAACGACGGGCACCAGCGCAGCGCCTCGTTGATGTGCATGCCCACCGTCACCCCGCGCTGTTTGGCTTCGGTGGAGGCGGCGATGATGGCCGTGCCTTTCGCCGGGCCGCGAATGCCCACCGGCTTGCCGCGCAACGGCGGATACGCCTGCTGCATGCAGCGGGCGAAGTAGGAGTCGTAGTCGAGCAGGCAGATGACGCGCTCGCCCACCGCTTCCGTCGTGAACGCGGCGGTGGCCTGCGCCTGAATGCTCTGCCCGATCGATGCGCGAAAACCGATGACCATGCACGTCCAAACCCCGGGAACGAACTTCCGCCCAGCCGAGAAACTGTCCGCCGCGGCTGATATTCGGTTAGTGGTTCGACACGCCGATGCCACCCCCGAATTGCTCTCCTCGCGCCTCCCCGGTCCGTGAAACGCTGATACAGCTAGTGTAGAGCAAAAACATCGGTTTGTAAATACGAATGTTTGGAGAATTAATGTTTTAGTGGCGCGACATCCCGGCGCACCCGGGAGAAGGGGCCGGGCGCCAGCAGCATTCCGCCAGCCACTGGCGCCCATCCCACTGAGCAACGGCGGGGACAGTGCTGAGCGCCGGAGCTACTTGACCGTGATCTGCTGCGGGGCCGAGATCGCGGTGCGTTCCGGATTGTAATAGGGGTAGGCCTTGCTGTCGGGCGTGCGCGCTTTGATGGGGTATTTCGCCTTGAGCTGGTAGGTGAGCGCCACCGATTGGCCGGGCGCCAGCTTGTCCAGATAGATGATGATCTGGCGGGCGGCGATGGTGTAGCGGCTGATCTTCTTCGCTTCGACGGCGTCTTCCAGCTTGTTCGGCTGCACGGTAAAGCCCGGCGGCACGCCCACGTCAATGAGCGGCATTTCCACGGTGGCGCGGGTCAGGTTCTTGATGGTGACGGTCACCGTGGCAGTGTCGTCCTGTGCCAGCAGGGTTTTATCGTACTGCACGGCAATGGACATCGGCGCCTGCGCGGTGGGGAGCTTGGTCACCGCGTCCCACGGCAGGTAGTAGCGTCCGACGATCTGGTAGAGCAGCGAGCCGTCGCCCTGGTAGTGCAGCGTGACGGCGTTCGTGCCTTCGCGCACCTGCTCGCCCAGGTCCACCTGGCGCATGACGTCGCTGTCTTCCGGGGTGATGGCGAAGGTTTTCGCGGTGTGCCCGTTGATCGCCACCGTCACCGTGCCTTTACCGCCGCCGGATGCGTGGCCGCCGGCGTAGAGCAGCGCCTTCAACGCCCACACCGTGCCTTGCGTGCTTTCCCAGGTGCCGAAGCTGTCCTTGCTCTGAATCAGGTGGGTGAGCACCTTATTGGTAAATCCGGTGTTGCGGCCCCACTTCGCCAGTCCGAAGGCGGCCAGCCCGGTGGTCTCCAGGTCAGCGCCCTTGCTGTTGGCGCCGGTGAAGGTCTGCGTGTCGGCTTGCCAGTAGGCGGTCTTGTCGGTCGCCGTTGCCTGTTCGATGAGCGCGTTCGCCACGTTGGCGGCGCTGTCGCCGTTGCGCTCGACGCGGGTGAGCAGGTTGAGCATGACCGCCAGCGTATACGGATCCTTCGCCTCGCCGCGATGCGCCTTCACGTAGCTGACCGCGCGTTGCACCTGCGCGCCCTGGTAGCCGCTTTCCGCCAGTGCCCACGCCAGGTAGGCCGCCGTGCGCAGTGCACCCGTCTGGCGATTGATGATGCCTTCGGCGATACCGCCCTTGTCTTCCGGCCAGGTGCCGTCGGCTTTCTGCCGCGCGGCCAGCCACTGCTGCGTGCGGCTGATCAGCGCCGGATCGACCTCATGCACTTTCGCCATGTCGGAAAATTCCAGCAGCCCATAGGCGGTGAGCACCTGGTTGGCCGGCTCGTCGCCGAACCAGGAAAATCCGCCTTGTTTGCATTCGAAGGTGACCAATCGCTGATAGCCGACGTTAATATACTGCTCGGCCTTCATCTGGAGTTCGGGATTGATCTTCTTCGTCTGCTTCAGGTAGGAAAGCACCAGGACGTTGGGGAAGGTGGTCGAACTGGTCTGCTCGAAGCAGCCGTTGGGCATGCGCAACAAGCCGTCCAGTCCCTCCACCACCTGACTGAACGCGCCGGGATACAGCTTCACCCAGATGGTGCTGGCGCCATCGATAGCTCCGGCAGGGATAGTCACCGTCTTTGCCACCTTGCCCTCCAGCCGGTCGTTGACGGTGGGGCGGAATTCCTGGCCATTGGGCAGGATGTCGATGGAGCGGCGAATGGCGTCAGACAGCTTCGCGCCGTCGGCGTGCACGGTGAGCGGGAAACGTCCGATCTTCCGCACGGTGATGGGGAAATAGACGACCTTCACCGCATCCTGGTCCATTTCCACCGTCTTCACGCTATCGCCTTCCAGCGTAAACCAGTCCGCCGGCTCCAGCGTCAGCTTCACCGTTTGCGCCGCAGGCAGGTAGTTGTAGACGGCGACGGGAATCTCCACGCGGTCGTGCTGGGTGAGCGCGACGGGCAGGTCGATATCCACGAAAAAGTCCTGGAACACGCGCAACGGCGCGGTGGCGCTGCCTAACTGGCCACGCGCGCTGTTGGCGGTCATGCTTAGGCGCCAGGTGGTGATGGAGTCCGCCATCGGTACCGTCAACTCCGCCATGCCGCGCTCGTCGGTGATGAGTGCCGGGTTCCAATACATCGTCTCCGGGAAATACTCGCGGATGCGCACCGGCGCGGCCGCGACGGGGGCAGCGGTGGCGGTGGACGGGGTGGTCGCCGGCGCGTGTTGCATTTTCATCCCGGCTGGATCGTTGAGGGCGCCGGCTTCGGCCATCGGCGCCGGCGCCATGGCAGGCATCGCCCGCCTGGCGAAGACCATATCACCGGCACCACCCCATTTGTTGTCGAAAGCCATCTCTCCCCCGACGGTGAGATCATCTGCTGTGTTCCACTTGCCATCCAACCCGGCGCTCATCAGCGCGAACCAGCCATAAGCCATATTGCCGTAAGTATTCGTCTTGAAAAAATTGCCCCAGTGGTCGCGCAGGTCACGCGATTTCAGATAACCATGGCGCACCAGCGTGAATAAGCCTTCGTCCACGCCGAGTAGTTTGCCCGTCTTCCGCCGGTATTTTTCCACGGCGTTGCTGATGCGCTGCTGCGCCTTGCCCATCTCGTCCATCACTTTTTCACGCAGTTTCTCGTAGCGCTGCTGGTAGCTGTTGACGCGTAAATCGAAATCGCCTTGCCCGGGCGCCGCGGCGAACAGCACCGCGGCGGCGCGCTGGCGCGCTTCCTCGCGCTGCGCCGCCGGCACCGGCATCGGCTTCTCGTCCAGCACCACGTCCGCCGGGGTTAGCCCGTGAATCTCGTATTTCGGTTCCATCAACTCCTTTTCCAGCGTGAAGTAGATTTTCTCCAGTCCTGGCTGCAGCTCGGAGAGGGCGAACACGCTCTCGTCCACAATGGCGAGTCCCAGTGCGGCGAGGATGGGGTGTTGCTGCTGGTCCCTTACCTGGAAATTCAGCTTCGCATCTTCGCCGGGGCGATATGTCTCCTTGTCGGCGGTCACGTCGATCACCAGGTCGTCCGCCGGGGTGACGATGAGCACGCGGGTGTCGCGAATGATTTCTTCGTTTGTGAGAATTTTATAGGCGTGCAGTTCGACAGTGCCCGTCATGTCCGCGGTGATATTCAACGGCAGACTCGCGATCTCGTCCTTCACCGGCAGCGCGCGGGTGAGAATGGTCTGCTTGTTGCGAATGACGTCGAGGTAGATGGTGCCGCCCCTGGTGGAGGAAAGCGCGTTGACGGTGAGGCGGTCGCCGACCTTTGCCAGCGACTTGCTGCTGCGCAGGATGATGCCTTCCGCGGCCGGTGCGGCGCTGAGAGTGCGGGTGACGATGACGCGCTCGCCGCCGGCGGTACGGGCGCGCACGGTCAGTGTCACCGGCTCATGGCCCGGTATAAGATCAAACGTCGCCAGTCCCAACACGTCGGTCGTCTGGGTGAAGATGGTGCGGGTGAGGCTGGTGGAGATCGCGAGCTCCATATTCGGCAGCGGCGTGCCATCCGGAGTGGCGGCGGCAAGGAATATGCGGTTGCTCACGCCGGGCACCAGCACGCGGCTTTCCGGCACGATGACCAGTTGAATGGGTGTCTCAACCACCGGTTTGCTGGTGAAAACCTCCTGCGCATGGTCGGCGGTGTCCTTCACCGTGCCGTGGAACTCCACCACCGCCTTGCCCTGCTCGAAGGCCTGGCCGACGAATGCCATTGGCAAGACATATTCGAACTTATACGTCCCCTGCGCATCCGTTTTTCCGCTTAATTCCGCCAGCTTGCTGACGCCGATGTCGGTGGTGGAGACCGCGATAGTCACCGCGCTGCCGGCCACCGGTTTACCGAAAAAGTAGTCTGCCTGTACGGTGCCTTGCACCGTCTCGCCGGGCAGGTAATATGCCTTCTCGGTGGTGAGCGCCACCTTGAACTTAGGCAGTACGTAGCGCTCCACGCGCACTTTCTTTTCCGCCTGGCCGCGGGGGAGCAACGCGCGGACGGTGAAGGCACCCATGTTCACCTCATTGGCGAGTACGAAATCGGCGCCGGCCAGTCCGAATTTCGACAGCTTTTGCGCGTGTTTATAGACCTTGTTGCCACGCGCGTCCTCGATCTCGAAGGTGAGTCGCTGGCCACTGACCGCCTTGCGCGTGGCCAGGTCCAGTGCCAGCGCGCGCAGGTGGATGGTTTGTCCCGGCTGGTACAGCGGCTTGTCGGTGGTGAGCATCACCTGCACCGACTCGTCGAGCTGGATGGGCTGGGTGAGCGTCTCCTCACCCAGCGGGCTCTTCACTGCCGCGGTCAATTGATAACTGCCCGGCACGTCATCAGGTGCGGTGAAGCCGGCCTCCAGCGTGCCCAGTGCGTTAGTCTTCCCGTCGAACAGCACCACCGGTGTTCCCGTGGGCTTGCCGTCAATGGCACGTGCCAGCGACAGCTTTACCGAGGCGCGCACCGGCGCACCGGAGCGATGGTCGGTGGTGATCACCCGCAACGCCGCGGGACCGCCGCGCAACCAGCGGTTCTGCCCTAGCAACCGTGTCTCCAACGGCGACAACTCCGCCGAGACGGCAGGCTTGCGGTCGCGCGTGAACAGCACCAGCAACAGCGCGACTAACACTACGCCCAACCCGATCGCGATGCGTGCCCAACGAAAAACCCGTGCCAGCGTTGCCATGGTGTGACTCCTTCCGAACGTACAAGAGATGCAATGCCAGTATGACGATTGCGACGGACAAAAAGTTCCCGGCAATTTCCGGACTGCCGGCATGCTGTCTGTGCGCCAGATGGGTGGGCGTAGTGTCGCCAGGAGGCATATGCGTCAATGTGCGCGTCGGTGGCGGCGTCCCACTTCCAGAGCAGTGGGAATGAAACGGCGGACAGAGCAAGGCTCTGTCCGCCGTGTATACGCCTCTCATGCGCCACCGTTTATAGGGGGGGGCAGGAGATGATCACCTCGTCCGCGTCGCCGGTCACACCGCGCGGGCCGAAGCGGAAGAACAAGCCGCCGAAGGGGCGCTGCTTATCGAGTGCAGTCAACCCGTAGGAATTGGTCAGGCCGATCTGCGCGCCAATGTTATTGGTGAGCATCCCGCGCGCCGACACGGCAACGGTCGGCTTCAAGTCGCCGAGTCTCGTCGACTTGGTCTGGTACTCCGCCATCAGCGCCAGCCGCTGGGTCAGGAGGAGGGCGGCGCCTGCGTTGAAGCGGAATCCGCTCTCGGATTCGAAACCTTCCGGCTTGACGTTCGTCCAGTTTGCCCCCCACGTCAACGACAGGTTCAGGTTATTGATCTTCTCCGGGTTGACGCGGGTTGTCCAGGCGAAATATCCCTGCCAGTATCGGGTATCGAGTTCGGTATTCTGCAGTCGCTCTGTCCGATACTGTGCACCCAGCGCGGAGTTGCCGCCCAGGAAGGTGGCGAGTCTGAACTTGGCATTGGCCCCCATGGCCCGTTCGAACGGCGCCGAGTTGTTCAGCGGATCGTATGTTACTCCGAGTTCCACATTCGATCCGACACCAAGCAAGGCACGAATGGGATACGCGGTGCCGCTGGAAGGGTCCACTGGAAAACTCTGGATATCCGCCGCGATGCCGAACCCTTTTTCCGCCACCGCGGTGGGAATGACCGCCTGGCCCGTAGGCCCGGACAGAGTGGGATACGCAAACGCAGCTACAGTCATCGCCAACAGCGCTACGATCCCGCAAACACGCATCTTTGCCATCAAAGCATCCTCCTTGTCGGCGGCGGTGAGTCCCGCCTCTCCCCGCGGCCTTTTGTCGTAATATGCCCGTTGGGGCAGATCGCCGTGCAGTCGTCCCGCTGGCGGGCAGCGAAAGCCGGTCGCGCATACGCAGCGGATGTCCGGCGAATGACTAGCATCATTGTAGCTATTCCGCGTGGTGGTATATCCCGGGCATTGTGCGTATGGAATGACAAGGTGAGAGGCTGGTAGCTGTGCGGCAACAAAAAACCCCATCCCGGTGGTACGCGGGATGGGGTTGGTTGTGTGAGCGGCGCGGCGGTTTACGCCATAGAGGACAACTCTTCGTCGGGAATCTCGACGTTGGAGTAGACATCTTGCACGTCTTCGTTCTCTTCCAACGTGTCGATCAGCTTGATCACCTGATGCGCGTCCTTGCCGGTCACCGTGACGGTGTTCTGCGGCACCATGCGCACCTCGGCTTCTTCGGTTTTAATGCCAGCCTGTTCCAGCGCTTCCTTGACCGTGTAGACATCACCGGGGACGGTGGTGATGACGTAGATATCGTCCTGGTCGGTCTGCACGTCTTCAGCGCCCGCATCCAGTGCAGCCATCATCACGGTATCTTCATCACTGGCGTCTTTGCTGACGGTGATGACGCCTTTCTGGTCGAAGAGGTAGCCCACGCAGCCGTTCTCACCCAGGTTGCCGCCGTGCGCGCGAAAGATGGAGCGCACTTCGGGCGCTGTGCGGTTGCGGTTGTCCGTCATGGTGTGCACCATGATGGCCACCCCGCCGGGGCCGTATCCCTCATAGGTGATTTCTTCGTACTGTGCGCCGTCTAGTTCGCCGGTGCCGCGCATGATCGCCCGTTTAATGTTATCCGCGGGTACTGAGGCTTCCTTCGCCTTCTGAATGGCATTGCGCAGGCGCAGGTTACTGTTCGGGTCGCCGCCGCCGGCACGTGCTGCCGCGATGATCTCCTTCGCGCATTGCGTGAAGGATTTGCCGCGCAGGGCGTCCATCTTGCCCTTCTTAATGCGAATATTCACCCATTTCGAATGTCCTGACATGCTCGTATCTCCAACTCGTCCGTTTGCGGATTGCTGCGTCGCCGGGAGTTCCCGGAATTATATTGAAGCGCCCTAGTATATCACACCGCGGCGGAGACAGGCAAAAAGATCACGCCCCGGCGCCGTCGTCATCACCCAGCAGCGTCAATTGGCGGTCAGCCCACTTGCGCATGCGGCGGAACAGCGACATGGCCGCCTCACGCTCGACCGGGGAGATGCTCAACGCGTTGCGCTCCATCTGATCGACCAGCGAACCGAAGGTGATCAGCCAGTTGCCGTCTTCCATCGACGGCTTCGTGTCATGGCGCATTTTCGCGAACTCGGGATCGGTCATCACGCGGCGAATATCCTGCGTGGCTTCCACCTCACCTTTCTTCAGCGCGCGCACCGCGCGGCGCACGTCGGCGGGAGCGGCCTCCACTTCGCAGGCGAGTTCGGCAATTTCGTCATGATACTCCGGCGGCAGCTTAACCACTTCCACCAGCGATTCGATGGGCAGCATGCGCCCGGGGTGATCACTGACTTTAAACTTGATGCGCAGGTCCTCCGCCTTTTCGGTGCGGTTCACCATGCCCAGCGAACAGCCGAGAGTCTCGGCAATGCGTTCTTCCGTCCACGACTCGCGTCGCAGGCGGGCAATCGCCTGGTATCGCTCCTCGCGCGTGAGCCGCACGCCATGGCCAAGATTCGCCTTGACCGCCAGCGCGAACAGCTCTTCCTCTTTCGCGTCTACCCACTGCACCGCCAGCGCATACACCCCGGCTCGTTGCGCCGCCTCCACGCGATGCCAGCCGTCGAGCAGCTTATGCGTAGGCCGGTGTACCAGAATCGGCGGCCAGATCACCTCTTTGAAGATGCCGGCGTAATGTTCGACCACCTCCGGGTCGGTGCCGCCCCGGCGCGGACTCAGCGTGCGGTCGAGCAATAAATCATGTACGGAAACGGTCTCCACCAGATGCTCCCATCATCAGAAAGTGTACGGCCTCCCATGCTACCCGTCCTGCTCCATGGGGTCAAGGGAACGCGTCGCGCGGCGACGCGTGGCAGGGGATTCGCGGACGCGCACGGTGCAGGCGTCTCGGTTACGGAAAGGTGTAGCCGAGTGTCAATCCGCAGGTGCGCGGGGCGCCGGATTCGCCGACGTAGCCGGACGGCGTCAGCGGTACCGGGAAGGCGACCGGCACGTAACGACGGTTGAACAGGTTGCGCGTCCAACCTTCGGCGCGCCAGCGACCATGCTCGATCACCAGGCGCAGATTGACCAGCGCGTAGCCGGCCTGCGCGGCGGCATTGGCCGCGTCATAATAATATTTTCCCGTCTGCTGCACATCGAGTCGCGCCAGGGCACGGGTCTGCACGGAGAACTGCCGCGCGAATTGTGCGCCTGCGCGCAGCGTCATTGCCGGAGCGAATGGCAGGCGATGACCGCTAACGTCGGTCCCCGACGCCTGACTGCCCGCCTTGAACGCCGTATCCAGCATACCGGCGCTGGCGAACACCCGCCAGCCGCGCGCAGGCAACAGCGTCAGTTCGACTTCGCCACCCTGACTGGTGGCCGCACCGGCGTTGTCGATGTAGAAGAGGCCGGGCACGCTGCCGGGCACATCGAGTTGGATGTCCTGCCAATCCAGGCGGAACAGGCAAAGATTGGCAAGCAGGCGCTCGCGCAACCACGTCGTTTTCACGCCCGTTTCGTAGCTGCGGCTGGTCTCCTCGCCGTAGACCGTGTTGCCTGCCGGCGCCTGGGCGTTGAACCCGCCGGTTTTATAACCATTGGCCGCGGTGGCATACCACAGCGCCGTCCGGGTCAGGCGATACGCCAGCGATACCTGCGGGCTGGTGCGATTGAAGGTGCGCTCTCCCGTGACCGGGCTGTCGGGGGCAATCGCCGGGTCATAATAGCCGCGCAGGTGCGCCGTTTTACGCTCGTAATCGTGGCGCAGCCCCAGCGTCAGCGCCGCGTTCGCGCTTAGCGCCAGTTCGAGCTGCCCGTAAGGGGCTAGACCGGCATTGCGCAACAGGCCGGTGTCGTGCTGGGTGAAGGGCACCGGCACCCCCTGCGCATTGGCGGCGGCGAGGCGGAATTCGGTGGCGTTATCGACATCCCGCCGCGAAGTGAACAGGAACGCGCCGGCCAGCCAGCGGCAAGCCGGCACGGGGCCGTCCGCACGCTCGGGTGAGCTGAAGCGCAGTTCCTGCGTCCAGGCCTGCTGGGTTTCCACGGTGCCGCGGCGCAGATAATCGGCAGGTGAGAAGTCGGCGTCGGTACGGTCGCGCACCCTCCATTCCTGCAAGGCGGTGATGGAGGTGAAGTCGGCGATGCGTCCCGCGCGCGTTGCGGTGAAGACCGGTTGTTGTAGAGTGCGCCGGTTGAATCCCTCAAAATCATGCGCCACGTGATGCGGGGCGGCGCGCATGGCGGCCAGGTCGCCTAGGGCGTAATCGCCGTCATGGTCGCGCTCGGCGGTGGCGCTCAAACGCAGGGTCCACGCTCCATGCTCCGGCCAATATAACTGCCCACGGCCAAACCACGCATCGCGCGCATCCAGCCGGTCGCCGCTGACGTCGTTCGTGGTGAAGCCGTCGCGCGCCGCGTTGCCCAGGTGCAGACTGCCGCGCAGTCCGGCGCCCAGCGGACCACTCGCCTCGCCGCGCAGGTCGCGCAACCCATAATTCCCCAGCGTCACCTGTACGCGGGCAGTTGGTTCTTCTGCCGGCAACTCCGGCAGCACCTGCACCACTCCGCCCAGTGTGTTGCGCCCATAACGGCTCCCCTGCGGACCGCGCAGCACGTCAATCTGCGCTACCCCCAACAGCTCCTGGTTGCCGGTGGCGTAGGACAACTGCGGCACGCCGTCGATAATGGTGGTTACCGCCGGACTGTTGCGCCCGCTGCCGATGCCGCGCACGAAAGGAAAACTGAGCCAGCGCGCGGAAAAGTCCGGCTGCGTCACATTGGGCGTCTGGCGCACCGCTTCGGCCACCGTGTGCAAGCCGGCTGCCCGCAACGCTTCGCGCGACACCACGGTCACGCTCTCCGGCACCGCTTGCAGCGGTTCCAACCAGCGACGCGCGGTTACCGTCACCGTCACCGTGTCCGGCTCCGCCGTGTCCGCCGTCACGCGCGATGACAGCACCATCCCGGCCATCATGCAGCCCAGGAACAACAGACGCATCAACAATTGTGGCATCGGCAACCTCTTCATCGCGGGAATCACGCAGACCGTAACAAAATAGGGAATATTGTCGGTTACTGTATAGAGGCGATGGGTGAATGTCAATAGAGAACGCTTATTCACCGGATGAGTGGTGATTTGTTTACAGTGCGCACCCATGGTGAAGAACGACGGATTCGCGGGAGCAGCAGCGTCGCTTTTCTGCGCAGAGCGCCATGTTTATACTTTATAGTTACATGGTAATATATTAGTACTTATTTCATGGAGGTGTGTAATGAGTGCAACGGTGCAATCGGTCAACGCGGGTGATTTTCAGCGCGAGGTTTTGCAGGCGGCGACGCCGGTGGTGGTGGATTTCTGGGCGTCATGGTGCGGGCCATGCCGGATGGTCGCTCCTGAATTGGAGAAAGCAGCACAGTCGTTGGGCGCGCGGACCAGGATCGTGAAGGTGAACATTGACGAAAATGGTGCGCTGGCGAGTCAGTACCGGGTGATGAGCATCCCCACGCTGCTCATCTTCGATCAAGGCCGCGAGATTGGCCGGCATGTCGGCTACCTATCCGCCGAGTCACTGGTGAAATCACTCGATCAGTATCTGGACGTGCCGGCCAGCGCCTGACCGCTGCGCATATATTGACGCGCTCAAGTGGGGACCGACTTTTCCCGATAACTCGGAATAAGTCGGTCCCCATTTCGCGTGTTCTCGCTGAAACTGTGTTGAAAGTACTCGTTACCGTCTCGTGGTTCTGCTTTGCGCTTCGGTAACGATCTCTTACAATGCCATTTTTGAGCAGGCGTCTGCTGGCGGCAATACCAGCCGTCCCCCATCCACCCGTCTCTTGACGAGGTGGCAGGTGAGGGGAATAATAGGTTATCCCATAAGGAGGAATCACTATGTCCCCGTTCTATCGCATCCTGTCACTGTTTTTACTGCTCTCTCTCTGTTGCGCGATGCCCGCTCTGGCTGATTTCACCCTGGGCGGCAGTGCGCGCGCGGTGGCGATGGGCGGCGCCGGACTGGCCAGCGGCGATGCCGGTGAAACGGCTGCCAACCCTGCTTTTCTGGCTGAAAGCGGACTGCGCCTGGGCGTACAGTGGCCGAATATCGCCACGCGCATGCAAGGCGCGGCCGGGTTGAGCGATGCCATCAGTCTGTTGGGCAACCCGAAAATCAACGTGACCGACGCCTTCGATCTGGTGAAGGAACTCGGAAGCAGGCCCACCGAGATCGACGCCAGCGCGAATGCGGGACTGTTGCTGCCGCATTCCGATTTACAGGTAAGCGCCACCGTGCGCACCTTCATCAAGCCGGATGTGAATTTTGCCGATTGGGTGAAGGATGGATCGTCGGGCGCGCCGCCGGCCGTCGGAGTGGCTGATGTCTCCGCGCTCGGTGAAACGACTCTACCCAGTGTGGGTATCGGGATGTATCTGCCCAAACTGGACGCACTGCCCGGCAAGCTGGCGGTTGGCGTGCGCGTGAAGCCGACGAAAGCCTATTACTCGCATTACGTCTATAACGTGGATGCCGGCGGGAATCTGAATTCGACGCTCGCCCCGGAAATGGGCGGGAAAACCTATCTGAGCGCTTCGTCGATCAGCGCCGACATGGGACTGATGTTCACTCCGACGGTGCTGCCGAATTTCCATGTGGCGCTGATGGTGGATAACCTGATCGAACCCAAGGCGATCACCTTCAACGCACCCGACATCGACGGCCTGTTGTCGCAGGACGTTTCCCCGCGCACTTTCAGCCTCGGTGCCGCCTGGGTGAATAATCGTCTGACGCTGGCGGCCGACTTGGTCGACTTGACCGGCGCCATCTCCAAGGCGCATGGCGCGGTAGGCGGCGAATTGCGCATGCCGCTGGGGATTGCCTTGCGCGGCGGTTATAATTCCCATTACGGCTTTACCGCGGGCTTCGGCTTCCGCGGATTTGGCCTGGCCTACTCCCAGCGGGCACCGCTGATGCTTTCCAATGCGGTCGCCTTCTAAAAATGTGCGATTCCCGTGCCCGGTGTGCCCCGCGGCACACCGGGCAAACGGCGTGCGAACCTTGACGGTGCCTTCGGTATTTCGTTAGAATAACGGTATCATCAGCGATCGATACCCACCGCGTCGCCGGATGATATGAGGGAGTGCATGGCGGTGACAATCGAAACTCCGGATCCGAATCGGCGCCGGGAGAATACCACAGCCGCGGGAGCGCCGGAGGGCCAATTCGATCGGGGCAAACTCTCCGCGCGCGTCGGCATCCCCATTCCGTCGTCCCTCGGCGACTCCTCATCAACGGTAACCACCGCGGAAGAGCTCGCACAAACGCTGCAATCCTTCGTGCGGCGCGTGGGCATGATCCTGCAAGCGGAAAAGTGCGTGATCATGCTGTACGACTCCACCACCGGCGAACTGGTGGCGCGCGCGCCGGCCCACCGCATCAGTGAGGAGGAACTCGCGGAATACCGCGTGCCGGTCACACTCGGTCTGGCCGGCAAGGTGTTCCACGAAGGTCGCCCATTCATTTGCCACAACTGTGCCGCCGATGTGCTGTGCGTGCAGGAAAATCTGTCCCGCTTCAACGTGAATGATGCGTTGACCGTGCCCATCATGGTCGAACGGCGTAATGAAAATCAACAGGTGGTCGAATCCACCACCATCGGCGTCATCCACGTCTTCAACAAGCGTTATGGCTTACGGTTCACCGAGGAAGATTGCCGCCTGCTGACCGTGCTCGCGCGCAACGCCGCCGCCATTATCTCCACCGCGCAGATCTTCCTTGCTATCGCCAATGAGAAGAAACAGCTCGAATATACACTGCTCAGCATGCCGTCAGGCCTGTTGTCCCTCTCGCGTACCCAACAGATTCAACTGATCAATGCCACTGCGGCCAGGTTATTCAACCTGCAACCGGGTGAGGGGATCGGTCATCCGTACCAGGACGTGATCAAAGACCAGCAGATTTGCGCGTTTCTCACTGAAGCCATCGCGCACAACGGCGAGCTTGGGCGCGAATTTTATATCGGCGAGCGCTGCTACCAGGCACAGGCGGATATCGTGCGCGACGAGCGGCACAATCCGGTCGGCTTGTTGTGCACCTTCAGCGACGTGACCGACCTGCGTAACGTCGAGCGCATGAAGAGCGACTTCGTCTCCACCGTCTCGCACGAACTGCGCACTCCGCTGACTGCCATCAAAGGATTCACCCGCACGCTGCTGGACGATCCTGAAGGCGCATTTTACGATCAGCAGACACGCATGGAATTCTACAACATCATCGATACCGAATGCGACCGCCTGATTCGCCTGATCAGCGATCTGCTGAACGTGTCGCGTATCGAGCGCGGGCTGCCGCTGCATATGAATTACGCCGAGTTCAGCGTGCCAGAGTTGCTGGAAAAGTGTCTGAGCTTCCATCGCGGCTACACTAACCGGCATGAGTTGATCGCCGACGTCGCGCCCGACCTCCCGCGCATTACCGCAGATCGCGATAAGTTGGACCAGGTGCTGTCCAACCTGATCAGCAATGCCATCAAGTACAGTCCCGAGGGCGGCAGCATCATCGCCAGCGTGGCGGAAGTGGGCGACAGCTTGCGCTTCGCCGTGCGCGATCAGGGTATGGGTATTCCCCCCGAACACCTGGAGAAGGTGTTCCAGCGCTTCCACCGCGTGCACAGCGGCGATTCCCGCCTCGTTGGCGGTACCGGCATCGGGCTGTTCCTCACCAAGAGTCTGGTCGATGCGCACCGTGGGAAGATCTGGGTTGAAAGTTCGCTCGGTCAGGGATCAACCTTCTGCTTCACCATTCCGAAAACGCCGCCGGCGGAAGTCTGACCGCTAGCGCCACGCGGGCAGCCGCACCCCGGGATTCTCCAACGCCATGCGCCGACGCAGATTGCCGAAAAACAGCGCCTGGTCAACCCGCCAGCCCCCATGCTCGTATGCAAGTATCAGCGTCACCCGGTACGTCCGTGACAGTGCCTTCTGTAGCGGCTTCGCCAGTACCTTGTCCTGCGTGGTCGGCGTCAGCGTCAGCGCGACGGTGGTGATCGCGGTGGTGCCGCGCCGTTTGATGGGCCCCGTGCTTTGCGCGTCGGTGATGTAAAACAGCCAGTTCGGCGTCAGCAATCCCCGGCTGTTCCGCGTGGCCAGTTGGTGCGGTGTCACCGTGTCATGCGCCGCCAGCGCGAACAGATACTGCTGCGTCACGCTGCCCGGCGTGCCGGTGTACGGCACGGAACCCAGCGTGAAGAACCAGTACAGCATGCCCGCCAGCAGCAACAGGCACAGCAGAAACGCCGCCGCGATCAACCACCAGCCGCCATGCGCCGCCACCGGTGTCGTTCGCTCGCCGATATAGACGAAATGGCGCGACGCGGCAGGAGAAAGGCGCGCGGGTGCGTCGGCCTCCGGCACGGGCACCACGGTATCAGTACCGTCCGGCGGGTTGGGTGTCGTGCCATCAATGTCAGCCGGCGGGTCAGGTGCCAGTACGGCGTCTTGCCGTGCCTCCGCCGCCTTGGTCACATCCTCGACCGGCGTCACCGTCTTTTCGGTCTCGTCGACGACCGGCGCCTCCACCGGCGGCATCGGCTCCGCGGCTATCGTGAGGTTGGATGGTGCGTCCGCCGATCCGATGCTGGCTTCATCCGTGGAGGTCGATGGCAGTTCGGGTGCTTCCGCAATCACCGGTTCCGGCATGTCTGCCCCGGCATCCGTGACAGGCGGCGGTTCATCCACCTTCGCGGATTGATCGGTGGTCGGCAGGACTTCGCCGGGTGTGGGACGGGCGCGCCGCCGTGGAAATCGTGTGAGCAGATCGGGTGTGTTGAGCGTGCGCTTCACCGGAGCGGCGGGGGTGGAGCGGTTGGGTGTGTCGGCAATGGGAGCCGTGGAATCGCCTGGCGGCGGTACGCGAGGGATCGGCGCCCAGCAGCGCCAGCACGCAGCGTTATCCAACTGATTTTCCGCGCCGCAACGCGGGCATTTCGCCATCGTTCCAGCTCCTGTCTCGTGTATCATAACAGATGATACGGAGTGGAGCAAATCCGTCCGCACGCCGGATGTGGCAATCGCGGTGCATTGACGGCGAACCCGGGCCACTCTATAATCCGAGGGATTGCATCCCATATCAGTATGTGGAACCGCGATGTAGCGCGTATCCGTGAAGGAGTCGTCACCGATGATTCATCCCCTCCTGTTGTCCGTGCGTGGCCTGCGCCAGAGTGTGATCACGCGCGCCCTGCACCAGCAACCGCCACCGCCCGATGCCGCCAAGCGGTTGATCGACCTGGTGCCGCAATTCGCGCGCGTCGAGTTGGATGATGTGCAACTCGCGCACCTGTGGGGTGAACTGCAACTGGTGCTGGTGGAAGGCGAGGGGCGCCGCGAGGACGCCACTGTCTGGAGCCAGGTGCGCAACGCCGCTGACGCCGGCCTGGTGGGAGTGTTGAAGCGCAAGGAATGGGACGATCTGCAAGACATCGTCCGCCGCGACATCTTCCCCCGGTTGGCTTCCGCCGTGCTTGCCCCGCGTCCTGCGCGCATGCAAGCCTGTATCGAGGCAACTACTCGCCTGCGCGGATTGGCGGCGCGCCCGCTGGGCCGCTCGCATTACTGGCGCTTGCTGCGGTTGGCGGAGATGCAGTATCCGCGCTTCGGCACTTCGGGCTGGCGCGCCCGCATGGGGCTGGATTTCACCTGGCGCCGTGCAACCGCCGTGGTACAGGCCATTCTCGAATTCGTGCAGGAGAGCCGTCTCGCCTCCGCGCCGCTCACCATCGGCTATGACAGTCGCATCAACGGCGACAAAGTGGCGGCGCTGGTCGCTGATATCGCGGTAGCCAACGGCATGGATGTGCACCTGGCTGCGCGCGAAACCCCCTCGCCGGCGCTCATCTATTACATCACCGAGGTGCTCGGCGTGGCGAAGAACGCCGGTCTTATTAACTGTACGCCCTCGCATAATCCGGTGCGCGACGTGGCGCAAGGCGTCTACCTGGGCACCGAGTATCATGGCATCCGCTACAATATGCCTTACGGTGCCGTTGCCCCCACCCGTGCCACCGACACCATCGGACGCCGTGCAATGGAACTGCTACTGGAAGACAGCATCGTGCCTGCCGACAAACCGCGCGGGCACGTGACCCTGTTCGATCCGCTCGAGTCTTACACGAAGGCGGCGATCGGCGATTTGAACACGAAGGTGATGCTGTCCACCGGCGGCACCGCCGACGCGCTGGCGCAGATGCGTGCCTTCTGGGGCGCCGAAGAGGCAATGGTGGTTATCGACGAGATGCACTCCGCTTCGCGCGGCTACCTGCGCCGGGTGTGCGATCAACTGGGCATCCACTACACCGTCATCCACGGCGAGAAGGACCCGTTGCTCGGTGAGTTGATGTATGCCAATCCGGAGCCGCCGCACATCAACCGCTGCGCGGAAACCGTGCGCAGCCTGCGCGAGCGTTACCCGCGCATTATCGGCATCGGCATGGACACCGATTCCGACCGCTTCGGCGTGGTGGACGAGCAAGGTCACTACGTGATGACCAACCAGTTGCTGCCCATGCTGGCGGACTACCTGCTCTCCGCCGCCTACAACGGCAAACCGGGCAAGATCATCCGCAACATGGTGACCACCCGCCTGCTCGACCGCGTTGCCGCCGCTCATCCGGACAAGATTCTCCCACCGTCCGACCTCGCCGCGCCGGTGCTGCACGCTACGCTGCCCGGTTACCAGACGGTGTTGGGCGACGCGGCGGTGCAGAGCGGTTTTCTCACCTACGTGGTGCCGGTCGGGTTCAAGTACATCGCCGACGTGATGATGACCGAACTGCAACAGGCACTCGCCGAAGGCAACCATACCCCGGAGCAGATTCAGCGCGTTTTCCATGAGTGTCTGCAACGTCTGCTGATCGCCGGCGAGGAGAGTAACGGCATGACCTCACGCGGACACACCCCCGACAAAGACGGCCTGTGGGGCGCGTTGCTTACGCTGCAGATGTGCGCGGTGCGCGGCATGCCGCTCAGCGCCATCTGGCAGCAAACCATCGACACGTATGGACAGCTCGTTTCCCTGCGTCGTGACGTAGAGGCGCCCGATATCGCGAAAGAGGCGTTGGTCAACGTCTACCTTGACCGCTACGCGACGATGGCCGCTGATGACATCGCTCCCGACCCGCAGTTGGCCGACTTTACCCCCGTGTATTGCGGCGGCATCCGCGGTGATCTGGTGGAGGTAATCCTGCATGACGCGAACGAGCGCGAATGCTACCTGGCGATTCGTGCCTCCGGCACCGAACCCATCAATCGCATCTACATCGAGTGCCCGGAGGAAGGGCAGCGCGACGAATTGGCTCACGCGGTAGGCGAAGAACTGGAGCGTCAGATCGTTGATGCGCTGGCCGGTGCCCCCGACATCGCCGCCGTGGTGGATCTGCTGGAAAGCGTGCAACTGCCTCCCGCCGACGGTCGCGACTTGCCCGCCACCTACACCGACCGCATCATTGGCCCCGCCATCGCCCGCCTTCGCGAACTGGCGAACGGCAACGCCGAGGTGATGCTCCAACTCGCCGACCGCGAACTGGGCGAACGCAATCCGGCGAAATCCGGCACGCTGCAACTCGGCGCGTAACGCCTCTGGTCAGTGGTGCATACTGTACCAGGTCTGGCGCAAACGTGACGCATCCCGCCCTGTTCCCACACGGGAACGGGCGGGAAGTGCGTTCACGCCGTGCCCTCGCTCTTCGTCGTTAGGCCGCCTGTGCCATTTTGACGGCCATGTCGACCACGCGGCAACTGTAGCCCCACTCGTTGTCGTACCACGCCAGCACTTTGGCCATATTGCCGATGACGCGCGTGCTTTCGGCGTCGATGATGGTTGTGAAGCTGGCGCCGACGATGTCGCTGGAGACCAGCGGATCGTCGGAAATCAACAAAATCTCCTGCAGTTCCGGAGTGTCGGCGGCATGTCGGAACGCCTCGTTAATGGCAGCGGCATCGGCCGATTTTTCGAGGACCACGGTCAAGTCGATGATAGAGCCGTCGGGATTCGGACTGCGAATCGCCATCGCTTCCAGCCGGCCTTCCAGCTCCGGGATCACCTCGTTGATGGTGTGCGCCGCGCCGGTGGAGGTGGGCACCAGATTCAGCGCGGCGGCTCGCGAGCGGCGCAGTTTATCGGATGGTCTGTCCAGCAGCACCTGGCTGTTGGTATAGGCATGCACGGTGAGCGCAAATCCACGCGTGATGGTGAAGGCGTCATGCAGCACGCGGGCGATCACCGCCAGCGCGTTGGTCGTGCACGATGCGGTGGAGACGATCTGGTGCTTCTCCGGATCATAGTGCCTATCGTTCACCCCGATGACGAAGGTGCCGTCCACACCCTTGGCCGGCGCGGTGATAAGCACTTTTTTTACTCCGGCTTGTATGTGGCCGGCGGCGGCATCGCGGGTGGCGAAATGGCCACTTGCCTCAATGACCAGTTCCACGCCCAACTCGTTCCATGGAATTTCGGCGGGATTCCGCGTATTGAAGACCGTAATATCTTCTTCATCGACGGTGAAGCCTTTTTCCGTCACCGTAATATCGAAATCGGCCATGCCGTGTACCGAATCGAACTGCAACAGATAAGCCAGCGTCTCCGCATCCGCCACATCGTTCACCGCCACGAATTCCAAGTCCGGTTCGTCAAACCCGGCACGCATGATCAACCGACCGATTCGTCCGAATCCATTAATGCCCACGCGCATCGCATATCCCCCCTCCCGATCTAATCTTCTCCCATCCTACCGGGCTGACGGGGAAATACCAGGGGGGTGTGTGACGGAAGGAGGACAGACACGGGGACAGTTTACGCACTTTTTGCCGGCACATACAGACCGGCAAGGAAGTCGCGCAGGTGATCGGTCACCAGTGCCGGATATTCATCCTGCGGCAGGTGGCCGGCGCCGGGGATGAGTGCCAGGCGGGAGGCGGGCAGGCGCGCGACCAGCGGCATCGCCCATTCGACCGGGATGATGCGATCATGCTCGCCCCATAACACCAGGGTGGGGCAGCGCACCCCGGCAATCGCCGCGTCCATGCGGTGTTCGGCGGGTGGGGCGCAACAGACGTACTGGAAAGTCGCCGTCGTGCCGCGCACGCACAGCGGTAGCCGATGCGCATCCACGCGGTCGGGGGTGATGTCATACGGCGAGGCGTAGGCCAGCCGCATCAGGCTGGTCACATGGGCGGGATCGCTGCGCAAACCATCGAGCAGGCGCGGCAGGAAGGGGCCGCGCGCCATCTCGCGCACGAGCAGATAGCCGTGTTGTGTCTGGCCCCAATCGCAATCCAGCAGGGTCAATCCCTGCACACGCTCCGGTGCCTGCGCGGCGCACATCAACGCCACGCGACCGCCCAGCGAATGGCCGACCAGCGTCGCGGAGGTGATGCCCAGCGCATCCATAACGCCGAAGACCTGGCGCGGCCACGCACGCGGGGTAAGCGCGGGCGGACGGGCTGAGGCGCCGAACCCCCACAGATCCAACGACACGGTACGATACTGTGCCGCCAGCGCCATCTGCTGATGCTGCCACGTCTCCAGTCGTCCGCCGAAACCGTGCAGAAAGACGATGGCATGCTCGCCTTCCCCGCGCTGCTGGTAGGCGACCGATCCGCCGTCCAGGTGCAGGAAACATGTGTCGCCCTCGGCGATATCTTCCGGGGCCAGGTGCTCCGCACACGAAATCCACCGTTTGAGCATCACCGAACTCAGCCAGGACAGACCGCACACCCCGGGAAATCCCCGCATGGTTGCCGCCCAGCGTCGCAATGTCGCTTGCATCTCGGGAAGTATACCCGATTGTTGGTGCGAATACGACTGGGACGTCAAGGATCGCGGGATCGCAGGAAACTTGTGCGCGGTCCAGCGTTACCGGCATTGCCGTATAAAGCGTTCGATGTGCTCCGCGACGATTTCCGGACATTCTTCATGGGGCAGGTGCGCGATGCGGGAGAGCACGACTAATTCGGCCACGGGCAGGCGGCGCATCAGGTGCAACACATAGGGTAGCGCGGTGACGCGGTCTTCCGTGCCCCACAACAGCAGCGATGGACAGTGCACCCGTTCCAGCAGGCGTGCGCTGTCTTTACCGGGGTATGTCCGGCTCAGGTGATCGAGCGCCGCGAGATTACCCTGCACCCGCAATGGGCGCAGATAACGCTGCACCAGTGGTTCTGTGATGGGATAGTCGCGCGGATACGATTCCCGCAACAGGGATTCGAGCATCTGCGGATGCCGTAGCAGGCGGCGTTGCACCAGGTGCAGCAGCGGGCGGTAGCTCAACGCCCGCAAGTGCGGATTGCTTTGCGGCAGGTGCAGGCCGTCGCTGCCGATCAGCACCATACCGCGCACGCGTTCTGGGGCTACGGCGGCGCAAGTCAGCGCCACCCGTCCGCCCAGCGAGTGACCGACCAGCACGGCGTGCGGCATCCGCAATGCATCCATTACCTCCAGCACCTGCACGGGCCAATCTTCCTGCGACAGCGTGGCGGGTCGTGCTGAGGCGCCGAAACCCCATAGGTCGAGCGCAACGGTGTGGTACGCAGGCGCAAGCAACGTCTGCACCACGCGCCACGTTTCCAGATTGCCGGCGAAACAATGCAGGAACACGACAGCATCGTGCCCGCTGCCCATCTCTCGAAAGGCTACCAGGCGTTCGTGCAGGGTGAGAAAATCGGTCTGTGGCTCAGCCACCTGCGTGGGCAGTAAATCTTCCAACACCGGTTGCGTGGCGAGACGGGCCAGTGACGCCAATCCCCACACCACCCCTGCGATACCCGCCATTCCCGCTAATATCGGTCCTCCCGCCTTGCGCATCGATCATTCGATTCCCGTTGGCGTGCAGCGCGCCATGACTGGCGGCAGACAACTGTCGGAATCGCACGACAACGTTGCCGGCGGGAGCAAGGACGACGCGGTCGGATGGGAATATAGATGCCGTGGGGAGCATGCCGCGCCCACGGAGGATGCCATCCATGGCACAACAGGAACCGGAAATTCGTAAAATCACACGTGATGAGCTGCTGGAAGCGCGCCGCCGCAGCGAGCCGATCATCCTCGTCGACGTGCTGGGTCACGATCATTTCCTGCAGATGCACCTGCCGGGAGCGATCAATATCCCGTTGCCGGTGCTGCGCGACATGGCCCCGATGGTGCTCGGTACACAGGATGCGATTATCGTCTACTGCGCCAGCTTCGAATGCACCGCCAGTCCTACCGCCGCGCGCATCCTCATGCAGCTTGGGTATACCAACGTGCGCGAGTATGCCGGTGGCCTGCAGGATTGGCTGGATGGCAAGCAGCCGGTGATGCACGTCAGCGAGACACCACCGGAAGCCCGGGCGGCGTAAGAGGAGGGAGCCATGCATCCCTGCTGGCATCCCTGGGGAGGCATCGGAATCGCGATGATGTTGCTGTTGCTGCTCTTCTGGGTGGTGGTGATCGGCGGGATATACGAGCTGATTCGTTATCTGAACCGGCAGCTTCCGCTCGCTACGCCCATCCACCGCCCCCGTGCCATCCTCGACCGCTGACTGGCGGCCGGTGAGATCACGCCGGACGAATACGACACCTTGCGAGGGAAGATCGAGGGAACATAACCATCGGAGGTTCGCAGCCGCGATCCATCATCGCACAGCTATCCGCTCTTCTGCGCGTGGATGTCGTCGAGCACTTCGCGAACATGAGTGAGAACGGCGTCGCTGATGCGGCCGCCAACTTGCAGGCGGGCTAGTTCGTCCACCCGCTCGTTGTGGGTGAGTGCCCGCATGCGGCTGATGGTGCGCTCGCTTTCAGTGGCTTTTTCCAGCAGGAAGTGCGTGTCGGCGTAGAAGGCAATTTGCGCCAGGTGGGTGACGCAGATCACTTGCGCGGCGCCGGCGACGCGGGCTAGTTTTTCGCCCACCACTTCAGCGGTGCGCCCGCCGATGCCGGTATCGATCTCATCGAAGATCAGCGTGGGCACCCCGACACCGCGCGCGGCTACCGCTTTCAACGCCAGCATGATGCGCGACAGCTCGCCACCGGACGCGATCTTTGCCAATGGTTTGGGCGGCTCGCCCAGGTTGGCGGAGATGGAGAAGGCAACGGTGTCGATACCCTGCGTGGTCACCGCAACCGGCGTACCTTCCACCGGCAGCCCGCCTTCTTGCGCGTGGCGCGCGACGTCAATGGTGAAGACCGCCTTCGGCATGCCCAGTTGCGCCAACTCGGCCTGCACCTCGGCGGCAAGGGTATCGGCCAGCGCGGTGCGCAGTGTGGAGAGTCGCAGCGCGCATGCCGCCAACTCGCGTTCGACGCGCGCGATTTCCAGCGTGATCGCTTCCAGCTGTTCCTCATGGTGTGCCAACCGGTTCAGTTCTTCACGCTGCCGCGCCGCGTAGGCGAGTACCGCATCGATGCTTTCGCCGTATTTGCGCTTCAGGCTATGCAACAGACCGAGGCGCTCCTCGATTTCCTCCAGCCGTTCGGGATCGAACTGCGTGCGGTCGCGATAATCCGCCAGTTCGCGACAGGCATCGCCGATCTGCACCGCGGCATGCTCCAGTGCCTTCGCCAGCGGTCGCAACTCTTCGTCATACCGTACCAGCGCGGCGAGTTGCATCTCCGCCTCGCCCAGCGCATCCAGCACCGAACGACTTTCTTCACCTTCGTAGAGCAATCCATAGGCAGCCGAGGTGGCGGCGTGCAGCTTCTCCGCGTTCGCCAGCCGGTTGCGTTCGGTCGCCAGCTCATCTTCTTCGCCCGGGGCCAGCATGGCCCGCTCGATCTCGCCCACCTGAAACGACAGCAGGTCGATAGTGCGCAGTCGCTCGCGCTCATCGGACTGCAACTCGCGCAGTTCGCGCAACAACATGGTGCGCCGGCGCGCTAACTCCGCCACTTCCGCTTTCGTCTGCACGAAGGTCGCATCACCCAGCGCGTCTAAAAATGTAAGGTGCTGTTCTTCGCGCAGCAGCGATTGATGCTCGTGCTGCCCGTGCAGATCCACCAGCAGGTCGCCCACCTGGCGTATCACGCTGACCGGACAGGCGCGTCCATTGACGCGTGCCAGGTTGCGCCCCTCGCGCGCGACTTCCCGCGAGAGAATGATCATGCCGTCTTCCGGTTCGATCTCGATCTCCGCCAGCGCGGGTCGCAGGTGCGGCGCGTCCGACAGGTCGAACACCGCCTGTAACACCGCGCGCGCCGTGCCGGTGCGCACCAGTTCGGTGCCGGCCCGTTCACCCAGCAGCACGTTGATGGCGTCAATCACGATCGACTTGCCAGCCCCGGTCTCGCCGGTGAGGATATTCAAACCAGCGGAAAAGGTGACGGTTAACCGGTCAATGAGCGCGAAATTCTCGATGTAGAGTTCGGTGAGCATGACGTACCTGCTATTATACCGGAGGAAAGGGGACGAGGAAAGGGTCACGGAGCGAGTGCGACTCCGGTCTATGTTCTCATCCCTGGTGGTTGATGAGACGGCATATCGGAGAAGCGCTCTCGAATGCCTCGTATTTTCTCCCAAGCCACCTTGTTGATTCATAATGCCGCTTTCGGGCATGCACCATCGAATGCTGTGTGATTATTTTCGACAGCGAGTGTTGTTGTGGTGGCATGATACAGGCATGACAGGTGTGATCGCGCAGAAATTCGAGAGGTATGCCCGATCCATCACCCGGACTGTCGCGGTAGCTATTACCCCATCGTGGTCGATCCTCGGCCAGTCGGCGGCGATCCTGACATTACATACGTTCTCGGATTTTCTGCCGGAGCGTGACATGGCGGAAAATCGTGCGTCGCACCTTGCCGGCAGGGGGAATAACGAGCGAGCGCCGGCATCGAGCGCCGGCATCGATGGCCTTGACAGGCGATGCCGGAATGTCTAATATAGAACGGCGTTTGTGAAAGTTCACACAAGCGCTTGGTGTTTTCGCGCAATCAATGCCCCATGCAGCCTTTCCGCCGCCTGTAAACGGGGCAACACGCGTATTTTGTGAGGAGGTTTTCCCCATGGCAGTAAAAGTGGGTATCAACGGATTCGGCCGCATTGGTCGCCAGGTGCTGAAGCGTCTGATGGAAAAGTATGGCAACGAGGTGGAAGTCGTCGGCATCAATGACCTGACCGACGCCAAAACCCTGGCCCATCTGTTCAAATATGACAGCAATTTCGGTATTTACGAAGGATCTGTCGAGGCGAAGGCAAATTCCATCGTCATTGACGGCAAAGAGATCGGCATCTGCGCGCTGAAAGACCCGGCGCAACTGCCGTGGAAAGACCTGGGCGCGCAGATCGTGCTCGAGTCCACCGGCCTCTTCACCGACGCATCGAAAGCCAAGGCGCACATCGATGCCGGCGCGAAGAAGGTGCTCATCAGCGCCCCGGCCAAAGGCGAAGACGCGACGTTCGTCATCGGCGTGAACGAGAAGACTTACGATCCCGCCACGCACCACATCATTTCGAACGCGTCGTGCACCACCAACTGTCTCGCCCCGGTGGCGAAAGTGCTCAACGATACCTTCGGCATCCAGGCCGGCCTGATGACCACCATCCATGCGTATACCAATGACCAGCGCATCCTGGACATGCCGCACAAGGACCTGCGCCGCGCCCGCGCCGCCGCGCTGTCGATGATCCCGACCACCACCGGCGCCGCCAAGGCTGTCGCGCTGGTGTTGCCGGAGCTCAAAGGCAAATTCCACGGCTTCTCCATGCGCGTGCCCACCCCGACCGTGTCGGTGGTCGACCTCACCTGCACGCTGGCCAAACCAGCCACCGCGGATGAAGTCAACGCCGCATTGAAAGCCGCCGCGGATGGCGTGTTGAAGGGCATCCTGGCCTACACCGAGGAAGAGCTGGTCTCCATCGACTTCAAGGGGAACAGCCATAGCGCTATCGTGGATGCCATGAGCACCATGCAGATTGGCGACAACCTGGTGAAGGTGCTGGCCTGGTACGACAACGAATGGGGCTATAGCTGCCGCCTGGCCGACCTGACCGCGCTGGTTGCCGGCAAAATGTAATAGCACACCTGCCCTCACCGCATCGGAGTTCCCCCTTTCCCGCATGGGAGAGGGGCCGGGGGTGAGGGCCTTTCCATTTTGGGAGGCGTATGACATGGCGAAGAAAACGATCGATGACCTGCGGGATCTCACCGGCAAGCGCGTGCTTGTCCGCGTCGACTTTAACGTGGCGATTAAACCCAAGCTGCCCACCACCCGCGACGAAGCGGTTATCACCGACGACACCCGCATCCGCGCCGCGCTGCCCACCATTCGCGATTTGCTGGGCAAGGGCGCGAAAGTGATCCTGATGTCGCACCTGGGTCGCCCCGATGGCCAGGTTGTCGAAGGATTGCGGATGGATGTCGTCGCCAGGCGCCTGAGTGAACTGCTCGGCAAGCCGGTGGCAAAGGTCGATGATTGCATCGGTCCCGAGGTCGAGACTGCCATCGCCGCCCTGCAGCCGGGTGACGTGCTGCTGTTGGAAAACGTGCGCTTCCACGCGGAGGAAGAGTCGAAAGATGACGCTGTGCGCCTGCCCTTTGCGCAAAAGCTGGCCGCACTCGGTGATGTCTACGTCAACGATGCCTTTGGCACCGCCCACCGCGATCACGCCTCCACCGCCAGCATCGCCCGCTTCCTGCATCCCGCAGTGGCCGGCTACCTGCTTGCGAAAGAGATTGCCACCCTGGGCAAGGCGCTGGATAATCCGGCGCACCCGTTCGTCACCATCCTCGGCGGCGCCAAGGTGAAGGATAAGATTAAACTGATCACCAACATGATCGGCAAGGTCGATGCGCTGCTTATCGGCGGCGGCATGGCCTTCACCTTCCTCAAGGGCATGGGCTATGAGATCGGCAATTCCCTCCTCGACGCCGATAACCTGGAAACGGTGAAGGGAATGATGGAGAAGGCGAACAACAGCACCACCAAACTGGTGCTGCCGGTGGATGTGGTCATTACCGACCAGACGGTGGAGCAAGTGCTCGCCAACAAGACCGGTGAAGGTATCGCCACCCGCGTGGTGGACGTCGACCAGATTCCCGCAGGCTGGATCGGGCTGGATATCGGTCCGAAATCGGTGGCGGAGTTCAAAACCTTTATCAAGTCGGCGAAGCTGGTCGTCTGGAACGGCCCGGTCGGGCTGTCCGAGTCGCCGGCGTTTGCGCAAGGCACGGCGAACCTCGCCGACGAGTTGGCAAACACCGATGCCTTCACCATCATCGGCGGCGGCGACACCGCGGAAGCGGTCACCCGCATGGGGTATGCCGACAAGATGGACTTCATCTCCACCGGCGGCGGCGCCTCGCTGGAGTTCCTGGAAGGACGTCCACTGCCCGGCGTGGTAGCATTGGACGATAAATAACCCTGCCTGGCCGGATTGCCCGCACGGGCCGGAGCACGCTCCGGCCCGTTTGTCCTGTTATAATAACGTCACTGACCGACAAAGGAGACCGATATGCCAAACGGGGAAATGGGCCAGACCCTCGTCCTGATCAAACCTGACGCGTTGAAGAATTCGCTGACCGGCTACGTACTGTCGCAATTGTCCGAATTCCACACCGGCTTGCGCTTCGCCGGCCTGAAAGTGGTGCATGTGACGCAGATGCTGGCCGAGGAGCATTACACCGAGCATCGTACCAAAGTCTTTTTCCCCTCGCTGGTGGAGTATCTGCGCGGTGAGTTGCACTATCCGGGAAAGCCGGAGAAGCAGCGCGTGATCGCCATTGTCTACCAGGGAGCCGACGCGGTGTGCCGGCTGCGCGAGGTGGTCGGCCCGACGAATCCGCACCTGGCGCGTGAAGAAAAGCCCGGCTGCATCCGTTCGCTGGGCACGGTGGTGCCGCTGACCAACGAGACCGGCGAAGTGATCAGCGATCGTTGGGACAACCTGATTCATGCATCCGCCACCAGTGAAGAGGGGGAGCGCGAGATCAAGCTCTGGTTCAAACCGAGCGACATCCCGCCTGCCATGCGTTGTTATCCCACCCGTCTGTGTGAAGGGCATTATTATTATCGCAACGGGAAGGTGTACACCACCCATCAACCCGGCACCATCTGTCTGTTCGCACCCGGCGACGTGGGCTGGGTTTCCGACTTGGAGTCGCTGCAACTCATCAACCAGGGCGAACCCCCTCCGGTCGCGCTCAACTCCGTCATCGCCAAATACCTGACGAATTTGACGATGGAAGAGATCCGCTGAACTATTGGGACGATCCCATCCCGGCGACCGGCGTGTGCGGCAGCGCACATGCCGGTCGTTTTTCATCATCCATTCATCTCGGTGTAACAGAGTTGTCACGCCATGCCGCCATACTGGTAGATAGTAGTGGAGGTGTCAGATGCGATGGATCGGTATGTTGTTGATTCTGTTTCCAGTGCTGGCTTACGCAACAACCGGCGGGCAGAGCTGTTTGCTCACCAACACCTACTCGGTCACCAGTGAGCCTTTTGAATATGTGAATGATAGCACTACTCATGATATTCGGCGTCCGACCAGGCATGAAGAAGCGCGTGAAGTCACCCGCTTATGGACGTTGTATGTCCGCGCGTATCGGATTATCCGCCGTCATGCATTTATGGTAAAGCAGATTCAGGAGGTGGGGCGACGTCGACAATTCTTTGGCGAGACGGAATTGACTGCCGTACTGACTGCTGCCGGATTTTATGGCCGAAAATTGAAGCGGGAACCGTCCTTCGTTTATACACTGCAGATTGCCGCTTATCGTCAACCTCGAGCTCTTCGGCGTTTTCTCGCCCGCTTCCGGCACACCTTCACCAGCATGGAAGATGCCGGCGTTGGATTTTTCGACTCAATTCCCAAACAAGCTCGATTGATCTATGGCAGTGAGGGGACGGAGTCTAAACCGGATTTTCTTTATGTCACTTCGCAATCGAGACTGCAGAGGATACGCTACGGTGTCTACCTGAGTCGAGGCGATGCACGATCTGATGCTCGCGCCTGGCAACAACGGTATCATGTCACGCCGGTGATTTACCGCGTTCCACTGACGGTTTCACTGGTGAAGAATATGATCTGGGGACCGTTGCCCGGATTGAAGTGGTATACCGTAGAGTGATTCACAATGATTACTCCGCACGCCGGTCGTTTTTCATCCCGTCATAACATCGCCGTCATCGTGCTGTAACTTGATGCGTTCACCATAGTGAGTGACACGGAGGATTCATGATGAATCGATTTTTTTGGGCGCGCGTGGCGTATCATCGATGGCGCCGCCGCCTGCAGTGGATTCTTCATCCCTTGCCCTGGGCGACCGTGCGGGAAGACGCGAACGCCTATCCGCTGACAGTGGCGGAACGTACGTCACCGCTCAAGCGCGCCCCCACCGGCGCGATTGCCGCGTATGCCGAAGAGAAGGCGCAGAACCTGCAGTTGGCTGCCGGATGCATCGATGGGTGTGTCATCCTGCCGGGTGCGGTCTTTTCCTTTTGCCGCACAGTGGGCGGCACTACCCGCCGTCGGGGTTTTATGCCTGCACTCGAGATGCACGACGGCAATATGCAACCTGAAATCGGCGGCGGGCTGTGCCAGTTGGCTAACCTGCTGCTGTTGCTGGCCATTGATGTCAACGCCGAGATCGTCGAACGTCATCGCCATTCCTACGACCTGTTTCGCGATGTGGAGCGCAACGTACCTTTTGGGTGCGGTGCGACGGTCTTCTTCAATTACGTCGATTTCCAGTTCCGCAACTTGCTGTCGTTTCCCCTGCGCCTGCACGTCACGGTGACGCCGTCGCTGCTGACCGCGAGCCTGCAGGCAGCACAACCGCTGCCGTTTGCCGTGCGCCTGCTGGAGACGGATCATCACTTCTACCGCCATCGTGGCGACGTCTACCGTACCAATCGCGTGTGGAAGGAAATCACGATCGGCGACGGCCCTCCCCGGCGGGTGCTGTTGTTTACCAATAACTGCCACGTGCGCTACCCGGCGGACGATTTGGTGGAGTTCGAACTGCCGGTGGGCCTGTCGCCGGCAATGTTGACCGCATCCTGGACAGATGATGATTGAACGAACTGACAAGGAGACGAGGATATGCGCTGGCAAGTGAAAACCGCCGTCCGGCATCTGCTGCTCGCGTTACCGGGGGGTGAGCGGGCATATCGCTGGCTCACCGCCGGGTTGCTGGGCACCAATGCCGGTATGGCTGCGAAATGGTTTCGCGTGTTTCCCACTCATCTGCAAGTGCTGCGCGAGATGTTTGGCGTCGCGGCGCGCGCCCAGCGCCTGTGGTGCTTCGACAGCGGCGCCACCCCGGCGGCAGGTTTTGCCATCGCGTTGACAACCGATCAGCCGGGTTTGCTCACCGATCGGCTTGACCGGCTGGCTGATAGGTATCGTGACGCAGCATGCCGTCTGTTGCGTGAAAAAGGTCCGCAGCTTGCCGCGCTTTCTGATGCCGGGGTGGATCGTTTGGATCAGTTGCTGCTGATCAGTGGTCGTCTGCCGGTGGCGACCGCCTTGCGCGACATGGACATCACTTACGCGGGTACGCACGCGGTAGTCGACACGGATGCCTGGCAAGGTGCTGTCGGGTGCATTTTCTCCGCCGGAACGCTGGAACATTACCGTCCGGAGCAACTTGATGCCGAGGTGTCGCGCATGGCGCGAGCGCTGCACCCCGGCGGGATCCTCAGCCATGTCGTCGATCACCGCGACCATCGCTGGCACGCCGACAAGCGCATCAACCCACTGCAACATCTGACACTGGAGGAGGCGGACTACCGGGCGCGCTTCGATAATCCACTCGAATATCACAACCGCTGGCTGCGCAGCCGCTACGTCGCGCTGTTCACCGCCCACGGATTTCGCGTGCAGTGCCGCGACCGCGTGTGCGTCACCCCGGAACTGCCGCCGCTGATCGGCGCGTTGACTCCTGAGTTTCGCACCGCCTCCGCAGAGGATTTGCACAGTCTGGTGACGCACTTCATTGCCATCAAGGTGTGAAAGGAGGATTTTGCGACAGGCTTGGCACCAGCCATGCACACATATACCCGCGGATGCGTCACAATACCGGGAAAGGAGCGTGCCATGCGAGGAATGATCGTATTGCTGCTGCTGGCGCTGACCGGTGTGGGGATGGCGCAGCAGACCCTGCTCATCTATACGAATTTGCCGTCCGACGTGCCGCCGCAACTGCGCGGTGGGCGGACTTTCGTGCCGGTGCGGGTGATCGCGGAACAGTTTGGCGCCACGGTGAGTTGGCTGGCGCGCGACAGCACCGTGCTCATCCAGCGTTCCGGCGCGCCGGCGATTCGCCTGGTCATCGGATCCACCACCGCGCGCGTGGGCGGGGAGGCAGTGCTGCTGGATGCCGCGCCATACGTGGACCAGGGGCGCACGCTGGTGCCGTTACGGCTGATCGCGGAGACATATCACGTGCCTATCGAGTATCGCGATGACACGCGCAGCGTGTGGCTCACACGTAACGACCGGCGTTACGTGCTGCCGTTGCCCTCCACCCGCGGCGGCGTCATTATCGCCACGCCCGCGCCGAACACGCTGGTGCGCAACCCCATCCTGGTGCAGGGGCAGGCGAACGTTTTCGAAGGCCATCTGGAGGTCGAGGTGCGCGATGCGCACGGGCAGGTGCTGGGGCGCACCTTCACCACCGCCGGCATGGGTGGGTTCTACGCCTTCAGCGTGCCGGTGTATTATAACCAGCCCGGCGAGGATGCGGCGGATGGTCGTATCGTCGTCTTTTCGCGCAATGGCGTGGGAAACGGCAAAATCCTCGCGCAGGACGCGGTGCCGGTGCGCCTGGCATCGACGTTATGAGCGATTGAGCATACCGGACAATTCAAGCGCCACCGCGGTGTCGCTTTCGAGCGGCAGACCTGGAGGATGCCTCCTCACCCCGCCCGATAGTTGCCGATCGCTTCCGAGATGTGCAGTGCTCGCTCGTAGAGGCGCAGCGTATGCACGCCGGCGCCGAGGTGCAGCAGAGCATCGCCGTTGACATTGCGCAGGTGGGGGTTGATGCGGCCCCAGCCGAACTGGCGGTGCGCGCCGCCGTCACAGAGGGTGCCGTCCACCACGAAGCAGATGATCTTCGGACCGCCGTCGACGATAACGGCGACATGGTGCGGCGCACCGGGCACCAGCATGCCGGGGTCGCTCTCCCAGCGGCAATCGGTGCGGCCGTCGCGCAGCATGATCTCCAGTGTACCTCGCGCGGTGGCATACAGGCACAGTCCCCGGCCATCCGGCGCGCGGGTATCGAGCAGCACCTGTCCCGGCGCGGGCGCGTCGAGCCACAATTCGAGGGTGAAACCCGCGCGCAGGTCGCGCGTGCCATAATCGGCGCGGGTATAATCACGCGCGGTGAAGGCGGGCAGCGCCGGCATGGCGACCATCGCCGGCAGCGCGTCACCCGTCCATTCCAGCAGCAGCCCGTCCGTCGCCACGCCGCGGTGGGTAAATTGCCCCCATAGTCCTTCCAGCAGCGCTGGATCGAGCTGGTGCACGCGCGCCACGTTCTTCTGCGTCTCGGTGACGTAATATTCGCCGTCCTCCTCTACCAGGTCGGGATAGCTCATGCGCAGATACGGATCGTCGTCGTACAGCAGGATTTCCGGCTGCGACCAACGGATCTCCTTGCCATCCGGCCCATCCTCCTCGATCCCACCGCACAGCCACACCGGGTTGCGATCCTCGTAGCCCAAATTCGCCTGTCCGGCGATGAAACATCCACCGTGGTTGTGGAACCAGTATAAAAAGTGACCGTTGGCGCAGCGCCAGGCGAAATTCGCCGCACGCGGGTGCTTCATCACCCGTCCATCGGCAAAGCGCTGGTACTGCGGCGTGCTCCAGGTGTGCCCGCCGTCGCGGCTGTAGGCACAGACCGGATGGCCGTCGATGCTGCGGTAGACGCAGTAGAAGGAGCCATCACTCAATACGCTGTAGCTTTGTTCCTCGGCGACCAACCCGCCGCCCGGTGGGGTACGCAGGCCGAAATCGCCGTCCGGCAGCGTCTCCCAGACGGCGTCCGCCGGGTCGGGGGCGCTCAGCAGGTTGGCGCTTTTCAGCAAGACACCCTCGGAGCGGGTGAAAAAACCATCGCCAAAACCACCCACTTTGTGCAGCGACACGTAGGCTGCCCCCTGGTGCATGAAAGCCTTACCGACGTTCCAGAAGAAACGCAGCGTGCCGCCATACGGATTGCGGCGGTCGATATCCATCTCGCGCATCGGAATGGGGTAGCGCTGCGTCGACCAGGTGCACCCGCCGTCGTCGCTGTATTTGAATACGAAATAACCCAGCGAATCTACCCGTGTGCACTTGCCGCCTGTGAACGGCGGATCGTCGGCGCGCGCTTCACGCACGTTGTCGGTGTTGTGATTGTAAAAGCAGTAGATGCGCCCACCCGGCGCCTTCAACAACACCGCGTAAGACGCTTCAGGACCGTCCGCTGGCTCGATGGCCACCGGCGGCGACCAGGTGCGTCCGCGATCGGTGCTGCGCAGCGCAATCACGTGTTGCCCGCCGGCGCCTTCATGCCCGGTACCGGTAGTTAATACGCACAGCCACGCGCCGTCGTCGGTGCGTACGATATACGGCTGGTCGCAATAAAATTCGGTGGGGATGATCCAGCCGGCGGTGATGTTGCGTGGATCGAGCGTGTTGGCCATGAACAGATACCTCACCGCTGTCGTTCTCTGCCGGGTGGAAGATTACCTGCCGATGTGTGTGCTCTGTTGCTTCGCATCCTCAACCGTGGCAAGTGCGGACTTTCTCCGTCAATTGACGTTTGAACGCGTGTTTGCTTTTCCTTGACGTGGGGGATGAAAACGGGTAGGATGGTATGGGAGAACGCCGGCTGAAACGGAGTTGATTATGACACGATGGCGACAGGTCGCGGTGCTCATCAGCGCGCTGGGCATCATGGTGTTCTTGTTAGGCGCCGGGTGCTCGCACTCCACCGCCACCAGCACCACCGACCCTCCTGCGCTCTATGTTCCCCCGTCGTTCGATCAGAACCGGGCGTTGAGCGATTTGCAGCACCAGTTGGCACTGGGCTTTCGCATTCCCGGCACCGCGGCGCATCGCGCCACACGCGACTGGCTGCAGACACAGTTGCAGAACGCCGGCGCGACGGTGACGCTACAGCCGTTCAGCCATTTGCTGGGCGGGCAGACCGTGCAGATGTGGAACATCATCGCCGAGATTCCCGGCAAGAACCTGCCGGCCACCCCCGTCTCGGTGTTGCTGGGGGCGCACTGGGATTCGCGACCGACGGCCGATCGTGATCCCGATCCCGCCAAGCGCACGCAGCCGATTCCCGGCGCCAACGACGGCGCATCGGGCGTGGCGGTCTTGCTGGAGATTGCCCGCCAACTCAAGGCGCATCCCATCGCACGCAACGTGACGCTCGTATTGTTCGACGGTGAGGATTACGGTCCCGAGATCGACAATATGCTGCTGGGCTCCGCCTACTACGCGGCGCACCTGCCGGTCAACAGGCCTGATTGGGGCATCCTGCTCGACATGGTGGGTGATAAGAATCTGGATATCTATCGCGAACCGTTTTCCGACGAATACGCGCGATCTGTCAACAACCGCGTCTTCACTGCCGCGGATGTACTGGGGTACCTGGGTGGCGCGAATACTCCCGGCTTCATCAATCAGCCGTTTTACACCACCATCATCGACGACCATATCGCCATTAACAAAGCCGGAGTGCCGATGGCGGACTTGATCGATTTTAATTATCCGTACTGGCACACCACCGCGGATACCGTCGACAAATGCAGCGCCGCCAGCCTGAAAATCGTGGGTATGACGGTACTCGCGGCGATTCAATTGTAAGGGGGCACATGGCACGTCGGCTGCCTGGGGTAAAATAACATCGCGTATGCGCGAATATCTCGACATAATATGGCGAGAACAGGTGTTCCGTCATCCTTGACGAGGTTGTGGGCCCCCGATAGTATGAGTCGGGAAATACAGGCACAACAGAGTAGGGGTGGCCATGATCAACTGGTGTCGCATTGTTCTGCTGGTCATCGTACCGGTCGTCATGCTGGGATTCATGAGCGGGGGATGCTCGCATACCGTAGCGGGGAGCGCGGACGCCGATCCGCTGCGCATTGGGATCGCGTTTGATGAGAACCGCGCCTGGAGCGATCTGCAGCAGCAGGTGGCGTTCGGCTTTCGGATACCCGGTACCGAAGCCCATCGGACGACCCGCGACTGGCTGGTATCGCAGTTGATGACGAGCAGTACCAACGTGACATTACAACCGTTCAGCGCGGTGTTAAACGGCACGACAGTTCAGATGTGGAATATCGTCGCGCAGTATCCCGCCAAAATTGCCCTGTCAAAGGGAACCATTTTACTGGCGGCGCATTGGGATACGCGCCCGACTGCGGATCATGATCCCGATCTCGCCAAACGGAAACTGCCGATTTCCGGCGCCAACGATGGGGCATCCGGCGTGGCGGTGTTGCTGGAGATTGCCCGCCAGCTTAAGGCAAATCCAATTTCAGCGAACGTGACGATCGTGTTGTTCGACGGTGAGGATTATGGACCCAGCACCGATAAAATGTTTTTAGGAGCGAAATATTACGCGGCACACTTGCCCACCGTCAAGCCGAGATGGGGCATCCTGCTCGACATGGTGGGCGACAAGGACCTGGATATTTATCGCGAGCCGAACTCCGAGCAATACGCGAAGGCGGTGAATGATCGGGTGTTCACCGCGGCAACCCGGTTGGGCTATCTGCGCACTGCCACCCAGCCCGGTTTTGTGAACAGCGTGTATGCCCGGCGGATCATGGACGACCATATCCCGTTGATCCAGGCAGGTGTACCGATGGCGGACTTGATCGATTTTAATTATCCGTATTGGCACACCACCGCGGATACCGTCGACAAGTGCAGCGCCCACAGTCTGAAGATCGTCGGCGAAACGGTGCTGTATACCATTCGGCAGCTCAATATTTTATAACGGCGCCGACATGACGCGGGTGCCGCACCCGGTCCGGTTGGGATTATATCAGGTAGCACATTCTATTTTGGCAGCAGGTATACCGCAATGGATGAACGATTAATTTCCGGCGCTGAGATGCCCGAAGACGTGATGACCACTTCGCTGTTGCGCCCGCAGCGGCTGGCGGATTACATCGGACAACCGCAGTTGAAAGAAAACCTGGCGACCGCCATTGATGCGGCGCGTGGGCGGGGTGAGGCGCTCGATCACGTGTTGCTGTATGGGCCACCGGGACTGGGCAAGACCACGCTGGCACACATCGTCGCCAACGAAATGGAGACGGAAATCGTCACCTCCTCCGGTCCTGCGTTGGAGCGTGCCGGCGACCTGGTGGGCTTGTTGACGAACCTTAAGTCCGGAGCGGTCTTCTTCATCGATGAAATTCATCGCCTGCCGCGCATCGTGGAAGAATACCTCTATTCCGCGATGGAGGACTATTCGGTCGATTTCATGATCGACAAAGGCGCGTTTGCCAAAAGTATCAAGTTGCCGGTGGCGCCGTTCACGCTGGTGGGGGCGACCACGCGCGCCGGCAAGCTCACCGCGCCGCTGCGCGAACGCTTCGGCATCTTCTACCACCTGGATTTTTATCCCACCGAGGAACTGGTGAAGATCGTCAATCGTTCCGCGCACATTCTTAACGTGCCCATCGATCCGGACGGAGCAGAAGAAATCGCCCGCCGTTCGCGCGGCACACCGCGCATCGCCAACCGCCTGCTGCGCCGCGTGCGCGACTTCGCGCAGGTGAAGGCCGACGGCGTCATCAGCCGCACGGTGGCCGACGAAGCGCTGCGCGCCCAGGGAGTGGACCATCGCGGGCTGGATAATCTCGATCGGAAGCTGTTGCGCACTATCATTGATTTCTATCAGGGCGGTCCGGTAGGGGTGGAGGCGCTGGCCGCCACGTTGAATGAAGAAAGCGATACACTGGTGGATATGGTAGAGCCGTTCCTGTTGAAGATCGGTTTCCTCAGTCGTACCCCCAGCGGGCGGAAAGCCTCTCCGCTCGCGTATCAGCACTTCAACCTCATCCCCGCCGGCCAGTGCGCCGCCGGCATCCAATCGGGGTTGTTTGAGGAATAAACCATAACGAACAGGCGAAAAAAGGGGACGGACAGCCATTCAAGGCGAATGGCTGTCCGTCCTCATTTTGCGTTCACCTTACACGAGTGATGGTCGTGTCTTCTCTTGCGCAACTGACGTGCCTGGATCAGGATTTCCACACGGTACAGTGCCTCGTGCCTGGTGCGCGGTTCCCAGCGAAATATCCATCTCTCGCCATACCGCGGTTCCTGCCCGTCACTTCGTGTGCTTGTTAATCTGCCGGATATATTCGGTAATGATTCCGCAACACAAGCATGCCAGAATCAGGTATCACTTACACGGGAGGTCATCAATGCGTACGATCATGGCACTGTTTCTGTTAGCGGCAAGCCTGACAGTGTTGGCCACGCCGTCCACGCTGGTCTACATTCCCAGCACCGACATTCAGCCCAAAGGAGTGTGGCACCTGGGCGTGGACAGCTATGTCTTCACTGGCGAAGGCGCCGGCTCCGCGTTTGTTGACACCGGCCTGACCTATGGCGTGATACCCCGCGTGGAGATCGGCGTCGACCTGGCCAGCAACACCGATAATCCGCTCTGGTTAAACGCCAAAGTGTTGCTGTTGTCGCCGGATACGTCGCCGGTGGCGCTGGCGGTGGGAGCGTATAACTTCAGCACAACCACGGCCACCAGGCAGAACCTGCTCTACGGGGTTGCCAGTACAACCTTCTCCGGCATACGCCTCACCGGCGGCTACTACACCGGCAGCAAGGAGGTCATGGACCCGGATCAATCCGGCATCCTGCTGGGTGTCGATCGCACCTTTGGCAAATACTGGCTGGGTGCGGACTACCAGGGGGGCAAGAATCCAGTGGGCGCATGGAACGTCGGCGTCGGCTATGCGCTGACCGACAAAATCGGCTTCATCATCGGTTACGATCATTATCATCTGAAGGCAATCAAACCGTCACTCAACTTTCAGTTGGATGCCAATCTATAGGGTGACCCAGGCTGTTCCCGCTCTCGCGTCGTGCGAGGCGGGGACAGCGTATGCGGTGACATCGCGTCTTAATGGCAGCACGAGCAGGTGAGCAGCGGTTTCACCAGCGTTGCCACCGCGGGGGGCAGCCGGTTGGGCATGTGCGGATCGATTCCCTGGCCGATCGCGGCATAGAGTGCCAGCCGTTCTGGCAGTGTGGGATGCAGGCGCTCGCCACAGGTGCTGAACAGTCCGGCGCCTGGCATGATGGTGGACAGTTTTTCATGGCCGATCAGCGCCCAGGTGGCGGTAATCAGGTGCGCGAAGCGGGGATCGAGGATTTCCGGGCAGTTGAACACCTGGCGCGAGGAGTTGATGTCTACACCGGAGATTTGCATGAAACCGAGCGTCTCGCAGAGAGTGCGAATGCGATCCAACTGCGCGCGGGTATTGCGCGGCGGCATGTAGGTGATCGCGCGAAATCCCAGTCCGCGTAGGCATGCCATCAACTCATCCAGGAAGACATCCTCGAACAGCTCCGCTTTCTTGTCGCCGGTGGGCGATTCCGTCACGTCGCCCAGGTAGGCGTAGGCGGAGATGGCGCCCACCTCCTCGCTCAGCTCCAGCGCCTGACGCACGTTCAGGCACTCGGTATGATCGGGATGGATGAAAAATTCATCTGTGTAGTAGGCTTTCAGCAGCCCCAACAGATCGTATAGGTAGTGTGGATTCTCCGCGTCGAGCAGGTAGCCGCGCAAACGTGCAGGCAGCGCCAGTGACAGTTTGCCTTCCAGGAACGCGACCAGCCCGGCGCCGGCGCCGTGCGCCTCCATCAGTTTACGTGAATAGGCGGCCAGGATGTGGCGCTCGGATATGGTGCCGCCTTCCGTGGCCATTGAGGCATCGTAGACGTCCCGCTGAAAATCAATTACCGGCACGCCCTGGCGGCGCAGCAGCGCGTTCAAGCGCTCCACCATCGCCACATTGCGCGTGTTGCGTGCCGCGCGAAGGGGGCGCAGAAAATCTTCGCAATAGGGGAGCTGGGTGGCGGGAATGCCGTGCAGTGCGATATAGGCGATGCCGGTCAAGCCGGGACCGTTGATGACGCGGTCGGCAAAAGGGGTGCCGGCAAAATTCACTCTCACCTCGAGCCCCGCGGTGGTGGCGATACCCAGCAACGCGCCTGCTTCCAGCATCTCCTCCACGCCGGCCACCGAGTCGTGGTCCATGATGCCCACCGCCAGCAATCCCGCGCGCAGCGCGTGCCATGCCGCACTGGAGGGTGAATGCGGTGAGAAGGAGTAACAGGTGTGCACGTGATTGTTCACTTCCACCGTGCGCGGCACCGTGGGAATCTCACCGCTTGCCAATCCGCGCGCCAGCATGCGCACCGCATCCAGCCGCTTCTCCCGCGTCGGGGCATTCAACCGCGCTTCCGCGCGAGCATACACTTGAGGTATCGACATACAACTCTCCGGGCACAAACCGCGGGGGCGCTCACCCGGCGCCCCCGTCCTGTTATTATCGCTGAAAACCTGTTCGTCGCGCAAGGCGTTCACCGGTTACTGCGGATTGACGATCGATCCCAGGAACAGCACGGCGCCGGTGGGGTTGTCACGGATTGCGAGGAGGAAGGGGTGGTTCACGTTCATCACGAAAGGCGGCGGTTCCTCGATGACGCTGGTTACACCGACGATGATGCCGGTGGCGGCGGCGGCGGTGGTGCCTTCCTCGTTCACTTCCAGCACGGTTTTATGGATCGCCTCGGTGATGGCGGCCGGTAGTGTTTCATCGATGAACATGCCGTGGAAGTCGGCGGTGTCGCCGAACGCCGTTCCCATGCCAAGCGCGCTCAACGCGGGTTTCAGTCCAGCCTCGTAATTCGCCTTGAAGCGCGGCAGGATGATGGTGCCATTTCGCCGCTGGAGTTGACCCATCCATTCATTCCAGTGCGACGCGGTCAGACTCTTGCGCAACTCGGTCAGGTTGCTGCCTTCCTTCGGCAGGAAGAGATACATGCTCACAAATTCCTTGCCATACGGCAGGCAGATGGCCTGCATGGCATCGGTCTCGAAGTAGCGGAAGTCATCCGTGCGACGCATCATCGGCAGCGTCTTCTTTGTGCCGTCGGCCAGCGTGAAGGCATCGTCCCGGGTGAGCTTCTTATCGAAGGTGGTGGACCACTCGCCTTTGAAGTAGAGCGCGTTAATCAACACCAGCAGCGCGTCCCGAATCGTGTCGGCATCCACCAGCGTGGGAATTTTGCCGCGCGTGTTGTCGCTCACCCACTGGTTGATGGTGTTTGCAGCGTCGGGTGCGGTGAAATCCAGCGTGCTCACCTTCGCCTGGTAAAACTGCGTGTTGCGCTGCAGAAAATCCGGTTTAAACGTGATGCCTTGCCGTCCCCACAGCGAATTCGCGATAGCGAGTTGCACCTTCGGATCGGGATTCTGTAACAGCGCGATCAACTGGGCATTGCCGGCATTCACTTCGTCCAGCGTCAGCTTGTCCACCCCGAGCGTTGTCGCCATCGCCTCTTTCGTCGCGCCTTGCGCGCCGTTGAAGGTCATTGCCAGCGCCAGTTCGATGCTGGCGGGTGAGATGAACAGATTCTTCGCCGCGTCCTTTTTCGCCAGTTCGCCATACAGGCGGAAGCCGAAATCGTTCATCGCCGTCACCACGCGCGCGTCGACTTTCAAGTCCGCACGACGTTCGGCAGGCGAATCATCCGCTTTTTTCTCGGCGGTGGAACATCCCGGCAACACCAGCAGCAGGATGAACACGAGAGTGGCAGATACTGCGCGCATGGCAGGCTCCTTTCGGCACGTTGCGGCGCGGGATAGGCGTCGCTTTCTGCAATTATAGCATACCTTCGGCGTTCTGCCGGGTGGCTACGTCGAGGATCAAGGCGGCGGTTGTCGCGCACGCCTGACCGTCACCCAGGTTGGCGCGGAGGGCGGCGAAGGCCTGTAATTGTGCGCGGCGGTGCGGGGTATCGGTCAGCAGCAGCGCCAGCGCGGCGGCCAGCGCGGCGGGATGGGCGGCCTGTTGCAGTAATTCCGGCACCACGGGCGCATCGGCGAGGATGTTGGGCAGGCTGATGTAGCGCAATTGCCCGCCGCGCGCGGCGATGCGGTATTGCAGCCAGGTGGCGAAGGAGCTGCGATATGCGACCACCATCGGCAAGTTCAGGCAGGCCAGTTCCAGCGTGGCGGTGCCGGATGTTACCAGTGCCGCGTCGGCGGCCTGCACCAGGTCATAATCGATGCCGTCGAGCAGGTGAACCTCCAACCCCGCTCCGTGGCGCGCCAGCGCCTGCCGCACCGCCGCTTCACCCAGACTCGGTGCCACCGTCAGCAGCGCGTGCGGAGCCGGTGTGCTCCGGCGCAGCGTGTCGAGAAACACCGGCAGCAGGCGCGCCAATTCCGCGCGGCGGCTGCCCGGCACCAGCGCCACCAGCGGCACGCCGGCGGGATGGCCTAGTCGCGTTCGTGCTTCGTCGCGCGTGCAGGTTACGCGCGTATATTCCAGAATGGGGTGGCCAACCCACGCAATGCGGGCGGGTGCGCCGGCCCGGCGCAGATTGTCCGCCGACCATGGGAACGGGGTGGCGATGGCATCGACCAGGAAGGGGAGCGACCCGGCGGCGCGCCGGCGCGACCAGCAACCGGGCGGGATATAGTAGACGGTGTGGATGCCGCTGCCATGCAATTTACGCAGCAGGCGCACATTGAACGCGCCGAAGTCGATAAGCACGAGCACGTCGGGCGGGTTGGCGCGCAGGTGTTGTGCCAGTTGCGCCAGTTGCGCCAGCAGGAACGGGACGCTGCGCGCCGCTTCCGCGATACCAATGGCGCCCCAGTGCTCGCTTTCCGCCACCAGTCGCACCCCGGCCTGGCGCATGCGCGTGCCCCCGACCCCGACAATCTCGAGGTGGGGATCGCGCGCGCGCAACGCCTGGGCCAAGCGCGCGCCATGCAGGTCGCCGGAGGGTTCACCGGTGAGGAGGAAGATGCGCATCGGTCAATCGAGTGGGATCGCGTCGGTGCCCCCGCCGGTATCGGTGGCGGGCGGCGTGGTGGGAGCGTTCGGCGCGGGCGGAGCAGGCGCCGTGGGTGTCGTGACCGGCGTACTCGGCGTCACGGGATTGGCCGGCGGCGTCGCGGTGCCGGTCGCCGGCGTCTCCGGTGTAGCCGCTTTCGGTTGCTCAGTGCGTCGTGCACGCGGTTGTGGCGGCAACTTGGGAATATCCGACGGACGCACGCCTTCGGTCCACACGCGCGAGGGTTCGTCGCTCGCTGCCATCCGCGCTTCGGCGGGGGAGAGAATGCGCGTGGGCTGCTGGCGGTCGAGTTTGACCGGTGAAGGCTTGAGGATATTCGGCACGAAGTAGTCGCGTGCCAGCAGAAAACCCCCGACGGCCAGCGCCGTCATCAACGGCAACACCCACAGGGCGGTGCCGAGGAAGCCATGAAAGAAATGTTTGCGATGTCGGTATGCGGTCGCCATCTGATGCTGCTTCATACCCTCATGATACCCCGCGCGCGCCAGCGGTTACGCGCGGAATTGTGCGATGCCCGTCGCGACGATGATTTCGCCGAAAAACAAGCCGTGATAATCCTTCGCGGGATAATTCTGCTCCAGCGCCGGGTCGATGAAGTGCGCCGGGATGACGTCGGTGTGATAACACGTGCGGCATTCCAGCGTGAGAATGCTTTCCGCGATCACTGGCGAGCCCACCGCGCTGCCCGTCACCGGATGCATGCCGGTCGCGGCAAATTTATCGATGTCCCGTCCTGACGCCGAGCCACACAATCGCACCGCCTCCGCCCACGTGTCGGCCATCCAGTTCACCGTGAAGTCGGGTGCGTCGAGAATGAATTGCCAGGTGTGCCGGGTAGGCCGCACCATCACCATCATCATGGGCTTGCCCCACATGATGCCGAAGGTGCCCCAACTGATGGTCATCACGTTGGCGTGTTCCGGTCCCGTACCGCTGACCAGCAGCACCCCGCCCGGATCGAACGTGGTGAACGGCTGCAACGCCAACTGCGCGACGCTGATGGGTTGTTTCTCCATGCCAACCTCCGTGTGGAATACCAGTGCTATCTTACGGCGGAAGCTCGGAAAATGCAAGTCGCTTACGGTTTTACGCCGCCTGGCGCCGGCGGAGAGCGGGCAGCGCGTTGACCTTTACCGGGGTGAGATAGCGGTCGAGCAGTGCTTTGACCGCGGGGTCGTCGGGAAAGGTGTGGTCGAGCAGAATCAGCGAGCCTTCCGCCTTTGTCAACCGCCAGGCATCGTTATGCTCGAAGGTCAGCACGAGCTGTCCGAGCATGATGCCTTGCTCGCCGGCTTGCACGATAGGCACCGGCACGCCGGCCGGGTTGTTGACCAGGGTTGGCGTGCGCAGAAATGTGTGCGAGTCGCCGCCGACGATGGCGTCGATGCCGGGAACCTCGGCGGCCAACCGCAGGTCGAGGGAGTAGCCGATGTGCGTCAGCGCGATGAGGATGTCGCATTCTTTGCGCACACGCGGCGTCCACTCTTTCGCGACGGCGATGGGATCGGTGATGGTCCAGCCTTTCGTCTGCGCGTACTCCGCCGCGCGTGGAGCGGTGAGGCCGAGAAAGCCCACGCGTACCGCGCCGTATTGTTTGACCACGTATGGGCGAATGCCTTCGACCGGTTTGCCGGTGTCGCCCACGGTCAGGTTGGCCGCCACCCACGGGAAACTGCTGCGGCGCATCAGCGCCAGCATCTTCTCCTGCGCATCGACGTCATGGGTGGCTTTGAATTCGTTGTTGCCGACGCACAGCAAATCATAGGCCATCAGGTTCAGCGCTTCGATCTCCGGTTCGCCGTAATACTGCGTGTGCCATGGCCCGCGGGTGAAGACGTCACCCGCGTCCAGCACGATCACCGAATGCCCCGCCGCCTTGCGGATTTGTGCGATAGCCGTCGCCCGCCGCGCCAGTCCGCCCACGTTCTTCCGCGCCGACTGCGAGAGGAATGCCCCCGGGTAATCATAGGCGCGCATCATCCCGTGCAGATCATTGGTGTGTAAAATCGTGCATTGCCACTGCTCGCTCCACGCGGTGATGACCAGCAACACCAACGCCAGCAACACGGCAAGGCGAGAGGACGCGATCGTTTTTTGCTGGTACAAGGTCAGCATCAGCTTATCTTACCGGTTAGCAGCCAGATCGTAAAGAGCAGTGAACAGACGCGTCATCACCATGGCACGCATGCAGACTCCCGCGCGAAAACGGTGTAGACACTCGATCGCGGGGAAGCACGATAACACGGAGTGAGAACTGCAGGTGGAAGCGAAAGCTTTGCTGGAATGATTTTCGCAGTGGTCGAAATCGTTACGACACTTCCCGCAGCGCGCCGGCGATGCGTTCCGCCACCGGGCGGGTCATGCCGGGCACTTGTGCCAGTTCATCGGCGGTGGCGCGGCGGATGCGCTCTACGCTGCCGAACTGTTTCAGTAAGGCTTGTTTGCGCGCGGGACCGATGCCGGGAATCTCATCGAGCAGGCTTTCCTTCACCCGTCGGTTGCGTAGCGTGGTGTGGTATTTCAACGCGAAGCGGTGTGCCTCGTCACGTATGCGCTGCAGCAGGTGCAGCGCGCGGGCATTGCGCGGCAGCATGGTGCCGTGTTCCTGACCGGGCAAGAAGATCTCTTCGTAACGCTTTGCCAATCCGATCACCGGTTGATGCAGGTCCAGTTCCCGCATTGCCTGCACGGCTACGCCGAGTTGACCTTTGCCGCCGTCAACGATCATCAGGTCGGGCAGTGCGGCGAACTTGCGCGACTTCATCAGCGCCGCGCCCAGCCGCCGCTCCAGCATTTCGCGCATCATGGCGTAGTCGTCCGGCGCGCCGGTATGATAGCGGATTTTGAAACGGCGGTATTCGTCTTTCGCCGGCAACCCGTCCACGAATACCACCATCGAGCCTACCGAATCCTCGCCTTGCAGGGTGGAGATGTCGTAGCATTCCATCCGCGCCGGCGCCTCCGGCAGTCCGAGGAATTCCGCCAGTTCGCGCAGCGCGTCCTTCGCCTGCCGCGCCTCTTCGTCAGTTTTTGCCTGCATCTGCTCCAGATACAGCCGTGCGTTTTCGGCCGTCATCGCCACCAGTTCCGCCTTGGGACCGCGGTGGGGCACTAGCAGGCGCACGCGTTTACCGCGCCGTTCCGACATCCATTCCGCCAGCAATGTCCCTTCGCTCACTTCATGCGGCAGCAACACCTGGCGCGGGGGCGAGCCAATCTGCGCGTAGCGTTGAGCCAGGAACGCGGTGAGCAATTCGTCCTCCCCGACGCCGGTGACACCGTCGAGCAGGTGATGCTGTTGATCGATCAACTTGCCGTCGCGCACCACTGACACCGTCATGCATGCCTCGTCCGCGCGGGAATAGTAGGCGACTACGTCCATTTCTTCGTGCTTGGTGGAGACGATTTTCGCGTCCTGTCGCACCTGGTTCAGGCTGAAGATCTTATCGCGCAACCGCGCCGCTGTTTCGAAGCGCAATTCCTCCGCCGCGCGTTCCATCGCTTCCGTCAGCGCCCAGACCAGATGGTCCATGCGTCCCTCCAGAAAGAGTATCGCCTGCTTTACCTGCTCGCTGTATTCCTCCGCCGTCACCACTCCCGCGCATGGGCCACTGCATTGGTTGATGTCGAAATCCAGGCACGGGCGTTTCATCAGCGCGCCGGTTTCATCCCATGGGCAGCCTGCGCGCTTTTTCACCGAGTTCTTCGTTTCTTGCCGCAGCTTGAACACCCGCCGTACTAACCGCACCACGTCCCACATCGCTCCAACGTTCGTGTATGGCCCGAAGTAGCGCGCGCCGTCGAGCATCAGTTGCCCGCGCACCACCGCAACTTTGGGGAAAAGATCATGCAAGGTGATTTTGATATAGGGGTAGCTCTTGTCGTCCACCAGGCGCACGTTGTATTTTGGTTTGTAACGTTTGATGAGGGTGGCTTCCAGCGCCAGTGCCTCCATCTCGCTGTTCACCACGATGGTATCGAAGTCCGCCACCTGGCTGACCATTGTCCGCGTGCGCGGATGCAAGTCGCTGATATCGCCGAAATAGCTCCGCACGCGATTGCGCAGTACCTTCGCCTTGCCGACGTAGATGACCGCACGCCCGGCATCTCGCATCAGGTAGACGCCCGGCTGTCCCGGCAGTTGGGTGAGTTTATGTTGAATGGTTTCGTTCATGCGAATGCTGGTCCGGATGGCGGTATATGGGAATCGCGCGGTTCCTCGATATTATACCCGATTTCGCAGCATCGGCATCGCGCGGCAAACCGGTGTCGTAGGGAAGCACGAGAGCAGTCCGGTGCCGGGCAGGAAACCCGCTGCCGGGCATGAAGGCGAAGGCCGGTTCCTGTTCGGAACTGGCACCATGTTACGTCGGGCAGCGATCTTGATGTCCGGTGTAATGACTATCTTTTTTTGCGCAATGATGATACTATCATGCGACACTCGTCTGATGGCGGTCAGCAGTACCATGGGCGGGAAGAAGAATTCGTGATCGATACCACCGCACCAGATAGACAGATTACGACACCACCACCTGCCGTCCCCCCTTGCCCGCCGGTGCTGCGCGCATTCGGCGCCGGTATGGCGACCCTTGCGGTCGGCTGGTTGCTGGTGATGTTCCTGCTGTACGGCAACCACTCGCCGAATGCGCTGGTGAATCTCATTACGGCGGTGTCACCCTATTGCCTGCTGTGGCATCTGTTGGTATCGTTCGGACTTTACAATCAGTATCCATTGGCGCGCTGGGCCGCCATCGCGACGGTGGCCGCCTACTTCACCGCGTTTGCCACTTTCATCACCAGCACACTGTTCGACATGCTCAACGTACTCCGACTGCCGTGGTGGGCGTATACCCGTCTACCGGCTTTCAAGCCGTTTCTCGTCCTGATACTGCTCGATCTGCTCTTCCTCTTCCTGTGCCTGCTTCCACTCATGCATCCCCGATTCGCGGGCGCCTACGTCCACCCGCGCTCGGTGAAGCCTGTTGACGAGTGACATGCGGACCGCTAGAGTATTGCAGGAGTATGCGGTTCCCCTTGTTGTTGTGCACGGTAATCCCGTGAGGAGCGGAACGTGCGGTGTCATCCGGGAACGCGTGGCACAGGTGCGGACCAATTCTTTGGCAGGTGTGCATCCCGATGATGAATGCTATCGGCGAATCGCCGTTTCGCGAGATCAGTGATTCGACCCCCTGGGTGTATCAGGAGGGGGACGACGAACCCGTCCAACCCGAAACCCCGCACTTGTTGACGGCGTTGGGCATCGTCATGCTGGTGATCGCCAGCTGTTTCGCCGTGCCGGCGCTGTCCGCCACCCCCGCACTCGGGTATCTCATGCTGCTCGGCGTGCTGAACAACCTTCACCGCGACTATCTCCCATTGGGCATGGTGCTGCTGCTGATCGGCTATACTCCGGTGGTGGTACAGACGGTGGCAGGGATCGGATTACTGCAGCGAGCGCCGTGGTCGCGCCGGGGTAGCATCATCGCACTGCTGATATCCGTGCCGTTGGGCGCCGGCATCTGCTGGGCGGAGATGCCGTGGCTGCGCAAGGTGATCAACGCATGGCGCCCGGAGTCGTCGCCGTTATCCCCCGCGGTCTTCGATCCCCTGCGCTGGTACGCGCTGGTGATGATTCCCCTTGCCGTGCTGCTGATCTACGCCCTCACCCGCCCTGCGGTCGCGGAGGCGCTCACCGCTTCGCTGGAGGATTGACGCGGCTCACGCCATCATCGTCGGCTGTGCCACCCCGGCGGCGCGATCGTCCGCGCGCGCCAACAGGTACAGCAACGAAGAAAGGCGATTCAGGTAGCGAATCAACTGTACGTTTTCCACGTCACCCTGATGCACCAGTCTGACGACATGCCGTTCCGCCCGCCGCACAATGGCGCGTGCCAGGTCCAGCGCTCCCGCGCCGGGCGAATCGCCGGGCACGATGAATCCCGCCCACCGATTCACCTCGCCATCCAGCCGCGCGATTTCCGCTTCCACCATCGTCACCGCTTCGCCATCCAGTCGCTGACGCAACTGTTCCGGCGCCGACGCCGCAACCTCGGATGCCAGCAAGAACAACGCGCGCTGCAACTGCACCAGCAACGGCTTGCTCTCCTCGCGCACCCCCAATGCGCGTGCCAATCCCAGCGCCGACATCGCCTCGTCCAGATCGCCTAACGCCTCCATTCGCGGCGAATCTTTCGCCACGCGTTCGCCGCCGATCAACTCGGCATACCCCTCGTCACCCGCGCGTGAAAACCGCATACTCCCTCCATTACAAGCCGGCCCACACGCTCAGTGCCGCTTCGATATTCTCCAGCGGCGCCAGGTGGTCGGCTTCACATTGCCCAATGACCCCGCCATTGCGGTAGAATGCCTGCCACATCCGGCGGGCGGCGTCGCGCACCTCCGCCGGCGTGCCTTGCGGCAGCAGGCGCTGGCGGTCGAGTTCGCCCCAGAAGGTGATCTGTCCGGCGAAGGGCGCCAGCGTCTCCAGCCCCATGCACCAGATTTGCGAGTTGATGGCGTTGACACCCATCTCGATCAGGTCGGGATAGATATCAACGATGTAACCGTCGCTGTGAAAAAAAACGCGCTTGCCGGCATCGCGAATCAGTTCGATGTGTTCCCGATATTTCGGCTTGAAGAATTCGCGCCACTTCGCCGGTGAAATGAGCAGGCTGCGCTGACTGCCCCAGTCGTCGGCGAGGATGACGGCATCCACCTCGGTGCGCACCCAGCGCTCGATCAGCGCGCGATGGTGGTCGAATACGCGATCGCGCAGGGTGTAGACTTCCGCGCAATCCTCGTCGGCCAGATCGGCGAAGAGCTGCTCCGGACCGCGCAAGAACTGCATGCGCTCGAAAGAGGCGTGCCAGCCGCCGAAGATGAACTTGTCGCGGTGCGCGGCAATGTCGGCGGCGGTCTGTTCCCACCCGCGGTCGTGGGTGTCTGTCGGCCAGCGGTAATCGGCTAGCGCGTGATACTCCGCCAGCGGTGCGCGCTTCACCTCGCCGATCATGCCGTCGCGCAGCACCCGCCACTCGGCCCCCCAGGCGTCGGTATAGGTACCGCGCGTATAGGCCATGGGGTGAGACAGCGGATCGGTATACGCTGCCCGATGAAAATCCAACGGATACCGCTTCAATAGCGCATTCACCGCGTGCTCGCGTCCGATGGCTACCGCCGGCAGGAACCAATAATCGACCGGTACCCGTTCCGGCCCGGCAAAATCCAGCGTGGCGTGTACTAATTCACGACTGGTCATCAGCGTCTCCACAACAACAGTGATTGTGCGGCCATTCTACACCATCATGTCGCCGGAATGCTAGCCCGCATGTTCATTGCCATCCTCCGTTGCACGATCGCGCCTGGGGAAGCACGCCTGGGGAAGCACTCCCTACCCCCAGCGCGGGAAACGTGTTATACTGTGCACGGATTGCCGGGGGCATTGACCGCTGCGTTTTCGTCCCGTCCCGGCGTCACACCGTTCCCCTGCGATTTCTTATGGCCACAGTGCTGCTTGAGATTGGGACCGAAGAGCTGCCCGCGAGCTACGTGCCGCCCGCACTCGTCCAAATGGCCGACCTGGCCCGCACGCGGCTGCGTGATGAGCGCATTGCCGTGGAGGAAATTCACACCTGGGCTACCCCGCGGCGGCTGGCGCTCTACCTGACCGGCGTGGCACCACAGCAAACGCCGGCGGTGCGCGAGGTGCGTGGTCCGGCGGTTACGGCGGCGTTTGCCGCCAACGGTGAGCCGACCCAGGCCGCCATGGGCTTCGCGCGCAGTCAGGGTATCGCCATCAGCGACCTGCGCATCAAGCAAATCGACAACGGCGAATTCGTCATTGCCGTCTTTCACGACGAAGGCTGTCCCACCCCGGAGATATTGCCGTCGCTGTTCGCGCGTATCGTGACCGACCTCAGCTTTCCGCGCACCATGCGCTGGGGGGCGGGCGCCTTTCGCTTCGCGCGTCCCATCCGCTGGATCGTTGCGCTGATGGACGACGCCGTGCTGCCCCTTACCATCGGCAATGTCACCGCGGACCGTCTCACCCGCGGCCATCGCTTCCTGGCGCCGGGTGAGGTGGCGATCCCCAATGCCGCCAGTTATCACCGGCTGCTGGACGAAAATCACGTGCTGGTGGCGCCGAATGAGCGCCGCGACGCCATTCGCCGCCAGTTGGATGCCATCGCCGAGCAGACCGGGGCGACCATCGTTGACGACGGTTCGCTGCTGGACGAGACCACCTTCCATCTGGAATACCCCACCGCCGTCCAGTGCAACATCGATGAGCGCTTCCTGTCGCTGCCGGAAGAAGTGTTGATTCACGTGCTGCGCTACGAGCAGTCGTTCTTCCCGTTGCGCAACCCGCAGGGCGCGTTATTGCCCGCTTTCCTGGCCGTCCGCAACGGCGACAAGGCGTACCTGGGCGGCGTGCGCGAGGGTTACGAATCGGTGGCGCGGGCGAAGTTGCTGGACGCGCTGTTCTTTTTCGAACAGGACACCCGCCGCGCGTTGGGCGACCGCGTGGAGGACCTGCGCGGAGTGATTTTTCAGGAGCGGTTGGGCACGCTGCACGACAAGGCGATGCGCGTGCAGGCGCTGGCGGGGCGCATTGCCGACTGGCTCGACCTGTCCGCACAGGAGAAAACGCTGGCCGAGCGCGCGGCATTACTGTGCAAGGCTGATTTGGTGACGGCGATGGTCACCGAGCATCCGGCGTTGCGCGGCATTATGGGGCGCGTCTACGCGCAGAGCGCCGGCGAACCGGCGGTGGTGGCGGCGGCGATCGGCGAATCATACCGTCCGGTCGGCGCCCACGAGCCGCTGCCTACCTCTGAACTGGGTCGCGTGGTGGCACTGGCCGATAAAACCGATACCGTGGTCGCCTGTTTCGCGGTGGGATTGATTCCCACCGGGTCGGAGGATCCTTACGCGCTGCGCCGCGAAGCGATGGGGCTGGTGCGTATCCTGGCGGAAGGCAAGCTGCGCGTCGCGCTGTCACAGTTGCTGGCCGGCGCGCTGGCGCTGCTGCCGGGCGATTCGGCGCAACCCGCCGAGGAAACGCTGGCGGCGCTGAGCAGCTTCTGTCGGCAGCGGCTGGAATCATTGCTGGCAGCGTGCGCCTTGCCGTCAGGGGTGGCGCGCGCAGTGCTGGCTGTCTCCGCCGACATGCCCGCCGATGCGCTTCATCGTGCCCGGGTGATCATGGAACGTCTCGGGAATCCTGCCTTCGCCGCCGTCATTCGCACCGCCACCCGGTTGACCAACATCAGCCGCAACGTTCCCGAGCTGCCGGTGGCGACCGCGGTGCTCACCGCGCCGATCGAGCTCGACATCATCGCCCGCTGCCAGGAGATCACACCCCGCGCCGAATTCTTCGCCGCCCGCGCTGAATTCGAGGAACTGCCCGCATTGCTGGAAGACCTGACCCCGCTGGTGGAACGCTTCTTCGCCGAGGTGCTGGTGATGGCTGACGATCCCGAACTGCGCCAGGCCCGCCTCGCGCTCGTCCGCCGCCTCGCTGCCCTCTACCGCCTTCTCGGCGACCTGTCGCAAGTGGAAGACGCGACGAGATAACGATCGTTCGGCGTCGTTCGAGGGCATTCCTCTCGCCTGCCGTAGGAGATCATTCCTCGCTGCGGAAGCGGGCAGGCGGAAGCGCGGTGACGGTGGAGGAACAGGGACGGCTGGCGCAATAGTTTCGCCGCGCAACGGGAACTACGTCGAACGGGCGGTACGCAACGAACCGCATCGTGCGCAAGGCTTCCTCACCAAACCCTTTCTCGCGGGGAGGGAGTGGTCACGGGAGAGCGGGGATAGAGCATGGCGGAAGAACCCACGACAACCGCGCACAGGCACAGCGCCGACTTAGAGCCGCCGCGGCTCTCCGCGTGGCGCCAGGCGACGTTGAGTCTGTACTGGTTCGCCACCCAGGCGCAGTGGACCGCCATCCTGATGATCCTGCTGCCCAAGCAAGCGGTGCTCATCGGCGGCACGGCGCATAAAGGCACCACGCTGGGGATGATTCTGCTGCTCGGCGCGCTGGTGTCGATGGTGGTCGCGCCGTTCTTCGGGGCGTGGAGCGATCGCGTGCGCACGCGCTGGGGACGGCGCAAGCCGTTCATTGTTGTCGGCACGCTGGGCAACGTGCTCGGGTTGTTGCTGTTTGCCGCCATTCCCGCCGCGCCTTCCACGTTGATTCCGTACATCCTGGCCTTCGTCTGGCTGGAATTATGCAACAACCTGGCCACCGCACCCTATTCCGCGCTCATCCCCGATGTGGTGCCTGCCGCGCAGCGTGGGTCGGCCAGCGGATGGATGGGGCTGATGATGATGCTGGGCAACTTCGCCGGCGGCGCCTGCGGGCTGGCGCTGGGCGCGGTCGGCGGCTTTTCCGGCGTTTATCTGCTGCTGGCGGGCGTCATGCTGTTGGGGATGCTGGGCACCGTGCTGTGCGTGCGCGAATCCGACCCGCCAGCCACCCCGCCCTTCGACCTGCGCGCCTTCGGACGCGGTTTGATCGCCCCTTTTGCCGCCGCGGATTTTCGCTGGGTTTTCCTCACTCGCTTTCTGGTGATGCTGGGCGTCTTTACCGTGCAGGAGTTCCTGCAATACTACCTGCACGACGTGATCGCCGGCGGACGCGGCATCTTCAACTTCCAGGCATTCGGTTACACGCTGGCGCGGAACGCCGAGGGCGCCACTACCTTCTTTGTGTTGATGCTGCTCATCGGCGCCATCGTCAGCACCTGGTTTGCCGGTTCACTGTCGGACCGCTACGGTCGCAAACGCATGGTCTATCTCAGCGGAGCGCTGCAGGGAGCGGCCGCTATCGTCATGCTGTTTGCCGGGCATTTTCAGACGGCATTGCTGCTCGGACTGGTCTTCGGGTTCGGGTATGGCGCGTATCAGGCAGTGGATTGGGCGCTGGTCACCGATGTGCTGCCCAACGCCGAAGACCACGCCAAGGACATGGGATTGTGGCACATCGCAGTCACGCTGCCGCAAGTCACCGCCGCGCCCATCGCTGGTGTCTTGCTCGATACTGGCCAGCGATATGGCGGGCAGCACGGCATCGTCCACCTGGGCTACCTGATCATTTTTTCTGCTCGCGTTCACCTACTTTCTGCTCGGTACCGTGCTGGTGCGGAAGATCAAACAGGCGCGGTAGGTTTGGGCGAACCGCGCTATACGCGGAATGAATGGGGCATGGCAGGGCGACCACATGGCATCGCCCCTTCTGCCCGAACATGCTGGACGTGCGCCGTGCTGATGGGGTACAGTTAGGGTAATGTCTGGTGAGAAGCAGTCAAGCGCGTGCTCATAGCGTTTACTGGTGCAATGCTGCACCATGCGATTCCGCTGGTAGGGGGGGTGATCGCCCCGTCGTTGGCGGGACGTGGGGTGGTAGACGTGGAAGTCCATTGCCGCGTGTTGCACGAGACAGAAAGGAGCGCATATGCCGATACATGATGGCGTCTGGGCGGCGATCCGTGGGGAAGCGCTGGAGGAATCGGTGCACGAGCCGACGTTGGCCAGTTATTTCCACGGGGTGGTGCTGAATCATCGCACCCTGGAGGATGCGCTGAGTTTTCACCTTGCCGGTAAACTGGCTGATGCCACGGTGGGGGAGTTGGCAATGCGCGATCTGATCCAGGAGGCGTTCAACGCCGATAAAACGATCGGGCGCAAATGCCGCCGGGATCTGCAAGCCGTACTCGAGCGCGATCCGGCGTGCCGGGGGTATTTCGTGGTGCTCCTCTATTTCAAAGGCTTTCAGTCGTTGCAGTCCTATCGAGTGGCGCATTATTACTGGATGCAAGGCCGAGAGGCGCTGGCGCTCTTCCTGCAAAGCCGCATCGCGCAAGTTTTTTCCGTCGATATCCACCCGGCGGCGCGTATCGGCGCGGGCATCATGATCGATCATGCCACCGGGGTGGTGATCGGCGAGACGGCAGTGGTCGGCGATGATGTCTCCATGCTGCACGGAGTGACGCTGGGGGGCACCGGCAAGGAGACCGGTGATCGCCATCCCAAGGTGCGCAAAGGCGTGTTGATCGGCGCCGGCGCGAAGATTCTCGGCAATATCGAGATCGGGGAAGGCGCGCGCATCGGGGCGGGGAGCGTCGTGCTGCATTCGGTGCCCCCGCATCATACCGCGGTCGGCGTTCCCGCGCGCGTGGTGGAAGGCGTGTCTACCGTGCAACCCGCCATCGCCATGGATCATATGATTGCCGATTGGGATATTTGACAGGCGACGATGATGGCCTTACAATAAAACCTAGCATTCCGAGCCGAAAAGTATAGATATCGGATTCTCGCATGCCTGGCGGTGCGGGCACATCGGCGGAACGGTAGGGAGTATCACCATGAAACTTTCGACACGATCAACATATGGCGTACGGGCGATGCTCGCACTGGCGATACACTCCACGGGAAAACCACTAATGGTCAGGGAGATTGCCGAACAGTATAACCTGCCTCCGACGTATCTCGAGCAATTGATGGTGCTGTTGAAAAAGGCTGGGCTGGTGCATGCGACACGGGGCGCGCACGGGGGATATCTGCTGGCACGGAGCGCGGCGGAGATCAACCTGATGGAGATCATCGAAGTGCTCGAAGGCACGCTCGCACTCGCTGACTGCCCCACCGGCGTGGGGTGTTGCGGACAACCGGAAACCTGTGCGCTGCACGATATCTGGAACGAAGCCACCCACGCGCTGCAGCACGTGTTTCAGAGCATCTCACTCGCGAACCTTGTCGAGCGACAGCGCGATAAAATCTCGTCACCGGCGCTGACATACAGCATTTAACGGAGATGAGACACTGTCGGCGCTTCCCTCGCGGCGGGTAATGTACCGGTTGGCTGGCCGCAAGGCCCACCCGCTTCCGCTTCTCCGCGCTTCCCCGATGCACGACGCGCCATCCCATCGGCCTTCCCGTGCCGCATAACCTGCGTATACGGATTGCGTTGCCCGTTGTTTGGTCTGCCACAGTGAGTGCCCGGTCCGGTGGGTAGGCAACGCCAAACGTGGGGATGCGGTGGTTTCGCGACGGACATCCTGTCGCTACTCAACCAACGGACCGAGCACAATCCGTATCACTGTATCATCCGGATGGATACATCCCATGGTCTGCTCGCACAAAAGGCAAGTATCCGCTGTTCACTTGTGGTGATGACCGCTATAATGGTGGTCAGGCTCTTGAAGAGGTATCACCCATGATAACTGCCCATGATACGCATATCATCCGACGCTTGGCCGGCGAAGTCGCGGAGATCGCCGCGCTGCCCGTGCAGGAGCAAAAGCGCACGCTGTGGCGCCGGCTGAACGGACTGCATCCCGTGCGACCTATGGTGACGATGGACCAGGTGTGCTGGAACGAGATGAACGTGGATGACGAGTTGACCCTCACCTGCGAGGATGCCGAATGCCGCCAGTATGAGGATCAGTTGCGCAAAATCCTCTACCAGTGGCGGCACTTCCCGGTGGATATGGTGGTCGAACCGTTCATGCTGGTGCCCAAGGCCATCCACAACACCGGCTTCGGGGTAGGAGTGAAAGAGACGATCGCGGTGGGCGATCCCACCAACAGCGTTGTCGGGCACAGTTTTACGAACCAGTTTGTCACCGATGCCGACCTCGATAAGATCCAAACCCCACGCATCTCGCATGACGCCGCCGAGACCGCCCGCCGGATGAAGGTGGCACACGCATTGTTTGACGGCATGCTGGACGTGGTCGAGTATGGTTACGATCCCTACTTGTCGGTATGGGACCCGATCAGCTTCTGGATGAGCGTGGAAGGCGCGCTCTACACCCTGGTCGATCGGCCGGAGTATATGGCCGAGTTGGTGCGCCGAATCGTTGACGGGTATATGCGCATGCTCGATCAAATGGAGGACCAGGGACTGCTGTGTCACTCCCAGTCATGGATCCATTGCACTGGCGCCTATACCGACGAACTGCCCGCGCCGGGTTTCGACCCGCGTCGTCCGCGCACGCGGGATATCTGGATGTTCGGGCTGGCGCAGATGTTCTCCACGGTGTCGCCGGCGATGTTCGACGAATTCGAAATCGATCCGTGCATGCCGCTCTTCCGGCGCTTCGGCCTGGTCTATTACGGCTGCTGCGATCCGCTGGATCGCAAAATGGCGCAGGTGCGCAAAATCCCCAACGTGCGTAAAATCTCCATGAGCCCCTGGGTGGACGAAGAGCTTGGCGCCGCGGAGATCAAGGGGGATTACGTGTATTCCCGCAAACCCAACCCCGCCCTGCTGGCCTGGCCTGAGTTCAACGAAGCCGCCGCCCGCGAGCACCTGCAAACCACCGTGGATATCTGCGCCCGCCACGGCTGCCCGTTGGAACTCATCTTCAAGGACATCAGCACCGTCGCCTACCAACCCCAACGCCTGTGGCGCTGGGCGGAGATCGCCATGGAAGTGGTCGGGGGATAAGCGAGTTCGTCGCACAGGGGCATTCGCCGCAGGCGTCGAATCATCACCCCGTTCCATCGATTATATTCATCTCTTGCTCGTCCAGGTTGAAGTCGAACACTGCGGCGTTTTCGCGAATGCGTTCGCGGTGGGTGGATTTCGGGATGGTAATGGCGTCATGCTGCAGCGACCAGCGGATAATCACCTGTGCCGGCGACTTGCCGTGGCGACGGGCGATCTCCCGCAGGCGCGGGTCGCGCAGGTTGCTGCCTTGCAACGGGCTGTAGCCTTCGAAGGCGATGTCGTGGTCGCGGCAGTAGGCACGCAGCTCCGGCTGTAGTTTCGATGGGCTGAACGGCACCTGGTTCACTGCCGGCGGTACGGGTGAGATGGCGCGCAGTGCCTCCAGCAGGTCGATCCCGAAGTTGCTGACCCCGATGGCGCGGCACAATCCCGCCTGCTGCAGGTCGAGCATGGCGCGCCAGATATCCGGCCACCTCGGCGTCGGCCAGTGAATGAGGTAGAGATCGAGGTAGTTCATCCCCAGTCGCCGCAGGCTCGCGCGGCAGGCGGTCGAGGTATCCGTCATCCCGTGCGCGTTGCCCCACACTTTGGAGGTGATGAATACCGCGTGCCGGTCCACCCCACTCGCCGCCACCGCCGCGCCCACGCTCTGCTCATTGCCATAGGCTGCCGCGGTGTCGATGAGCCGGTAGCCCACCTCCAGCGCTGTCGCCACTGCTTGTTCGCCTACCGGACTCTCCGGCACCTGCCATGTCCCAAAGCCCAACATCGGCATTGTCATCCCGTTGTTCAGCGTCACCATGCTGTCGATCGTCAGTGCCATCTCCGCCCCTCCGCATCCCTTATCTTGCCAGCAGTCAGCGTCAGCGCATGTCATGGGCGCGACTCATTGTTCAACCGGCGTCAGATACTGCTTCCTGAACGGAAAAGCATGGTGCTCTGACTTCACATGGGGTAATGCGGTTCTGCATTGTTCCTGCGATCCCGCTGGCAATACACGATGGGGTGCCACACGCGGTAGCTCATTTCGGCGTATCGCGCTAGACTTCAATAATCACCGGCAGGATCATCGGGCGTCGCCGGGTTTTTTCGGTGATGAAACGACTCAAGGTGGAGCGGATCGACGATTTGACGCTCTCGAGATCGGTGCTGCCGACGGGAGACATGTGCGTGATCGTCGCGCGGACGACGTCTTTCGCTTCCTCGATGAGGGCTTCCGCATGTTCAAGGTAGACGAAGCCGCGGGTGACCAGGTCCGGACCGGAGAGGATCTCCCCGGTATCCGCGTCGATGGCGACAATCGCCACCAGCATACCGTCTTCCGACAGGTGCTTGCGGTCACGCAACACCGCGGCGCCAATGTCGCCAACGCCCAGGCCGTCGATCATCACGCGACCCGCCGGCACGTGGCCGATCACCTGCCCGCGCCCCTGCGCCATTTCGTAGACATCCCCGGAGTGAAGAATCGGCACGCGCGTCCGGTCATAGTGCAGATGCTGCGCCAGCGCCTGGTAGCTGACCAGGTGGCGGTATTCGCCATGCACGGGAATGGCAATAGCCGGTCCGGTGAGAGAAAGCATCAACTTCAACTCTTCCTCTTTCGCATGGCCGGAGACATGTAAACGATCTTCCGAGCCGAAGACGACGCGGGCGCCTTGTTTGCATAACTGGTTGATCATCCGATAAACCGCCGCTTCGTTGCCGGGAATGGGGCTTGCAGAGAGCACGACCAGGTCGCCTTCCGTCAGCTTGATATATTTCTGTTCGCCGGTGGACATCAACCGGAGCGCGGCCATCGGTTCACCCTGGCTCCCGGTAGCGAGGACGGTCACGCCGTCGCGGGGATACTGGCTGATCTCCTGCGGTTCGATAAGCAAGTCGTCCGACGGCACTTTCAAGAATCCCAGTTCGCGCGCGACCTCCAGGTTGGCGCGCATGCTGCGCCCCATCACCACGACTTTCCGCTCATACAGGTCCGAGACGTTCAGCACCTCCTGCATGCGGGCGATATTCGAGGCAAACGACGAAATGACCACCAGCCCATCGGCTTCGGCCATCAACAGGTCGAGGGACTGGGCAACCATGAGTTCCGACGGCACCCAACCGGCCTCCCCGGCATTGGTCACGTCGCACACCAGCGCAAGGACGGGGCTCGCGGTGGCGGCGGCGAGGCGCTTGAGGTCGGTGGCAGCACCGAGCAGCGGGCTGTGTTCGAACTTGAAGTCGCCGGTGTGGATGACGCGCCCTGCCGGTGAATCGATCACCAGTCCGACGCCGTCAATAATACTGTGGGCAACCCGGAAAAAGGACAGGGAAAACGGTCCAAGCGTCACCGCGCCATCGGGATCGATCTCGTTGAGCGTCACCGGCGGCAAATAGGTATGCTCCGCAAGCTTTTTGCGCACCAGGCCGAGGGTAAACTTCGTCCCCCACACCGGTACCGGCAATTCGTTGAGCACCCAGGGTAAGGCGCCGATGTGATCCTCATGGCCGTGGGTGAGCACAATCCCGAGTACGCGGTCGGCATGCTCCAACAGATAGGTGATGTCCGGGATGACCAGGTCCACGCCGAGCATCTCTTCCTCGGGGAATAGCATGCCGCAATCGACGACGAGGATCTGCCCGTCGTATTCGTATGCGAACATATTCTTGCCGATTTCGCCGATGCCCCCCAGCGGGATGAAGCGGAGCGCCGCGAGATCGGGCGTGTAACCATTGGTCTGTCCAGTGGACTCAGTCATGTGTCGTCTCCTGCGGGACATTGCCCGCCGTCCATGATCGGTCGCGGCCCGCACCCACGGGCGGGAGCAGTGATGCAACGGGTCCCGTGTGATCGCGCCGATGCACCGGCGGACCAGGGGGTACGCCGCCGGCACTCCGTATGCGATTCAATACGCGCTCTCCACGGTCGCATCGCCGAACGGCAATGCACTCAACTGGAGATGAGGATGATCATCGGTGAAGTAGCGCAGCCGCCATTCGTTCGGGAAGAGCAGCACCTGCTGCCCGAAGCGATCTTCCGCCTCGATCACGCCGCTGATTAACTTGAGCGTTGCCGCGTATCCATCGCGGGGGCGATACCAGCGCACGATCGTCCACGGGGCAGCTTCCAGATGTGAGGGTGCCCCGTATTCGCTCTCCAGCCGATATTGCACGATTTCGAATTGCAGCGGGCCAACCGCGGCGAGGAGGGGCATCGTCGTGGTCGATTTCGTCGGCGTGAACGATTGGACGACGCCTTCCTGCAGTAATTGCTCCAGCCCATCGCGAAACCGCTTGTAATTCGACGGCTGCGGATTCAGCAGATAGGTGAAGCACTCGGGTGTGAAGCGCGGGATTTCCCGGTAGAGGATCGCGGGATCTTCCGTCAGCGTGTCGCCGATGGCGAATTGGGCGTTGCTCACCAGGCCGACCACGTCACCGGGGTACGCCTCGTTCACGGTTTCTCGATCACGGCCAAAAAGCTTCTGGGCATTGGCCAGGCGAACCTTTTTGCCAGTATTCGCGTGCACTACGGTCATGTCCCGCGTGAATTTGCCGGAAACAACCCGCACAAACGCCACGCGGTCACGGTGCTTCGGATCCATGTTCGCCTGTATTTTGAAGACGAAGCCGGAAAACTCCCCGCGTTCGGGCGCGACCTCCCCGTCCTGACAGCGTCGCGGCGCCGGGGGCGCCGAATACTGCAGAAAACCGTCGAGCAGCAACTGCACGCCGAAGTTGTTGAGGGCGCTGCCGAAGTAGACCGGCGTGACCTGTCCGGTCAGCACCGTCGCCGGATCGAAAGCCGCGCCCATTTGCTCCAGCATTTCCACCTCTTCGCAGACCGTGCGGTACGTCTCATCATCAAGCTGCTCGCGGACGAAGGCGTCCTCCAGGCCACTGGTGGCAACCGGCGCACGATAGGCGCCTTTCGGCGTGCGCTCGAAGAGGTGGGCGAGTCGCGTCTGCCGCTCCCAGACTCCCTTAAAGGTGATGCCTGTCCCGAGGGGCCAGTTCATCGGATACGCGCCGATACCGAGCACGGATTCCAATTCGTCCACCAGTTCCAGCGGGTTGCGGGTCGGACGGTCCAATTTGTTGATGAAGGTGAAGATGGGCACGCCGCGCCGCCGGCAGACTTCGAAGAGTTTGCGCGTTTGATCCTCGATGCCTTTGCCGGCGTCGATCACCATGACGGCGGCATCGACGGCGGTCAGCACGCGATACGTGTCCTCGGAGAAGTCCTTATGACCGGGAGTATCGAGCAGATTGATGCGATAGCCCCGGTAGTCGAATTGCAGCACGGTCGAGGAAATCGAGATGCCGCGCTGGCGTTCCAGGTCCATCCAGTCGGACGTGGTGGCGCGCTGATCCGCGCGCGCGGTGATCGAGCCGGCGAGTTGCACGGCCCCGCCGTAGAGCAGAAACTTCTCGGTGAGCGTGGTTTTCCCGGCGTCCGGGTGCGAGACAATGGCAAAAGTGCGTCGACGTGCGATTTCGTGCGAAAGAGACATGGTGCGAACACTCCAATGAGATCGGCGCAGATGCGAATCTCCCGCGCCTCAACGGATCACAACCCGAGGGGGTTACGACGAGACAAATGGGTGATGCGCCGGGAGCGGTGCATCACCGCGGATGGTTCCGGCGTTGCGTCAGCGTTCTTTGTCTCTACGTTGGAGCGTTGACCATGATGAATGAGATTGTTTCCCGTGATGGCTGGCAGCGCACAGCAGGACTGTCGCGGAAAATATCACTGGTATAGTAACGAAAAACAGGGGTGCCTGTCAATTTGCGTACCAAAGCCGACCAGCGGGAAGGCTTATCCGCTGATGACACGGCAGGATCGTATCGAAAACCACTGTGCCGAACCCGTCTATTCATTGGTCATGTGCATGACAGCCACCATGGGCGGGAGTCGGGTGGGAGTATTTTGCACAATAGTTTTACGACTCGACAGACCGGACGCCCAAAGAAGATACGTTATTGACACTTTTGTTGACACATAGGGATTAAAAACTAAATACAACGCGATAAAACACGGATAGCACGGAGCGTGAAAAGTGGTGATTTTGAGGCTAAAAGTGGTGGATCGTGCTGGATTCGAACCAGCGACCTTGGGATTAAGAGTCCCCTGCTCTACCAGCTGAGCTAACGATCCACGCGGGTATTAGTATAAAAAATCAGGGGAGGGTTGTCAAGCCGCGTGGGTTGATTATGTGCGGGGGGCGTGCGGGGTGCGGACGTGGTGGCGCAGGGTGAGGGCAATGGCAAGGGCGGCGAGGCTGATGACGCCGGCGGTGACGAAGGCGGTGGGGAAGCCGGCGCGCTCGATGAGCCCGCCGATGGCCAGCGGTCCGAGCAGTACGGGCAGCAGGCTGGCCATGTTGGCGGTGGCAATGAAGGTGCTTTTATCGCCGGACGGCGATAAGTCCAGCACTGCCGGCATAAAAACCGACCACTGTGTATTGAGTATGCCGGCGAACAGCGAGGGGATGAAGAGCAGCGGCGGCGGCAGCATCAGCGGGGGCAGGTTCCCCAACCGTGGGGTGAACCATGCCGGCTGCCATCCGCCGAAGGGGTAGAGCAGCACGATGGCCGGCAGCAAGGCGATGATGAGCACCCACGGCAGTCGTGATCCCAGACGATCGACCAGCACTCCGAGGCACAGCCCGCCTACGGCGCCGCCCAGCGCCTGCCAGAGGGTGATGCGGCCGACGATCTCCCGCGGATAGTGCAATCCGGTCGGGGCCAGTGCATAGGTAATCAGGAACGGGATAATCGCCGCGGCGAGCGTAAACACGGTGTAGCTGAGTACCAGTCGGCCGAAGGTCGTGCGCGGGTGGCACGCCTGCACCATGGCACGCAGCCGCGTGAGCAGCGGAGGCGCCGGGGGATGCGCAAAGGCCGATGGCGGCACTGGCGCCAGCGAGAAGGCGACCATGGATGCCACGAAGCACGCGCCGGCAAGACAGAAGGCATCGCGCAGTGCATCAGGCCCGAGCCAGCGCTGTGCCTGTTGCAGCCCCAGGCCGCCCAGGATGCCGCCGCCGGCGAAACACGCGGCCCCCAGGCCGAAGTAGATGCCGCGCAGCCGTGTCGGCACCACCTGCGCCACCATATCGATCCACACCGGCACCACCAGCCCCATAATGAGCTGTGAGAAACCCAACAGGACGATTACGACGGCGATGAGCCTGCCGGGATAGCGCGCGCCCAGCAGGCGGTCGAGGAAGGGGATAGCCAGGTACGTGGCAATATAGAGCAGGTGAAGAACGATTATCGCCTGTTTGCGCCGGGGAAAGCGTTCGATGACGGTGCGGCCAAAAAACTGCGGGATCACCATCAACGCTCCCATGGCGGTGGCCATCACGCCAATGACGAACGGCGATGCCCCCAATCCCTGCAGGTATGCGGGAATGGTGGTGGACATCAGCACGAAGTAGTTCCCCAACCCCCACAGGAACTCCGTGAGCAGCAAGAAAACGACTGTGCGGGCGAGTATTTTTTCGGTGAATAATCCTCGCATAGCGGCGCCGGCATTAAAGCGGTCGCATGATAGCACAGCCTTTGTGAAAGGGCAAGTAAATGGGGTGGGGCGGCAAGAGCGGAGCGGTGCGTGTGATCGGCCCGAAGACGTGAAGACGCGGCGGTTGAGTTGGCTCGTTGCTGCGCCGGGGAACGCTCTTGCACCGGGCAAGCCGTAGCGAAACCCCGGCGGGGGTGGTCAAGGTTTTGCCACGGCTATCCTTTCATGTTTAACCACGACTATCGTCTCCCTTACCGCCGCAGGGTGCGCAACGATTCACCACCGGTATTCGTTACGGGATATTCCGCACGAGTATTTTCCATTCGAGAGTATTCTCAGTGACTATTTGTATTACGTGGTAGTTCGTCTCAATGAATGTGTGTAATAGCGACATACCGGGAATAGCCCAATACTTGCTTGATTCCGACAGTACTTCAGGTGATTCTACTATAAGTCGCGGTGTCTTCGTCATGACGTCGGTAATAAATTCACGCACATACCGCTGTCTGATCATCACATCGTATAACGGTACCTGATAGACAAAACGTGTTGGTGATTGCCGGTGTGCAAGGTAGTTGATGCCCGCATATGATCCGCCCAGAATAAGAACTTGATCATGCTCGCCGGTATATTTCGTAATGGCTTGCGCCACGCTGTTTGCAGGTACAGTGAACGCATGACGCATCAGTTGTGTTATGGTCGAAAATGTGTTGAGTAGAATTGGGGTATAAATTGGGAGTAACGACAGAAGTATCATGGCACTGATAAGTATCGCACGTTTACCGCGTGATGCAGCCGGTGATTTCGCGAGTCCGCAGCGGTCAACCAACCGCGTGTAGACGATATTGGCGCAAAGGCCGGTGAATACCGTCATCGTCGGAAGCCACACCATGTTGTAATGCTTGTACAAACGTCCCGATGTTGATGACAAGTACAATTCGAGCGGAAGAGCAAGCAGGCAAACACTGATGATCGGGGAGGAGTACGCAGGTGGCAAGCGTCGAGTACATTTCAGATACATCACGATACACCAGCTACCGATCGATAATGAAGGAATCAATGGCAGCAGTGTCAAGCCCGATATGAGCGCTCTCACTTTCTGAATGGCAGCAGTATGGATATATGAATAGTTATACATAAACGCACATTCCCAAAAATGTGCGAGCGCATGCCGGTATCCGAAATAGCCAAGGACGATCACGGCGACCAACAACACCCCGCAAACGATTCCCGCAATGAGTTTGCGAAATTTCGTGTCATGTGTGAGGAAGAATTTCCCCGTGGCATAAAGAAATATTGCCAGTGGGATGCCAATTAAATTCGCACGCAGCAGAAAGAGCATGCCGGTTGCCATACCGATTAACACCGCTTGCCAGATTGAGGATTTTTTCTGTTGAAATTGAAGCAGTATATATAAACACAAGAATTGCAGCGCCAGCGCGTATTCTTCCGTGAGATTACCCCCTTCGATAACATATAACAGGCTAATCAGCCACAGCAATGACGCCCAAAACGCCGCGAACACGCCAAAAAGAGCATGGATTACGCGATATCCCAGGTATGTTGCACTGAACAGACTGACGACTTCGATAATCCAAACGCCCCATACCGAGCCATGCCCGATCAATAAACCCAGTGCATTCAGATAGAATATCACCGGCCCTTTATGATCAAAGATATCGACGTAGGGTAGGCGATGATGCAGAATTTGTTCGCCGATATAGAGAAATACCCCTGAATCCGGGTAGGGTAGATGCGATGCGGGACAAAAGGTAATGACAATAACCGTTAGCCACAAAGCCATCACGGCGTAGGGGAGAATTTGTTCATACCCATGTGCCCTGTATTCGCCCCGTCCATCTTCCGCTCGTTCGCACCGCGTTGTTCCAGGAAACATCGTGCCCTCCATTTTCGGCGAATATCCGTTGGCGCGCAAGACATCGTTCAGCGATACAGGTCCCACCCCAACACCGGATGTGGCCGGTTGATTACCGCGGGGTGCCACACGGTTACCTCGGGCATGCCATATAACACATGGTTCGCGGCCTCGAACCCCTGCATAAACGCATGGTCCATATTTCCCACTTCATACTGCCACGCGCCGAAACGTCCCCGTGAAAGGATATCGCGCGCATACAGTGCGGGGAGCAATCGTTGCAACACGGCATTACGGTTGCGTGTTGGCGTTGGATAGCCATACTCGACACGATGATGCCACGTGTGCGTTATCTGTTGTGCTCTGTCTATCGTCCCCGTCGCCTTCAAGCCCTGAATCACTTCATCCGTCACCGCTGTCGCATCGACCGGATGATGACTCGATTCAGAGACTTCTGCCATGAGTGACCATTGCCTTGCATGGTCGACAACGTTGTACGGACTGTAGCGGCTGAAGTGCGTGACTCGATAAAACGGTGCAGTCGATTCGGGATAATACATCCAGCACTTTGTGCGCAGGTCTGCCGCGGGTTGTCCCTGCAAACCAATGCCGACCACATGTGTCGCGGAATAGTTGAGTTTCGCCGTTTCTTCGATCCACTCCTGGTTGCCGGTGAGTTTCGCAAACTCGGTGAGTGGCAGCGTGGAAATGAGGGTTGCATAGCGCCGTGAACTGCCGTCCGCACAGCGAACGACTTTGTTGTCGATATCAACGGCGACGGCAGCACATTCCAGTTTTAAGCGCTCTGCCGGCAGGTGCTGTGCCATGGCCGTCCAGATCGCTCCCGTCCCGCCGTGTTTTGGAAAACGGAAGCGGTTGTTAGGTCCCCAGGCCACATCATCGATACCAAGGATAATGTTGCGGGCGACAGGCACCGGGTCGGAAACCGCCACACGCTCACCGATCCAACCGACATCCAGCTCATCAGGACGATGCGCCCAGACTTTTGCATTATAGGGACGCATGAAGAGATCGGCGATACCCTCACCGAATGTCCGGACGATGAAATCGTCAAAATCCCGGTAACCGCGTGGATGGGCGTTGAGCGCCGCGGTAATAAGGCCGGAGAGACACTCCGCACACTGCGCGGGCGGCAAATAGCGTAAATTCAATTGAAACGGGTATGGCACCCAGGTTTCACAAATGCGCACCCAGCTTTCACGCTCATGTTCGAACCAGCCGGCATTCCCGAAAAGATCCGTCATCAGTCGCGTGAACAGGCCATAATGGGAGAACATGACGTGTCCGCCGATATCCCAGGTAAACCCGTGATCATCAAGAAAACTACGCGATAATCCACCGACGCACTCATCGCGTTCCAGCAGCAACCAGTCGTCGTAACCCGCCGAGTGTAATTGGTAGGCGGCTCCCAGTCCGGTCGGGCCGCCGCCAAGGATAATAATCGGTCCCTCACGCTTCGTTGTCATACCGTTGCTCCCTCTGCTATCCGTGGAATCGTTTCGGCGGTCTCCGCGGATATCCTCCGGATTTTCAGCAGGAGTAGCGCGGGAATGCCGCCGAGGGTAAAAACCACGTATTGGATGATCCGTCCGAGCAGTCCGATCGTAGCGCCATTCGGCGAACCGGCATGTTCGAACAGCAGCGAAAAGCCGCTCTCAGTGATGCCGACACCACCGGGTGCCAGCGGGATGGCGTTAAGCAACATCGCCAGTGGATTGATGACCAGATGTCCCATTAATGAAAGGGAATCACCGATGATGACGCCTACGATCCAGAAGCTAATCACGACCAGCAGGTGATTGAGCATGGAGAGGAGGAGCGATGCGATAAGCAGTCGGGGCGTCGCGCAATAGGCAACCAATGCCTGAGTCAGATTGCGCAAGGTCTGTGGCAGGCAGGAGTGAAGTCGTTGATAAACCGGCACGCGTGTCCAACGGCAACTGGTGAGTATGAGACCGCCTAATGTCACTCCCCCCCACAGGGTCAGCAATATCAGTTGAATATGCCGGTCCAGTCTGGTGCAATGCCAGAGGCCAGCGAGAGGGAGTGCCAGCACGGCAAGGGACATCAGCGCATATAATCCAATGACGCGATCGACCATAATGGCAGTCAATGCTTCCGACCGTTGATGGGTCGAACGCCGGCAGAGGTAAATGGCTTTCACCACATCGCCGCCGAGTAATCCCGGCAGTACCGCGCCGGTGAATGATCCGATGAAGGTTAATCCGAGCGCCTCACGATACGAGATGGAAAAACCCACGCACCGCAGTAACTGTTCAAATCGCCAACCCATGCAGAGTATGCCGAGACACACCGCGCCGGCTACGGCGCAGAAGAGCGCAATCGTCTGCGCTGTCGGGTGCAATTGCATAAAAAGTGACAGCGTAATACGGCGTTGCGAGAAGAGCCATCCGATCAACAACGCGGCGACACCGAGCTTGAGCATCAACGTGGCGACATGTATGATGGTGTGCGTTGTGCGCTGCTTACCGGTTAACATCGGCACAACCCTTCATCGGTTTGAGCGTGAGTGTCGGCCGGCACCGCACCGTCTGCCAGAACGAGCGGAACGCCGCGCGCACTAACTTCCACTTGATGATGGATGCCGTGCCCGTTTTCCGGTTCTCATGCGGGATCGGTTGATTATAGATACGAGCGTGAGCCTTGGCGAATGTGCCGGCGATGATCACGTTCGGAGCAAACGTGTCTGCCGGAATCTGTGTGAGGATGATTTGTAAGAGGGGTGCTCTCATCAATCGATAGGGTGTATTGACATCGATAACTCCCGGACCAAAGAAAGCCTTGACGGTCAGGCGTGAACAGGCGCTGATGAGCTTGCGGCCCAGGTCCTGCTGACGATCGGCGCGATATCCGAAGAGTATGTCGTATTCCTCGCGGTGCTGCCAAAGATCGGGAAAGAATTCCGCCTTCATCTCATCATCGCTATCACATTGAAAGACCCAGTCAACGCTTTCGACGACACGCCGATATCCCTCGAGTATCGTCGGACCATGCCCGGAATTCGGTTTATCGATGATTTCAATTTGCGCATTGTCGGCGAAGAATTGTAACCGATCCATCGTATTGTCTTTCGATCCATCATTCAACACCACGATACGGAACGAGATCCCAAGTTGTGAAAGGGTGTGATGCCAGGAAGATACCACATCGATAATGCATGCTTCTTCGTTATATACTGGCATCACAACCGCAATATCAATCATTATTTCCCCCTGCTCGCTAACAAAGCTGTCACGGTATTCGATCGCTGTGCCGGATGTATTGCACACGAGTGCTCTTCAAAACGGTAGGAAGACAAGGCTTTGCGAAGCCACGTATCTGCGTTTGCGACGTGGGAAATCAGTCGCTCGGTGGGGTAGTTTCCGGCGCGGGAGCATCTGATGCGGGCTCCGGCGGGGTGGCTGGCAGGTGCATGCGAGCGAGCGCGTCGGCAGCGGCTTCACGCACGTAGGCTTCCTCATCGCGCAGTACAGCGCGCAAGGCGTCAGCGGCGTCGGGGTCGCTGATGCGGCCCAACGCGCGGGCGGCGGCCCAGCGCACGTCGGCATTTTCATTCATCAATGCCCGGCTTAGCGGTGCCACCGCGCGTTTCCCCTGACGTGTGGCCAGCGCCCAGTCACGTTTCGCCACCGCGTACCAACCGATGATCGTGGGATCGTCGGGCATCCCGACGTGATCCAGCGCCTCCGCGGCGGCTTGTGCCACCTCGAAGTTGTCATCGTGCAATGCCTCGCACAGCGGAGCGAGTGACCAGCGATCGCCGATACTGGCCAACACCCACGCCGCTCCCTGGCGCGCCGTCCACTCGTCGTCGTTCATGGTAAAGTGCACTGAAATCAACGCCGGAGCGCCGATCTGCACCAGCGCGTTGGCAGCGGCGCGGCGGACATCCTCCTTGCGATCACGCAACGTTTCGCACAACGGGGTGACGGCACGCACCGGGGCGAGCTGCGCCAGCGCTTCGGCGGCGGAGCGCCGCACACGGTGGTCGACATCCTTCAACGCCGCGATCAACGGCTCGATGGCCACCTCGCCCATATGGATCGCCTGCGACCAGTTGCCTTTCATCACGGCGTGCCAGGCCTGTGCCACCGGATCATCTTCCGGCACGCCGATTTTATCCAATGCCACCGCAATATCATGGCGCGCCGCCGGATTGCTGGTTTTGAAGGCAGCCAGCAACGGCTCCAGCGCAACCTGTCCGATCTGCGCCAGTGCTTCCACCGCAGCCTCCACGACGTAATACTCGTCTTCTTTCAAGTGATAATCGTCGGTGCTGAAAACCTGAATCAACGGCAGCACGGCGCGGGGGTCCGCAATATCGCCCAACGCCTTGGCCGCGGCTTCGCGCGTGCCGGCGCTATGGTCCTTGAGCGCGGCGATAAGTTGGTCGACGATCGCCGGATCTTTGCTGCGTCCCAATGACCAGGCGGCAGCTTCACGCACGTACCAGCGTTCATCCTGCAGGGAGCGAATCAGCGGTTCGACCACACGCGAGTCGGGGATCATGCCCAGCGAACGCGCCGCGTCGCGGCGCACATCATCATCGGGATCGCTCAATGCGTCGACCAGCGCGTCCACGGCATCGCTGCCCAGCGCCACCGCGCTGCTCCAGTCCTTGCGCGCCACCGCGTAGAGCGCCTGAAAGCCGGGGTTGGTGGGGAGTCCGATCTCCTGCAGCGCGTGCAGCGCGGCCTGGGTGATGTGAGCATGGGAATCGCGCAGCAGCGCGCAGAGTGGTTCGATGGCGCGTTTGTCCTTCAATTGACCGAGTGTCAGCGCCGCGGTTTCGCGCACGGCGGGTTCCGGGTCGTCGAGGATGGCGATGAGCGCGGGGACCGAGCGTCGTTCTCCGATCTGTCCGAGCGCCCACGCCGCCGTCCGGCGTGCACTGAGTTGTTGATCGGTCAGGGCGCGGGTGAGGGAGTTGACGGCGCGATCTCCGCATTTCACCAGCACCTCGGCGGCGGCCTGGTGTACGGCAGGTTTTTCGTCTTTCAGCGTATCGACCAGCGGCTCGATGGAGCGTACGTCGTTAAACTGGCCCAGCGCGTCGACGGCGGTCAGGCGTACCGTCCACTCGCTGTCCTTCAATGTTCGGCAGAGCGGCATCACCGCACGGGGAAAACGCAACTCACCGAGTGCGCGAGCCGCTTCCTCGCGCACTTCGGCATCACGATCCTCCAATGTCTTGAGCAGGCCGTTGACATTCTTTTGCGCCTGCATCTTTTTGACATTGGGTTTGAACAACCGTATTAAACGTCGTCCCGCAGTCAGTTCCATAGGCACTATGTGTCATATACGGTGCTGCCCGCACGTGTGTCGTACGGCAGCGTCCTACTGCGCCGGGTCGCACGGTGCTCATCCACCGAGTGGCCGCAGCTCTGTCGACGATTCGTCTGTCGCTGACGCCGTCTCCTCATCCGATCCGGGCAGTGCCATGCGTGCCAGCGCGTCGGCCGCTGCTTCGCGCACGTAGGCTTCATCGTCGCGCAAGGCGGTGCGCAGTGTATCCGCGGCATGCGGATCGCCGATATTAGCCAGCGCGCGCGCGGCGCCCCAGCGAATATCGGCATTTCCATTCCGGAGCGCATGGCACAACGGCTCAACCGCCAGGCTGCCCAGCGCCGACGCGCGCGCCCAATCCTTTTTCGCCACCGCGTACCAGGCATTGGCTTCCGGATCCTCGGGCAATCCAATATTATGCAAGGCGTCCGCCGCTGCCTCCATCACTTCGGGGCGCGGGTCCTGCATAGCGTCACACAGCGGGCCGATGGACCAGGGATCCTTGATCTGGCCCAGCGTCCAGGCCGCCGCTTCGCGCGCCGACCATTCGATGTCGTTGAGCGCATAAATGAGCGGATCAACGGCGGGCTGACCGATCTTCACCAGCACGTCGGCAATAGACTTGCGCACGTCCGGCTTGCGGTCGCGCAACGCGGCGCACAACGGCTCCACCGCGCGCACCGCGCCGATCTGGCCAATCTGTCCCAGCGTTTCCGCGGCGGCACGTCGCACACGGTGATCGTCGTCGCGCAACGCGGAAATTAGTGGCTCGACTGCAATGTCGCCCAATTCGATGGCACGCGCCCAATCGCCGTGCACCACGGCGAACCAGGCCTGCGAGACGGGGTCATCGGGTACGCCGATCTTCTCCAGGGCCGTCGAGATGGCGACGCGCACGCCGGAACTGCTGTCCTTGATGGCGGCGATGAGCGGCGGCGCGGCGACGGGACCGATATTGGCCAATGCCACCACCGCGGACTCACCTACGTAGTATTCTTCGTCGTTCAATGACTCGATCAGCGCCGCGATGGTGCGGGGATCGGCCAGTTCGGCCAGTGCCTTCGCGGCGGCTTCGCGGGCGCCGGCATACTGGTCTTTCAGCGTCATGCACAGCACGTTCACAATGCGTGGGTCCTTGATGTGCGCCAGCGACCAACCGGCCGCTTCACGCACGAACCATTCCTCGTCGTGCATTGCCTTCACCAGCGCGGTAACGGCGCGCGCGTCGCCGATCAATCCCAGCGACTTTGCCGCGTTGCGCCGGACGTCCGATGACTCGCTGTTGAGTGCGCCGACCAGCGCCTCGAGGGCATCGGCTCCCAACGCCACCGCACGGTTCCAATCGTTGCGGGCGACGGCGAAGCGGGCTTGCGATGCGGGGTCAGTGGGCAGGCCGATCTTATGCAGTGCCTGGGCGACCGCGTCGGCTACGCGGGCATTGCCGTCCTGCAGCAGGGTGCTAAGGGGATCGATTGCCCGCTGGTCACCGAGTAGTCCGAGAGCGTGGGCGACGGCCTCGCGCACGGGCGCCTCGGTATCGCCGAGTGCGTTGATCAGCGCGGGTGTGGCATTTTTATCGCCGATTTTCCCCAGTGCCACCGCGGCGTTCAGGCGGGCGATGGCGATTTTATCGGTAAGGGCACGGGTGACGGCATTGACCGCCGGCGTGCCGAATTTCACCAGCACTTCCATGGCCGCCTTGTGCACGGCGGGTTTTTCGTCCTTCAGGACAGAGGCGAGAGCTTCGATGGAGCGCGGATCGTTGAGCTGGCTCAGCGCTTCGATGGCCGTCAGTCGCACCGTCCACTCGGTATCGCGCAATGCGCCGCACAGGGGCATCACCACGCGGGGATAGGACAACTCGCCCAGCGCACGCGCCGCGCTTTCACGTATCTCGACATCGCGATCAGTGAGTGCTTTCGTCAGGCCGTCAATGTTCTTTTGTGCCTTCATGTGTGGCACATTGGGTTTGAACAGTCTCATGAACCGTCCTCCCCGTCGCCGAACTCGTCTTGCCGACTTCGGTACGGCGCCTGTCCCCTCGTTGTATGTCGTGCGTCAGACCCGGCGGTCGCGCGGTCCGCTGAACGCCTGCTGGAAGCGGGGATCCGACCAGAGCGGTTCGAACAGCGGCTCATCCTGGAGCAGGCGCATCTCGTATCCCTGGGCGACGGCCGCGCGCAGATCGAGCAGCGCCGCTTCGGTCTCATCCCGCTGGACGTGCTTAATCGCACTCAATACGCGTCCCCAGGGATGATTGGGGTAATGCGCGAGTAATTGGCGCGTCTCGCGCAGCGCATCATCGGGTTGATTCATGCGCAGGTAACACAACGCCAGCATCCACATGGCCGCATCGTGGTCGGGTTGCAGCCGCACTGCCTCGCGCAGCGGACCCCGCGCGCTGGTCGGACGCCCCAGGTCCAACAGCAATACGCGGCCCAGGTGGAACCAGGGTGTGCTCTCGGTTGGCGCCACCTCCACCGCGCGGTCGTAACAGGCAACGGCTTCGTGTTGCTGGTGCAGCAGTTCGTAAGCCTGGCCGCGATTCAGCCAGATGCCCGGATCGTCCGGGAAATCCAGCATAGCGCGGTCGGCGGCGAGCAGCGCATCCTCGGCTTTGCCGGCAATGCCGTAGAGCATGGATAACGTGTACCAGCAGATTCCCAGCGATGGCTCGCGGCAGAGCGCTTCTTCCAGCGTGCGCTGTGCCTGGGCCAGGTCGCCTTGTTCCATCTGCAGCCGGCCGTGGGCGTAGAGCAGCTTGGCTGACGTGGGGTTCTGCACGACCAGCGCGCGCAGGCGCTCGGCCGTCGCCGGCACCGCGTCGGCGGCCACCGCCAACTCGACCAGATTAATCACTGCGTCCAGATGCTGATGGTCGAAGCTGAGTGCCGTCAGGTAGTCGTTCAGCGCGGCCTGGTCGTCGCCGCGATGTTCGTGGATCATGCCACGGGTGTAGTGGTTGATGGCGACGTCCGGCTCCAGCGCGATGGCTTCGGTGATCGTGGCTAACGCCTCTTCGTGCAAGCCCAACGCGTCCAGCGTGCTGGCGCGATTGTGCAACAGGTTCGGCGTGACTCCCTCCAGACGCTCTAACTCGGCCCATTTGCTCAGCGCTTGCTGATGGCGATCCAGGTAGGACAGGCACGCGCCGTGCAGTCGCAGGATATCCGGATCGTCGGGAAACTGGGCGAACAACGGCTCAGCATGCCGATACGCTTCGTCGAAGCGACCAAGGTCGCAGAGGTCGACGGCCAGGAAATACCGGCTGTCAGGATCGTCCGCGTCGAGCAGCAGGACCGCCTCGCGGTCGGGTAGCGCTTCCGCGATGCGTCCCAGATGTTCCAATACCTCGGCGCGAATGGCGTGCGCTCCGGCATCACCGCCGTCGGAACCTACCGCGCGGTTGGCGCAGATCAGCGCGTCCTGGTGCTGTTCCAGCAGCGACAAATGGCGGGCGGCATCGACTTGAATGTCGATGTCCTCCGCGTGGCCATCCGCTGCCGCCAGCAACTGTTCGATCGCCTCGTCGGTGCGGCCCAACTGGCCCAGTGCCACCCCGCGGAACAACTGCGTCCAGGCGTGACCGGGTTCCAGTGTGCGTGCGCGGTCGAGTATGTCCAGCGCTTCTCCGGGTTTCTGATCTTGCAGGAGTGACTCGGCTTGCGTCAGTAATTGATCGATTTCGTTATCGAATAGCATCGTAGACCAATCGGCGACAACGTCGCGCCGCTATTCCCGTGCGATAATGACCGGCGTCGTATACGCTATTGCGGGTGGTTACCCGCGCAGGACGTATCATGACAGCACCCATCATCAACCTATTCCCTACTCACATACATTATACTGCACTCTGACCAATTTAGAGAAGGCCCATCGCAACAGATTATCATGACACCACAAAGTCGCCGCGGGGGGCACGGCGATGTTTTGTCGCGACACACGATGTCAGCGCAACACGTTGACACCGCCGGAAAAATTCGTTATGCTATAGGTGGATGTGGGGCCATAGCTCAGTTGGGAGAGCGCTTGCATGGCATGCAAGAGGTCGTCGG